>NZ_RXOB02000055.1 GCF_004143485.2 Halorussus amylolyticus | reverse complement strand
GGCGAGTCTAACCCGAGCATCGGGGAAGGCACAGGGAAACCAACATGGCCGCAGCCGTTAGGCGAGGGCCGCCGTGTTCAAGCGCGGGGAGTCGAACGGATACGACCCGAAACCAGATGATCTATGCGTGGGCAAGGCGAAGCGTGGCGAAAGCCACGTGGAGGCCTGCTAGAGTTGGTGTCCTACAATACCCTCTCGTGACCTACGTATAGGGGTGAAAGGCCCATCGAATCTGGCAACAGCTGGTTCCAACCGACACATGTCGAAGCATGACCTCTGTCGAGGTAGTCCGTGAGGTAGAGCGACCGATTGGGGGCGCCGACTCCGAGAGGAGTCGGCCCCCCTGTCAAACTCCAAACTTACGGACGCCGCCGACGCAGGGAATCCGGTGTGCGGGGTAAGCCTGTGCACCGTGAGGGAGACAACCCAGAGCTGGGTTAAGGTCCCCAAGTGCGGACTAAGTGCGATCGAAGGTGGTTCCGAGCCCTAGACAGCCGGGAGGTGAGCTTAGAAGCAGCTACCCTCTAAGAAAAGCGTAACAGCTTACCGGCCGAGGTTCGGAGCGCCCAAAATGATCGGGGCTCAAGTCCGCCACCGAGACCTGGCCGCACCCATAACAGGGTGATCGAGTAGGTTGGCACACCATTCGGATGGAAGTACGGGTGAGAATTCGTATGGACCGACTGGTGACGAAAATCTTGGTCATAGTAGCAGCGTTAGTCGGGTTAGAACCCCGACGGCCTCAAGAGCAAGGGTTCCTCGGCAATGCTGAACAGCCGAGGGTTAGTCGATCCTAAGTCTCGTCGCAATTCGAGCGAGACAAACGGGAAACTGGTTAATATTCCAGTACCACTCTACAGTGAAACCGACGCCTCGGGGTAGGTTGAGCCGGGCTTTCGCCCGGTCGAACCGTCAAAGTCCGTGGAAGCCGTAATGGCAGGAAGCGGACGAACGGCGGAATAGCGCAAGTCAGCCCAACCTGGGGCCCGTGAAAAGGGAGTAGAGTGTTCGTACCCAGATCCGACACAGGTGCTCTGGCGGCGTAAGCCAAGGTCTGTCGGGAGCAACCGACGTTAGGGAATTCGGCAAGTTAGTCCCGTAAGTTCGCGATAAGGGATGCCTGCCCCGGAGAGGGGCAGGTCGCAGTGACTCGGACGCTCCGACTGTCTAGTAACAACATAGGTGACCGCAAATCCGCAAGGACTCGTACGGTCACTGAATCCTGCCCAGTGCGGGTATCTGAACACTCGGTACAACGAGGCGAAGGACCCGTTAACGGCGGGGGTAACTATGACCCTCTTAAGGTAGCGTAGTACCTTGCCGCTTCAGTAGCGGCTTGCATGAATGGATCAACGAGAGCGTCACTGTCCCAACGTTGGGCCCGGTGAACTGTACATTCCAGTGCGGAGTCTGGAGACCCCCAAGGGGAAGCGAAGACCCTATAGAGCTTTACTGCAGGCTGTCGCTGAGACACGGTCGCTAATGTGCAGCATAGGTAGGAGACACTACACAGGTACCCGCGCTAGCGGGCCACCGAGTCACCATTGAAATACTACCCGTTAGTGACTGTGACTCTCACTCCGGGAGGAGGACACCGGTAGCCGGGCAGTTTGACTGGGGCGGTACACGCTCGAAAAGATATCGAGCGTGCCCCAAGATTTCCTCATCCGGGTCGGGAACCCGGAACAGAGCGCAAGAGCAAAAGGAAGTCTGACAGTGTCCTGCACAACAAGGGACGCTGACGCGAAAGCGTGGTCTAGCGAACTCATGAGCCTGCTTGATGCGGGCCATGGACGACAGAAAAGCTACCTTAGGGATAACAGAGTCGTCACCGGCAAGAGCACATATCGACCCGGTGGCTTGCTACCTCGATGTCGGTTCCCTCCATCCTGCCCGTGCAGACGCGGGCAAGGGTGAGGTTGTTCGCCTATTAAAGGAGGTCGTGAGCTGGGTTTAGACCGTCGTGAGACAGGTCGGCTGCTATCTATTGGGGGTGCAACGGTATCTGACGGGAACGGTCGTATAGTACGAGAGGAACTACGACTGGTCACCACTGGTGTACCGGTCGTTCGAAAGAGCGCGTGCCGGGCAGCCACGTGACACGGGGTAAGAGCTGAACGCATCTAAGCTCGAAACCCACCTGGAAAAGAGATACCAACTGAGACCACTCGTACAAGACGAGGTCGATAGGCTCGGGATGTACGCGCCGAGGCAACGAGGCGTTCAGTCCGCGAGTACTAACTGGTCAATGCCACACACTCATGCACTGTATCCGCTTAAACGGATCCAGGCGCAAACTGGATTGCACACAATCATACGGTCGTTACTGTTGAACCAACCGACGTTGGACAGTGTTCGCGGTTCGATTCCGCGAGTCGGCGTTAAGGCGGCCAGAGCGGCGGGGCACCACCCGTACCCATCCCGAACACGGAAGTTAAGCCCGCCTGCGTTCCGGCCAGTACTGGAGTGCGCGAGCCTCTGGAAACACCGGTTCGCCGCCTACCCATTCATACCACACCCCACACAGCA
>NZ_RXOB02000054.1 GCF_004143485.2 Halorussus amylolyticus | reverse complement strand
TAGAAGATAGACACGATATATGTGTCTCCGCCAGAAACCCACCGAGCCATTGTGCTCGGCAACCATTCCGGTTGATCCTGCCGGAGGCCATTGCTATCGGAGTTCGATTTAGCCATGCTAGTCGCACGAGTTCAGACTCGTGGCGGAAAGCTCAGTAACACGTGGCCAAACTATCCTATGGATCGAGACAACCTCGGGAAACTGAGGCTAATCTCGAATAAGGCTTCCACTCTGGAATGAAAGAAGCTGGAAACGCTCAGGCGCCATAGGGTGTGGCTGCGGCCGATTAGGTAGACGGTGGGGTAACGGCCCACCGTGCCAATAATCGGTACGGGTTGTGAGAGCAAGAGCCCGGAGACGGATTCTGAGACAAGAATCCGGGCCCTACGGGGCGCAGCAGGCGCGAAAACTTTACACTGCACGACAGTGCGATAAGGGAACTCCGAGTGCGAGGGCATATAGTCCTCGCTTTTCTGCACCGTAAGGTGGTGCACGAATAAGAGCTGGGCAAGACCGGTGCCAGCCGCCGCGGTAATACCGGCAGCTCAAGTGATGGCCGCTATTATTGGGCCTAAAGCGTCCGTAGCCGGCCAGACAGGTCCGTCGGGAAATCCACGCGCTCAACGCGTGGGCGTCCGGCGGAAACCAGCTGGCTTGGGGCCGGAAGATCTGAGGGGTACGTCCGGGGTAGGAGTGAAATCCCGTAATCCTGGACGGACCACCGGTGGCGAAAGCGCCTCAGAAAAACGGACCCGACGGTGAGGGACGAAAGCTAGGGTCACGAACCGGATTAGATACCCGGGTAGTCCTAGCTGTAAACAATGCTCGCTAGGTGTGGCACAGGCTACGAGCCTGTGCTGTGCCGTAGGGAAGCCGAGAAGCGAGCCGCCTGGGAAGTACGTCCGCAAGGATGAAACTTAAAGGAATTGGCGGGGGAGCACTACAACCGGAGGAGCCTGCGGTTTAATTGGACTCAACGCCGGACATCTCACCAGCTCCGACAGTAGGAGTGATGGTCAGTGTGATGAGCTTACCAGACCTACTGAGAGGAGGTGCATGGCCGCCGTCAGCTCGTACCGTGAGGCGTCCTGTTAAGTCAGGCAACGAGCGAGACCCGCATCCCTAATTGCCAGCAGTACCCTTGTGGTAGCTGGGTACATTAGGGAGACTGCCGCTGCCAAAGCGGAGGAAGGAACGGGCAACGGTAGGTCAGTATGCCCCGAATGAGCTGGGCTACACGCGGGCTACAATGGCCGAGACAGTGGGAAGCCACTCCGAGAGGAGGCGCTAATCTCCTAAACTCGGTCGTAGTTCGGATTGAGGGCTGAAATTCGCCCTCATGAAGCTGGATTCGGTAGTAATCGCGCTTCAGAAGAGCGCGGTGAATACGTCCCTGCTCCTTGCACACACCGCCCGTCAAAGCACCCGAGTGAGGTCCGGATGAGGCCACCACACGGTGGTCGAATCTGGGCTTCGCAAGGGGGCTTAAGTCGTAACAAGGTAGCCGTAGGGGAATCTGCGGCTGGATCACCTCCTAACGTACGGGACCACCCACACCAGGGTGGCCCACCACCGTCCGTCTCTGACGGACACCAAGAGGTTTCCTCGACGACCTCGACCACTTCGGTGGTCGGGCACCTTCGAACTGCCAGGGTTAACGAAATTCCTCCCCGTCCGGGGAGGTGGGCCCATAGCTCAGTGGTAGAGTGCCTCCTTTGCAAGGAGGATGCCCTGGGTTCGAATCCCAGTGGGTCCATATCCGGACGTGGGCGTGAACCGTGTCCCTTAAGTGGGAGACGGGGTAACGTTCAGGTCCGAAGACCGATGCACTACACCGTGAAAGCGCGTGTAGGAAGGGTTCGACGCACGCTCCCCTTACCACCGGGACGTGGCGATGACGACCGTATGTACGTGCAATCCAGGCGTCCACTGGATCCGTTTACCCGGGTCACAGTGACATTATCCACAACAACGTGGCTACTGTACCGCCTGGTGGATGGCTCGGCTCGAGTGCCGAAGACGGACGTGCCAAGCTGCGATAAGCCTATGGGAGCCGCACGGAGGCGAAGAACATAGGATTTCCTAATGGGAATCCCTCTACAATTGCTTTGCGCAATAGGGAACGTCGGGAATTGAAACATCTTAGTACCGACAGGAAAAGAAACCGAACGGGATGTCGTCAGTAACTGCGAGTGAACGCGACCCAGTCCAAACCGAAGCCCTCACGGGCAATGTGGTGTCCGGACTGACTCTCAACATCCGACCTGTCATGTGAAATCTCCTGGAACGGAGTGTGATACAGGGTGACAACCCCGTAACATGACACAGTACGATGGGCGTCAGCTCCAGAGTAACGGGGATTGGAAATTCCTCGTGAACACGGTCAGCATCGATGACCAAGACTAAACACACCTCGAGACCGATAGCGAACAAGTAGCGTGAGCGAACGCTGAAAAGCACCCCACAAAGGGAGGTGCAACAGGGCCTGAAATCAGGTGGTGATAGAACGACGAGGCATACAAGGTCCTCCGATAAACGAATCGCGTGCAAACGCGTAGTAGGACTCGGAGGAAGCCGATGTCGCGTCGTACGTTTTGAAAAACGAACCAAGGAGTGTATCTGTCCGGCGAGTCTAACCCGAGCATCGGGGAAGGCACAGGGAAACCAACATGGCCGCAGCCGTTAGGCGAGGGCCGCCGTGTTCAAGCGCGGGGAGTCGAACGGATACGACCCGAAACCAGATGATCTATGCGTGGGCAAGGCGAAGCGTGGCGAAAGCCACGTGGAGGCCTGCTAGAGTTGGTGTCCTACAATACCCTCTCGTGACCTACGTATAGGGGTGAAA
>NZ_RXOB02000053.1 GCF_004143485.2 Halorussus amylolyticus | reverse complement strand
AGCGCGCGACCGGTCGCGCGCTCGCCACGGCGATAGAAGATGGGACAAACTTAAACTTTAGACGGCTCTAAATGCGACCACGAACATGTTGAGCGACGTGATGGAGGACTACCTGAAAGCTATCTACACCCTCCAGACCGAGGACGGCGACCCGGTCGCGACCTCCGCCATCGCCGAGTACCTCGACGTGACGCCGCCGACGGTCACGAGCATGGTCGAAAAACTCGAAGACCGAGGGCTGGTCGAGCGCGAGAAGTACAAGGGGGTCGAACTCACCGCGGAGGGCGAGACGGTCGCGCTCGAAGTCCTGCGCCACCATCGCCTGCTGGAGGCGTACCTGACCGAACACCTCGACTACTCGTGGAGCGAAGTCCACGACGAGGCCGACCGCCTCGAACACCACATCAGCGAGGAGTTCGAGCGCCGGGTCGCCGACGCGCTCGGCGACCCCGAGGTGGACCCCCACGGCGACCCGATTCCGAGCGAGGACCTCGCGCCCATCGCCGAGGACGACACGACCCGCCTGAGCGACCACACCGAGGGCGACACGGTAGTCGTCGCGCGCGTGAGCGACCGCGACGACGAGGAACTCCGGTATCTCTCGAACGCGGGCATCACGCCCGGTACTCGCGTCCGGGTCGTGGGCGTGGCCCCGTTCGGCATGGTGACGGTCCGCGTCGGCGAGCGCGAGACGCCGGAAGCGTCTCCGAACGGCGAGTCTCAGGGACGCGAACAGAGCCTCCCCGAGTCTGTCGCGGCGTCCATCCGCGTCCGGCGCACCGAGACCGAGGGAGCGACCCCCGAGTCCGGGGTGGGCGGTGCGTGACCGGATGGGTCGAAATCGCGGTCGTGGCGGCGGTCGCCCAACTCGCGGTCCTGCCGGGCGAGAAGGTCCAGTTCATCATCGCCGGACTCTCGACCCGGTACGACCCGCTGGTGGTCGTGAGCGCCGCCGGGGCCGCGTTCGCGGGGTGGACCGCGCTCGAAATCTGGTTCGGGAGCGCCCTCCAGTCGGCGCTCCCGCCGGTCGCGCTCGACGCGTTCACCGCGATACTGTTCTTCGTCTTCGCGGTCGCGCTGTGGCGGTCGGCCCCCACGGCGGGCGAGTCGGGGGCTTCGCTCGAATCCGACGGCGGAGTGTCACAGGCCTCCCTCGGCGTGGACCTGCCGACCGTGTTCGGCCGGGACCTCTCGGAGTCGTTCGGCGGCTTCGTCCCCATCTTTCTGCTGATGGCCGCGGGCGAGTTCGGCGACAAGACCCAGTTGGTCACCATCGGACTCGCCGCACAGTACGGCGCGAGTTCGGCCATCTGGGTCGGCGAGATGGCCGCCATCATCCCCGTGAGCCTCGCGAACGCCTACTTCTTCCACCGCTTTTCGGGACGGTTCGACCGCCGGAAGGCACACCTGTTCGCGGCTGGGCTGTTCGGCTTCTTCGCGGCCGACACCGTCCTCGCCATCGCGACCGGGTTCTCGATTTGGGAGCAGGTAGTCGGTGGGGTTTCGGCGGCGGTGCTCGGCGTGATGTGAGTCACCGCTTTTCGGCCCGTTCGAGTGTGTCTGAAAGTCGCTCGGAGTAGAAACTCCGCTCGTACTCGGAGAGTTCGCCCATTTCGAGAAGCCCTGCGACGATTTCTACGAGCGTCTCGACTCTGTAGAGCGGTTCGTTTCGGTCGAAGGAGCTATCGAGGTCGTTCACTTCGCGGTATCCTTCGTAGAGTTTGGCTCGAACGTCCCAGTTGCTACACGGGTCGTGCATCCAGAAGCAGTTGGCCGCTTTCACGAGGTCTCGCTGATTGTGGCCGGAGTAGGCCCGGTCGAAGTCGAGTACTCCCGTCACCTCGCCGTCGCGGAAGAGGACGTTGTCCGGGGAGTAATCGTCGTGGCAGAGAACGGGCCGGAACTCTTCCGGCAGGTCTCCTCCCGACCGGTCGAACAGTCTCTCGACTTCTGTTCCAGCCGTTTCCAGTCCACCTTCTCGCAGGACTCCCGAACTCTCCTCGACGGTACGCTGTATTCGCCGTTTCAGACTCCCTTCTCGAAATCGTCGGACGGATGGATATCCGCCGTCGAACCGTATCCAGCCTGCCGTCTCGAAGTGCCTGACGTTGTGTATCTTCGCTAGGTATCTCCCCGCGTTCAGGACTTTTTCGGGAGACACGTCGCGCTCCGCCGTTTTGCCGGGTAGCTTTTCGACGAGCGCGTATTTTCTCCCGTCGAACGCGGTCATCTTCTCCGTCACGAGGTTCGGGACGGGTATCTCGGAGTTCTGCAACGCGGCGTAGCAGTTCAGGCCGCGTCTCAGAGAGTCCCGTCGGTCCTTGTCCGCGTCGGACGCAAACTGGAGTACGTACTCCCCACCGGCACAGTCGAGTTCGTACGTCTCGTGTAGCAGTCCCGCGTCTACTCGCGTGACCTCCGTCGGGGACTCTCCCAGTTCCCGTTCCGCTATCGAGACGATTTCGTCCATCGAATCTACGGCTACCCGTTCGAAGTGGAGTCGTTTACCGTTTGCCACCGATTTACGCGCCCCGGTCGCCGCAGTTCCGGTTTAGGAGAACTTTTCAGAGCCGACTCCCAACTCCGAACTCATGCAACTGCTGGTCTCGGCGCTGGCCGGGGTCGCGCTCGGTCTCTCGCTCGCGGCCCCGCCCGGACCGATGAACGCCGTCATCGCCGAGGAGAGCGTCCTCCGAGGGTGGCGGTCGGGCTTCCGGGCTGGTCTCGGCGCGATGACCGCCGACGCCTGCTTTTTCGTGCTGGCGCTTCTCGGGGTCGTCGCGGTCGTCCGTGACCTCCCGA
Source organism: Halorussus amylolyticus (assembly GCF_004143485.2). Classification (GTDB taxonomy): domain Archaea; phylum Halobacteriota; class Halobacteria; order Halobacteriales; family Haladaptataceae; genus Halorussus; species Halorussus amylolyticus. Next base: position 6,138 of record NZ_RXOB02000053.1, on the reverse strand, counting down.
CGGTCAGGGGCGCGCTGTTCGGCGCTGGCGGAGTTCTGATGCTCTACTTCGCCTACGGCGCGGCGAGCGACGCGAGCGCCGCGTTCACCGGCGAGGATGTCACTTCGGCCGACGAGAGCAAGGGCTTCCAAAAGGCGTTCGCGCTCGCGCTCACCAACCCCTTCCAGATTCTGTGGTGGCTGACCGCGGGCGTCGGCCTGCTCGACCCCGGCACGTTCTCGCTCGACGCGCTCGGCATCACCGTGGCGACCGGAAGCCCGGTCATCGTGGTCGGCTTCTTCGCGGGCATCGCGCTCTGGATTACCGGCTTCCCGGCCGCGCTGGTCGCCGCCGGACGCCGCGTGGACGCGTTCGCGCCCGCGGTCGCGTACCTCAGCGCGGCGGTGCTGGCGCTCGCAGGCGTCTCGTTCGTCTGGGAGTCGGTGCGGATGCTCGGATAACCCTACGGCCGATTGTAGTTTCGCGGGTCCGACTCCGTCTCGTGGTCCATCTCGGGCACTTCGGATTCGAGCCACTCGCGGAACCACTTGACGCGCTTGAGTCGCTCGTGGACGATGCTCTCGGCGGTGTCGCTCTCGATTCGCGTGGCCGCGTCCTTGCCCCGCTCCATCACCCTATCGACCATCTCGGCGGCGTCCATGTGGGTCCGGGCTTCGTACCCCATCCGGAGCAGCATCAGCGCGGTGCCGTTCGCGCCCACCTTGTCGAGCAGGTCGGCCTCGATGAGACACTGAGCTTCCTTCGAGAGGTTCGTCAGGTCGCCCTGATACGAGTGATTCTCGACGGCTTTGCACACCTCCTCGATGAACGACTCGGGAAAGTCGCCGTGGGTTTCGAGGTACTTCCGAGCGATGCGCGCGCCCTCCTCGGCGTGGACCTCCTGGTCGGCGTCGAGTTTGGCGATGTCGTGGAACAGCCCCGCGACCCGGACCACATCGACGTTCGCGCCCTCCGCCTCCGCGATGGTCTCTGCGAGGTCGACCACGTTGAGGATGTGGTTGAATCGGTACTCCGCGGAGTGCCACGGGTACCACCGCATTCGGCCGCCGCCGTCCTCGTTCTCGACGCTGGCGGCGAGATACTCGTACACGAAATCCTGCATCGCCTCGTACTCCGACTCCGTAATCGGCGACTCCTTGATTTCAACTCCCACAGAACCACCTCAGTTGACCGAACTCCGTACTCATTGTTACTCGTATAAACGTATGATTGACTCTTTAGAGTTACGACGCCCAAACGAGTAGGGAGATTCGGTCGCGACACCTCGTTCACGGGCGACGTTCCACCCGGCCAGTCCTACGCGTCGTCCAGCACGAACTCGATTCGCTCGGTGTCCGCGCCCTTCGAGGTGCGGTCGGTTATCCGGACGCGCCCGATTTCGCCGAGGCTATCGACGTGGGTGCCGCCGCACGGGCAGTAGTCGAACGCTTCGACCTCGACCACCCGGAGCGGGTCCACGTGGTCCGGAATGAGGTGGAGGAGCGACCGTCCTTCGTCCACCCGCGATTCGACTTCCTCGCGCGGGCGCTCGGCTTTCGTCACCGACAGGTCGCGCTCGATGGCTTCGTTCGACAGTTCCTCGATGGTCTCGACGTCTTCCTCGGAGAAGTCCACCGGCTCGAAGTCGATTCGCGACCGGTCGGCGTGAATCTGGTTTCCGGCGGTCTCGCCGCCGAACTCGTCCAAGACGACCCGCGAGACGACGTGCTGGGCGGTGTGCATCCGACGGTGGGCGTCGCGGCGCTCGGCGTCGATTTCGCCCCGGACCGTCTCGCCCGAGTCGGGAACCTCGCCTTCGATTTCCGCGACGTAGTGGCGCACGTCGCCGTGGTTCTTCCGGACGTTCGTGACCTCGGCGCGGCCGCCGTCCCACTCCAGCGCGCCGTGGTCGGCTGGCTGGCCGCCGCCTTCGGGATAGAAGTAGGTGCCGTCGAGGACGACGTACTCGTCGGTCGCCTCCGCGACCGTCGCTTCGAACTCGGTCACGCCGTCGGCGTCGGGAAGGTACCGCTGCTCGCTCATGAGTGACCGAAGGCCCCCCAACGTCTTAACGGATAGGCTGTCGGTAAGTCGCTCAGACCGTCGGGCAGTCGTCCGCCGCGGTCGCCGACCGCGGCGGACGACTGCCCGACGAATCAGCCGAACCAACCGCCGACTCGCCGGAGGAGTCGCACGACTGTCGGAAGTTCGGGCCGTTCGTCGCTCGCGTCGGCGCGCGCGACCGGACGCTCCCGAGAGCGGTCGTCGTCCTCGGAGCGGGGACGGCCGCGCTCGCGCGACCGGAACAGGTCGCGGGTCGAGAGCGCGAACAGCGACCCGCATATCACCAGCCAGACGGCCGGGGGCGACCGGGACGCTCGGCGAGCGCAGACGTACCCGACGCCGAGGAGGAGGACTGACGAGCCTGCGAACCACGTCAGCTCCATCGTGAGTCGTCGGTTCGGGTCTCGTCATCTCGATTCGGTGTCGGAACGGGGGGCATTCGCGACGAAAGACGAGACCGAACGGCTTTGTTATGCGTCGCTTGGGGCGCTCGCACCGAGAACAGCGCGAACCTGAACCGAACCCTCGGCCGCGGTAATCGGTCGCTACTGGCTGACGGGCGCGGTTAGGGGCTATCTCGGCGAGACCGTTGATACGGCCGGCCGTTGACCGTCTGCGGGCATAGTGGGGAATTCCACGCAGGACGCGCCGAAACGCCGCGTCCTGTGAACTGACGGCGGCGCGACTGGCGAGTCACTCACCGACGAGCTGACCGAGGCGCTGGAACTCCGCGACGAGTAGCGTCGAGAGTCGGCTACTCCGTCGAGTCGTCGGACTCCGAGGGCGTTGTCTCCTCGGCTTCGGCGTCTATCGACCGGATTTCGTCGGCTCCACAGTCCGGACAGTCGTCGCGCGCGGTGTGAAAGCGTGCGCCGCACGCCGCACACTCGTAGGCGGCCGCCTCGTCGGCGGCGCTCTTGGCGTCCTGCTTGAACTGCTCGACCTGTTTTCCGAGTTCCTTGAAGAGGCCCATGCGTTGGGTTCCCATTCGGAGCGAGAATGGAAAAGGATTGGCGTCGGCTGCCGGTCTCGAATTAATATAAAATATTTTATATAGTCCCGGGCGGATTCGAACCGCCGTCATAGGCTCGCTTCCGTGACGGCTTGTAACCCAGTCACGTCCAAAGGCCCATATGATTGGCCACTACACCACGGGACTGCACTCGATTCTAACGGGACAATCCACTTGAACGTATCGCAATCGAAAGCACGTGGGATGAAGACTCAGTCGGCTTCGCCCTGTCGCATCAGTTCGGCGCACATGTCGGCCTCGGCGTCGAAGCAGTCGGGGCACTGGGGTTCGCGGTCGATGATGGTGTCGAGTCGCTCGGCCACCGTCTCGTCGATGACGCTTTCGAGCGCCTTCGCTTCGGCGGGGAACTCCTCGACTTCGAGGACGTTCTTGAGGAAGCGTTCGATTATGCAGTAGGTCTGGAGCGCCTCGCGGGCGCGGGTCTCGCCGTCGTCGGTGAGGCTGACGCCCTTGTACTTCTCGTGGTCCGCGAGACCGCGGTCCTGTAGCTTACCTATCATCTCGTTGACGCTCGCCGGGCTCACGTCGAGTCGGTCGGCCAGCGTCCCGGTCGATGCCGGTCCGCCTTCCATCCGCTGTACGAGGTAAATCGATTTCAGGTACTGGTCTGCGGTGTTCATTCTCGGGCCTCCATGACCGCGGCGACTTCTTCGACGCCTTCGGCCTCCTCCTCGCGAATCTCCTTCAGGGTGTCGAGGAGTTCCTCGCGGTCGAGACCGAAGGTAGCGTCGTTCGATTCGATGGCTTCGATGAGGTCGTCGTAGAATTTGTACGCGGTCTCCTCGCCGTTGAGTTGGTCGTAGAGGATACCGTCGAAGTCCTCGGGTCGCGTCTGGGCGTAGTGGGCTTCGACCAGCGCTTCGACCTCCGAGAGCGGTACCGGGTCGGCGTCGAGTCGGTCCACGAGCGCTTCGAGGCGTTCGCGGTGGTCGGCCGACTCCTCGCGGGCCTCCGCGAGGAGTTCTTCGATGTCGGCGTCTCGCTCGTCGGGCGAGAGCGTCTCGTAGTGACGAGCCGCCCGCACTTCGACGACCTCCTCCAGCACGACGCCGATTTGGAGCAGGCGGGCGAGTTGGCGGTCGGTCGAGACGCGGTGGCCGACGCTCACGCCGACCACCCACGCTCGAACGGCAGTGCGACAGTCATCGTGGGTAGGTCGGGTGGTCGGGGACTTAACAGATGTGGTTGCTCGCGGTTTCGAGGCCGGTCGCACACTGCGGAGACGAAAAATGAAGGTCCGACCGAATCAGCCGAGTCGCGCGGCGATTTTCTCTTCGAGGTCGTCGCGGAACTCCTCGACCGCAATCTCCTCGAACACCGGGACGAAGAAGCCCTCGACCAGCATGTCCCGCGCGGATTCCGAATCGACCCCGCGAGAGGTCATGTAGAAGAGGTCCTCTTCGTCTATCTGGCCCACGGTCGCCGAGTGGCTCGCCTCGGTGTCGTGGTTGTTGATGATGAGCTTCGGGGAGGCGTCGGCCTCGCTCTCGTCGCTCAACATCAGCGTGTTCTCGCGCTGGTAGGAGTTGGTGTCCCACGCTTCGGTGCCAACGTCCTGAACGCCCTCGTACACCGACCGCGCGGCGTCGTCGAGGACGCCACGGGTCACGAGGTCGGCGGTCGTGTGGGCGGCGTTGTGCCAGACTCGAACCGCGATGTCGAAATGCTGGTCGTTGTGGCCGAAGAAGGCACCGACCGTCTTGGTTTCGGAGCCTTCGCCGTCGAGTTCGGTCTCGACGGACGACTTCGTGAGTCGCGAACCGAGATGGCCTTCAATCCAGTTGACGGTGGAGTAATCGGCCGTCTCGGCACGCTTGAGCGTGTAGTTGTACGTCTCCTCGTCCAAGTCTTGGAGGGAACCGTACTGGACGTGGCTGTTCTCCCCGGCCGCGATTTCCACGATGCCGGAGTAGTAGCGCTCGCCCTCAATCGACTCCCCGGTGTCTTGGCGCTCCAGAATCGTGACCGAACTCGACTGCTCGGTCACGACGAGCGTGTAGTTGAACAGCGACTGGGAGTTCTGCGTGGTTCGGATGGTCACGTCCTCGGCAGCGACGTTCCGCGGGACGTACACGACGGTTCCCGTGCTGAACAGCGCGGTCGAGAGCGCAGTCAGGTAGTTCTCCTCGGGGTCCACGACCGACGCGAAGTGGTCCTTCAGGAGGTCCTCGCGCTCGCTTACGGCCTCCGAGAACGGAAGCACTTCGACCTCGTCGGGTCCGAGTTGGTCCTTCTCCTCGGCCGCGTTCAGCGGGTCCACGAAGCTCTCGTAGTCGAGCGCGTCGAGGTTAGTCCAGTCGCGACCGGGCGTTCGAATCACGTCAGGCATTTCGAGGTCGTCGAGCGCCTCGAGCGCGTCGAGTCGCGTTTCGAGGAGCCAGTCGGGCTCGTCGAGGCTCTCGGAGATTTCTCTGACGGTCTCCTCGGAAATCGTCTCGTGGACTTGGGTCGCAGTCATCCGAGGCTCCCCTCCATTTCGAGTTCGATGAGTCGATTGAGTTCGACGGCGTACTCGATTGGGAGTTCTTCGGTGATGGGTTCGATGAACCCCGAGACAATCATCTGCTTGGCGTCGTCATCGTCCAATCCACGCGACTGGAGGTAGAAGACGTCCTCGTCGCCGATTTTCCCGACCGTCGCCTCGTGGGCGACGTCCACCTTCGACTCTTCGATTTCCATGTACGGCATGGTGTCGGACGTGGATTCGTTGTCGAACATCAGCGCGTCGCACTCGACTGCGGTCGAGGAGTGCTCTGCGCCGTCGGCGATGTGGACCAGCCCGCGGTAGTTCGTACGCCCACCGTCCTTCGAAATCGACTTCGATTCGATGGTGGAGTTGGTGCGCGGGGCGTTGTGGTAGACCTTCGCGCCGGTGTCGATGTCTTGGCCTTCGCCCGCGAACGCGATGGAGATGTGGTTCGCGGAGGCTCCGGGACCCTTCAGAATCGAGCAGGGGTAGAGCATGGTGGCTTTCGACCCCATACTGCCCGAAACCCACTCCATGCGTCCGCCCTTCTCGACGAGCGCGCGCTTGGTGTTGAGGTTGAAGGTGTTTTTCGACC
>NZ_RXOB02000052.1 GCF_004143485.2 Halorussus amylolyticus | reverse complement strand
CTCCTCTCCTCTCCTCTCCTCTCCTCTCCTCTCCTCTCCTCTCGCCTTTCGTTCCCGCGAAGACCGAGAGAAAACAGCGGAAACGGTGGGGTTTCGCCTTCAACTCCCGGCCGGCCCCCCCGATGCCATCTTTCGCTTTTGGTTTCCACCGCGGCGCTCGACCACCGAGAGACAGCGGAAACGTCGGTGTGGAACCGACCACGACCCACGGGTCGCTTCAAACAGCGGAAACGCCGGTGTTCCCCGCGCTCGGCAGGCGACGACGAACCGTGACGTATTCGCCGCTCTTCGGGGCTATCACCCCCGGAGCGACGCCTCCCGGGTCGAGAGGGTAGACAACGGAAACGGTGGGGTCGAACGAGGACAGAGACCGAGAGGAGAGAAAATCGCGAGTTCGACCGACTCCCTCCCTACTGGTCGTGTTCGACTTCCAGAAGCCGCGCGTCGCACTCCGAGCAACTCACCGCCACTACGTCCATCGTCCGACAGCACGACTCGACGGTGTCCTGCTCCATCGCGATGTCGCCGCCGCAGTCGGGGCACGTGTCGAGGAAGATTCGAAGACCGCTCAACACTCTGCTCTGGTTCGTAACCGTCAGTCTGTCCCAGTCGCTGTACCCGTCTTCGAGGATTCTCGCGGCTGCGACGTCGGCGAGTAGCGCGGCGCGGGACTCCCACTGGCCGAGCCGACGGCCGTCGAACTTCGCGACGAGCGCTTCCTGATGCTCGTCGAACTCCAGTTCGTCTTCGTCCACGTCGAGGACCGCGCTCAACTCCGCCTTCTCGGTCTCGTCGGCGTTGATGGACTCCATGCGGTCGTACCAGTCGGCGCGGAACGACTCGCTGAGGCAGAGGTCCTCGACCTCCGCGCACGGCTCGACCGCTCCCGCGTCGGCTAGAACTTCTTCGGGCTCGCGGTCTTCCTCGCTAATCTCCGGCTGGTCGTGTTCGTGTTTGTCGAAGTACTTGAGGAACCAATCCGGAAAGTATCGCTTGGTGAGCGTCGGGGTCCCCGGAACGAGGTACCCGCGAAAATAGATGGCCGCCAGACACGCCCCGAACACCGGTACGCCGACGAGCGGCGTCGCGACGACTCCGACCGCGGCGCTCCCGACGACCGCGATGAGGACGTTGACGATGGTACACGGCGTACATCGATTTTCGCCGGTGTACTCCGGCTGTTTGAATCGCTCGACGAACCCCGTTGATTTCGTGCTCATATGGTCTGTATTGTTTGTCTTCGGCTTATATATCTATTGTTACTGGAAATGGACAGGAATCGCCTCGCGAGCGGCCCGCACGGCGGGCCGCTCAGACCGTCGTCTGTCGGTTCGCGGCGCTCGCGCGCTGGAGTCGCAACGTCACCGCGGTTCCATCGGTGTGGTATCCGTCGAACGCGACTTCGCCGCCGAACTTCCCGACTATCCAGTTGGTGAGCCAGAGGCCGAGACCGCTCCCGTGGTGGAGGGCGGTCTCCTCGCCCTCTACGAGTACCTCGCGCTCGTTCTCGGGGATTCCCGGCCCGTCGTCGAGGACCGTGATTTCGACCCACTCGCGCTCTTCGTTCACGAACGAGACGCTCACGCTGACGGCGGGGTCGGAAGTCTCGTTGTGTTCGATTGCGTTCTCGACGACTTCGCTTATCGCGGCTTCGACCGTCTTGTCCGCATACACCTGCGCGGAGTCGGGGATATCGACCGAAATCTCGGCGTCGGGGTAGGCCTGACGGAACTCCGTGCAGGTCCGCTCGATGCAGTCGGTCACGTCGATTTTCCGCCTCGCCCAGTCGTCTCGGTCGAGCGTCTTGCCCACTTCGCGCGCTTTCTCGCTGATTTCGATGAGTTCGCGCGCCTTCCGTTTGATGATGTCGGCGTCGGTTTCGGTTCCGGGGTGGGATTCAGCGAGGTTCTCGGCGTGACCCAACACGACGTTGAGGTCGTTTCGGAGATTGTGGCGCAAAATTCGGTTGAACACTTGGAGACGCTGTTCGCGCCGGACCAGTTCCTTTCGGGTCTGTACCGAGTCGATGGCGTACGCGACGTTGTTTCCGAACTTCGAGAGGGCTCGCCGCTCGGTTTCGGGGAACGCGTCTCGGTCGTCCGACCACAGACTCAGCACGCCGTACGTGGTGTCCTCGTAGACGAGCGGGACCGCTGCTATCGTACAGCTATCGGTGTCGAACTCCGGTTCGGAGTCACAATCCGGACGGGCGCTCTCGCCCACCTCCGAGTCGAGGCCTCCGGCGAACGCCGCGGACCGCTCGACCCGTACGATTCCGGTCTCGACCGCTTCGCGGACGAGTCGCCGGTCGGGAACGCCCCGGACGGCCTCCCGGGTCGGAGAGTCGCCGTCGGGGTCGAAATCGAGCGTCACGGGGTCGAGATACCGCTCTTCGATGCCCGCCGAGGCCTGCGGGCGAACCACGCCCGACCCCTCTTCGACCTTTCCGACCCACGCGAGGAGGTACGGGTCGCACGCCGCGAGTCGCTCGCACGCGGTCTGTTCGATTTCCTCGCGCGATGTGGCTTGTAGGACTGCCTGACTCGCGTCCCAGATGCAGTCGTTGACGAGGACCTGACGCTCGCCGCGCCGTTCGGCCTGCCGCCTGGTGATGGCGTTGTTGATTCGGTTCGCCAGCACCGCGAACTGCTCTTTGCCCGACCCTTTCTGGAGGTAGTCGGTCACGCCCGCCGAAATCGCTCTGCTGGCTATCCGCTCGCTTCCGCCCCCGGTGAGCAGGATGAACGGAACGTCGGTGTCGCGCTCGCGGACGGCGTCCAAAAACTCGAGACCGTCCATACCGGGCATCTCGTAATCGCTGACGATGCAGTCGAAACACTCGGTTTCGAGCAGGTCGAGCGCCGGACTCGCGCCCTCGATGGTGTGGACCCGGATGCCGTACTCGTCGGAGAGAATCTCCGCAGTGACTTTCGCGAAGAAGTCGTTGTCCTCGACGTGAAGCACTCGGGGCGGCGCGTCTGCCATTTCCGTCCCGTGGTTTCTCGTTCTCTATATAAAGTGTTTCCTTCTCTTACCCTTCTCACTCGTGAATACACCCGACCTCGCCGCGAGTCGCGGCGAGGTCGATTTGCCGGGTTCGAGACTACTCCTCGGTCGGGTTCGAGACTACTCCTCGGTCGGGTTCGAGACTACTCCTCGGTCGGGTTCGAGACTACTCCTCGGTCGGGTTCGAGACTACTCCTCGGTCGGGTTCGAGACTACTCCTCGGTCGGGTTCAAGACTACTCCTCGGTCGGGTTCAAGACTACTCCTCGGTCGCCGGAGTCGAGTGCTTTCCGAACGACGGCGCGGGGCCGTCGGAGGGCGCGGCCCACTCGACCGCGTTGGTCAGAATCTGTTGGACTTCCGGTTGGCGGTAGATGGGGTACGTCTCGTGGCCCGGTCGGAAGTAGAACACCTTCCCGGCCCCGCGCGTGTAGCAACACCCGCTTCGGAACACCTCGCCGCCCTCGAACCAACTGGTGAACACCAGCGTCTCGGGCGCTGGCACGTCGAACCGCTCGCCGTACATCTCGGTCTCGGGAATCTCGACGGACTCCTCGACGCCCGCGGCGATGGGGTGGCCGGGTTCGAGGACCCACAGCCGTTCGGTTTCGCCCGCTTCCCGGTACTTGAGATTGCAGGTCGTGCCCATCAGACGCTTGAATATCTTCGAGAAGTGCCCCGAGTGGAGGACGACGAGGCCCATTCCGTCGAGGACGCGCTCGCGGACGCGCTCGACCACTTCGTCCGAAACCTCGTCGTGGGCGTCGTGGCCCCACCACGTCAGCACGTCGGTCTCGGCCAGCACGTCCTCGGTCAGACCGTGTTCGGGTTCGTCGAGGGTCGCGGTTTCCACGTCGAACCCCCGTTCGTCCAAGAAGTCGGCGATGACCGCGTGGATGCCGTCGGGGTACACCTCGCGAACCGCCTCGTCCTCGCGCTCGTGGCGGAACTCGTTCCACACCGTGACGCGGGTCACCGGTCGCCTCCCGCCGACGCGCTCGGGTCGGCCTGCGCTCTCAGTTCGGGAAACTCATCGAAAATCGCGTCGAGGTCCGGGTCGTCGTCCCGAAGTTCGTACCCCTCGTCGGTGTTCGCCACGACCCCCGTGCGTTCGAGGTGGTCGAGGTGAGCGTACGCCTCGCCCGGCCCGTGGAGGATGTGGATGTTCGAGAGTTCGCCGAACAGGTCGGCGCTCACGGTCCACGCGTCGGCGGTCCCGCGCTCGCGCAGGACGCCGACCACGCGCTCGGTTCGCTCGCGGTGGTGGGCCGCGATTTCGCGGGCGCGGTCGGTCGGGTCGTCGATGGGGTCGCGGTGGCCCGGCCACGCGCGTGCGTAGTCACCCTCGACGATACGCGCGAGCGAGCCGAGATACGACCCGAGCGGGTCCTCGACGCGGGGGTCCGCGCCGCCGACGTTCGGGGTGTACTTCGGCAGGAGGGCGTCTCCCGCGAGGAGTTCCGGGCCCGAATCCCCGTCGAAGGCGAACCCCGCCAGCCCCTTCGCGTGGCCCGGCAGGTGGACCGCTTCGAGTTCGACGCCGCCGAACTCGAAGTTGTCGCCGTCGGAAAATCGCTCGACTGTCGGCGATTCGCCCTGAATCTCCTCGTGCAAATCCAGAAAGTCGAGGAGTTCATCGCGCTTTTCGGCGGGGATTCCCCACGCGTCGAACAGCCCCCGATTGTCGATTTCGACCTCGTGGCTCGCAGTGTCGCTCTCGACCATCCGGGCGTCGTCCTCGTGGACGTAGACGGTCGCGCCAGACTCGCGCTGGATGTCGCCCGCGAGTCCGGTGTGGTCGTGATGCCAGTGGGTCAGCAAAATCGCGTCCACGTCGGAAAACGACAGGCCGTGTTCGGCCAGCCCCGCCGAAAGCTGGTCGCGGCCCTCGGACGTGGCGACGCCGGTGTCCACCAGCGCGGTCGTCTCCGACGCCGCGCCGAGGACGTAGGCGTCGTTTTGCCCCTCGAAGACGGTGTTTCCGAGCTGAATCCGTTTCACGGTCGTACTCCGCCCGGTTCGGGTAAGTCGCTTTCCCTCTCGGTTTCGCTCCACTCGACCCGCGAAGAAACGAGTTTTAGTACTTCCGTAGTAAGGATTTTTACGGAACGTTTATGATGAATACTACTCGCGGTTCTACCACGCGATGTCCGAACGAGTCGAGTCACCCGAATCGTGTGCCGACGCCGAGGGTTCCGGCGAGTCAATCAACTGGAAGCGGACCGAGAGCGGCGTCGAAATCTACGACGAGTCGAACCCCGAGGCGTGGGTTCGGATGGAGTTCGTCTGCGGAATCGACCCCGGAAAACGCCTGTACGGCGTCTGTGACGACTGCGGTCTCGTCGCACCGCAGCGCGGGCTTCCGTCCGCGAGCATGGTGTGTGGCGAGTGCGGCGCTGAGTTCGGTTCTGATAGCTGATTCGCGCAGAACGACCAGATTTTCTTGAGCGACCCGACTTCCGCCCCGAAAATCCTGCCCGGTCGCGGCCCTCGGCCGCGACCGGGCCGGGGGAAATTTGACCGGGCCGCGAAAGTTCGACCGGGCCGAGACACTTCGACTCGTCCGAATCTCCTCCTGCGCTACCGTTAACACGGAGGCCGTCGTTTCGGACTCATGGCGATTCCTCGTCCCTCGTCGCCGGTCGAAATCGGACTCGTGGCGGTCGGTGCCGTCGTCGCCTTTCTCGTCGTCGTGCCGCTTCTCCCGACCGTCTTCGACGTTCTGTACGGCGCGTTCCGGGGCGTGTTCGACGTTATCGTCCCCGGCGGGCGCGAGCGATAGGTCGGGTCACCGAATCGGTCGCTATCGGACCTCGTAGGAGTCCTCGGTGGCGACGAACCGGCTCAGGTCGGCGGTCTGGCGGTAGTCCGAGGCCAGCAGGTCCGACAGCGAGGCGGCGAGTCGCTCGCGGTCGTCGGCCTCCCACTCGCTCGGTTCTCGAATCGGGACGACGAGGAAGCCGCTCCCCGGCACGTGGTCGGCGTGGAGTCCGGCCATGCCCCGCGCGTCGAGCAGGGCCTCGCGGGACGCGTAATTTTGCAGGACGTGGCGGGTCGCGCGCTCGCCGACGGGCAGGAGGACGTGGGCCGCGATGGCCCGGAGTTCGGCGTCGAAGAAGGGTTCGAGGTCGGCGTACTCGCGGTCGGTCGGCCCGCGACTCTCGGGGAGACAGCACATGTGGAGGTAGCTGAAGAACAGATTAGCGAGTGCAGGGTCGTCGCTGTAGGCGTCGCCGAGCAGTCCGGCGTCGTTCAGAATCGGCTGGAGGCGCTCTCCGGCCTCGCTTCCGGTGAACGGGATGCCGGTCTCGACGCCACCGTGGACGCCCGGATGGTCGCCCACGAGGTGGAAGTCGGCGTTGGCGTCGCCGTAGCCGAACACCGCCCGACGGCCCGACGACCCGCACTCGTGTTCGCAGGGCGGACGCATGTCGAAGGGGTTGCTAGTCCTGTCGGTGACGTTCTTCACGGGTACAGATAACGCGGTTCGGGTTAAATTCGACGCGGTTCGTCGTCGGCCCGCGGCGGTGGAATATTGTCCGCTCGGTAACGTAACAATATAGGCAAAAAAGCTCTTATCCGATATAGTCAATAGATAGCAATGGACATGGTGGGGGAAGCCAACGATACGACACTCGAATCGACAGGACGGCGACGATTCTTGAAGGCGGCTGGCGTCGGCTCGGCGGTCGGACTCGTCGGGATACCCGGACTCGGGGCGGCACAGGACGGGGAGTTCCCGAGCGGCGACATCGAGATGATTTGCCCGTGGGCGGCAGGCGGCGGCACCGACCGGACCGCGCGCCAACTCGCGTCGCTGGCGGGAGAACAGTCCGACGCGTCGTTCTTCGTGACGAACCAGACCGGCGGGAGCGGGAGCGCGGGCTTTCGCGCGGCCGCGAACGCCGAACCGAACGGCCAGACGGTCGGGGTGCTGACGGTCGAAATTTGTACCATCTCGCACCTCGGCATCGCGAACATCACGCCCGACGCGTTCGCGCCGGTGATGCAGTACAACTTCGACCCGGCGTCGCTGACCGTGCCCGAGGACGCGCCGTACGGCACCATCGAGGAGTTCGTCTCGTACGCCGAGGAGAACCCCGGTGAGGTTCGCATCTCGAACTCCGGCATCGGTGCAATCTGGCACCTCTCGGCGGCACAGATGGCACAGGCGACCGGTATCGAGGTCGAACACGTCGGCTACGACGGCGGCGCACCCGCGACGCAGGCGGTAGTCAACGGCGAAGTTGAGGCGACGACCGCGAGTCCCGCGGAGGTCGCTCCGCAGGTGCAGGACGGGCCGCTCCAGATGCTCGCGGTGTTCGGCGAGGAGCGAAGCGACCTCTTCCCGGACGTGCCGACCCTTCAGGAGCGCGATATCGACGTGACCATCGGGGCGTGGCGAGGCCTCGGCGTCCCCGAGGGAACGCCCGACGAGCGCGTGCAGGCGCTCAACGAGACGTTCCAGTCGGTGTACGAGTCCGACGAGTTCCAGTCGTTCATGGAGGACAACGGGTTCGGCCTGGTCAACCGCAGTCCCGAGGAGTACGGCGAGTTCATGTCGTCCGAACTCGACCGGTTCGAGGGAATCGTCGACGAACTCGACATTCAAGAGGGGTCGTAGGACGGCGTAACGACTTCGGGGCGGGACCCGAGCGACGGCGTCGCTCGGGTCCCGCCCGATTCTCGAATTTTTACGATGACTATCGAGATACGACACACCGACAAAGTGGGGGCGGCGCTACTGGTGGCGCTGGCCGCGGGCGTGTTCGTCGCCAGCCGGGACTTCCCGAGCGGTTTCGGAGGCTCGCCCGGCGCGGCGTTCTTCCCGCGGGTCGTCGCGGCGACGATTGGGACGCTGGCGGTCGTCCTGTTCGTCCGGAGCGTCGCGTCGCGCGACCCGCGAACGCACCGAATCTCGACCGACGACGCGGTCCGGTTCGCGGTCCCGGTCGCGCTCCTCGCGGCCTACGTCGCCGCGATGTCGGTGCTGGGGTTCGTCCTCGCGACGGTGGCGTTCCTCGTCGGACTGATGCGCTACTCCGGCGTCGAGCGGTACGCGCGGTCGATTCCGCTCGCGCTCGGCGTGGCGATCGCGCTCCACTACGTCTTCCGGGAGTTCCTGCACGTCCCGCTTCCCTCGGGAAGCGTGCCGGTCTCGGAACTCCTCCCGGCGCTACCGTTGCTTGTGGGGGTGGCGTAAATGATGTTCGGGGGGTGGTGTAGATGAGCGCAATCGGGAATTTGGCGCAGGGGGCCGCCCTCGTCTTCCAACCGTTCGCGCTCGCGCTCATCGTCGGCGGCGTCCTCATCGGGATGACGATGGGGTCGCTCCCCGGCATGACCGCGACCATGACCGTGGCGGTGCTGGTCTCGTTCACGTTCGGAATGTCGCCCGCGGAGGGGATGATGCTCCTGCTCGGCATCTACGGCGGCGCGCTCTACGCGGGGTCGATTCCCGCGATTCTGATTCGCACGCCGGGGACGCCGAGCGCGGCCGCGACTGTCTTCGACGGCTTTCCGCTCGCCGAGCGCGGTCTCGCGGGTCGCGCCATCGCAGTGGCGACCGTCGCGTCGTTCGTCGGCGGCGCGACCAGCGTCGTCCTGCTGGCCGTGCTGGCTCCCCAAATCGCGAACGTCGCCATCGAGTTCGGCTCCGCCGAGTACTTCGCGCTCGCGGTGTTCGGACTGACCATCATCGCGAGCGTCAGCGGCGACTCGCTCGTGAAGGGGCTGATTTCGGGACTGTTGGGAATGTTACTCGCGACGGTCGGACTCGACCCGGTGCTGGCGTACCCTCGGTTCTCCTTCGGCGTCGAGGCGCTCAGTTCGGGCATCCAGTTCATCGCGGTGATGATTGGGCTGTTCGGAATCGCGGAGGGACTCCTGCGCTACCAGCGCGGTATCGGGAGCGAGCAGGTCACACAAGAACTCTCGAACGTGATTCCCAGTCGCGCCGACCTCGCGAAGATACGGAACGTTACCGTCGGGTCGAGCGTGGCGGGCGCGTTCATCGGCGCGATTCCCGGTGCGGGCGGCGACATCGCCTCGTTCGTCACCTACAACGAGGCCAAGCGGTGGGTCGAGGGCGCGGCGTCGTCGTTCGGCGACGGTGACATCCGGGGTGTGGCAGCGGCCGAAGCGGGCAACAACGCCAGCACCGGGGGCGCGCTGATTCCGACGCTCACGCTGGGGATTCCGGGCGACTCCGTGACTGCGATACTCATCGGCGCGCTGATGGTCCACGGCATCCGCCCCGGGCCGGGACTGTTTCAGGACGAACCTGCGCTCGTCTACGCGATTTTCGTCGGCTTCTTCACCGTCTACGTCGTCATCTTGGTGTTCGGCCTCCTCGGCGCGCGCTACTGGGCGCAGCTCATCGACTTTCCCGGAACGTACCTCTGGCCCGCCATCTTCGTCCTCTCCATCGTGGGCGCGTTCGCGCTCCGAGGCAACGTCCTCGACGTGTGGGTCGCGCTCGGCGCGGGGGTGCTCGGGTACGCGATGCGAGTCGAGGACTACCCGCTCGCACCGATGGTGCTCGGTCTGATTCTGGGTCCCATCGCGGAGGTGAACCTCAGACGGTCGCTTCAACTCTCGGGCGGGTCGCTGGAAATATTCTACGCCGAGCCGCTCACCCTCGGAATCCTCGTGCTGGCCGCGATTTCGCTACTCCTTCCGTTCGTGCAGGCGTGGCGGGGGTCCGAGTCGGCGTGACGAAAAACCGCGTTACTCCTCGTCGGCGTTGGCGTCTTTGATTTCGCTCAGCTTGTCCAGGAGTTCGTCCTGCGAGGCCTCGGAGTCGAACGACACCTTGCCGTCGTGGCTGTGTTCGTGGACGTTGACCGCGGCGTCCTCGTCGATTTCGTTATCCTGGTCCTGCTGTTCGGATTCGTCGTAGCTACCAAAACCCATGTTTAGAGGTTGGGGCGAAGGTAGTAAAACCAACCGATGTAGAGCCAGTCGCGTCTGTCGAATACGCCCTGCGTTCCGCACCACAAAAACTTCAACTATCTACCAACACGTTCGCACTGTGAACCGAATCCCCATCGCCGCGCTCGCCGTCGTCGTTGCGCTTTCGGTAGCCGGATGTACGACCGGCCTGCAAGACGAACCGGACACCACTTCCGAGGTCAGTACCGGCGACGGCCAGTTCACCGCCGAAGTCGTCCCGGAGGCCCCGCCGAACGCGACCGCGGTGAACTACTCCGACGACCGAGTACAGGCGAACGAGTATCTGCGAACGGCCGTGAGCGAGGCCGTGAACGGGTCCGGAAGCGCAGTCGTCACCGTTCCTGCGCGCAACGTCGAGGAGACGAAAGCCGACATTGGGTCGCTGCCGCTCTACACGCTCGAAGAAGTAAGCGGCGAGTACGACTGGGGCCACTACGTCGAGTACGAAGGGACTGCGGTCCGGGTCGTATTCGCTGTCCTCGATTGAAATGCGAATCGCCGAGCGCCGGTTCCCTACCGCTCGTTGACCTCTAACACTCGCCCGGCCGCGATGGTCTGGCCCATGTCGCGCACCGCGAAGCTCCCCAACTCCGGAATCTCCGACGACGGTTCGACGGAGAGCGGTTTCTGCGGTCTGACCGTGATGACCGCGGCGTCTCCCGACTGAATGAAGTCGGGGTTCTCCTCCTCGACTTCGCCGCTCGCGGCGTCGATTTTCTGGTCGAGCGACTCGATGGTGCACGCGACCTGCGCGGTGTGGGCGTGGAACACCGGCGTGTAGCCGTTCGTGATGACCGAGGGGTGTTGCATCACGACGATTTGGGCGCTGAACGTCTCGGCGACGCTCGGCGGGTCGTCTGCCGGGCCGCACACGTCGCCCCGGTGGATGTCGTCCTTGCCGATGCCGCGGACGTTGAAGCCGACGTTGTCACCGGGTTCGGCCTGCGGGACCTCGTCGTGGTGCATCTCGATGGTCTTGACCTCGCCGCTCACGTCCGAGGGCTGGAACGAGACGTTGTCGCCCGTGTTGAGGACGCCGGTCTCGACCCGGCCGACCGGGACGGTCCCGATGCCCGAAATCGTGTACACGTCCTGAATCGGCAGGCGGAGCGGCGCGTCGGTCGGCGTTTCGGTCTCTTCGAGGCTGTTGAGCGCCTCCAGCACGAGGTTGCCGTCGTACCAGTCCATCTGGTCGCTTCGCTCGACGATGTTGTCGCCTTCGAGCGCCGAAATCGGGATGAACTCGGCGTCCTCGGTGTCGAACCGCACCTGATTCAGCAGGTCTTTGACCTCCGAGACCACCTCGCGGTAGCGGTTCTCGTCGTAGTCCACCGCGTCCATCTTGTTGACCGCGACGATGAGTTCGTTGATACCGAGGGTGCGCGCGAGGAAGACGTGTTCCTGAGTCTGGGGCGCGACACCGTCGTCGGCCGCGACGACGAGGACCGCGTTGTCGGCCTGACTCGCGCCCGTAATCATGTTCTTCACGAAGTCGCGGTGGCCCGGCGTGTCCACGATGGTGAAGTAGTACTCGTCGGTCTCGAACTCCTGATGGGCGATGTCGATTGTGACTCCGCGCTCGCGCTCCTCGGCGAGGTTGTCCATCACGTACGCGAACTCGAAGCCGCCCTTGCCCTTCTCCTCGGCTTCCTCGCGGTGCTGTTCGATGACGTGGTCCGGTACGCTCCCCGTCTCGAAGAGGAGTCGTCCGACGAGCGTACTCTTTCCGTGGTCTACGTGGCCGATGATGGCCAAATTCTGGTGTGGCTTGTCTGGCATGGTTTCCCCCACCGTACGACTCTGCTAGTCGGCTTCGAGGACCAATAGCCTTTCCGGCGAGTACGGGTGCAGGCGTTCGGTCGAACGCTCGATTTCGAACACTTACCGAACCTCGGGCGCGCGCCACGCGAGTGCAACGCCTGCGAGTGCGACCGCACCGGCGACCAGAAACGCCGTGTTGTAGCCCGCTCGCGCGATTATCTCGCCGCCGACGATGGGCGCGAGGAACGCACCGGTCATGCCGACGCTCGTCAGCATCGAGAGCGCGGTGGTTCTGACCGCGGCCGAGACGACTTCGACGACGTACGAGTAGAGCAGGCCGATTGCGAGTTGGACGCCGAAGCCCGCGACCACGACGAGCGCGACGATGAAGCCGACTCGCGTGACCGCGACGAATCCCACGACGGCGGGGAGCGCGAGGACGAACGAGAGTATCGCGACCGGGCGGCGCTGTCCGTCGAACAGTTTGTCGGAGACGAGACCGCCGCTCGTGCGCGCGACCACGCCCACCGCGGGGAACAGCGCGGTCAGCAGACCGCCGATTGCGAGCGACACGCCGATTTCCTCGGTCAGATAGCTCGGGAGCCAACTGTTGAGAAACAGGTAGAGCGAGAACGCCAGAAAGCAGAGGCCGTAGAGTGTCCACGCCCCGGCGTTGGTGAACAGCGCCGCGATTTGCTCGCGGTCGGGGTTCGCGGTTTCGATGGCGAAGGCGCCCCCGCGCGTCGAGACGAGAAAGATGCCGACACCGACAACCGCGATGGCGGCGTACGCCGGGAGGACGGCCTCCCACCCGAACGGGTCGGCGATGAGCGGGCTTCCGAACTGACCCACTGCGAATCCGAGCGGCGCGCTCGCGGTGAACACGCCGACTGCGGTGGCGCGCACGTCGGCATCGACCGCCTGCCCGACGAGGTTCGCGCCCGCGTTCCAGAACACGACGTACGAGAAGCCCCCGAGGACGCGCGAGGCGACCAGCCACCAGTACGCGCCAGCAACTGCGGCGAACCAACCCCACGCGCCCGCGACGAGGAGCGCGACCGCGGCGATGCCGATGGCTCGTCGGACGGAGTAGCGGTCGAGCGCGATGCCCACCGGGACGCTCGCGGTGACCGCGGTGGCGTACATCACGCTCACGAGCCACCCCGCCGCGGTCGGGCCGACGTCGAGCGACTCGCGGACGAGCGGGAGGACGCTGGCGGGCGCGATTTCGTACGCGCCCGCCGCTGTCGAGAGGACGAACAGTCCGGCGACGAGACCGACGGTTCGGCGTCGGGAGGCGGCGGTCGCGTCGGCGTCTTCGGTCACGGCTCTCTCTTTTCAGGTCAGGTATAAAATTCCGTGCGTGGCGGAACGCTCTGCACTCGCCCGTCGTCCGTCACCGCTCGCTACCCGCGGTCGTACCGGAATCCGAACTCCCGCTTCAGCGTCGCGTGCCACTCCTCGGGGGTCACGGTGCGCTCGCGCTCGTCGCCCCCGACGTACTCGGTCAGGGTGTCGCTCGACAGTTTTCGGTGCCCCTCCTCGGTCGCGACCGAGACGACGGGGTCGCCCCTGAACGGCGAGTCGGGGTCGCTCTGGAGGTAGTCGTTGGTCGCCTCGAAGTAGTGGAGTTCGCGGGCCACGTCGCTGAACACGTATCGCGTGGACCACTCCTCGTCGCCCGGGTTGCGGTACTCCGAGCGGTAGGTCTCGTCGGGCCGGTCGCTCTCGGCGATTCGCCACTCGACGCCGACCGAATCGGAGTTCGGGGTTCCGTCGAGGGGCGTGGGGCGGCGCATCGTCGGGACGCCCATCCCCACGTCCACGACGTATCGGCGGTCCAGTTCCACGACGTTCGCGTGATGGTTCGCGGGCGGGCGCGCGTCGCCGTCGTCGCCGACGACTCGCGCCGCCACGCGGTCCACGTCGTAGCCGAGGTCGGCCAGCAGGGCGTGAAACAGGCCGTTGAGTTCGAAGCAGTAGCCGCCTCGTCTCCGTTCGACGACCTTCTCGTAGAGGTGCGGTGTCGAGAGTACCACGCCCTCGCCGTCTTTCGCGTCTCCGTCCGCCGCTCGGTCGGCGTAGGGGTCGCCGACGATGGCGAGATTCTCGAACGGAACCCTTGTGACGTGGGCGCGCTGGATGCGTTCGAGCGTCTGCAGGTCGGCCGTCTCGACCGTCTCGGGGTCGACGCCGATGCGTTCGAGGTACGCTTCGGGGTCCGAGCGCGCCCGACGGGCGCGCTCGGACGATTCGGGTGTCATCTCGTTCGGACGTTCCGCTTCTCGTCACTTCACTGTATCCTGTACCTGATTTATGTAGGAAATTCTATCTTTCCTACTCGTAGGCCTCGTCGATGCGCTCGAACTGGGCGTCCGACATCGAAATCTCGCTCGCGCCCAGATTCTCCTCCAGTTGGTCGGTCGTCCGCGCGCCGACGATGGGAATGCACTGGAACTCGCGCTGGTCGGCGAGCCATCGGAGCGACACCTGCGCGGGCGTGGCGTCCACCTCGTCGGCGACCGCCCGAATCGCGTCGAGCACGTCCCACTGGCGGTCGTCGAAGCGGCTTTCCCACTCGTAGAGGTCGCCGCGCGACCCCTCCGGATTCGACCCCTCGCGGTCGTACTTCCCGGTGAGGAAACCGCCTTCGAGGGGAGAGTACGGACACACCGCGAGGTCTTGGTTGGCGCACACGTCGAGGTACTCCGCGACCGGGTCGCGGTAGGCGGCGTTGAACCGAGGTTGCGTGACCTCGAAGCGTTCGAGACCCTCCACGTCGCTGGTCCAGAGCGCCTTGGTCAGCTTCCACGCTGCCATCGAACTCGCGGCGAGGTAGTTCACCTTCCCCTCGCGAACGAGGTCGTGCAGCGTCGAGAGCGTCTCCTCGATGGGAACCCCGTCGTCCCACCGGTGGATGTAGTACACGTCGAGGTACTCGGTGCCGAGGCGGTCGAGCGTGCCCTCGATTTGACTCCGGATGTGCTTCCGGGAGAGACCGCGGTCGTTCGGGCCGTCCGCGAATCCGAAGTACACCTTCGACGCCAGCACGAACTGTTCGCGGTCGTAGTCTGCGAGCCAATCGCCAATCCACTCCTCGGCCGTACCGTTCGGGTCGCCGTAGACGTTCGCGGTGTCGATGAAGTTCCCGCCCGCGTCGGCGTAGGTGTCGAGCAGGCCGTGGGCCGTCTTGCGGTCGGTCTCGACCGTGCCGTTCGATTCCTTGCCGAATCGCCACGTCCCGAAGCAAATTTCCGATACCTTGGTGCCGGTGGACCCGAGTCTGACGTACTCCATGCGTGTGGATTCTGCGTTTTGGTCCTTAGTTCTGTGTGTCGGGATGCGTCGGGAGGACGGCCGGGAGAGTCACCGATACGTCTCGCGCTCCGCGAACCGGACGCGCGTGTCGTCGGATTCGGCCACCAGTTGGGTCCCGGAGTCGTCGGCGACGGCCGTCACGGTGAGGCCCCCGACATCGGTGGATTCGTCCGTCTCGGGAACCGGTGCGGCGTCGACGGGCTCGCCGTCGGTTACGACCGCGACATCGAACCCGTCCTCGGTCGGCACCACTTCGAGGCTCCGGCCGTCGACCTCGGCGCTCGCGAGCGACGGTTCGGAGGTGAACGCCCGGACGGTCTCGCCGCCGTCATCCGGTTCGAGGTCGACCGCGTAGGCGGTGTCGTTGCCCAGTACCTCCCAGCCCGCCCGCTCGACGTGGACCGTCTCGCGCCACCCGACGCCGCCGACCGTGACGTTCCCCTCGCCTCTGAACGCGAGCGTCCGTCTGTCGAGGCCGACGGTCCAGATTTCGCGGTCGTCGCTGGCGACGATGACGCCGGTGACGTTCGTCGGTTCGTCAGCCGCTTCGTCTCCGGTGTCGACGACCAACTCCTGTCCGCTGGTGGCGTTCTCCGCGTAGGTGATCGCGTAGTCCCCGGCCGACACGCCGCCCTCGGGCACCGCGTCGGCGTCGACGACCGTCAGTCCGGCGGGAACGCTCACGGCCGCGGTGAGCGCGGTGAGAACAGCGATGGCGACCACGGCCGCGCCCCGCCACGACGCGAGGGACGGAACTCCGTCGTCGGGCACCAGCGCGACGACGGCGGGGACCGCGAGGACGGCCGCGAAGACGGCCAGTATTCCGGCGTCGTACGCGTTCCCCTCCCCCGACGCGACGAGGCCGACGCCCCCGAGGACCGACCCCGCGACCAGCAACGCGAGCCACGCGACCGCGACCGTTCGGCCCGACGGGAGTCGGTCGAACCGTGCGCTTGGGACCCACAGTCGCCGGTCGTCGCCCGCGACCGCGCTCGCAAGCAGCAGCGCCAGCCCGACGACGAGGACGAGACCGATTCCCCGGTACAGCACGTACGTGTCCTGACTCGGCGTCCAGACGAGGAGCCACAGCGACTGGACCGCACCGATGACGAACACGCTCAGTCCGAGCGTCGCGAACGACGGCTTGCGCCGACGGCGCGACACCACGAGAATCGCGACGATGACTCCGAGCAGGAAGCCGAGCAGGTGCGCTTGGAACGCGATGCCGGCCCAGCCCGGGGGTGACGGCGGAACAGCCTCGACGGTCTCCCGGACCACGGGCTGGGTGAGCGCGTCGAGCGTGACCGACAGGGTCGAGGCCACCACGACCCCGACGACGGACGTGAGCGGCCGCAGGACGGCCGCGAATCCGACGAGTCCGAACACCACGCCCGAGAATCCGAGTCCCGGGCCGAGCGAGAAGACCGCGGTCAGGAGTGCGCCAGCGAACAGCGCCGCCGGGAACGCCACGAACGCCCGAAACCACGGGCGGTCGAGGACGCCGCTCCCGCGGCGGTCGCTCGTCGCGGCGGCCTCCCCATCGGTGGGGAGACCGCGCTGTTTTCCGACTCGGTCCGATTGCGGCCGGTGGCCCCACGCGTACTCGGCGATGGACCCGAATACCAGCGTCGCCGTCATGTTCGAGACGATGTGGGCGGGGCCACCGTGTGCGATTCCCGCGGTGAGTAACCCGGTCGGATAGAAGTACGACCACGTGACGAACGGGAGCACGAGGGGGTCGTTCGGACTCTCGAAGCCGCCCTGAACCCCGAGATAGAACCCGACGACCGCGCTGGCGGTGAGGAGAGTCCCCCACGGAACGCCGTAAAGCAGTCGGTCGCCGAGCGCATCGTACCAGCGACCCCGGCCGTCGACGTACCACGCGCTGGCGAGCAGGACCGCCAGCGCCGTGACAAGGCCGACTCGGGTCGGGGTTATTTCCATACACTTCGAATTCGAACACCACGTCCATCAATAGTTCGGTCGATAGGTCCGTGGGCGGTCTGGGCGCGAAGTCGGGAGGCGAACCTCACACCTTTTAATCTGTGTCGCGACAACGGTTCCCACATGAAAGCCGCAGTCGTCGCAGAATACGGCGAACCACTCGAAATCAGAGACGTGCCAGAACCCGACCCCGACCCCCGCGGCGTGGTGGTCGAAACCGAAGCCTGCGGCATCTGTCGGAGCGACTGGCACGCGTGGCAGGGCCACGGCGAGTGGGCCGACGACCAGGTCCCGAAGGGCCAGATTCTCGGCCACGAGCCAGCGGGCCGGGTCGTCGCGGCGGGCGACCGCGTCGAGCGAATCGCCGAGGGCGACCGCGTGGCGGTCCCGTTCAACCTCGGCCGCGGCGACTGCGAGCACTGCCGGAACGGCCACGGAAACGTCTGCGCGGACGGTCTCGCGCTCGGATTCGAGTCCGACGCGCCCGGCGCGTTCGCCGAGCAAGTCCACGTTCCCTACGCCGACTACAACGCGGTTCACCTCCCGGCGGGCGTCTCGCCGACCGAGATGGCGAGCCTCGGGTGTCGGTTTGCGACCGCGTACCACGCGCTCGCCCACCGCGCCGACCTCACGCCCGGCGACTGGGTGGCGGTTCACGGCTGTGGCGGCGTCGGTCTCTCGGCGGTCCACGTCGCCGACGCGCTCGGCGCGAACGTGATTGCGGTGGACCTCGACGCCGAAAAGCTCCGGAAGGCCGGGGAACTCGGAGCCGACGAGACCATCGACGGCGGAGACGCCGACGTGCCCGCCGAAATCGAAGGTCTGACCGACGGCGGGGCGCACGTCTCTATCGACGCGCTCGGCATCGCCGAGACGTGCCGGAACTCGATTGGGTGTCTCCGCAAGCGGGGCCAGCACGTCCAACTCGGGCTGACGACCGACGCCGAGCGCGGCGAGGTTTCGCTCCCCACCGACGCGATGACGATGAGCGAAATCACGTTCCTCGGGTCGCGCGGGATGCCCCCGACCCGGTACGACGAACTCCTCCGGATGATGGACCGCGGGGTGGTTTCGCCCGCGAAGCTGATTACCGCCGAGGTCGCGCTCGCGGACGTGCCCGACCGACTCGCCGCGATGGACGACTACGGAACTGTGGGTATCGAGGTCGTCACGGAGTTCTAAACCGGCGTTTACGAAAACGTAAACATCACGAGCCGACGTGTCAAAGCTTAACACCACGGACCGAGCAGTGCGAGTCAGCAATGGCTCTCTCGGACCACCGACTCTCCCACGTCCTCGCGAAGTGCGAGACCGACCACGCGCCCGACCCGCGCGTCACCGTCTTCGACGTCAGTGTCGAATCGAAGCCCGACGCCGTCCTGCTCTCGGGCACCGTTCTGACCGACCATCTGAAGGCCCGCGCGGTCGAGGCGGTCGAAGCCGAGACCGGGGTTCCGGTCTCGGCGTCGGACGTGACCGTCCTCGAACGCGATGCTCGCGACCGAACCGTGACCGCGCCGGTCGCTCCGGTTCGGGGGGACCCCGACGAAGACGCCGAGCAGGTCACGCAGGTCCTCTACGGCGCGGCCCTCGTGGGCTACGACTTCGGCGGCGACGATTCGTGGCGGCGCGTCCGAACCCCGGACGGCTACGTCGGGTGGGTCGAGCGCGAGTACCTCGGCGTCCCGTCGGCCATCGACGCCGACGCGGTGGTTGCGGTCGGGAGCCACGACGCCGAGGCCGACCCCGGAACGCTGTACGCTGGCACCGAATGCGAAATCGTGGACCGCGACGACGAGACGGTTCGGGTGGCGTTCCGAACCGGCGTCGAACACGCGCTCCCGGCCGATGTGGTGGCGGAAATTCCGCAATCAATTTCGGGCGAGGAAGTGGTCGAGACCGCCCGTGAGTACCTCGACACCGAGTACGTCTGGGGCGGGATGACCGTCGAGGGCATCGACTGCTCGGGGCTGACGTGGATGGCCTACCGACGTCACGGCGTCACGCTCCCGCGTGACGCCGACCTCCAGCGCCGGATGGGGACGGACGTAGAGCGCGAGGACCTCGAACCGGGCGACCTGCTGTTTTTCCCGGGTCACGTCGCGATGAGTCTCGGCGGCGAGACGTTCGTCCACGCCAACGGAAGCGGCGAGAGAGTGATGGTTAACAGCCTCGATTCCGACGACGACCGGTACAGCGAGCGCCTCGACGAGGGGTTCGAACTGGCGAAGCGGCTGGTGTAGCAGGTGACGGTCGCACCTGAAAGCTATTTCACTCCCGGCCGGACCGCGTTCCGAGGACGTTTATCGGACAACCGTCACTGGCACTGGTGAGTCGCGAAACACCTTCTCCGCCACGTTTCCGACGAAGAGCCGTTCAGCTAACGACCCGCTGTGACTTCCGATGACGACCGCCTCGAAGTCCTCCGCTCGACTGATAATCAGTTTGGCTGGACTTCCCAGCGCAACGTCCGTCGAAATCTCGACACCGTACGACTCAGCCAGGTCACGTGCGCGTTCGAAGATTTCCGACGACCGCTTCTCGGCCGCGTCCTCGACGTCCTCGTCTAGCGTGATACTCGCGGCTTTCCCCATCATCGGTGACGGTCCACCGACGACGTGCAGGACAGTGATGTCCGCATCCGGATGCGTTTCGAGCGCGTATTCGAGCGCGTGCACGGCCATCTCCGAATCGTCCATCGGTACGAGAACGCTGGAAGCCATAGACGGCGTACGTCCGCGATTGGGATAAACACCGTGTCCGTTTCTGACGCTCGGATTCGGTCGGTTTCCGGCCGTTTCCGGTGGTTTCGGATTCCAATTCGTGTCCGAGGATTTTTACGAATTGATTGAGAGTATCTTCATACGAAGCGAGGTTCGTCAAAAGTATGTCCGCACCGAGGCTCACTCCGCTGTCCGACGCGACCGGACTCGACGTCATCGACACCGTCGAGACTCGGCAGTTCTCGCTGTTCACGGACACGCCCGTCGCCCCGACCGAGGGCGACGTGGAGCGGTTCGAGTTCCCGGTCGATATCGTGCGCCGGATTCGGGCCGAGCGCCTCTCGTTCGCCTACATGGTACCGATGGAGGTGCGGACGCCGGACGGCGACCACATCGAATCGGTGGACCTACCGACGACGGCAGACTTCCCGGCCGACGACTACCTGCTCGAACTCCACGCCCCCATCAAAATCTACCTCCGAGTCGAGGCCGGAATGGCTATCGACACGACCGACGACAGCGTGGAAATCGAGTTCGACCGCGAGGCCGAAATCGCGGTCGGCGCGCGGTCGTACCACAGTTCGCCCGCGGGGACGATTACCGTCACCGACGACCCCGAGACGATGATGCAAGCCGTCTCGGCGTTTCCCTCGGCGCTCAAGACGACGTCGCCCGAGCGGGCGTGGCCGACCCTGCGCGGCCATCCGCCGCGAATCGAACTGGGCGACGAACTCTCGATTCCCGACGAGTTCGAGGTGCCGGACACCGGGACGACGATTTCGATTCCGCCGGAGTACGGCCACGTCTACACGGTCGCGCCGCTTTCGTACTACCTCGGCGCGGAAGTGGTGCCGGGCGAGACGGCTCGGCTGACCGCCGTATCCGGCGTCTCGCACCACCTCGGCGACGACGTGTTCGAAGTCGGCGAGTCGGTCGAAGCGATTCTGAAGCGCGTGCTGATTCTCGACTGTGCGGTCAGGACCGAGGGGCTGTATCCGGACGACCTCCACGAGCGCGACGTGTTGGAGTCCCGGACCGACCTCGACTTCGCGGCGCTCTACGACACCCCGCCAGCGGAGCGGCTCGCGACGTACCTCGCGGTGTCCGACGACGCAATCGAGGCGGTGGAGTCGCCGTGGCACCGCGTGACCCACGTCCGGCCGACCGCCGACGCGGTCGAACTCCTGCCGTACATCGTCAACGACCTCTCGCTCGTCCGGGCGAAGCCGGAGCGCGACGAACCCCGCGAACCCAGTCCGGTCCAGCAGGAGACCGGTGAGGCGCTCGACTCGTTCGTCCGGCGGGCGTCCGCGGGCGGCGACGAGGATTTTCTGCGGTCGGCCCGGACTCCGACTCCGACGGACACCCCGCAAGCGGGCGATACCCGGCGGTCGGTCACGCGCCGGGACGGAAGCGACGGCGACGAGACCCAAACGGACGCCGACGACTCGCCTCGCGGCGTCCCGGGCGAAGGCGGCTACATCCCGCTTCCGGAGACCGACGCGCTTGAACAGGCGTGGGTCGGCGACCGAACCCCGATTCAGGGCACGAAGCTCCTCCGGGAGGCGTTCGAACACGACCGGACGACCGCCGAGGACGGACGCGTCGAAATCACGGTGGTCTGCAACGACGCCGAGATGCGCGACGAACTCGACTCGGCCGCCGAAATCTACGGCAATCGGGACGACCTGCGGACCGACGTGACCTGCGAGTTCGAGGTCACGACCGACCGCCTCCGGGACCTGTTCGCCCGCGAGAGCGACATGTTCCACTTCATCGGCCACATCGACGGCGTCGGCTTCCAGTGTTCGGACGGCGTCCTCGACGCCGCGACCCTCGACGAGACGGGCGCGAAGACCGTCCTCCTGAACGGGTGTCGCTCGCACGACCAAGGCGTCGAACTGGTGAAGAACGGGGCGAGCGCCGCCGTCGTGAGTCTCGCGGACCTGTGGAACTCGGGTGCGGTGGAAGTCGGCGAGACGCTGGCGAGATTGTTGTCCTTCGGATTCGGAATTGGAACTGCGATTGAAATCGTCCGTGAGTACACGTCACTCGGAAATCAGTACGTGGTGCTTGGCGACCCCGGAACGATATTCGCTCAGTGTGTGAGCGATATGCCGACGATGCATCACATTCCGGATCCAAGCAAATATTCACAGGATACTGGGAAATTCCGGGTTGAGTTGCATGCCTATACTATGCGGGCCTATGGGATTGGTTCTACTGTTCGATCACATTTGACTGGCATCACCGGCCATCACATCGCTATTGGGCGTTGCGGAGTGGGAGATGTCGATGTAGAACTACTCTACGAAACACTTGAGGACGACGGCGCACCTCTTATTATTGGGAGCCGGCTAATTTGGAGTAATAAGTGGTTTGGCCAACTCAAAACTAGGGGCCTGCTTTAGTAGTCGCCTGCGTCGCAACCACAGACCCACTTTCCGCTAGCAACAGCATAATCGTCCAGAGAATACCCATCATTTTCGGATTGTCCGCGAGCCATTCAGCGACTGTGGTGTTTTCCATCGCGAGCAATCATACGTAAACTGTCAATTTCTATTTTTCTAAAGCTTACTTAGGTGAAAAATACGATTAGAACCTGAATTCACCTTCGATTCGTATCAACCTCCTACAAAACCTTATTTTTATGGGCCGTCGTTCTTCCGTTCACTATTTCTCCTCGGCTTCTTCTAAGAGAAAAAATTTATAAAAGAAAAGAATATAGTGTGAAATACAATACCATATGACGACGGACTACCCCACTGCGCGGGGCGACGACGACTTCCCGCCCGACGACCTCTCGCTGTTTGTCAGCCTGCTGAATAGATTGAAATCGACCGGCTGTAGTCTGCTCGTCGTCGGGGACGAACCGCGCGAACTGTTCACCCGCGCGAGCGGCCACCTGTTCGGCGACTCAGAGGCGCTTCGTCACCGGATTCTCGCCGTGACCGACGCCACCGCCGAGAGCATCGCCGAGCGCCTTCCCGACCCCGAGGAGACGCCCCGGCCGCTGACCGACACGGCTCACATCCTGAACCACACCGGCGCGCCGCGGTCGGTCACGACCGCGACCGACCCCACCACGCCGCCCGCCCTCACCGGGATTCGGGAGACGTGTATCGCCGACCCCGAGCTACAGGGTCTCGAATCCGCGCTCGTCGAGGCGATTCGACGCGTCGACGGCCGCGCCGACCACCTCCAGCCCTCGGACCTCCGGGTCGGAGTCGATTCGCTCGGACCGCTCGTCGGCCACTACGAGATGGACGTCGTTCGCCGGTGTCTCGACGCGGTCGGCTCGCACGTCCGCGACCACTCCGGAATGGCCCACTACACCCTCGCCAACGCCTACGACGACGAGGACGTGCAGGCGCTCGTTCCGCACGTCGATGCCGTCATCGAACTCCGGTCGGTGGACCCCGAGGAGTGGGGTCACGACGCCGAACAGCGCTGGCACGTCCCCCGGCGCGACATCACGACCGAGTGGACCCAACTGTAGCTCCGTCGTCACGACTCTCGTCGCGACCCCGCGGTAGTCCGTCGTCGGGGCTCGCGCGGATTTCTTCCCTGCTTTTATTTTCTCCATCCCTTCCTCGTTTTCCCGCCGTCGCTTCTGTCCTCTCTGTCGCCCCTCCCGCCTTTTCTCTCGGCTTTCCCGTTTCCTCCGAGTTCCCGATTCCTCCGCCACCCTATCATACGTGGGTGTCCTGTTTTACTCCCCTACCGACCACACTGAAATATGAATCTGCGGAGCGCATTCGACCCGCCAGTCCCGGCCGTCGTTCTCGCCGAAGGCGAGTTCGGAACCCCGGAAGGAAAGACCGCGAACGGCGTCGTGATGCACAGCGAACTGTTCGACGCGCGGGCGGTGGTCGATTCCACCCGAGTGAACGCCCGAGCGGGCGAGATTCTCGACCACCCCGGAGCCACCACCGTCCCGGTGGTCGAGTCGGTCGCGGACGCCCTCGACGCCGTACCCGAGGCCGAGGCGCTCGTCCTCGGGGTCGCGCCAGCGGGCGGGGCACTCCCCGACTCGTGGAAGGCCGACATCCGGGACGCGATGGCCGCGGGATGCGACGTGGTCTCGGGGCTTCACGTCTTCTTGAACGAGCGCGACGAGTGGCGGACCCTCGCCGACGACCACGGCGTGCGACTCTTCGACGTGCGAAAGCCGCCCGCTGAGGAGGACCTCCGGGTGGGCGACGGCCGGGTGGACGACGCCGACGCGACGGTCGTCCTCACCCTCGGCACCGACTGCGCCGTGGGCAAGCGAACCACGACGTTCGAACTCTACAAAGCCGCCCGAGATGCGGGCTACGACGCCGGATGGGTCGCCACCGGCCAGACCGGTCTCATGGTGGGCGCTCACCGCGGGGTCGTCGTGGACCGCGTGCCCGCCGACTTCACCGCGGGCGCGGTCGAAGACCTCGTGAGCGAAGTCGCCGAGACTCACGACCTCGTGTTCGTGGAGGGCCAAGCCGCGCTCTCCCACCGGGCGTACTCGGGCGTGACACTCTCCATCCTCCACGGCGCGTGGCCCGACGCGGTCGTCCTCGCCGACGACCCCGACCGCGACTCGCGCGCCCACTTCGACCAGTTCGGTCTCGAATCCCCTGACGACGAAGCCGCGCTCGTCGAATCTCTCTCCGACGCCGCGGTCGCCGGAATCTCGACGTGGGGCGACCCCGGCGACTACGACCGCCCGGCCGCGAACGTCTACCACGAGGGGGGTCCCGAACGCCTGCTCGAAACGGTCGAGGAGGTGACCGGCCTGTGACGAAAATCGTACGCGCGACGGTCGAACCGCTCGACCTCGAACTGAGTGCCCCCTTCGAAATCGCGCTCGGTACGCGCCACGAGGCCAAGAACGTCCTCGTCCGAATCGAGACCGAGGGCGGTGCGGTCGGCCACGGCGAAGGCTCGCCGCTTCCGCCGGTCACGGGCGAGACGCAGGCCGCCGCGGTCGAGACGGCCCGCGCCGCCACCGACCTGCTCGACGGTCGCGAAATCGCCGACTACCGCTCGCTCGTGGGTGAGGTTCGGGCGGCGTTCCCCGGCATGGTGTCGGCGCTGTTCGCGGTCGAAACCGCGATACTCGACGCCTACTGTCGGGAGCGCGAAATCCCGCTCTCGGAACTCTTCGGTGGCTCGCCCGAGACGGTCGAGACAGACCTCACCATTCCCATCGTGGACGCCGACGCCGCGCGTTCGCGCGCGGCGTCGGCCGCAGACGCGGGCTTCTCGCACATCAAGGTCAAGACCGGCGACCCGGTCCCGGCGGCGGTCGCTCGGGTCGCGGCCGTCCGCGACGCCGCGCCCGACGCCCACCTCAAGGTGGACGCGAATCAGGGCTGGACACCGAAAGAGACCGAGCGATTCGTCCGCGAGGCCCGCGAGGCAGGCGTCGAACTCGACCTCCTCGAACAGCCGGTTCCGAAGGCCGACCTCGCGGGACTCGCTCGGGTCAGAGACCGGGTCTCGGTTCCGGTCGCCGCCGACGAGGCGGTGTTCACGCCCGAGGACGCGATGGCGGTCGTCCGGGCCGACGCCGCCGACGTTCTCAACGCCAAACTCGGCAAGTCGGGACCGCTCGCGGTCGCCGACATCGCGGCGGTCGCCGACGCCGCGAACCTCGAACTCATGGTCGGATGCATGCTCGAAAGCGCAATCGGCATCCACACGAGCGCCCACGTCGTCGCGGGTCTCGGCCGCTTCGACTACGTGGACTTGGACGGGAACCGACTCCTCGCCGAGGACGTGGTAGACGACGCGGGAGACGGCCCGGAAATCGACACGTCTGGCCCTGGACACGGCGTGAATCCATCGAATCACGTTCCGAGAAGCAAATACTGAAGTGTGTTGTCTCATGTCATTATAACCAATGAGCGTAACCCGCGTCTCCGACACCGTTGACGGCGATGTATCGTACAAACAGGTGGACCTCCACCTCTGGCACACCAACTGCTGGATGCTGGAGGTGACCGACGACCTCCCCGACACCCACATCCTCGAAAAGTCGCTGTACCCGACCGACGAACAGGTCAAGGCCGACCTGCTGTTGGTCTCCGACGGCGAGGTGTCGATTGCGGAGTTCATGGAGGCGATAGACGACCACCGCGCGGTGGACGAGGTCGCGGTGCTGAAACAGTCCGAGGAGCGTGCCCGGGCCGTCGTCAACTACGACCGCGACACCAGCATCGTCCCCGACATCGTGAACTCCGAGTTCATGCCGGTTGAACCCGTCTACATCACGGGCGGGGTCGAGTACTGGACCGTGCTGGTGAAAGCCGACAGACTCGGCGAGGTGGTCGAGTCGATGCGCGCGGAGTACGACGTTGACATCGACGCCATCCACCAGGCCGACCCGAAGGACAACGTCGAGTTCGCCGACTTCGTGGACCAGGTGTTCGACCGCCTCTCCGAACGCCAGACCGAGAGCCTGATGGAAGCCCAGAAAATCGGCTACTACAACTGGCCCCGCGACGTGTCGGCCAACGAGGTCGCCGACCGACTCGACGTGAGCAGTCCCACCGTTCTCGAACACCTCCGGAAGGGCGAGCAGAAGGTGCTGAACCTCTTTCTCGACAAACTCGGCAAGCGGAAGGGGCAGTACCGATGACCGCCTCGTCCGCCGACGAATTTTCTATCGCCGACGTGCTCGACGTCGAGTACCCCGGCGCACCCGAATGGTCGGCCGACGGCCGGTTCGTCGCCGCCACCGTGTACGAGGACGACGGCAACGCCCTGCTCGTGGCCGACGCAGACGGGACCGACTCGTGGCGCATCTCGGCGTCGAGAGACGCCGAGATGCGCGAACGCGACGGACTCCGAACCGACACCCGAACTCCTGAGGGCCACGTCACCGGATTCGAGTGGGGTCCGGAATCGCGGCCTGCCGACCTCCTCGTGACGACCGACGCGGGCGAGACCTTCCGAGCGAATCCCGACGACCGGACCCTCCGACTCGTCGCGCGCTCGCCAGCAGGCGAATCGAATCACGAGTGGTCGCCCTCGGGCGACCGTGTCGCGTTCTACCGCGAGGGCCGAGTCCGGGTCCGCGACCCGGACTCGGGCACCGAGCGCGAACTCGACGTTCCCGCCAACGACGCCTTCTTACCGACCGGTCGGATGCTCGCGTGGGCCGACGACGCGACCCTCGCGTTCTCGTTCACCGACCGCGAGACCCGGCAGGTCGGGGTCGCCGACGCCGACTCGGGCGACCTGTTGTGGCGTACCGAGGGGACCGACTCGTCGTCCAACCCCGCGTTCCTCGGCGACGGCCGCCTCGTCTTCGAGCGCATCGCGGACGGGCGGACCGTCCGGTCGATTCTCGTGGCCGACCTCGACTCCGGGGCGACGACCGAACTCCTCCGCGAGGACGACGAGAAGGGCGTCGTCTCCGGGGGCGCGCCCACCGTCTCACCGGCGGGCGACCGCCTCGCAATCGCGCTCCCGCTCGACGGGTGGGACCACGTCTACCTGCTCGACCCCGATTCGGGCGAGCGCAGACAACTCACGTCAGGCGAGTTCGAGGACAAGGGCCTCGCGGGGTCGTCGCCTCAGTGGGCCGACGACGACACGCTCCTCGTCGCGTCGAATCGGCGTGACCTCGGCCAGCGCCATATTTTCGCCATCGATACGGAGACGGGCGAGGAGACGCCCGTCGTGACTTCGCAGGGCACCAACGTCCACCCGAAGCCCTCTCCGTCGGGCGACCGAGTCGCGTACGTCCACGCCGACCGCGACCGGTCGGCCGAGGTTCGGGTGCAGTCGCTCGGGGACGGGCCGGACGCCGCGGCGTCCGGCCCGTCCGATACGGATTCGGCTCCGACTCGACTCACCGAGTCCGGCGTCGAGGAGTGGCCCGTCGAACCGATTCCGCCGAAGCACGTCACCTTCGAGAGCTTCGGCGTTGACGGGCGAAGCCCGTCAGCTCGGGAGACGGAGTCTCGCGGTGGAACCGAGATTTCGGGCTATCTCGTGGACCCCCGAGACACGGACGCGGTGGCAGACGACGCCGAGAATCTGCCGAGCGTGGTGTGGGTCCACGGCGGCCCGATGCGCCAGATGCGCGACGGCTGGCACCCCGGCCGGTCGTACAGCCTCCCCTACGCCTTCCACCAGTACCTCGCCCGGAAGGGGTACGTCGGCCTGCTCGTCAACTACCGGGGCGGCATCGGCTACGGCAAGGCGTTCCGGCAGGCCATCTCGGGGGCGTACGGCCGCGACGAGATGGCCGACGTGGTGGCGGCCGCAGAGTTCCTTCGAGACCGCGCGTTCACCTCCGAGTCGGTGGGTCTGTGGGGTCTCTCGTACGGCGGCTACGCCGCGCTCCAGATTCTCGGCACCCACCCCGACGCGTTCGACGTGGGCGTGAACCTCGCGGGTCTCGCCGACCTCGAACTGTACGGCGAGTGGGCCCACGAGACAAAGTTCCCCGCTGTCGAGTCGTCGCGCGAGGCGTTCCTCGGCGGAACGAAGTGGGAAGCGGCCGACGAGTGGGCCGCCGCGACGCCGAAGAACCACTTCGAGAACTACGAGGCTCCGCTCTACAACTTCCACGGCACGGGCGACAGCTACGTCAACTTCGAGCAGTTGGACGCCGTCATCGACGGGATGCTCGAACACGGCAACGAGTACGAGGCCGAGTACTACCCCGGCGAGAACCACGTCTTCTCGAAGCGCGCGACCTGGGAGCGCACCTTCCGGAAAATCGAGCGGGCGTTCTGCGACCACCTCCGATAAGTCGGCCGTACTCTCGGTTGTACTCGGACGCTACTTTCGATACGCTGCTCAAATCTATGTGCGAGGACGTGGGACTGGGACGCATGGGGGACGAACGTTCACGACGAAGCGTTCTGCGAGGCGGGGTGGCCGCGCTGGGACTCGCGACGCTCTCGGGTCGCTCGGTCGCCGCGACCACCGACCTGTCGAACTCGCTCCGAATCGAGAGCGAGGGCGGCGGCGTCGCGGCCTACGAGTTCACCGTTAGCGGGTCGATTCGGCAGGACGACACCGGCGACCAAGTAAGCGGAAACCGTGCCTACGGCCACGTCGGACCCGACAGGGGGACCGACTCGTTTTCGTACTCCGGGGAGATTACGGGTCTCGTTCTCACCGGTCCAGCGACCGCGTACCGAGACGGTTTCAGGCTGTACCCCGGACTGTATCCGGCACCCGACGACTGCGTCACCGCCGCTCACTTCCCGCACGGCGGGGGGACGAAGCGACTCCGCATCGAGAGCGACGGCGGCGGCTTCGCGGCCTACGAGTTCGCGGCGTCCGAATCGCTTCGGCAGGTCGATTCGGGCGACCACGTCTCGGGCACGCACGCCTACGGCCACGTGGGTCCCAAAAGGGGCACCGACGAGTTCGAGTACGCCGGAAACGTGACCCGATTCAGGCTCGCGGGACCCGCGACGGTCTCGGTCGATGGGGCCGAGGTGACGCCGCCGCAGGGGGGCGAGCGCGCCGTCTTCCGCGCGAATCCGAAGCGAGAAATCACGGTGACGTCCGAAACGACCGTCGTGTTCGAGGCGCTCGCGCGCGGCTACCGGGGCCAGTTCGCGTCGGAAGCGTGGTACGTCGATGGGGAGCTTCGGTACGGTCCCGACATCTTCTACGAACAGCTCACCGGCGGGGGACGGTGTGCGTTCACGCAATCGTTCGAATCGACCGGAACCCACCGCGTCGAAGCCGAAATCTACGACGAGGGCGACTCGCCCGACGACGGCGCGACCCCTATCGGCACGACCGACTGGGTGGTCGAGGTCGGTTCGGGCGGGAACAGACCGCCGACGGTCGAGCGGGTCGCGCCGAGCGCGAAGACGATAACGGCCTCGTGGGACTCGCCCGACCGGAGGACGTTCGAGGTGTCGGCGAGCGACCCGGACGGCAGACTCGACCGGGTGGTGTGGTGGCTGAGTCAGTGCGACGCAGTCGTCGATGTGTCGCCGGTCGCGGGGTCGAGCGACACCGCGAGCGTCTCGTTCGCGCCCGAGGTCGGGTGTCCGTTCGGCGCGTGGGCGATAGACGAACACGGCGCGATGTCGGAACTCGCGTGGTGGAACGTCGAGGAAAGCTGAACCGCTACCGGAGCGCCCGCACGAACGCGTCCTGTCGGTCGCGGGCGGCGTCGGCTTCGACCGTCAGCCCGCCGAAGATGACCGAGAACACCACGTCCGGGCCGCCTTCTTTGCGGACGATTCCCGAGAGCGCGCTGGTGCCGGTGATGGTCCCGGTCTTGGCGCGAACGCCCGGAACGTCATCCAGTCTGGTTTCGAGCGTGCCCTCGCTCGACGCGGGGAGCGACTCGAAGAAGTCGTCGGCCCACGCTCGCTCACGCACCCACTCGAGCAGAACCACGAGTGCGCGTGCGGGGACGACGTTGTACCGCGAGAGGCCCGACCCGTCTCGGACTCGACACGACTCGACGCCGAGCGAGTCGAGGAAGTCCGTCGTTATCGTCTCCCACGCCTCCCACGAGCCGTCTCCGGTCCGCTCGCTCGCGACGGTGCGCGCGAGTTGTTCGGCGATGAAGTTGTCCGAGGGGACGTTCATCTGCCGGAGCAGGTCCGAGACGGGAGCCGACTCGACGCTCGCCGAGAACGCCGAACCGGAAGCGACCTCCGGGTCGCGAACGACCCGGAGGTCGCCGCCGACCGCGACGCC
>NZ_ML974141.1:1302-34830 GCF_004143485.2 Halorussus amylolyticus | reverse complement strand
GCGCGCCGACCTGCGTGAGCGTGGTACGCCTTCGTCGCCTTCGTCGTGGCGATAAGCGTTTTCGGGGAGAACCTCGAAGGAAGTTTAGGGGTTTCACGCTTGGAGTCGTTCGCGCGTCTCGTGCTGGCCGTGACCGCAGTTCTCTGTATCGGCGTCGTGAGCGTCGGCGTCCTCCGATTTCGGAGTCGATTGCCCGAATTTCCCGACGTAGTGGACCAGTACGTCGGCCTGCCCGACGAACTCCGGAACAAGCCGCCGGGACTGACTCGATGGCTCACCACGGTGGACCACAAGGACATCGGCGTCCTCTACATCGTCTTCGGCGCGGCGGCGGGCCTCTGGGGAGCGATAGACGCCGTCATGCTCCGGACGGAACTGCTCACGCCGAGCGCGAACGTCGTCAGCGAGGGGATGTACAACGCGCTGTTCACGATGCACGGGCTGACGATGCTGTTCCTGTTCGCCACGCCGGTGCTGTTCGGCCTCGCGAACTACTTCCTCCCCGTGTTCATCGGCGCGGACGACATGGCGTTCCCGCGCATCAACGCCATCGCGTTCTGGCTGTTGCCGCCCGCGCTGTTGCTGATTCGGTTCGGTCTCATCTCGGACCTCGTGGGCGTGACCGAACTCGCGCCGCCCGAGACGGGGTGGACGATGTACGCCCCGATGAGCGCCGAACTCCCGAACCGCCAGATAGACGTGATGCTGCTCGGGCTTCACCTTTCGGGGGTCAGCACCACGCTCGGTGCGATAAACGTCATCGCGACCATCTTCACTGAGCGGAGCGAGAAGGTCGGCTGGGAGGAACTCGACATCTTCTCGTGGACGATGCTGACGACCTCGGGACTCGTGTTGTTCGCGTTTCCCCTGCTCGGGAGCGCGCTCATCATGCTTCTGCTCGACCGCGTGGTCGGAACGACGTTCTTCGCGACGGAGGGTGGGGGTCCTCTGCTGTGGCAGCACCTGTTCTGGTTCTTCGGCCACCCCGAGGTGTACATTCTCGTCCTACCTCCGATGGGCCTGCTCAGTCTCATCATCCCGAAGTTCTCTCGGCGAAAGCTGTTCGGTTTTAAATTCGTGGTCTACTCGACGCTGGCGATTGGTGTCCTGAGTTTCGGCGTGTGGGCGCACCACATGTTCGCGGTCGGGATGGACCCCCGAATACGGGGGTCGTTCATGGCCGTCTCGATAGCCATCGCGGTGCCGAGTGCGGTCAAAACGTTCAACTGGATTACGACGATGTACACCGGCCGGATTCACCTCGCCACGCCGATGCTGTTCTGCGTGGGGGCCATCGCCAACTTCATGATTGGCGGCGTGACGGGCGTCTTCCTCGCGTCGGTCCCGATAGACCTGCTCGTCCACGACACCTACTACGTGGTCGGTCACTTCCACCTCATCCTCGTCGGCACGATTCTGTTCGCGATGTTCGCGGCGAACTACTACTGGTACCCGCTCATCACGGGCCGGATGTACGACCGGCGACTCGCCAAGATTCACTTCTGGGTCTCGATGGTCACGGTGATGCCCACCTTCTTCGTGATGCTCGTCATCGGTATGGAGGGTCTCCCCCGGCGACTGGCGGCGTTTCCGGCGGAGTTCGCGCTCGCCCAGCAGGTCGTGACCGTCACCGCCTACCTCCTGATGGCCGCGCAGTTCGTCTGGCTCTGGAACATGGTCCACTCCTACCGGACCGGCGAGAGACTTACCGACCCCGACGTGTGGAATCTCAAGGGCACCGGCTTCTACACTCGCGAGTGGCAGTGGTTCGAGAACCGATTCGAGCGCGAGCAGGCGCGCGAGCGACGACGCGCCGAACGAGAGCAAGCGGGGCGCGAGCAAGCGGGACGAGACGACTGAGGCGAAACAATCGAAACGGGAAACCGAGACGCGATTCGTCTCAGAATACTTTTAGGACAGTCGAGGCTACGGGGTAGCAACTGCGAGACGCGATGTCCCCGAACGCCGACTCCAAGACGCGAGCGCCCGTCGTGGACCTGCTGGAATCGGTCGCGGCGTTCGTCCTCCCGGCGCTTGTCGGCGGGGTCGGCTTCGCTCTACTCCGCGGGTCAGAGAGTTTCACGACGGGCCTCGTGTACGGCGGGTGTGTCGGCTACCTGCTGTTCACCATCCGGTGGCGATTTCGGGCGTTTCGGACGCCGGACGGCATCGAGCGACGACGCCCCGACCCCGAGGACACGTGGTGGACCAAAGTCGCGAACATCGAGTACGACAAGAAGTACGACCGAATTCTCGCCGTCGTCCTCGCACTCGTCGGAATCGCCGCGTTCGCGGCGATTCCGTTCGTCGATACCGAGGACATGGGCCTCGTTCTCCGACTCGTGATGGTCGGACTGTTCGGCGTCACTACCTCGCTGATGACCTACGCGTCGTTGTCGCTTCGCTCGCGAGAGTGATGCCGTCGGCGTCTCGTTCTACGCGCTCGTCCCCACGTCTCGCTCGACCTCGCTCTCGTCCAGTTGGGCGTACACCGCGCCGACGATGTAGCCGTATGCGAGGTGGGCGGCCAACGTGAGCGCGAGGTACGGGATAATGAGCGGGAAGTCGATGCCGGGCGGCGCGGTCAGCACGAACGCGACCCAGAGAACGAACGCGAACGGTATCGCCCGAACTGCGGGGTCCGGCCCGCCGGGGAGGTACCCCTCGACCGCGACGAACACCAGTGGCCACGCGAACACCCCGGCCAAGACGAACAGCGCGAATCCGAGCGTGACCTGTCCGGGCGTCCCCACGAAGTTCGCGATGGTCTCGAAGATGCCGATTCGGTAGCCGGTCTCGACGTCGGTCACGACGAGGCCGAGCGTCAGCACCGCGGTTCCGGCGACGCCGCCCGCCACCGCCCGGAACGCTTTGTTCATACGCGAATTGCCAGTTTCGCGGCAAAGAAGCTTTTCGCCGTGGGCGGACTTGCTGTGAGTAGTCGTCCGCGAAAGCCTCTGTCAGTTCGCGGTGCGGATGCGGTTTCAGATGCGCCGTGAGTAGCCTTCTGCTCGCTGCTTGGATATTCACACTTGAGTTCTACAACGAATTTTGCGGTAGCGTTGTAGAAAGCCCCCCCCTCCGGTCGCGGTCGTTGCGCAGGATATTCGCGCTCTCAGCACTACCCGCGCGGATAGTTGCTTGCGCAAGCGACCACGGCCTTCGGCCGCGACCGGACGGCCCCTTTCAATCCCACCCGTGGTGGACCGTGTCGCTGGCTCACGAAACATCTCGCGTCGGCAATCGCACATAAGTACGAAGCCGTGGTACTCCGGGCGTGGTTCGCGAACAAGTGGCCGAGTTTTCGGTCGAGTACGTGCAAGCACTGGGGGAGGACGGGGCGGTGGACGAGGACGAAGCGCCGGAGTTGGACGACGAGAGCCTCCGCGAGACGTATCGCCTGATGAAGCTCTCGCGCCGGGCCGACGAGCGCGCGGTCGCGCTCCAGCGCCGGGGCGAATTAGGGACCTACGCGCCCGGAATCGGACAGGAAGCCGCGCAGGTGGGGTCGGCACTCGCGCTCGGCGAGTCGGAGTGGATGGTGCCATCGTTCCGCGAGAGCGCGGCGTACCTCGCGCGGGGAACGCCCGTCCACCGCCTGCTGTGGTACGCGCTCGGAATGGAGGAGGGCGCGGAGGTCGCGGGGAGTAACTTCCCGCCGTCGATTCCGGTGGGGAGTCAGTCGCTCCACGCCGCGGGTCTCGGGTGGGCCCAGGAGATGGCAGAGAGCGACGAGGCGACTATCTGCTACTTCGGCGACGGCGCGACCAGCGAGGGCGACGTGTACGAGGCGATGAACGTCGCGGGAGTGCTGGACGCCCACACCGTCTTCTTCTGCCAGAACAATCAGTACGCGATTTCGACGCCCCGGCGAATCCAGACTCGCACAGAGACCCTGGCGCAGAAGGCCGTCTCGGCGGGAATCGAGGGGATTCAGGTCGATGGCAACGACGTGCTGGGCGTCCGCGCGGTCACGCAGGACGCGCTCGCGAAGGCGCGCGAGGGCGACCCAGTGCTGATAGAGGCGCTCACCTACCGGCGGTCGATGCACACCACGAGCGACGACCCGACCGTCTACCGAACCGAGGACGAGGAAGAAGAGTGGGGCACCCGCGACCCGATAGAGCGATTCGAGCGCCATCTGCTCGAAACCGACGTGCTCGACGGCGAGTCCATTGCCGCCATCGAGGGCGAAATCGAGGAGACGCTCGCCGACGAAATCGACTTGGCGAAGGCGGGCCGCGAGGAGGTGGACCCCGCGGAGATGTTCGACTACGTGTTCGCGGAGATGCCGCCCGAATTGCGGCGACAGAAGGAGGAGTGGAAGAGCGAGAACGAGAGAGGGGGAAAAGAGGAGGGATTCGAGCGTGACGAATGAACTCCGACTCGTGGAGGCGATTCGCCAGACCCTCGACGAGGAGATGGCCCGCGACGAGTCGATGGTCGTCTACGGCGAGGACGTAGGCGTCAACGGCGGTGTGTTCCGCGCGACCCAAGCGTTGCGCGACGAGTACCCCGACCGGGTGTACGACACGCCGGTCGCGGAGGCCGCCATCATCGGTCTCGGCGTCGGTCTCGGAGCCTACGGCATGACGCCCGTCGCCGAAATCCAGTTCGCCAGCTTCGCGTATCAGGGGTTCCACCAGATTCAGCAACACGCCGCCCGAATGCGGAGTCGGACGCGGGGAACCCTGAACGTCCCGATGACGGTTCGGATGCCCTACGGCGGCGGCATCCGCGCGCTCGAACTCCACTCCGAGAGCTTCGAAGCGGGGTACGCCCACATCCCCGGACTGAAAGTGGTGATTCCGTCGAATCCCGCCGATGCGAAGGGACTGCTCGCGAGCGCGATTCGGGACCCCGACCCCGTGATGTTCCTCGAACCGACCCGACTCTACCGCGCGATGCGCGAGTCCGTTCCGGAGGGCGACCACACTGTCCCGCTCAGTGAGGCCGCGGTCGTGCGAGAGGGCGAGGACGCGACCGCAGTCGCGTGGGGCGGCATGGTTCCCGAAACCCTCTCGGCCGTCGAAGCGAGCGACGCGAGCGTCGAGGTCGTGGACCTCCGCACCGCCTCCCCGATGGATTCGGCGACGATTGTCGAGTCGGTCCGAAAGACCGGCCGGTGCGTCGTCGTCCACGAAGCGCCCCGGACGGGCGGACTCGCCGCGGAGGTCGTCGCACGAATCAACGACGACGCGCTCTACCACCTCGAAGCGCCGGTCGAGCGAGTGACGGGCTACGACGTTCCGTTTCCGTTGTTCGCCCGCGAAGACGCCTACCGCCCCGATTCCGAGCGAATTCGTCGAGGAATCGAGCGCGTGCTGTCGGCGTGAGAGCTATGGGACTCGGGGTTGTCCACCGACCGGGGGATTCCAATGCAAGCATTCGTGATGAACGGCATCGGTGAGACTGAAATCGTAGAAAAGGAACGACCAGAACCCGGTCCGAACGACGCGATACTCAGACCGACCGAGGCGCTGGTCTGTACGTCCGACGTTCACACCGTCCACGGCGCAATCGGCAACCGCGAAAATCTCACGCTCGGCCACGAGGCGGCCGGAGTCGTGGACGAGGTGGGGTCGGAAATCGAGCACTTCGCGGAGGGCGACCGCGTGGTCGTCGGAGCAATCACGCCCGATTGGGGGTCGGAGGCGGCCCAAGACGGCCACTCCTCGCAGTCGGGCGGCCCGCTCGGCGGGTGGAAGTTCGCCAACGAGAAGGACGGTATCTTCGCGGAGTACGCCCACGTCAACGACGCCGACGCGAACTTGGCTCACATTCCGGAGGGCGTCCCCGACGAGGAGGCGGTCTACGTCTGCGACATGATGAGCACGGGCTTCAGAGCCGCTGAGAACGCCCGAATTCCCGTCGGCGGGACGGTCGCGGTGTTCGCGCAGGGACCGGTCGGCCTGATGGCGACGAAGGGCGCGAGCCTGCAGGGTGCGGGCGAAATCTTCGCCGTCGAGAGTGTACCCGAGCGTCAGGACCTCGCGCGGCGATACGGGGCCGACGAAATCGTCGATTTCGAGGAGGGCGACCCCGCCGAGCAAATTCTCGACTTGACCGACGGCGAGGGCGTCGATTCGGCAATCGAGGCGCTCGGGCGCGAGGAGACGCTCGCGGGGTGCGTGGCCGCGACCAAGCCCGGCGGCACGATTTCGAGCGTGGGCTACTACGGCGAGGGCGACACCGTCGGGATTCCGCGCGAGGCGTGGGGCGTCGGCATGGCCGAGAAGGACATCGTGACCGACCTGTGTCCGGGCGGGAGAGTGCGACTCCGACGGCTTCTCCGCCTGCTCGACGCCGGGCGGGTAGACCCGACGCCGATGACGACCCACGAGTTCGAGTTCGACGACGTGGACGAGGCGTTCGACCTGATGGCGTCGAAAGAAGACGGCGTGATAAAGCCGCTCGTGTCGTTCTGAGCCGCGAACTATTTTCGAACGCCCGCGCCCGCCGCGAACGCGGCGGGCGCGGGCGTTCGCTTCGGTTCCGACTCGATAAATTCCCCGATTCAGTAACCGCTCCGATTCAGTACTGCTCGGCTTCGAGGTCGTCGAGGTGGTGTTGGAGTTCGGGGTACTCGTCGATGTCCACGAAGCCGTACTCGCCGCCGCCGTAGAACGTCTCGGGGATTTCGCGCTCGACGAGCATCGAGTCGGGGTCGGCGTCGATGTGGTTCACCTTCTCCATCGGGATGACCCGGAGTTCGTCGGTGCCGTCGAGACAGACCACGGCGTTCTCGCGCACGAGGACCGCGTCGAACTCCAGCGCGTCGTACTCGTCCACCGCGAAGACGGTCGGTCGGGAGGCTGGCATATTCGTACTCCCGACGAGGGAGCTAATAAAAGCCCCGCACGAGCCGCGGATGGTGAATTCAGAGTCGCCAACCGCGAGAGGTGTGTGAGAGTGTGACGCGCGTAGGGTTTATCTACCAAACCCGCTTAACTAGGATAGACTTATGACGGGGCCCATCCGCCAGCGAGAACCGGAGGAAACTACCGAGGGAGTAGAAGAGACCGAGGGCGCGGAGACGTGCCCCGAATGCGAGTCGAAGTCGCTAATTGCAGACGCTGGCGGAAGTGAACTGGTGTGCGAGGATTGCGGGCTGGTCGTGGAGGAGCGCAACGTGGACCGGGGGCCGGAGTGGCGCGCGTTCAACCACGCCGAGCGCCAGAAGAAGTCGCGCGTGGGCGCGCCGACCACGAACACGATGCACGACAAGGGGCTGACGACGACCATCGACTGGAAGGACAAGGACGCGTACGGTCGGTCGCTCTCCTCGGAGAAACGGAGCCAGATGCACCGCCTCCGGAAGTGGCAGGAGCGCATCCGAACCAAGGACGCGGGCGAGCGAAACCTCCAGTTCGCGCTGAGCGAACTCAATCGGATGGCGAGCGCGCTCGGCGTCCCGCGGTCGGTGCAGGAGGTCGCGTCGGTCATCTACCGGCGCGCGCTCAAGGAGGACCTGATTCGGGGCCGGTCCATCGAGGGCGTCGCCACCAGCGCGCTCTACGCCGCCTGCCGGAAGGAGGGTATCCCGCGAAGCCTCGAAGAGGTCGCGGAAGTCTCGCGGGTCGAGCGCAAGGAAATCGGCCGGACGTATCGGTACATCTCCCAGGAACTCGGTCTCGGAATGGAACCCGTAGACCCCAAGAAGTACGTCCCGCGGTTCTGTTCTGAACTCCAACTCAGCGAG
The DNA here is from genome assembly GCF_004143485.2 of Halorussus amylolyticus. Lineage (GTDB taxonomy): Archaea > Halobacteriota > Halobacteria > Halobacteriales > Haladaptataceae > Halorussus > Halorussus amylolyticus. The sequence goes on along the minus strand of NZ_ML974141.1, from coordinate 27,128 downwards.
GAGGTCCAGTCGAAGGCGAACGAAATTATCGACGTGACCTCGGAACAAGGCCTTCTCTCCGGGAAGTCGCCGACCGGATATGCCGCGGCCGCGATTTACGCTGCATCGCTGCTCTGCAACGAGAAGAAGACCCAACGCGAGGTCGCCGACGTGGCCCAAGTCACCGAGGTCACCATCCGAAATCGGTATCAAGAGCAGATAAAGGCAATCGGGCTGTACAACTGAGCGGTGGCGGGTCCCGAAACCGGAATCGACGACGGATTCGAACGACTGCTCGCCGAGGCGTTCGGCGGCACTCCCGAGACGCGACGAGTCGTGGCGCGACAGGCCCGAGACCTCGCCGACTCCGGGCGATTCGACGCCGACACGGGCCGTCCGCTGAACGCGAGAGAAGTCCTCGAAAATCTTCGAGATGCCCCGGACGACTGCTCGCTCCCCGAACGGTGGAACTGGTGGGTCGGCGCGCTCGAACTCGCGTACGGCGGCTACGACCGATTCCGAATCGTTCGGTGGGCCGGGCGGTCGCGCGAGTAGAAATCGCCACCCTGCGTACGTACATTTAAATCGAATCGGGCGCAACCCCTCGACATGGACGCCTTCGAGAGCCGAACCCGGCGGTGTCAGGACCGACTCCCTGAGGTCGGCGCGGACGCCGCGATTCTGTTCCCGAGCACGAACCTCTTCTACGCCTCGGGCTTCCGCGAGGAGCCGATGGAGCGACACCTGTTTCTGGTCGTTCCGAGCGAGGGCGACCCCGTCTTCGTCGCGCCCGAGATGTACGACGAGCAGATACGCGACGCCTCGTGGGTGTCGGACCTTCGCCTGTGGGCCGACGGTGAGGACCCGATGGCGCTCGTCGCCGACCTCGCCGACGAACTCGACCTCCGAGAGGGCCACCTCCTCGCGGACGACACCATGTGGGCGCTGTTCACTCAGGACCTCCGGGAGACGCTTCCCGAAGCGAGCTTCGGCCTCGCGAGCGAGGTGTTCGACGACCTTCGACTTCGCAAGGACGACGCGGAACTCGACGCGCTTCGGAGGGCGGGCGCGCTCGCCGACGAGGTGAGCGTCGAGATTCGGAGCCTCGGCGCGGACGCCATCGGACTGACGGAAGCCGACCTCGCCGACGAAATCGACCGCCTGCTCGCCGAGCGCGGCGGCGAGGGCGTCTCGTTCGAGACGGTCGTCGGCTCCGGGCCGAACGGCGCGAAGCCTCACCACCGTCGCTCAGACCGGGAAATCGAACCCGGCGACCCCGTGGTACTCGATTTCGGTGCGTACGTGAACGGCTACCCCGGCGACCAGACCCGGACGGTCGTGTTCGCTGGCGACCCGCCGGAGGAGTATCAGGCAGTCCACGAAACCGTCCAATCGGCCCAGCAGGCCGCGGTCGAGGCGGTCGAGCCGGGAGTCCCGGCCGAGGAAATCGACCGCGCCGCGCGCGAAGTCATCGAGGCGGCGGGCTACGGCGACCGATTCGTCCACCGGACGGGCCACGGCGTCGGACTCGACGTACACGAAGCGCCCTACATCGTGGCGGGCAACGAGGTCGAACTCGAATCGGGGATGGTCTTCAGCGTCGAACCCGGCGTCTACCTCCCCGGAAAATTCGGGGTCCGAATCGAGGACCTCGTTATCGTGACCGAGGACGGATGCGAGCGACTCAACGACTCGCCCCGGACGTGGGAGGCGCTCGGCGAATGACCTACGTGAGCCACACCGTCAGGTCGCTCCGGCGCGACCCGATTCCGGGCGAAACCGTCGGTCTCGTGCTGACGCTCGACGACGACGCTCGAATCGACGACGTTCGCGACGTGGTCGAGTCGGTCGGCGGCGAGGTGGTTCGGGAGCTACAGCTTGGACGACTGCTCGTGCGCGTCGGCCACGAGCGACTGGGCGAGATATGCGAACTCGACGGCGTGACGACCGTCGAGACGGACGCCGTCCTCGACTACTCGGGGTGACTCTCGCGTCGAACTCGTCGAGCGAGACCCCGTCTCGCTCGCTCTCCGTCTCGCTCTCGGGCAAGCAGCTTGAAGTGACAGACCGGCGTACCGGTGTGCGGGGAAATGGGGGATGCACGACGAGAGCGAACACCGCACGGGCGCGATTCACGACGAGCCCGTGGGGACGATGGGGCGGCGACGATTCATGGACACGCTACGAACGCTCGGCTTCGGCGCGCTTTCCGCGGCGTTTCTGACGGCTGGCGACGTTCGGGCCGCGAGCGACGACGAGGTGCCAATCGTCTACGGGCTGACCCGCGACGGCGACGAGGGCGAACTACGACCGCGCCGCAAGACGGTGCCGAGCGACTGGTACGATGACTTTCGAACCGCGGTGAGCGTCCACCGCGCGCTCGGCGTCGTCGACGAGGAGGACGTCGCGACCTCGGCGGTCGCGCCCGGCGAATTCGGCGGGTCGAACGCGGCGATTCACGTCGAAGTCACGACCGAGGAGGCCTTCGGTGCGGTGCCCGAAGTGGTCGAGGAGGTGCCGGTCGAAGTCACGCGCGTCGAACCCGGCGAGCGCGACCCGAAAGCCGACGGCGAACCGAGCGCGCCCGCGTCGGTCGGGCCGGGCGTCCCCGGCAGCGTCCCGGTCGCGAGCGACGGCCTGTTCGGGACGCTCGCGCCCGCGCTTCGCGACCCCGGCGACGGGTCGGTGTACTTCGCCACGGCGAATCACGTCTTCGACGCGAGCGACAGCAGCGGCAGTCCGCTCTACCTGCTCGGCGACGGCAGGCCGAGAATCGGGACCGTTCGGGAGAGCTTTCCGAAAGCCGACCTCGTCTGCGTCGGGCCGGAGGGCGACTTCGAACCCCTCCACCGAATTCGGGACGGGTCGCCGGGCCGGGTCCTCGGGCAGTTCACGCGCGCCGGTCTCGCCGACCTGAAGGCGGCGGGCGAACCCCTCGAAAAAATCGGCGCGAGGACGGGCCACACCACGGGGCGGATTCAGGCGATAGACGGGCTTACCTGCGCGTACGGCGCGATTTGCAAGCGCGGGCAGGTCAAGTGGGGCCGCGAGTCGGACTTCACCGACGGCGACAGCGGGTCGGTGAACTTCCACGCGGACCCCGAGAACCCCGATTTAGGAGTTCTCGTCGGCGGCCTGAACAACGCCCGGACGTGGTGGCCGGGTGAGAACTACATCTGGGGGACCGGAGCGTACCACATCACCGAGACCCACGGCTACACGTTCTGACGTACCGACCGCGCTGACGCCCGAACGTTTATACATCATGCCGGATAACTGACCGATACGTCGCATGGAGCTCTCTTTCGTTCGTCGGTGACCGGGGAAGCGTTCGCGGCCGCGAGTCGCACCGAGAGTCGTCGTCTCCGCGCTGTCGCAGTCGAGCGCCTCTCGGCCGCAGGGTGCGCCGGTCCGGATTGGTCGTCACTGTCGCCAGACGAGAGTCGAATCGCCGAGCAGTCGGGGTACCGACGAGCGAACGCACTACTACACATCCATGCAAGCAACAGACGCAGTAATCGCGAAGCGCGCCGACTCCGGCGCGGTCGAAACCGACGAAATCCGCGCGCTCGCCGAGGCGGCGGGCTACGACATCGTCGCCGAACTGACTCAGACCCGCGCGGAACATCCGGGCCTCCAGTTCGGACGCGGGAAGGTCGAGGAACTGTCAGAGACGGTCGCCGAGACGAGCGCGAGCGTCGTCATCTTCGACAACGAACTCACGCCCGGACAGACGTTCGGACTCGCGAACTCGTGTCCGGACGGCACCGAGATACTCGACCGGAGACGACTCGTCCTCGACATCTTCGAGGAGCAGGCGGGGAGCAAGCGAGCCAAACTACAGGTCAAGCGCGCGCAGTTGGCACACGACCTGCCGCGAATCCGCGAGGAAATAACGCGCGAGCGAGCGGGCGAACTCCTCGCTCACGACGAGAAAGGCGGCCAGCGCGTCCGCGACGTGGAGCGCCGAATCGAAGCCCTCGACGCCGAACTCGCGGACCTCACCGAGGACGAAGAGAACCGCCGCCAACGCCGACGCGAGGAGGGCTTCGAGTTCGTCGCGCTCGCGGGCTACACCAACGCCGGGAAGTCCACGCTTCTCCACCGACTCGCCGACGACCTCGAATTTGAGAATCGAGAGGCCGACCACGGCGACATCGACGCGACCGCCGAAATCGAGGACAGACTGTTCAAGACGCTCGACACCACCACCCGTCGGGCGACAATCGACGGACGGCGAACCCTCGTGACCGACACCGTGGGATTCGTGGACGACCTGCCCCACGACCTCGTGGCGTCGTTTCACGACACGCTCTCGGAGTCCGAAACGGCCGACTGCGCCATTCTCGTGGCCGACGCGAGCGACCCGCCGGACGAACTCAGACGAAAGCTCGAAACGAGCGCGGACCTGCTCGCCGACGCCGAAGGCGAAGTCGTCACAGTGCTGAACAAGGCCGACCTGTGTTCGGAGGAAGAACTCGAAGCGCGCAGGGAGGCAATCGGCGAAATTTCCGCCGACCCGATTGCGGTCAGCGCGACCGAGGGGCGAAATCTCGACGCGCTCCGCGACCGAATCGCGGCGGCGCTACCCGAGCGCCGAGACGCCGAACTCGCCCTGCCGAACGACGACGAGGCGATGAGCCTCGTGTCGTGGCTCTACGACCGCGCGAGCGTCGAGGACGTGAACTACACCGACAGCGAGGTCCGAATCGCGTTCGCGGGTCCCGAGTCGGTGGTCGAGCGAGCGCGGGGGAGAGCCGAGAAACTATCGTCAGAACCGTAGTTCAGCACCCACCGGCTCCGCCAGCGCCGCCACAGCTCGCGGCGCTGGCTCCCACTGCGGCGGTCGTCACGACCGCCGCGTTCGATGCGGCGGAGTAGTCCTCGCACTCGCCCCACGCGACCGGCGCGACCACGTCGTCGATGTCGTCCTCGCGCTCGACCACCTCGCGGAGTCGGTCGGCGTCGAACTCGCGGTCCGCGACGAATCGCTCGGCGAGTTCGGGGTGTATCGCCACCCGACGACACTCCTCGGCCTCGAACAGCCCCTTTCCGCCGAACGCAAACTGTACGTCGTAGTGACGGACGAACACCCCCTCGCGGTCGAAGGCGTCGAACATGGCTTCGACTCCGGCCGCGACCAGCGGCCAGACCGAATCCCGGTCGAGTTCGTCCACGTCCTTCCCGAGCGAGAAGCGGGCGATGGGAACCGTCACGGGTTCGCCGTCGGGTCCCTCGTTGACCACCGCGACGCCCGTGATTCCGAACTCCTCCAGCCCGTGCGTGTCGGGGTTCACGCTGGCGTCGAGCGCGTCGTCAGCCGCGTCCTGTGCGGTCTCGATTCGGTCCTTCGCTTCGTCGTCGTCGCCGCCGAGCAGTCGGGCGATGAGTGACATTGGTTCGACGGACTCCCCACAGCCTCTTGAAATTTCAGGTCGCTTTCAGCATCTCGGGCCAGGTCTCACAACTCGGGTCACGTCCCGCACTCCGAGTCGCGTCACTCGACGACCGCGATTCGCAGGTCGTTGACGTTCGTCCCGGTCGCGCCCGTCCGAAGCACGCAGTTCGCGGCGTCGAGCGCACCGAACGAGTCGTTGTCGGCGAGCGCCGCGCGCGCGGCGCGCGCCGACAGCGATTCACCCACGGTGTCGCCGTCCACGAGCGCGCCCGCGGCGTCGGTCCCGCCGTCGCTCCCATCGGTGTCCACGCTCGCGATTGCCACATCGTCGACATCGAGTTCGAGCGCGGCCGACAGCGCGAACTCCAGATTCGGCCCGCCCTCGCCGTCGCCCCGGACCGTTACCGTGGTCTCGCCGCCGGAGAGGAGTACCGCTGGCGCGCCGAGAGGATTTCCGGTCGCGCAAACCTCCTCCGCAATCGCGACGTGGGTCTTGGCGGCCTCGCGGGCCTCGCCCCGGACTCGCGACGAGAGGACGATGGGTTCGTAGCCCGCGTCTCGGGCGACCTCTGCCGCGGCGTCGAGCGCGGTCATCCCGTCCGCGAGGACGTGGACCGAGACGCGGTCGAAAGCCGGGTCGCCCTCCGTCGGCGTCTCAGGAATCTCGCCGCGCGCACCGCGTTCGAGTCGGTCGCGGACCCCGGCGGGCGGGTCGATTTCGCGGCGGTCGAGCACACCGAGCGCGTCCCGGTAGGTCGAGGAATCGGGCGAAAGCGGCCCGCTGGCGATGACTTCGAGGTCGTCGCTCACCACGTCGCTCAGCACGAGACCGACGACCTCGGCGGGCGCGGCCCGCTCGGCGAGTCGGCCGCCCTTCAGCGCCGAGAGGTGCTTTCGGACCGCGTTTATCTCTCCGATGGTCGCGCCGCTTTCGAGCAGGTCGGTCGTGACGGCCCGGAGGTCGGCCAGTGAAATTCCGTCAGCGGGCGCGGGCAGGAGCGCGCTCGCGCCGCCGGTAATCGTCGCGAGGACGAGCGTGTTCTCGTCGGCGTCGTCGGCGAGTTCGAGGACCTCGCGTGCGCCAGCGACCCCGCGCTCGCTCGGTACCGGGTGGTCACCCTCGCGGACCGCTACTCGGTCGCAGTCGGCGGGCGCGTTCGTGACGACGACGCCGCGGTCGATGCGGTCGCCGAGTGCGGTTTCGAGCGCTCCGGCCACGCCGCCCGCGGCTTTGCCGCCGCCGAGGACGACCACTTCGTCGTAGTCTCGGAGGTCGTAGGTCGCGTCCCCGACGGTCAGGTCGTCGCCCGCGACCGAGACCGATTCGCGGACGACGCGCCGGGGCCGGGCCGCCGCGATTCCGGCGGCCGCACAATCGAGTGCGAGTTCGCGGGCGGACGTCGTTTCGAGGGCGGCCCGGTCGCGAATCGCAACGTCGTCGGTCATCGGTTCGAATTGCGCGTGGTGTGTGGTAACTGCTGTGGTCGGCGAAGCGAACGGGAGCGACCGTCGCCATCTCGAAGAAACGGCCGTTTCCGATTCGAAGAAAGTCATTTCCCTCGGGTCCTCGTAGCCGACGACATGACCGCCATCGCGCTCGCTCGGAACCGACCCCTCCACGGACCGCGAAGATGAATGAGGACTCCGAACCCGACCTCCTCGAACTCGACGGCTCGGCGGGCGGCGGACAGCTCCTTCGGACCGCGCTCGGCCTCTCGATGGCGACCGGCCGGGCGTTTCAGATGCGTCGCGTCCGGGGGTCACGCCCGACACCCGGACTCAAACCCCAGCACCTCGCCGCGGTCCGGGCCGCGGCGTCGGTGTGCGACGCCACGGTCTCGGGCGACGAACTCGGCTCCGAGACGGTGACGTTCCGACCCGGAGCGCCGACCGGCGGGCGGGTCGAAATCGACATCGAAACCGCCGGGAGCGTCACGCTCGCGTTCGACGCGCTCCTCCCGGTCGCGCTCGGACTCGACCGTCCGCTGGTCGTCGCGGCCACCGGCGGAACCGACGTGAAGTGGTCGCCGACGATAGCCCACTACCGACGGGCGAAGCTCCGACTGCTCCGAGAGTGGGGACTGTTCGCCGCCGTCGAACGCGAACAGGTGGGGTTCTACCCTGCAGGCGGCGGGCGAGCCACCCTACTGCTCGCGCCCTCGTCACCGTCCCGACTCGAACGCATCGAGCGCGGCGACCTCGAAGGCGCGCGAATCTACTCGACCGAATCCGCGGACCTCGCCGACCGCGACGTCGCGGCGCGACAGGCCGCGAACGCGGCCGAGTCGCTCCGCAATGCAGAGATTCCGGTCGTCGAGCGAACGATTTCGACCGCCGAAACGCCCTCGACCGGTTCGACGGCCACAGTTGTTCTCGACTACGAGGAGACGGTCGCGGGGTTCGACGCGCTCGGCGAGCGCGGAACTCCGGCCGAGGAAGTCGGGGCGAGAGTCGTCGACGCCGCGGTGTCGTTTCACCGCCGCGATTCGGGTCCTGACGCGGATTCAAGCTCGGACACGGATTCGAGTCCTGACGCGGGCGACGGCGCGGCCGCGCCGTCGCCCGCGAACGCGACCACGTCGGGGAACACGCCCGCGGTGGACGCCCACACCGCCGACCAACTGGTCGTCTTCCTCGCGCTGTGTGGCGGACGCGTGACGGTTCCCGAGGTCACCGACCACGTTCGGACCGGTATCGACCTCGTCGCGGAGTTCGGACTCGACGTGACCGTAATCGAGGGGTCACCGCCGACGCTCGTCGCCGAGGGTCACTGATTCCGTGACGACTCACCGAACCCGGCGGTAGTCGTACTCACCTCGGAGATTTTCGTGGAAGTACGACCCCTGCGACGACGCGCTGACGAGGCCCTCGTACGTCTCTTGGGAAACGTCGGCGTACCGGTAGATGCCGCCGCTCTGAAATTCGATTTCGAGCGCGCGCTCGTCGGCGTCGTAGCCCACGCTCCGGATGCTACTCGACGCGACGGGGGTTCTGGTCTCGGCCACGCTGTCGAGCGTTTCGTAGGGGACGTAGCCGACCACGCGCCCGCCGTGGTAGCAGAACAGGCCTCGGTCTCCCTCCTCGACTTCGTCGCACTCGATTCGCTCGCCCTCGGTCGTGGTGGCTTTCATGCGCCGGAGGCACGACGGGGACGACACTCAAATCATCGGCCGAACGCCCGGCGAGCCGGGCGTTCGGCCTGATTTCGATGCGGAACGTTCCACCGAGGGGATACTTCTAAGTCCCACTGCTCTGTGTGGTGTGTTATGGACGAGCAAGCAGAACTCCGAGTGGTCAACGCGCGCGTCGTCACCCCGAGCGGAACGAGAATGGGCGGGGTCGCGGCCGCGGACGGCGAAATCGTCGCGGTCGATTCCGACCGAAACCTCCCCGACGCCGACCGGACCATCGACGCAGAGGGCAACTATCTGATTCCGGGATTCATCGACCCGCACGTCCACTGGGGGCTGTCACGCTACGAGTACGACTACCACGAGGGCCTCGCCCACGACTTCGAGACCGAGACTCGCGGCGCGGTCCACGGCGGCGTGACGACCGTGGTGAACTTCCTGCTCCAGCCAGACCCCTACCTGCCCGACATGGACTTCTTCCGGGAGGTGGGCGCGGAGAACTCCTACATTGACTTCGCGTACCACGCCATCGTCCATCAGGACCACCACGTCGAGGAGATAGAGGGACTTGCGGATGAGGGCGTCCGGTCGTTCAAAGTCTTCTTCAACTGGTACAAGCACGCTTCCCCCGAACTCGGCATCGACCACTCCGACGCCGGACGAGTGTACAAAGTCCTCGACAAAGTCTCGGACATCAACGACGGCGTGGTGATGTTTCACGCCGAGAACGAGGACCTCGCCATCGAGCGCAGGCGGGAGTTGCAGGACGAGGGTCGCAACGACCTCGAAGCGTGGTCGGAAGCCGCGCCCAACATCTGCGAGGCGATGCAAATAGAGCAAATCGGCAGGCTGACCGAGTACACCGATTCGCGCGCCTACATCGTCCACATGTCCACGGGCGAGGGCGTGGACATCTGCGAGCGATTTCAGGAGCAGGGCGTGAACCTCCACGCCGAGACCCTGCCCGCGTTCCTCGCACACACCAAGGACGAGGACCTCGGCATCTGGGGCAAAATCTCGCCGCCGCTCCGGGGCGAGGCGAGCAAGAAACGCCTCTGGGAAGGGCTTCGAAACGGCACGGTCGAGTACCTCGGCACCGACCACTGCCCGCACAAAATCGAGTTCAAGGAGAAGGAGGGCGGCAAGTACGGCGACGTGTGGGACGCGATTCCGGGGGACAACAACGGCATCGAGTACTTCCTCCCGGTGATGATGAGCGAGGGCGTGAACCAGAACCGCATCTCGATGGAGCGCCTCGTGGAAGTCGCCTGCGAGAACAACGCCAAACGGTGGGGTCTCTATCCCCGGAAAGGGGCCTTGGTCGAAGGCTCGGACGCCGACATGGTCGTCGTGGACCTCGAAAAATCGGCGGTCGTGGACGACGACTTCTACCACACCATGGAACCGCGCTACTCGACGTTCCACGGCGATGAACTCACCGGGCTTCCGACGCACACGATTGTCGGTGGCGAAGTCGTGGTCGAGGACGGAGAGTTGCAGGTCGAGAAGGGCGGTCGGGAGTATCTGGCGCGCGGGCCGGAGGGTGTGGTGCAGGGCTGAGTCACCACAGTACCGGAATCCGAAAACTGCGGTTCAGTTCGCTGTTCACACGGTTTCTGCGCGGTCGCCTATCGAATCGAAGACCGAGGGGACGAACTGTTCGGCGAGCGGTGAGAGTTCGTACACTCGACTGGAACCGTCGCGGAACTTTCCGACGAGTCCTGCGTCCTCCAGCGTGTTGAGGTGGTGGTAGAGGTCGTTCTGTCGTCGGTCGAGTTGGTCAGCCAACTCTCCGCTCCGGACCTGTCCATCTTTGGCGAGCAGATACAGGACGACGAATCGAGTCGGTTCGCCCATCACGGCGAGGCGGTTCGCTTCGCGGTCGAGGTCTAAAACCCCGCCGAGGAGTTCCGATTCGACTCGGGCCCGCCCTTCGGAGCAGTCGTCTTTCGTGACCTCACGTTCGCTCATACGAGACGATAGCGTCCACATCCACTTATTCTTAATGCTCGTTAAGACACCTACCGAATCATTCGTTTTAATTAGTAGTGATTACACCTCGAAGACGAGATGAACGAACTAACGGAATACGAGGAAACAGATGTGACGAACATCATCGCGGACTCCATTCCTGACGCGGACCCGACAGACATATTCGTATTCCTCATGGGGCCGTATCGGCTCCTCGACCCTTCGTACCTCTACCCAGATCGGGGGTATCCACTACCAAGCGACCCCCTTGCCCCGACCGCTGACGAAGTAGCCCCGGACAAAATCGAAGCCACTCTGCGCACAATTTCCAGACGTGTCTCCGAGGAAACGGCCACGACGGCGTTCATCGCAAGCGATGTCCAGATTCCCACCAAGCAAGAGGTAGTGCGTAACGACTTGGACGAACTGGGAATGGCTGTCATCGACCAGTCAGTCGCATTTGCAGAAGCGAGCGATGGAAACGCGTTTATTTTCACGAAAGCGGGTCTCACGACGGGTACAGGAGCCGAAGCCGGTGCAATCCCGGAACATTTTCAGCTACGCTCCCGTGACGATAGAGAACGGGACCCGAGAACGTTTGCCATCCTCGCAGAGGCCGAAAAAAGTACGAACGGAACGAACACGTACGACCCGAAATTTAGTAGCGCGTCAATCGACGAGATGGACGACGCGTACGACCTTCGATTCAAATACTTCACCGACAGAGAAGACCTAATCGACAAAATAGTGGACTTCATCGAGTCCTACGTCGTTCCGATGTCGGACACTCCGTAGTCCAAACCATCAATTCTCAGCGTTTTCTGGCCCACACTGCCCCTTCCCGGCCGTTTTTGACCCCTGCCACGCTACTCCTACCCATGCCCGACCCCGACCTCGACAGATTCACGTCTCGACGCTCTACGACGTACGCCCCGAACGGTCTCGTTGCCACGAGCCAACCGCTCGCCGCCGAGGCGGGCGTCCAGATGTTGCGGGAGGGCGGCAACGCCTTCGACGCTGCGGTGGCGACCGCCGCGGCGCTCAACGTAGTCGAACCCACGAGCACGGGTCTCGGCGGCGACGTGTTCGCGCTCTACCGGACCGCCGACGGCGAGGTCGGCGCGATGCGGTCGTGCGGGGGCGCGCCCGCCGACGCGACCATCGAGAACGTCCGCGAAGCCCTGCGAAAGAAAGACGACCTCTCGGAGTACTACCCCGACGACGGCGGATACGCGGTGGACGACACCGAAGACGCCGGGATGCCGTTCTACGGTCCCCACGCGGTCACGATTCCCGGTACGGCCCGCGGGTGGGAGACGACAATCGAAGAACTCGGCCGTCTCTCGCTCGCCGACGCGCTCGGCCCGGCCATCGAGTACGCCACCGAGGGCTACCCCGTTTCGGAGGTCATCGCCTCCTACTGGTCGGGCGCGGAGGACCTCTTCACCGACGAGAACGCCCGCGAAGCGTACCTGATGGACGGTCGCGCGCCGAAGGTCGGCGAAGTCGCACGACTCCCCCGCCTCGGCGAATCGATGCAGAAAATCGCAGACGAAGGGGCTGACGTGGTGTACGAGGGCGACATCGCCGAGCAAATCGCGGCGGAGGTCCAGAAACACGGCGGCTTCATGACCGTCTCTGACCTCGCTGACTTCGAACCCGAATTTTTGGACCCCGTCTCGACCACCTACAACGGCGCGGAAATCTACGAACTCCCGCCGAACAATCAGGGTCTCATCGCCTTGGAGGCGCTCAACATCGCGGAGGAAATCGGCGCGGGCGACCACCCCGTCGGTTCGCCCGAGCGCGTCCACTACTTCGCGGAGGCCACCAAGCGCGCGTTCCACGACGGCCACCGCTACATCACCGACCCCGAGTACGAGGAGATTCCACCGCTCGAATCCAAATCGTACGCGGCCGAGCGCGCCGCTGACATCGGCGACACCGCTAGCGACGTTTCGTTCGGCGTGCCGGGGTCGAACGCCGAGGACGCGGACACGGTGCTGCTGACCGTCGCCGACGACGAGGGCAACGTCGTCTCGTACATCAACTCCCGGTTCGCCGGTTTCGGGTCGGGTCTCGTCGCTGGCGACACCGGCATCGCGCTCCAGAACCGGGGGTCGTCGTTCTCGCTCGACCCCGACCACCCGAACCACCTCGAACCCGGCAAGCGCCCGTTCCACACGCTGATTCCCGCCGTCGCCAACTTCGGCGACGACGACTGGGCCGCGTTCGGCGTGATGGGCGGCTACATGCAACCGCAAGGCCACGTGCAGGTCATCTCGAACATCGTGGACTACGACATGCCCCTTCAGGCCGCACTCGACCAACCGCGGTGGCGCTACCGCGAGGACGGGTCGCTCGCGGTCGAGGGCCGGATGGACGGCAACGTCCAGTCGAAACTCGCGCGCATGGGCCACGACGTGCGCGTCCTCCCGCCGGTCTCGTTCGGCGGCGCACAGATTACCCGCCTCGAATCGGGCGACGACGACGTGCTCTCGGGCGCGACCGAACCCCGGAAGGACGGCACCGCGCACGGCTTCTAGCCCGGACGCTACTGACGGCTCCTCCGAATTACTCCTCGGTCTCTTCGGTCGATTCCTCGGCGTCGTCGATGGTGATTCGAGTCGGCTCGCGGTCGGCGTCTTCCCACGCGTCAGCGTCTCTTCCGGTTCGGGAGCCGAGGACGTAGCCGACCGCGAACGTCAGTGCGAGGAGCGTCACGCGTTCGACCAGCGACCGCCCGGCGTCGGCCTGAGTCTGTCGAGCCATGTCTCGACGAACGGGCGAGACCGACTTTGCGGTTGCGGCGCGAAGATTGGGACCCGCGCTCGGAGAACACTTTTGCACTCTCGCGTGGTGGTAAATCACATGGATGGGGAGGAACGCGATATGGGGGTATCCGTGAGCGACGAGACTTCCGAAACCGGGGAACCGGACTTCGACCACCTGAGCGGCATCGTCACCGACGGACTCATCGGCGCAGTCGGTGGTCTCGTCGGCACCGCTGCGCTGACCGTGGGACTGCTCATCGCTAGGTCGCTCGACGCGTTCGAACTCGGGTCGTTCGCCACGCTCGCCGAACTCACGGGTCTCGACGCGCTGTTCGCGCCGAACCCGGCCGCGGTCGGTTACGTGCTGTTCCTGCTGACCGGCATGGTGATGTGGCCGCTCCTGTTCGCGTCAATCGGGTCGTACCTGCCCGGCGAGAAGTACGCGACGAAGGGGCTTCCCTACGGGTTCGTCCTCTGGACCGGGTTCGCGCCCGCCTTCTACGAGGGGTACACCGGACTCGCGCTTGTCCTCTACCTCGTGTTGACCCTCGGCGCGCACTTCTCGTACGGATTCACGCTCGGCGCGGTGTTCGACTACCTCGGGGACCGTCCGGATACGCTGGTCTGAGCGCCGCGCTCTCCGATTGAGCCGCAATTTGAGTACCGAATTGATATGAATGGCCTTGCCAAGGACTCTGGACGCTGTTCGTTCAGGTCTCTCCGGCCACATGCGACCCCGGATTTCGTATAGCGGTAAAGGATTTATACCGGCCACGCCGATTTAGCCGACGAAATCCGTGGGTCTAACAGGCCCTTGCCGCCCGTTATCCCCACGAAACCATAACTAATAAGATATATCTGCCGAAACGCCCGCGTATGGCCGCCTTAAAATTCCAACGTCGGGAATCGAGCGGACTCCCGCGACGGACGCGACTCGAAATCGAAACACGCTCGGGAGGGCCGCCGTGACCGAGAAACCCACCGAAACGACCGACTCGGGGCCCTTCGGCGACGTTCGCTGGACGACGCTCTCGCTCGCGGATTTCCAGAGCCTCTACTGGGGGACCGTCGCACCTCGCCTCGAAGTCGAGGGATACGACCCCGAAACTCACAGACCGACCCACCAGTGGTTTCGCGACCGCGGACTCAGGGGGTTTCTCGCCGCCCTGCGACGACACCACGGCCGGTCGTTCGGCGACTTCTGGCGCGAGGACCTCGGTCTCGGCGGCGATGAGGGGTACGATTGGGCGACCGACCACGCCGACACGCGGGACGCGCTCGAAACGTTCCTCGACCGGCGGCGTACCCGACACTCGCTCCGCGAGTCGTCAATCGAAACCAAGCGCCGTCGCCTGAATCTTTACGTCCGGGCGTATCGCGCGGCGAACGACGCAGACGACCTGCTCTCGCCGGTCGCCATCGGCAGCGAGACTCCAACCCACGAGGCAGTCAGCGCGTGTTACGCCGCGTTCGACTGGCTCGACGGTCGCTCGTACAGCGCGCGGACCAAAGCGCGCGTTCGAGGGGTAGTGGACGACTGGTACCAGCACCTCGTCGGCCGCCGCCTCGCCGCAGTCAACCCCGCGACGGGACTGTACGACGAATTCCGGTGGCAAGCCGAGAACTCTGACCCGTCGCCGCTCGCGGCCGGGCACGTCCGGGCGCTCGTCGGCACGGCCGACTCGCCCCGCGAACGCCTGCTGGTCGTCGCGCTCGCGGCGTGGGGCCTGCGCGCGAACGAAGTCGCACGGCTTCACGTCTCCCAAATCGTCCGCGACGTGGCCGACGACGAGGTGCCGTACGTCGCGTTCGAGGAGCGAAAGAACGGGCCGGGCGAGGTCAACGTCGTCTACGGATTGGACGCGCTCGACGCCCGACTCGACGAACTCGCCGACCGCGAGACCTGGTCGGGTCACCTCTTTCCGTCGCGGCAGGGCGCGGACCCGCACGTGACCCGCGAGCGCGTCTGGGCGTGGTTCCGCGACCTCGCGGACCGTGCGGGACTCCCTGAGGAAATCGACGGCGAGCGCCCGAGTCCGCAGCTCTGTCGCCGATTCTGGTACGACACGTACACCTCGGTCCTGGAAGCGGTGCTGGAGGGACTGGAAGACATCGCTGCCGAGCAGGGGAGCGACGACCCGCGCGTGGTCATGTCGAACTATCTCTCGGACGAGCGCGCGCGGAAGGTCCGCCGGGAGTTCATGCAGGAGGAGCTTCGAGCGGCGTTCGAGGGCCGCAAATAAACTGAAAAACGCTATATCATATTTTCTCCGCGTCGCTAGTTGCTCCCGTCTGTTGTCGCTTCGACAACACCCGTTCTAGCGTTGTACGAAGCGACTGATAGCACCGCTCGGTCGGGGAGATGGGCGTCCTCGTCAAATGTGGCGCGCACGAGCGTGGACGCGTACATATCCATCGAATCGCCCTCCTCGCCGTTTCGTATCGTTGCGGTACCGACGATTCTGTCGTCGTGAACGCCGAGCTATTAGACTCCCGTCACGAGGTCGCTTGTCCCCAGTCCGACCGCGACCACATAGAGGAGCCGTGAGCGGCCGAAGTCGGTCCCGTCGACGAACTCGCGGAGTTCGTCTTCCCGCCCATCCGCGACCGCCTCGAACGGGAGGGCCTCGCGAGCCCAATCGGCTGAATCGTACAGCTCTAGGTTCCCGAAAGGTCGTTCCTGAGATTCAGCCCATGTCGGCGTCTCGTGGGTCCGCGCGAAGTATCTCTCTCGGTACTCTATCTCGTCCATATCTGCGGGCATCTCCTTCAGTTTGCCCTCGGCGGACTCGCTGTCCGCCGCATCCTCGTCGGCCCCCTTCCGGGCCGTCTCTCGGTCCCCCTCGTCGGTCGTTTCCGGTGCTCCGGTCGTGTCGCCGAGGCAGCCAGCGGTGAGAGCGACGGCCCCGATACCGGCGAAAACCTCGCGCCGCCTCATATGGTTGGGTTAGTAACTGATGTACAAGTGTTTTGGGTAAAGTGAAACGTCCGTTTTCCCCTCGAAGTCGGTCGATACGAGTCTATTCGAGGACGCGGACGAGGTCGTCAGACGGTCGTACCCATTTTAACATGAATGCGTTTGCGCCATCGTTCGACCACCTCGTCCTGCAGACCATCTGAAGAGTGCCAGACCATACGAGACAGATATAGTGCAGCAATCGGCTGGGGGTTCTCAACCGATACTATTATCCGCCGTACATAGGCATATAAATACTAGCCAGAGAGATGGACAAAAGTGACATCCTCGATTTCGGACTGATAGGAATTGCCAATCTACTACCACTAGTAGGGTATTTTCTGTTCGACTTGGAGTTTATGACGCTCGGACTACTCTACTGGTTCGATGTAGTGGCGTTGTTGCTCGTCTACAGCGGCTACGCGATGTTCGCACAGTCGGAGAGCACCGTCGAGGAGCGCGAGTCCACGCTTCTTCCGGGGACAATTGGGGACGGATACTGGAGCGAAGCGCCTCGGTCTATCGCTCGGTCTCTCCCGCCGATTTACACCCGAAATCTGAGAGTTGTACTTCCAACGGTGCTCTTCGTGACGTTCGTCGTCGTGGTGTTCGGAGCGAGCGGACTGGCGGGCGACCCGGATTTGGGGATACGCGGCGGGGCCGGAGACATCGCCGAATTTCTATCGGCCTTCTCGGCGTTCACATCGCCGGTCGTCTTCGGGGTCGGACTGGGCATACTCGGCACCCACGTAGTCACTATTCACCGTCGTTACATTCGAAGTAAGCGATACGAAGAACTGTCGGCGTACATGACCCTCGAACTACCGGTTCGGTTCATCCTCGTGTACGTGTTGTCTCTTCCTCTGGTACTGTTTTACTCGCTCTCGGTCAGTGTGCTCACAGGGTCGATACTTCCCACGTGGGGATTCGACGTGCTGTGGGCCGGTTCGTTCCTCGCGGTGAAACTCGGTCTGGAGTGGGGTCGATACCGTGCAGAACAGATGCCGGACCCCGGGGGATACGCCGCATGGTTTACGCCGTCGGAGCCATCCGAGACGATTGAACTATCGGGACGCGTGGCTCTCGGGTACGTCGCTACCTTTGCCGCCCTCCTCGTCGTCTTCTTGATACTCGCGTTCTCCACGTCCGGGTGAATCCGGTAATTTGCACGCTTCGCATCGGCCCGGGCAGAGCACTCACTGCCCGTGGAACGCAGTCGTACGCGAGACCGCGACAGAGCCGATGCGCGGTCAGAAAACAGTAGTCTAAACCACACCGGAGTCCCAGAATCGTAGGTGACAACACTGATGCGTTCGCATCGTCCGAAAAATTCTGGAAAGCGTTTGGACGACTAGAAGGTTCCCGGTCGTCCGACGAACGCTAGAAGGGGTTCGGGTCGAAGCTGGGAGTCTCGAAGCTGATCGAACTCGCCACCACCGACGCACAAACGGGACAGTTGATTCCCGGACACGGGTCCGCACAGACATCGAGCCCGCCGACCGAGAAGACGAGGCTGATTTCGCCGTTGGGATGTGAGTTGATTTGGAAGGACCCGCACAGTTCGACTTCTCCGCCGGGCAGGTACCCCCAATCGATACCTATCGGACCGATGCAGTATCCATCTCTGTCGCTCGGTCCTGCGGACACGCCAAAGCTTACGGGACTCACGGTGAAGCTGACCCCGTTGACGGTGAACGTGATGTCCATCGAGAGGGTAGCACCGACCTGAAGGTCCGAAGTTATCAGGTCGATTGTGAGACCGGCACCGACGGCCACATCGACGGTGATACCGTGACCGTGGGCTTCGAGGGTCGCCGAGCCGACGTCTCCTTCCACGTAGAAGAAGTCGCTAACCTCCGGTTCTACGACGTTGTTCTCTCCAACAACACGACTCTCAGCTTCTCCCTGCAGGGCTAGGGGAACGTCGCGCTGTTGCAGTTCGGTCGGACTTCCAACTTCGACGTACTTACCCGACGGTGCTTCCGCATTCTTGTACTCCCCGAAGTAGATTTCGGGGTCGTCGGGAAGGTCGGAAGCACTGAGAGAGTCGAAGGAGACCGACTCTTCGGTAAACCGATGGTACGCCTCCGGTTCCGCGACTATGTGTTCGGACTCTCGGAGCGATTCCTTGAGTTCTGCTACCGACGGGTCGTCCGAATTTTCGTTTCCGCTCGGGTCGCCTGCCACGACGGCCGGAACTCCGACTAACGCACTGCCGATTCCGGCAGTAGCCGAGAGGGTTTTCCGTCGCGTAATATTATTTTTATCTTCCATTGCAATGAAAATAGAAATACTACACCATTATAAATTTATGTATGCGAATAGTCAATATTTAATTTCGATGTCTAAATTTACATATATTTGAAATAATTCAAATAATTCGCTATGTCGGTAACCACGAAACCGGTCGAATTCGGGAGCTTCATATTCTGTCACCGAACGACAAATAACATGGTCCCTACCACTCGCAGACGCCTCCTCCACGGCACCGTCGGCCTCCTGACGGCGATGGCAGGGTGCGGAGAGTCGATAGAGCAGTCGTCTTCATCGTCGGCAACGGCGACGAATTCGAATCGACCGAACGACGGACCGGTTCCCGACCACCGTATGCTCCGAGACTCCGGCGAGGAATCACCCGTCGTACTTCCCACCGACGAAGACGACTCGAACGACGAGACGACGGCCGAATCACCGCCCGAAACGCGCCCGGAGAGCGGACGCCGGAGCGGATTCGTCGCGACGGAGGGCGAAGCCGCCCGCGTGTGGTTCGGCGACGTCGATGGTGCGGACGAAGCCCGCAAGTTCGTGGCGAACACCGACTTCGACGCCGAGACGCTCTACGTCGAAACTCGCCCGGTCGGCGAGTGTCAGACCCTCGAACTCTGTTCGGTGACGTGGTCCGACACCGATATCGACACACAGTACGGTGGCGGATACCGCGATGCCGACGTGTCGTGCGACGCGGACGCCAGAGTGTCGGTTTCGACCCTCATTCGCATTCCCGAACGAATCGACCCCGAGCACGTCAACAGCCACGGGTCGGGGTGGAGCAGCAGCGGCTGTCGGCGCGAGCGCCCCCGCGAGGAGAGGGCCACGACCGAAGCGCCCGACCTCGGCCCGAAATCCGCGACCAGCACGACCGAGACGGCAGAGACCAGCGGGACCGCAAACACCACCGAAACCACGGAGGACGGTCGATGACGCGTGACAGGTCGGCCGCCACCCGGCGCGGCTTTTTGGCGCTCGCGGGGAGCGCGACCCTCGCCGGATGTGGCGGCTTCGGAAGCGACTTCTTCGAGGACGACCCGCCGGAAATCGACGGTGACGACCTTCGCGATGCGATTTCGGGCGACGTTCCGACCGTGTCCGAGCGGTTCCCGGTTCGCATCGAGCAGTCGCACCTCGACGCGACGGCGGCCCGCGCTCGGGACGACCTCGAATCGGTTCCCGCGCCGTTCGACGCCGACGAGATTCCAAACGGTGCGATTCGGGCGGAACTCACGTCCATGCACGAGCAAGCGAACGAACACCTCGAACGGGCGGAACGTGCGGAGACAGGCGTCGAATCGGCGGCCGAGATTCGAGGGGCGCGCGAGTCCGCCCGAGCGGTCGCGGCGGGGTGGAAGACCATCGACAGCGGCCTCACGAGCGGGGACGTGCGAGAGATTGCGTCCGAGGTCCGAAACGGCGTCGAGACGTTCCGCGGCCGGTGGCGCTACGTCGGCGACGACTCGATTCGCGCGGTGGTAGCCCACGCGCGAATCGAGGAATTGGTGGCGTCCGCAGTTCGACAGGTCCAAAGCGGTGTCAGACGGAGCGACAACGAACCCGAGAACCCGGTGACGATTGGTGAGTTCGCGGGGCAAGTCGAACACGCGCGCGCCGCGCTCGACGACGCCGGATACCTCTTCGACCGATACGAGTCGTCGCTCGACGAGACGCGAGACGTTCGAAACGGGCTTGAAACCGCCGTGAAGTCGCTCTCGGGACTACTCGACGACCGGCGCGAGGCCGTCCCTCACGACCACTCCGGAGGCGCGTCGTCGCTCGTGGACCGCGACATCGAGGACACGCCGGTCGCTTCGGCGCTGAGCGACCTCCTCCACCCCATCGACTACGCCCACGGAGTCGAAGGAGAGCGCGAGACGGGTCAGTACGCGAGTGCCGTCCGCTCCGTCCACGAGACGCTGGTCCGCATTCGGGCGTTCGAATCGCTCCGCGAGCGCGCCGAGGACGGCGACTACGTGACCGTCGAGAGCGCGGGCGACGTTCGAGACCTTCGGAACGGCGCGATTCAGTCGGTCGAAGCGGCGGTCGAGTCGGGGTCGAATCCGAACCTCGGCCGACACATTCTCGCGGACGCCGCGGCCGGTATCGAGTACGCCGACGACCGACTCGAACGCCACGACACAGACGACGACATCTCGGTCGAGTGGCTCACTCGCGAACTCGGTCAGTACGTTCTCGTGGACTCGATAGCTCGGGCCACGCCGCCGACTACGGCGGAGGTCGGCGACCTGATTCGAACGACCGTCTGAGATTCGGTCGAATCCGTTCGTGATGTGTGAACGGCGGGACAGAGGGAATCGGAGGTGTGAGAATCGGAGCGCGGAAGATACGGGGCGTAAGGAGGACTGCCTACTCGCTGTCGGGCGTGTCGAAGTCGTGGACCGGTTCGCCCGCTTCGGTGCTCAGGATGTCGAGCGCGGCCGCACCGCCGTCGCCCGCCGAGATGATGGCCTCCCAGGTCTGATTGCGAATCATCGACCCGACGGCGTAGGCGTTCTCGACGCTCGTCTGCATCTGGAGATTCACGTCCACGAGACCCTCGTCGGTCGTGGCGCAGTCGAGCGATTCGGCGAGGTCGGTGTCGGTCCCGGTGGCGAACACCACGTACTCGGCGTCGTACTCGCCGTCGTCCGTGGTGAGCGCGAAACCGTCGCCGTCTTGCTCGACGCCCGTGACCTCCTCGCCGACCCGAAGGTCGCCGTCGAAGCGCTCGACCTGCGAGCGGGCCTTCTCGACGAACTCGCTTCCGTCGATTTCGTCGATGCCGAGGTAATTGTACAGTCTCGCCTTGTGCATCCACGTCTCGTCGGTGTCGAACACGACCGTATCGAGGTCGTTCTTCGCGGTGAACAGGGCGGTACTGAGTCCAGCGGGGCCGCCGCCGACGATTGCTACTGTGGGCATACCTCGGAAGTGGTCCGCGAGCGACGTAAGTACTGGGTCCGCGCTCGGTTCTGCCGGTTTGGGGATGGCGAGACGACTTGCTGTTCACTTACGTTAGAAATCGCATAAACTCAGTAAATCGGACTTCGAAAGCCCCCGCCCGGTCGCGGTCGCTCTGCGGGATATTTCCGCGCTCTCAGCAACACCCGCACGGAAATACTGGCCCGCAGAGACGACCAAGGCAAGCGCGACCGGGCGGCCCCTTTCATTCCCACCCCCGAGAATGATACACCGAGCGCGTTCCGGTGAACTGTGTTGTCGGGCGGTTCGCGGTGGTTTGCGTCACTGTCTATTTTCGGTGGGTTGTGTCACCGGCCGTTTCTCGGCAGACGATTCACCGGGCGATTCGGGTAGCGTTCCCGACGAACGACACATAACGACTGACCGCTTACCACCACCGATGGACGCAACCGACGACTCGCCCGCCGACCGCCCGATGTGGCGTCTCTACACCGAATTCGGACGCCCGAACGCCCGATACGGGGCCGTCGGAGTCGTGGGAACTATCGTCTCTCGGCTGCTCGGACTGCTTCCGGCGCTCGTGGTCGGGGTGACGATAGACGCGGTGTTTCTCGGCGCGGGACCGTACCGGCTCCCGCTCGTGCCCGGCGAGTGGATTCCGACCGGGACGACCGACCAACTCCTCTTCTCGATAGGGATTCTGGTCGGCGCGACGGTTCTCGGCGGAGCCGTCTCGTGGCTCCAGAGTTGGGGGTGGAACGCCTTCGCGCAGAACGTCCAGCACGCGCTCCGAACCGCGGCCTACGACCGAGTCCAGTCGCTCGACATGGCCTTCTTCGAGGAGCGCCGGACCGGCGAACTCATGAGCGTACTGAGCAACGACGTGAATCAGCTCGAATCCTTTTTGAACGACGGCGTGAGCGCGGCGCTCCGCATCCTCGTCGTCGTGGCGGGCATCGGCGCGATTATGGTCGCGCTGAACCCCCAGTTGGCGCTCATCGCGCTCGTCCCGGTGCCGGTGCTGGCGCTGTTCACCTATCGGTTCGTCGGCATCGTCCAGCCGAAGTACGCCAGAATGCGCGCCAGCGTCGGCGCGCTCAACACCCGCCTCGAAAACAACCTCGGCGGGATGGAGACCATCCTGACCGAGAGCACCGAGCGGTTCGAGGCCGAGCGATTCGCCGACGCCTCCCGGGAGTACTTCGACGCCAACTGGGACGCGATTCGCACCCGAATCACGTTCTTCCCGACGCTCTCTGTCGTCTCGGGACTGGGGTTCGCGCTCACCTTCGCGGTCGGGGGGTACTGGGTGCTGGTCGGCCCGCCGCTGTTCCTCTCTGGGTCGCTCACGCCCGGCGAGTTCGTCACCTTCGTCATCTACACCCAGCAGTTCATCTGGCCCATCGCCCAGTTCGGCCAGATTATCAACGGCTACCAGCGCGCCGAAGCGTCGAGCGCCCGCGTCTACGACCTGCTGAACGAGGAGACCGTCCTCTCAGAGCGCGACGACGCGCCCGACCTCACCGTGACCGAGGGGGCCGTCGAGTTCGACGGCGTGACCTTCGGCTACGACGACGCCGACGCCGACGAACCGACCATCTCGGACGTGGACATCGACGTACCGGGCGGTTCGACGGTGGGCGTCGTCGGCCCGACCGGTGCAGGGAAGTCCACCCTCCTCAAGCTCCTGCTCAGGCTCTACGACCCCGACGAGGGCGCGATTCGCATCGACGGCACCGACGTTCGGGACGTGAGCGCGCAGAGCCTCCGTCGCACCGTAGGGTACGTGAGCCAAGAGCCGTTCCTGTTCGACGGCACCGTCGCCGAGAACATCGCCTACGGGAGCTTCAATGCCGACAGCGGGGAAATCGAAGCGGCCGCGAAAGCCGCCGAAGCCCACGAGTTCGTCCAGAATCTCCCGGAGGGCTACGACACCGAGGTCGGCGAGCGCGGCGTCAAACTCTCGGGCGGCCAGCGCCAGCGCATTGCCATCGCGCGGGCGGTTCTCAAGGACCCCGACATCCTCGTGTTCGACGAGGCGACGAGCCACGTCGATGCCGAAACCGAGGCGCTCATCCAGCGGAGCCTCGGCGCGCTCGCGGCCGACCGGACCACGTTCGCCATCGCCCACCGACTCTCGACGGTTCGTGACGCCGACCAAATCGTGGTCCTCGACGAGGGACGGGTCGCCGAGCGGGGCACCCACGACCAACTCCTCGCGCGCGAGGGCCTGTACGCGAACCTCTGGCGGGTCCACGTCGGCGACGTGGACGACCTCCCGCCGGAGTTCCTCGCGCGAGTCGCCGACAGGGGCGCGACGGTCGAGTCCGAACCGGCGGGCGAGGACGGCGAGTTCGAGTTCGCGCCGTGAGCGAAGAAGTGCACCGAGCGCACAGCGACCGACACCACCGTTTCCGGTGTCTTTCGGGGGAAGGCCTTTCATGGCGCGCGGTGTCTGAGCGACCGGATGCTCAAACTTCCCGTCCGCCGGTGTCCGAACTGCTGGTACGTCGGCCCGACCCGGAAGTTCGCGGTCGAGGGCGGGTCGAGGTACGTCTGTCCCCGGTGTGGCACCGAGATAGCGGCTCCGGACCCGCGGCTCAACTGAGCCGCGGGTCCGAAGCCGACACCGGCGTTTCCGGTGTTTTTCGAGGGCGGATTCACGGGTGGCTGGCCTCCGCCCGCGAGTGCGCCCGCGGTGCGGGCGCACTCGCGGACCGACACCGACGCGCCTTTTGCCGCCGGGCGGCGAGAGTCGAACATGGCGTCGTCTCGCAGACTCGCCGGTCGCTCGTTCGCCGCGACCCTCGCGGTCGTCGCGCTCCTTGGGCTTTCGGGTGTCGCCAGCGCCCACACCGTGACGACGCGGTTCGAAGCGCCGATTCCGCTCGGTCTGCTGTACGCGGGGGCGGGAACGACGGTGGCGCTCACCGCCGTCCTCCTCTCGATGTCCGGTCGGTCAGTCGGCGCGACCCAGTCGGTCGGTTCGGCCCGCTCGGTCGTCGTATCTCACTGGGTCGCCGACGCGATTCGGACAGTGGCGCGCGTCGGCTTCCTGCTCGCGTTCGTCGGCGCGCTGTTCGTCGGCCTGTTCGGAACGCAGACGCCCGCCGAGAACGTCGCGACCGTGTTCGTGTGGGCGCTCTGGCTGAAGGGCCTCGCGGTCGTGGCCGCGCTCGTCGGCGACCCGTGGCCCCATCTCTCGCCGTGGCGAACCCTCTACGACGGCCTGACCAGACTGGAGGGCGGGCGGGTCGGGCTCGCGTCCTACCCCGACCGACTCGGCGACTGGCCCGCGCTCGCGGGCTTCCTCGTGGTCGTGGGCGTCCTCGAAAATCTGACCGTGGTCCCGAGTCGCCCCGCGACGACCGCGGTTCTGCTCGCGGGCTACGCGACCGCGATGGTCCTCGGAGCCGTTGTTTTCGGCCCGGAGTGGCTCCGTCGCGCCGACTTCCTCGCGGTCCTCTATCGACTGTTCGGCCGGGTCGCGCCGGTGGAGCCAACCCGGACCGAGCGCGGTCTCGAACTCTCGGTTCGCGCGCCGTGGGCCGCCTGCCGGACCCCGGTGGCGTCCGGCGCGCTCGCGGCGTTCGTCGTCGCGACGGTGTACACCGTCAGCTTCGACGGCTTCGCCAGCACCCCCGAGTACCAGACGCTCGTCTTCGCGGTCAGGGACGCCATCGGAGTCGGTCCCGCGATTTCCGTGGTCGTCTACCTGCTCGGCTACCTCGGCTTCCTCGCGGCGTTCGTCGGCGTCGCGCGCCTGACCCGACGGATTGCCAGCGATTGCGAGGGCGGTCGTCGCGCCGAATCGCGAGCGACGACGGCCCTCGCAATCGCGCCGACGGTTCTCCCCATCGCGGTCGGCTACGAACTCGCGCACAACGCGGCGTTCGTCCTCACGCGACTCGGCGACTTCGTGGGACTGGTCGGCGGGCCGGAAATCGCGCCCCTCGCGTGGCTCCCGCTCTCCGTGTTCTGGGCGGTGCAAGTCCTGCTCGTCGTTGCGGGCCACGTCGTCGCGGTGGTCGCGGCCCACGGCGTCGTCGAGCGACTCGAAATCTCGCGAATCGGCCGGACGCACGCGCCGCTGACCGTACTGATGGTCGGCTACACCGTGCTGTCGCTCTGGATTATCTCGCGTCCCGTCGCGGTTTGAACGTCGCGCGAACCGCCGAATCGGGCGTCGTCGCTCCCCGAACGTACCGAGTCGAATCGCCGCGCTCGACGTCGAACGTACACAGGAGGACGACCAGCCGACCCGCCGGAACGGTCGCGCGAAGGACCGGCCCGCGACTCGTGACCGCGACGTAGGGCGGGGCCGCGACCGGCGGTGCCGAGAGCGAGAACCCCGCCGCGCGCACCGCGCCCGCGAGTGCGTCGGGCAGGCGCGCCCACGCATCCGCGGCTTCGAGCGCCCGACG
>NZ_ML974141.1:0-1292 GCF_004143485.2 Halorussus amylolyticus | reverse complement strand
GCCTCGGTCGGTCGCCGACCCGTCGGGCCACTCCGACGCGACCGCATCGGCACAGGCCAGTACGATTTCGACCGTCCCGGCGTGCGCGTCGAGAACGTGCTCGCGCGCACGCTCCGCGGGGTCGGCGGGGCCGGTGGGATTGGCGGCAGCAGCGGGGTCGTTCACGGCTGACTCCGCTCGGCGAGACGAAATAAAAAGTGGGATTTCACCGGCGCGCGAGCGCCGCGAGCGCGGGGACGGGCCGGCGTCCAGTGTCGGGTTTATTTTCACGCGCGAACGGTCACCGAAAACACCCGTGCGAGGGGAAAAGCCTACAAGTGAGGCCCGGAACGATGGAGATAGAGATGGCACAGATGATTCCACTGTTCGGACCGATTCCCGGCGGGATGGAGATGATGGTGATTCTCCTCATCGCCGTCCTGCTGTTTGGCGCAAACAAGATTCCGAAGCTCGCACGTTCTACCGGCGAAGCGATGGGCGAGTTCAAGAAGGGCCGCCAGGAGATAGAAGAGGAACTGAACGAGATGAGCGACCCCGACGTGGAGACGGTCGAATCGGACGTTAGCTCGCCCGACGCCGACACCAACACCGACACCAACGTCGAGACGAACACGTAGACGGCCACTTTTCGCGGATACGTAACCGATTTCGGTTACTTCAAACCCCAATCTGACGCCGGAGTTAAGGAGCTTCGGTACCCACCTACGACCACATGAGTACCGACGAAGAGCTACAAGAAACCAACACCGAAGAGCGCTTCGAGTTCAAGAAAGAACAGCGCGCCGCGGTCAAGTCCGACAAGGGCCTCACGGAGGAGGTCGTGCGGCTCATCAGCGAGGACAAGGACGAGCCCGACTGGATGCGCGAGCGGCGGCTGCGCGCGCTCGAACACTACCAGAACATGCCCCTGCCGACCGACTGGCCGGGCCAACCCGACCTCACCAAACTCGATGTCGAGGAAATCGTGCCGTACATCCGCCCCGACGTTGACAAACGCGAGGGCGCGGACAGTTGGGACGACCTGCCCGAGGAGATTCAGGACACCTTCGAGAAACTCGGCATTCCCGAGGCCGAGCGCAAAGCCCTCTCCGGGGTCGGCGCGCAGTACGAGTCGGAGGTCGTCTACCAGAACATGCAGGAGCAGTGGGAGGACAAAGGTGTGGTATTCATGAACATGGACGAGGCCGTCAAGGAGCATCCCGACCTCGTCAAAGAACACTTCATGACCTCCTGTGTCCCCCCGAGCGACAACAAATTCGCCGCGCTTCACGGCGCGGTCTGGAGTGGCGGGA
>NZ_RXOB02000049.1 GCF_004143485.2 Halorussus amylolyticus | reverse complement strand
CCGAGGCAACGAGGCGTTCAGTCCGCGAGTACTAACTGGTCAATGCCACACACTCATGCACTGTATCCGCTTAAACGGATCCAGGCGCAAACTGGATTGCACACAATCATACGGTCGTTCGTCGAACTAACCGACGTTGGACAGTGTTCGCGGTTCGATTCCGCGAGTCGGCGTTAAGGCGGCCAGAGCGGCGGGGCACCACCCGTACCCATCCCGAACACGGAAGTTAAGCCCGCCTGCGTTCCGGACTGTTGAACCAACCGACGTTGGACAGTGTTCGCGGTTCGATTCCGCGAGTCGGCGTTAAGGCGGCCAGAGCGGCGGGGCACCACCCGTACCCATCCCGAACACGGAAGTTAAGCCCGCCTGCGTTCCGGCCAGTACTGGAGTGCGCGAGCCTCTGGAAACACCGGTTCGCCGCCTACCCATTCATACCACACCCCACACAGCACCGCGCTGTGTGGGGTTCGTTCATTTATTATTCGAGAGCCACTGCTATCGCACAGCCAGAGCTCTCGCTGTTCGCAGACTGCTTCCACACTGGACCGCTATATTTAAGCGCGGCGAGCGAGTAGCAGAAATCGCGCCAAGGTGGCAGAGTCCGGCCGAACGCAGCGGCCTGCAGAGCCGCCCATCGCCGGTTCAAATCCGGCCCTTGGCTTCATTTTCATTTCGTTGAGCGGCCGCAGTGCTCTCACTTCATTCGAGCACCGCGGCCGCCGCTCCTCGTAAAAATCTGCACCAAAAACACCCGCTCACTCGGTCGCTCCCTCGCTCGCGGTACAATCGCTGGTGCGCGAGCCTTCGGCTCGCTGTCGCACCGAAGCTACGGCTGTCGCGTTGCCAGCACCGGCATCTCGTCGATTCGCTCGTCGGAGAGGTCGTCCCAGAACACGCCTTCCGGACGGTCGTACTCGGTTTCGGTCCGAATCGTTCGGGTCGGCGTCGTTACGATGTCCATCGGAACGTCGTGGGCCTCGACTTCGACCGACGTCTCGACCACTTGTACGTTGTGAACTGTCGTGGTCACGGTAGTCGCGTCGTCCACGAGTCCCAACTCTCGGAGGACCGCGTATTCGAGGTCGCTGTAGCCCTCTCCTTTGCCGACTCGTGCGCCGTCGTCCGTGACTGCAACGCTCCCCGAGACCACGAGGTCGAGTCCGGGAACGTCGTCCGGCCCGACCTGCTGGGCGTACTCCTCGACGTGGGAGACCGTCGGCGCGCGGTCGCGGTCGTCGGCCGGAATCTCGGTCGGATCGAGTTCGTAGAACGGCTTCTCGTCGCGGAGCCGCGGCACCGCCATGTAGACGGTCTTGCCCGCGTCGAGCGCGCGCCGTCGGACCGGGAGCTGGGGCGCGTCGGGATTGGCTTTGACGACGTTCGCGTCTCGCCACTCCGGCGTTTCGGTGAGGCGCTCGGCGGCGTCTTCGGCTCCCGCGAAGTTCGGAATTCGGCCGTGAGGCGGAAAGGGAAATCGTGCGAGTCCGTCGGATTCGAGCCGGTCCCACACGCGCTCGCGCAGGTCTCGTTTGTCCATGTCGTATCGAGAGACTCGCAGCACCGAAAAAACCCCCTCCCGGAAACGCCCCGACCGCTCTCCGCCAAAAAGTAACCATTAAACGGAGCGCGTCCGTCGTTCCGAATATGCAACGACGCTCGGCGACGGTGTACGCCGTCCTCTTTCTCGTAGTCGCTGGTGGGGCGTACTCACTCATCGGGGCGGCCCAACAGCCCGACATCAGCGTTGACGGACAGAGCTACTCGGAGAATCAGACCCTGACTGTCAACGACCGCGAGTACACGGTCTCGTCCGTCGGCGACGGTGAGGGGACGCTGACGTGGACCAACGAGTCGGCCATCCGTTCGGCGACGTGGGAGAACAACTCCACGCTCGAAATGGAGGGGAACACGACGTTCCGCGTCTCCATCCCGAACGAGTCCGACCCCGACGACGTGACGCTCCGCCAGGAGTTCGAACTGGGTGACAACGTCTCGACGGTCACCGAGAACGAGACGAAGTACGTCGTCGTCGAGGACGGCGAGAACAGAACCCTCGTTCCGGTCGACGAGTACAAGAGCCAGCAGTTCGGCGAACCCGAGACTCGCGAGTACTCCGAGGGCGACGAGGTCGAGTACGAGGGTAATCAGACCACCATCAGCAACGTCACCACCGACGCCGCCACCCTGACGTGGAACGACCCGCGGACGAACGACGTGAGCCTCGCGGAGGGCGAGAACGCCACGCTCGGCCCGGAGGAGGACAACCGGACGTTCGTCCCGCACTTCCCGAGCGAGGGTGAACTCGTTCTCTCGACGCAGACTAACGAGTATCAGCAGCAACTCAACGCGCAGGCCGACTTCGACGAGCGAGTCCAGGGACTGTGGGGCATCATCATCCTCAGCATCGTCACGGTCATGCTGCTCATCGCCTTCGCGTTCCTGCCGAACAAGTAGAAGCAGTCCGTTACTTTTCCGTTACGCCTTCGCGAGCCACGCGAGTCCGGCACCGATTCCGACGGCCGCGATTGCGCCGAACGCCTGTCCGACGAGCAGGAGTGCCCCGCCCGACTTGTGCGCCCACGGCGTTCCGACGAGCGTCGCGATGCCGACGAGGACGAGCAGGACGCCGAATCCGATTCCGAGCGGTTCGAGCCGGTCCGTAGTTGCGGTTGCCATGACGGAGTGATTTCGTCGCGGTCGGTTAACTCTTTACGGGATAGTCCGTGCGTCGGTTCGACTCGCTGGCGTTCTCTGGCGGTTGGCTCACCGGCTGTTTTCTGGCGGCTGACCCACCAGCCGCTTTCCGGCGGCTGACTCACCGGCCGTTTCTCGATGACCCTGACACCGAGCGCGGCGGCCGCGGCCGCCGCGCTCGAACCGAAAAACAGAACGCTAGTTTCGCTTGCGGTCGCTGTCGAGGTCGATATCGGCCGCTTCGAGCAGGTGTTCGACCTCCTCGCGTTTCTCCTGATGGTCGGCGAGGAACTCTTTCATCAGTTGGGCGGCCTGCTCCTTGCAGTCGCCACAGAGTCTCTCGCCACCGACGCACTCGTCGTACACCCGCTTTGCGAACTCGTCGTCGTCGCCCGCGAGCAGGTAAGCGTAGAGTTCGTACACCGGGCACTCGTCGGCCCGGCCGCCGAGTTCGCGCTGGCGTTCGGCGGTCTCGCGGCCGCCCGTAGTCGCGGCCTTCACCTTGTCGTAGCCGTCCTCGGGGTCGTCGAGCAGGCTGATGTGGCTCGCTGGGACCGACGACGACATCTTTCCGCCGGTCAGTCCGGTCATGAACCGATGGTAGATGGACGAGGGCATCACGAAGCCGTAGCCGCCGTGGTCGAGTTCGACCTCGCGGGCCAACGACTCGGCTTCCTCCCGGGCGAGGTCGAACGAGTCGATGTGCTCGTCGAACACCCGCTTTTCGCCCTCGACCGCCCCGATGAGCGCCGAGAAGGCGTCGTCGGTCGCGTTTCGGTCGAGGAATCGCACGCGCGGACGGAGGGGTTCTTTCCCGGCCTCGCGGAGCTTTCGGACCGCGCTCGTGCGCGCGCTGTCGGCCGCGACCTCCTCTGTGAGCCAGTCGGCCGCGTCCTCGCACCGAACTGTTTCACCTTCGTCGGCGTCCTCCGAGAGCGCGGCGTACGCCGCCGCGAGGAGTTCGCGCTCTTCGGCGTCGGCTTCGAAGCTCGCGTACGCCTTCGTCACGCCGAAAAACTGGGTTCGGGCCGCGAGGTCGCGCGCGAGTCGGACGTGGGGGTCCTGGTCAGGGCCGACCGGGATGACCGTGGGTTTCGGCTCCTCCAACTGCGGGTAGAGGATGTCGGCCATCTGGGTCACGACGCTCTGCATGTGCGAGACGTTCGTCTCGCCCGAGAAGCCGTAGATGTTCTCCAACTCGGAGAAGTTGGCGTGCGCGCCGAGTTCGAACGCCAAGTCCTGCACTTTGCGGTCGTCGGACTGGCGGTAGAGGGTGCCCTCCTCGGGGTCGAACCCGAGCGCGAGCAGGCTGAGGAGGTAATCGCGGGCGTGGCCGTCGATTTCGTCCCACGTCATCCCGCGGGCGCTGTTGGCTTCGAGGTCGGCGATGAGCGCATAGGCGTCTGCGCCTCGCTCTTGATGCCAGATAATCTCGTCGAACACCAGCTTGTGACCGATGTGTGGGTCGCCGGTCGGCATGAATCCCGACAGCACGGCGAACGGGTCGTCGTTCCGCATCGCGTCGGCCACCTTTCGGTAGTCGCGGTGGCCGAAGATGACCCCCCGGCGCATCAGGTAGTGCGGGTCGGGGACTTCGGGTAGCACCTCGTCGAACTCCTCGATGCCGAACTCCTCGAACAGCTTTCGGTAGTCGGACACCGTCGCCGACCCCCACGGGTCGAGGGTCGTCTCGTCGCTCGCCGTCTCGTCACCGTCGCTCGCCGCCCCACCGTCGGCCCGAACCGGCGGCGAGTCGTCGAACTCGCGCCAGGTCTCGCCCGACGCGCTGCTGTGGTCGTCGGACGATACCTCGGTCTCGTGGCTGGGTTCGTCACCGTTCATAGCGGAATCGACTGGCGGCGAGCCAATCTACTGCAGTGTAGGTGCCCGTCGCCGCAAAAAGGGTTCGCTTCGCAACCGTACACGCCTCAGGGCGTCAGCCGACCGACCGAAATCCACGAGAGACCGTCGCCGTCCACCAGCGCGAAAATCATTCGCTTTCGCACGCCGTGAGCGAGTCGCACGTCGAGCGCGAGGTCGCGCGGCGAGAAGGCGTGGTCGGCAGGAAGCACCCGGACCAGACATTCCGAGTGACCGAGATTATCGACCGACTCCACGTCGGCGTAGGTCCGGAAGTCCGCGCCGAATTTGAACCCGGTCTTGGGGACGACCTCGCGCTCGCGGAGCGCCCGGTACACCCGGAGTCGGCGGTCGAACCGCTCGCCTTCGACTTTGCGGCCGCGAGCGACGACGCCCTCCGCCCCGGGTTCGACTGCGAGAACGCCTTCCTCGGCGAGGTACGCGGCCTCGACCAGCGAGAGCTGGAGCGCGGTCGGTCGGTCGCGCTTCGAGTCCTTGCCGTCGAGCGGTTGGCCGTAGAACCCCCGGAAGTGGAGCGATTCGGGCGGGTCCCACGCCAGCACGCGGTCGGCCAGCAGGTCGGCCGGGACGCCTTTCGGCGGGTCGATTCCGGACGTGCCCCGGAGGTCGGCGCGGTCGGTTTCGAGGTACGTGAGTTCGCTCTCCTCGTCCACCACCGCGAGCACCACGTCGCCGAGGTCGGCCGCGGGCACGTCCGCGCGCTCGCCCACGACCCGGACCCGATAGAGTTCCTCGTCGTCCCACGGTCCCTTCCCGCGCGGGTAGACCACGAAATCCGAGTCAGACCGGGGCGCGCTCACCCAGTCGGCGCGGTCGGGCGAGAGGTAGAATCCCCGGTCGCGCAGGTCGGCGTACACCAGAAACCGGGTGGCGATTTCGTCGCCCGCGTCCGCGAGGAACGCCCGGAAGTCCATGCCTTCGACCGCCTCGATGTCGCCGCGGAACAGCAGGTACGCGGCTTCGACCCGCGAGAGTGCGATTTCCTGCCCGCCGAGGGGCCGACCGTATCCGCTGGAGTCGTAGTAGCGCTGGCGGGCGTCGCCGCCGACCACCACCTCGCCGTCTCGCAGGCGTCCGTTCATGGTCGTGGTTCCGATTCGCGCCGTCAAATGACCTCCGGTGTTTCGGCGCAGTCGCCGTCGAGACACCGCGGTTCGTCGCCCGAATCGCTCGGAATCTCGGGCAAGCCACACGCACACTCGCCGACCACCTCGGCGTCGGGAAGTCGAAAGCTCCCCTCGCAGTCGGGATAGTTCTCACAGCCCAGAAACAGCGCGCGCTCGCGGAGGACCCGGAGGTCGCCGCCGCAGTCGGGACACGACCACTCGCGGTCGAAGCGCTCGCGGACCGCGGCGTCGAGGCTCTCGCAGGTGCGGTCGATACAGAGTTCGAATCGCGCGCCGCGCTCGACCGACATCTCCGGCAGGCCACAGTCGCACGTCGAATCGAGAATCGCGGCGTCGCGCGGCAAGCCGTGGTCTGTGTCGCAGTCGAGACACGTCACCGCGCCGCGGGCGCGAACGAGACGTCCGTCGCAGGTCGGACAGACGCCGACCGGAATCCCCGCCGCGGTCGCGTCGTGACGGGCGCGCTCGCCGCCGCCGTGGCTCTCGACCCGGAGCTGTTCGCCGTCCTTGACCGCGACGAGCGCGAACTTCCCCTCCGGTCCCTGCTCGCGGTGGACCGCGTTCGCGCGAGTGAGCCACGCGACCGGCTGATACCCGTTCGAGTCGTGGACGAGGACGGTGTCGTCGGGCTTGTGGACGACCACGACACGGCCGCGCTGGCGTCGCGGGTCGGCCTCGGAGTGGTAGGTCGTCGTGCAGTCTCCGGCGTAGATGTGGACGGTTTCGGTCACGGGCCGGGTTGGTCCCGTCTTCGGATTTAAATGCTCGGGTACTCCCCCGGCCGTTTTCGGTCTCAGTCCGTCGCCCCGACGTTTCCACCCAACGGAACCACGAGGATTCGAATCGAGTCGGTCACGCTCGGATAGCTGAAGCCGTCCTCGACGGCGTCGATGGGACGAACCGCGGCGTCCTCGTCCGAGCCGGTGTCGGGTTCGGACTGGCGCGGGGCCTGATTCTCGCCGACGCCGGGCGCTTCGTTCTCCTCGGTGCCAGCGTCCCAGAGCTGGACTTGGTCGGTCACGCCGCCCGAAATCGGCTCGCCGTCGCGAAATAAGGGAATGCCCGACGGTCCCGGCGCGAAGAACAGGTCGTTCGACGGCACGAACATCGTGGCGAACGAGAGCGATTCGCCGGGCGCGGCCGCCACCTCGAAGCCGTAGGCGTCGCCGGGGCCAATCGGTCCGGCGTCTCCGCCCTCGACCGCCGTGTCGAAGACGCCGCTGGCCGAGACGCCCGACGCGCCCGCCAGCGAGTCGCCGAGTTCGGTGGGGTCGCCGTCCTCCGCGAGGGCTTCGAGTTCCTCGCTCGCCGACTCGTCGGGCGCGAACAGCGGCCCGGACTCGGTGTGGGTCGCGTACGCGCCCGGCGACAGCACGACCGGCTGAGGGTCGCCCTCGTCGGGCTGGATCGCGTCCTGCTCGGAGACGTTTACGATTCGAACGGAGAACGTGGTCCGCTCACCGTCCGCGGCGGTCGTCTGCTCGTCGGCCTCCGCGGTCGTCGCGCCCTCTTCCGTGGTCGTCTCGCTTCCCTCGGTCGTGGTTTCGCCCTCCTCGGTGGTGGTCTCCTGCGCGTGAGCGACGCCCGCAACCGTCAGCGCGGTGCCCGCGACTCCGGCGAGGACGGTCCTGCGAGTCGTCTCGAATCTGTCTGTCATCGTCCCGAGAACGCCGAATCGAGAGATAAACCGCGCCCGTCGTTCACGCCGGAACGTCGGCAGTTCGGCTCGGTAACGTCGATTCGGTCCGGGAAAGCCGCGATTTCGCTCCCGAACGAATCCGTCTCGACCTGCTCGACGCGCTCGCGCGTCGAGCAGGTCGAGCGACACGAACGCCTATTTCGGTCGCGCCCGTCGGTCGAGGCGTGCAATCGAACGCAGTCCTGTTCGACATGGACGGAGTCGTCGTGAACTCCGAGCGCTACTGGGTCGAAATCGAGGAGAACGAAATCTATCCCGCGGTAGTCGCGGGCGAGGTCTCGGCCGACGAGACCACCGGGATGAACTTCCGGGAAATATACGACTACCTCGAAGAACGCCACGAGATGACCGCCGACAAGGAGGCGTTCGTCGAACGCTACGAGGAGGCCGCCCGCGAACTCTACGGCGAGAGAGTCGAACTGATGGACGGCTTCCGCGAACTCGCCGCCGACCTCCACGAGGACGGCCGCCGAATCGGCTTGGTCTCGTCGTCGCCCCACGATTGGATAGCCCGCGTGCTCGACCGGTTCGCGATTCGAGCCGCGTTCGACCACGTCGTCAGTGCCGAGGAAATCGACGGCGACGGCAAGCCCGAACCCGACGTGTACGAGTACGCCGCCGAGAAAATCGGTGTCGCGCCAGAGGACTGTGTTGCTGTCGAGGACTCGGAGAACGGCGTCGAGTCGGCGAAACGGGCGGGGATGACAGTAGTGGGGTATCGGAATCAGTCGGATTCGGTGTTGGACTTGTCGGCAGCTGACGTGGTCGTGGAGTCGCCCGAGGAACTGCGAGAAGTACTGTTCGAATCGTAAGTCGAATCTCCATCACGTGTCTCGGGCTTCGAACCCGGTGTTTCGGGTGTACGTGTTTCGGCTATGTGTTCGGGTGTACTTTCGAGCAGACTAGCTACCTCTTGAGCCAATGAAGACCGCACCGCTTCCGCACCGCACCTCGTACCTCCCCAGCCTCCTGCGGTCCTCAGTCGTCGCTTCGCTCCTCCCTTCGGTCCTCGTCCACCGGCGGACAAACCGCATCCGCCGGGCCTTCGTTCGCTCCGCTCACGAAGACCTCGCGCGCGTTGCTCGCGCGCGCCGGAGTAGTGCAGTCGTCTACAGCACGCCGACCCCCAAAACCGAGTCGCACGGATGGGTCGTTCCGATAGAGAAACGCATTTCCCGTCGCCGCCCCCTCAGACGAACGATGGAAGTCGCCGAGGTCGTTCCCGAGTTCGCCGAGGCGTTCCCGTTCGACCAGTTCAACCGGATGCAACGCGAGGTCCTGCCCGCGCTCCTCGACACCGAGGAGAACGTGGTGGCGAGCGCGCCGACCGCCAGCGGCAAGACCGCGCTGGCGGAGTTGGCAATCTGCCGGACGCTGGAGGCGGGCGGCACCGCGCTGTTCGTCGCGCCGATGCGCGCGCTCACCAACGAGAAGGAGAGCGAGTGGGAGCGATTCGAGGAGTTGGGCTACTCGGTGTACGTCGTCACGGGCGAGCGCGACCTGAACCCCCGGCGGGCCGAGCGCGCAGACATCCTCGTGATGACGCCCGAGAAGACCGACTCGGCGACCCGAAAGCACGACTCGCGGCGCTACTCGTTCATCCGGGACATCGACTGCTGTGTCATCGACGAGGTCCACCTCCTCGACTCCGACAAGCGCGGGAGCGTCCTCGAAGTCACGATTTCGCGGCTCCGGCGGCTCTGTGACCCGCGAATCGTCGCGCTCTCGGCCACGATGCCGAACGTCGAGGACGTAGCGGCGTGGCTCGACGCCCCGCCGGAGACCACGTTCGCGTTCGGCGACGACTACCGCCCGGTGGACCTCCACTCGGGCGTCGAGACGTACACTCACGGCGACAACTCCTTCGCCGACAAGTACCGGCGGCTCTACCGCGCGCTCGACCTCGCCGAACCCCACATCCGCGACGGCGGCCAGTCGCTCGTGTTCGTCTCCTCGCGTCAAGACACCGTGCAGGCCGCCAAGAAAGCCCGCGACGAAATCGCCGAGCGCGACATTCCGGTCGGGTCGCGCGGCGACTACGATTTCCACACCGACACCACCGACCTCCAGAACGAGACGCTCCGGAAGTCGGTCCTCGACGGCGTGGCGTTCCACCACGCGGGCCTCTCGAAGAACGACAAGGACCTCGTGGAGGAGTGGTTCAAGCAGGGCAAGATTCAGCTCCTGTTTTCGACCTCGACCTTGGCGTGGGGGGTGAACCTCCCCGCGAGATGCGTCGTCCTCCGGGACACGAAGGTCCACGACCCGCTCGAAGGCGAGGTCGATATGAGTCCGCTCGACGTCCTCCAGATGCTCGGGCGGGCGGGCCGACCCGAGTACGACGACGTGGGCTACGGGTGGGTCGTCGCCGACAACGCGGAGGCCGACAAGTACCGACGACTCCTCCGAGAGGGCAAGGAAATCGAGTCCCGACTCGCCGACGACTTGGACGCCCACCTCAACGCCGAAATCTCGATGGGAACCATCCGGGACCTCGGCGACGTGATGGACTGGCTCGAAACCACGTTCTACTACGTCCGGGCGCGCAACAACCCCGACGACTACGATTTCGAGAGCCTGCGCGACAGAGTTCGGACCGCACTCGAACGACTCGAAGCCCGCGGCTTCGTTGACATCGGCGACGACCTCGGTGTGTCGGGCACGCCGCTCGGCCGCCTCGCTTCGAAGTTCTACCTCAGACTCGAAACCGCGGTGGAGTTTCACGACCTCGCCCAATCGGAGGACATCGAGACGGGCGACGTGCTTCGAACCGTCGCCACCGCCGCGGAGTTCGACAGCGTGAGCGCCCGCCAGTCCGAACGCGAGGCGGTCAACTCCGTCCTCGTCGGGCAGGAGGCGGGCGACCTCGACCCCGGCGCGCGGAAGGTGCTCGCCATCCTCCGGTCGTCGATGACGGGCACGACGCCCGGCGAACTCCGGAGCGACGCGTGGGTCATCACCACGAACGGTCTCCGACTGCTCGCGGCGCTCCGGGCGTTCCTCGAACGGTTCGACCGCCCGCGCGCGGCCAACCTCGCGCGCCGGACCGAGGCCCGAATCGACCACGGCATCAGCGGCGACGCGGTCGGACTCACCGCCATCGACGGCGTGGGGTCGGGTCGCGCGAGCAAACTCGCAACGGAAGGAATCGCTACGCCCGCGGACGTGCGCGAGGCGGGTGTCGAGGGTCTCGAAGACGCCGGACTCTCGGAAGGCGTGGCCGAGCGCGTCCTCGAAAGCGCCCGCGACCTCCCCCGAATCTCGGTCGAGTGGGGGGCGTTCCCCGACTCGATTTCCCGCGGCGAGAACGACATGCGCGAGGTGACGGTTCGGAACGCGGCGGCCGGAACGCAGGCCGGAGTTCGCGTGACGGTCAACGGCGTCGAGATGACCGCGACCTCGACGTACCTCGACGGGGAGACGACCGTCCCGGTCGGCGTGTTCGGCGGCACCGACGACGAGATGGAGTACACGGTCGAAGTGACGTTTCCTGACCTCCCCCTGCTTCCGGTCCGCGAGTCGCGAACCGTTCTGGTGGACTGACCGACGAGGCCTCAGTCCGCGGTCGCGGCGGCCTTTTCGGCGGCCCGTTTCAACATCCCGTTGTTGGTGGTGTGGTAGTAGTAGAGTCCGGCACCGACCGCGGCCACGACGTTCGAGACGGTGACCGCCCAGAAGACGGCGTGGACGCCGTAGTCGAGCCAGTACGCGCCGACCACCGCGATGGGGAGCCTGACCGCCCAGTACTTCAGGAGGCCCGCCATCATGCTGACCTTGGTCCGGCGCGCGCCGTTGAATCCGGCGCTGAACATGTACATTGCGCCGATACCCCAGTAGCCGAGGACGAGAATCCGGAGGTAATCGACCGCGAGTTCGAAGCCGCGCGGCGAGATGTCGGGGACGAAGACGTTGACGAGCAGTTCCGGGACGAACCACTGGACGACGCCGACGAGCGTGAGACCGACCGCCGCGATTGCCACGCCGACCCACGTCGTCCGGCGCGCGCGCTCGGGCTTGTTCGCGCCGAGGTTCTGGCCGACGATGCTCTGGGCCGCCCCTGAGAGGCCCTGCGCTGGGATGAACGCGACGGCGGCGATTCGCGCACCGACCGTGTAGGCCGCGACTCCGGCCGCGCCGCCAACCGCCGAGACGAGCGCGACGATGACGACCCGAACCGACTGGCTGGCGACCTGCTGGCCGCCTCGGGGGAGCCCGATGTCGAGGATTTCGCGGTACTCCGCGGTATCGAAGTCGATGCTCTCGCGGGTCAGGGTGTAGCCGTCGCGACCCCGGAGGTACATCGTCAGCGCGAGGGAGAACCCGGCGGTGTAACCGATTGCGGTCGCGAGCGCCGCGCCTTCGACCTCCATTCGGGGGAACGGCCCGTAGCCGAGGATGAGGAAGGGGTCAAGTCCGATGTTGACGACGACCGCGGTGACGTTGACGTACATCGCGGCCCGCGAGTCGCCCCACCCGACGAACCCGCCTTCGAGCGCGTCGCTCATCGTCATGAACGGGAACGCGAGCATGTACGTCGCGAGGTAGGTGGCCGCGAGCGGGACGACCTCGGATTCGGTCAACACGAGGCTAACGATGGTGTCGGCACCGACTACCACTATCGCACCGACGACAGTACCCACGACGAGCGCGAGCGTCAGGCCGTGGAACGCCGCGCGACGTGCGCCATCGAGGTCGTCAGCGCCGACGCGCTGGGAGACGAGGACCTGCGTTCCGGTCAGCAGGACGATGATGGCGCTCGAAACGAGCGCGACGATTGGGAAGTTCCCGCCGACCGCCGCGACCGCGTTTTCACCGAGGCGTCCGACCCAGAACGTGTCCACGACGTTCTGGACTACCTGCACGAGATTTTGGACTACGAGCGGGGCCGCCAAAATCAACAACGCGCGCGTGAGCGAGCCGTCGGTTATTTCCTCACGGGACACGTCCAGCATTGTTTAATCTCCGGAGATACTGGTAAAATCCCACGTGTATTTATAGATTTTTCGAAATGTGTTGGCGTTCTCATGGGTGAGACCACCACGGTTCGCTCGATGTCGGGAGAGGAGCATATATCCGTCCCACGACCGTACAGGGTCGCATGCTCGGAGCAGAACGACGTGCCGTCGCGATGCGCGCACCCGACCTCGCCACCCTCACGCCCGGCCGGACCGGGAATCTGAGCGTCCGCCGGGGCGATGGCTTCGCCGTCACACCGACCGGGGTCGCCTACGACCGCATCGACGCCGAGGACGTACCGGTGGTCTCGCTCGCGGGCGAGCGGGTCGCGGGCGACACCGCGCCGTCGAGCGAGACGCCGATGCACACCGCTGTGTATCGGGAGTTCGAACCCGGTGCCATCGTCCACACCCACTCGCCGTGGTCCTCGACGCTCGCAATTTTACAGGAGCCGATTCCGCCGGTCCACTACATGCTCGCGCTGGCGGGCACGACCGTCCCGGTCGCCGACTACGCGACCTACGGCACCGAGGCGCTCGCCGAAAACGCGGTCGAGGCGATGGAAGCCGCCGACGCGACCGCCTGCCTGCTCGCCAACCACGGCCTGCTGGTCACGGGCGACGACATCGACGCCGCGCTCGAAACCGCGCTCAACGTCGAGTACACCGCCCGAATCTACTGTCAGGCCAAGGCGCTGGGCGACCCGGTGGAACTGAGCGCAGAGGAGATGGCCGCAGTCGCGGAGAAGTTCGAGAGCTACGGGCAGGAAGACGACACTTAGGAATCCGTGTTGTCGGTCGTGTTCTCTCGCTCGCGGGTCGCGGTGTCGGCCCGCGTCACTTCGCTTCGGGTGGCGTCGTCCCGGCGGCGCTCGCGGGTCGCGCGCCTGCTCGCCCGGCCCATCTTCGAGGCGGTGTAGAGCAGGTAGATTCCCGAGAGGCCGACGAGGACGTAGATGATGTTCTCGATGGTCCGGGCGGGTCCGGTCCGGAAGATGGGTTCGAGCGCGAGTTCGACGACGTTCACGGGGTCGCCCAGCAGACCGGTCAGGCCGAGGATGCCCCACGCTACCGCGCCGAAGACCGCGAGGAGAATCGCGACCCAATCGAGACCGTTGGTGTTCATGGTCGGGGGTAGGTACCGGGCGTGCTTTGTTATTGGTCGCTTAGATTTCTGGAAGCGCGGGGTACCTCGGTTTCGGTTCGTTTCGCTCGGTTGTGGTGACTTGGGAAGGTTTTGGGTCGTTTGTTCGTCTTCGGTAACGGGAGCGGGACAGTCTAGTAAAAAATCCACCTCTCGACCGGACGGCCGTGTTCCGAGTGGTGGATAGCCTCGACTGAATCAGCTAGCTACTCCTTGAGCCTAGGGAAGACCGCACCGCGACAGCACCGCACCTCGTCCTCCCCAGCCTCCTGTGTTGCTCGGCCTCCGCGTTGCTCCGGCCTGTGCTACTCGTCCCTCGCGCGCGTTGCTCGCGCGCGCCGAATCGACTAAAGCAGGAGTTCACGCGTTCGAACCTCGTGTCCACCTTCGAATACCGTATCCTTTTGACGACCCGACCCGAACACTCGCCCAATGAGTCGCCGCCGGAAACCCGACTGGCTGAAGATGCGGCCGCCCGCCGGGCAGGAGTTCACGGGCATCAAACAGACGCTTCGGGACCACGACCTCCACACCGTCTGCGAGGAGGCCAACTGTCCGAATTTGGGCGAGTGTTGGTCCGGCCGGAACTCGGATTCTGGCGGCACGGCGACGTTCATGCTGTTGGGCGACCAGTGTACCCGAAACTGCGGCTTCTGCGACGTGGACACGGGCGGCGGTCAGCCCCTCGACCCCGACGAACCCGCGAACGTGGCGAGCGCGGTGGCCGAAATCGGCTTGGATTACGTGGTGCTCACGTCGGTCGATAGGGACGACTTGGAGGGCCAAGGCGCGGCCCACTTCGCGCAGACGATTCGGGAAATCAAGGAGCGCGACCCCTCGATTCTCGTGGAAGTGCTGATTCCGGACTTTCAGGGCGATGCGGACCTGATTCGGAAGATTATCGAGGCCGAACCCGACGTGCTGGCCCACAACGTCGAGACCGTCGAGCGCCTCCAACAGCCAGTGCGCGACCCCCGTGCTGGCTACGAGCAGAGCATCCGAGTCCTCGAACAGGCCGACCGCGAATCAGACGTCTACACCAAGACCTCCATCATGCTCGGTGTCGGCGAGTACGACCACGAGGTGTACCAGACCCTTTCGGACCTCCGGGAGGCCGACGTGGACATCGTGACCCTCGGCCAGTATCTCCAGCCGTCGCGCGACCACCTCGACGTGGACTCGTACGTCCACCCCTCGAAGTTCGAGACGTGGCGGCAGGTCGCCGAGGACGAACTCGACTTCCTCTACTGTGCGAGCGGGCCGATGGTCCGGTCGTCGTACAAGGCCGGAGAGCTGTTCGTGGACGCCGTGATTCGGGACGGGAAGTCGGTCGAGCAGGCGAGGCGCGAGGCTCGGAGAGCCTCGGTTTGAGCGAGCGGTGAAACCGCGAGCAGGGATGCGCGACGGGCCTCGGTCTGAGCGAGTCGCGAAATCGAGTTCTACGAGCCACCCTCCGACGACCCGTATCGGTTCCCGCAATTTTTGCCGTTCGTCCAGCTGCCCCCCGCGAACTGCAACGACTGACGGACAAACGTCTACTACGAGCCGAGAAAATTTTGAAAAGCAGGTGTTTCCTCGCCACAATTCGGTATTCCTGTGACGATGTAGCACGAGAACCGTACCTATGGAAAGTTAGTTACGAAAACCCTATAATGCGCGCCGATGATTTATCGAATATGTCAGGATGGGTTCGACCGTGAGCGTCATACACCACGACCCCGACGAGCAGGTACGGGTGCTGGACGAGGACGGCAACGTAGTCGAGGGCGCGGAAGTCCCCGACATCTCCGAGTCGGAGATGGTGGAGATGTACCGCGAGATGCGACTGGCCCGCCACTTCGACGAGCGCGCGGTCAGCCTCCAGCGACAGGGCCGGATGGGAACCTACCCGCCGCTGTCCGGACAGGAGGGTGCCCAAATCGGGAGCGCTCACGCGCTCGCCGAGGACGACTGGGTGTTCCCGAGCTATCGCGAACACGGCGCGGCGCTCGTCCGCGGCGTGTCGCTCGAACAGACCTTGCTGTACTGGATGGGCCACGAGCGGGGCAACGCCATCCCCGAGGGCGTCAATCTGTTCACCGTCGCGGTTCCCATCGCGACTCAGATTCCCCACGCGACCGGTATGTCCTGGGGGTCGAAGCTCAAGGGCGACGAGAAGGCGTTCCTCTGCTACTTCGGCGACGGCGCGACCAGCGAGGGAGACTTCCACGAGGGACTGAACTTCGCGGGCGTGTTCGACGCCCCCGCGGTGTTCTTCTGCAACAACAATCAGTGGGCGATTTCGGTCCCGCGCGAGAGCCAGACCGCGAGCGAGACCATCGCGCAGAAGGCCCAAG
The DNA here is from genome assembly GCF_004143485.2 of Halorussus amylolyticus. Classification (GTDB taxonomy): domain Archaea; phylum Halobacteriota; class Halobacteria; order Halobacteriales; family Haladaptataceae; genus Halorussus; species Halorussus amylolyticus. The sequence continues at coordinate 22,799 of NZ_RXOB02000049.1, read as the reverse complement.
CGTACGGCTTCGAGGGCGTGCAGGTGGACGGCATGGACCCTCTCGCGGTGTATCAGGTCACGAAGGACGCCGTAGAGAAGGCGAAGAACCCCGGCGAAGACGAGCGCCGACCCACGCTCATCGAAGCGGTCCAGTACCGCTTCGGTGCCCACACCACCGCCGACGACCCCTCGGTGTACCGCGACGACGAGGAGGTCGAGCGCTGGAAGCAGAAGGACCCGATTCCGCGCCTCGAATCGTTCCTGCGCGACCGCGGCGCGCTCGACGACGAGCGGGTCGAAGCCATCAAACAGGAGAACAAACAGCAAGTCGCAGACGCCATCGACGCGGCCGAGGCGGTCTCCCGACCCGAACCCGAGGAGATGTTCGCGCACGTCTACGAAGGCATGCCGAAACGGTTGCAGGAACAACTCGAATGGTTTGACCGGATTCGGGAGGACTATGGCGACGAGGCACTTTTGGAGGACTAAGACATGAGTCAGGCCGAGACCACCCAAGAAACCGAGAACCTCACGCTGGTGCAGGCGGTCCGCGATGGACTGTACACCGAGATGCAACAGGACGACGACGTACTCGTGATGGGCGAGGACGTTGGCAAGAACGGCGGCGTGTTCCGCGCCACCGAGGGCCTCTACGACGAGTTCGGAGAGGACCGCGTCATCGACACCCCGCTCGCCGAGTCGGGAATCATCGGAACCGCCATCGGGATGGCGGCCTACGGGCTGAAGCCCGTTCCGGAGATTCAGTTCATGGGGTTCATCTACCCCGCGTTCGACCAAATCGTGAGCCACGCCGCGCGCCTCCGCACCCGGAGTCGCGGGCGGTTCACCTGCCCGATGGTCATCCGCGCGCCCTACGGCGGCGGCATCCGCGCGCCCGAACACCACTCCGAGTCCACCGAGGCGTTCTTCGCCCACCAACCCGGACTCAAGGTGGTCATCCCGAGCACGCCCTACGACACCAAGGGCCTGCTTACGAGCGCGATTCGGGACCCCGACCCCGTGATGTTCCTCGAACCGAAGCTCATCTACCGGGCGTTCCGGGGCGACGTGCCGACCGAATCCTACGAGGTGCCCATCGGCGAGGCCGCGGTTCGGAAGGAAGGCGCTGACATCTCGGTGTTCACGTGGGGCGCGATGACCCGCCCGACGATGGAGGCCGCAGAGCAGCTAGAGGGCGAAATCGACGTGGAGGTCGTGGACCTCCGGACGGTCTCGCCGCTCGACGAGGACACCATCGTCGAATCGTTCAAGAAGACGGGTCGCGCGGCGGTCGTTCACGAAGCGCCCAAATCGGGCGGCCTCGGCGGCGAAATCGCGTCCATCATCCAGGAGGAGGCGCTCCTCTATCAGGAAGCGCCCGTCGAGCGCATCACCGGCTTCGACACGCCGTTCCCGCTGTACGCCATCGAGGACTACTACCTGCCCGAACCGGCTCGTATCAAGGAAGGCATCCGCGACGCGGTGGGCTTCTAACATGGTTCGAGAGTTCAAACTCCCCGACGTGGGCGAAGGCGTCAGCGAGGGCGAAATCGTCGGCTGGCTGGTCGAGGAGGGCGACGAGGTCTCCGAGGACCAGGCAGTCGCCGAGGTCGAGACCGACAAGGCCATCGTGGAGGTCCCCTCGCCCGTGGACGGCACGGTCCGGGAGATTCTGGCAGAGGCGGGCGAGGTCGTCCCCGTCGGCAACGTCATCATCACGTTCAACGTCGAGGGAGAGGAGGACGAACCCGCGGAAGCCGAACCGGCCGATTCCGAGGCTTCGGAAGCCTCAGACGACGAAGCCGAACCGGCAGACGCCGAGGAGACTTCGACCGGCGAGGGCCGGGTGTTCGCCGCGCCGAGCGCGCGCCGACTCGCCCGCGAACTCGGCGTCGATATCGCGGCGGTCGAGGGGAGCGGCCCGAGCGGTCGCGTGACCGAGCAGGACGTCCAAGCCGCCGCCGAATCCGGCGACGAGGGCGGCCAAGAGACGCCCGCGGCCGAACAGGAGTCGGAGTTCGAACCCGCCGAACTGACCGAACCAGAGGACGGTTCGGGCAGTTCGGGCGGTCCCGCGCCGTCCGCAGCGTCGTCGGCCGACCGCGACAAGACGCTGGCCGCGCCAGCGACCCGGCGTATCGCCGACGAGCAGGGCGTGGACCTGAACGCCGTGCCCGCGACCGAACAGCGCGACGGCGAGGCGTTCGTCACGCCCGAAGCCGTGATGGAGTACGCCGAAGCACAGCAGGCCGCCCAACAGGCCGACGCGGCCGGTGTGGCGGGTGCGAGCGCGGGCGAACGGGTCGAGCGCATCCCCTACCGGGGCGTCAGGAAGACCATCGGCGATGCGATGTCGAACTCGAAATTCACGGCACCGCACGTCACCCACCAGGACACCGCGGTCGTGGACTCGCTGGTCGAGACCCGCGAGCGACTCAAGCCGAAGGGCGAGGAGCGGGGCATCCGCCTCACCTACATGCCGTTCGTCATGAAGGCGGTCGTGGCCGCGCTCAAACAGCACCCCAAACTCAACGCCGAGTTGGACGAGGAGGCGGGCGAAATCCTCCGCAAGAACTTCTACCACATCGGCATCGCGACCGCGACCGACGCCGGACTGATGGTGCCGGTCGTGGACGACGTGGACGGGAAGGGCCTGCTCCAGATTTCGAGCGAGGTCAACGAACTCGTTCAGAAGGCTCGGGACCGCTCCATCTCGATGGAGGAGCTACAGGGCTCGACGTTCACCGTCACTAACTTCGGCGCAATCGGCGGCGAGTACGCCACCCCGATTCTGAACTACCCCGAGGCCGCAATCCTGGGCATCGGCGAACTCAAACAGCGCCCGGTCGTCGAGGACGGCGAGGTCGTCGCGCGGTACACGCTCCCGATTTCGCTCTCCATCGACCACCGCATCGTGGACGGCGCGGACGCCGCGTCGTTCGCCAACACGTTCATGGAGTACGTCGAGAATCCCGAACTCCTGCTGCTGGAGTAGCTTTCGAGAACTCTTTTTCGAGCATCGCGATTCGGGAGCACTTGGCGTCGGTCCAGCGCCGACCCGTCGCGAGCCTTTCCGGTTGCAGCGAGTGACCGCGTTGCACAGTCTGCCCGGGAGTCAGTCGCTGTCGGAACGGCACCAGATAGCTATCTCATCCTCGGTGTGGTAGCTTCCATTCTCCTTGGCAACACGACACTTGCTGTCGAACGTTCGCAACCGTTCACGAGGGGGGAGGAAACCAATGACCACAGCACCAACGGACTACGACGCGGAGATAGAGCGACTAGAGGGCACGCTTCGAGGCGAACTGATACGCCCCGACGACCCGACGTTCGACGAGGCGCGCACGATTTACAACGCCATGATAGACAAGCGCCCGGACGCAATCGTCACGTGCGCGAGCGTGGCGGACGTGATAGCAGCCGTGGATTTCGGCCGCGAACACGACCTCGATACCGCAATCCGGAGCGGCGGTCACAACGGTCCCGGCCTGTCGCTGGTGGACGAGGGAATGGTCATCGACCTTTCGGAGATGACGAGCGTCCGAGTCGACCCGGACGCGAGGACCGCGCGCGTCGAACCCGGGTGCACTTGGGGCGACGTGGACCACGCCACCCAAGCCTTCGGACTGGCGACGGTCAGCGGGGTCATCTCCACGACCGGCGTCGGGGGACTGACCCTCGGCGGGGGACACGGCTATCTGACCCGCAAGCACGGGCTGACCATCGACAATCTGCTGAGCGCGGACATCGTGTTGGCTGACGGCCGACTACTCCACGCGAGCGAAGACGAGCATCCCGACCTGTTCTGGGCGCTTCGCGGCGGTGGCGGCAACTTCGGCGTCGTCACCTCGTTCGAGTTCGAGCTGCATCCGGTCGAAACGGTCGTCGCCGGGCCGATGTTCTGGCGTATCGAGGACCTCGAAGCCATCATGCGCTGGTACCGCGAGTGGCTCCCGCAGGCACCCGAGGACGTGTACGCGTTCTACATGACCGCCGAGGTGCCGGGCGACCCGTTCCCCGAGGCGTTGCACGGCGAGAACGTCTGCGGACTGATGTGGTGCTATCTCGGCCCGGAGGACCGAATCGAGGAGGTGGTCCAACCCGCCCGAAACGTCGCCGACCCGGTGTTCGAACACATCGAGGCGATGCCCTACTCGGCGCTCCAAATCATGTTCGACGACCTCTATCCGCCGGGCGACCAGTGGTACTGGAAGGGCGACTTCGTGCGTGACCTGAGCGACGACGCCATCGCGGAGCACCGACGCTTCGCCGAAGTGCCGACTCCCAAGTCGTCGATGCATCTCTATCCCATCGACGGTGCCGTCCACCGCGTCGGTCCGGACGAGACGGCGTGGAACTACCGCGACGCCAACTGGTCGATGGTCATCGTCGGCGTGGACCCGGACCCGGCCAACCGCGAGAAACTCACGGACTGGACCCGAAACTACTGGCAGGCGGTCCACGACCACTCGGAGGACGGCGCGTACGTCAACTTCATGATGGAAGAGGGTCAGGACCGGATTCGAGCCACGTACGGTGACAACTACGACCGATTGCAGGAAATCAAGGCGAAGTACGACCCAGACAACTTCTTCCACGTGAATCAGAACGTCGAGCCAGCCCCGTAGGTCGCGCCGAGACGGCCGAACCACCGTCTCGATAGAGCGGACCTCGACCCATCGGACTGAGAAACTGATATACTGCACCCCCGATACTGGCAAATATGGCCGAAGTCACACTCCGGGAGGTCGAGGCCGCGCGCGACCGCTTCGACGACGCGGTGGTCCAGCGGACCGCCATCGAGCGGAGTCGGTCGCTGAGCGAGGTGGTCGGTGCGGAGGTCCACCTCAAGATGGAACACCTCCAGCGCACCGGGTCGTTCAAGACCCGCGGCGCGTCGAACAAGATTCGGCAGGTCGCAGAACGCGGCGAGGCGTCGCGCGTCGTGGCCGCGAGCGCGGGCAACCACGCGCAGGGAGTCGCACTTGCGGCGACCAACGCCGGAATCGACTCGACCATCGTGATGCCCGAGAACGCGCCCCAGGCCAAGGTCGATGCCACCCGCGAGTACGGCGCGACCGTGGAACTCCGGGGCGAGGACTTCCAAGCCGCGATGGCGTACGCCGAGTCGCTGACCGAGGACGACGACACCGCGTTCGTCCACGCCTACGACGACCCCGCCATCGTCGCGGGGCAGGGCACCATCGGACTCGAAATCCACGAGCAGATGCCAGAGGCGGACACCGTCGTCGTCCCCATCGGCGGCGGCGGATTGATTGGCGGCGTGAGCGCCGCGCTGGCCGAACTCGACCCCGAGATTCGAGTTGTCGGCGTGCAGGCCGAGCGGGCCGCCACGGTCCCCGAGAGTCTGGACAAGGGCATCCCCGCCTCCGTCGAGTCGCCCAAGACCATCGCCGACGGCATCGCCACGGGCGGCATCTCGGAACTGACGCTCGACCTCATCGAAGCCCACGTGGACGAAATCGTGACCGTCACCGACGACGAAATCGCGCGGGCCGAACTCCTCCTGCTCGAACGCGCCAAGCAGTTGGTGGAGGCCGCCGGAGCCTCCTCGGTCGCCGCGCTCCTCTCCGACGACGTGGACGTGACGGGCGAAACCGTCGTTCCGATTCTGTCCGGGGGCAACATCGACATCTCGCTCCTTCAGACCGTCCTCACGCAGGCGCTGACCGAGCGAAGTCAGCTCGTTCGGCTCCGGGTCCGCATCGAGGACCAACCGGGCGAGATGACGAAGCTCTCGGGAATCATCGCCGACACGGACGCGAACATCCGGACGGTGCGCCACGAGCGCGCCGTGGACGACCTCCGAGTCGGGGAGGCCTACCTCGTCTTTCAGGTCGTCACGAGCGGAACCGGGCACGCCGAGAACATCATCCAAAAGGTCAGAGACGCGGGCTACGGGGTCGAGCGCGTGGCGTGAGTATCATCCGAACCACCGGGTAACGGCGGTGTCACCCGGCGACACCGGTGTCCGCGAGCGCTTATATCTTCAGCGCGACAAGCGAATGTCGAGAGGCGACTGCTCGGCGGTCGCATCCGATGCGACCGCCGAGCAGTCGTTCGCGAGACACATGTCACAGGACAAAGCAGCCTACGCCGACGACGTATCGTACGACGAATCGCTCGACGAACTTCCGACCGACGACGAACTCGACGAGACTGTCTCGAACCTCGAATCTCGGGGCTTCGAAGTCGTGGTGGCCGACACCGCCGAGGACGCGCTCGCCGAACTCAAGTCCCGGATTCCCGCGGGCGCGTCGGTGATGAACGGCCACTCGACCACGCTCGAAGAGGTCGGATTCGCCGACTACCTGATGGAGGGCGACCACGACTGGGAGAACCTCCACGCCGAGGTGTTCGACATCGACGACGACGCCGAGCGCGCGCGAGCGCGCCGCGAGGCCCAGACCGCCGAGTACTTCCTCGGTGGCGTGAACGCGGTTGCCCAATCGGGCGAACTCGTCGCCGCCGACGCCTCCGGAAGTCGAGTCGGCGCGTACCCGTTCGCGGCCGAGAATCTTCTGCTCGTCACCGGGGCCAACAAGGTCGTCGCCGACCTCGACGCCGCGCTCGACCGACTGGAGAACGTCGCGTACCCGCTCGAAGACGCCCGCGCACAGGAGGCGTACGGCGTCGGAAGCGCGATTGCGAAGCAGCTTATCTATCGGTACGAGAACGATGAGGGCCGGACGACCGTGGTTCTCGTCCGCGAACAGCTCGGTTACTGACCCGACCGCTACGTTTTCCGAACCGAAGCGTACCATCGATTCCGCCCGAGACGCGAACTACGGCTTCGCGGTGACTACGACGTGTTCGGTCCCGGTACGGCGGGTTTCAACCCGGCGGAACGGAGCGAGATGGTTTCGGAGCGATAGCTCGCGGTGGCGGACGAACGCGAACTCCCCGTCCGGCGCGAGCACGTCTCGGACCCCGGCGAACAGTTCCGAGAGGACCCCGTCGCCCGCGTGGGTCGGCGGGTTGCAGAACACTCGGTCGAAGGTCCGGTCGGTGACGCCCTCGACGCAGTCCGCGGTCACGACGGTTCCGTCGATGCCGGACGCATCGAGGCTGCGTTCGGCACACGCCGTCGCGACCGCGTCGTCGTCGCTGAGCCAGACCTCGCAGTCGGCCGTCCGAGCGGCGTACGTTCCGACGGCCCCGTATCCGCAGGCGAGGTCGAGCACCCGGTCGCCGTCGGCGACGGTGACGGTTTCTATGAGTAGTCTCGTCCCGTCGTCCAGACCGGTCGCGGAGAACACGCCCGGAACCGTCGTCAGCGCCAGCGTCTCGCCGCCGACGGTCGGACGGAGGGTCCGGGGGGTGACGTACGTCGGCGGGTCGACGCGTTGAGGGCGGGTCGCTTCGAGGACCCGACAGCCGTCGCGTTCGTCGAGCGACGTTACGCTCGCCGCCACGTCGCGCAGTTGGCTCTCGTACCGGGAGAGTCCGGTCTCCGCCGACGCGGCGAGGTAGAGACTCCCACCGGGCCGAAGGGACGAGAGGGCGTCGGCGATTCGCTGTTTGGCGACGGCGACCGGCGCGTACCGCTTGGGTGCGTAGGCGACGGCGTCGAACTCCCGGTCGATTGCCGTGAGGTCGGTCCGAATCGAGACCGACGTCTCGACGCCGTTCTGCCTGCTATTGTGTTCGCAGAGCCGCGCCGCGCGGGCGCTCGTCTCGGTCATCTCGACGCTCTCGGCGGCGTCAGCGAGAACGACACCGGTGACGCCGTAGTTCGCCTGCGGGCAGAGGAGTCGACCGAGGTCGCGGTCCCACAGCGAATCGAGCAGACGGAGTTCGGCGTGTCTGAACGACTGCTTGGAGACGACGCCGTCGGCGGTGCGGAACCGATACTCCGGTCGCGCGTCCGTCACCTGGGATTTCAGGGTCAGTTCGTACGGCGTGCGGTTCATCGACGCCACCTCCGGGCGGGCTTCCGGTCGGGTCGAATCGGTCGGCGGCGTCGGTCGCGGTGCTGTCGGTGGCGATGCTGTCGTGGTCGAACGGTGGCTTTCATTGACGTGGGGTCGGCTTGCTCGGCGGTTGACGGACGGAGCGACCCACGCCCCGGGCTAGCCGGTTACAGCCGAAAGAAACGGCTCACGCAGAGCTACGCGCGGGGCATGGAGCCTGATGCCGAGCAGCGTGACCGAACGACGGGGACCGCGGCCGTTCGCGTTCTCGGCCGCGTCGTCGGACGACCCACAGTCGGCAAGCCGGTCGACCTGAAGCGGTCCCGCGAGTCAGCGGGACGACAGGGCCGACCTAGGGCCACTGTTCAACGTACCGACTGCTACCGGTACCACTCACTAATACGTTTCCATCGCGGGAACCGCTCACTACGCGCGGGTCGGAGGTTCGACGAGCCGGTTCGCGGAGGCTCCTGTGGGGACGGGTCGTGGCGTCGATTCGGCACGGCAAAATCCGCCTGATTTTTCACCTCCAAGCCCGACGTGCCGAACATATGGTCGTCGGAGACATCTCGACTGGAACGGACGTGTTGGTAATCGGCGCAGGACCGGGCGGCTACGTCGCCGCCATCCGCGCGGGACAGCTCGACCTCGACGTGACGCTGGTCGAGAAGGACGCCTTCGGCGGGGTCTGCCTGAACTACGGGTGCATCCCCTCGAAGGCGATGATTACGGCGTCGGACCTCGCCCACGAGGCGGGCGACGCCGAGGAGATGGGTATCTACGCCGACCCCGAGGTGAAACTCGGCGAGATGGTCGGCTGGAAGGACGGCGTCGTAGACCAACTCACGGGCGGGGTCGAGAAGCTCTGCAAGGCCAACGGCGTCGAACTCATGGAGGGCCGCGCGGAGTTCGCCGACGAGAACACCGCCCGCGTCGTCCACGGCGGCGAGGGCCAAGGCTCCGAGACGGTGGAGTTCGAACACGCCATCGTTTCGACTGGAAGTCGTCCCATCGAGATCCCGGGCTTCGACTTCGGCGACGACCCCGTGCTGGACTCCCGGCAGGCGCTCGACTTGGACGAGGTTCCCGAGAGTCTGGTCATCGTGGGCGCGGGCTACATCGGGATGGAGTTGGCGGGCGTGTTCGCCAAACTCGGCACCGACGTGACCGTCGTGGAGATGCTCGACTCGGTGCTACCGGGCTACGAGGACGACCTCGCGCGACCGGTCAAGAAGAAGGCCGAGGAACTCGGCATCGACTTCCACTTCGGCGAGGCCGCGAAGGACTGGGAGGAGTCGGGCGACGGCATCACCGTCCGCACGGAGAACGCGGACGACGAAATCTCTGAGTTCGGCGCGGAGAAGGTCCTCGTCGCGGTGGGTCGCTCCCCTGTCACCGACACCCTTGAACTCGAAAACGCGGGCGTCGAGACGAACGACGCGGGCTTCATCGAGACGGACGACCGCGCGCGGACGAACCAAGACCACATCTACGCAATCGGCGACGTAGCGGGCGAACCCATGCTCGCGCACAAGGCGAGCAAAGAAGGCACCGTCGCCGCGGAGGTCATCGCGGGCGAACCCTCGGCGCTCGACTACCAGGCGGTCCCCGCCGCGGTGTTCACCGACCCCGAAATCGGAACCGTAGGTATGACAGAGGAAGAGGCCGAGGAGAACGGCTTCGAGCCAGCGGTCGGCCAGTTCCCGTTCCGCGCTTCGGGTCGGGCCCTGACGACGGGCCACGCCGACGGTTTCGTCCGCATCGTGGCCGACGAGCCAAGTGGCTTTATTTTGGGCGCGCAGATTGTGGGGCCGGAGGCATCGGAGTTGATTGCCGAATTGGGTCTGGCTATCGAGATGGGTGCGACCTTGGAGGACGTGGCGATGACGATTCACACGCATCCGACGCTGTCGGAGGCCGTGATGGAGGCCGCCGAGAATGCGTTGGGGCACGCGATTCACACGCTGAATCGCTAAGTTGGACTCCTTCTCGTAGAGATACGTTTCACTGAAACAAGATTTATACTGTCGTAGAAGAGATGACTATTCATGTCTGCGGACGGCGATGCACTACCGACAAACGAGATAATTGAACAACTACTCGCAACGGATAACCTCCCCGAAGAGATTCACGGTGTCCAACGCAAAGCCCAAGAGTTCGGCGGCGGACGCATGGAGACACGACTTGAAATTTGGGAACGACCTCCAGTTGAGCTTCGCAAGGAAGTCGTATCCGCGAAGACTGTGCGCGACCCCAATTTCGAGGTTATGAACATCCCAACTGATACACTGGGCGGTGATTCTGATGTATTGATAAAAAATGAGGGTGGTATAGCATTGTACGATAGCGAAACGAACCGGTACCATGAGATTGAGTTCGAAACACCGGACGACGGACGCGGATATATTGGTGGGGTGACACTCATCGGTTCTTCCCCCAAAACGGACTTCGACGTGACCTACGACGGGACGGACGCCGTCGCGGGTCGCGAGACGCATGTCCTGACGTTTCGACCCACGGAGGACGCCGATGTCCCTCATAGAGGTATAGATTTTGTCACTTTATGGGTAGACGGAACGTATTGGTTTCCACTCAAACGCGAAGTGGTTCACGACATCCGAGAGGGAGGACTATTAGAACCTAACACAGACACGGACCTCCAGGACGAGACGTATTTCCAAACCGAAAAGCTCGAAGAGGTTGAGTTTAATACAGGCATGGAGGACTTTCGGTTTCGCCTACCAGAAGACTCAGAACGCGTTGAGTAAGTAGTTGTTCGATAAGTCGCACCCTTTCGACGACGTTGATTGATTTACGATTCTTTCCTGCCCCACCTACAACCGCTTTAAGCTTTTCCGCTAATAATTCTGAAAATCCCGATCACTCCGATATACATGATAATAAATTCAATATAATTTATAAATGGCGGTTTTATATATTCCTACCGTGTAAATATAATTTTATGGGGTTATATAGTAACTGTGTTAAGATTTGAAGCTGTGAAATCTCAGCGGTTTACGTTCGAACGACCTAGTTTCGTGAGTGACTGGGACGAGAGGTGATGAATCAGAACGGATTCGGGATATCGCCTGCGGCACTTGCGATGCACTTGCCACAGGCTATTACATCCGAATCAGCACAGTTGTCTACAATACATGCTGGACACTGTAGTGGAGCGAAAGCATCGCCCGGCGTACAGTGTTGTATACACGTTCCACATTTTGCGAGAGGCGAATTCGCCACACAGTCAAAACAGGCATCTTCGTTGATTTGTGTAGTTGCGAGTGTCTCGACGGACGACCCCTTTACTTTCCTCTCCGTTCCTCCCGCAGGATAAACATTGTACCGTGCGCTTTTGGATGTATGAATCTCGTAGTGGCCGTTGACGTACTGAGCGACGAACTCCTCCGTATCGACTAACTCCGCTATTTGCTCTTTCTCGTCCTCCGTTACAGTAGTCACAAGCGTCGTTTCTTTATCCTTTTGCAGGAACGAAAGGGAGGTACCCACTGGAGTGCTACTGAACTTCGTTGGGAGTTTCTCCAGTATCTCCTGAGTCAGATTTCCAATCCTAAAGGTCGCCGAGGAGTATCCGCGATCAAACTTCTCACGCTCCGAGCTCAGAACTTTCAGATGGACCAGTGTTCCAATTTCAGTTTTCAGGTTTGTTGCAAGTATACTGACGCCATCTATTTCTCGGACCAGCTGGTCACCTCCAGTTATTTTCGGATTTCCAACTTCAGACAATAGGGTTTCTACTTGTTTCGTACCTTGGATGTCATTAACGTTCGCGGAATCTGCTGAGACTGTGCTCACGAACCCAGTGCTTGCAATTGCGCCAGCGGTAGTACCTAACGCCCCGAGAACTCCTCGTCGAGTGGCCGACGTTCGATTCTCCGTTTTATTTCTTTTGCCATTTTTATTTTCCATACTTTTTATAGTACCTAATCAAATAAATGACTTTCTAATTTTATATTATACATTTATATAATTATCTGTATCTATACTATTTATGGATCTCCTAGAAAGTCACTAAACGTCCTGAATAGGTTCGATTCCCGTGACTTAAACTTCTCCCAAGTCCATATTTATTGTTACATATGCGCTAAATTTCGAAACGCGTGTCAGCACGCGCACCCTGCTTGGGTTTCCCGTACGCTGGAACGCAGTTCCGGCATGGCAATCTGTCCCCGGTGTCGTGCGCACCATCGACAACGCCTACTGATTGACCGATGCCTACTAGTTGACGGTCGTACTTGTTGTACTCTCCGGCCATGCCGGGGGAGTGCGCTCGTTGCAGTCCAGCGCGTTCGGAGACGAATCGGAGCAGTCGCCCTCCGAAAATCTGTCACACCCGACGCCCTTTTACCGTCAACCGCGAAACACACCTCCACATGCAAGCAGTCACGCTCGGTCCGGCGGGCACCTACTCCCACCGGGCCGCCAGCGCGGTCGCGGACGACGTGGCGTTCCGAGAGTCGGTGACGGCCATCGTGGAAGCGGTCGCCGACGAGGAGTTCGAGCGCGGAGTCGTCCCAATCGAGAACAGCATCGAGGGGAGCGTCACCGAGACGCTCGACGCGCTGACCGACCGCGAGGTCTCGGTGGTTCGGGAAATCGTCACCCCCATCCGCCACGCGCTGCTCGCCCAGAGCGACGACTTCTCGACGGTCGCCAGCCACTCCCAGGCGCTCGCGCAGTGTCGGTCGTACCTCGAAACCGAGTACCCCGACGCCGACCTCGAAGCGGTCGCCAGCACCGCCCGCGGCGTCGAGTACGCCCGCGAAAACCCCTCGGTCGCGGGTATCGGCCACCCCGATAACGCGGGCGACGACCTCGAAATCGTCGCCGAGGGGATTCAGGACCGGACCTCGAACGCGACGAGATTCTTCGTCATCGCGCCCGCCGACCAGCGGTCGGAGGCGGGCGGCAAGTCGTCGCTCGTGGTGTACCCCGACGCGAACTACCCCGGACTCCTGCTCGAACTCCTCGAACCGTTCGCCGACCGCGACATCAACCTCACGCGAGTCGAGTCCCGACCGAGCGGCGAGCGCCTCGGCGACTACGTGTTCCACATCGACTTCGCCGCGGGCCTGTACGAGGGCCGAACGCAGGAGGCAATCGAGGACATCGAGAACCTCGCCGAGAACGGGTGGGTCCGGCGACTCGGGTCCTACGATACCGAACACGTCCTCTACTGAGCGTCGCGTCCCTCCGAATCGGACTGAATTTTTAAGACCGTTCGCGTCGAACCCGCTTCGGGCGACCGAACGCCCGTGGGGGAAACTATGGCACGACGAACCAATCCGTTTCGAGAACTCGAAGAGCTGATAGACCGCATGAGCCGCCAGTTCGAGGAGTCGATGGGCGGGTCGGACTGGCGGATGATGGGCGACGCGAGCGCGTCCATCGACGTGGCCGACCACGGCGAGGAGTACGTCGTGACCGCCGACCTGCCGGGGTTCGACACCGACGACATCGACGTGTCGATTCACGAGGACACGCTCCGAATCGAGGCCGAGCATCACGAGGAGGCCGAGGAGCGCGAGGGTGAGGGCGGCGAGGGTGAGGCCGTCGAAGGTGAGAGCGACGAGGCGAGATATCTCCGACAGGAGCGCCGTCACCAGTCGGTGAGCCGGTCGGTCACGCTTCCCGAACGGGTGGACGAGGAGACCGTCTCCGCGACGTACCGGAACGGCGTGCTGACGGTCACGCTCCCCAAGATGGCCGAACACGACGACGAATCGCACCACATCGACATCTCCTGAGCGACACCGACCGCCCGCGAAGCGCAAACGCCTTGCCCGCGGGTCCGGAATCCCCGGGCATGACGCTCGAAACTGGCGACGGCGCGCCGACGGTCGAGGCAAAGAATCAGCGCGGTGAGACCGTCGCGCTCGATTTCGACGAGCCGACGGTGGTGTACTTCTACCCGCGCGACGACACGCCGGGATGCACTGTCGAGGCCGAGCAGTTCGACGCCGAACTCGAGACGTACCGAGACGCGGACGTCGCGGTGTACGGCGTCTCGACCGACGACGTCGAGAGCCACGAGGCGTTCGCCGAGAAGTACGACCTCGGGTTCGACCTGCTCGCCGACCCCGACGCCGAAATCGCCGACGCCTTCGGCGTAGACACCTCGCGTGGCGCGGCCGCGCGCACGACGTTCGTGCTCGCGGACGGTGAGGTCCGGGCGGTCTACGGCGGCGTGGACCCCGACGGCCACGCTCGCGACGTGCTCGGAGATATGCTCGACGACGGTCTCGTCGCGCTCGAATAGCGCCAACAACGTTTTTCTCCGACGAATCGAACGCTCGGCATGACCGATTCGGCGAGCCACGACGCCTCGCTCCGCGAGAAACTGGTCGGTGGGGTCCAGTGGGTAGTGACGGGCTTTTACGTGTTCGCGCTCGGCTTCCTCGCAGTCGGGTGGTATCTGAGCGCGACTCGCCGGGCGTTCTCGGTGTCGGCCCGGTGGGAGTTCGTCGGCTTCCTGCTCGGGGCGTTCGTTGGGGGCTATCTCTGGGTCGCGTTCCGAACGCCGACCAGCGCCGGGCGGGGGGGGGGGGGGCGCCGCCCCCCCCCCCCCCCCGGGGGGGGGGGGGGGGGGGGGCCCCCCCCCCACGCCCGGCGCGTGGAGGTCACGCTCCTCCTGCTCGTCCTCGGATTCTTGCTTCCGTTCGGCGCGCTTGCGCTCCTCGAACTCCTCGGAACGTCGATGGCCGCGCTTCCGTTCTTCGTCGTGCCGGGCGCGGCCTACGGCCTGAATCTCGCTCTCTCGTACGGTCTCGTCTACGGTCTCGACGCGCGGCCGTTTCTCGGCCGCGCGTCGGCAGAGCGCCCGGATTTAGAGGAGTGACGCGATTTCGTCGGCGGTCCCGTCGGTTCGCTTTTGCCATCCTGCGGGCCGGTCGCCGCCCCGCTTCGGCGGGTCGATGGCGAGTCGAAGCGGATGAAACGAGACGCGCTCGACGCTCTCGGCGGCGGTTTCGCCCACGAACTCCGCGACCTCGCGTTTGGAGGACACCCCGACGTCCTCGAGGTCGTAGTAGCCCGAGAAAAGCTGGCAGACGACCACCTCGTCGGCGTCGAGGTCGCCGTCGTCGGCGTAGTAGAACAGTTTCGCGGTGTTGTTCGCCGGGTCGGCGCGCCGCCACTCCAGTTCGACCGCGACGAATCGGTCGGAGTCGCGGCCCACCACGTCCACGGGGGTCCGGCGGATTCGGTGCTCGGTCTCCCAGTCGAGCGACGGCCGTCGCTCGGCGAGGGCGTCCCGGAGTCGGTCGCGCACTGCCTCGGCGAACTCGCCCACGAGCTGGCGCACTCACGGGGGCCACCTCAGTGTTTCGCCGCAATTCGAAATCTTCGCCGGTAGGTGCGATTCGCTCGGAGTAGCCTTCCAAATCCGCTCGCTTTCGGCTTCTCGTCGCGCTTAGGCGTCGATTACGACCGGAGGGGGTAGTGATACCGTCTCCCTTCGTTCCTCCCCACGAACCGAGTACCGCGACAGCACGGTCATAACAAAGTAATAATGTAACCGATGTGGTGGTAATGGGGGCGAACGAATCACGACCCGACCGCACCGCCGTCGTACCCGCTATCGACGTGGCGAGCAGTA
This sequence comes from Halorussus amylolyticus, assembly GCF_004143485.2. Taxonomy (GTDB): domain Archaea; phylum Halobacteriota; class Halobacteria; order Halobacteriales; family Haladaptataceae; genus Halorussus; species Halorussus amylolyticus. The sequence goes on along the minus strand of NZ_RXOB02000049.1, from coordinate 7,266 downwards.
CGGCCTGCCTTCGGTCGCTCGGCCGAAGCGGGGTTCGAACGATTGCGGTCTCGGAACTCCCGGACCCGCCGGGGTTCCGGTCGAAGTACGCTGACGAGACCGTCCGGGTACCCGACCCGTGCAAGGACCTCTCGGGGTACGCCGAGGCGCTCCTCGGCCTCGCCGAGCGCGAGGACGTCCGGACTATCGTCCCGTTCCGGGAAACTGACGTGTACGCGCTGGCGAAACATCGCGACGCCTTCTCGGACCACGTCGGGACGCCGTGGCCGTCGTTCGAGACGCTCCGGGGCGCACAGGACCGAATCGAGCTGTTCGACGCTGCGGACGCCGCGGGCGTCTCGATGCCCGAAACCGCGAAATTCGACGACTGGGACGACTGGAGCGAGGAAACAATAATCAAGGGACGATACACCATTCCCGCGCCGGAGTACGTCGGCGAGGACGCCGCGGCGGCGTTTCGACGCCCGTCCACGACGTACGTCGAATCCGATAGCGCGCCCGACCGCGAGACCGTCGTCTCGGAGATGGGTCACGTCCCGCTCGTGCAGGAGTACGTGCCCGGAACCGACGAGTACGGGTTCTTCGCGCTCTACGACGAGGGCGAACCGGTCGCCACGTTTCAGCACCGCCAGCGCCGGGGGTACAAGTACTGTGGCGGCCCGAGTTCGTACCGCGAGTCGGTGGACATCCCCGAACTCGAAGCCGCCGGGTTGGCGCTCCTCGACGAACTCGACTGGCACGGGGTCGCGATGGTCGAGTTCCTCCGGAACGACGAGACCGGCGAGTTCGAGCTCATGGAAGTGAATCCGCGGTTCTGGTCGTCGCTCCCGTTCACCGTGCAGGCGGGCGTGGACTTCCCGAACCTCTACTGGTCGATGGCGGAAGGCGACCCGCCGGAGGACCCGCCCGAATACGAGGTCGGGGTCGCGGGCCACCTCGTCCGGGGTGAACTCCTCCACCTCCACAGCATCGCGTGCGAGGACTACCCGGTGGTCGAGCGACCGTCGTTCGTCAAAACTGCGGCTCACGTCGCCGCGTCTATGGTGCGCCATCCCCGGTTCGACTACCTCGACCTCGACGACCCCGAACCGTTCGTTCGGGACATCGAGAGCGTGTTCGGAGCGATGTTCGACCGACCGGCCGAGTCGCCGATGCGACGACCGGGACGGGCCACGCAAGCGACGACCGCGCTCGTGAATCTGCTCCAGCGCTAATCCGAACTCGCGTCGAATCCGCCACAAACGCTTATTCGCTCGGTCGTCGATACATCTCGTATGAGCAAGGGGGATTCCGGCGGCGAGACGGACGACGGTGGCCTTCCGATGCCCGCGAAGAAGGTCCTACGGACGGTGACGCCGGGCTATCGCGGACGCCCGGACAGCGAGATGACGCTCATCGGCATCGCGTACTTCCTCGGACTGGTGGTACTGCTCGTCCCGCTGTTGCCGTTTCTCGTCGTGGTGTGGCTCATCTCGAAAATCACGGGCGCGATTGCGCGGCGGACGCCCACCGAGCGACTCCCCGGCGGCGGGTCGTCGCGGTAGCCTCGGCCTGAAACGCGACCAGGCGACTACTCTACGTTCGACCCGATGAGGTCGAAGGGGTAGCCGTTGTCGTTCTCGTCGGCGTGCTCGTAGACGACGTGAGCCGCGGCAACGTCCTGAATCGCGAGACCGGTGGAGTCGAACACGGAGACGCCGTCGGTCTCGGTTCGGCCCTCGCTTTCGCCGACCACGATGTCGCCGAGTTCGGCGTCGATGTCGTCGTCGGCGAGGACGCCCTCGTGGTACGGGACGTTGATTTCGCCCGAGTGGGTGGTCTGGGCGTGGTCGTCGATGACCAGTTTCGAGTCGAGCAGAATCTCGTCGGCGAGTTCGTGCTTGCCCTCGGCGTCCGCGCCCATCGCGTTGATGTGGGTGTGCTCGCCCACGTCTTCCCGGGAGACGATGGGTGTCTCGACCGGCGTGACCGTCGAGAGCACGTCGCAGGACGCGGCCTCCGCGATGGATCCCGCGCGCACGTCGAAGTCGTCGTCGAAGTAGTCGATGAACTTCGCGACCGCCTCCTCATCCAAGTCGCTGACGACGACCTCCTCGATGGGCCGGACCTCCGCGATGGCCTCCAGCTGGGTGTACGACTGGACGCCCGCGCCCACGATGCCGAGCGAGGTGGCGTCCTCGACCGCGAGGTGGTCGGTGGCGACCGCGGCGGCCGCGCCGGTCCGCTTCATCGTGAGTTCGGTGCCGTCCATGATGGCGAGCGGGAAGGCGTTCTCGGGGTCCGAGTACACCATCGTCCCCATCACGGTCGGGAGGTCGAAGTCGTCGGGGTTGTTGGGGTGGACGTTGACCCACTTGATGCCCGCCGCGTCCCAGTCGTCGGCCTCCATGTACGCGGGCATCGAGCGGAAGTCGCCGTTGTACTGGGGAAGGTCGATGTACGACTTCGCGGGCATCTGAGCGTTTCCGAGCGCGTACGCGGCGAACGCGTCCTCGACCGCCCGGATGACCTCGTCCATCTGGGTGTTCTCGTCCACGGCGTCCTGATTCAGCAGGAGTGTGTCCATATTCGAGAGTTTCCACCGGCCCCACTATAAATTACCTAAATGGTCTTTCGACTGCCGCCTTTCGTTACGTCTATTCAGCTGTGACTCAAAAGATTCCGGAACCCGAAAGTGAGAACACGAACCGGGGTTCGCCCCCGGACTCGGCGGTGCGATCTGCGGTCGGTGATGCGGTTTGCGGTCGCACGTTACCAATTCTACCGCGACCGACTGCTCGTCAGAGCTTCGCTCTGACGGTGTTTTTGGTCGGGCTTTTACCAGCGAGGAAATTCGCCTTCGGCGAATTTCCGAGCGCAGTAAACGGTCGCCTTACATCATGCCGCCCATGCCGCCGCCCATACCGCCCATGCCGCCAGCGCCAGCACCGCCTTCGTCGTCGCCCTTGTCGGTCGAGAGGTCGCCAGCCGAGATGATGTCGTCGATTTTCAGCACGAGGTTCGCGGCCTCGGTGGCACTGGAGACGGCCTGCTCCTTCGAGTGGGCGGGTTCGACGACGCCCGCGTCGAAGGTGTCCTCCACGTCGCCGCTGTACACGTCGAGACCGGCGCGCTCGTCGCCCGACTCGTGGGCCGAGCGCAGGTCGACGAGCGTGTCGATGGAGTCGAGTCCGGCGTTCTCCGCGAGGACGCGGGGAACGAGTTCGAGCGAGTCGGCGAACGCTTCGACCGCGAGCTGCTCGCGGCCCGAAACGGAGTCGGCGTAGTCGCGGAGTCGGCCCGCGACCTCGACCTCGATGGCTCCGCCGCCCGCGACGACGCGGCCGTCCGAGACGGTCTGGGCCACGACGTCGAGCGCGTCGGTGACGCCGCGTTCGAGCTCGTCCACGACGTGGTCGGTCGAACCGCGCAGGAGGAGGGTGACGCCGTGACTGTCGTCGCCCTCGACGTAGAACAGTTCGTCGCCCTCGTCGCGGGTCACGTCGCCGTGACCGAGGTCGTCGGCGGAGGCGCTGTCGAGGTCTGAGACGACGTTCGCACCGAGAACTTCCTTCAGGAAGGCGACGTCGGACTTCTTCACGCGGCGGACCGCGAGGATGCCCTCCTTCGCGAGGTAGTGCTGGGCCATGTCGTCGATGCCCTTCTGGCAGAAGACGACGTCAGCGCCGGTGTCCACGATTTGCTCGACCTTCTCCTTGAGCTGTTTCTCCTCCTGGTCGAGGAACTGCTGGAGCTGGTCGGGGTTCTCGATGTTGACGCTGGTGTCCACGTCGGTCTCCTCGATTTCGACCGCTTCGTTGAGGAGGAGCACGTCGGCGTCCTCGACGTTCGTGGGCATGTTGTCGTGGACCGGATCCTTGCTGATGACCGCGCCCTTGAGGAGTTCGGACTCGCCGGACGACCGGCCGGTCTGGGTCTCGGTCTTGATGAACTCGAGGTCCACGGTGCCTTCGACCGTGACCTGCTTGACCGCGTCCACGATGATTTCGCTCAGGCGCTCCTTGTTGAGTTCCGCGCCCTTGCCGGTCATCGATGTCTCGGCGACCTTCCGGAGGAGGTCCTCGTCGTCGGTGTCAACGTCCTCGGCGACGTTGTCGATTTCCTCGCGGGCCTTCTCGCTGGCGAGGTGGAAGCCCTTGATGATGGCGGTCGGGTGGATGTCCTGTTCGAGGAGGTCCTCGGCGTTCTTGAGGAGTTCGCCCGTGACCGCGACTGCGGTCGTGGTGCCGTCGCCCGCCTCATCCTCTTGGGTCTCGGCGACCTCGATAATCATCTCGGCGGTCGGGTTGTCGATGTCCATCTCCTGAAGGATGGTGACGCCGTCGTTCGTGATGGTCACGTCGCCCATCGAATCGACGAGCATCTTGTCCATCCCCTTGGGTCCGAGCGTCGAGCGCACCGCGTCGGCGACCGCGCGGGCCGCGGTGATGTTGTGCTCCTGCGCGTCCTTGTCCTTCACGCGCTGGGACTCGTCGCTCATTACTATCATCGGCTGACCTTGCATTCGCTGTCCTCGCTGACTCATAGTACAGACGAAAGTATGATTGTGATTCTATATAAAAGTTTGCGTTCCCGCCGGGAAGTAATGCGAACGACTGGCACGCTCTCGCACGGAGATAGGTGGAGTACGGCCCGAATCCCGCCGATTATGTGTGAATGATTCGCAAGAACTCTGGCGGAGTCGAACCGCCACCGTTACGGGGTTTATATATCTGCAGCGGGCGGTCGCGCCGACTTCGGCCGAAGTCGGCGCGACCGTTCTACTCGTTTCCGACGAGGCTCACGTCGATACAGTTGTTCCCCTCGCCGGTCTCGGAGACCACGTCGAACTCGCGCGCGTCGGGGTTCTTCACCACGTACGCGAGCAGACTCGTGAATCCGTTGGGACCGGGATGAAGCCCCAGTCCGCTTCCCGCGCCGACTAACCCCGGCGGTTCGCGGTCGAGGTTCGCGCGCCACCACTCGGCGTCGAAAAAGAGGCTCGCGATTTCCATGTGCTTCGCCTCGTGCGTGAACAGGTACCCTCCGTCTGCCAACTGGGGCCACAGATTCGCGAGGCACGTCTCGGCCGAGTCGCGGAGTCCGACATCGAGGAACGCGACGACGCAGGGCCGGTCGAACGCCGGGAGCGTCTCCTCGAAGTAGCCGACGTGAAAGTGACACGCCGAGGCGTCGCCGTACTTCGAGACGTTCCCTCGGGCCTCCCGGAGCGTCGCCCGCCAGCTCCCCGCCTCGTAGGTGTGGACCTGTTCGGAGGCCACGAGGGTGTGGGCCTCGTCGCCCGCCGTCGGCTCGGGCATCCCCTCGAACGAATCGAACACGTCGAGCCGCCGCCCGCACAGCCCCGCGACCAGCGACAGATTCGCGGTGCTCCCGCCCTTGTAGCACCCGCACTCGACGATACCGCCGTCGATGTCGGCCGGGACGTTCAGAATCTTCGTCGCCATCACGAGATGTTCCAGAAACGTCGACCCGGTCGATATCCGGCGATTGTTCCGAAGCATCTTCGCCGCGAGCACCAGCTTGTCCGTCAGTCCCACGCCGTACTCGCTCCCGGTCTCGGGCCGGAAGTACTCCGCGAGGATGACCGGCGAGCAGAGACCGACGAGCGCTATCCGATACAACCGCTGAAACGTCCCGACCGCATTTTGAACTGCGCCCATTCGACCCGATAGTCGTCCGTGGCTCATTTTGTTCTACGCGCTGTATCCGGCCTAAGTGCGGTCTGCGACTTGGACAGTCCGAGCTTAAAACCGAGTCGGTCCGAACTACGAGTCGGTTCGGACCCCCCGTCGCTACGCGGTGTCCCGCTCGGCGAACGACACCAGCCAGTTCGACTCGTCGGTCAACGAGACCCCGTTCGCCGCCCACGGCGTCGCGGGATTCGCGTCGAGCGGCCGGACCGCGAGTACCCGATGGTGGGATTTGAGCCGCGAGAACGGGAACCGGTCGTTCCTGTGGAAGCCGCGTTCGCGCAGAAACGAGTGCGGAAGCGGGGACTCCGAAATCGCCACGAGGTCGGAGTTCCGGTGGTCGGCGAGCAGACGGCCGAAGACGCTCGCGACCGCGCCGAGTCGCCCCTCGTCGCCGACGAGCGGGACCACGTCGGCCACCTGCGTGAGTCGAATCCCGTCGGCGTTGGTCCGTGTCCGAGCGATTACACCCGCCACGGGGTCGCCGTCCCTGACCGCGAGATACGTCCGCCGCGTCCACTCGGGGCTGGCGAACCGCCAGCGATAGAACTCCTCGTCGCGCACCGCGTGAATCCGGTCGGGGACTCGTCGCCGGTACAGCGCCGCGAGCGAATCCGCCGGAACGCCGTCCACACGCTCGACTCGGAACTCGCTCGCGGCGTCCGCGGCCCAGTCGTGCAGTCCGTTGTAGCCCGCGAGCGCGGGGTCGGCTACCGACCCGACTGCGGTCCCGAGGTCCGAATCGACGTACGCGGACAACAGCGGTTTCGGGTTCTGAATCCGGTAGTACGTGACTCGGTCGCCGACGGTCCGCCACCCGAGCTTTCGGTATCCCGGTCGGGCCTGTCCGTTCGGAAAATTGAAAAACAGCGCCGGCTCCCGGTCGGTGTAGTCGTCTATCGCTCGCTCGGTCATCCGAGTGAACAGCCCGCGCCCCCGGTGGTCGGGATGGACCATCGTGTCGGACGGCTGGAGCGCGAGGAACTCGGTGCCGTTCGCGGCGAGTCGAAACGCGAGCAGCGGTCTCGCCCCCACGATTTTGCCGTCGAACGTGGCGACGTAGACGGGTACCTCCGACAAATAGGGGTTGCGTTCGTACTTCCACGCGAACCACTCGGTACACCGCCGCCTGTTCCAGACGGTCTCGTCGAGGTCGAGCACGCCGTCTCTGTGTTCTCTCGCGTAGGGCTGAATCGTGTACGGGTCGTCTCTGCCCCGTCGAAAATCGGTCGCGTTCACGGAGGACACGAGGGGACTATCCTATTTTGTTACAACTACCGTATCTCAGGGTAACGAAACCACCCGCAGGGAGGGCGATATCGAAACGCCGGATTGAACGATATATGGTGGACGGGAACGTCTGGTGGACGGGAGACGCCGCTTCTCGTCCGGTGTCCGCTCGCGGCGCGACGAGCGGGACGCTCGTCGCGCCGCATACGAGAGAAGACGCCGGGACAGGGATTTGAACCCGGAGTCAGACGGTCCGGGCATGCGGCGGGTGCGAGGCGCGAAGCGCCTCGCACCGGCCGTTCCGGGCGTGCGACTGACAGGGCTTCAAATGCACTCCGCACAG
>NZ_ML974140.1:41654-50686 GCF_004143485.2 Halorussus amylolyticus | reverse complement strand
CGCGACCGCGCGAAACGTCCGGGCAGAGTTGCTCCCGGCTTCGTATTTAAATTCTCGCGGCATCACACGTAGCCCGACTCCCGGAAGTACGCGATGAGGACGAGGGTCACGCCGAGCATCCCGAGCATGACGGCGGGGTAGCCGAACGTCCATCCGAGTTCGGGCATGTTGTAGCGACTCCCCTCGAAATTCATGCCGTAGACGCCGACCACGAACGTCAGCGGGAGGACGATGGTCGCCACGACGGTCAGCCGTTTCATTACCTCGTTGGTCGAGAGCGACAGGGAGTTCAGGTAGATGTCGCGCGCGCCGCTGGCGAGGTCGCGGTAGGTCTCGGTCAGGTCCACCAACTGAACGAGGTGGTCGTACACGTCTCGGAAGTACTTCTCGGAGGACTCGCGAATCTGGTCGGGGTCGCCGCGAGCGAGAGAAGCCGCGGCCTCGCGCGTGGGCCACAGGAGCTTTCGAAACGAGAGGAGTTCCCGTCGGACGTTGTTGATGGTTTCGAGGGTGTCGATGTCGGCCGCGGTGGTCACGCCTTCTTCGACCGCCTCGATTTGGTCCTCGATGTCGTCGAGCACGTCGAAGTAGCCGTCCACGATAGCGTCCACGATTCGGTAGACCGCGAAGTCCGCGCCCTGTCGGAGGAGTCGGCCCTCCTCGTTTTCGACCATGTTCCAGACGCGCTCGACTGCCGGAACGTCGTGGGTCGAGAGCGTCACGAGCCAGTCGTCGCCGACGAACAGCCCCACGTTCTCGGTCCGAATCTCCTCGTCGAAGGTCGTCTCGCCTCGGCGGAGGTCCGCGGTCTTCAGCAGGACGAACGTGTGGTCGTCGAACTCCTCGGTCTTCGGCCGGACGCCGTTTCGGACGTCTTCGACCGACAGCGGGTGGATGGCGAACGTCTCCGCGACCCTATCGAGTTCGGCGGGTGACGCGCCGGACGCCCGGACCCACGTCGTTCCCGGCGTGTCGCGTGCGGTCTGGAGGTCCGTGTGGACCGTCGTCCCCTCGCTCGTGTACACGACCGAGCGTATCGTCACGGTTCGTCACCCGGTTCGGCGCTCGCGGTCGTCTCCTCCGCAATTTCTTGCCCCGCGGTTCCGATGGCGAGGAGCGTAATCCCGACCATCACGCCCGAAACCGAGAACGCGCGACCGGGGTACGGAGCCGTGATACCCACCAGATACCCCGCGAGTCCGGCGACCGTGAGCGCGAGTCCGGCGAGGAGCGCGATGTTCATACCCGTCGGTCACACACCCGACCGAGAAAAGCGTTGTCCGCTACTCCTCGTGTTCGACGCCGCGAATCAGTTCGTTCACGGTCTCCTGCTCGTCGGGGAGTTGCTGGGGGTAGACCCCGATTGCCGCCACGTGGTCGTCGCCGTGTTCGACCTTCGTGACGTGAACGTAGGCGTCGAACTGGAGGCCCGCGGCAGTGGTCACGGTCGCTTCGAACTTCGTGACCTCGGTGGAGCTACCGAGCATCGTGACGTTCCGACTGCCGACTTCTTGGAGGTCGTTCACGGCGTTCAGTTGCGTGGTGAACTGCTCGGCGAGTTCCCGGTTGTCGTACTCCGCGAGGGGATTGAACGACTGGCCGAGAACCGACACCTTCGGGCTAGAGAAGGTGGTGAACACCGCCACGCGCTGTTCGGCCAGTCCATCGATACCCACGCTCCGGTGGTACTCGGAGATCCAGTTGGTCACCTCCACGTCTCTCGATTGGCCCGCAACCGAGAACGTCTCGTTGACCGTCATCTCGTCGGTTCGGTTGTGTTCGTATCCGGTCGATTCGAGCGCGTCGTCGCTCACCGTCGCCTCCGACGCGGAGAACGTGACGGACCCCGATAGGATTCCGGTACAGCCGCTTACGACGACCATCGCGGCGAGCAACGCGCCAGCGACTACCCTTCGGTTCATACTGCTTCCCGGGTAATCAGGCGGGGGTTATCAATCCCCCTACTCGACCCGGAACGACGCGCCTTCGTCGGTGTCCTGGACTTCGATGCCGAGCGCCGCGAGTTCGTCGCGGAGGTCGTCGGCGCGGTCGTAGTTTCCGGCGTCTCGCTCCTTCTCGCGCACGTCCAGAACGAGTTCGACCAGTTCGTCGAGCAGGCGCACGTCGCCCTCACCGTCGCCCGTCAGGGCGAGACCGAGGACGCCCTCGCCGAGGCCCTCGAACGTCTCGACGGCGTCCGAGAGCGCGCGGTAGTCGTACTCGTCCCGGGCGTCCACGTGCTTGTTGACCGCCGAGACGAGTTCGAGCAGGGCGGTGATGGCCTCGCGGGTGTTGAAGTCGTCGTTCATCGCGTCGGCGAACGTCTCGCGGGTCTCGGCGACCGCGGTTCGGAGGGCGTCGTCCTCGACTTTGGTTCGGGCGTCGGCGCTGTCGGCGGTTTCGACCGCCCGGTCGTACCCGCGTTCGAGTCGCTCCCATCGCTCGACCGCCTCGTTCAGCGTCTCCTCGCTGTACGTCTGGCGGTTGTTGTAGGCGGTCGAGAGCAGGAAGGTTCGAATCGACTCGGACCCGAACTCCGACACCGCGTTTCGGACCGTGAAGTAGTTCTGGAGGCTGGAGGACATCTTCTCGCCCCCGGTTTCGAGCAGGCGGACGTGAAGCCAGTAGTTGGCGAACTGGTGGCCCGTGGCGGCCTCGCTCTGGGCGATTTCGTTCTCGTGGTGGGGAAACACGAGGTCCTGACCGCCGACGTGAACGTCGAGCGTCTCGCCGAGATGGGTCATACTCATCGCCGAGCACTCGATGTGCCACCCCGGTCGCCCCTCGCCCCACGGCGAGTCCCACGTCTGGCCGCCAGCGGGGGACTGGCGAGACTCCGTCTCGCTGTCCTCCGAACGTCGTTCGGAGACATCGTCAGGATGGGCCGCTCCGGCCTTCCAGAGCGCGAAGTCGGCGGGGTTGCGCTTCTCCGAGCGCTCGTCTTCCTCGCCTTGGGCCTCCATTTCCTCGATGTTCTGATTCGAGAGTTTGCCGTACTCCTCGAACTTCGTCACGTCGAAGTACACCGACTCGTTCGACTCGTAGGCGTACCCCTTCTCCACGAGGGTCTCCACGAGGTCCACGATTTCCGGGACGTGTTCGCTCACCCGGGGGTACACCTCCGCGCGCCGGAGATTCAGCGAGCGCATGTCCTCGATGACTTCCGAGATGAAGGTGCGGGCCACCTCGTCCTCGGTGTCGCCGAGGTCGTCCTCGCCGACTCTGGCGACGATTTTCTCGTTCACGTCGGTGAAGTTCTCGACGTGGCGCACGTCGTAACCGAGGTGTTCGAGCCACCGATGCATCACGTCGACGTGGACCCACGACCGGGCGTGACCGAGATGCGCGTAGTCCGACACCGTGAGTCCGCAGTAGTAGAGAAGCACCGAATCGGGGTCCTGCGGTTCGAATACCTCCTGCTCGCCCGAGAGGGTGTTCGTCACGTGGAGCGTCATTACTGTCCTCTACCGCCAGCCACCGTTTGAAAGCGTCGATAGAAACACTACCCGCCGATGTCCGCGCCCGAGCGTCGAATCGCGGTTCCACACCCGAGCGTCGAATTGCGACTCCGCGCGGCGGTCGGCGAGTCGCCGACCGCCGCGCGGACTTTTCGGGACGCTAGCTCCCCCCGACACTACTCGCGACTCGGGACGGCCGCGAGCGCGTCCTCGACCGTTCGAAGCGCGTTCGGACCGTCGCGGCGCTCGACCGCCACCACCAGCGACTCGTCGGCGACGCCCGCCGCGACGACGCCGATTTCGGCGGCGTCGAGTCGCGCGAGGACGTGTCCGAGCGCGGTCGCACCGACGCTTCCCTCTGCGACGATGGCGGTGAGTGACCCCGAATCCGGAACGAGACTGACACCGCCGACCGCGAGCGGGGCGTCGTCGCCGGACCCGGCGACGACGCCCAAGCCGCTCTGCATCGTGACTCGAACGTCCCGCGATTCGGTCTCGTACTCGGGGAGCGACTCGGCGAACCGCCGGAGTGCAGTGGCTACGGACTCGGTGTCGCCGCCGACCTCCTCGCTCAGCGACCGGGCCGCCGCGGTGTAGTTGACCACGCCCGCCCGGAGCGCGGTCACCAGAAACGGACGCCGTCGGGCGGCCGCCCGAGTGTCTTCGGCGAGTGACATGTGCGTCAGAAGGGAGGCGACCGCCAAAAACGATGCGGTGAACGTGCTGCGGTAAAAGTGACGTGGTGGGCGCGACCGTCGGCCGTGGGGCTATCTGACCAGCAGATAGCCCGCGGCCGCGACGCTCCCGACGACCGCCAGCACGCCGAACAGGACGACCGCGCTGTCGGCCAGCACCGCGGTGCTGATTGCGACACCGAGCGCGAGCAGGCCGAGCGCGACGACGGGCGCGTTCTCGCCCAGACGGAGGCCCGGAAGTTCGAACTCCGCGTCGTCGTCGGGGTCGCGCTGCGGACGCGCGAGTCGCTCGTCTACGGCGACCGCGTCCTCGCGCTCCTCGGGTTCGACGACCGACACCACGACGTAGGCGGTCTCCGCGCCGTGACCGGTGACGATTTTTAAGCGTCCCTCCACGGGTCGCGGGCCGTCGGCAATCTCGACGTTCACCTGTCGCGTCGTCCCGGCATCGACGTAGTGGTTGTTCGCGGGGATTGACGCGACCCGCGAGAGTTCGTCGTCGAGGTGGAGGTGGACGTGGACCGGCGCGTCGCCGTTTTCGAGCAGGACGGCGAACGACTCCGTCACCTCGAACCGTGCGACTGTCCGGATGTCGTGAAGCCGGTCGCGGTTCAGTTGGACGGAGAGACTGTTCGGCACGGTTGGTGGTATCTCCCACCCCGAGTAGAAAAAGCTTCAGGACTTCAGGCGTCGATATCGCGCATGTCCGGCGGCAGGAGGTTCGGAATGCCGTCCTCGATGGGGTAGGTCTCGCCGCACTCGGTGCAGGTCAGGGTGCCCGCGAGCACTTCCCCGTCGTCGGTGTCGGTCGCGTCGAGTTCGAGCTCCTGTTTGTCGAGCGGGCAACAGATGATGTCCATCAGCGACTCCTTCATGCTTCTGTCTGTGAGCGGACGGGCCAAAAGCGTGACGGGTTCGGCGGTGGGGGTCGCGCTCGAAATTCTCGGGAATGAGGTGGTCCGGTTCGACCAAACCTTCGAACCTCAGTCGTTCGTTCTCTCTTCTACAATTTCGCGCGGCAATCCGGTCGCGTTGATGAGATGAGACTCGTACCGTTCCCCGTTCGGCGTCTGGACGATAACGTCGTCTTTTGTCACCCGTGGGTTCTCTCGACTGTTCTGTTCGCTTGTGTCCGGTTCAGTGTCAATCATTGGTTCGTAGTTCGAGTGTCAGCGTTAAATATCTGCCCGACAGAACGTACTTGGCGAGCCAAACGACGATTGGGACGCTCATCGTTAGAATCACCCACCCGGGTTGGCTATTCAGACCGCTGAAAAAGAGCCCGACAGAAATCACGAGATAGCTCTCGCCGAGCAAAAAGAGGACGAGACTCCGTTTGAACCATCCCGCGTTCGCCTCGATGATTTTTCGATTTTGCTCGACACTGTTGGCGTAGGTTCCGACGACACGGCGAAGGTGAGATTCCAGTTGCGGGTCGAGCTCCGGGCGACTCAGGAGGTCGCCGGTCGCGGCGGTAAGGCCGATTCGAAATCGGCTGCTCAAAAGCGTGAGAATCGACGCGGCCAGCGCCAGCAGAAGAAACCCTATGCCGAGCAAAAACGCGAGTCGCGTCGGCAAAGAAAGCGACTCGAACGCCACCCCTGCTAACTGCGTGCCGAGCGACAGCGATGACAGCACCACGCCCAGCAGGAGCGCCAGCAAGCGAGCGATTCGCTCGGACTTCGTGTCGATTCGGTCGAGCGTCGCGCTCTGTGCGTCGATGACTCGCTCTAGCCGGTTCGCGGTGTCGAGTCGCGGCGTCAGGTCGTCCGGCGGGTCGGTCATGGCGACACGCAGGGTTGGCCGCGGCTTCGGATTTAAAAGTACGGGAGAAAATCCGGGTTCTGCAGGTCGCTTACTCGAAGGGGTCTTCCAGCACGACTGACTCCTCGCGGCCCGGTCCGACGCCGATAGCGTAGATGTCGGCGTCGAGTTCGTCGCTGACGTATTCGAGGTACGTCCGGGCGTTCTCGGGGATGGCCTCGTAGCCCTCCTCGGCGACTTCGGCCCAGTTCACGTCCTCCCAGCCGTCGAAGCTTCGCAGATTCGGCTCGCAGTCGGCCCACCGCTCGGTCGTGGCGGGCATCGTAAATATCTCCTCGCCGTCGAGGTCGTAGCTGTGGCCGACTTTCACTTCGTCGAGTCCGGCCAACACGTCGATGTGATTGATGGCGAGACCGGTGAAGCCGTTCGCTCGCGCAGAGTGGCGAAGCATCGGGATGTCGAGCCAGCCGACCCGGCGCGGGCGGCCGGTGACGGTGCCGTACTCGCCGCCCTCCTCGCGGATGTAGGTCGCGAGGTCCTCGTTGTCGCCGCCGCCCTGCTCGTCGTAGCCGGGGGTGTCGCCGACCACGCCGCCGAGTTCGGTCGGGAGCGGGCCACTCCCGACTCGCGTGAGGTAGCCCTTGACGATGCCGACGACTTCGCCGCCGCCGACGACGCCCGGACTGATTCCCGTCCCGACGGCGGCACCGCCCGCCGTCGGATTCGAGGACGTGACGTACGGGTAGTTGCCGTGGTCGATGTCGATGATGGTTCCCTGCGCGCCCTCGAACATGACGTCCCGGCCCTCGTCGAGCGCGTCGGCGAGGAACTCGCCGGAGTTGACGGTCATGTCGTCTTCTTGGAGGCGACGGCCGTACTCGCGGGCTTTCTCGTAGAGTGCGTCCACGTCGAGCGCGTCGGGGTCTTCGAGGTCCGACACGTCGAGTTCGTAGACCTCCTCGACGAGTGCGCGCTTCTGAGCCACGACGTATTCGAGTCGTTCACGCAGAACGTCGGGGTTGAACAGGTCGCCGACGCGGACGCCGCGCCGACCCGCCTTGTCCTCGTAGGTCGGACCGATGCCGCGTCCGGTCGTGCCGATTTCGCTGTCGGACTCGCTCTTTGCTTTCTCCTCGATGCCGTCCAGCACTCGGTGATACGGGAGGATGACGTGTGCGCGCTCGGCCACGCGCACGTCGGGGTCGAGGCCGCGTTCGCGGAGGGCGTCTATCTCGCCGAACAGCGTCTCGGGGTTGACGACACAGCCGTTGCCGAGGACGCCGATTTTCCCGCGTACCGCGCCGCTCGGAACGAGCGAAAGTTTGTACTCCGTGCCGTCTTCGACTACGGTGTGGCCCGCGTTGTCGCCGCCCTGGTACCGGGCGACCACGTCGGCGGCGTCGCCCCACAAATCGACGATGCCGCCTTTCCCCTCGTCGCCGAGTTGCGAACCGACGATGGTTACGGTCATTACGCGGAGTGGTTCTCCCCCGCTCCCTAAACCGATTACGGTCTTTTCGCCGAACTGATGCACGTTCGTGGATAGAGTCTTCGCGCCGGAGTACAGAACACGCACTATCGAGGATACTCGTCCGGAGTCAGTGGAGTGACGATTCGGCGGGATGGAGTCGCGATTCGGCCGCTTCGAGCGGAGAGCGCGCTCTTTTTCACCCCCGAACCGCTATTCGGGCGTATGGGCAAGGTCAGTATCGGACTTCGGGGCTGGCGGTTCGACGAGGACGAGATATTCACCGAGGACGATGACTTCCGGCCGATGGACGACATTCCGAAGGACCCGCGCCACCGACTCCTCCGACTGCAGGCGCTCGTGGGGGCACCGTGCGACGCCTGCTGGCTGATTCACGGCGACGAGAACATCCACGAGTGCAACGTCGCGGAGGCCGTCTACGGCGAACCCCTCGCCGAAATCGTGGTCTGCTCGGACCACGAATCCGACTTCATCTACTGGTTCGCCGAGGAGGGCGGGAGTCGGTACAAGGGCGAGGACGTGCTTCAGGACGAGTTCCACGAGTGGTTCCTCGACGGCGGACGCGCGCCGGAGGGGTACGGCGGCGTCGAACACGTCGATACCGACCCCGACGACATCCCGGAACCGCCCGAACCCGACCCCGAGGAGTTCAACGTCGACGTTCCGGACGGCGACCGAGAGCGCATCGACCTCCGGAACATGGAAGTCGAAGGCGGCGAGGACGGCGAGGACGACGAGGAGGCGACCGAAACCGAAGGCGTCGAGGGCGACCTCGACCTGAGTCAGGACTACCCCACCTCATGAAGCCAGCGGTCGCAGTGGTCGAACCACAGACGCTCGGCAACGTCGGCACCATCGCGCGAGCCATGAAGAACTTCGGGATGGACGACCTCAAACTGGTGAATCCGCCGGAGTTCGGCAGGGACAGCGAGGCGTACGGCTTCGCCGGGCAGGCCCGCGAGGACGTGCTTCCGAACTACGACGCGGTGACGCTCGACCATCTCGTGGAGAACTACCACACCGTCGCCTGTACCGCTACGACCAACGAGGACGCCCGCAAGCACCGGCGATTCCCGTTTAAGACGCCCCCCGAACTGGCCGACAGCCTCCGGGACGTTGACGCGCCGACCGTCCTCGTTTTCGGTCGCGAGGACAACGGGCTGACCAACGAGGAAATCGCGCGAATGGACGAAATCTGCTCGATTCCCGCGAGCGCGGAGTACTCGTCGCTGAACCTCGGTCAGGCCGCCACGGTCACGCTCTACGAACTCCGAGAGCTGACCGTCGGGGAGTTCCAGCACCCGGACGTGGAACGCGAGCGCGCCGACGAAGCCGAAATCGAGGGGTTCTACGACCACTTCGCGGAGTTTCTGGCCGCCATCGACCACCCCGAGGAGAAACGGGAGAAGACGCTCCGACTCGCCCGACGGTTGTTCGGCCGCGCTCACCCGACCGGTCGGGAGGTCCGCACCCTCCGGGGGGTCCTCCGGCGCGCGATGTACCACGCCGACGACGAGTAGCATCGGCGAGGACGATGAATCACTCTGAACGGGGCGGGCGAGCGAGCCGTGAGGCGCACCAGCACCCCCCCCCAAGAACGCGGTTTTAAACCACCGAGGCAAGAAG
>NZ_ML974140.1:0-41644 GCF_004143485.2 Halorussus amylolyticus | reverse complement strand
CCGGGGGTTGGCGGGCGACTCAAACACCCCCCGGGGGGGGGGGGGGGGCGGCGCCCCCCCCCCCCCCCCGCCCCAGACTGAACGGTTTTTTACCCCTCCGTGTCTCACTGGCGAGTAATGACCGAACACGACTACGAGGACCTCGGCCTCGTCGCGGGGTTGGAGATACACCAACAGCTCGACACCGAGACGAAGCTGTTCTGCAACTGTCCGACCGACCTCCGCGACCCCGAGGCGTCCGACCGGCGATTCACCAGATTCCTCCACCCGACCAAGAGCGAACTCGGCGAACTCGACGACGCCGCCGTCGAGGAGAGCCGAGTCGAGCGCGAGTTCGAGTATTTGGCGTACGACTCGACGTGTCTGGTCGAGGAGGACGACGAACCGCCCCACAGGCTGGACGACGAGGCCCAAGAAGTCGTCCTCGAAATCGCCCAGCTCCTCGACATGGACGTGATAGACCAGGCCCACGTCATGCGGAAAATCGTCGTGGACGGCTCGAACACCTCGGGGTTCCAGCGCTCGACCCTGATGGCGACCGACGGCGAAATCGAGACGAGCGACGGTCCGGTGGGCGTCGAGGACCTGATGCTCGAAGAAGAAAGCGCCCAGCGCGTCGAGGAGCGCGAGGACGGCGTCCTCTACAGCCTCGACCGCCTCGGCATCCCGCTCGTGGAAATCGGCACCAAGCCCGACATCCGCTCGCCCGAGCAGGCCCGCGAGGCCGCCGAGACCATCGGGATGCTCCTGCGCTCGACCGGGCAGGTCAAGCGCGGACTCGGCACAATCCGTCAGGACGTTAACATCTCCATCGCGGAGGGCGCGCGCGTCGAGGTGAAGGGCGTCCAGAGTTTGGACGACATCGACGACCTCGTGCGAAACGAGGCTCACCGGCAGGTCCGCCTGCTCGAAGTCCGCGACGAACTCCACGAACGCGACGCGAGCGTGGGCGACGTGACGGAGGTGACCGACACCTTCGCCGACACCGATTCGGGAGTGATTCGCGGAGCCTTAGACTCCGGCGGAAAGGTCACGGCGGTCCCTCTCTACGGCTTCGACGGACTCGTCGGTGCGGAACTCCAGCCGGACCGACGACTCGGCACCGAACTCTCGGACCACGCCAAGCGCCACGGCGCGGGCGGCATCTTCCACACCGACGAACTCCCGGCCTACGGCGTGACCGACGAGGAAGTGGCCGCGCTCCGCGATGCCGTGAACGCGGGCGACGACGATGCAGTCGCTATCGTGGCCGCCGACCCCGAAACGGCCGACCTCGCCATCGAGGCGGCCGCCGAGCGCGCCCGGACCGCGCTCGACGGCGTTCCGGAGGAGACCCGTGGCGCGAACGACGACGGGACGACTCGCTACCTCCGACCCCTGCCCGGCGCGGCCCGGATGTATCCCGAGACCGACGTGCCGCCGGTCGAACCCGACCCCACCGAGGTCGAGACGCCCGAACTCCTGACCGAGAAGGTCGAACGCTATCAGGACGAGTACGGTCTCGATGCGGGACTCGCAGAACAGGTCGCCTACGGGAGGCGGATGGCCCTGTTCGAGCGCGTGGTCGAGATGGGCACCGACCCGACGCTCGCGGCGGGCACCATCGAAAGCACCGTGACCGAACTCCGGCGCGACGGCGTGCCGGTCGAGAATCTGGCCGACGACCACTTCGTCGGCACCTTCGAACTGGTCGCCGAGGGGGAGACCGCGAAGGGCAACGTCGGCGACGTACTGACCGCGCTCGCGGAGACTCCCGACCTCACCGCCGCCGAGGCCGTCGAGCGCGAGGGCCTCGGGAGCGCGGGCGACGAGGAGGTTCGGGAGGCGGTCGTCGAGGTCGTCGAGCGAAACGAGCAACAGGTCGCCGAGGAGGGGATGCAGGCGTTTTCCGGGCTGATGGGCGAGTGCATGGGGGCGCTCGGCGGCAAGGCCGACGGCGACACGGTGAGCGAGATTCTCCGCGAGGAGATTCAAGCGCGAGCGTAAGTCAGTTCATAGCCTCAGGGCGCGTTCGATTTGTATCTCTCGGGGACGCAAGGCACCGTGGGTGGGACTGAAAGGGGTCGCCCGCTCGCGGTCACGCGAGCAACGCGAGTGTGACCTCGGAAGACGCGGTTTGTCTTCCGGCGGGCCGCAGGCCCGTGGTCGCCTGCGCGGGCAACTATTCGCGGCGGGCGTTGTGGAGAGCCGCGAATATCCCGCGTCAGCGACCGCGAGCGGGCGAGGGCTTTCTGAAACCACTCTGTCGTTTCATCCGCTGAACCGTGGCTCACGTACCCGAAAATCCCATCCGGGTGAGTTGTTCGTGAGCGCCAGCGACGGCGACGACTCCGAACCTCCGGCGCGACGCTCTCGTACGGCAACATCCTCCAGCGCGAGATAGACAACTCGATGATAGAAATCTCGCGACCCGACGCCGGACTGTTCCTCTCGGGCTGTCGGCGGGGTTGACCCTGAGTTTCGGCGCGGTGTTCGTCGCGCTCCTCAACTACGGCCACGCCGCACTCTCGGGCGAGGAGACCGCGGCCGGCGTGGAAGGCTGAAAGTGATTCGTTCGCTCCCCGAACCCAATCAGTCTCCGGAACTGAGTTTCTCGACCGCCGATTCGATTCGCTCGACGTTCTCGGCCTGCTCGTCGGTCGCCTCCGCGACCGACGACGCTTCCTCGGCGATTTCGGTCGCGTGGCGCGACACCTCGTCCACCATCGCCGACACCTGCTCGGCGGTCACCGCCTGCTCGTCGGTCGCTTGCGCGACCTCCTCGATGCCGTGGACCGTCTCGCCGACCGCGGTCACGATGTCCTGGAGCGTTTCCAGCGACGACTCGACGCTCTCGGAGCCGTATTGGATTCGGTCCTCGGTCCGTTCGAGGCTCTCGACCGTGTCGTGGGTGTTGGTCTGTATCTCGCCCACCATCTCCTCGATTTCGCTCGCCTGGGATTTCGACTGCTCGGCGAGGCTCTTGACCTCCTCGGCGACCACCGCGAAGCCGTCGCCCGCGTCACCCGCGCGGGCGGCCTCGATGGACGCGTTGAGCGCGAGCAAATTCGTCTGGTCGGCGATGTCGTTGATGACATCTACCACCTCGTCGATTTCGGCGACCGTCTCCTGTAGGTCGGCCATGTCATCGGTCGCGCCCTTCCGAGCCTCGTCGATGTCGGCCATGGCGTCCATCGCCTCGCCCGCGGTGCGCTGGCCGTCCTCGGCCAACTGCTGGGCCTGACGGCTCGTCTGCTCGACCTCCTCGGCGCTGGCGGCCACCTCCTCGACCGTCGCGCTCATGTTCTCGGTCTCGGACGCGATTTCGTCCACGTCGGTCGCCTGCTCGCGGGTGAGTTCGTGTATCTCGTCGGCGCTCTCGGCCACGTCCTCGGCGGACGACGAGAGCGTGTCGAGGTCGTGGCGCACGTCCTCGGAGATGCGCCGCTGGAGGGCTTCGAGTTCGGCTTTCGACTCGCGAATCTCGTCGTTGTACGAGTCGATGTAGGTGTCGGTCACCACCTGCATGTCGAGGTTCACCGCGCGGAAGAGCGAGAGGATGTCCTCCATCCCGTCGTGGAACTCCTCGCGGACCACCTCGGCGGCGTCGTCGCCGAGACGCTCTGTGGCCCGGTCGATTGTTCGGTCGCGGATTTTCGGAACGAGGATGTTGAGATACAGCATGTACGCCCCGAGATAGTGGTGCATCGGCATCTCCAGCATGTCGTGAATCTTGCCGATTCGGGCGCGGTCGGCGAAGTACGACCGGTCGTACTCGCCGTCGGCCAGCGACACGAGGTACTCGCTCTGGGTCCGCTGGAGCTGTTCGACGGTCCGGGTCGAGCGGTCGAGAACCGCCATCGTCTCCTCGCGCGCGGTCAGGTGGTCGTAGAACTCCTCGACGGCCTCGTCGGCGACGGACTCGAACAGGTCGGACAGTCCGTCGAGTCGCTCGGCGTCGTCGTCGCCGAACCCGGTGAAGTCCTTCCGCCAGCGTATCTCGTCGTCGTCGATGTCGAGGTCGGCCAGCAACGATTCACCGTCGATACGACTCGCAAACTTCGCCTCGCCCGCGGAACCGTTCATAACCGCCAGAAGTCACCGGGTACATTTACGATTTATGCGGATTCTCACGCTTGAGAACGAAGGCGGCGCGGTCACAGCGAGGTGTACTGTCACGGCGAGGTGTACCGACGCACGCCCGACACCACCTCGCGCGAGAGCATCGTCCAGCGGGGGTCGCTGACCCGCTGGGAGAGCCGGTACGCCAGCCACACGATGAGCACCGCGAAGGCGGCATCCACGACCCAATGAATCCCGAGGTACAGCGTTGAGAGGACGATACCGACCGTCAGCGCCAGCACCGTGTTGGCGTACCAGCCACCGGCCTTCCGGGCGTACACCGCCGCCAGCACCGACAGGCCGGTGTGGAGGCTCGGGAACGCCTTTACGAGCGTGTCGGTCGAGAAGATGCCGTACTGAATCGCGGGGCTGAGTTCGTACATTAGCGGCTCCACGTCCGAGAGGTAGAGCGACGACACCTTCACCGGAAACAGGAGGAAAAAGGGCACCGCCGAGACGACCACGAGGATGTAGGCGAGCGCGTAGCGATGGGCCTCCTCCTCGTCGTGGGCCTTCAGCTTGAAGTACGTGAAGAGGACCACGAACGGGAATCCGACGAGGTAGATGGCGGTGGCGAACACCGTTAGCGACGTGAACGTGACCGCCTGAAACGCCACGACGGTCGGGCCTTCGACCGCGTACACCGCGCTCGTGAACGTCCGGGGCGCGTGGAAGTGCATCGCGAGCGTGTTGACGATTTGGGTCACCACCCACGCCACGCCGAGGTACTTCCAGTCGGTTCGAACGAACTCGACCACCAGCGTCCGAAATCGCTCGTCGGGGAGAAAGAGCCGCTTTCCGACGAGCATGACCGCGATGCTCGGGACCGCGACGAGGAGCGTGAACTGAGTCCCCAACTGGAGCGAGGAGAACGCCGCGCTCAGCTCGGCGACGGGAAACATACTCGCCGGTAGCTACACCCTCGTCGTATAAATGAGTTGACTCACGCTCCCGTCGGGACCGGAACGGTTCGTCCCGTCGGGACCAGCACGGTTCGGGCGGGACGGCGCGCACGAGTGTGCACCGTCCCGCCCCTCTCTCACACCGGAGGCCACACCGCGTTTCTCTCCCCGGATTTTATATCAGGCGTCTGTGAATCTCGGTTCATGGAAGTCGAAGCCGAAGGAGTCGCGACGAGCGAGCGAGTCCACGTCCGTCGCCTCGACGTGGCCGACACCTTCCGGTGGGCGTGGGGCGTGCTAGCCGACCACCGCGAACTGGTGGCGCTCACCTTCGTCGTCCAACTCCTCGCAGTCGTCGGAGCGACCGGCGTCACGCAACCCTCGTCGTCTGCGGTCGAAGCCCCCGAAATCTCCGCCGTCGGCGAACCCTCCGAAGCCGCCGACGCCGCCGACGCCGTCGAGGCTCCTCCCTCCCCCGAAGTCGCCGACTGGGTGTGGCCGGTGTCGGTCGCCTATCTCCTCGGACTCGGGGTGGTGTGGGGCGTCTGTTATCTGACCGCGGCGAACGCGGTCGCCGAGCGCAAGCAGTCGTTTCGCGGCCGGGTCGCCGTCGCCGCGAAGCGACTCCCGGCGCTGGCCGGGGTCACGCTGTTGCTCTCGGCGCTCGTCTCGGTCGGTCTCGTCGCGCTCGTGATTCCGGGCGTCTACCTCCTCTTCCGACTCGCGCTGGCGTATCCGGCGTGCGTCGTGGACCGGCGCGGACCGGTCGCCAGCGTCCGGGGAGGCTGGCACGCCGCCCGCGGAAACGTCTGGAAGATACTCGGCGCGACGCTGGTGTACGGCGTTCTCGTCGGAACCCTCGGGGCCGTCAGCGGAGCCTTCGGCGAGGCGTACAGCCTCCCGAACGCCGGTGTCCGGGCGGTCGTCTCGTCGGTGCTGGTGCCGCTGTTCGGTCTCGCGGTCGGACACCTCTACCTCGAAGGGAGCCGAAACGTCTGAGATTCACCGAGAGAACCGAGACTCACCGAGCGTCGAGATTGCTCCGTCGCTCGCCGAGTCGCTCCTGCAATCGACGGCCCACCAGTTCACGGAGCGCCGCCGCGTCCTCAGTATCCAAATCCACCGCACGGGCCTCTCGGCCGGCGAATCCGGCCGAACTCGCGGTATCGACGACCACGGTCGCCAGCCTCCGGCGTCGCTGGAACGGCGATTGGGCCTGAATCACGGTCTGAACTCGGTCGTAGGCCACGACCTTGGTCGTCCTGCGCCAGAAGCCGTTTCGCGTCACGACGTGGCGGTCTCGGGCGTCGTACCCGCGGTTCGCCCACGACAGGTGGGCAGCGACGGGGGTAAGGAGTACGAGTGCGAGCGGAAGGTACCACGGGTCCGGCCATCCGAACACCGCCTGCGCACCGAACAGCACGCCGGAGAGTCCGGCGAGCGCGAGCGAGTACCGGGCGACGTACCGCCTTCGTGCGCGCTTCGGCGGGCGCGAGAACTCGGGCGGGTCGAACGGTTCGACCTCCTGAGCGAGTTCGAGGACGCGCTCGCGGGTCGCCAGCGGCACCGCCGCCTCCGACCCGCCAGAGGGAGTCTGGCCCGGCGCGTACCCCGCGGTTTCGACCGCGAGCGCGGCGTAGCCGAACCGCCGCATCAGGACGTTCTCCCGAATCGTGAGCGTCTGGACCTTCTCCAGCGGAATCGACCCGTCGTATCGCTGGAGCAGGCCGCGCTCGTACCGGAGTTCGTCGCCGACGCGCGAGAGTCGGAACCCGTAGTAGCGCCCGAACGTCACCACTGCGCCGATTGCCCAGAGGGCGACGGCCAGCATCGCCGCGAGCATCACGCCGCCCACGAACGCGAGTTCGGTGATACCGGGCACGAACGGAAACGCGACCGGCCCGAACGCCAGCAGCGAGAAGTAGCGCAAATCGAACGACAGCACGCTCAGAATGGCTAACTCCGTCGCCGAGAGTTCGAACAGTTGCTCCTCGGTTTCGGGCGGGCGTTCGACCGCGCTCGCCTCGACTTCCTCGGCCTCGTCGCCCGCGACCGCTCGACCGTTGACGCGGCGCTTGCGCCGCTGAATCTCGCGCTGGAGGCGCTTGGCCTCGTCGTAGCCCACGAATCGGAGACTCGCCTCGGTCTCGCCGCCGCCCGCGGTTTCGAGGTCGAGCGCCGCGAGACCGAGCGCGCGCTGGACCACGTTCCGGGAGATATCGACGTTCTGAATCCGGCGAAGCGGGATTTCGCGGTTTCGCCGCGAAATCACGCCCGAAGCGATGTCGAGACCCTCGTCGCTGAGTTTGTACTCGAAGCGCCGGTAGTACGCGACCTGCCACGCCGCGGTCGCGAGCACGCCGAAGATTGCGATTGCGACGAGCGCCGGGAGCGCGAGTCGGGGAATGGTCCCGGTTCCCGAGAGCGTGATTCCGATAAAGACCAGCGTAGTGCCGAGACTGAGACCCCGCGAAATCGCGCGATACGGCACCGAGAGCGGATGCAGTTTCATACGGCGTCGTATTCGCCTTCGCTCTCGATTGCGAGGCTTCGCAGTTGTTCTTGGAGCGCGTCGGCCCGGTCGGGCGTCAGTCCCGGAATCGTCACGTCCGCGCCGCGCGACCCCGCGGTGTAGACGACCACGCTCGCGAGTCCCGCGGCGCGCTCGACCGGTCCGCGCTGGGTATCGACGTGCTGGACCCTGACGAACGGGACGACCGTGTTGACCCGCGTCACCACGCCGCGTTCGAGATAGAGGTCGTCGCCGCGCACCTCGAACCGCCAGATTCGGTACTTGAGAAGGGCGTGGACCACCCCGAGAACGAGCGCGAGCGCGGCGGCGACGGCCGCGACCCAGACGCCGACGCCCAACACGAATCGGTCGGCGACGAACGCGCCGCCGCCGACCACAAGCGCGAAGACCGCCGCGCCGACGACCCAGACGAAGCGCACCCTCGGATTCAGAACTTCCATGCGCGTACGAACTCGCTCGCCGTTGATAAATTTCCACGGTGTGGGCGAGACGACGGACGACCTCGGTCTGGTCCCCAACGAATATATTCGAACGCGCACCTCTCTCATCCATGCATCCGCGATTCGTCGAACTGTTGGAGCGAAATTCGGACCACGCCAGCGAGTATCAGTCCCGATTCGACGCCGTCCAAGACTCCCAGCACCCGGACGCAGTGACGGTGTGTTGCTCGGATTCGCGCGTCCTGCAGGACCATATCTGGGGCAACGACGACCCCGGACGCATCTTCACGTGTAGCAATATCGGAAACCGGGTCGTCCAGCGAACCGAGACCGGCGACGTGGTCTCGGGCGACGTCCTCTACCCGGTCGAACACACCGGGACCGAAATCGCCGTCGTGGTCGGCCACACCGGGTGCGGCGCGGTCACGGCGACCTACGACGACCTGACCGACGGACTCTCCGAACCCGCTGGCATCGAGCACTGTCTCGACTTACTGGGACCGGGACTCGAACCGGGCGTCGAGGCGCTTCCCGCCGACCTATCGCGCGACGAGGTCATCAATCGACTCGTGGAGTACAACGTCGATAGACAGGTCGATGCGCTCGTAGAGAGCGACGACGTTCCACCGAACGTGGACGTCATCGGCGTCGTGTACGATTTTCAGGACGTGTATTCCGGCAGTCGAGGAGAGATTCACGTCGTCAACGTCGGCGGCGAGACGAGCGTCGAGACGCTTCGGGACGAACATCCGGAAATCGAGTCGCGAATCGAGCGACTCTGGGAGTACTGACGTAGTGTCGCGTCGGGTGAGTCGTCCCGGAAACGGAGTCGCGATACCGAACGGGAGTCGAGTTCGACTGCGTCGGCGAGAAATCCATCCGTTCGAGGACGGTGCCTCTCGTCGCCGAGCGCGAGGGCAAGTACATTCACCCGACTTGAGATACAATCCCTACTGGAATGCCCGGTATCCTAGTTCAGGCGCTTTCGTACACGATGTTGGCGGTTGTGGCCGCACTCGTCGGGGGACTCATCGCAATCTATCGCACGCCGGGGGCACAGATGGAGAGCAACGTCCAGCACTTCGCAGCAGGCGTGGTGTTCGCGGCCGTCGCGGCCGAACTCCTCCCGGACGTTCACACTCGGGCTCCGGCGGTGGTCGTCATCGGATTTGCGCTCGGGGTCGCCACGATGCTCGCCATCCATCGATTCAGCAAGTACATCGAAAAGCGAGGAATCGGCGGGAAGATGGCCGGTGCCGCCAGCCTGCTCATCACCGTGAGCATCGACATGTTGATAGACGGCGTCCTAATCGGTGTGACCTTCTTGACGGAAGCGGCCACGGGAGTTCTCATCGCCGTCGCGCTCGCCATCGAGGTCCTCTTTCTCGGCGTGACCGGTGTCATCGCACTGCCCGAAAAAACGAGTACGCTCAAGAAACTCGCTGTCCCCGGTGCGTTCGGTGTGCTACTACTGAGTGGCGTGACCGCTGGCGTATCCGTGTTCGGCGGTGTGACGGGCGCGCCAATCGCGCTCGTGCTCGCATTCGGTTCTGCTGCCCTGCTCTACCTCGTGACCGAGGAACTCCTCGTCAAGGCCCAAAAGGTGCCGGAAACGCCGACGTCTACGACGCTGTTCTTCGTCGGCTTTCTCCTCATCTTTCTCCTCGATATGCTGCACTGAAGGCGGACGAGCGTCAGTGAGAAAGTTTGATGCGTCAGCGTAAATTGCTGCTGTTTCGGCGATTCTCGCTTTTCCACCTTGTTCAGGTCTCGGACTGGCGTTACAGATTCTGTCCAAATTGCGGATTCTGTATTCTGGTAGATGGCTTGGCCGAAGAGTGGACACACTATCTACCCAAAAATTCTTAAAATGCTCCTCACGAGGACGTTATAATGCAACAGTTCTCGTCCAACTCCTCGCGGAGTGACTCCTCGTTGCTTCATTTACTCCTCGTCTGGTTTCTCGTCGGGTCATCGTTCTTCGGCCTCGGATGGGACATAGCCGATGTAGTTCCCGTCTCGATTCCTCTCTCTTCGATGGAAGCCGGATTGCTCTTCGGGACTGTAGTCGTCAGCCTGCTCTGGACAGCAGGGTTCCGTCCCCCAATCTCGGCCAGTGGCGGATACTTTATCGCTGAGATGGGCTTGCACTTTCTGGTGGTTCTCGGTGCCAGTCTGTTTCTCCTCGCTGAGGGGCCACTATCACCGTGGCACGAAGTTGTATCTCGCAGTCTCTCGGTAGGACTCGCGGCCGGACTTGTCTTCACTACTCCGGGAAGACGAATTCGGCGATACGTTTGGGTGCTCGGACGGAAATTCGTCAAGACGCCCCAGAAAAGAAACCGATAGGTAGCTGAGAGCGAGCATACTGCTCCTGCGTAGTGCGTTTCACACTTCTCGGCCTTGTTCAGTTGCCTGAAGTCCATCGTACGGCCTACTGAGGCGTTCAGTTTAATACCACTATATGATCTCTGGTGGTAAGATTCTTTATTCGTGGTAACATACTGTCTTCCATGTCAGCGAAAACCGATG
Organism: Halorussus amylolyticus; assembly: GCF_004143485.2. Lineage (GTDB taxonomy): Archaea > Halobacteriota > Halobacteria > Halobacteriales > Haladaptataceae > Halorussus > Halorussus amylolyticus. The sequence continues at coordinate 31,136 of NZ_ML974140.1, read as the reverse complement.
GGCAGGGACGGCTGTACCTCCCAAAAGAGTTGCGTGAGAAGTACGGTCAAAAGTATCACATCGTCACGTACGAAGAGAAAATCGAGCTAATTCCGGTTGCAGACGACCCCCTCACCGCTGTCCGCGAGGCAGCGGGCGACCTCCGGGATGCGTCGGTCGAAGACATCCGAGCCGACATCGAAGCGGAGGCAAAAGACGAAGCCGGAGAAACCGACGGTGACAGATGACGGTGTACGTCGAGACGGATTTCCTGCTTGCGCTCGCCAAAGACTCCGATTGGTTGCAGGGGTCCGCGGAGGACGCCCTCACCGAGTACGATGTCGAAACGTCACCGTTCTCGTATCTCGAACTCCTGCTCGCCCGGGAACGCTACGAGTTCGACTATGTTCCGCTGGCAGCGAACCTGCTTGAACTAGTTCCCGTGCGAGACGAAGGAGAGAAACAGGTAGTGCTGAAAGCCGTCAACTACTACGACGAGGGAATGACTCCGTTCGACGCGTTCCACGCGGCGACTGCGGAGACGCGAGGGATGGACGTACTCTCCTCCGAGAAAGACTACGAAGACATCGAGGTGGCGAGAGTGCCACTAGAACCGACCAACCAAGAATGACTTCGGATTGAGAGAGTATCGTACGCGTTATTCTCCGGTAGAGTGTCTAAAACAGTCGTCCACCTGATTACCGACTCTCGCGCTGTTCGACCTTGTTCAGTTCGATGAGCAACCGAAATATCGCCTTCACCAGATTGTCGTCAACGTCGAACTTCTGGGCGTTCTCGCCCGCGCGGTCCATCACGCGCTGTTCTTGGCCCTCGTCGGTCGTGGGCATGTCCTGCTCGGCTTTGACTTGCGCGACCGTCTCGGCCACGTAGGTCCGCCGAGCGATGAGCTCGACTATCTCTCGGTCGATGCTGGCTATCTCGTCGCGGAGCTCCGCGAGGTTCATCTCGTCCGGCCGCCGTCGTTGCGTGTCGTGGTCGTCCATGTCGTACCCTCAAGTTCGTTCCACCGGTGTTCGACCGCTTCGAGCGCGTCTCGGTCGCCGACCGCGACGAAGCTCGGACCCGTCCCGGACAGCGAGACGCCCGCCGCGTCGGGGAGCGCCGAGACCATCGGGTCGGCCGAGAAGCCGAGCGCCGCGCAGAACGCGAAGCCGTTGACCGTCATCGCGTCGGCGTACCGGCCGTCGAGCGCGAGGTCGGCGACCAACTCCGCGATGGGCGCGATTCGCTTACACCGCTCTACGTCGGCGTCGGCGCTGTAAGCCGTCTCGGGCGGGGTCCACACCACCACGTCCCACGAGACCTCCTCGCGGGCGAGTAGTTCGTCGGAAGTGTTGTCGGTGACGGTGACGCCGCCGAGCATGCTCGCGCTCGCGTCGTCGAACGCGCCGGTAATCGTGACTCCGGCGTCTCGGGCCGCCCGTACGCCGAGTCGGCAGGCGTCCTCTCGCGGGACGGAGTCGGCGACCCCGAGCGCGTCGAGCGCGGCGAGAACGGTGGCGTTCGCGGCCGCGCTCGAACTCTTGAGTCCGGCGGCCATCGGCACCTCGCTCTCGGTCCGGACGCGGCCGCCAGCGGCGTCGGCGTCGTCCACGCCGAGTCGGTCGAGCGCCTCGCTATCGGCGTACTCGGCGACTGCGAGTTCGACGCATCGCTCGACGAGCGTGGTGTCGGCGTCGGGTGCGCCCTCAACTTCTCCGACGACGGTCCCCGAATCATCGAGCGACACTTCGGCGACGGTTTCGGCATCGATGGCGAACGCCGAGCCTTTACCGGAGGCTAAGGCGTTGAGTACCGTCCCCGCCGCTGGTGCGCTCGCGCGGCCGTCCATGTCTGCCCGTCTCTCGCGGGGGGTATTGACGCTGGTGGTTGCTGCAAATCGGGCGATAGGTTCGACGTCTGCGACGCGCGAGCCACCGGTCCGACTCGCGCGAGGACGGTAGCTACAGCCTTCCGGAGGCTGAGGTCTCGGACCACCTCCTGTTCGGGGTTCGACCCCGGTAGTAAGCCACGTTTCGAACGCCTCGTCCGTCGATACCGTCGGGAATCGAGTCGTTAGGTCGGCGTCGCGTCGGATTACGCGGGTGGACGGTCGTCGCGCTTTATTGACGAGTCGCTCGCATTCGCGTTCGCATGGTAGAAAGAAACAGAGTCACGCGAATCGCCGCGCTCGCAGTCGCGATGCTCGTCGTCGTCGGCCTCGTCGGCGTGGGCGGGTCCGCGCTGACGCTGGCCCAAGACGAAGACGACGAACAGGAGACGACGACTGAGGCGGACGCGAACGTCCGGGTCGCCCACATGTCGCCCGACGCGCCGGACGTCGACGTGCAGGTGGACAACGAGACCGTCCTCCAGAACGTCGGCTTCAGCGACGTGAGCGACTACCTCGCGGTCGAAGCGGGTGACCACCAAGTCACGCTCGTGTCCGTCGAGGACGAGCAGACCGTGTTCGACGGTCAATTGACGCTCGAAGCGGGAACGAACTACACCGTGACCGCCGCGGGCGAAGTCTCGGAGAACGGCACCGAAGCGTTCGAACCCATCGCGCTGACCGACGCCACCGAACCCCCGGAGGGTGACGACGCGTCGGTCCGACTCGTCCACGTCTCGCCCGACGCCGGGCCGGTGGACGTGACCGTCAATCAGACCGGCGACGTGCTGTTCGACAACGCGACGTTCGGTAACGAGACCGAGTACGTGACCGTCCCCTCGGGCGTCTACACGCTCAACGTTCGGCAGGCCACCGAGGACAACGACGGGACGATAGTCGAGTCGTTCAACGTCAGCCTCGTGAACGAGACCAGCTACACCGCGTTCGCGGCTGGCTACGCTGCGCCCGAGGACGCCCCGGCGAACACCTCGCTCGACCTGTTCACGGCCGTCGATGTGACGAACAACCCTGAAGGTCTCCTGGTCGGAACGCCTGCGGACGACGAGACCGACATGGATGAGGAAACCGAAGTCGAGGACGAAACGACCGAAGAAACCGAAGACGAGACCGCGGACGCTCTCGAAACCACGACGATAGACGACGAGGAGACGACTGCGGAAGCGTAGGCTGACGAACCGATTTTCGGTTCAGTCGCCGTTTTCTTCGATGCGCTCGGACACCGCGGCCAACTGCTCGCGGCGCTGTTCGCGCGCGGCGTCGCGGAGCGCCTGCTGATTGTCGGTCGGACAGTCGAGGTCGGGCACTGGCGTCGGCCTGCCGTCGTCGTCGAGGGCGACGAACGTGAAAAACGAGGTGGTGGTCTGGCGCTCCTCGCCCGTCCGGGGGTCTTCGGCGCGCACGTCCACCTTCACGTCGATGCTGGTCCGGCCGGTGTCGAAGACGTACGCCTCGACCACGGCCACCTCGCCGAGGTCGATTGCCGAGATGAAATCAACGTGGTCCATCGACGCGGTCACGCACTGATAGTTCGAGAACCGCATCGCCGAGATGGCCCCGCAGATGTCCATCCAGTGGAGAACCGCGCCTCCGAGCGCCCGCCCGAGGTTGTTGGTGTCGTTCGGTAAGAGCAACTCCGTCATCTCGGTGTACGAGTCCATCAGCGTGGCGGTGTCTGGCATCGCTTCGACCCTCGCGTCCCGGGACAATGCCGTTTTCGCCTTCGGTACGCCTCGAGCCGGTTCTTGGCACGCCGCGGTCCGATTCGCGGCGCGAATCGGCCCGCGGCGTGCGGTATTCCGAGCCTTCTCCGAGGTAATTTCTCGATTCCCGACGTGATTTCTCGGTTCCCGAGGTAATATCACGATTCTCGACAGTTCGACCGTCTGCTGTCGGCGAGCAGGTAATTCTCCTCGCACCGACAACGGTAAAAAGCGACGGCGTGTAACCCGACCAATGACCGATTCAGCCGAACTGGACGCCGGGGGCGGTGACGGGAGCGTCCGGGTCGTCGGGACCGCACACGTCTCGGCCGACAGCGTCGAGGAGGTCCGCGAGGTCGTCGAGACCGAGCGCCCCGACGTGGTCGCGGTCGAACTCGACGAGGGACGATACCGCCAGATGCAGGGCGAGGTCGCCGACGACCTCGAACCCACCGACCTGCTCAAGGGAAACACCGTCTTCCAGTTCATCGCGTACTGGATGCTGTCGTACGTGCAGGCCCGGATGGGCGACCGATTCGACATCGAACCCGGCGCGGACATGCAGGCCGCGGTCGAGACCGCAGAGCGCGTCGGGAGCGGCGTGGCGCTCGTGGACCGCGACATCCAGACCACTATCCAGCGGTTCTGGGCCCGGATGTCGTTCTTCGAGAAGCTACGGATGGTGTGGGAACTCGGTCTCGCGATGTTCGGCGTCGGCGGCGAACCCGAAGACGAGGAGTTCGACATCGAGGAACTCACCGACGGCGACGTGGTGACCGCGATGATGGAGGAGTTCCGACAGTTCTCGCCCGGCGGCGCGGAGGCGCTCATCGACGAGCGCGACGCCTTCATCGCGCATAAACTGGTGGCGCTCCGGGAGGCGGGCCACAGCGTGGTCGCAGTCGTCGGCGCGGGCCATCAGGCCGGAATCGAGGAGTACCTCTCGAACCCCCAATCTCTCCCGCCGATGGAGGACCTCGTGGGCACCGAATCGGGGAGTCGCTTCTCGCTGTTCAAACTGTTCGGCTACGTCTTCACGCTCGGCTTCCTCGCGTTCTTCGTCCTGCTCGCGATGGCGGGAGTCCGACAGGGCTTCCTGCTCGAAGTGTTCGCGGCGTGGTTCCTGTTCAACGGCGTCTTCGCGTTCGGTCTCGCGAAGCTGGCGGGCGCGCGCTGGAGTTCGGCGGGCGTGGGCGGCGCGGTCGCGTGGCTCACCAGCGTCAACCCCCTGCTCGCGCCGGGATGGTTCGCGGGCTACGTCGAACTTCGGCACACCGCGGTCAACGTCGGCGACATCACGAGGCTCAACGAACTCATGTCCGACGAGGAGACGCCGATTCGCGACCTTATCGGCCAGATGCTCGACGTGCCGCTGTTCCGACTCATCGCCATCGTGGCGATGACGAACGTCGGGAGCATGATTGCGAGCCTGCTGTTCCCGTTCGTCGTCCTGCCGCTTCTCGGGTCGGAAGTCGGCGGCGTGAACGAGATTACGCAACTGATGCTGGACGGCGCGCGAAACAGCGCCGACCTCATCGTCGGCACGCTCACATGAGCCGAGAGGTCCCGATGAGCGCGACAATTCGGTTCAGCCAGCGCGAGATACGGGACTTGCTCGTCGCGTGGGGTGCGCTCGGCCTCGCGTTCACGTTCTTCCTGAACCGCTCGCTGGTCTCGCGAGTGCTCCAAGCGCCGGGGACCATCGACGCGACGGCGTTCGCCGTCGCGTTCGTCCTCAGTCTCGTGACCGCGGGCGTCGGCTTCCTGCTCCACGAACTCGCCCACAAGGTGGTCGCGATTCGGTTCGGGCAGGTCGCGGAGTTCCGGGCCGACTACGGCATGCTGTTTCTCGCGGTCGCGAGCGGCCTCGCGGGATTCCTGTTCGCCGCGCCGGGGGCGGTGTACCACCGCGGTCGAGCGACCCTCCGCCAGCACGGTCTCATCGCGCTCGCCGGACCAGCGACGAACGTCGCGCTCGGAGTCGCCTTCTTCCCGCTCTACCTGTTCGGGCCGTCGCTCCTCGGCGAAGTCGGCCACCTCGGAGTCGTCATCAACTTCCTGCTCGCGGGGTTCAACATGATTCCGTTCGGGCCGCTCGACGGGAAGACGGTCAAAGACTGGAGTTTCGCGGCGTTCCTCGGGGCAGGACTCCCCTGTTTCGGACTCGCGGTGTGGGCGCTGTTCTCGTTCTGACGAGCGCGGCGCTTGCGCCGCGCTCGTCGCGATTCCGGTCGGTCAAGTCGCGCTTGTCGCGATTCCGGTCGGTCAAGTCGCGCTTGTCGCGATTCCGGTCGGTCAACCGGGTCCGCCTCGCTTTCGGTCAGTCCGACGAAAAGAGCGCCGAGAGCGACCGACGCGGCGGGTTCGGCTCCTCGACCTGCGTCCAGACGAGCACCGCGCCGAATGCGGCGAGGACCGCACCGAACGCGAACGGGACCGCGAACCCGAACGCGACCAGAAACCCGGAGACGAGCGGCCCGAACGCCACACCGAAGCCGAACGCCATCGTCAGCACCGAGAGCGTGGAACCGGAGCGTCCCTCGGGCGCGAGGTCGCCCGCCAGCGCGAGCGCCGGCGCGAACACCATCGCTCCCGCGACCCCTTGCACGAAGCGCGCCGAAAACATCAGCCACGGGTCGTACAGAAGCCCCTGCACCAACGTCGTGGGGACCAACAGCACCGTCCCGACGACGATGAAGATTTTCCGGCCGTAGAAGTCGGTGGCCCGGCCGATTGGCACCTGTAGCAGTATCTGAGCCAGCACGAACGCCGCGAATTGGAGACCGAACAGCGTCGGTCCCTGGTCGAGTCGAGCGTTGATGATGTCGCCAAGCGTGGCGAACAGCGCGATTCCGACCGCCATGAAAAACGAGACGACGCCGAGCGTGAACACCGGGTCGAGCACGCCCGTCCCCGACCGGTCGAGAACCGCGACCCCGCCGAAGCCCTCGCCCTCGTCGTCGGCGTCGATTTCGGACGCGTCGGGGTCCCGAATCAGAAATAGGATGAGGAAGAAGCTGACCGTGGCGGTCAGCGTGGCGAAGTAGAACGCGGCGTCGAAGCCGCTGAACGAAACCTGTAGCCCGCCCAAATCGACCGCGTAGGGACCCGCCGACACCACGGCCCCCGCCGCAATTGGACCGACGCCGAATCCGACGAGTCTGAAGGTGTTGTACGTCCCCATGTTTCCGCCACGGTTCGACGAGGTGGCGAGGTCGTTGACGAGCGCGACCGTGGTGGGAATTATCAGCGCGCCAGCGACCCCCTGAAGCGTGCGGAGTCCGAGAAGGTGCCAGTAGTTCGACGCCAGCGAGTACAGAAAACTCGCCGCGCCGATGAGCACCAAGCCAGCGAGCACGAATATCTTTCGCCGACCCGTTCTGTCCGAGAGTCGGCCCGTAAACGGCTGTAGCGGGCTGTTGACGAATCCGAACAGCGAGAGAACGACGCCCGTGACAGCGACCTCAGTCAGTCCGAACGTGGTTCCGGAGATGACCTCGCTCCCGATGAACAGCGGGAGGACGACGATGAGAAACGAATTTCCGACGGACTCGGTCATGCGTGCCAGCGCCAGCGTGACCACTTGCGGGTCCACACCCAATCTGTTCGACATTATCCGTCGCTCACCACGCGCTGGCGTCTCATACTCCGAGTCGGGCGTCGGCACTCAATATGTTTGTGAAAGCGGAATTTCGGGTCTCGAATCGGAGTCACGTCGTCCGGTCTCGACTTCGTCGTGAGTCGCGAACGCTCGCGCGTTCACTCCTCGGCGCGCAGGACGATTTCGTCGCCGGTCCGCCGCTCGATTGCGCTCTCCTGAAAGGTGTAGTCGTCCGCCGAGTCCTCCCAGTTCAGATACCGCTTCACGCTCTTGTAGTCGCCCGCGTCGGGTTCGACGTGGGCGATGCCGTGGTCCACTTTGTCCACCGTTCCGAGCATCTCGCCCTCGGAACCGACGACTCGCTTACCTTCGTCGTCTTGGGTCAGGGTTTCGTCCATGAGGCGAGTGGCGACCCGACGAGGCAAGTGCGCTGTGGGCGCGCGCTGACACGAGGCGGGTCGCGCCCGCAAACGACGGAACTTTACTCGCCGCGCGCGCGCCTTCTCACATGAGCGACGACGAACTCACCTACGCCGACGCCGGGGTGGACATCGAGGCCAGCGAGGCCGCGACCGCCGCGCTGGTCGGGGCGGTGGGCGACATCGACGAGACCGAGTTCGCGGGACTGCTCGACATCGGCGACCGCTACCTCGCCTTGGCGACCGACGGCGTGGGCACGAAACTGCTCGTGGCCGAAGCACTCTCCGACTACTCGACGGTCGGCATCGACTGCATCGCGATGAACGTCAACGACCTCGTCGCGAGCGGGGTCGAACCGGTCGCGTTCGTGGACTACCTCGCAGTGGACGAACCCACCGAGACGTTCTCCGAGCAGGTCGGCGAGGGCCTCTCGCAAGGCGCTGAGGAGGCGGGCATCGCGCTCGTCGGCGGCGAGACCGCGGTGATGCCCGACGTGATTCGGGGTCTCGACCTCGCGGGTGCCTGCGCGGGACTCGCCCCGAAGGACGCCATCTTCCCCGGCGAGGCCGAAGTCGGCGACGTACTCGTCGGATTCGAGTCGAGCGGTATCCACTCGAACGGTCTCACCCTCGCGCGAGAGGCCGCGACTCGGAATCACGACTACGACGACCCCTTCCCGCTCGACTCGGGCGAAGGTCGGACGGTGGGCGAAGTCCTGCTCGAACCCACGCGAATCTACACGTACCTCCTCCCCGCGCTTCGCGAGCGCGAGGTCCACGCCGCGGCCCACGTCACGGGCGGCGGGTGGACGAACCTCTCGCGGATGGGCGCGAACCGGTACGAAATCGCCGACCCGTTCGAGGCTCAGCCGGTCTTCGAGTTCGTCCAGCACGAGGGGAGCGTGAGCGACGAGGAGATGCACCGGACGTTCAACATGGGCACGGGCTTCGTGGTCGCGCTTCCGGAGGCCGACGCGGAATCGCTGGCAGACGAGACGGACGGGCGAATCATCGGCAAGGTCGGCGAGGGCGACGAGGTGGCGATTCGCGGACTGACGCTGGCTGACTGAGTTTTCGGGGTTCGGGTGGGCACGAGGGGAGTTGGTCCCGGCTTTGGTTATAAAGTCTCAGGCGAGGAGTGAATCAATCTTCCCGGCGCGCGCTGGCGTGACGCCGTGGTTTGGCGTCACGCCCATGCGCGCGAGGGATGAGTGAGCGCGCGACCGAAGGGAGCGAGTGAGCGAATCGGTTGGGGAGGCGTGTGGCTGTCGCGGTTGCGGTGCGGGGTGGGGTGGGACTGAAAGGGGCCGCCCGGTCGCGCCCGAATGGGTGTGGTCGGTTCCGGCGGCCCTATTCGCGGCGGGCTGTGCGGAGAGCCGCGAATATCCGCTGGAGCGACCGTGACCGGGCGGGGGCTTTCTGAAACTGCTTGGTGCTCTTAGCTTCGACGCCGTTGTGCGAGGCGTCGATGGAGGCTTTCCAGAACTGCTTAGTCGTATATTCTCAGCCATCTCGAACAACTGTGATTCTCCATCCATCCCTCACCCAACCTTGCGGCTTTTGCAAACACTATATGTCCGGACCGCCCAACCACGGATAATGAACGGAAACAGCTTCGGACGCCTGTTCCAAATCGCCACGTTCGGCGAGAGCCACGGCGAGGCGATGGGCGTCACGGTGTCCGGATGCCCGGCGGGTCTCGAACTCTCCGAGGAGGACGTACAGGCCGATTTGGACCGACGAAAGCCCGGCCAGTCGATGATAACCACGAGTCGGGGCGAACCAGACGCAGTATCCATCAAGTCCGGCGTACAGGACGGCTATACCACGGGAACGCCCATCGGGATGGTCATCGAGAACAAGGACGCTCGCTCGGAGAAGTACGAGCCGTTTATCACCGCGCCCCGTCCGTCCCACGGCGACTTCACCTACTCGGCGAAGTTCGGTACGCGCAACTGGGGCGGCGGCGGGCGGTCGTCGGCGCGCGAGACCGTGAACTGGGTCGCGGCGGGAGCCATCGCCAAGAAGATTCTCGCGCGCGAGGGAATCGAACTCAAGGCGCACGTCAACCAAATCGGCGACATCGAAGCGCCCGAGGTCTCGTTCGAGGAGATGCTCGAACACAGCGAGGAGAACGAAGTCCGGTGTGCCCACCCCGAGACCGCCGAGCAGATGCGCGAGCGAATCGACGAGTACCAACAGGAGGGCGACTCCATCGGCGGGTCCATCTACTTCGAGGCCCGCGGGGTCCCGCGTGGCTTGGGTGCGCCGCGATTCGACGGCGTCGAATCGCGCCTCGGCCAGGCCATGATGAGCGTGCCCGCCTCGACCGCGTTCGAGTTCGGACTCGGCCGCGAAGCGCGCGAGTACACCGGCAAGGACCGAAACGACGAGTGGGAGTTCGATTCGGATGGCGACCCAGTTCCCACCGAAAATGACCACGGCGGGCTTCAGGGCGGCATCACTACGGGCGAGCCGATTTACGGCGAGGTCACGCTCCACGCGCCCACCTCGATTCCGAAGACCCAGACCACGGTGGACTGGGAGACCGGCGAGGAGAAAGAGGAGAAGGTCATCGGCCGCCACGACCCCGTGCTTCCGCCCCGCGGGGTCCCGGTCGTGGAGGCGATGCTGGCGCTCACGCTCGTGGATTTCATGCTCCTGTCGGGTCGGGTCAACCCCGACCGCGCGGACGGGCAGGTCGGCGAGTACGACACCGACTACCATCCGAGCAGTCCGCGAAACGAGTAATCCGCGAAGCGAGTAGTCGCGCGAGTCGCTATCCGGACTCGTTCTCGCCGCCGTCTTCGCCGTCGCCGCCCTCGATTTCGACGTCGCCGACCATCGTGGTCGGGTGGACGGTGCAGATGTAAGTCGTCATCTCCTCGGTCGCGGTGAATCGCACCGCCTGAATCGCGCCCTCCTCGCTGACGTTCTCGGTCACGTCCACGAGGTCCTCGCCGCCGACGGTCGTCTCGCCGTCGGTCTCGTTTCCGTCGGTCTCGTTCTCGGGTGTCGCCGTCCCGTCGGCGTCGGTCTGATTCAGTTCCTCGAACCCCTCCGAATCGAGTTCGATGACTTCGAGGACTTGGAGATTCTCGCCCTCGGAGTCCTGAAACGCGACGTTGTGCGGTTGACCATCGACGTTCTTCCACGCGAGCGTGTAGGTCGCTCCTGCTTCGAGGGTCAGCGTGGGATTCTGGTCGGCCTCGCCCGCGTCCTCGCCCGGCAGTCGGTACGGTTGCCAGCCTTCGGTCAGGCCGCCGAGCAGGATGGTGTTCTCGTCCCCGCCGTCCTGTGCGAGTACCGCGACGTTCAGGCCCGCTGCTGCGCCAACTGCCGCCGTCGCTTTCAGAAAGCGGCGGCGGGATGTCTTTCGTGTCATGAAACCCCCGGAAGACAGACCGTCCCGAGGGGGTTAAAATAGCCCTTTCGTTCCGAATTCCGAACGGAGTAACGGTTCGTTTCGCCAGCGTATCCGTCGTTACACGGCCGAACTCCGGCCACCGGGTAGTTTTTTACCAGTCCGGAACCATCTTCAGACAAGCATCGCACTACTGCGGTGTCTCGAAGGTGGAAGGGTGGTTTCGTTCGACACAGACGGACGCGGTCTCGCAATCGCGGACCCCATCGAGCGGCGGCGCTACCGCCTCGACTTCGACTCGCCAATCGAACCCGCACTCGTCGACCCCGACCGATTCCGATTTCCGGTGGACGCCGCGGTCGCCGTCGATGCGGCCGAGATAACCGTCGAGCGGGTCGTGGACGCGTACGTCCGGCGCGCGGACGGGTCGATGGTCGCCGACCTCGGCCCCGGATTCGACGCCGAACTCCCGGCCGACGGCTACGAGGTCGAAATCAACGCCCCGGTGAAGTGCTACCTCCGGGGCGCGGGCGCGCTCGCCGCGACGGTGGGCGACGACCGGATGCAATTTTCGTTCGACGCGGGCGAGGTGCTGGTGGGCGCGCGGTCGTACCACCAGCGGCCCGCGGCGACGATTACGGTCACTTCAGACCCCGAGGACGCCCTCCGCGCGGTGTCGGCGCTCGGGTCGGCGCTCAAGACGACCTCGCCCGAGCGGTCGTACCCCACGCTCCGGGGCCATCCGCCGACCATCGAAGTCGGCGAGTCGTTCGAGATTCCCGATGCGGTGTCCCCGCCCGACACCGGCGTCGAAATCGTCGTGCCGCCGACCCACCGGGCGGCCGCGGTGGTCGCACCGCTCGCGTTCTACCTCGGCGCGGACCTCGTCGCGGGCGACGACCCGCGAATCGTGACCGACGGCTTCGAGTTCGGACTCCGAAACCCCGACTTCGAGACGGGGGTCGAGCGCGCGCTCAAGCAGTCGTTCCTCCTCGATTGCGTGACCCGAACCGAGGGACTGTACCCGGTCGAACTCCACGAGCGCGAGGCGGTCGAGTCGCTCGTGGACCTCGAGTTCGCCGCGCTCTACGACCAGTCGCTGGACGACCGACTCGAAGCGTACCTCTCGGCCGATTTCGAGACTGTCGCCGACGCGCTTCCCCGGTGGAACCTCGCGGCGTACGTCTCGCCCGACCCCGACGGAATCGAGGCGCTCCCGTTCGTGGTCGGCGACCTCGCCGTCGTTCGGCCCGCGGTCGGCGAGACAGTTTCCGCGTCTGAACTCCGGTCGGCGGTCCTCGACGGCTTCCTCGGCGAGCGCACGCGGACGGAGGATTCGGCGGACCGCGACACCGACGCCGGTTCCGACCGCCCGCGTCTGGTCCGACCGCCGCCGAGAGACGCAGTCGAGGTGGCGTGGTTCGGCGACGGCGTCCCGGTCGGCGCGACCAAGGCGACCCCGACCGCGTTCCGAAACAAGCTCTCGCGCAGGCCCGACGCTGGCGACATCGACATCGCGGTCGTCACCAACGACTCGGCAATGGGTGCGGAGAACGACGCGGCGCGCGCGGCATACGGCGCGCGCGACGACCTCCCGTTCGACGTGACGGTTCACCGGGAGACGACGACAGCGGACCTTCGGGACCTGCTGGCGTCGGGCGTCGATTTCCTCCACTACGTCGGCCACGTGGACGACGCGGGATTCGAGTGCGCCGACGGCTTCCTCGACGCCGCGACGCTCGACTCGGTGGACGTGGGCGCGTTCCTGCTCAACGCCTGCCGGTCGTACGACCAGGGTCTGGCGCTCGTGGAGGCCGGAAGCGTCGGCGGCGTGGTCACGCTCAGCGACGTCATCGACAGCGGCGCGCTCCGGGTGGGCCGGACGATGGCCCGCCTGCTGAACCTCGGCTTCCCGCTCAGAGCGAGCCTCGAAGTCGCGCGCGGCGAGAGCATCGTGGGCGGCCACTACACCGTCGTCGGCGACGGACGCGCCGCGGTCGTCCAGGAGGAGGGCGGCCTCTCGATGCTCTGTGGGGTCGAGGGAACCCCGGACGAAGCGAACGGCGCGAACGAAACGGACGGCGCGACCGACCACGCGCTCACGATTTACGCGTACCCGCCCCGAGAGGGCGGCATGGGGACGCTCGCGCGGCCGACGGTAAACGACGACGACCACCACTACCTCGCGCCCGGGCCGCTCGGCCCGTTTCGGCTGTCTGCCGATGGGCTTCGGGAGTACCTCGACCGCCACCGCTACCCCGTCAAAAAAGAGGGCGAGCTGTACTGGAACGCCGACGACCTCGGCCTTTAGGGGCCGTGAGTCGCCATGATTCCGACCGCGGCGGCTCCCCCCGCGTTCGCGAGCAGTGCGAGCAGTGCGAACAGAGCGCCGACGAGTCGCGGTTCGTCCGCGAGTTTCGAGCGAAGTGTATCCGACATGGTTGCATCCGGCGGTCCGACCGCCGTACGCGAACGACGGTGCCGACCCATTTCGATATACGCCACCTACTCCGGAACAAACGCCGGTTGCCGACGGGTACGCGCGGGCTATATTCCGATACACACCGATTTCAGACGGACGCGTCGGCGAAACGCTTGACTCGCGAGTCGCGCCCCGGAACCTCGCGGTTCCGAACATACCTCTTGAGTTAGGCACAAATTTATTACTGATGGAGAGTGTATATTACGTGAGGAAGGGAAGATGTCAAAGAGCTATCAAAGCGGCGAGGCGAACGACGATTCGGGACTGACCGAACCGGGCGAAACGGCGGGCGTGTATCGCGCGCGTCACGACCCGGACGGTCCGCGGACCGTCAGCGAGACGGTTATCAACTCAATCGCCGAAGTCGCCGACATCGACCCGACGAACACCGTCGTCCCCATCGGCGAGCGCGTCGATGCCGACGCGCTCGACGCGCTGTTCGCGAGCGACGAGGGTCTGGCCCGCGTGACGTTTCGGGTGTGTGGCCTCCGGGTCCTCGTCCGGAGCGACGGCCGGATTCGAATCGCCAACGAATCGGTAGCCGACGAGTGAGACGATGAGCGACCACGACGCGAACGACGACGACACGAACCGCGCCGCGAACCGCGATACGAAACTGGTGCGAACGCGCGTCGGCGGCGACTCCCACGCGCTCGTCGTCCGGGAGACGCTCGACGAACCCATCCCGTTCGGGTCGCTCTCGGGCGACGACGCCGACGACGTACTCGCGGTGACCGACGACAGTCCCGGTGCGTTCCTCGACTCGTGGCGCGACCGAGTCGGGACCGCACCCCGAAACGTCGGCGTGGTCGGCGTCGGCAACCGGATGCGGTCGGCGACCGCCGAGACGCCATCGAATGCCGGTGGTCCACCGGGTCGGAAGCCGGGCGAAGCGCGTTCGTCCGAACGCGCTTCGCCCGGCCGTGACTCGCCCGGCCGGAACGTCGTCCGAGGCGTCGCTGACCCGGCCGACACCGTCGCGATACACGACGCCGCCGCGGGCTATCTCGACGTGTGGCCCGACCACGGCGAAACGGTCGCGTACATCGATTCTCTCGGGACGCTCCTCGACCGACTCGACCCGGCCGCGGCCGTCGGCTTTCTCGCGGACTTTCGCCGGACGCTAACCGAGCAGAACGCGGTGGGCTACTTCTGTCTGACACGCTCGGTCCACGACCCGACGAGCGTCCGCGCGGTCACGTCGGCGTTCGACACCGTCATCGAGTGCGTCGGGGAGTCGGACGAGAGCGAGTAGTTCGGAGCGGTGACGTGCGTTCGATTCGGCCCGATAGCTCCGACCCGTTTTTATCTCACGAGTCCCACGGTACCAACGATGGACGCGAACCAGCAGACCCGCTCGAACCCCTTCGGCATGGACGCCGACTGCGAGAACTGCCCGGCGCTCTGTACGACCCGCGAGCGGGTCGTCCACGGCTACGGCGACGTGGGCGCGGACTTCCTGTTCGTCGGCGAGACGCCGGGCGAGGGTGCCGACCGGACCGGCGTGCCGTTCACGGGCGACGAGCGCGGCGAGCGACTGCAGGACATCTTGGGCCGACTCGGACTCAACGACTCCCTGCCGAGCGCCGACGACCCCGAACTCAAAAACGCGTTCGTGACGTACCTCGCGCGGTGTCGCCACCCCGAACGGCCGCCGACCGACGAGGAAGTCGGGACGTGCGAACCCTACCTCAACGCCGAGATTCGGATGATAAACCCCGAAATCCTCGTGCCGGTGGGCGAGCGCGCGCTCGCCGAAATTGCGACGGAGTACACCACGACGCCAGCAGATGAGTTCGAACTCCCGGACGCTCACGCGACCACGATTCGCGGCCGAGGATTCGAAATCGTGCCGATGGCCGACCCCAAGACTTTGACCGACGACCAGAAGGCGGCGTTTCTCGACCACTTCGAGGGGCTGATGGGTCGGGACTACCGCCAGACGAAGGGTCGGCGCGGGCGGTGAGGCGTTCGATTATTGACTGTTAGTGATGTGAGTTCGTTGTTCAGGGAGGAGTTCGAAGCTCGGTCGAGTGATTCGATAAGTACATGACGCGAACTGACCAGTCACGTCAGTAGCATAAACGGGATTGTGAGGAGAACCCCGAGAAGTAGTAGTCCGGAGAATGCGTTCCACGATTGAGAGACAATACTATAAGATAAGCCTGCAAGGACGAGAACGTACCCGATAGCGACGAGAGACAGCACCGTCTCTCTTTTGCGGAGTCCGTTTTCCGTTGCGTCTCTTCTCGACACATCTTACTCTATAAGGAGGAATAACAAAAGAGTAGTGTCACCCAGCTGTGCGGACTGTTAGACCTCTATATTCGACCGCCGTTTCACTTCAAACTTCGAAATAAGAAACCGTGCCACTCTCGCTACCAGTACGGCGTCGAGAGCAACCGCGGCGGCCGCGAACCCCACCGAATCACGGCCAGCACGGCGATGACGAGCAACCCGGCGACCGCGAGTGCCGCGGCGCTCGCGGTCGCCGCCCGGACGAGTCTGAGGAGACTGCCGACCGCGACGAACACGAGTAGCGCGACCGAGAGCGCGGCGAGTGGCTTCCACCAGTTCATACGAGACCAACCGTGCGCTCGGGCAAAAAGTAACTGCCGAGCAGTCGCTGTACTCCGCAGTCGGGGCGTCTCGAAGGAACCAAACCCCCGCTGTGACAACCCAGAGTAATGACTCCCCGTCTCCTCCACTACTCCGACATCGAGAACGTCTACGACTCGCCCGAGCGCGTCGGCCGACTCGCCGGACTGCTCGGC
Organism: Halorussus amylolyticus; assembly: GCF_004143485.2. Lineage (GTDB taxonomy): Archaea > Halobacteriota > Halobacteria > Halobacteriales > Haladaptataceae > Halorussus > Halorussus amylolyticus. The sequence goes on along the minus strand of NZ_ML974140.1, from coordinate 14,905 downwards.
GAACTCGACGGCGACGACGCTATCCTCGCGGGGTCGGGCGACAACACCTCGCCGGGCGTGCTGGCGCTCGTCACCGACGGCGCGCAGGCGCTCGACTTCTACGACGCGGTCCGGCCCGACGTGGAGACGTTCGGCAACCACGAGTTCGACCACGGTTCGGCCGCGCTCCGGCGACTCGTGGCTGACTCGCCTCAGACGTGGGTCAGCGCGAACGTCTTCGAGGGTGACGGCGACCGATTCGCCGCCGACGCCGGAGTCGCGCCCGCGACGGTCGTAGAGGCTGGCGGCGAGCGCGTCGGCTTCGTCGGCGTCACGACCCCGCGGACCGCCTCGCTCAATCCTTTCGCCATCGACCTCGAATTCACCGACCCGGTGGCGGCCGCACGCGAGGCGCTCTCGGACCTCGACGCCGACTACTCGGTCGTCCTCTCGCACCTCGGTAGAGGCGACGAGGAGCTGGCGCGCGAAGTCGAAGCCGACGCCATCCTCGGGGGGCACGTCCCGACCGAGCGCCGCGACCGAATCGACGGCACGCTGCTGACTCGTCCTGGCGACGGCGGCTCGGTCGTCCTCGAAATCGACCTCGGAACGGGCGCGGTCGCGCGCCACGAGGTCGCGGAGTTTCCCGTGGACGAGTCGGTCGCCGACGCGATGCGCGCCCGGATGGCAGACACCGGACTCTCCGAGGTCGTCGCCACCGTTTCGGACCCCATCGACCGCGCGGAGACCACGCTGTTCGGCGGCGAGAGTCGCCTCGGAAACTTCGTCGCCGACGCCTACCGGTGGGCGACCGGCGCGGAGGTGGGGCTTCAGAACAGCGGCGGAGTCCGGACCGGAGACGCCCTCGCGGGCGAGGTTTCGGCGGCCGACATCGTGAGCGTCACGCCGTTCGAGGAGCGCGTGGTCGTCGCGGCCGTTCCGGGCGCGGCCCTCCGGGCGGCGTTCGAGTGGGCCGCCGGACCCGACCTCGGTTTCGCGGAACCCGACTGGTGGCACGCACAGGTCAGCGGGGTCGAAATCGCGTGGGACCCCGACGCCTGCACCGTCGAGTCCGTGCGAGCCGGGGGCGAAGCCCTCGACCCCGACCGGGAGTACACGGTCGCGCTCTCGGACTACATCCTCCACACCGACGACGAATTTCCGTCGCTCGGCCCCGACCTCCGGGTCGAGCGCCACGGCATCCAGTACGAGGTGCTGGTCGAGTACGCCCGCGAGGTCGGTATCGACGTCGTGGCAGACGGGCGAGTAATCGAGAGGTAGAAAGGCCCGGGCGGCGTGAGTTTCGACAATGGCACGCATCATCGTTCCGGTCAGGTACCCGCTGACCGCTCACTCCAGGCGGACCGTGGAGGAGGCCATCCGCGTGGCCGAGGAGCGCGAGTCGGGGCTGACCATCCTCCACGTGAATCTCTATCAACAGGGACACGACGTGACCCGCGCCCAACTCAAGCGCGCGGTCGAATCCGAGTTCGGTCGCATCCCGCGGTCCAGATACGTCGTTCGAGACGGCTTTCTGGTCGAGGAGACCATCCTCGAAGAGGTCGCGGCCGAGGGGGCCGAAGTGGTCGTCATCGGCCACAAGCAGGCGGGTCGCTGGCGGCGCATGCTCCGAAAGCTGACCAAGGACCCCGACGTAGAGACGTACCTCCGCGGGAAATTGGACGCCGAAGTCATCACGGTCGGCGGGCCGTCGCGGGCGGAGTAGCCGCCGAGTCTCAGTCCGACGACTCGAACTCCTCGGGCGAGCCTCGGTCTTTGGGTCGAGTCTCGGGTCCGCGCTCGCGGCCGACATCCACGCGCGCGACGCCGCTGTTCTCGTCGAACACGTGGTGCTGGTGGGGGTACGCGATTTCCACGTCGGCGTCGTCGAGTTGGTCCCACACCTTCTCCTGAATTTTCGACCGTATTCGAGGCATGTAGTACGGCTCTTTCACCCAGTAGCGCAGGTCGAGCAGGACGCCGTGGTCGGCGAACTCCTTGATGTACGACACCGGGGCGGAGGGGTAGCGCGCGCCGCCGACTCGGATGTCGGGACCGCCCTCGACCACGTCGGGAGTCTCGCGGGCGGCCCGTTCCATAATCGCGCGGGCCTCCTCCACATCGCCCTCGTAGGTCACGAGGACTTCGAGCGAGAGGCGCGAGCGGGTGTCCTCCGCGGAGAAGTTGATGATGTCGCGGTCGCGCATGTTGGCGTTCGGAATCACGAGGAAGGTGTTTTCGAGCGTGAACACCTTGGTGTACCGGATGGTGATGTCCTCGATGTACCCCCGAGTATCGAGGTCCACGATTTCTATCATGTCGCCGATTTCGTACGGCTGGTCGGCCAGGACGAACAGGCCGTTGATAACGCTCCCGATGATGGGCGCGAGCACGAGACCCAACACGGCGGAGAACACCGTCACCGACAGCAGGATGTCGGTCGCCTGAAAGTCGAGCGTGCTGGCGGCCGCGAACACGCCGAGCATGAACACCCCCGCGCGGATTCCTCCGAGGACCGTCTTCGTCAGGCTCGGGCGCTGGAATCGGCGGGCAACCGACCGACCTACGAGTCTGACGACGACTCGCCCGGCGTACCACCCCAAGAACAGCAGGAGTATCGCCGTGAACCAGTCCGCGGCCTGCGATGCGAGTATCTCGTTCACCACCCGCCGGACCACGGCCTCTGCGCTCGCCATGCGTCCACCCTCTCTCGGCGCTGGCAAAACGCTAGGGGTTGTCGAATCGGCCGCCGACCCGCCTCTGCACGCTGCTCGCCACAAAGACCTAAGCCAGCGTTCGCCGTACCCGGTCGTATGCCGGGAGCGCAACCGTCGAAACAGACGAGTGCCTCGTTCGAAATCACCGCCGAGAGTCCGGACGAAACCCTGCTCGCAGGGTTCTCGCAGTTCGGTCTCGCGGGACTCACGGCGGTCGATTACCTCGTGGACCACCTCGACTTCGAGGAGGTGGGTCACATCACCGCCGAGCAGTTGCCCGCGATAACGCCGTTCGAAGAGGGTCGTCCACGTCACCACACGCGGCTGTTCTCCCACGAGGGCCGAGATTTGACCGTGCTGGTCGGCGAACTGTTCGTCCCGATATGGGCGGCCAAGCCGTTCAGTGACGCGGTTCTGGACTGGACCGAGACCAACGGGGTCGAGGAGGTCGCGGTCCTCAACGGGGTCACGATTCCCCACGCGCCCGAAGAGCACCAGACGTTCTACGTCGCTACCGACGACTACCACGACCACCGCCTCACCGACACCGACATCCCGCCGATGGGGAAGGGGTTTCTCGACGGCGTGAACGCCGAACTCGTGGCCCGAGGGCTGGAATCGAGCCTCCGAACCGCGGTGTTCGTCACGCCCGTCCATGCGCAGGCCCCCGACGTGGACGCCGCGATTCGACTGCTCGACGCGGTCGAGCGCACCTACGACCTCGACATCGACACCGAGCCGCTGGAGTCGTTCGCCGAGGAAGTCCGCGAGTACTACGAGGAACTCTCGAATCGGCTCTCCGAGCGTGCGGACGCCGAGATGCCCGAAGACCGGATGTACATGTAGCTCTCGAACGCTGACACCGCCGCAAAAATGGAACGACGGTCCCGTTCGCCGCGTCGTTCAGCGGCCGCCGCCCCGAATCGCTCCTACGCCTCGTCGCACACCAGTTCCACCGTGAACGGTGCGTCGTCGTCCGCGACCGTCCCCAGCGCGAACGCCGAGTACGTCGTGCTCGGCGCGAGCGTGACGCCTTCGAACGTCGCCACCGTGTCGCCGCTCTCGGACACCTGCACCGCGAGGTCGTACGTTCCGGCGTTCACCTCTCGGTAGCCGCTCGCGTCGCCGAACTCGAGGCCTTCGAACAGCGTCGGCCCGTCCACGACCGCCACGTCCACCGCCGGTGCGTCGGGCGCGAAGTGAACCGCGCGGAGTCTGGTCGTGTTGTCGGTCAAGACCGCGGCGTCTATCTGGTCGAGCGTTCCGATTGCCGCGACGGTGTAGAACGTCCCCGCGTTCACGGACGCGCTCGCCTGAAGCACGGCGGCGTCTCGGCCCTCGCCCGCGGGAGCCACTTCGAACGTGTACTCGCCGGGGTCGAGTTCAAGGTAGTCGCTAATCGTGCCGAATTCGACGCCCTCTAGGACCGCGTTTCCGTTGACGAACACGTCAACGGCCGGTGCGTCGGGTGACGCGTGTGCAACACGAACGTAGGCTTGTTTGTCTGCCGCTACGACCGACCCGGTCGCGCTTCCCCCCACGAGTGCGGCCGAACCCGCGACACCGAGGGCTTTCAGTACTGTACGTCGGGATTGATTTGCTGTCATATTCCCCCCGGGGAACGGTTAGGACAGTTTCTCAATAATTGCTTTGGCCGATACTTGTCACGACACGCGACCGATTTCGCGGGCCTCACCGGGGTCTTGCGTTGGTTCGACTCTTGTACGAGAATAATAAAACCCGTTTTCGGAACTCCGTGCTACTCGAAACCGGATAAATCATTTACCCCGCGGGACACACTCCACGCATATGACCTCCGACGACTTGCGCGCGAGCATGGAACGGGTCGGCGACCGATTCGACCTCGGCGAGTACGAAATCGACGCCTATCTCACGGTGCTCGAACACGGAAATCTGACCGCGAGCGAAATCGCTGACCGGACCGACATCCCCCAACCGCGGGTGTACGACACGGTTCGAAGCCTCAGCGACCGCGGACTCGTGGAACTCCGGGAGTCGCGTCCGATGAAGGTCATCGCGGTAGACCCCGACGAGGCGTTCTCGGGGATTCAGTCGTCGCTGATGGAGATGGTCTCGGAGTTGGAGGCCCGATACACCGCCCCCGCCCGCGAGACGGAGGCCGTCTCGCTCGTCAAATCGCGCTCGACTATCCTGCGCTATCTCGAAGACGTTATCGAGACCGCGGAGTTCGAACTCGCGCTCTCGCTGACGCCCGACCTGCTCGGGCGGTTCGAGGACGAACTCGCCAGCGCCATCGACTCGGGCGTGAGCATCGAACTCCTCATCACGCCCGCCTCCGAGGTCCCCGGTCCCGACGAGTACGACTACGAGCGCGTCGCGACCACCGTGCGCGCCCGCCGGGGCATCACCACGCCGGTCGTCGCCGTCGCCGACGGCGAGTACTCCATGTACGCGACCCAAGACGCGCTCCGGGACGACGAGGACCGATACGGCGTCATCTTCAATCGGTCGGCGCTCGGCTTCCTCGTCTCGGGCTTCTTCGGCACGGTGCTGTGGACCACCGCCGAGCGCACCCTCTCGACCGACGGCGAGGACCGGCCGTTCCCCCGACGCTACGCCTCCATCCGTCGGTGCGTCAAAGAGTTACAGGAACTCGACGGCGAGTTCCGCGCCACCATCGAGGGCCGCGACATCGAGACCGGGGCGTCCCGCGTGGTCGAGGGAACGGTCGTCGGCTTCTCGTTCGAGGGCGGCGAGCGCGTAGCCGGGATGACTATCGAGACCGACGACGGTGAGGTCACGGTCGGCGGGCAGGTCGCCGCGCTCGAAGACATCGAAGCCCACGAGATTCAGGTCGCGCGCATCACGCCGCCCTGAGTCGGCGAAGTTGCTTTTTGGGCTCCGTTGAACTCCTCGCTCGATGTTGAGTTTCTACAGTCGTGCTGAATCGGAGCGCGTGTTGGTCACGACCGGGAAGCTAATTCGTCTCGAACCGTCGCGGCAACCTCCTGTTGTATCGTTTCATCGGCAGGCTTGCCACTCCACCCCAGGTCTACGGTATCGTCTCGGTATCGAGGAATGACGTGAACGTGAGCGTGGAAGACTTCTTGTCCTGCGGCGACGCCGTTCGCCTGAAGGACGTTGAAGCCATCGAGTCGGTAGACCGATTCGAGCGCACCTGCAACGCGGTGTACCGTCTGGAACACTGCTCCGGCGAGCGCGTTCGGCATGTCGGTTACCGTTTCGTAGTGTGCCTTCGGAACGACGAGCGCGTGGCCCCGAGTCGCAGGTTCGATATCGAGGAAGGCGAGCGAGTGCTCGTCTTCATACAACCGATATGCGGGCGAATCCTCGGCGACAATCGAGCAGAATACACAATCTGACACAACGTGCCAGTGCTCCGCGCCGACGAAAGTTCCACCGACTTTCGGTGCCACGTGTTCACCCCGTGCAGAACGTATCCGCGGTATTCGGTACGCCGTTCTCAGCAACGACTGTGAATTTCGACAAGGCCGCCTTTTCGGAGAATCGCCGTCGAACTACTCGAACGTGTAGAGGCGCGCGCCGCAGTCGGCGCACGCCAGCACGTCGTCGGGCGCATCGACGCGCGCGCCGCTCGGCCCGCCACAGCAGTTCATGGTGGTCGTCTCCTCGACCGGGCCGTCGCACGCGGGACACGATTCGAGGAACGTCCGGAGCGGCCCGACGACGCGAGCGCGCACGTCGGGCGCGAGGTCGGTCCGGTCGGCGAGCGCCCGCGCCGCGGCCGCGTCCGCGACCGCGACGGGGCGGGCCAGCCATCGCTCGTTGGCCGGGTCGTCGCTCCCGTCGGAGACGACGACCCAGACCTCGTCTCGGGGTTCGACCACTTCGGCGACGAGTCCCTCGGGCGCGGCGGCTTCGAGCGTCGCCGCGAGGTACGAGTCGTCGCGCTCGCGCAGGTCGCGGACCTGCGCGCGCCACGCCTCGCGGAACTCCCCGTCGAGCGAGAGCGTCTCGTCGTCGGCGACCACCACGCCGCGTTCGAGGAGCGCGGTCAGCACGCGCTCGCCGGTCTCCTCGTCGTCCACGAGCGACCCCGACGCCTCGGGCGTCGGGGTCGCGTCGGCATCGCCGGTGGAATCGTCGGTGGCGTCGTAGCCCGTGTCATCGTCGTCCGTGTCGTCAGCTCTCGACGACTCCCCACCGTCAGTTGTCGGCGGCGTCGCGGGCGCGAGCGTCGCTGTCGGCGGCGTCGGTTTCGAGTGTGCGACTTCGAACGGGTCGCCCGGAAGCCGCGCCGCGAGGCGCGGCGCGAACCGCGGGGTGTACGGGACGAGGTACCCCCGGAGCGTGATGACCGCCGCACCGACGAGTCCGAGCGCGGCGGCGCTCGCGCGCGAGCGCCGCCGCGAGATGCCTGCGCACGCGAGAAGCAGGAATATCGCGTTCGCGACGGTACACGGCCAACACCGCCCCTCGCCGGTGTATGCCGGGTTTCGAAGCCGGTCGAGTAGCGAAGGCATACGTCCCCAAACGGAGAGGCGGGCCTTCAGCCTTTGCAGGTCTCGTCCGGTTTTGCGAGTCACGTCCCGATTTCCGGGTTCGCCCGGTTCGGTCCCCTACCGTTTTGTCGCGGCGCTCCGTACTTCGGTGCATGACGGAGATGGACTACACGAAACTCGGCGACACAGGTCTCGAAGTCTCGCGACTCTGTTTGGGGTGCATGAACTTCGGGAGCGATACGGAGTGGATGATGAACGACGAGGAGGCGAGCGTCGAACTCATCGACCGCGCAATCGACCTCGGTATCAATTTCCTCGATACCGCGAACGTCTACTCGCGCGGCGAGAGCGAGCGAATCGTCGGGAAAGCCATCGAGGAGTACGACCGCGACGAACTCGTCGTCGCGACGAAGGTGTACGGGTCGATGGGCGACGGTCCGAACTCGCAGGGCCTCTCGCGCAAGCACATCTTGGACCAAGCCGAAGCGAGTCTGGAGCGACTCGGTACCGACTACATCGACCTCTATCAGATTCACCGGTGGGACGAGACCACGCCCGTCGAGGAGACCCTCGACGCGCTCGACCATCTCGTGGAGACCGGCAAAGTCCGGTATCTCGGAGCCTCCACGATGGCGGCGTGGCAGTTCACGAAGGCGCTCTACGAGAGCGACGTGAACGACTATCGGCGCTTCGCGTGCATGCAACCCGAGTACAACCTCGTGGACCGCCACGAGGAGGAGAACGTCCTACCGGTCTGTGCCGACCAGGGAATCGGCGTCGTTCCGTGGAGTCCGCTCGCGGGTGGCTTTCTGACCGGGAAGTACGACCGCGACGAGGACCCCGACGAGGGGCGGGCCGCCACCGACGAGCACACTCGCGAACGGTTCACCGACGAGAACTGGGCCGTACTCGACGAGGTTCGAACCCTCGCCGACGAGAAGGGCGCTTCCCCAGCGCAGGTCAGCCTCGCGTGGCTCCTCCACAAGGAGGTGGTGGACGCCCCCATCATCGGCCCGCGGACTATCGACCACCTCGAAGAGAACGTCGGCGCGCTCGACGTGACGCTCTCGGACGACGAGGTGGCCCGCCTCGAAGCGCCGAAGGACCCGGTCTGGGCGCGCGCCATCGCCAACCTGTAGCCGCCCGCGACTTTTGACAGGAAAATAACACTCTACTTCGGATTAGTTGATAGCTAGAGTAGTTCGAATTATCGCCGCACCGTACTGGTGTTTTCAGGCGTAACGCGCTCAATAACGTCTAAAAAGTTACAACAACTGCAGTAGTTACTAACACTAAGATATAAATGGGCAAACACCGTGATACTAACTGAAATGGTAGATAATAATTCGCACGACTCGGATGGACGAACGGGTTCCGTCTCTCGCCGGAACTTCGTGAGAGCGGTCGGCGCGTCCGGCGCGGCGGTCGGTCTCGCGGGCTGTACGGGCGACGGTGGCGGGAGTCAGGACACGACCACCGAGGGCGGGAGCGACGATTCGGGCACGACGACGGGAAGCGTGGACAACGACGGCGGCACCACCACCCTCCAGTGGGCCACCGACCCCGACTTCGAGGACGTCTGGGACACGCTTCAGGACGTGCTCCACGAGAACGGCCTGTCGAACGACATCGAAGTGGAGATTCTCGCGGGGTCGAGCGTGACCGACGACCGGCAGGCCCAGTACCAGCAGTGGCTCTCGGCGGGTCGGAGCAAGCCCGACATCCTCTACGTGGACAGCGGGTGGACGATTCCGTTCATCATGCGCGACCAACTTCAGAATCTGAGCGGGATGCTCGGGAGCGACCGGATTTCCCAACTCGAAGACGACTACTTCCAGGCGAGCGTCTCGACCGCGAGAGGGCCGGACGGCGACCTGTTCGCGATTCCGCTGTTCCCGGACTTCCCCACGATGCAGTACAACAAGTCGTACGTCTCGGAGGCCGGGTACGGCGAAGACGACTTCGAGACGTGGGCCGAGGAGTCGATGACGTGGCAGGAGTTCTCGAACGTCACCAGCGAGGCGCTCGACGCCAACGACGACGTGGACTACGGATTCACGTTCCAGGCCGACTCCTACGAGGGACTGGCGTGCTGTGACTTCAACGAGTTCATGACGAGCTGGGGCGGCGCGTACTTCGGCAACCCCGAGGAGAACCTCTTCGGCCCGATTGGCGACCGACCGGTCACCGTCGGCGAGGACCAGGTCGTGGACTCGGTTCGGATGATTCGGACGTTCATCCACGGCTCGGACGCCGAGGAAACCCTCGACGACTACGCGGGCGACATCTCGCCCGACGCGGTCCTCCAGTGGACCGAGGAGCCGTCGCGAAAGCCGTTCACGAACGGAAACGCGGTGATGCACCGCAACTGGCCGTACGCAATCAACACGAGCGCCTCCGAAGACAACCTCGGCGACGACCTCGGAGTGATGCCGATTCCGTACGCCGTGACCGAAGACGAGGCCGAGTACCCCGGAACGGGCGGTCCCGTCGCGGCGCTCGGCGGGTGGCACAACGCCATCAATCCGAACTCCGAGAACAAGGAGGCCGCGCTCGAAGTGCTCACCGCGATGATGAGCGAGGAGTTCAAGCTCGCGCTGTTCGAAGAACTCGGCTTCCTACCGCCGGAGCCCGACCTGCTCGACACCGACCGAGCCGGCGAGGTGCCCATCATGGGTCAGTTCCTCCCGCAGCTCAAGGTGGCTGGCGAGAACGCGATTCCGCGCCCCGTCACGCCAATATGGCCAAACCAGTCCCAACGCATCGCCCAGCAGGTCAACGACGCCTACTCCGAGAGCGGTGACCCCGTCTCGGCGATGAGCACGCTCCAACAACAGCTCGAGGAAATCGAGCAGAGCGCATAAACATAAGGCGCTTCAAATCTTACACGATTTTTATGTCCACTTCGACCGAAGACGACGTCCGGGACACTCGACGCTCGGGACCGTACGTCGCCGTCGTTCGCTGGATGGAGAACCTGAGCGACACGCAGTTCGCGTACCTGCTGTTGACGCCGGTCCTGCTGTTGCTCGCGCTCATCGCGTTCTGGCCGCTGTTGAGCACGTTTCGGATGTCGCTGTACGCCGACAGCCTCGTCGGGGCGAGCGCGCTCGGGGAGTTCGTCGGCCTGCAGAACTACGTCGAGCTGCTGACCGGCCAGCGCGACGTGGTGCTGGTCCGGCCGTTCCTCGACCTGAACGCCCCGTTCCGAAGCGCGCTGACCGTGACACTCATCTTCACCGCGGTGAGCGTCTTCTTCGAGACCATCGTCGGATTCGGACAGGCGCTCGTCCTCGACCAGGAGTTCCGCGGTCGGCGGTGGGTTCGGGTCGCAATCATCCTCCCGTGGGCGGTGCCCATCGTGATTCAGGGGATGATTTTCTTCCTGCTGTTCCAGCCCAACATCGGCTTCCTCGTCGAACCGCTCCAGAACTGGGGCGTATTCACCGCGACGCCGCTGACCAACTCGGTTGACTCGGTCATCATCCTCGTGGTCGCCGACGTGTGGAAGACGTCGGCGTTCATGGCGCTCATCATCCTCGCGGGGCTCCAGAGCGTCGATAGGAGCCTCTACGACGTCGGGAGGGTCGCGGGCGCGTCGAAGTTCCAGCAGTTCAAGATGATAACCCTGCCGTTGGTGTTGCCGTCGGTGCTGGTCGCGATGCTGTTCCGAACCATCGGCGCGATGCGGGTGTACGGCATCATCGAGACGGTTTCGGGCTGTAACACGGTGCCGTCGCTGTCGTGTCTCGTCGTCTCGACGTTCCGCGGTTCGCGGATGTACGGCACGTCGGCGGCAATCGCGTTCATCACCGCGGCGCTCATCGGCGTCGTCGTCTCGGTGTACATCGTGAAATACGCGGATACCGAGGAGGCTTCCGGATAACCATGGCTACAGAATCAGAAACCGAGCAAGGACCGCTCTCGCGGTGGGTCGACTCGTCAATCCAGAACCCCGAGAAGGTGTACCGAGCGATGTTCTACGTCGCCACCATCTTCTTCCTGTTCACGACGCTGTTCCCGTTCTACTGGCTGCTGGTGCTGGCGCTCACGCCGAACGACGCCATCGCCAACTTCGGCTTCCCGCCGGTGCCGAACGGCTTCAACCCCGGCGCGTTCATCGAGGTGTTCCAACAGGTGCCGTTCCACCTCTACGTGTTCAACAGCTTCGTGCTCGGCATCGTCACGACCGCGGTCGTGTTGGTGCTGGCGAGCCTCGCGGGCTACGTGTTCGGCAGGCTCGACTTCCCCGGGAAAGCGCCGCTGATGTTGCTCATCCTCGCGGTGTCGTACTTCCCGCCAGCCGCGTTCGTCATCCCGCTGTTCCGACTGTTCACCGGGAACGTAACGCTGTTCGGGGTCGCTCCACCTGAACTGTTCAACACGCCGTTCGCGATGATACTCCCGTTCAGCGCGCTGTTCATGCCGCTGTCCATCTTCATCCTCTCGACGTTCTACGGCCAGATTCCGGACGGCCTGGAGGACGCCGCGAGAATCGAGGGGACGACGCGGCTCGGCGCGCTGTTCCGGGTCATCGTGCCGCTGTCGGCACCCGGCGTCGCCACCGCGGGCGTACTAACCTTTATTTCGGTGTACAACGAGTTCTTCTTCTCGTTCATCATGACGACCGGGGAGGCCGACCAGTGGGCACCGCTGGTCTGGGGTATCCTGAGCTATCAGGGCCAGTACTCCGAGCTGTACAACCTCATGGCCGCGGCGAGCATCGTCGGCGTCCTCCCGGTCGCCATCATCGTCGTGGTCGCACAGGAGAAAATCGTGAGCGGACTCACCGCGGGAGCACTCAAGGAGTGATTCACAATGGGTAAAGTAATCTTAGACGGCGTCACGAAACGCTACGCGGACGTAACGGCAGTGAACGACATGAACCTCGACATCAGGGACGGCGAGTTCGTCACGCTCGTCGGCCCGTCGGGGTGCGGGAAGTCCACCACGCTGGAGACCATCGCGGGGCTGACCAAGCCCACGGAGGGAACCATCACCATCGCGGAAAAGGAGGTGACGAACCTCCCGCCGAAAGACCGGGGCATCGCGATGGTGTTCCAGAACATCGCGCTGTTCCCGCACATGGACGTGTACGACAACATCAGCTTCGGCCTGCGACTTCGGGACTACCCGAAAGAGGAAATCGACCGCCGGGTCGAGCGCGCCTCGGACATCGTCCAGTTGGAGGGCATGCTCGAACGGATGCCCGACGAGATGTCGGGCGGGCAGCGCCAGCGGGTCGCCATCGCGCGCGCCATCGTGCGCGAACCCGAGGTGTTCCTGATGGACGAGCCGCTGGCGAACCTCGATGCGAAGCTCCGGGTCCACATGCGGACCGAGCTCCAGCGACTCCACAAGGAACTCGACACCACCATCATCTACGTGACCCACGACCAGGCCGAGGCGATGACGATGTCCGACCGCATCGCCATCATCGACGGCGGGGAACTCCAGCAGATAGACCCGCCGCTGGTCTGCTACAACGAACCCCAGAATCTGTTCGTCGCGGGATTCATCGGGTCGCCGTCGATGAACTTCGTCGAAGGCGAAGTCACCGCGAGCGGTCTCTCGACCCCCGACTTCGACGTGGAGTTCGACCCCGGACAGCTCTCGGGCGTCACGCCGGGCGACGCGCTGACGCTCGGCGTCCGACCGGAGGACGTGTACCTCCGCGAGAAGAGCGAGAACGTCTCGAATCCGACCCAGCCGATTGCGGCCCGGACCGACGTGCTGGAGCCGATGGGCGACGAGATATTCGTCTACCTCCTGACCGGCGACGCCGACCCGACGATGGAGGCCGACGACGCGATGCCGCAGAATCAGCTCCTGATGAGCGTGGACCCCTCCTCGGACATCTCCGAGGACACCGACGTGGAGGTCGTCCTCGACCGCGAGCGCGCCCACCTGTTCGACACCGAGACGGGCGACGCCATCAGTCACAGTCTGGAGTTCGCCGCGGTCGAACCCGGACCCGCCGGGACCGAAGCGGAGGGTGACGACTGATGGTGACGACGCTCGGATGGCTGTATCTGGTCGGCGGGACGGTGCTGTTTTTCTTCTGGGCGTACGGTATCGTCTCGTTCGTCCTCGACGTGAAGAACAAGTACATCCCCGCCATTCGAGCGATGATTGCGGCTCGCAGGGAGCGCAAGAAGGAGGCCGAACGCGAGAGCGAACGCGAGGAGACCGAGCGACAGTTGTACTGAGACGACGCCGTCTTCCGTCGTTATTCAGTCAATTTTCGCGGGAAAGAAAGGCGACAGCGCGATGAACGAACGCAGAAGGGAAAAACCTAACAACATCTCATGGTTGGCTATCAATAGCACCTATGTCTAGTTCGAATGAGACGGTTCGAGTCGGGTTCGTCGGGTTGGGTAACATCGGCCACCACCACGCCGATAGAATCGTGGACATCCCCGGCGTCGATATCGTCGGCGGTGTCGATATCAACCCCGACGCGCGCGCCCGGTTCGCCGAAAAGTACGGAGTCGAGTCGTTCGAGAGCTACGAGGACCTCTACGAAGCCGACGTGGACGCGGTCATCGTCACGACGCCGAACAAGTTCCACGAGGAGTACGCGATTGCGGCGCTCGAGTCGGGTCTCGACGTGCTCTTGGAGAAGCCGCTGGCCCACTCGCTCGAAAGCGCCGAGCGCATCGCGGAGGCCGACTACAACTCCTCGGGATTCTGCATGGTCGGCTTCCACAACCGCTATCGCAACCCCGTCGAGGTCCTCAAGGGGTATCAGGACGAGGGTCGGTTCGGCGACACCCGCCACGTCGAGGCCAACTTCATCCGACGCCGCGGGATTCCCGGCCGGGGGTCGTGGTTCACGAACCGCGACATCGCGGGCGGCGGCGCGCTCATCGACATCGGCGTTCACGCCATCGACCTCGCGCTCCACTTCCAGGACTTCCCGAAGGTGACGGAGGTCTCGGGCACGATTCGGTCGCAGTTCGGCACTCGCGAGGATTACGCCTACCTCGAAATGTGGGGCGACGACACCCAGTCGGGCGACTTCTCGGTTGACGACTCCGTGAGCGCGTTCCTGCGATGCGAGGGCGGCAAGACCATCGCGCTCGAAGTCGCGTGGGCCGCCAACCGTTCTCCAGACGAGGAGTTCATCATCCGCGGGACCGAAGCGGGTGCGACCTTCGACAAGGCCGACGACTCGCTCACGGTGTACGAGACGGGCCAGCAGGGCACCGACCACTTCTCGGACTCCGAAATCAAGACGCGCCACGAGGACCCTCACAAGGCCGAACAGCGCGCGTTCTTCGACGCGGTCCGGCGCGGGTCGCCGCCCGAGCGAAACACGGTCGAGCAGGCGCTCGAAGTCCAGCGCGTCATCGACGCCATCTACCGGTCGAACGACGAGGACCGCGCGATTCGACTCGACTGACTTTCTCCGACCGAGACCGTATTTGACGCCGACCGAGCAGTACGCCTAAATCCCGCGCCCGACTACGACCGAACGATGAACACGACCACGACGGGAGACGGCCGGACGGTGTACGTCGCCCGCGAGGAGGCCGAGCGTGGTTCGAAAGGTGCCTTTTTCGTCGTCTACGGCGGCGAGGACCGCGAGAATCGCTACGGCTACTTCTGCGACAACTGCGAGCGAATCGACAACGCGATGGACTCGATGGGCCGCATCGAGTGCAACGTCTGTGGCAACATCCGAAAGCCGACCGAGTGGGACGCGGCCCACGAGTAGGTGCGACTCGCAGAGTCGCACCT
>NZ_RXOB02000046.1 GCF_004143485.2 Halorussus amylolyticus | reverse complement strand
TCCCGCCACTCCAGACCGCGCCGTGAAGCGCGGCGAATTTGTTGTCGCTCGGGGGGACACAGGAGGTCATGAAGTGTTCTTTGACGAGGTCGGGATGCTCCTTGACGGCCTCGTCCATGTTCATGAACACCACGCCTTTGTCCTCCCATTGCTCCTGCATGTTCTGGTAGACGACCTCCGACTCGTACTGTGCGCCGACGCCCGACAGCGCCTTGCGCTCGGCCTCGGGAATGCCGAGTTTCTCGAAGGTGTCCTGAATCTCCTCGGGCAGGTCGTCCCAACTGTCCGCGCCCTCGCGTTTGTCTACGTCGGGGCGGATGTACGGCACGATTTCCTCGACATCGAGTTTGGTGAGGTCGGGTTGCCCCGGCCAGTCGGTTGGCAGGGGCATGTTCTGGTAGTGTTCGAGCGCGCGCAGGCGTCGCTCGCGCATCCAGTCGGGCTCGTCCTTGTCCTCGCTGATGAGCCGCACGACCTCCTCCGTGAGGCCCTTGTCGGACTTGACCGCGGCGCGCTGTTCTTTCTTGAACTCGAAGCGCTCCTCGGTGTCGGTCTCTTGTAGATGGTCTTGTTCGGAACTCATGCTATCACCTTATGCCGCCTCGTACACTTCGTCGCGGACCCAGTCATACCCCTTGTCTTCGAGCTTCTCGGCCAGCGACGCGTCGTCGCTCATCGCAATCTGGCCGTCGAGCATGACGTGAACGTGGTCGGGTTCGACGTAGTCGAGGATGCGCTGGTAGTGGGTAATCTGGAGAATACCGGTGCCCTGCTCGTCGCGCAGCGCGTTGATGCCCTTCGACACGTCCTGCAGACGGTCGATGTCCAGCCCGGAGTCGATTTCGTCCAGCACCGCGATGGACGGTTCGAGGATGGCGGCCTGAAGCACCTCGTTCTGCTTCTTCTCGCCGCCCGAGAAGCCCGCGTTGAGGTAGCGCTGGGCGAACCGCTCGTCCATGTCGAGCTGTTCCATCTTCTCCGAAAGGAGCTGCTGGAACTCCGCGACGCCGACCTCGCCTTCGTCGGCAGGGCCTTCCATCGGACTGGTGTCGTAGCCCGCTTCCTCCTCCTCTTCTTCTTCCGCTTCGTCGTCCTCGAACAGCTCCGCGCGCTCGTCGAGCTTGGCGTTGAGCGCCTGTCGGAGGAAGTTCACCATCGTGACGCCCTCGATTTCGGCGGGGTACTGGAAGCCGAGGAACACGCCGAGCGCGGCGCGCTCGTTCGGCTCCATTTCGAGGAGATTCCACGTTCGCTTGTCGTCCGGAATCTCGTGGTCGAAGTCCTCGTCGTCGAGGTGGATGAGGACCTCACCCTCGGTCACCTCGTAGGCGGGATGGCCGGCGATTACCTTCGCCGTGGTGGACTTCCCGCTCCCGTTGGGACCCATCAGGGCGTGAATCTCGCCCGACTTGACTTCGAGATCGACGCCGTTGAGGATTTTCTCGTCGGCCTCGACGACTTCTGCGTGTAGGTTTTTGAGTTGTAGCGTTGCCATGTTAGGTTCACCTAAGACGTTCCGAGATTGGGTCAGCCGACCCATAATGCTTTCGCATTCACACGTAAATGGTTTCCACTGGCAGAAAATAAATTTCCCGAACCGGAAAACACGTGCTCTCGGAGTCGCCCGCCCGCGCCCTCCGAAACCGAATCCGGCTGCTCAGACGAAACTGCCGAGTCCGGTCTGCTCTTGGCCGGTTTTGACCTCTTCCCACGAGACGCCGAGGGCGTCGAGGATGCGGTCGATGGGGCCTTTGAGCGTCTTGTCGAGCATCTTGTCCCAATCGACTTCGAATTCCTCGGGCACTTGGTCGGCGTACTCGAAGCAAATCACGTCCGGGTTTCGCTTGAACTCGCCGTACAGCGGGTCGGTGCGCGCGTCGAACCCCTCCTCGTCCTCCATTCGCTCGAAGAACGAGGGATGGACCTTCTTCAGGTAGAGTCGCTTGGGTTTGCTTCCGCGCTGGAAGTTGGTCCCGAGCATGAGGTTGGCGTACTTCGCGCCCCGGACCTGCGCGGTGTCGGTGTCGTAGTTGTCGAGGCGCTTGCCGATACCGCCGGGGATGCCCACGTCGTCTAAGTTCACGTTTCCGCTCTGATAGTCCTCGATAACGTCGTGAACGTAGTCTTTCACGTCCTCTAAGTCCTCGCCGTGGACAATCATGTCGATGACTTCCTTCTGGACCTTTTTCGTAATCGGCGCGATGTCCGAGCGCTTGTACTCGAAGCCCGTGATGTCGATGTCGTCTACGTCCTTGCCCTCCTTCCAGATGATGTGGCCCGCGTACCGCTTTTTCGTCCCGGCTTGGAAGAATCGGCGATACAGTTTCTCGAACTCGATTTGGAAGCGGTGGACCTCGGCGTTGAGTCGGTCGAGCGCGAAGTCGTCGTAGGCGTCGTTGATTCGCTCCTCGATGCCGAACGACTGCTCGATGGCGGCGTCCTTCGAGATATCATGTCCGAGTTCTATCATGACGGAGTCAGTGTCGCCGTATGCGACCTCGTACCCAAGTTCCTCAGCCGTATCGTCAGTATATTCTATGACCTCTCGGCCGGTCGCGGTAATCGCGGCGGCGGCCTCCTTGTCGTAGAGGCGGAACCGGTCCCACCCCGAAACGCCGTAGAGCGACTGTCCGACGAACTGGAATTTACCGTTTCGGCCCGCGAAAAGGGTGTGGTTGTCCTCGACGGTGACGCAGTAGACACCCTCCTGGGCCGTACTCCGGTCGGCACTTCGGTGCATCCGGAGCGTGTTGACGTTCGACTCGTCCACGTAGATGCGCCACGAACCGCTGTCGCGGTTGTACTTGGGATTCAGTCCGAGGTGGGCACAGAGACTCATCACGTCGTCTCTCAGTCGGTCGCTGGAGGTCGTGTAGCGCCACGACTCGACCTGCCGGTCGCCGTCGCCGTCGATGAGCGTGTCGAGGAACAGTCGCTTCTGGCGCTCGCTCAGGTCCCACACGAGGTCCGGCAGCCGCTTCTCGAAGCTCCCGTCGCCACAGAGCGCCCGGAGGACATCACCGAGCAGTTTCGAGGTGAACTGATAGCACCGGTCGTCCTCGTAGCAGTCGAATCCCATTCGGTCGAGCAGGCCGCCAATCGTCGCGTGGTCGCCGCCGTCGGCGACGAGATTTGGGTCTTCGGGCGCGTTTTGCGCGATTTTGACCGTCGTCGCCGACCCGCGGACGTTCTCGCCGAACTGCTTTTCCTCGGAGGTGTAGACGTTGCCCTCGGTGACGTACCACGCGAGCAGTTGGAGGAAGTCGTCGCCGTCGTAGGTCCGCGGAATCCACTTCCGGCCGGATTCGCGGTGGACGAAGCTCTTTTCGCAGACTTCCTCGATGTACTCACGATGCTCTTCGAACTCTTCGGCGTCGAAGACGTACCCTTCGACGCCGAGGTCGTTTTTCAGCACGGTGTCCGGATAGTACCCGAGTTCGGCCGCGAACGTATGCCCGTGGACCGACGGCCGGACCCAAACTTCGTAGTCGCCGTCGAGAAACTCGGTTAAATCGACGGTTTCGAGGTCGTCGCCGTGGTCGGCGGTCCAGTCGTGAGGAAGTTCGTAGTTCGTCGCTCGGTCCAGATTCCCGGCCTCCACGAAACTGTACCCGTCCTCGGTGATGCCGTTGGTCTCGTTCTTCCGGACGAGCATTCGGTGATTCGGCGTGACCCGGAAGCCGATGTCGCTCGTCTCGATATCCACGAGTTCGCCGTCGTAGTCGGGGTACGCGTGGGTCTCGGTGACTGGCTTGACTTCCATCTCCTCGGTTTCGGGGTCGAGCGAGTACACGTCGTCGCCGATTTCGAGGTCCGTAATCGCCCGGACGCCCTCGGGCGTCAGCACCTCCGTGTCGGGCGTGAAGCAGTTCATTATCACCTTGACAGCTTGCTGCTGGCGGTTGAACCGCTCGTACTCCACGCTTCCGGGTTTGTAGTCGTCCCGGAGCGCCTTCTTCTCCTCGCGCTCGTCGAGCGTCTCGTCGATGATTTCCCGGATGATACCGTCCGGCTTCTTTCGGAAGTGAGTCCCGGTCGGAGCGGTGTACGTCGCGTCGTCGTACTCGTCGGGGTCCACCTTCGTCTCGGGCGAGGCGTTGATGGTGGTCATCGCCATCGGGTAGAGGCTCTTCAAGTCGAGCACCGTGACGTTCTCTTTGACCCCGGTAATCGGTTCGAACACCGCGCCGCCCTCGAAGTCCTCGCTCTCCTGCTGGCCCTTCGAGGGGAGCGCGAACCGACCGTGAGCCTTCTGGAGAACGTACACGTCCACCGCGTCTCCCGGTGTGGTCGCGTCTTCCAATTTACACCCGACGAAGGAGGCGACCTCCTCCCAGAACGAGATGATGTCCTGCTTGCGGTCGAGGTGGACACAAAGTTCTACGTCCCTGAGGTTGTACTCCAGCAGGCGTTCGGGGTCGTTCTCCCAGAGGTCGCCGATATCGCCAGCGTAGCGCTCCTTGCCGACGCCCAACTCGACCTCACCCACCGCGTCGAGTCGGTAGGAGTCGAGTTCGGAGCGCTGGGTGCGTTTGAAGGCGTACAGTAGGTCGAACACGACGCGGCCCTTGACGGAGGGGCCGCCCCAATCGGAGCGCCAAACTTCGTTCACGCGAGAGAGGCGGTTCGAATCGAGGTCGTATTCGTGGGGTCCGGCGAGTACGTCCAGTCGGTCGAGGAAGTACGGCGCGTCGAAGTCGTCGAAATTCCAGCCAGTGAGGATATCCGGGTCGGTCTCGTCGATGTAGTTCAAAAAGGCTTCGAGCATCTCGCGCTCGTCGCCGAACGACCGAACGTCCACGTCGAGTTCCTCGATGGGGTCGTAGCCCGGCAGTTCCTCCGGAGCCTCGGCGTCACCCTCGGGGGCGTCGTAGAGCCACGCGATGTACTCGTCATCGTAGGAGTCGAAGCTGGTGAGACAGATAATCGGCTCCTCGCCCTCCTCCGGAAAGCCCGAGCGGTCGTCCACTTCGATGTCGAAGTAGTTCACGCGCGGGTCGGCGTCCACCTCGGCGGCCACGACTTCCTCGTGGGGGACGTAGAGGTCGCCGTCGTCGCCCCGGCGCTCGGGCACCTGAATCCCGCTCTTGATACCTTTGTCGATAAGGAGACGGTTCGGGAACAGGATGTCGGCCTCGTAGTGGTCGAACTGGTCGCGGACGTTCCCCACGTCGCGGGGCGTCTGACCGAAGATTTTGGTCAGCTTCTCGCCCCGGATGCTCTCGTAGGGGTCGCCGTTCTCGTCGGTCGTTTCGCTTCCGGTGAGTCGGTCGAACTCTTCCTCGGGCGGACCGTCGAGCGAGGCGGTCGGCGCGTAGAAGTACGGTCGAAACCCGAGGACTCGGACGTGCTCCAACTCGTTCTCGGGCGTCCGGCCGAACACGTGGACCACTACGGTCTCGTCGTCGCCCGAGCCTTCGATGGTGTAATCGACCTGCATCACGGCCATCTCGACCGCGCCGCTCGGGTCGGGAAGCCAGTCGTCGGCATCGACGACGGTGTCAGCGCGCTGGTGGTCGGTTCCGGCGACAGCGCGGGCTTCGGCCTCCACGTCGCGCTCCGCACCTCCGTCGGAGAAATCGGCGAGCGTGCTGTTAGACCCCGAATTGCTCATATACCTCGGGTTTGGCGCTTTCGGGTAAAAACCCTCCCGTTCCCCGACTCGGTGAATGTTGCCGGATGGAAAGACATATAATATGCTAACACATACCACAGGGTGTGGTGAAGCCAATGTCCGACCACGCCAACCCCGGCGACGACTTGGACCGTGCGGCAGCCGCGCTTCCCGAAGCCGACGACGAGTCGGAGACGACAGTCGAAGCGTACGAGACCGAGGACGGCGTCGTATTTTACGACTCCCAGAATCCGCTGGCGTGGTTGAAGGCAGGCCGACCGCTCGCGCTTAGCGAGCAGGTGTAGACCGACTCCGAACGCTTTTGTCCGCTGATTTCCGAGAGAGAGGTAGTGCTGTCAGACGACCCGTTCGACGACCCCGACGAGGCCGAGACCGACTTGCGCCCCGACGACCCCTCGGACGGGCTCGAAATCGAGATTCCGGAGGTTCCCGACCCGAGCGAGGGTCTCGGGTCGGATCTCTCGGAGTCGGACGTGGACCCCGAACTCGCCAAGCAGTTCTGGTCGCTCGTCCTGCTGTTCAACGTCGCGCTGTTCGCGATGGGTCTCGGCCTGATGCTCGTCGGCTTCGAGCGAAGGTGGCAGTTCGGCGGCGGCGTCTTTCTCGTGGGCGTGTTCGCCTTCGTCCGCGGATGGTATCGCTACAAAGCGGTTCGGAAGGACTAATCGGGAGCCTCGCTTACCTCCGACCATGCAAACGGTCCGCGACGAATCGGGCGATACCTATCTGCTCGTCAAGAAGTCCGGCGATTCGTGGAAGCTTCGCGACCCCGAGACCGGTGCGGAGACCTACCGCGATGCCGCCGACCTCGAACACGCGGAGGGCGAATCGCCACTGGCGACGACCGCGCGAGCGATTCCCGAACCCGTTCGGACGATTCTGAGCGCCGTCCACGACGACCGTGCGCTCGGCCTGCTGCTCGAACTCCACGAGCGCGGCCCCCACTCAGTCCGGTATCTCCTCGACGCCACCGACCTCTGCGAGAGCGACCTGCTCGGCGTCCTCACGGAGTTTCGCGCCGCCGGACTCGTCACGGAAGCCGACGTGATGGGCGAGCGCGGGTACGCGACGACCGATGAGGCCGACGAAGGCCTCGACGCGCTCCGAGATTAATCCGCGGCCTCCAACACCGCGTCCCGGCGCTCGACGGTCGAGCGGTTCGACACCGAATCCTTCTCGACCCACACCACGTCGTCGGCCGCCGCGACCAGTTCGTCGTCGTGGCTCACCACGATAATCTGCTCGACGCCGAGTTCGCGCATCGAACCGACCAACTCCACCAACTGCGAGACGTGGCCCGAGTCGAGGAACACGGTCGGTTCGTCGAGGATGAGCGGCGGGAGCGGCGCGCCGCCTTCGATGCCCTCCGCGAGCAATCGGTAGATGGCACACCGCAGGCTGAGATTGAACAGGGCGCGCTCGCCGCCCGAGAGCTGTTCGGGTTCGAGCGGTTCGCCGTCCTTCTGGTAAACCGTGAGTTCGTACTCGCCGTCGAGTTCGATGCGCGCGTACGAATCGTTCTGGTAGACGAGGTCGAACACCTCGTTCAGCATCTCCTCCAGGTGCTCGACGTTGCGCTGGCGAAGCTCCGCCCGGAGGTCGCCGTACATCTCCTGTAGCTCGACGGTTTCGGCGCGGAGCGATTCGAGCGCCGCCACGCGGTCGGCGAGGTCGTCGCGCCGGTCGCGGAGATTTTCGAGTTCGGCGATTTCCTTTTTCACGCCCCCGATTCGACCCTGCAGGTCGTCGCGCCGCTCTCGGAGTTCGTCGAGTTTGGCTTCGACCTGCTCCAAGTAGGTTTCGGCGCGCTCTTTGTCGTCGCGAGCCGATTCGACCTTTTGCTCGTCGTAGGTCTCCCGGAGGTCCGCGCGCCGGTCGCGCTTTTCGGTGAGGCGGTCCCGACGCTGGTCGTTCATCTCTTCGAGGTGAGCGCGCTTCTCTCGGTGGCGCTCCACGTCGTCCTCGGCGTCCTCGATTCGCTCGCGAACCGACCGAATCGCGTCGATTCGGTCGCGCTTTTCGTCCACGTCCTCGCGCTCGGCTTCGATTTCTTCGACTCGCTCGCGGTGGTCGTCGGCCTTCTCCCGAAGTCCCTCGGCGTCGTCGCGCTTCTCGGCGGCCTCGGTGTCGAGTTCGTCGGCCTCGTCGCGGAGCGACTCGGCCTCCTCGCGCTTCTCGGAGAGGGTCTCGCTTTTGGCTTCGACCAACTGCTCGACGTTCTCGCGATTCTCGCGGAGCGACTGAACTGTACGCTCGGCGTCGCGGAGACGCTTGCCGGTCTCGATTTCGCGCTCGACCTCCTCGCGGTCGTCTCGGACGACTTCGAGTTCGGCTTCGAGGTCTTCGACGCGCTCGCGGTCCTCGGCGAGCGAATCGACGTGGGGCGAGTCCTCGACCGCCTGCCCGCACTCGGGGCACTTTCCTTCTTCGAGGAGGGCTTCGGCTTCCTCGACGCTGTCACGGGCGCTCGTCAGTTCGGCGGTCAGTTCCTGCTCGCGCTCTCGCAGGGCGTTGCGCGTTTCGCTCCTGTCTTCGAGGTAGTCTTCCGCGTCGCCGAACTCGACCGGAGCGTCCTCGAACGTCGCTCGCTTCGCGTCGATGTCGTCGCCGAGTCCGTCGAGCTTCTCGCGGTACTCCGTGAGGTCGGCTTCGGCGTCGTCAGCCTCGGCTTCGAGTTCGTCGGCGCGCTCGCGCTTCTCGTCGGCCCGCGATTCGAAATCGTCAGCTTTCTCCCCGAGTTTGTCGGCCTGATTGCCGAACATTATCGCCTTCTTCTCAGCCTCCGCGAGGTCGTCGCCGAGGTCGCCATCTCTCGCGTCGAGTTCGTCGAGTCGGGCGTCGAGCGTCTCGGAGTCGGCCGAATCGAGGTCAGTTTCGGCGAGCAGGTCGCTCACCTCGGCTTCGAGGTCTTCGACCGTCTCGCGGAGTTCGCGCACGCGTTCGCCGTGTTCGGTGCGCTCCTGTTCGGTCTCGGCAATCTCTTTTTCGAGGGCCTCGATTTCCTCGGCGAGCGTTTCGAGTTCCTCGCGCTTCTCCTCGTAGGACTCCAGCACTTCGACGGCCTGCTCGCGAGTCTGCTCGGCGGTATCGCGGTTCCCTTCGAACTTCTCGATTTCGCCCTCGACTTCCTTACGGTCGGATTCGAGGTTGTTGAGGCGCGCGTGGAGGTTTTTGTCCTCTTTCTCCTCGATTTGGGACTCCAACTCCGAGAGGCTGCCACGCTTGTCGTCCAGCACGCTCTTGACCCCGAGGCGGGCGTCACTGGCGCGCTCGCGGTACTCCTCGAGCTTTCCGAGTTGGAGGAGGTCGTCTATCATGTCCTGGCGCTGGGCGGGGGTCGCGTTGATGAGTTTGTTGACCTCGCCCTGCCGGACGTACGCGCAGTTGACGAACGCCTCCGAGTCCATCCGGAACAGTCTCGCGATTTCGGCGCGCACGTCCTGGGCACCGTCCACGCTGTCGTCGGGCGTTTCGAGGACGCACTCGGCGGTCAGCGCGCGCTCGCCGGTCGCCCGAATCCGTCTTCGGATGTGGTACTCGCCGCCGTCGTGGGAGAACCAGAGTTCGATTTCGGCGTCCTCCGCGCCGATGGTCACCACGTCGTCCAAGGTCCGGTCGAGCGCGTTCGCGCCGTAGAGTGCGAAGAAGCAGGCTTCGAGGAGCGACGACTTTCCGCTCCCGTTCAGGCCGTGGATGACGGTCACGCCCGAATCGAGTCGGAGGTCGGCGTCGGCGTAGCACTTGAAATTCTGGAGACGGACGCGGTCGAACTTCACAGGTACTCACCCATCGAACTCTGCCCGTCGTTTTCGGCGTCTGTCGCCGGAGATTCAGGCGGGGTCGCGGTCGTCTCGTCCGGTGGGGTCTCCGGTGGTGCGTCCGACTCCGGTGGTTCACCCGACTCCGCGGACGAGTCCGCGGAGTCGACGTCGGAGACGGATTCGTCGGCATCGTCCGACCCGGACTCGAACGCCCCGAGGTCGTCGTCGTCCATCAGGGCGTTCACACGGTTGTGGACCGATTCGCGGACGTTCGTGTCGGCGACTTTGCTCGCCCGAACCGTCTCGTCGATGTCGCGGGCGGCCTCGCTGAGTCCGAGGTCGCGCACGCGCTCGCGGACCGCGTCGTCGGGGTCGGCGAACGACACCTCGACCTCTTCGTCGCGGTCGTCCGCGAGTTCGCGCCGGTCCACGACGCGGGCGACGAGCGCGCCTTCCTCCAGCGCGAACTCCTCGACCAGCGCGGGCGTGACGCCCTCGCCGTCGCCGTCGATTTCGACGACGGCGACCGCGTCTTCGAGGTCGCGCTCGCGGACGGCCTCGCGCACGCGGTCGATGCCCTCGTCCTCGCCGAGGTCCACCGAGACGAACGCGAAGTCCCGGGTCGCGTCGAGACCTCGCCGGGTGATGGCGACCTCGCCGTCGAACTCCACGATGTTGTAGCCGCGGTCCTCGCGCTCGGCGGTGCTACACCGCTCGGTCGAACCGCAGTACGTGACCCACGTGTCTGCGACCTCCCTCGTGTCGGGCTTGTGGTTGTCGCCGAGCAGGAACGCGTCGAAATCGACGTTCGATTCGGTCAGGACTTCCTCGGCGTCCCAGTCGCCGATGTCGAACGGTTCGAACAGGCCGTGGCCCACGAGCGCGGCGTGGTTCTGGTCGTGGTCTGTGAACTCGTACTCTAAATCATCGCGCTTGGACTTCGGGACGTGGTCGAGACCGTAGAACGCGGTTTCGCCCACGATTTCGGGGGAATCTCCGAGTCGCGTGGCGAGACCGAGCATCTCGAACAGGTCGAGCCACTGGCGGCCGCGGGTGCCCTCGTGGTTGCCGACGATGGCGAGGAACGGCACGTCTGCGTCCCGGAGCTTTCGAAGCACCTCGATGGTCCCGTGGAGGGCTTGGAGGTCGGGCCGACGGTCGTGGAACAGGTCGCCAGCGTGAATCACGGCGTCCACGTCCTCGGCGATGGCGTCGTCGATTACCTGCTCGAACGCCCTGAGAAAGTCGGCCCGGCGCTCGGCGGAGTGGTACTGGCGATACCCCAAGTGGGTGTCGCCCGTGTGTATCACCCGTGTCATTGGGGCGAGGTTTGCGTCGGGGGCCTAAAGACGTTGCGTGGTTTGCTTGATGCTGGTGTTCTCGCAAACGGTGTGGTGTCGATGGTTCCCCGAACTGGCATACGAGAGATTGGCCCCGTCTTCGTTTATAACTGTGCGGTCGGACGGAAGTGAGTCAGAGGGGATTCGAATTTCCGAATTCCACGTCGGCGCGCGCTGGCGCACCCCTCGTGGGTGCGCCCATGCGTGCGAGGGATGAGGACCGCAGGAGAGAGCGACCGAAGGGAGCGATTGACGAGGACCGCAGTCGGTTGGGGAGGGTGTGGTTGCGGTTTCATAGGTGACGTGCGAGCAGGACGCTCTAACGGTCAGAATAGATTGAGTGCGAAAAGTAAACGACACAGAAGCGTCCTGCTCGCACGTCACAAATGGGGACCGCACCGCAACCGCGAGGGCCACAGCCTCCCCAACCGATTGCGCGTCTCAGTCGTCGCTCCGCTCCTCCCTGCGATGCTCATCCCTCGCGCGTCTCGGCGCGACCATGCAAGGTCGCGCCAGCACGCGCCGGGGTGGAACAGTCCCCCTTTCAGCCGAAGGTGGAACAGTCACTCTTTCAGCCGAAGTATTCGGAAAGAGACGAAAGGAAATCCAGTTGTCGTCGAGTCCGCCTACTCCAGATTCAGCGAGTAGAGCCGCTTCCGTGCGTCCGAGAACGAGAAGCGCGAGTCCACCAGTCCCTCCTCGTCGAGTCGGTTCAGCGCGTACCGGACCGTCCGGTCGGGCAGCAGCGACTCGTCGGCGATTTGGCTCTGGGTCAGGGTGTCGTTGTACTCCAGCACTTTCGCGACGAGCTTCGCGCTCGGCGGCAGGTCGCGGATGGCTTCGGTCGCGTTCTCCCCGGTCAGACGGCTTTTTTCGGGTCGCGCGGTTTCTGAGGTACTCATGTACCAACACCTTCCGGATACAGGGTAATAATATTTCCTCTTTAGATATATTACTATAGGGTATCCTACCGGTCGTCCGACCAGCCGTGCTATTGGTGTCTGGGACACCTGTCAAACCCACCCGAAGCCTCATAAGACACAGGCCCCTAGGCAGGCGTAATGACCGATACCGTGGAAGACGTGGACCTCCCCTACGACGAGGAGAGCGCGTCCCAGCAGGACAAAATCGAGGCGTTGCAGGAACGGCTCGAAGTCCTCGAATCCCAGAACGAGGAGATGCGCGACAAGCTTCTGGATGCGAACGCGGAGAACAACAAGTACCAGCAGAAACTCGAACGGCTCACCCACGAGAACAAGAAGCTCAAGCAGTCGCCGCTGTTCGTCGCCACCGTCCAGGAGATGACCGACGAGGGCGTCATCATCAAACAGCACGGCAACAACCAAGAGGCGGTCACGGAAGTGACCGACGAGATGCGCGAGGAACTCGACCCCGACAGCAGGGTGGCAGTCAACAACTCCCTCTCTATCGTCAAGACCCTCGACAACGAGACCGACGTGCGGGCCCGCGTCATGCAGGTCGAGGAGAGCCCCGAAGTCACCTACGAGGACATCGGCGGTCTCGAAGAGCAGATGCAGGAGGTCCGCGAGACGGTCGAAATGCCCCTCGAAAACCCCGACATGTTCGGCGAGGTCGGCATCGACCCGCCGAGCGGCGTGCTGCTCTACGGCCCGCCCGGCACCGGGAAGACGATGCTGGCGAAAGCGGTCGCGAACCAGACCGACGCCACCTTCATCAAGATGGCTGGCTCCGAGTTGGTCCACAAATTCATCGGCGAGGGCGCGAAACTCGTCCGCGACCTGTTCGAGGTCGCCCGCCAGCACGAACCCGCCGTGCTGTTCATCGACGAAATCGACGCCATCGCGGCCAAGCGCACCGACTCGAAGACCTCCGGCGACGCCGAAGTCCAGCGCACGATGATGCAACTCCTCTCGGAGATGGACGGCTTCGAGGACCGCGGCGAGATTCGCATCATCGCGGCCACGAACCGCTTCGACATGCTCGACCGTGCCATCCTCCGGCCCGGCCGCTTCGACCGTCTCATCGAAGTCCCCAAGCCCAACCTCGAAGGCCGCGAGAGAATCTACCAGATTCACACGCGCAACATGAACGTCGCCGACGACGTTGACTTCGCGAAGCTCGCCAAGGAGTCCGAGGAGGCGTCCGGCGCGGACATCAAGGCGGTCTGCACCGAGGCGGGGATGTTCGCCATCCGCGACGACCGCACCGAAATCACGATGACGGACTTCGAGGACGCCAAGACGAAAATCGACTCCGAGGACGAGGACGAGGAAATCTCGAAGACGTTCGCGTAGTCGGTTCGCTGACTGGCCGTTTTCGTCGTCGCTTCTCCGCTTCTCGGCCGTTTTCGTCGTTTATCTCCCTAAAAGAGCGACGGCGCTACGTCGGTCGGAACGCCCGGAGCGTGTCGCGTTTGAGCGACTCGGAACCGATTTCGGTGAATCCGCGCTCGGTGAAGACGCGGTGCCAGTCCCGGTAGTAGAGCGGGAAGTCGTCGTTGACGTAGTTCACGTCGGGGTCGTCGTCGGTTTCGGCGTCGGTTTCGGTGTCTCCCTCTCTGCGGTCTGTTTCGGTGTCTCCCTCTCTGCGGTCTGTTTCGGTGTCTCCCTCGCCGCCTTCGTTCTCCACCGTGACGAGCACGTCGTCGGTGATTCGGGTCAGCTCGTCGAACACCCACTCGTGGTCGGGATGGAGGTGCTGGAGCGTCTCGACGGAGAACACCGCGTCGAAGCGGTCGTCGTCGAAGTCGGCGACGACGTTCTCGATGGCATCGGCGTAGAACGTCCCGGAGTCGGCCAGGTCGGGGTAGGCGTCTTCCATCACGTCGAACGCGTCGTCGTTGATTTCGATGCCGTGGAGGTTCTCGTACCCGTGGTCCTGGAGGTGCGCGAGGTGACGCCCCGAACTACACCCGAGTTCGAGGACGGCCGGGTCTGACGACACCGCCGAGTCGATTCGTGCGCGAATCGACTCGCTCGCCTCGTTCGGGCCGTAGTGGGCGTAGTAGTCCGGGGAGTACTCTCCCGACCGATTCGCCCAGCGTTCGAGAACGTCGGTAGAATCCATCTGTACCGGGTCGGTCGCTGGCCGTAAAACCCCACCGGACTCTCGACGGCAGGGCGGCGGTATCGAGGGCGACTCGAAACCCCTCGGTCAGTAGGACTCGCGAATCACTCGCGTTCCGTCGCGATTCCGAACCGTCAGCACGTCGCCCGTGTTCTTCCAGACGGCCCGCGGCGACCCCCAGTGGAGGTCCCGGTCGGTGTCGGGTCCCGACCCGGTGCGGAGCGTCACCGCCCGATTCGGTTCGAGGACGAACTCGTCGGGGAACTCGTAGGTCTCGCCGTCGGCGTTCTCGACGGTCCATCCGGCCAGCGCCAGTGGCTCGTCGCCGTCGTTCCGGAAGACGAGATACTCGTCGTTTCTGTTCCAGTGGTCGTACCCGCCTGCGTCCTCGTGGATTTCGTCCACGACGAGACCGACGGTCAGTTTCGTCGCCGGTCTCGGCTCCGAGTCTAACACCCCGTCGGGCACTCCCTCGGCGGTCGAACCGCGAGCGGGGTCGGTCTCCGAGTCGTCGTCCGAGCCCTGCTCGCTCCCCGATTCGGAGTCTGTCGGAACCGGCTCCGTCGCGACCGCGACCACGGACGCGTCCCCGCCGACCGGGTCCGCGACGCCGGTCTCCTCGCGGCGGACGAACCGATAGAAGCGACTCTGCTCGCCGTTTCGATTCGTCTCCTTGTATCGGAACGCGAGACTCGCTTCGCCGAGCGTCTCGAAGAAGGCGTCCCACGCGACCGGTTCGAAGTCCT
Organism: Halorussus amylolyticus; assembly: GCF_004143485.2. GTDB lineage: Archaea > Halobacteriota > Halobacteria > Halobacteriales > Haladaptataceae > Halorussus > Halorussus amylolyticus. The sequence continues at coordinate 68,812 of NZ_RXOB02000046.1, read as the reverse complement.
CGTCGGATTCCGCGTCGGGAAAGTCGATGCCGAGCGCGCGACGGTCGGCGTCGCTCTCGGTTTCTCGACCGGCGGTTGGCGTCGCGTTTCGTCGTTCGACCCACTCTCTGATGGTGTCGTGGTCGGTCGTGGTTCTCGTCGCCCACGATGGCTGTGCTGTCATTCTCCCACCCGATTCGCACGCCGACGCCGCGCGGCTTAGCTATTCTGACTACCCGAGCGCGACGAAGACGCCGTACGGAACCAGAAACAGCGCCACGAACATCGCGACCAGAATCGCGGCGTATCCGGCGAACGTCCCGAGCGCGGTCCACCACGAGGGGTGGTCGAAATCGGCGGGCAGATTCATACTCGATGCGTAGCGCGCGCGACTCTTAACTGTTTTCAGGTGCCGGGTCTCGACGCAGACGACTCACCGACTGCGTCGCTCCTGAGCGATATTCGTCCGAGATTTCATCGTCTTCTACGCGGATCTAGCCGGAGAAGTACAGCCGACAGTATCAGTCCGCCCCGCTCCGAACGGCCCGCGCTCCCTCCTTGCGCTCGCCCGCCTTCGGCGGGAGTGCGGCCCGAACGTCGTCTCGGCCGTCCTCGACGACCGCGCGCTCGTAGGCCTCGGGCATGACTTTCACGAACTGCGCGCTCGCAGTGTCCCAGTTCGCGAGCAGTTCGGCGGCCCGGTCGCTTCCGGTGTAGGCGACGTGATTCTCGACCAGTCTCCGGAGGACGCGCTCGTCGCGCTCCGAGAGGTCGGTTTCGAGGCGCACCATGCCGGTGTTGGCCTTCTCGGCGAAGCCGCCGACCCCGAGGGCTTCACCGTCTTCGTCTCGTTGCTCCCCCGGAGCAACGCCGTCGAAGACGTACGCCACGCCGCCGGACATCCCCGCCGCGAAGTTCTTGCCCGTGTCGCCGAGAACTGCGACGACGCCGCCGGTCATGTACTCACAGCCGTGGTCGCCGACGCCCTCCACGACGGCTTTGACGCCGGAGTTCCTGACCCCGAATCGCTCGCCGGCCATCCCGTTGACGTACACCTCGCCGCCGGTCGCGCCGTAGAGCGCGACGTTGCCGACCACGACGTTCTCGGCGGGGTCGTAGCCCGCGTCGGCGGGCGTGGCGACCGCGATGCGCCCGCCCGAGAGACCCTTGCCGAGGTAGTCGTTGGCCGCGCCAGCGAGGTGGAGGTCCACGCCCGACTGGAGGAACGCCCCGAAACTCTGGCCCGCAGTGCCGGTGAGCGAGCAGGAGATAGTGCCGTCCGGAAGCCCCGCTTCGCCGTGGACGTCCGAGATTCTCCCCGAGAGCATCGCGCCGACGGCGCGATGCTCGTTGGTGATGGAGGCGTCGAATTCCACGGGGACGCCCGATTCGATGGCGTCCGCGGCCGCGTCGAGCAGGTCGCGGTCGAAGTGGTCCGCGACTTCGTGGGTCTGTTCACGGGTCTTAGTTCTACCTCCTGTTCCGGGGTCGGCGAGGACCGCCGAGAGGTCGAGACCGCGGGCCTTCGGGTGGTCGGTGTCGCGCTGTTCGAGACACTCGACGCGACCCACCATCTCCTCGACGGTCCGGAAGCCGAGTTCGGCCATGATGTCGCGGAGTTCGGCCGCGATGAACGTCATGTAGTTGACGACGTGGTCGGGTTCGCCGGGGAACCGCGCCCGGAGGTCGTCGCGCTGAGTCGCGATGCCGACCGGGCAGGTGTTCTCGTGGCACTGGCGGGCCATCACGCACCCCGAGGTCACGAGGCTCGCGGTGCCGAAGGAGAACTCCTCCGCGCCGAGCAGGGCCGCAATCGCCACGTCGCGGCCGGTCTTGAGACCGCCGTCTACCGCGACTTTGATTCGCGACCGGAGACCGGTCTGCCGGAGCATCTGATTGGCTTCGGCGAGGCCGAGTTCCCACGGCAGCCCCGCGTGCTTGATGGAGGTCCGGGGACTCGCGCCCGTCCCTCCGGAGTGGCCCGAGATGTGGACCACGTCGGCGTTGGCCTTCGCCACGCCCGCCGCGATGGTGCCGATTCCGGCCTCCGAGACCAGTTTGACGTTGATGTCGGCGTCCTCGTTGGCGGCCTTGAGGTCGTGAATCAACTGCTTCAGGTCCTCGATGGAGTAGATGTCGTGCTGGGGCGGCGGCGAGATGAGGCCCACGCCGGGTGTGGCGTACCTGACGTGCGCAATCATCTCGTTGACTTTCTTTCCCGGCAGGTGGCCGCCCTCGCCGGGCTTAGACCCCTGTGCCATCTTTATCTGGAGTTCGTCGGCGCTGGCGAGGTACGCGCTCGTGACGCCGAACCGGCCGGACGCGACCTGCTTGACGTTGCACTCGCGCTCGGTGCCGAACCGTTCGGGGGGTTCGCCGCCCTCGCCGGTGTTGGATTTCGCGCCCAAGCGGTTCATCGCAATCGCGTTGTTCTCGTGGGCTTCGGGCGACAGCGACCCGAGGCTCATCGCGGCCGTCGAGAACCGCTCGGCGATGTCGCCGACCGACTCGACTTCCTCGACCGGAATCGGTTCGCGACCAGACGAATCGAAGTCGAGCAGTCCGCGAAGCGTCTGGAGTTGCTCGTTCTGGTCGTTGATTTGGGTCGCGAAATCGCGGTACTCATCGGCGTCGTCCGCCCGAACCGCGCGCTGGAGGGTACTGACGGTCTGAGGGTTCCACTGGTGGTGAAGCCCGTTCGACCGGTGTTCGAACTCTCCCTGCCGGTCGAGTTCGGGGTCGTCGCCGAACCCGACCTCGTGGCGCGCCCGGAGGTCGGCCTCGATTTCGTCGATGCCGATGCCCTCGGTTCGGTTCTCGGTGCCCTCGAAGTACTCGGCGACGAAGTCCGAGTCGAGACCGACCGCCTCGAAAATCTGGGCACCTCGGTAGCTCTCGACCGTCGAGATGCCCATCTTCGCCATCGTCTTCTGAAGGCCGTCTTCGAGTGCGCCGACGTAGGCGTCGATGGCGTCGGCCTCCTCCGCGCCGTCCGGTCCCGCCACGAGGTCGGCGATGCTCTCGAACGCGAGAGAGGGATTCACCGCGCCCGCGCCGTAGCCGACGAGGCACGCGAGGTGGTGGACCGTCCGGGGGTCGCCCGACTCCACGACGAGTCCGGCGTGGGTCCGCAGGCCCTCGCGGACGAGGTGGTGGTGGACCGCGCCCGTCGCGAGCAGGCTCGGAACCGCGAGCCGACGTTCGCCCATCTCGCGGTCCGAGAGGACGACGATTTCCGCGCCGTCTTCGACGGCTTCGCGGGTCTCGCGCCGGACGCGCTCGACCGCCGATTCGAGGTCGGTCTCGGGGTCGTAAGTCAGGTCAACGGTCGTGGTCGGGAGTTCGCAGTCTTTCACGGCCGCGGTCTCGGCGTCCGAGAGGACTGGCGAATCGAGGACTAACTGGCGGGCGTGGTCGGGCGACTCCGCGAGCAGATTCCGCTGGCGACCGAGTCGGGATTCGAGGCTGGTCACGCAGTCCTCCCGGAGGTAGTCGATGGGCGGGTTCGACACCTGCGCGAACAGTTGCTTGAAGTACGAGAACAGCGGCCGGTCGAACTCCGAGAGGACCGCGAGCGGCGTGTCGTCGCCCATCGACCCCACGGGGTCCTTGCCCGCCTCGGCCATCGGGCCGAGCAGATTGTCGAGTTCGTCGTGGGTGTAGCCGAACGCGACCTGCCGAGCGCGGAGCGACTCGGACGCGTCCGAGTCGCTCCGCTGGGCGGTGTCGTCGGGCGCGTCGAGTTCGTCCGTCGGGCCGAGTTCGACCTGTTCTGCTTCGACCCACTCGCCGTACTGCTCGTCGGTCAGGTCCTCGAACACCTCCGAGTCGGGTACGACGCGGCCCTCATCGAGGTCGGCCAGAAACAGTTGACCGGGTTCGAGGCGACCGCGCTCGACGATTTCGTCCTCCGACACGTCGAGCGCCCCGGCCTCGCTCGCCATCACGAGGCGGTCGTCGGCGGTCACGTCGTACCGGCAGGGCCGAAGCCCGTTCCGGTCGAGAACCGCGCCAATTCGGTCGCCGTCGGTCGCGGCCACGAGCGCGGGGCCGTCCCACGGTTCGACCAGCGAGGCGTGGTAGTCGTAGAAGTCGCGGCGGGCGCTCGCCATCCGGTCGTCGTCGCGCCACGCTTCGGGCACGAGCATCCGGAGCGCGTGAGGGAGGTCCCGGCCCCCCTGAAGCAGGAGTTCGAGCGTGTCGTCCACGGCGGCGGTGTCGCTCCCCTCGGGGTCGGTCACGACGGGCGTCACGCGCTCGGCGTCGAATTTGTCGGTGTGGAGGTCGCGCTCTCGGGCGCGCATCCAGTTGATGTTCCCCCGAATCGTGTTGAACTCGCCGTTGTGGACGATGTTCCGGAACGGGTGGGCGAGATGCCACGCGCCGAGCGTGTTGGTCGAGAATCTGGCGTGGACCATCGCGAACCGGGTTTCGACCCGGGAATCGCCGAGGTCGGGGAAATAGCTCGAAAGCTGTTCGCCCTTCAGCAGGCCCTTGTAGACGACCGTCTCGCGGTCGAGCGAGCAGACGTAGAACTCGGGACCGTTCGCGGCCACGTCGCTCTCCTCGACCGCCTGCTCCAGCGCGCGCCGGGCGACGTAGAGTCGGCGGTCGAACGTCTCGGGGTCGAGGCCGTCGGCCCGGACGAAGCACTGCCGGACGACGGGCTCCGAATCCAGCGCGGTCTGTCCGAGGTCCGAACTGTCGGTCGGCACGTCGCGCCAGTGGAACAGGTCGAGACCCGACTCGGCGAGTACGTCCTCGGCGAGCGATTCGAGAGTCGCGCGAGCGTCGGCGTCCTGCGGGAGAAAGACGGTGCCGACCGCGTACTCGTCGGGGTCGGGGAGCGAGACGGGGAGTTCGGAAGTGAAGAAGTCGTGGGGCGTTTCGAGGACGACGCCCGCGCCGTCGCCGGTGTTCTCCTCGGCACCGGTCGTGCCGCGGTGTTCGAGATTTTCGAGGAGTTCGAGTCCGTCCGCGAGTACGTCGTGGCCCCCCTCGCCGCCCAAATCCGCGACGACGCCGACGCCGCAGTTCGAGCGAGCGTCGTCCGGGTCCGCGAGAAGGGATTGGTCTCCGGTATCTGACGGGCGTGGATGCTGGCACATGCGTAGCACGTGCGCGGTCTGCGTTAAGAGCCTACCCCTGAATGAATAAGGGCGTATTAATGCCCAATAAGGCACCTTATATTGTCTGGATGGATATTACCAGTGCGTGAGCGCGGCCCTGCCGTGGGTCCGGAGGAGGATGCCCAAGAAGGTGAACACGCCGGTGAACGCGGCGGCCGCGCCGACGAAGAACACCCACTCCATCCCGACGCCCATCAGGACGCCACCGAGCATCGGCGCGACGACGCTCCCCGGTCGCCACACCAGTTCCCGGATGCCGAAACTCGATGCGACGCCGCCCTCCTCGGTGCCTTCGTCGGCGAACAGCGCCATGCTCGCTGGCTCGCGGAGGCTGTCGGCGACTCCGAGGAGGGCGTTGCACGCGAGCAGCGGGAGGAACGCCGCCGAGAGCGCGCCGACCACGGGAAAGGTCGCGGGTGCGCCCACGACCCGGCCGATTTCGGGCGAGAACGGCACCGCGAGCGCGACGAGACCGTAGCACGCGCCGCCGACGAACACGAACAGCGACCGCCCGGCGCTGTCCGAAAGTCTCCCGGTGAACGGCTGAAACAGCATGTTGGTCAGCTTCTCGGACGTGATGACGACCGCGACCGCGAGCGGCGCGTACTCCAGTCCGCCCCTCGCGGCGGTGACGCCCGCGTAAATCGGGACCCACGTCCGGACGAGGGTGACGGCGACCGCGTACTGGGCGCGAAAGCTGGTGAGCGTGAGGAGTTTGCGGTTGAACGCGAGGTCCTTGAAGGGGTTGCCCGGAACCCGGGTCTCGTCGGCGTCGATGAACCACCAGACGCCGACGAGCGCGGGCAGGAGGAGACCGACGAGGACCGCGTACACGCCCTCGAAGCCGTAGAGTTCGTAGAGGCTCCCCGCGCCGAGGCTCCCGAGGATGCCCGCCGCGAACCGCGCGGCGTTGGCCTTCCCGATGGCGGTGGCGCGGGTGCCCTTGGGTGCGAGTTCGCCGATGAGCGCGAGCGACATCAGGCCCGTGCCGGTCACGACCGCGCCCTGAAGCCCGCGCATCAGCACGAACTGCAGACTCGACGCCACCAGCGCGAACGCGACGTAGACCCCGACCGCGAGCGCGAGACACGCCGCGAGGACGAGTCGCTTGTCGCCGCGGTCGCCCGCCCACGCGAGCGGAATCACCGCGGCGGTCTGGGCGAGGGTGTACGCCGTCGTGTAGAGACCGACCATCAGCCCCGACGCCTCGAAGATGTTGACGTACGTCGGGAGGAGCGTCAACAGCGTGACGAAGCCGAATCCGCTCGCGAACCGGGTGAGATACAGCGCGTAGAACTGCAGTTTGTCCTCGTTCACACGAACTCTCGCTCACGGCGACGGAAAAGCAGTTTCGAAACGAATCAACTCATTCGTCCCGCCGCGACTACCCGCGCCACTCCAGCACGGTCGCGGCCCACGTGTAGCCGGTCCCGGCCGCGAGGAAGCAGAGCACGTCGCCCGACTCGACCAGTCCGCGGTCGAGACCTTCCTCCAGCGCGAGAATCTGGTCCACGCTCTGGACGTGGCCGTACTCGTCGAGGTAGTAGCTCTCTGCGTCGAGTTCGTCGGTCAGCAGGTCGTGAAACGACCGCTTCATGTGGGTCAGCGCCACGAAGTCGAGGTCGGCGCGGTCGTACCCCGACCGCGCCAACGCGTCGTCGGCCACGTCGAGGAAGTTCGGGAGGCTCACGTCCGCGAGTCGCTCCTTCATCCCCTCGGGGTCGGGCACGTCGAGCGCGTGGAGTCCCGCCTCGACCGTCGCGTGGCTGGCGGGGTTTCGGGACCCGCCCGCGGCCATTACCACGTCCTCCGAGAAACTCCCGTCCGTCACCGCGGCGCTCTCGCGGACGGTCGCACGCGTGCGACCGTCCGCGGGGTCGGCCCCTCGCGGGCCTTGCCCGCTCGGATTTTCCGTTGGGCGAGACCCAACGCTTTCTAAGACCATCGCGCACGCGCCGCTCCCGAAGTTGAACATGAACGACGAGTCTTCGTTTCCGTAGTCTACGAGGTCTTCCTCCCTGCTCGCCGAGACGAGCAGCGCCGTCTCGGGCGCGTCGGCGAGCAGTTGGGATTTGGCCTGCCGGATGGCGAGCGGCGCGCCCGCACACAGCGCGTAGCTCTCGACCGCGAAGGCGTCGTCGGCACCGATTCGCTCGGCGACGTTGGCCGCGGCGCTCCAGACGACGAAGTCCTTGTACTCCGACCCGTGGTACAGCACGAGGTCCACGTCCTCGGGGTCGCGGTCGGCGTCCGAGAGCGCCTTTCTCGCGGCTTTCACGCACATGTCGGTCGCGTGGTCTGCGTCGGCAGAGCAGACTCGTTTCTCGCGCACGCCCATCTTCTCCACGACGACCTCCTCGGGAATCCCGCTTTCCGCGGCGATTTCCTCGCCGGTGACGATTTCGTCGGGCACGTAGGTCCCGAAGCCAGTGAGACCGACTTCTGGCGTGTTCGTCTCAGTCACGTTTTCCTCCGTTTGGGGAGTGGCCGAAGATGGTGTTTCGATAGCCCTACGTTTCGACTAACGAAATCAGGAACAGCCAGAAAGCCCCCGCCCGATTCGAATTGAGGTATACGGAGTGAACGAGACGTAGAAAGCCCCCGCCCGGTCGCGGTCGTTGCGCGACATATCTGGACCTCTCCGCACCGCCCGGTCCAGATAGTGGCCGCGCAAGCGACCACGGGCCTGCGGCCCGCGACCGGGCGGCCCCTTTCAGTCCCACCCGATGTAGTTTGTCTCACCCGTGGGTTCGTGGTGGATTGGTCAGCCCGTTGTTTCCTAGTGGATTGTCTCACCGAGCTTGGGGTCCGGTGCCTCAGCCGAGCGACGGATTCTCTGATTCGATTCTCGTCGCTCATCGGTTCTCACCCCAGATTCGGTCGGCCACGGCCTTGCCGATGGGGCCGCCGACCCTGTCTCGGACCGTCCCGAGCAGGCCGTTCGGCACGAACAGGACGAACAGGACGAACAGCACGCCGATGTAGAGTTCGGCGTGGCCGTTCAGGAACGTGTCGATGGCCTCCTGGACCGTCAGGCCGTTGAATATCTCTATCGAGAGCGTCCCCTCGCCGAGGTGGTCCCGGAGGTACGGGAGCAGGCCGCCGCCCTCGCCGCGCTTCGAGAGGAACTCGGTGATAGTCTCGTCGAACAGCCAGCCGTACAGCGGTCCCGCGAGCGTGGCGAACCCACCGATGATGGACGCGAGCAGGGCGTCACCGGTCACGAGGAAGTAGAATGTCTCCTCGGGCGACACCGACCGCTGGAACCCCGCGAACAGGCCGCCAGCGATTGCGGCGAAGAACGCGCTGACCGCGAACGCGCCGAGTTTGTACCAGAAGGTGTTGTACCCGACCGCCTCGGCGCGCTCTTCGTTCTCGCGGATGGCGATTAGCACGCGACCGAACGGTGAGTGGATGATGCGCTGCATGACGAAGTAGCAGACCAGCACCACGAGACCCACCATGTAGTACGACACCTCGGCTGTGCTGAAGTTGAGGACGCCGAGGAAGCCCTCGACGCTGTCGCCCGCGAGCTGGCCGATGGCGAGGTTGAGCGAATCGACGCCCGGCACGCCGATGCTGAACGGGTCGGTGCGTTCGAGCACCGCCGGACCGTCGCGGGGGTTCGACCCCACGAAGTCCCAGTCGCGCACGAACACGTACAACACCTGTGAGAAGCCGAGCGTAATCATCGCGAAGTAGACGCCCGACAGGCGGAACGACACCGCACCGATGAGGAGCGCGAGGACGACAGCGACGAGTCCCGCCAGCACGAGCAGCGCGACGAACGACGTGTTCGGGCCGAGCGCGGGCACTTTGCCGTTCGACGCGAGGACGACGAAGTACGCGCCAGCGCCGTAGAATGCGGCGTGGCCGAAGGATAGGTAGCCCGTGTAGCCCGAGATGAAGTCGAACGACATGGCGAACAGGCCGAAGTAGAACACCACGACCATCGTCTCGACTCTCGGCAGGAGCGTCTCCATCTCCGCGCCGAGCGGCGACCCCAGAAGCACCGAGTAGATGCCGGGGTACGCCGCGAAGAAGGCGATGACCGCGACGTGAGCCAGATGGTCGCGGAGGTACCGGACCGGCCACGAGGTCGCGGTTCCCGGGTCGAAGTCGCGCTCGTCGATTTCGGTCTGCGTCTCGTCGGTCGGGTCGGTTTCGGTCGATGCGGCGGTGTTCGGGTCGGTTTCGGTCGATGCGGCGGTGTTCGGGTCGGTTTCGGTCGATGCGGCGGTGTTCGGGTCGGTTTCGGTCGATGCGGCGGTGTTCGGGTCGGTTTCGGTCGCTCCACCGTCGGCCGTTCCGCCGTCGGTCGCTTGTTCGTCGGTTCGGTCGGCGTCAGTCGAATCCGCGTCGGCCGATTCGGCGTCGGCCGAATCGGCGTCCGGGCTATCGGAGCTAATGGCCGCCCACCTCCTCGACGCCGAACAGTCCCTGCGGTTTGAGTATCAGCATTATCACGAGGATGAGGAAGATTGTCATCTCGGGGAGTCCGGTGAACTCCACGACGTTCTGGAACCACCACGTCATCACCGCGTCGGTCATCCCGACGATGACCGCCGCGACCACGGTGCCCCGGAAGGTGCCGAGGCCGCCGATGATGACGACCACGAACGCCGGGAGCAGGGTGTCCGCGGCGAGCGGCACGCTCGCGGCCCACGAGGCGTCCCACATCAGCAGGGTGCCCGCCGCGCCCGCGACGCCCGCGCCGAGCGCGAACACCACGGTGAACACCCGGCGCACGTCTATGCCGAGCGCCTCGGTCATCTCGGCGTCCTCGCTCCCGGCCCGGATTATCAGGCCGTAGCGCGTCCGGGTGAGGAACGCCCAGAGACCGACAACCGTGGCCGCGCCGAACGCGATTTCGAACAGGTCGAGTCCGGGCACCGACACCAGTCCGAGGTCCACCGACGAGTCGAGGAATCCCGGCTTGGTGGCGAGCGCGGCCTGCCAGTCGCTCGTCGGTTGCATGCCGTAGAACAGCACGGCGATTCGCACCAGTTCGTCCAACACGAGCGTCAGCCCGAAGGTGAGCAGAATCTGGTACACCGGCGGGCGGTCGTAGAGACGCCTGATGAGTCCGACCTCCACGACGCCACCGATGCCCGCGAGCACGGCGAACGTCACCGCGAGCGCGACGAAGAACGCGAGCAGTCGCGCGCCCGGCCCGGACGCCTGCCCGACCATCAGCACCATGAGCAGGCCGCCGAGATACGCGCCTATCATCGTCATCGAGCCGTGCGCGAAGTTGAGCACGCCCATCAGTCCGAAGATGAGCGTCAGCCCGCTGGCTATCATCACGTACAGCGCGGCCTTCGAGAGGCCGTCCACGAACACCGACGCGAGGTTGCTCGGCTGAAGGAACTCCCCGAGCGAGCCGAGGAAGCCCGCGAGAACGACTTCTATCATGCCGAGAGATACCTCCTGAGTCGCTCGTCGTCCGCAGATGTCTCGTCGGCGTTCCCTTCGTCCACGACCTGCCCGTTGTCCAGCACGTAGAATCGGTCAGCGAGGTCGAGCGCCAGCGGGAGATTCTGCTCGACCAGCAGGAGCGTCGTGTCGTCGGCCGCCGCCGCCAGCGCCTCGGCGACTCGCTCCACGATGAGCGGCGCGAGGCCCTCGCTCGGTTCGTCCACCAGCAGGAGGTCGTTGTCCCCGACCAGTCCGCGCGAGAGCGCGAGCATCTGCTGTTGGCCGCCCGAGAGATTTCCAGCGTCTCGGTCACGGTGGTCCCGGAGGTCGGGGAACGTCTCGAACGCGCGTTCGACCGCCGACTCGACGTTTCGGCCCTCGGGGACCGCGACCCGGACGTTCTCCTCGACCGAGAGCTGTGAGAAGATACGCCGTCCTTCGGGAATCCAGCCGACGCCCTTTTCGGCGATTTCGTGCGTCTCGCGCCCGGTCACGTCCTCGCCGCGGTAGCGGACCCGACCTTCGCGGGGCGGCGTGAGTTGGAGAATCGTCCGGAGCGTGGTCGTCTTCCCCACGCCGTTCCGGCCGATGAGCGCGACGACTTCGCCCGCCTCGACTTCGAACGAGACGCCTTCGAGAATGTGGCTCTCGCCGTAGTACGTGTGGGCGTCTTCGACTTCGAGTAGTGTCATCTCTCTACCTCTCTGAAATGTTTGTCGTCATTGGTTCTGTCACAAAAAATTCCGTAACGGAGTCCTCGAAAGCCCCCGCCCGGTCGCTTCGAATCGTAACCGTGTGAGCATTCGAAGTGATGAAGTCCTCGAAAGCCCCCGCCCGGTCGCGGTCGCTCTGCGGGATATTCTCGCGCCTCTCCGCAACGCCTGGCGCGAGAATAGTTGCCCGCAGAGACGACCACGGGCCTGCGGCCCGCGACCGGGCGGCCCCTTTCAGTCCCACCCTCGGTGGTCTGTGTCACCGTCCGTTTCCCGGTGGTCTGTGTCACCGTCCGTTTCCCGGTGGATTGCGTCACCGGCAGTTTCCCGGTGGTCTGTGTCACCGAGCGCGAACCGCAAGCGGTCGCGGTCACGCCGCACCCTCCTCGGGGTCGGTCCCGGTGCTTTGGGTCTCGGCCTCGTCGCTTTTGGCGTCGAGGCTCCCGGCCTCGTAGCCACCGAGGTACGCCTCCTGCACCGTCGGGTCGCCTCGAACGTCCTCTGGCGGGCCATCCGCGATGACCGCGCCCTGATTCAGGACCACGATTCGGTCCGAGACGTTCATCACGATGTCCATGTTGTGTTCCACGAGCAGGACCGCGTGGTCGGTCGCCACGTCCTCGATGAGGTCGATGATTCGGCCGACGCTCTCGGACGAAACTCCGGCGTTGGGTTCGTCGAGCAGAAGCACGTCGGGGTCGCCAGCGAGCGCGATACCGACTTCGAGTTGGCGCTTCGCGCCGTGGCTCAGATTCTCGGCGGTGGTGTCGGCCTGCTCGGCGAGACCCACCCGGTCGAGGATGGCGCGGGCCTCCTCGATGTGGGCGTCGAAGGCTCCGGCGTTTCGCCAGACCTTCGCGCCGTCTGCGCTCGCGGCCTGAGCCGCGACTCGGACGTTCTCCAGCACCGTGCTGGTCGGGAAGACGTTCGTAATCTGGTACGACCGGTGCAGTCCGAGGCTCGCGGTCTCGTCGGGCACGGCGTCGGTCACGTCGAGCCAGCCGCCGTCGTCCCGAATCTCGATGGTTCCCCGCGTGGGGGTCAGGACGCCGGTCAGCAGGTCGAAGAACGTCGTCTTGCCCGCGCCGTTCGGTCCGATGAGCGAGCAGAGTTCCCCGTCTTCGAGTTCGAAATCTACGCTATCGACGGCGGTGAGGCCGCCGAACTCCTTCGTCAGTCCAGCAGTCCGCAACATGCCTACAGCGAGCAACCCATTTGGTCGCTGTCTTGCGGAATGGTGGTCTCGTCCTCGCCGATAGTCGAGAGGGGTTCGCCGGGCATCACCGCGGCGTCCCAACTGTCGGCCCACTCGTCGGAGGTCGGCACGAGGTCGGCGACGGTCATCGCCGACCGAGCCTGATTGTTGTACTCCTGGAACGTGTAGCCGTCCTCGCCCTTGGGCGTGGCGCTGACGGTCATTCCGCGGAGTCCCTCGGCGATGTCGCGGCCGTCGGTCGAACCGGTCTCCTCGACGGCTTGGGCGATGGCCGACGCCGCGGTGAACGACCCCGACGTGAACAGGTCGGGGACCACGCCGTACGTGCTGGTGTACGTCTCGACGAACTCGCTGTTGATGTCGTTGTCGTACTGATTCCAGTGGTAGCGGGTGGTGAGCGGGCCGACCTTGGCTTCCGAAATCTTCTCCTCGGTCAGGTCGCCGAGCGCCTTTTCGAGCGTCTGGCCCACCACGCTGTTGGTGATTTGGGTCGCGAGACCGCCGAACACCCGGTAGTCGTAGTCGCCGTTGAGGAACGACGTGAACAGGTTCGGGAGCGTGGCGACCGTGAAACCGCCGACGATGCCCTCCGCGCCCGCCTCCTGTGCGTTGTCGAGCAGGCCCTCCCACTCGGAGTAGCCCTGCGGGACGAACTTCTCGTCGAGAATCTCGACGCCCTCGTCTTCGAGGACCTGCTTGTAGTTGCTGACGACCGCCCGGCCGAACGAGTAATCCGCGCCGAACAGGTACACCGAACTCACGTCGGTCTCGTTGGCGACGTACTTCCCGCCAGAGCGGGCGTCCATCGCGGTGTTCTCGCTCGCGCGGAACACCAGATTGTTGCAGGTCTCGGAGCTAGTGGTGATGTCGGCCGACGCCGCGGGCGCGACCATGTACGGCACCTGCGCCTGCGTGACGACCGTGTTGATGACGCGGTTGGCCGCGCCGGAAGACGCGCACCCCACGAGCATGTCCACCTCCTCGTTCTGGACGAGGTCGGTCGCGAGCGACTGGGCCTGGTCGGCCGCGAACCCGGTGTCGCGGACGATGAGTTCGTACTCCACGTCGCCGACCGAGACGGTGTGTGTGCCGGTGCTCGCGCTCTCGATGGGGTCGGTTCCGGCCTTGTACGCGAGTCCGGAGTAGAACCCCCAGAGGCTCTGCTCGCCGTAGTAACTCAGGTCCCCCGAAGTCGGCTGGAGGACGCCGATTTTGACTGTCCCCGAAGTCTCCGCCTGTGTCGTCGTCTGTGCCGTCGTTTCTGTCATGCCCGAATCGGTCTCCGTCGTCGCGTCGTCGCCGGTCGTCGTGTCCTGTGCGCCCTCGTCGCCGCCCATGCATCCCGCGAGTCCCGCCGCGCCGGTCGCGCCGAGCGCGGTGAGCCATCGTCGTCGGGAAACGGTTTCATCCACCATAACAGATTGAAATCATGCGTCCTATCCGGCAAGTACTGCGGGGTTAACATGTGAACAAACCACTCGCGTTGTACGCACGGGTGAGCGATTCACACATTAACCCCCGGTTTTTCACCGGTCCGGCCGAATCGTCGGGCATGACCGATGAACTCTCCGCCCCGGAGCTATCGATGGACGACGCGCTCGTCGTCGAGGACGACCGATTCGCGCCCGAAAACGTCTGTCTCGTGACGGGCGCGGCCTCGGGCATCGGCCGCGCGACTGCGCTCGTGATGGCCGCCAACGGCCTGACCGTGGTCGGAACCGACGTGGACGATGACGGCCTCGACGCCACCGCCGAAAAGGCGGACGACCTCGGCGTCGAAGGCCGGGTCGAGACGGTCGCGGGCGACCTCCGCGAGGACGTGCCCGAAATCGTCGATTCGGCCGCCGAGTACGGCGACATCGCCTTCCTCGCCAACGTCGCGGGGATGCAACACATCGACCCGATAGAGGAGTTTCCGATGGACGCCTACGACGCGATGCAGGACGTGATGGTCCGCGCTCCGGTCGAACTGACGAAACACTGTCTGCCGCGCATGCGCGAGAACGGCTTCGGCTGTGTCGGTAACATGGCGTCGGTTCACGGCCATTACACCACCGCCGACAAGGTCGCGTACAACGTCGCGAAGTTCGGACTCAGGGGACTCACCCAGTCCATCGCGGCCGAAGGCGAGGGGGACGTACGCGCCTTCTCGGTCAGCACGGGCTACGTGAAGACGCCGCTCGTGACCGACCAGATTCCGGACACCGCCGAACAGCGCGGCATCTCGGTCCGAGAGGTGGTCGAGGACGTGATGCTCGGTCAGTCCCGAACCAAGGAGATGATGACGCCCGCGGAGGTCGGAAATCTGTTCGCGTTCGGCTTCTCGAAGCACGCCAGCCACCTCAACGGCGGCGACCTGCGATTCGACGGCGGGATGACGCTGACCTACGAGTAGGGGTTATTCGGCGCGTGAAACCTCGCGCCGGACGCCCCACAGCAGGACCGCGCCACACGCTGAAAGCGCCGCGAGCGCGGCCCACCCGACGCCGTATCCGACGGTATCCGCGAGAAAGCCGACCGCTGGCGGGGCGAACAGCCCCCCGACGTTGATTGCCGTCTGCCCGGCCGCGGTCGCGGCTCCCACGTCTTCCGTGCCGACCAAATCGCCCATGCAGGAGTAGTAGACGCCGGTCGTTCCGAGCACGGTGAGACCGAGCGCGCCGAACACGACCGCGGCCGACACGAGCGTCGTCGCACCGACCGCGAGGACGGCGAACAGCACTGCCGCGCTCGCGAGCTGTACGAACGAGACCGTCGCCGCGCCGGTCGCGCCGCCGAGTCGGTCGGCGAGCGACCCGGCCCCGACTCGGCCCGCGCTTCCGGTCGCCTGGGTCACCGCGAGGACGACGCCGCCGGCGGCCGCCGTCGCGCCGACCACGTCGGCCACGTAGAGGATGACGTAGCCGAGCATCGAGAAGATGGTCGCCCCGACGAACAGTCCGGCCCCGACCAGCAGGAGGTACGCCCGGTCGCGGGCCAGTCCCGCGAGGTCCGGGAATCGTAGCTCGCCCGACCCGCCGGTCCCCGTGTAGACGGCTCCGAAGGCGACCGCGTAGCCTCCCGCGACGACCGCGATGACCCAGAAGCCCATCTGCCACGTGAGGACGGCGGCGACGCCCGTGACGACTAGCGAGGCCGCGCCGCTCCCGGCGGTGACGCCCACCTGCTTCACGCCCATCGCGAGGTTCTCCCGGCCCCGGGGCGCGGACGCGAGGATTCCCTTGTTCGAGGCTGGCATCGCGGCGGCGTAGGCACCGCCGAGCAGGACGCTCGCGCCTAACAGGACGGCGTAGGTCGGCGCGAGCGAGACGCCGACGGTCGCGGCCGCGAGCGCGAACAGGCTGACGACCATCGCGCGGCGCTCGCCGAAGCCGTCGATGGCCGCGCCGCTCGGAAAGAGGTTCAGGGTGTAGCCCAACAGCGCCGCGGTCAGGAACACCCCGACGAGGGTTCGGGAAAGCTCGAAGTCGTCGCGGACGAACGCGGTCGCGGCGAAGATGCTGTAGTAGCACAGGCTCGCGGCGGTCTGCCACCCGGCGATGACGAACACCGACCGCCAACTCCGACCCACGCGAGTCAGCCCCCGATGGCGCGGCGTTTCGTTGCGCGGGCTGTACCGCCGTCCCCGTCGAGACCGACTGTTCTCGGACCCATTCTGTGTGGATGTGGCGGCGTGGCTCGCCGATAAAGCTTGGTACAGCGACAATCTACGGGACGGCGACGGGCCGCCCATTGCGATGAACCGCCACAAACCGCGACGGGCCGCGCCGTCGGCGCGGCCCGTCGCCGAGCGGCTACTCCAACTCCTCCAGCGCCTCGATGACCCGCTGAATCATCTTCTGCTGGCCGCGCCGGAGGTTCTTCGACACCGCGGGCTTCGAGACGTCGAACTCGTCGGCGAGGTTGCCGAGAGTCGCACCCCGGGGACTCTCGAAGTAGCCGTCCGACACCGCGGTTTCGAGGGTCTCGCGCTCGACCTCCGAGAGGTCGCGACACCCCTCGATGAGCGTCATCGCCGCGCCCGCGTTCTGAACGAAGTCCTGCATCTCGGGGAGTTCGGTGTTGTCGCGGTCGAGCACGTCGAACTCGTTGTCGCGTTCGAGTTCCGAGAGCGTGGTGTCGGCGGCCGTCACGCCGTCGAAGCCGACGTGCCACACCTCGCTCCCGTCCTCGATGTGGAACGGTCCGGTGATGTAGCCGCCGTTGTCGCGAATGGTCGCCATCGCGTCGGTCTCGGCGATGACCGTCCGGATGTGAGCGACGTTCCCCCGCCGGGTCAGCAGGCCGTAGTCGTACATGTTCTCGTGGTCCCGGAGCGTCGAGAGACCCGCAGACAGCGCCTCTCGGTCGTCGGCCTCGACGACCATCCGGGTCTCCAGTCGGCGCTCGACCCGGTCGAAGTCCCACTGGATGGCCGAGAATCCCACCCCGTGGTCGTCGGTAGTGGCGATGAAGGGGCAGTCGTACTGCTCCATGTCCAGGGTCGTGTCTATCATCGCTCTTCCCTTGCTATTGAACCCCATACGGCAGCCAAGATATAAGAGTTTCCTTCGTACACGTCGCTACCTGTCCGAAGTCGCGGAGTAGATTTCCGTCGCCGAAACCGCTTTCCGGCGCGTGGCCCAACGTGGAGTCACTATGGCCCAGACGGAACCCGCGGAGGAAGACCTGTCCCACGGAATGCCACGACTCGGACTCGGAACGTGGCAGAACACCGACCCCGAACAGTGCGCCGAGAGCGTCAGGACCGCGCTCGAAGCGGGCTACCGACACATCGACACCGCCCAAGCCTACGACAACGAGGA
Source organism: Halorussus amylolyticus (assembly GCF_004143485.2). Taxonomy (GTDB): domain Archaea; phylum Halobacteriota; class Halobacteria; order Halobacteriales; family Haladaptataceae; genus Halorussus; species Halorussus amylolyticus. The sequence goes on along the minus strand of NZ_RXOB02000046.1, from coordinate 51,552 downwards.
GTACGTCGGCGACGGTATCGCGGCCGCCGACGTGGACCGCGACGACGTGTTCCTCGCCACGAAAATCTGGACGACCAACCTCGCCCACGACGACGTGCTGGAGACCGCGAAGGCCAGCCTCGACCGCCTCGGCGTGGACGCGGTGGACCTGCTGTACGTCCACTGGCCCGCCGGGGAGTACGACCCCGAGGGCACGCTCGCGGCGTTCGACCAACTGTACGACGAGGGGCTGATTCGAAACGTCGGCGTCTCGAACTTCACCCCGGAGTTGCTCGACGAAGCCCGCGGGATTCTCGACGCGCCCATCGTCGCGAATCAGGTCGAGTGTCACCCGTTGCTCCAGCAGGACGAACTGCTCGACTACGGCCGCGAACACGACATCAATCTGGTGGCGTACTCGCCGCTGGCCCGCGGCGCGGTGTTCGACGTGCCCGAGATTCAGGAGATTGCGGAGAAACACGACGCGAGTCCCGCGCAAGTGAGCCTAGCGTGGCTCCTCCAGCGCGACGGCGTGGCCGCGATTCCGAAGGCGACCGGCGAGGCCCACATCCGGGACAACTGGGGCGCGCTCGAACTGGAACTGGACGACGAGGACGTGGCGACCATCGACGCGCTCGGCGAGGGCCGGCGCGAAGTGGACCCGGACTTCGGGCCGTGGAACTGATTCGAAAGCGCAGTACCACCGTCGATTCTCCCGACGACAGTTCAACGCCGTAACACTCCCATCGACGGACCCCGAAACTTCATATCCGGGGTCACGTATGAAAAAGTGAAGATGCACGGCGGAACCAGCACTGGCTTCGTGGGGGCGATACGGTACGACCTGAAACGACTGCACGAGAGTTGGATGGCGCTGTTCTTCCCGAGACAGCGCGGGGCCGACGACACCGTCCTCGGCAAGTGGACGCCCTCCTCGACCTCGGGGAAGGTCGCGTACCGAGTGTGGGGTGCGGTGGGAACGCTCGTCGTGGCGATTCTCTACCCGTTCACGCTGTTCGGATTCGCGACCCGGTACTACACCCGGAAAATCGACGGGACCGCGACCCGAATCGGCGTGGTCGGCGTCGTCCTGCTCTCGCTCCTGGCGTGGGGCGGCCTGACCGCGCTCGCCCGGATGCGATTCTCGACCACGGGCTTCTTCGCGGTCGGCGCGGCGGGCGGGGTCGCAACCGTCTCGGCCGCGCTCGCGTACCTCACGGGCACGTACGGCGGGCGCGCGAGCACGGTTCTGCTCGCGTACCCGTTCGCGATGACCGCCATCTTCCTGCCGCCCGTGGTCGCGGCGCTCTACTCGCCGAGTCTGTCGGAGGTCATCTTTCCCAACAGCTACACGCTCGCGGTCTGGATTCTCGACAATCCGCTCGACGTGTGGGGAATCAACACGTACCTCCGCGAGAACTTCGTCCTCGAAGGCTCGGCGTACGTCGGGATGTGGTTCGGCCTGTCGGTGCCAATCGGGTGGTTCTTCGGTCTGCTGGTGACGCTCGCCGACCTCGTCCGACCGAGTCCGGAGTGAGGCGCGTCGGCGCGTCCCGGTCGTAACGCAACTATTTTCGTCCTCTCGTCCTCACACTCTCGTATGGAGTTCGACACGACCGTAACCGCCGGTGCACTGCTCGCGCTCGTCGCCGTCGGGACGGCGGCGCTCATCGGGATGGGCGTGATGGCGACGAGTACCGTGCTGATGATGGTCGCCCCGTCGATGCTGGTGTTCGGGGCGGTGGCGCTCCTGCTCGGAGTCAAGCACGGCGAGTACCGAGCGACGAGATAGCCCACCGACAGATACTTTCTTTTGGCGTGTCGGCTCACGAACATGGAGGACCCTCGCCCACTCGTCGGTCTCGTGCTGTTCGTCGGCGGCGCGGTCGGCGCGCGGTACGCCCACGTGCTCGCCAAGTGGGACGAACAGATGGACGCTATCGGGAGCAAGCGGCGTTTGAGCGAGGTCGAACCCGCGATGTGGAAGGTCACGTTCGTCCTGCTCTCGTGTGCGGCGTCGGCCCTCGTCGGCGCGCTTCTGCTGGTCGTCTCCATTATCTGACGCGAGAAAGCCGAGACCGCGAACCGCGACCCGCTACACGCGGTGGCGGTGCGGCCACGGTGCGGTCGCGGTGCAGTCACGCACCCCCAATTCTTCCGCGAGCGAGGGCGTCAGCCCGAGCGAGCGGACCAAGGAACCCTCGACCGAGGAGTGCGGCGGCGAAGCCGCCGCATCTCCGAGGGAGGGGGTGACGCCGTGTTTTTGGTCGAGCTTTTACCAGCGAAGGAATCCGCCGGAGGCGGATTCCTGAGCGCAGTAAAAGGTCGTTCCTACATGTAGCCGAGGTCCCGAAGGCGCTCCATCAGGTCCTCTTTGTCCTGGGCGCGGCCAGCGCGCTCGGTCGTGTCTTCGAGGTCCTGCAACCACGCGGGTTCCTCGTCGGACTTCTCGGTGCTGACCTCGCTCCCGAGCGACCGGAATCCGGCGAAGTACTTCGGACTGACCGGGATGTCGTCCTGCGTGAGGTCGTTCGGCAGGTCGTCGTCGGCCTCGGGGACGTAGCCCTCGTCGGGGTAGTCCTCGACGGTGTCGGGCACGACGAAGTGCCAGAAGGTGTCCCAGACCGCGCGCTCGTCGAAGTGGAGAATCGGCTGGACGCGGTCGTGAGGCGGGTAGATTTCGGGGTCGTGGCGCGGGCTGAAGAACGTCTCGTCCGCGCGGGCCTCCTGTTCGTCCCATCGGACGCCGGAGATGATGCCGTCGATGTCCTGCGATTCGATGGCGTCGTTGAGCGCCACCGTCTTGAGCAGGTGGTTACCGACGTAGGTGTCGAGCAGGAACGGGAAGGTGTCCTCCTCGTACTCCAGAATGTCGCGCACGTGGTGCTGATTGTGTTCGCTCAGCGCGTCGATGGGGATGTCGTCACCGGGCGTGAGGTCGTTCTCCTCGACGTACTCGCCCACGTCCTCGTTGCGGGCGTAGACGACGTCGAGGTCCCACTCGTCGGCCCAGTGAGCCACGAAGTCGTGAATCTCGTCGAAGTGCTGGTAGTGGTCGATGAACACCGCGGTCGGGGTCGGGAGGTCGTACTTCTCGGCGACCTCCTTGATGAAGTACAGCGTGAGCGTCGAGTCCTTCCCGCCGGTCCACATCACCGCGGGGTTCTCGTACTGTTCGAGCCCCTGCTTCGTGACTTCGATGGCCTTCTCGATTTTGTGCTCCATCGAAGCGTAGTTCTCGGGGTCTTCGCCTTCGCCGTCGGTGTAGTCTACGTCGACGTAGTTCGGGAAGTCTTCGGGCATCGTTCGTAATTAGATATAATTACCACCGTAAAGTGCCTTTCGGCTTTTCACGAGCGCAGGATGGGTCATCCGGTCCGAAGGCGTCGTTTACCGGGGTTTCAAGCGTTCTCTGTTGGGAGGCCGTACCACGGACGGTCGGCACGTTCGGGGAGCGAGACGCTACTTTCGGTGGTGGCGGTGATGCGGTTGCGGTGCAGTATCGCACTCAGTTACTCACCGCGAGCGAGGGCGTCAGCCCGAGCGAGCGGGCCGAGGAACCCTCGACGGAGCAAGCGGCGCGCGAAGCGCGCCGCGTCCGCGACGGAGGGGGTGACGACGGCTTTTTGGTCGAGCTTTTTATCGAGAGGCGGCCGCCAGCGGCCGCCTCTCGCAATAAAAAGGTCGTTAGATGAACTCGTTGTCCCGCCAGTTCACGCCGCTGGACGACGACGCGTCGGCGTTCGGCCCTTCCACGACCTCGATGGACGCGGGTCGGTCCTCGCCGTCAACGATTCGGGTGGCTTCGAGTTCACCGTCCTTCTCGGCGATGGCGGTCAGCGTCCCCTTCTCGGCCTGTCGCGCGAGGTCACACAGCACCAGAAACATCGGGTACTGGACCGCGGTGTTCTGGAGGACCGTTTCGCGGTCGCCTTTGAACGCGGCCATTTCGATGAGTTCGCCGAGCGGTTCGTCGTCCTCCTCCTCCTCGTCGATGTCTTCGCCCCACCGCGGCCCGTTTCGCTTTTCCAGTTCCTCCTCCGTGTAGACTCGCGTCTCGGAGATGCTGGCTTTCAACTGCGCGGTCGGCGTGTACTTGCTGATACTCTCGTCGTCGGCGACTGCGCTGATGATGAGCGTGTTCTTGCGCCGGGTGATGTCGACACTGGCGATTTCGGGCGGCAGCTCCGGGTCGCCTTCGAAGTAGTCGTATACAGTTTCCAGCGGCAGTTCGAGCGTCGAGTGAAGTCGATATACTTGCCCCGTCATTTGTAGTCTACTGAAAGTTCCCGGCTGGCAACGCGGTACACGGTGATGTAGGTGGTCCGAACATATATGAGCTACTCTTTTGGTCCCGGTTTTGTCCAGCGAAAAAACACATTAGGGGGAGAGCTCTGTTTCGAGTTCGCCTCGTTCGTCGAGTTCGGCCAGCACGTCGCTCCCGCCGACGAACTCGCCGTCCACGAACGTCTGGGGGATGGTCTCCCAGCCGCTGTGGTCTTCGAGCGCCGCCCGGTACTCCGGGAGCGCTTTCAGCACGTCCACGGTCTCGTAGTCGTCGCGGTGGGCGGAGATGAGTTCGAGCGCCTTCTGGGAGTAGCCACACTGGGGCATCAGCTCGTTGCCCTTCATGAACAACACCACGTCGTTGTCCGCGATGGCGGAATCGACCCGCTCGCGGGCCTCTTGTTCGGTCAGGTCGCTCTCGGGTTGGAACGTCATACCTCCCAGTAGACACCGCGCGCGCAAAGAAGTTGCGACACAATACCCGGCTACTCCTCGTCGCCGACGCGCACGACGTTGATGAGCGAGTGGACCGGAACGCCCTCTATCGTCTCGACGCCCTGCTTGTCCACGAGGACACAGCAGGCGACGGGCTTGCCGCCCTCGCTCCGGATGGCCTCGACGGTCTCGGTCATCGTCGTTCCGCTGGTGATGGTGTCGTCCACGACGTAGCACTCCCGGCCTCGAATCTGGGCGAAGTTGCGCGAGAAGGTGCCGCCGAGGTCCTCGATGTCGCCCTCGTCCCACTGGTGCTTGGCGGGGGCGTACGTCCCGAGGTCGGTGTCGAGTTCGCGGGCGACCGACGTGGCGAGCGGCGCGCCCGCCTTCTCGATGCCGATGGTGAGGTCCACCTCGTCGCCCTGCTTGCCGAGGAGGTCGGCCATCGCCGCGGCCGCGTGGTGGAGTCGCGTGCTGTCGCGGCCGAGCGCCGACCAATCGACGTGGATGTCGTGGGGGCCGCCGTCGCCCGACGGTTCGGGCGCGGGGGTCGTCGGCGTCTTGGTTCCGGTCCCGCTTCGTTCGACCAGCCAGCTCGCGGTTTCGCGCGAGACGTTGAGTTCGTCGGCGATTTCGCCCTTCGAAAGTCCCTGCTCGGCCAACTCCGCCGCGCTCTCGATGAGGTCGTCGATGTTCTTCATATCTGAGCGAATTGGACCGCCGCCTTTATTGCCGTTTCGTCGTCGTCAGCAAACGCCGCCTCGTAGCTGTCGAGGTCGTACACGCCGGTCACGAGCGCGTCGAGGAACCACTCCGGGAGGCTCCCGAGCGTCTCGACCGCCGCGGCGAAGTGGCGGTGATTGGAGTTGACGCTGCCGACGAGCGCCTTGTTGTTCATCACGAACTCCTTGTGAACCGTCCCGCCGTCGATTTCGAACTCCCACGGTTCGGGGACCCCGAGCAGGGCTCCGACCCCGCCGGGTGCGAGCGCCTCGATTGTCTCGAACGCGTGCTTGGCGTAGCCGGTCGCCTCGTAGACGAAGTCCATCGGTTCGTGCGCGTCGGGAATCTCGGGAACGGGGGTCGCGCGCGAGTCGATGTATATCGCGCCCAACTCCTCGATGATGTCGATGGTCGGGTCGGGGCGGTCGCGCCGCCCGAGACAGTAGGTGCGGTCGTACCCCCGCGCGTCGAGCATGGCGAGGGTCAGCAGGCCGAGACTCCCGTTACCGAGGACGAGGCCCGAGTCGGGGTCCCAGTCGAACGCCGACCGCGAGGCCTCGGCGTGGTCGATGGCCTTCTCGGAGATGCTGATGGGTTCGACCAGAAAGCCCCACTCGGCGTACGACTCGGGGACCGACACGAGGTACTCGGCGGGGCTGGTGAAGTACTCGGCCATGAAACCGTGCGCGCCGTCGATGCCGCGCTCGACGCACGCGTCTGGCGGAGCCATGTCGGGTTCGCCGCGCTCGAAGTACTCGTTCGGCCCCTCGGCTGGCGGTCGGCGCACGGTCGGAACGACCACGTCGCCCGGTTCGAAGGCCGTGTCGTTCGCGTCGGCGACGACGCCGACCGCCTCGTGGCCGAGGACGAGGTGGTCTTCGCCCGGTGGAAGGCCGCCGTGGCTCCCCTCGATGACTTCCTCGTCGGTGCCGTCCACGCCGACCCGGAGCGTCCGGACCAACACCTCGCCCGGTTCGGGTTCCGGACGGGGCTTCTCGACGACCGTGGGCGCGGTTTCGCCGCGCCGAATGGCGACTGCTTGCATGAGAGACCGTTGGGCCGCACGGGGTAAAAAGATTTATTCTAAGGCGAGTAAACATCCGCGACCCGAGTCCGGGCGCGCTCACTCCCAGAGGGCGTAGAGGTCGTCGCGAACTTCGCCGCGAACGACCTCGCCGTCGAGCGCCACGCCGGGGTCGTCGGTTTCGACCGCGACCCCGATTTCGCTCGCCGGGATTCCTTCGGCGTCGAGCGCGCCGAGAGCGTCGTCGGCCGCGTTCTCCGGAACGGCGGCCAACAGCGCGCCCGACCCGAAGATTCGGAGCGGGTCCACGTCCACCGCATCGCAGAGCGCCGCGGTCTCGGACCGAATCGGAACGTCGTCGCGCGCCACGTCGATTCTGACGCCTGAGGCCACGGCCATCTCGACCGCCCCCGCGAGGACGCCGCCCTCGGTCGGGTCGTGCATCGCGGTCGCGAACTCCCGGAGCACTCGGGCGTCCGGAACGACGCTGATTTCGCCGAAAAAGTCCTCGGCGCTGTCGATTGTGTCGGTCGGGAGAGTGAGTTCCTCGCGGAAATCGGTCGCCAGAATCGCGGTGCCCTCGATTCCTGCACCTTTGGTCAGCAAGATTCGGTCGCCGGGTTCGACGCCGCCCGTTGGGACGTACTCGTCGGCGGCCCCGAGCGCGGTCATCGACACCATCGGGCGCTCCAGCGCCGGGACGTACTCCGAGTGGCCGCCGACGATGGCGACTCCGAGCGACTTCGCTTCGGCGTCGATTTGCTCGGTCAGCACGTCGAGCGTCTCGGGGTCCTCGCTCGGGAGGAACATCGTGTTCGTGAGCCATCGCGGGTCCGCACCCGAGGCGGCCACGTCGTTGCACGCGACGTGGACCGCGAGTGTCCCGAGTCGCTCGCGGGCGAGCGAGAGCGGGTCGGAACTGACGACGAGCAGGTGGTCGCCGAACCGAATCGCGGCGGCGTCCTCGCCGTACTTCGGTCCCATCTCCACCGCGTCGTCGGCCGCGCCGGTCCGAGACAGCACGAAATCCGCCAAATCGTCGGGGTCGAGTTTGCCGACCATGTGCGCCAGTGCGCGCCGGGGACCTAAGTTTCGTCGGAAGCGACATCCCGGGTTCGGCGGCGTCACGCCCTTGGTGGTTCGGTTCGTACTGACCGGCATGGGACTCTACGACTCGCTCAAATCGACGTTGGACGTGTTTCGGCCGACGTGGGAGTGCCACCGGTGCGGGAAGACGTACCGGCGTAATCGGAAAACGTGTCGGAAGTGTGAGTGTACTGTGTTCGATAAGATTCGGTAACGGGGTTGAGACGCCAAACGGACCAATTCGAACCTCCATACTGACCAATCCACCCGGCGCGTGCCTCCAAGCCGAACAATCCACCCGGCGCGTGCTGGCGCGACCCGCAAGTGGTCGCGCCCAAAGCGCGCGAGGGATGAGGACCGCAACGAAGTGAGGACCGCAATCGGTTGGGGAGGACGTGGCCTGCGGTTTCTCATTTGTGGAATGCGAGCAGGACGCTTCAGTCGTTCATCTTCCGTGACTTCATTCTGTTCCTGAGTCATCGAAGCGTCCTGCTCGCACGTCACCTATGAGAACCGCACCCGCGACGGCCACACCCTCCCCAACCGATTCGCTCACTCCCTTCGGTCGTTCACTCATCCCTCGCGCGCTTTGGGCGTGACGCCAAACAACGGCGTCACGCCAGCGCGCGCCGGGGTCCAAATTTCACCGGGGTCCAAATTTCACCGGGTGACATACTTCGGGAAGACATACACCGAGAAAACATTCTCCGAGATTGCATCCCACTCGTACCCCGACCTTTATTCCCGAAAGCGCCCCCAGTTCGAGTATGGAGCGATACGACCAACTCTACCGGCTCTACGACGAGTTCGACGCCACGACCCTCCGCGCATATCAGGACTTCGTGGACCTCTTTCCCCCGGTCGATTCGCGGGTCGCCCTCGAACACTGGCAGGAGGCCAGCGAGGAACTCGCGGGTCGAAAGGACGAGGTTCGGGCGGCGTTCCCCGCGACCGGCGAGACGTTCGCCGACCTCGCGGCGCGCGCGACCCGCGACCAGGCGTTCACTGCGCTCGACCTCTACACCAAGTACGGCCGCGGGGTGAACGTCCTCGTCCTCGACGTGGACGAGACCCTGCGCTCGGCGGGCGGCACCGACAACGAGATTCCGCGCGAGACCCTCCACCTGCTCACGGAGTTTTACGAGGACGGCACTCCCATCGTGGTCTGTACCGGCCAGACCCTCGAAAACGTCAAGGGATTTCTGATTCAGGGGCTCGGAAACGAACTCGTCCACTCGGGCGATTTGAGCGTGGTGTACGAGGCCGGAACTGGGGTGTTCACGCCCGGCCACGGTGCAGATACGAAGCGCCTGCTCTACGAGGATTTGGACGACGACATCCGGGCGGTCTTCGACGCCGTGCGCTCGCGAATCCTCTCGGAGGCCCCCGACGAACTTCGGCGCGGGTGTCACCTCCAGGGCAACGAGTTCAACGTCACGATGAAACCCAACTTCGAGACCGGGAGCAGGGACGCCCACGCGGTCATCGACCGGGCGCTCGTCTACGAACTCGACCTGCTCGGCGACAGCGTCGCCGAGCAGGTCGGCGCGAACGAGGCCGACGAGCAGTCCTCCGACGAAAGCGACCCCGGCGACTGGGCGCGAGCGTTCTACGCCGACCAGGACCCCGAAATACGGTCGGTCCTCGAACGCGAGGGCGCGACGCCCGACTGCTCGCCCGACGACGTGCCCGAGAAGATTCGGGGCGTGTTCGAGCGAATCGACGTAGCGTACTACGAGGCCGACGCCGCCGAAATCGGGAGTCTCGAACTCAACAAAGTCGTCGGCGTCGAGTCGGCGTTCGAAGTGCTCGGCATCGACGACCCCTTCACGGTCGTGATGGGCGACAGCAAGAGCGACCTCCGGGTGATGGAGTGGGTCGAGGAGAACGACTACGGACTCGGGGCCGCGCCCGAACACGCCTCCCGCGACGTGCTCGACCACGTCATCAGGACCGACGAACTCGTCTTCGACCGCGGGAAGGCCGGGGACGTGCTCCGGGCGATTTACGCGCTGAATCGGCTGGCGACCGTCGGATAGCCCTACTCCTCGCTCTCGTAGGACTCGCCGACGGCCGACGGCATCCGGGTCGAACCCCAAATCGTGAGGACCACGACGACCGCGACGTAGGGGAACAGATTCACGAGCCTGTTCGGGAGTTGGATGCCTGCGGTCTGGAACTGAATCTGGAGCATATCCAGCCCACCGAACAGGAGCGCGGCGGCCGCCGCCCCGAGCGGATTGTAGTTGCCGAACAGGTACGCCACGATGCCTATCCAGCCCCGACCGTTCACCATCGTGTCTCCGGTTCCAGTAAACGACCCCGCGTGCGCGAGGAGGACGGCACCGCCGAGTCCCGCCATCGCACCCGAGAACAGCACCGCGGCGTACCGAACCCGAGTCACGCTTATTCCCGCGGTGTCGAGCGCCTCCGGATTCTCGCCCGCGGCCTGAAGCCAGTAGCCGTACCGGGTGTGATAGAGGAACACCCACGCGGCCACTGCCAGCACCGCGGTGAGCAACACCAGCGGCGACGCGTCGAACAGGAGTCGACCGAGTATCGGTATCTCCGCGAGGGCCGGAACCGTCACGTCGTTCATGCTCGCGAGTCGCGGACTGTTTCGGTTCCCCCAGAGCAGGACCGCGGTGAACGGTCCGAATCCGAGACCGAGGAACCAGACCGCCAAGCCCGCCACGATTTGGTCGGCTTTGTACCGAATCAACAGTACGGCGAAAATCACGGTGTACACTAGACTGACCGCGACCGAAGCCAGAATCGCGAGCCAGAGGTCGCCCTGCGTAACCGACTCGCCTCCGAAGAACCAGACGAACGCGGCGGTGTTGGCCGCCCCGAATATCATGAACCCTTCGAGACCGATGTTGAAGACGCCGCTCTTCTCGGCGTACAGGCCGCCGATGGCCGCGAGCGCGATGGGGGCCGCGGCCTGAAGCGCCCGCTCGATGAATCCGACCGTCACGATGTCGGCGACCGGTACGTCGAGTTGGACCGCGAGGACCGCCGCCAGGACGAGCAGGGCGGCGGCGATTCCGACCCGAACGCGAGTCCCGCGAGCGTTCTCCACGAGGCTCATCGGTCGTCACCTCCGAGGCCGGTCCGCGCCGCGGCCATCCGAAACAGTTCCGGCGCGGAAACGAACAGCACGACGAGTCCGACGATGCCGTCGATAAGCTGAACGGGCACGTCGCTGTTGAGACCGATATGGGCACCCGCGGAGTCGAGACCGCCGAACAGCAGTCCCGCCGGGACGACGCCCACGGGGTTGTTCGCCGCGAGCAGACTCACCGCGATTGCGTCGAAGCCGTACGTTCCGACGCCGCTCGGGTCGCTGTAGTAGCCCTGAATCATGATAGCGAAGACGGCCCCGGCGACGCCTGCAACCATTCCCGAGAAAGCCATCGTCGTGACGATGGTCCGCTTGGCGTCCACGCCCGAGTACGTCGCGGCCGACTCCTGGTGGCCGCTCGTCACCATGTCGTACCCGAAACGGGTTCGCGCCACGACGACCGCGACGATTACGACGACTGCAAGCGCCACGGCGAGACCGACGACCGAGAAGTCGGGACTGTCGTACACGATGGACGGAAATTCGACGTACTCCGGAATCCGTTCGGTGTTCGGGGCCCTGTTACCTTCTCCCCGAAGCGGACCCTCGACCAGCCATCCGACGACGCCGACCGCGATGAAGTTCAGCATAATCGTCGTGATAATCTCGTTCGCGCCGCCGTACGCCTTCAGAACTCCCGGGAGCGCCGCGTACGCGCCGCCAGCGACGATACCCGCGAGCGTGCCGAGTACGATGAGTCCGACGCCGCCGACCGCGTTCTCGGGCAGGAACGGCGCGAGCCACAGGATGGACATGACGGTAGCGAACCCGCCGACGACGAACTGGCCCTGCACGCCGATGTTGAACACGCCCGCCCGGAACGCGATTGCGACGGCGACCCCGGTCAGGATGAAGATGGTCGTGAACTTCAGCGTTCGCGAGACGGCGGCGTCGTCGCCGAACGCGCCCTCGAACACGTTGGCGATGAAGTCTATCGGGTCGTACCCGGCCGCGGCCACCACGACCAGTCCGACGACCAACGCCAACGCCGTCGAGGCCGTCGCGATTGCGAGTCGCTGAAGCACACTCGCGTTCAGCATGCGGGCGGCCGCGCGGTCGAGCGCGGCGCGGCCGCGACTCGAATCCGACCCGCTCACGACGATGCACCTCCCTCGGGCGCGTCTTCGGTCGCGTCGGCCGCACTCTCGTCGTCGGCCTCGTGGCGGTGCCCGGCCATCAGCAGGCCGAGTTCCTCTTCGGTCACGTCCTCCGGGTCGGCCGTGTCGATGAACTCGCCCTCGTACATGACCGCGATTCGGTCCGAGAGCTTCTGAATCTCCTCCAGTTTCGAGGAGACGAACACGATTGCGAGTCCCGCCTCCCGGAGTTCGAGCAAGCGGTCGTGGATGAACTCGATTGAGCCGATGTCTACCCCGCGAGTCGGGTGCGCCGCGACGATGACGTCCGGGTCGTGTTCGATTTCCCGGCCCACGATGAACTTCTGCTGATTGCCGCCCGAGAGCGACGACGCCTCGGTGTCGGGGTTCGGCGGCTGAACGTCGTACTCCTCGACGATGTTCTCGGCGTGCTCGCGCACGGCGGTCCAGTCTACGAATCCGCCGCTGGCGTACGGTTCGATGGTCTGATTCCCCAGAAGCGCGTTCCGGACGAGGTCGTAGTCCTGCACCAGACCCTCCGTCTGGCGGTCCTCCGGAACGTACGCGATTCCAGCCTCGATGCGACGACGGCGACTCATTCCGGTGATGTCCTCGCCGCCGAATCGGACGGTGCCGGACTCGACCGGCCGAAGTCCGGTGAGCGCCTCGGCGAGTTCGGTCTGGCCGTTGCCTTGGACGCCCGCGATGCCGAGGATTTCGCCCTCTCGGACGGTGAGGTCCACGTCGGTCACGCGTTCGAGACCTCTGTCGCCCCGAACCCGGAGTTCGGCGGCTTCGAGAACCGGATCGCCGGGGTTCGTCTCGCGCGGTTGGCGGTCGAACAGTATCTCTCGACCGACCATCATCCGGGCGAGTTCCTGCTCGGTGGTGCCGTCGGCGGGGACGGTCCCGACGGCCGCCCCGTCCCGGAGCACGGTGACGCGGTCGGCCGCCGTAAGCCCCTCGTCTAGCTTGTGCGTGATGAAGATGAGCGAGCGACCCGCCGCCGTGAGTTCGTCCATCACGTCGAACAGGCCTTCGACTTCTTGGGGCGTGAGAACCGCAGTCGGTTCGTCGAGGATGAGAATCTCGGCCCCCCGGTAGAGACTCTTGACGATTTCGACGCGCTGGCGCGTCCCGAGGTCGAGGTCGCGGACCGGCGTGTCGAGGTACTCGTCCACGTCGAAGTCGTAGCGCGAGGAAATTTCCTCGATTTCGGCTCTGGCGGCCGACTCGTCCACCAGTCCGTTCTCGGTCGGCTCGTGGCCCAAAACGACGTTCTGGAGGACGGTCATCGGTTCCACCAGCTGGAAGTGCTGGTGAATCATGCCGACGCCCGCGTCCATGGCGTCCCGAGGCGAGTCGAACGACCGCGGTTCGCCGTCGACGTGAATCGTCCCCGCGTTTTGGTCGTATAGCCCGTAGAGAACGCTCATCAGCGTGGTCTTCCCCGACCCGTTCTCGCCGAGCAGGGCGTGGACCTCGCCGCGTTCCAGCGTGAAATCGATGTCGTCGTTCGCCACCACGTCACCGAAGCGTTTGGTGATGCCTTCGAGTCGGACGGCGGACGTCTGTGCCTTACTCGTAGCCATGATAGGGAGATAGTGTCATAAAGGCGGACGGAAGAGGCCGAATCAGTTACAGCCGGAGGCGGTACACGGAACTTCGATGTCGCCGTCGGCGATGCCCTGCTTCGCGTCGTCGAGGTTCTGCTGGACCGCGTCCGGGAGTTCGCCTTCGAACGCCTGGCCGATAACGCAGTCGACGGCCTCTTCTTCGAGTCCGAGGGTGTTGGCCCCGGTGACGCTCTCGAAGTTGCCTTCCACGACCGCGCTCGCGACCTCGCGGGTCCCCTCGTTGATGTACTTGACCGCGGAGCCGAGGATGACGTCCTGGAAGTCGGGGAGCGTCTGGGACTGGTCGGCGTCGACGCCGATTGCGAAGCGGTTGTTGCTCTGTGCGGCCTCGAACACGCCTCGTCCCGCGGCCGCCGCGGCGTGGTAGACGATGTCCGCGCCGTCGTCGTACTGCGAACTGGCGATGTCCGCGGCCGTGTCGGTGTCGGTGTAGTCGCCGATGTAGCCGACGTTCACGCTCACGTCCTCGTTGACCCACTCGGCTCCCGCGACGTAGGACTGCTCGAACGCATTGATGAGCGACTCGTCTACGCCCCCGACGAAGCCGATTTGTGCGTTCTCCGAGTCGGTCTCGCTTCCCTCGTAGGACAGTTCCTCGGTGGTCATCGTGCCGCCGAGGACGCCCGCGAGATACGACATCTCGTGGTTGGCCCACGTGTAGCCCGCGACGTTTGGCTCGTCGACGTGGTCGTTGATGAGCATCCAGTTCTGGTCGGGGTAATCGACCGCGTTCTGCGTCAGCGCCTCGGTGTGGTTGTACGACACGAGGACGATGAGGTCGTAGTCGCCGCTCTGAGCGAGTTGGGCCTGTGTGGACTGGTACTGGGCCTGTTCGGTCTCCTCGACCTGATTGATTTCGATGTCGTACTCCTCCGCGGCGGTCTGGAGACCTTCGAGCGCGAGGTCGTTGAATGCGCTGTCGTCGAAGCCAGCGGGACTCGAGACGATTGCGATGTTCGTCGTCTGGTTCTGCGCTCCCTCGGAGCGTCCGGTCCACCCGGCCAACCCCAACCCCCCGACAAATGCGGCCCCGGATGCGAGAACGGTGCGACGACCGACCCCGTCCGACGAATCCGAGTCGGATGGGTCGGTCGAGTCAGTTTCGTGCCTGAGTTTCTCTGGCATCATCCCCACCTAGTAATCCGTCATATGTTAAAAAACTACGCCCATCAAACAGTATTCTTTATTTCTCGTAGAATCTATCGAAGATTCGTAGAATCGGGGTCGTGGCGTCGTCACACAGAGCGACACGCTGTTGCTGACGGTGCGTGACTGTCGAGGGGTGCGCTCCCGTCGGACGACGTGCCGCCGAGACCGAGCGAGAGCGGACGCGTCCGCTCTCGCTCGGCGACCCGTTCGCCCGCGGTCCGGCTACCCCTCCCACTCCTCGAACGACCGGTAGATGCCCTTCGAGAGGTAGCGTTCGCTGGAATCGGGGAAGATAGTGACGACCGAGTCGTGGGGCGCGTCGATTTCGCCGTCGCGGATGCGCTCGGCCACGTGGCGTGCGGCCGCGCTCGCCGCGCCAGCGCTCGACGCGACGAGGTGGCCCTCCTCGCTGGCGAGTCGCCGGAGTTCCTCGTGGGCGCGCCGGTCGGGCACCTGTAACACCTCGTCCACGAGGTCGGGGTCGAACAGTTCGTTGGTCGCGGGGTTGTGGGTGCCGATGCCCTCGATTTTGTACGCGGCCTCCTCGGGGTCGGCCCCCTTCGTCGCCGAGTAGAGCGACCCGTCGGGTTCGACCGCCGCGACGTGGGTCTCGGGGTCGGCTTCGAGCGCGTACTTCGCGATTCCCATCAGCGTGCCCGCGGTGCCGCATCCGGCGACGACCGCGCCGACCTCGCCGTCCAAGGCGTCGAAAATCTCGGGCGCGGTCGTCTCGTAGTGAGCTTCGACGTTCAGGGGATTGGCAAACTGCTGGGGAACGACCGCGCCGTCCATCTCGTCGGCGAGCTGGTGGGCGCGGTCGATGGCCCCGCCCATGCCCTCGTCGGTCGGCGTGTTGATGACCTCCGCGCCGAGCGCCGCCATCAACTGCTGTTTCTCGACGCTGAATCGCTCGGGGACCACGAACACCGCGTTCACGTCCAACTGGCCCGCCGCGATGGCGAAGCCGATGCCGGTGTTCCCGGCGGTCGGTTCGATGACCGTGCCGCCGGGTTCGAGGTCCCCCCGGTCGAGCATCGCCTCGACCATGTACTTCCCGATGCGGTCTTTGATGCTCGCGCCGGGGTTGAACGATTCGAGCTTGGCGTACACCGGCACCGACTCGGGTGCCGCCTGCACGGAGACCAGCGGCGTCTCCCCCACAGCCTCCAGTACGGAATCGAGGGGCTCTCGGTGGGTCGTCATTGCGTAGGCAAAAGTTGCGGGGTCTGTTAACGCTTTTTATGCGTCAGCGTCGGGGGCGTCCGTCGTCGCGGCGTCGTCGCCTGCATCCGCCGTCGCGTCGTCGCTCGCGTCCCCGGTCTCGGGCAGGTCGGCACCGGCGAGCACCTCGTCTGCGTCGATGCCGCGCTCCTCGGCGAGCGCCTCGATGAGCGCGCGCTGTTCGGCCGATTCGCGTTCGAGCGTCTCGACGCGCTCGCTGGTCGAATCCAGCTTCTGGCGCATCTCGGCGACCTGCTCGCGGAGTTCGTTGAGCCTGCTGTACAGCTTCTCGGCGGTGTCGGCGAGCTTTTGGACCTTCTTCGCCGTACTTCCGAATCCCATACTCGTGGTGTGTGTCGCGTGATACGTGAGAGTTCCGACTCGACCGCCGCGCTTTTTGACTCGCCCCGAAAATTTCGAGGTATGTCCTACAGACAGCCCCCCGACACCCGCGCTCCCTCGGTCGGCATCCTCGCGTCGCTCGCGGTCCTCGCGACCGTGGTCGCGCCGTTCTTCCTTATCAGGCCGACGGAGGCGGGAGTGTACTACGACGCCCCGACGCTCGTCCCGGTCCACCTCGTTATCGGCGTGTTCGCGTCGGTCGCGATAATCGTGTTCGCGGCCGGGCGGAACGGTCGAACCGACCCCGAAACCGCGGCGGGCGCGACGGTCGTCCTCGGCGGCTTCGTGGCGCTCCTCGCGCTGTGGTGGGCGATTGCGGTCGGCGATATCGTCGGGAGCCTCACCGAAAACGCGGCGTTCGACTACCACCGCTGGGTGCTGGTCGCGGCCGCCTTCGCGCTCGCGGGAAGCGCCGGGTGGTACGCCCGCGAGGTGCTGTAGCTTCAGCCCGCGATTACGCCGGGTTCAGGCGGCCCATAACGAAGCCTTCGCGGGTCGGCGTTCGACTCACTCGTGGAGAGAACCGACTCAGCCGAAGCGACCGAGCGCCCGACCCGAGACGGTGGCGTTCCGGAGTCCGGTGCGCCCGACGTTCCGGGGTTGGACGCGCCAGACGTTCCGAAATCGGACGCGTCGAGCGTTCCGGGCGCGGACGTGCCGGGCCGCCCGTGGATGCTCCGGGACGATGAATTTCTGCTGGACGAAGACCGCGAGTACGTCGTCCGCGAGGAGCGCCGGTCGTGGCTCTCGTTCGTCCCCCCAGTCGTCTTCGGCGCGCTCGTCGCCCTCATGGTGGCCGACGCTGCCCTCATCGCCGTGGCGGTCGCGGCGGGTGTCGAGCCGCTCGCACTTCTCCCGGCCGAGGTCGCGGCGTTCGGCTTCCGCGGACTCCTCGTGGCGAAAGCCGGTATCGCGGTCCTGCTCGTGACCCTGCCGGGCTTGGTTCGCGCCGGGCGCTCGACTCGTCTCGTCGCCGATGCGACCGACGCGCTCGTCGGTCTCTCGGCGTTCGTGGCGACGCTCGCAACTGTCGTCGCCCTCACGTGATTAGCGAAAGGCCCTTAAGTCGGAAGTCCCTTACTTCGAGATGGACTAGGCCGGGCAGTTAGGCCCTGCTCGTCACCCGCGCTACGGTCTTCAGCGGGGGCCGAACCCCGGAGGCGTCCGGTCCGACCGCGCCGGGCCCCGGAAGCCGACTTCGAAGCCTCGTCCTGCGGGGACAGCGGTCCTCGGCGGACGCTCGCAGGAGCGTTCCGACCGAGGTTTGCCGGTGGCAATCCGTCAGGCACGGAAGTGAGCAGCGGACCACTGGACACCTGTCGCTCGGAGGGTTGCGGGGTGGAGGACGCGACCGGGATTCCCCGGTGCGGAACGCCGGGCCAATCCGGCCGTCCACCCATTCATAACGCACAACCTTTTCCTGCACTCACGAGTCTGAAAGCCGGGGGCTTTCAGACTCGTTCGCTGGCAAAAGGTTGATCAAAAACGCTGCGTCACCCCCTCTCTCGGAGATGCGGCGGCTTTGCCGCCGCATCTCCTCGTTCGAGGGTTCCTTGGTCCGCTCGCTCGTCGCTACGCTCCTCACTCGCGGTGGATTGCGGTGTCCGTGGTGAAAAGCGTCACCGGGCGATACGAAAACCGAGAACTGTAGCCGCCTCTCAGTCGTTGGCCGGTTCCGCAACCGCCTCGATATTCGTCAACTCCATTCCGCCCGAGAGGGTGCGGTTCGGGTACGGGATGTCGATTCCCTCGGCGTCGAAGCGCTCTTTCACCGCGGTCACGTACTCGCCGCGAGTCTTGACGTAGTCGGCTCTGGAGGGGTTCGCAATCCAGATGCGCGACTGGAGACCGACCGACGAGTCGCCGAGTTCGGTCAGCCGAACCGACGGCGCGGGATTGTCCATAATTCCCGCGTGGTTCTCGGCTTCCTCCACGATAATCTGGGTCGCTTTCTCGATGTCGTCGTCGTAGCCGATGCCGAAGTCGAACTTGAGTCGGAGCTTCTCGCCCTCGACGGGGTTCTTGATGACGCCGTCGGTGAGCTGGGAGTTCGGCACCGTGAGCAGTTCGTTGTCGAACGTCCGCACGCGCGTGACCCGGAGACCGATGTCCTCGACGATACCGCCGTAGGTGCCGTCGTCCCACTCGACCCAGTCGCCGATTTTGAACGGCTTGTCGGTGTAGATGAACACGCCAGCGACGAAGTTGGCGATGACGTCCTGGAGCGCGAAGCCGATGGCGAGCGTGGCGGCCGCCGCGATGGTCGCCAGCGAGGTGAGGAAGTTACCGTAGTCCGCGAGGCCGAACGCGACCGCGACCGCGACGAACACGACACCGAACTTTGTCAGTTTGAGGAGCGGCTTCTTGGCGTGCTGGTCGAGTTCGCGTCGGTCGAGGAAGCGACCGGCGATGGGAACGACTGTGGCTCGGCCGACCAGATAGACCACGATGAACGAGACCACGAAGTAGAGGGCTTGAGTCACGCCTGTCGCGTAGTCGCCGAGGAAATCGAGGAACGGGAGGGGTTCGACCATCAGTGGTACACCGCGGTGTTGCCGCGAGTTTCCACGAGGTCCGCGCTCACCTCGTCGGCGAGGTCGGCGGCGAGTTCGTCTGTGGTGGTGCCGCCGCGTGCGGCCCGGAGGAACTTCACCTTCACGAGGTCGCGGTCGCGAAGTTGGTCGCTCAGTTCGTCGGTGACGGAACCGATGCCGCCCTTGCCGACCCAGACGGTCACGTCGAGGTCGTGGGCCTGTTTCCGGAGGTCTTCGTCTGTCATACGGTTTCGTGGGGAGCGAAGCGTCTTAAAACGCGTGGAGCGAGACGCGCTCCGAGTCGGAGCGCGTCTCGCGGGCACTCACTCGTAGGGGTACCGTGCCTGCGCGCCGCAGTCGCAGGTGACGACGACGTGGCCGTCCTGAAGCCGGACGCGTGCGTTCTTCCCGGGGCGGAGGTAGCTGTCGCAGTCGTCGCAGGTGAATCGCTTGAAATCGCGGGGGAGTGAGAGCCGATTTCGCTCGGCGAGGCGTCGAGCGAGGCGGACGTACTCGCGGGCGCGGTCGTCGCGACACTCCGCGGCGGCGTCGCGGGCGAGCGCCGCGAGTCGCTCGATGCGTTCTTCGGCTATGGGCATGTGGGAATGGGGGGTGGGGGTTTCCGGGGCGAGACAGGACAAGGATAGAATGCGTCCTGAACTGCCCCATCGGGGGCATTCGGCGAATGCATAAAATAGCTTTTGGTTTCTGTCGGATGGAATTGACGAATTTCCAATTTGTCTCCGACCGCGTTTCGGTAGGATTTTGGCCGGGCCGGCAGTCCGTTCCGAGCGTGAGCGCGCTCGAACATCCCGAATCCTTGGATTTCGGACGACGATGAAGGTCAGCCACTACTTCGAGTGGGAGGAGTACATCACCGGCGGCCATCACCAGTCGGTGAAGAACCAACGGAAAATCATGGACCGGCGGGGTATCGAGTACACCACCGAACCGACCCTCGACGCCGACCTGCTCCACCTCAACAACATGGGACCGAAGTCGGTTTACTGGGCGCGAAAGGCCCGAAATCGCGGGGTTCCCGTCGTGGTTCACGCCCACCAGACCGCCGAGGACTTCCGCGAGAGTTTCGCGTTCTCGAATCTTCTGGCGAAGCCGATGCGACCGTATCTTGAGTACGCGTACTCGCTGGCCGACCATCTGGTCTGTCCGTCCGAACACAACCGCGCGGTGGTCGAGGAGTACGCCGACGCCCCCAAGACCGTCATCAGCAACGGCTTCGACCCCGACAAACTCGCGGGGTTCGAGGACCTCCGCGAGGAGTACCTCGACCGGTACGACCTCGACCCGCCCGTGGTGTTCAACGTCGGCCACGTCATCAAGCGCAAGGGCCTCGAATCCTTCGTCGAGACCGCCCGCCGGATGCCGGACCTCGACTTCGTGTGGTTCGGCTACCTGAACCCCGCGGGCGGCGAACTCGACCGCCTCCTCAAGAGCCGCGACACCAAGCGACTGGTCGAGAGCGCGCCCGACAACTGCCAGTTCACGGGATTCGTCGAGGACATCCGGGGCGGGTTCGCCGCGGGCGACGTGTTCTTCTGGCCGAGCAAGAACGAGAACGAGGGCATCGCGCTCCTCGAAGCGATGGGGTGTGGGAAACCGCTCGTCATCCGCGACATCCCGACCTACGATTGGCTCGAAGACGGCGAGCAATGTCTCAAGGCGACCGGCGGTTTCGAGGACGAACTCGACGCGATGAGAGACCCCGACCGCCGGGACCGACTCGGAGCCAACGCCGAGGAGAAGAGCCGAGAGTTCACGCTCGAAAGCGTGGGCGACGACCTCGAAGCGATGTACCGTCGCGTCGCGACGAGTTCATAAGGTCTTAAGTATCGCTTCTCAAAGAGGCGAACGATGCAACGGGTCGCCGCGTTCACCGACACGTATCTCCCAACCGTCAACGGCGTGACCTACACCGTCGAGTCGTGGCGCGACCGGTGGGTCCGGGACGGCGGTCGGATGGACGTGGTGTACCCCGACGCCAACGGTCACACCCCCGCGGAGACCGAACACCCCGTCAAAAGCCTCCCGTTCCCGTTCTACGACGGTTTTCGGCTCGGCACCCCTCGAATCCCGAGCGACGTCCGAGACGCCGAACTGGTCCACACCCACACGCCGTTCGCCATCGGTCTCGGCGGACTCCGACTCGCGAGAAACCGCGACCTTCCGCTCGTGGCCTCGTATCACACGCCCACGAGCGAGTACGCCAACTACGTCTCGCCGACCGACGCGGTGGCGAGCGCGCTCGGACGAGTCTGCGAATCGTACGAGCGGTGGTTCCTCGAACACGCCGACGCGGTCCTCGCACCGAGCGCGGCGACTCGCGACCACGTCCGCGACG
This sequence comes from Halorussus amylolyticus, assembly GCF_004143485.2. Lineage (GTDB taxonomy): Archaea > Halobacteriota > Halobacteria > Halobacteriales > Haladaptataceae > Halorussus > Halorussus amylolyticus. The sequence goes on along the minus strand of NZ_RXOB02000046.1, from coordinate 30,495 downwards.
AAGTCGGCGTGGATACTCCCGTCGAAATCGTCCCCAACGGCGTCGATGTCGAGCGGTTTCGCCCGGTCGAAGCCGACGACTTCCGCGCGAGTCGCGGGCTCGACACCGGCCGCCCGCTGATTGGCTACACGGGGCGACACGGCTACGAGAAGCGACTCTCGGAGTTGGTCGCGGCCGCCGCGGGGATGGACGTGACCCTCGTCTTCGGCGGCGACGGCCCCGCTCGCGCCGACCTCGAACGCCAGGCCGAGTCGCTCGGCGCGGACGCCCACTTCCTCGGGTTTCTCGACCGCGACGAGATGCCGGCGTTCTACTCGGCGCTCGACACCTTCGCGTTCCCGAGTCCGGTCGAAACGCAGGGACTGGTCGCGCTGGAGGCCAACGCCTGCGGGACCCCGGTCGTGGGCGCGAACGCGGGCGCGCTCGCGAACACCATCGACGACGGCGAGACGGGCTACCACTACGAGAGCGGCGACATCGACGACTTTCGGGCGGCGATTCGCAGGACGCTCGCCGAGCGCGACGAACTGCGCGAGGCGTGTCTCGCGCGGCGCGACGAGGTGAGCGTCGAGCGCGCGGTCGAGCGACTCGCCGACGTGTACCGTCGAGTTCGGTAAATACTATCCGTGATAATTCCGCGACCATATAAGGGGCTTCGGACCCTATACATTCTGTGAGCCTCTCTAACCGGGTCGATGTGGCCGGATTCGACGCGCTTCCGAGTCAGGTCGCGATGCTCGACCCGACCGGACGCATCGTGTTCACGAATCGTGCGTGGCGGGAGTTTTCGGTGTCGAACGGTGGCGGCGACCGCGATTACGTCGGGGAGAACTACTTCGATGCCTGCGAGCGGAGCGGCGACGACGGCGCGATTCGCGTGGTGGCCGCCATCCGGTCGCTGTTCGACGGCGACTCCGAGGTAGCGACCGTGGAGTACCCGTGTCACGCGCCCGACGAGGAGCGGTGGTTCACGATGCGCGCCAAGTGCTTTCGCCACGCGGGCGAGGAGTACGTGCTGGTCATGCACCTCGATATCACCGAGCGCAAGCAGGCCGAGTTGGGACTCCGAGAGCAGAACGAGCGACTCGAAACCGTCGCGAGCGTCCTCGGTCACGACCTTCGGAATCCGCTGACGGTCGCGCTCGGTCACGCCGAGATGGTCGATTCCGACGCCGCCGACGCCGTCGTGGAGTCGCTCGAACGGATGGAGACCATCGTGTCCGACGCGCTCGTCCTCGCTCGCCACGACGAGGCGAACGAAACCCGGCCGGTGGATTTGGCGACGCGCGCCGAGCGGGCGTGGGACCACGTCGAGACGCCGGACACCCGTCTCACGGTCGCCGACTCCGCGACGTTCGACGCCGACCCCGACCTGCTCGGTCACGTCTTCGAGAACCTCTTTCGGAACGCAGTGGAGCACGGCGGTGAGACGGTCACGGTCGGCGCGCGCGGCGACGAGTCGCCCAGCGCGCGCCGCCGCCGGTGGGACGGCGAGGACGACGGTCCCGGTATCCCCGACGACGAGCGCGACCGGGTGTTCGACGAGGGCTACTCCACCGAGTCCGGAAACACCGGACTCGGACTCCTTATCGTCGAGAAGGTCGTCCGCGCCCACGGGTGGCGGGTCGCCGCGACCGAGGGGACCGACGGTGGCGCACGGTTCGAAGTCCGATTTTAAAGTTCGACGCGCTCGACCAGGGGATTCTCGTCCTCGCGGATGTTGACCGCGACGATACGGATGTCGTCTTCGAGTCCCGAGTCCCGAAGCTTTGCCTTCAGGAGATTATCGACCTGATAGACGCCCGCGGCGTTCAGCATCTCGATTTCCACCAGGACCGGAACCGACCCGCCCTGCATGAGCGTTACGCCCTGAATCGCCTGACTCGACACGGTGTTGATGCCGCGGCCGCCCTTCTCGTAGGGGATGCGCGACCGACCCTTCTCCATGTCGAGGGCGTCGGCGACCCGGACGATTCCCGCCTCGGTCGTGAGGGGGTCTTCCTTGGTGTGGTGACAGAGAATCGCGTGGAGGACCTCGCCTTTCACCCGGACGACCTCCGCGGTGTCGTAGAAGCCGAGTTCGGGGAGGATGCGGTCCAACAGGTCGGCCGCGAGCGGAATCGACCAGTAGGCGTGGTCGTCGCGGTGGACGACGTGGCCGATGTCGTGGATAGTCGCCGCGAGCGCGACGATGACGCCCTCGTCGGCCTCGTCGAGTCCCTGGTCGGCCGCGCCGTTGAACTCCACGCCGCCCGCCTTGAGCAGTTCGTACAGCGTGAGCGCCCGGTTCCGGACGATTTCGATGTGCTTGCTCCCGTGGTCGTTGTACCCCTTCCGCGTCACGGGGTTGACGTTCTGGGCGTCGAGGTACGCCTGAATCTCGGGGTCGTTCTCCACGAACTCCAGCACCTCGTTCAGTCGCTCGTCGGGGAACGCGTGGTCGTCTTCGGGGTCGTACTCGCGCCGACCCTCGTCTGCGTCCGTGGTCTCGCTCATACTTCGTCTTCGTCGGCCAGCGGAAAAAGCCCTCGGGCGCGCCACCGGACCGCTTCGTCACCCCGAGTCGGATTCGCTCGCCGCCGCGGGCGCGAGTCGGTCCGCAATTCGGAACGCGGCAGTATCGAGCGCGGCGAACACACACCCGACGAAGCCGCCGATGCCGAGCGCCAGCACCGTCCCGATGCCGAGAAACACGAGCAGGGACGGTATCACCGCGGCTCGCAAGCCGAACGCCGGAGCGACCGCGACGGCGAAGAGAACCCAGAAGAAGACGACGCCGTTCACGCCGCCCCACTTGCCACCGAGGCCGACCACGGCGAGGAGACTGGCGTCTTCTCCGAGTTCGGACAGACACTGCCGATTTGTCCACCACGTGCTCGCCCAGAGACAGAGGTAGAGCGCGATTCCAACGGACGTGTCGAGTCCCGAGAGAACCCAACCGAGCAGTCCGGAGGGGTAGAGACCGACGACGAGCAGGACGACCAACAGCGCGGCGTGAAACGTCGCGAGCGACCACACCACGAGGGGGTCGTCATCCATGCGCGAGTACCCCCGCCGTAACGACGATGGCCGCGAGCCACACTGCGGTCGCGCCGTAACTGACGCGCAGCATCCGGCGGCCCCCCTCGGAACCCGAGTCGGCGAGCCGGAGTCGGTGGACCGCGAGCGTCCGGACCTGCGACACTGCGAGGAAGCCGACGAGCGCGAGCAGTTTGAGGACGAAAACGGTTCCCCACTCCGTTTCCGCAATCGGAACGTGCGGTGCGATGCTCCCGAGATTGCCGACGCCCGTGACGACCAGCAGACCTACCGCGGCCCAGAAGGCGCGCTCGTACCCGGCGGCGACCGCCAGCGCGGTCGCCGCCGAGACCTCGGAGCGACGGCAGAACTGCCACGTCGCCACAGCGCCGCCGAGCACGACAGCCATCGCGAGCAGGTGTATCGTTCGAATCGCGAGCATCAATTCCACACTCCGCGGTTCCGCGAATCTGTTTCGAGGTCCGGCGAATACGCCCGTTCGACTGCCTCAGTGACGCATTCGGTCGTGACGAACGAGCGGTCGTCGGTGGAGGGCATGCGACCGAATCGCCGCAGGCCAAATGCAAGTATCTTGTCCTGTAGGGCGTCTGACGAAGCGGACGCGACCCCGATTCGAGACTGCGAAAAGTCGGGTCTTTTAAAACCGGGTGTCCACTACCTCCGGTCGATGGAGTTCGGGGAGTTCGCAGAGACGGCCGCCGAAATCGAGGCACTGAGCGCCGACACCGAAATCACCGAGCGCGTGACCCGACTGTTCGAGCGCGCCGGGTCGGACCTCCCCGTGGTGGCGCGATTCGTCCAGGGGCGGGTGTTTCCGGCGTGGTCCTCCGAGACGCTCGACATCGGACCGAACTACTGTTACGAGGCCGTCGCGCGCGCCGCCGGGACGAACGTCTCGGCGGCCGACGTGGAGGAGCGACTCGCCGACGTGGGCGACATCGGCGAAGTCGCCGCGAGCTACGAGTTCGGCGGCCAGCAGGGTCTCGCGGCGTTCGGGTCCGGCGACGGGTCGGGGAGCACGGACCTCGCGGTCGCGGAAGTCGCCGCCGAACTCGACGCGCTCGCCGACGCCGCGGGGTCCGGAAGTCGCGACAAGAAAATCGACATCCTGTTCGGCCTGTTCAACCGCGCGAGTCCGGAGGAAGCCCGGTATCTCGCGCGCATCGTCCTCTCGGAGATGCGAATCGGCGTCGGCGAGGGCACGGTTCGAGACGCCACCGGGGCGGCGTTCGACGTGCCGGTCGAGTCGGTCGAGCGCGCGCTGCAGGTCTCGAACGACTACGGCGAGGTCGCGAGAGTCGCCCGCGAGGAGGGCGAGACGGGACTCGACGCGCTGGAACTCGAAGTGGGTCGCCCCGTCCAAGCCATGCTCGCCCAAGCCGGGACCGTGGCCGACGCGCTCGACGACTGGGAGGAAACCGCCATAGAGTGGAAGTACGACGGCGCTCGCGTCCAGATTCACTACGACGGCGACGAGGTCTCGCTCTTCTCGCGCAACATGGAGGAGGTGACCAGCGCGCTCCCCGAAATCGTCGAGCACGTCGAGGAGCACCTCGACGCCCCGGCCATCCTCGACGGCGAGGTGGTCGCCACCGACGACGACGGCGACCCCCTGCCGTTTCAGGAGGTCCTCCGGCGGTTCCGTCGGAAACACGACGTGGCCCGAGCGCGCGAGGAAGTCGAACTCGACCTGTACGCCTTCGACTGTCTGCACGCGAATGGAGACGACCTGCTTCGCGCACCGCTTACCGAGCGCCACGACCGACTACAGGGCGTCCTCACCAAGGGAGTGTCGGCGCTCTGGACCTCCGACGACCCGGACGAAATCGCCGACATCGAAGCCAGCGCGCTCGACGCGGGCCACGAGGGCATCATGCTCAAGCGCCCGGACTCGGCCTACTCGCCGGGCCGCCGGGGGAAGAACTGGCTCAAGCGCAAGCCCGACGTAGAGACCCTCGACCTCGTGGTCACGGGCGCGGAGTGGGGCGAGGGCAGACGCGCGAAGTTCCTCGGCACCTTCCTGCTCTCCGCGCGCGCCGACGACGCGGGCGACGAGTTCGAAACGCTCGGCAAGGTCGCCACCGGCATCACCGACGAGGAACTGGCCGACCTCACGGAACTGCTCGAACCCCACATCCGGTCTCAGGACGGTCAGGAAGTCGATATTCAGCCCGAAATCGTCTTCGAGGTGGGATACGAGGAGATTCAGGAGTCGCCGACCTACTCGTCGGGGTACGCACTGCGATTCCCGAGATTCTTGGAGGTTCGCGACGACAAGACGCCCGAGACAGCGGATTCGCTGGAGCGCGTGGAACGGTTGGCGGAAGAGCAGTAGCCGCGTTCACGGGCGACGTGGAGGCCCGTCACTCCACCGCGGGGGACTTTCTGGCGCTTTACAATCCCGTGACCATCTGCAGTTTAAAGTGATTGGATAGGAACAATTTCGAAGAGCGAATTATCCTTCTGCGTTCGAACTCCGAGTAGGTTAGTCTCTACGTTCCCCAAAGCCGAACCGTTTAGACCCATCCCGGTCCAAACCCTACCCATGACGATTCGACACGACGACCTCCGAATCGAGTGGCTCGGCTACGCGGGTCTCCGACTCGAAGCGCCCGACGGCACCGTCGTCTACGTGGACCCCGGCCGGTACGGCACCCTCACCGGCGAGTGGCGGCCCGACTCGCCGAGCGCGCCTCACCCGCCAGCACGCGACTACCGACCCGAGGACGGCGACCTCGTTCTCGTGACCCACGACCACCACTACGACTCGGACGGCATCGAGCGCGTGGCGAGCGACGACGCCACCGTGGTCGTCTACGAGGCGGTCTACCCGCCGGGTATCGACCGTGACGTGGCCGACCTCCGGGACCTGCCCTACGAGGTCGTCAAGGTCGGCGACGAGGACGACCGACTGTTCGGCGACGTAATCGTCCGCACCGTGCCCGCGTACAACGAACCCGACGGCCCGCACACCGATTCGAGCGGCGACCCGTTCCACCCCGAGGGGTTCGGCGTGGGCTTTCTCGTGACGCTTGCGGACACCACCGTCTTCTGGCCGGGCGATTCGGACGCGCTGGAGGGTCACGCCGAACTCGACGTGTCGGTGTTCTGCCCGCCCATCGGCGGGTCGTTCACGATGGACCGGCGGGAGGCCGCCGAGTTGGCCGAGCGGATGGACCCCGACCTCGTGCTCCCGATTCACTACAACACCTTCGAGGCGCTAGAGACGGATTCGGGCGCGTTCGCCGCCGACGTGGCGGGTCGCGGGGTGCCGGTCGTGTTGGACGAGCGCGAGTAGTTCGCGGGTGTTTCGACCGACGGACTCGGCCTGCTCGTCTGGGGCGTCGTCGGACTGGTAATTTTTCCAGCGAGGTTGCTCGGTCTTCGAAGAAGTAGATTTTTTATCACGTCGTCGCCAAACCGAACGCATGGACTCCGACCTGTCCTCCACTCCGCCGGGCGACTGGCCCTTCGCCGACGAGTCGGTCGTCTGTGCGGCCTGCGGGAGCGACGACGACCGGAGCGTCGTGGTGGACTCGCTCGGTCTGGTCTGGAGCGCCGCGATGGACGGCGGTCCCCGCCCCACCGAACTCGGCGACTACGGCGGCACCCTCGAATTCCGGTGCTGTCACGACTGCTGGGCCGACGCGGGCGTGAGCGCGCTCGAAGGCGCACGGACGCTCGTGGACGAGGACGCGAGGGCCGACAGCGACGGTCCGTTCCCCCTCGACGACCGGAAGGTCGCCGCGGCCGCCGAACTCGACGCTAGACGGGTCGCTCTCGCCCGGTTTCGCTCGCTCGACTACCGGAGCGACCCCGAGCGCGAACACGTCCGGTCGCAGGACGAAGCGGTCGAAGCCGCGCTGGAATCGTGGTTCGAGCGGTGACCTCACTCGGTCTCGACCATCACCTCGGTCGCCTTGACGACCGCATTCACTTCGCTCCCCTCCTCGATACCGAGTCGTTCGACCGAGTTGCTCGTGATGACCGCCGTCACGGACTGGCCGCCGTCGGTCTCGACTTCGACTTCGGCCATCACCCCGTCCGTTTCGACCGACCGAACGGTCCCCGCGAGTCTGTTGCGTGCGCTGAGCGGCATGGCCCCGGACTACGACGCCGCCGGTGATACGGCTGACGGCTGTCCGACACACACCGTATAATTTACTTATTCCGGCCTGAATATCCAGAGGTATGAGTCCTCCCAACGGGTCGAACTTCTGCTCGCAGTGCGGCGCGAGCGTGAGTTCGACCGACGCGTTCTGTTCGAGTTGCGGGTCAGCGGTCGGCGGCGGGTCGGGTGCCGGTCGGGTGAGCGACCGGACGAGCAAGCCGGGCGGCTTCCGTCGTCGAATCGAAGACCTCACCGTCGAGGGCTGGGAGGTCGAACACGACTACGGCGACCGGGTCGTGATGGTGGACCGCGGGTTCGGGTCGTGGGGCATCCACGCGCTCCTCATCATATTCACGGGCGGACTCGGCAACATCCCCTACGCGTGGTACAACTACTCGCCCGCGGCCGACCGAATCGAACTCCGGTCGGACGGCACCGAACGCTACATTCCGGGCAAGGGGTCGTCGAAGTCCGCGGACTTCGACGGTGACGGTTCGACGCTCGGAACCGCCGGAAGCGTCGCACTCAGCTTCTTCTGTGCGCTCGCCGGACTCGCGATTCTCAGCGGCGTGTCGAGCATCCCGGCGTTCTTCGTCGGCGTGACGTTCATCGCTACCGCGCTGTTCGCGTTCCCGCCGATGCGCGAACGCCTCCAGGACCGCGAGGCGGTCACGAAATTCGGACGCGCCCGCTCGACCGACGAGAAAGTAGTCAACGCGCCCGACGTGCCGTGTACCGCGTGCTCGCGCCCGGTCGAACACGGAGTGAAGCGGACGTTCAACGAGAAGTACTTCGTCGCTGGCGTCCCGCTCGTGACCGAGGAGAAGGGAGAGAACTGCTACTGCCGGGCGTGCGCGCAGGGCGACCCGTTCACCGAAGGTACGGTGAGCGACTCGGAGACCGAGAACGCAGACGAGACCGAGTGGGAGTTCTAAAGCACGCCCATCGCGGTCAGTCGTTCCGGAAGGTAGGTGTCGGTGACGAAGTCGAGTCCGTGTGACGCGAGCGACTGCTGTTCGGACTTTTTGCCGATGTCCAACTGAATCTCTATCTGTTCCTCCCAGTAGTCGGTCTGGAACCGCGGGTCGTCGAGTTCGCTTTCGAGCGCGTTCACGTCCGAGTCGCTCAGGGGGTCGGTCGGCAGGTCGTACTCCACGATGTCGGAGGGCTGAATCCCGACGAACTGGGCCTCGGGCGTAGCGAGGTAGTCGCTGAGGTGAGCCGACTTGATGGACCCGTACGCGACCGAACTGAAGATACGGTAACTCCACGGGTCGCCGTCCGCGAACACCGTGACCGGGAGGTCGAGTTCGTCGTGGAGACGCTTGGTGATGCGCCGGGTCGCCCGCGCGGGCTGACCCTTGAGGTGGACGATGATGGCGTTGTAGTCGTCGTCGAAGCCGTTCTCGACCAGTCGGTCGCGCATGCCGCCGGTCTCGACCGCCAAGACGAAGTCGGCGTCGTTGTCGAGGAACTCGATGGTGTCGGGGTTGTTCGGAATCTGGTAGCCGCCCTCGCCCACGTCCTCCTGACAGTGGATGTCGCGCTCGCCCCGGCGGGTCTGCTCGCGGAGGTAGAGCGGTCCCATGATGGTCGCTCCGGACTCCTCGGGCCGCATGTGGAAGTCCTCGCGGGTGACCTCCGAGACGATTTCCAAGTCCTCGACCAGCTGATTCGACTCGTCCTGATTTGAGAACTGGGCCTCTTGGGCGTCCCAACTCTCGCTCAGATAGTAGAGTTCACGCAGGGTCGACGAGCGGTCCTGATTCAGCTGTTCTGCGAGGAAGTCGATAGTGTATATCGCTTTAAGGAGTTTACGAGCGCCGCGGACGCTGTTGGCGCTCCGGGTGCTCTCGCGGTCTCCGTACACCCACACCTCCGAATCCTCGTCGAAGACGATGTTGCTCTTGGTCCGGGTGGGGACCGACATCGACGGGATTTCCCCTCGGTCGAACTGGTCGTAGAACTCCGCGGCGAGGTCGATAAGCTTCTCCTGGGCTTGGGCTTCGTTGTCTGCGCTCATTGATTGACGGTGAGTTTGGGGTCTTCGATTCCTTCGACGCTAACGTCGAACGATGCGTCCTCGGCGATGTCGTACTCCAAGACGGCTTCGTCGCCGCTCTCGACGGTGGGCGACCACTTGATGAACCACTCGCCGTCCATGTCCACCGCGGTCGCGCCGTTCGAGAGATTCGTCGGTTCGGCGCTCACGATGTCGGTGATGTCGGGCGACTCGTTCGTGTTAGTGTGGTTCTCCACCACGAGTCGTACCTTCCTCCCGGCGGCTTCGCCGCCTTCTCGTTGCTCCTCCGGAGCAACGCTCTCAACTTCGCGCTCCACGAGGACGTTGTTCATAATCCGCGCCAGCGCGTCGCCGTACTGGGGTTCGTCCTTCCCGGTCACGTCGGCGAGCTTCTCGGCCATCTGGGGCAGAATCGACGCGATGACGTTCTGTTTTTTCTTGCGCTTCTGAAGCGACTTACGCTTGTTGAGGTACGATTTGAGCTCTCGGGCCGCCTCGCGAATCGCCAACTCGATTTCGTCCTCGATTTCGGGGACGTTCGCCACCGCGTCCTTGCTCTCGGACGTGAACGGGACGTTCGTGGACGCGACGTGGACCATGATGACCGCCGGGCCGTTCGGGATGCCCGACCCGCCGGGTTGGTCGAGATTGTAGTTGCGCCACCCGATGGACTTCACCACGTCGGTCGTTGCGCAGGCCCCGCGCTGGTAGACGAGCGGGACCCGGTTCGCGAACCGGAGGAGTTCGGCCGACCCCTCGGCTTCGAGGTCGCCGCCGTAGGCGATTCCGGCCTCCACGACGAACGGGTCGCCGCCGTGAACGTCGGCGTCACGACTCGAAGCGGCGTAGAAGTCGGCGTCGTACTCCTTCCGGAGTCCGGCCTCCACGAGGTCGGCGGTGATGGGCGACAGGCAGTTGGTCGGCGGCGAGATGATGTCGGTCTCGCGCATCGCCTCCAGCAGTTCGCTCGTGGCGTCGCGGTCGTCGGCGAGGTCACGGACTTTCGGCACGTCGTCGGGTACCGTGACCATCACCGACCGGAGTTCGGTCACGACGTTCTCGCGGGCGGTGTCTCCGATGGTCGCGTCGTCGTACTCCTCGGTCTGGTCGGCGGCGCGGTCGATGTACTCTCGAAGCTCTTTTCGGGTCGCGCGGTCGCGCTCGCGGCCCTTCTCGAACCGCTTGGCGAGGCGTTCGGCGAGTCCGTGGACCGTCTCGTCGTCCTTCCGGGTGCTGGTCGCCTTGTCCACCAACTGGTAGAGGTCGGCCGTCCGGTCGGCGGTGAGTTCGCCCCACCCGGCCTCGACCGCGTTCTCCTGAACCGTACTCCCGAACGTGACGCCGTGGTCGTCGCCGACTTCGTCGGCGACTTCGGCCACGATTTCGACCAGTTCGTGGTGGGCGACTCTATCGCGGGCCTCGACCTTTCGGGTCACCTCGTCGGCGAAGGCGTTGGTCGCGTCCGCGCCCTTGTTGGCGACCGCCTGCTGGACCGCGCGCGCCACGTCGGCGTCGTCGTGGGGTTGGGGCGCGCGCCACGCCATCTCGCGGCCGAAGTGGCGGTCGCGGAAGTTATCGAGAATCGAGTCGGCGGTCTTCTTCCCGACGCGGGTGAACTCCGACTGGACGAACCCCGAGACGCTGTGGGAGTCGGTCCCCGCGAGCATCTTCAACAGCGTGCCGAGTTCGACGCCGTGGGGATGGGGCCGAATCTCCTCGGTCTTGGCGGGGAGGTCGGCGTCCTCGACTCGCTCGAACTGGTGGGCCTCGTCCATGCTCGGCTCCTTGAACGTGAGTCGAGCGTGGGGGTTGACGACGGCGGTGTGTTTCATGTACCGAATCAGCTGGGACCGGGCGCGCATGTTGGCCTCCATCTCCAGTTCGATGCGCGTGCCGTGGGTTCGGTCCCACGAGGTGGTCCCTTCTTTGCGAATCTCGGGCTCGTTCTCGTCGGTGTCGATGACGAGTTCGAAGTACTCGGCCTCGGCGCTCCCCTTCGTCCGACTCGTAATCTTGGCGGGCTTGCCGGAGGTGAGTTGGGAGTACAGCACGGCGGCCGAGATGCCGATTCCCTGTTGGCCGCGCGACTGCTCTCGGCTGTGGAACCGCGACCCGTAGAGGAGTTTCCCGAACACTTTGGGGACCTGCTCTTTGGTGATGCCGGGGCCGTTGTCCTCCACGATGAGGGTGTAGTAGTCGCCCGTGTCGTCGATTTCGACGTAGATGTCGGGCAGGATGTCGGCCTCTTCGGTGGCGTCGAGCGCGTTGTCCACTGCCTCCTTCACCGCAGTTACCAACCCTCGGGCACCGCTGTCGAACCCGAGCATGTGCTTGTTCTTTTCGAAGAACTCGGCGATGGATATCTGACGCTGGCTCTGGGCCAGTTCCTCGGCGATCCCCTCCTCCTCGCCGAGCGTCGACTGAATAGATGGCATTCTGTGGCCGCACGTTACGCCGGACAATTTAAAGGCTTCTCGGTGGGGCGGAGTGAAAGTGAAAGTGATTCGGTCGGACGAGTTCGAGTAGATGAATCTTATTTCGCGATACCTACTTTCCTAATCGAGAGGAGCGACAGACTTTCGGCAGATTCGGTTATTTGCATGTGATTCGCTCTATTGTTGGAGATACAGACGGAAGCCCGCGCACAAAATTGGTTTCGCGCAGAGAATGAGCAGATATTATTTCGAGATTCTTATTATAGGAAGATTAATCAACGTGATACGGAAGTGTAGCTTCATGAGCCGTCGAGAGTGCACGCATCTAACGCGCAGGGGGGTTGCGAGGCTACTTTTCGCAATCGGACTCAGTGGTATGCTGTTGTTCGGCGGGATGGCTAGTACGGCTTCAGCCGTGATGACGGCACCCGACTGTAGCACCGTGGGTTACGACGGGAGCGGAACGGCTTCCAGTCCGTACGAAGTTGGAAACGTCGAACAGGTGCAGTGTATCGGCGAGAATCACGACGAGGTAGATAGCCGTTCGACAGCCCTCGACAGTGATTACGAACTCACCGGCAACATCGACGCGAACGGCACCTCCGACTGGAACGGCGGTGCTGGCTTCGACCCCATCGGCGGGGACGACGCGACGTTCACCGGGTCGTTCGAGGGCGACGGGTACACCGTTTCGAATCTGACGGTGAACCGTTCGGACGAAGACGAGAGTGGCCTGTTCGGTCACGTGGGCTACGGCGGGACAGTCACCAACCTCACGGTCGGCGGCGAGGTCACGGGCGCGTCGGCCGTCGGCATCGTCGCAGGAGTCAACGGCGGAACCGTCTCCAGAACCACTTCGAATGGCTCGGTCGACGGGTCGACTGCCGTCGGTGGCGTGGTCGGCCAGAACGACGCCGTCATCAGTAACGTCAGTTCGGACGCGAGCGCGAGCGGGGACGACCGTATCGGTGGACTCGCCGGTAACAACACCGATACCGGGGGTGAGACCGTCATTCGGGACTCGTTCGCCGTCGGGGAAGTGACCGCCGAGACCGACGGCGGTGGACTCGTCGGCGAGAACGAGGGAGCCGTCACCGAGGCCTACTGGGACACGGAGGCGAGCGGTGTGTCCGAGGCGGTCGGCACGGGCGACGGCTCCGTCGATGCTCGGGGCCTCACCACCGAGGAGATGCAGGGGCTGAACGGCTGGTTCTTCATGGACGACCTGTTCGTGCTCGACTATTACATCGCCGTTTTTAACTCCGAGAAATGGTTCGACCGGTGGGTTCCGACCGAGGGGTATCCGACGCTGACCAGCCACTACGACGGAAGTGCCGAGCCGGACCCGGCGGACATCACCGACAAACTGTTGGAGGGAAGCGGTACGGAAACAGACCCGTACAACGTCACGACCGTAGGCGAACTCCAGTCTGTGAAAGAAAATGTGGATGAATTTTACAATCTTGATGGGCACTACGTTCTCGGAACCGATATCGACGCGAGCGGAACCGAGCACTGGAACGACGGCGACGGATTCGAACCGATACTCTTCAAACTAAACGGAAAAACCTTTTTCAGTGGCACGTTCGACGGGCAGGGACACACCATCTCCAATCTGACGCTCACGCCGTCGAACCCCGCCGGGACCCCCGGCGCGGAGCTACCGAATACCACCGCATGGGGAGTGTTCGACACGGTCGGCTCGAATGGTGAGGTTCGGAACCTCGTGCTTGAGGATGTTCAGCTCGCTTACGGCAGTGAATCCGGGCCTGCCGGTGGCGGAGTCGCTGGCGTCAACGATGGAACGGTCGAGAACGTCTCGGTTTCGGGCGAGGTCGCCGCCGGGCCGCTCACCGGTGGCGTCGTGGGTGAGAACAGACAGGGTGCCACGCTTCGAAACGCGACCTCGACGGGAACCGTCACCAGCGTCAGTGCCGAGCGGTCTGTCGGCGGAGTCGTCGGAAATAACAGAGGCAGCGTCGAACGCTCCGTCGCGAGCGGTGAGGTAGAGAGCAACGAAACGTCGGCGGAGATATGGGTGAACGTCGGCGGATTCGTCGGCGACAACAGCGGTGGCACTATCACGGACTCGCGCGTGGAGGGAGACGTACAAAGCGACGGAATCAACGATGTCGAGGAGTTGAACGTCGGCGGATTCGCTGGCGAAAACAACGACGGTACAATCACGAACTCCCACGCTGTCGGAGAGGTAAAAAGCGACGGGCGCAATGCGGCCGGAACGCTAAACGTCGGCGGGTTCGTCGGCGACAACAACGGCGGCACAATAAAGCACGCCTATGCGGTCGGGGACGTACGAAGCGACGAACTCAACGGGGCCGGGCACGAGGAACCCAGGGTGAACGTCGGTGGATTCGTCGGCAGAAACGACGACGGTGCGATTACAGACGCCTACGCGACCGGGGAGGTGCAAAGCGGCGAACTCGACGAGGGCGAGGAGTTGTCCGTCGGCGGATTCGGTGGGAACGTCACCGGGACGGTCGAACGCTCCTACGCTATCGGTACCGTGAGCGTAAGCGGAAACCCGGAGCACGAGGACGTACACATCGCTGGCTTCGCCGGATTGAACAGCGAGGGCACCGTCGAGGACTCCTACTGGGACACGGAGGAAACCGGCTACGCCGGGCCAACCGGAAACGATGACGGCTCGGGTGACGCCATCGGGTTCACCACCGCGAACATGACGGGGGCGAACGCCACCGCGAACATGGACGGGTTCACGTTCACCGATGCGTGGCACGCGACCGATAGCTACCCGGTACTGGCGTGGCAGGATGCAGACCCGTTCTTCGGCGTGAACGTCACTGAGACGAACACACCAGTCATCGAGGGCGACAGCCTCGATATCACAGTCACCGTCACCAACTTCGGGGGCGACGGCGGTTCCCAGACTGTCACGCTATCGGACACCGACTTCGAGAATCAACAGCGTGTCAGCGCGGTTGTCGACCTCCAGAGCGGTGAATCGAACGACTCGGTGGGCCTCGAATGGCGAGAGACCACCGGGACTCTCGGTAGCGGCGATATCACCGTTACGAGTGAGAACGACACCGACACCGTTGCCGTCACGGTACAGGACGTGACGCCACCGAACGCCGACGCAGGCCCGAATCGGACTCTCAAGAAGAAAGAGACCGTCGAGTTCGACGGCTCCGATTCGACGGACAACGGCGACATCGACAGGTACGAGTGGGACATCGACGACGACGGTACCTACGAGGAGAACGGTGCGACGCTGGAGCACTCCTTCGCCGACCCCGGCAGGTACAACGTGACGCTTAGAGTCACCGACCGGGGTGGCAACAACGATACCGACACCGTGGCGGTCGTCGTCAAAGACACCAATCGCGGAGGCGGCGGTGGCGGCGTTTCTTCTCCATCGGATGAGGCGAGTGGAGACGATGCGGGCGACACGCAGGTCGTCCGCCAAAACATCGACGACAGCACTACCCGTTTTGCGGTCGGGGCTGACGAGGACGAAGACGAAATCGTCTTAGACCTCACCGAAGACGACGAGGGCGACGAGGGCGACGGTGGAGAGAATACTACCAGTGTTGGTCCGGACCTGCAAACCGTCGGGCTAGACAGCCTCTCGATTCGCCCGACTGAAGACGGCCAGCGCGACTTCGAGGTGACTGTTCGAGAGCGGAACGCCGACACCAGCGCGTCCGAACCGGACGACGGCGGACGGGATACCACAGCGAGGACCGAATCCGACTCGGGAAGTGACAGCACGGCCGCGCCGGGCGCCGACGACCGAAGGGACCCGCGTGCGTTCCTCGAAGAAACCGGCGCGACGCCGACGGGGTACGTCGATATCAACCACACGAATCCCGACTCGGACATCGAGAACGTCACCTTCCAGTTCCGCGTACGGAAATCCTACCTGGACGAAGCGGATGTCGGTCCCGACTCGGTGGCGCTCTACCGTGACGAGACCGACCGCTGGAACGAACTCGACGCAGAGAAGGTCGGCGAGAGTGCGACCCACCACGTCTTCGAGGCCGAATCGCCCGGTCTCTCGTTGTTCACCATCGGCTCGACTCGGCCCGTCTTCGAGGTGGCCGACGTGAATGCGGAGACTGAATCCGTCGAGGTCGGTGAGGACGCCACGGTCGAGGTGACCGTCGAGAACCTCGGCGGAAAGGAGGGTACGCACGCCGTCGAGTTGCAGGCAGACGACGACCCGGTCGCCAGCGACGAAGTAGCGGTCGCTGGCCGAACGACCACGACCGTCTCGCTGTCGTTCACCCCCGACGAAGCCGGGGAGTACGACCTCGCTATCGACGGCCGAGATGCGGGCGCACTGGTGGTCGAACAGGCGGGGTCGAACGGCGATAGCGACGTGACGGCTCAGGAATCCGAGGAAGGGACCGACGAAAGCGGTGAAGCGGACGACGATGACGACACGGGCGATTCCGACGTGAGGCTGTTGGGCGGACTGCTCGCGGCGGTCGTCGCACTGGCGTCGGTGGTGGTATGGCGACGTGGCGAGGACGGGGAGCATGCCGAGGAGAACCAAGGGTAGACCATCCGCGACACGGCCGATGTCGAACGATGCGCCGGTAGAACCGTTCGCAAGACGTAGGCCTGTCACGCCGGTGTCTCGCGAAAGCGCAGGGGTGAATTGAGATCGGCGAGTGGGAGCGAACGATTTCGGCGTCGCAACGAAGTGTCACACCGATTCAAGCCGCCGTTACCTGAGTGTCCGCGCGCGACCGAGTACGAACGAATATCTAACACGTCTGATACTCGTCGCGAACTGCGCCCCACCCGGTGAGTAATCGGAGCGTTACCCATCACTCCGCAGATGTCGCGCGCGCGTGTGCGAGGGATTTATCCGTACCGGACTGCTACACTGATTCAGGTTTTATGAGTCAAGAAAGTGAATACGGGGCCGGGCAGATACAGGTCCTCGAAGGACTCCAAGCGGTCCGAAAGCGCCCGGCGATGTATATCGGCTCTACCGACGCGCGAGGGTTGCATCACCTCGTGTTCGAGGTGGTTGACAACTCTATCGACGAGGCACTCGCGGGCTACTGTGATTCGATTGACGTAACGATTCACGACGACGGCTCGGTGGCCATCGCCGACGACGGCCGGGGCATCCCGGTCGATACGCACGACGAGTACGACAAGCCCGCGGTCGAGGTGATTCTGACTGTCCTCCACGCTGGCGGGAAGTTCGACAACAAGTCGTATCAGGTGTCGGGCGGCCTCCACGGCGTCGGCGTGAGCGTCGTCAACGCGCTCGCCTCCACGCTCGAAGTCGAAGTCAAGCGCAACGGCGCGGTGTGGCGCCAGACGTTCGAGCGCGGCGAACCCGCCGGGAAGTTAGAGCGAGTCCGGGACCTCGACTCCGACGAGGGCACCGGCACGACGATTCGGTTCTGGCCCGACGAGGAAATCTTCGAGACGACCGACTTCACGTACTCGACGCTCGAAACGCGACTCCGCGAACTCGCGTTCCTCAACTCCGGAGTCGAAATCCGTCTCACCGACGACCGCGACGGTTCGTCGAGCACGTTCAAGTACGACGGCGGCATCCGGGAGTTCGTCGAGTACCTCAACGAGACGAAGTCGCCGCTCCACCGCGACGTCATCTACTTCGAGGACGAAGCCGACGGGATTCAGGTCGAGGTGGCGATGCAGGCGACCGACGAACTCCAAGGGTCGCTCCACGCGTTCGCCAACAACATCAACACCCGCGAGGGCGGTACCCACCTCACCGGGTTCAAGACCGCGCTGACCCGAATTGTCAACGACTACGCCAACGACAACGGCCTGCTCAACGACTTGGACGAGAATCTCAAGGGCGAGGACGTGCGCGAGGGCCTCACCGCGGTTATCTCGGTCAAGCACCCCGACCCCCAGTTCGAGGGCCAGACCAAGACCAAACTCGGCAACAGCGAGGTCCGTGGCATCGTGGAGTCGGCGGTCCACGAGGGACTCGCGACCTTCTTCGAGGAGAATCCGCAGACCGCTGAGTCCGTCATCTCGAAGGCTGTCGAGGCCGCGAAGGCCCGGAAGGCCGCCAAGAAGGCAGAAGAGCTGACCCGCCGGAAGAGCGCGCTCGAATCGACCGCGCTCCCCGGAAAGCTGGCCGACTGCCAGTCTCGGGACCCCAAAGAGGCCGAACTGTTCGTCGTCGAGGGCGATTCGGCCGGCGGAAGCGCTAAACAGGCCCGTGACCGGAAGTTCCAGGCCATCCTCCCGCTGTTCGGGAAGGTGCTCAACGTCGAGAAACACCGGCTCGACCGGGTGCTGGAGAACGACAAGATTCGGAACTTCATCACCGCCATCGGCACGGGCGTCGGCGACGAGTTCGACATCGAGGACGCGCGCTACCACAAAGTCGTCCTGATGACCGACGCCGACGTCGACGGCGCACACATCCGGACGCTGTATCTCACGCTCCTGTACCGATACATGCGGCCGCTGTTGGAGGCGGGCTACGTCTACGCCGCCCAACCGCCGCTCTACCGGATTCGCTACCGGGGCGAGACGTACGACGCCATGACCGAGGCCGAGCGCGAGCGAATCATCGAGGAGAAGTGCGACGGCAACCCCTCGCAGGTCCAGCGGTTCAAGGGCCTCGGCGAGATGAACCCCGAACAGCTCTGGGAGACCACGATGAACCCCGAGAATCGGATTCTGAAACAGATTACCATCGAGGACGCCGCCGCGGCCGACAAGATGTTCTCGGTGCTGATGGGCGACGCCGTCGAACCGCGAAAGCAGTTCATCAAAGACCACGCGGCCGAAGCCGACTGGGTTGACATCTGATATGAGTACGGACACACCAGACCTCCCCGACGAGGTCGCAGAGCGAGTACAGAACGTCCGCGTCGAGGACGAGATGGAACAGAGCTACATCGACTACGCGATGTCGGTCATCGCGGGTCGCGCGCTTCCGGACGTGCGCGACGGCCTGAAGCCGGTCCACCGGCGCATCCTCTACGCGATGCACCGGTCGGGCATCACCAGCGGCTCGGGCCACCGCAAGTGTTCGAACATCGTGGGTGACACGATGGGCGACTTCCACCCCCACGGCGACCAGTCCATCTACGACGCGCTCGCCCGGATGGCCCAGGACTTCTCGATGCGCTACCCGCTCGTGGACGGGCAGGGCAACTTCGGAAGCGTGGACGGCGACCCGCCGGCCGCGATGCGGTACACCGAGGCCCGGATGGACTCCATCGCCGAGGAACTGCTCGCCGACATCGACATGGACACCGTCGATTGGCAGTCGAACTACGACGACCGGCTTCAGGAGCCAACGGTGCTTCCGTCGGCGTTCCCGAACCTCCTCGTCAACGGCTCGTCGGGCATCGCGGTCGGGATGAGTACGAACATCCCGCCGCACAATCTCGGCGAGGTCATCGACGCCACGGTCGAACTCATCGAGAACCCCGACGCGACCATCGAGGACCTGATGGACCACGTCAAGGGGCCGGACTTCCCGACCGGCGCGAATATCGTCGGCCGGAACGCGGTTCACGCCGCGTACAAGACGGGTCGGGGCCGCATCCGAGTCCGCGCGGAGTTCGAAGTCGAGGAGCGAGAGAGCGGGAGCGACCGCATCATCATCACGGAACTCCCGTTCCAGACGAACAAGGCCCGGATGATAGAGAAAATCGCCGACTCGGTGAACGAGGGCACCATCGAGGGCATCCGGGACCTCCGCGACGAGTCCGACCGCGACGGCATCCGCATCGTGGTCGAACTCAAGCAGAACGCGATGGCCGAGGTCGTCAAAAATCAGTTGCTCGAACGCTACCTCGAAAAGACGTTCGGCGTCATTAACCTCGCGCTGGTGGACGGCCAACCGCAGGTCCTCACGCTCAAGGAGACGCTCGTCCACTACCTCGACCACCGAAAGGAGGTCGTCCGCCGCCGGAGCCAGTACGAACTCGGCGAGGCCGAGGACCGCGCCCACATCCTCGAAGGGCGGCTCACGGCGCTCGAAAACGCCGACGACGTGGTGGACATCATCCAGGACGCCGAGGACCGCGACGAGGCGAAAGCCGAGTTGCGGGCGGCCTACGACTTCTCCGAGGAGCAGGTCGAGCACATCGTCCGGATGCAGTTGGGGAGCCTCACGTCGATGGAGGCCGCCGAAATCGAGGACGAGTACGACGACGTGACCGCCCGAATCGAGCGCCTCGAAACCATTCTCGGCGACGAGTCCGAACTCCTCTCGGTCATCAAGGAGGAACTCCTCGAAGTCAAAGACGAGTACGCCGACGACCGGCGAACGTCGTTCATCGAGAACACCGACGAGGTGACTCGTGAGGACCTCATCCCCGAGGAGGACGTGGTCGTGGTCGTGACCGAGCAGGACTACGTCAAGCGGATGCCGGTCGCGCAGTTCGACGCGCAAAATCGCGGCGGCAAGGGCATCATCGGCGGCGACATCAAGGAGGGCGACCGGGTGTCGAAGGTGTTCCGGGCGAACTCCCACGACTACCTGCTCTGTTTCACGAATCAGGGGCAGGTCTACCGACTCAAGACGTACGAAGTCCCCGAGATGTCCCGAACCGCCCGGGGCAAGTCCGCCGTCAATCTGCTCGACTTGGACGACGGCGAGGAGATTACCGCGGTCGTCAACACCGACGACTTCGAGGACGACGAGTGTCTGAGCATGGTGACCCGACGCGGGATGGTCAATCGGACAGATGCGAGCGACTTCGACAACATCCTCTCGACCGGTATCATCGCCGCCAGATTGGAAGACGGCGACGAACTCGTGGACGTTGAGGTGACTGACGGTACCACGGACCTCATCATCGCGACCCAAAACGGCATGGCGATTCGGTTCGACGAGTCGGAAGTGACCGCGACGGGTCGGCGGACCAAGGGAGTCAACGGCGTGAAACTCCGGGACGATGACGCAGTCGCCGGAATGGTTGCAGCGACCGACGACGACGACCGCGACCTGTTGACAGTCACCCAGAACGGCTACGGCAAGCGAACCTCGCTCTCGGAGTACCGGCCGCAGTCGCGCTACGGGTACGGACTCGTGGACATCAAAACTGACGGTCGGAACGGCTCGGTCACGTCGGTCGAAGCGGTCGCACCCGACGACCACCTCGTCATCATGAGCGCCGACGGCCAGATTATGCGGATTCGGGCGGCGGACATCTCTGAAGTCGGCCGGAACACGATGGGCGTGACGGTGATGGACCTCGAAGGCGACGACACCGTCGCGAGCGTGGACGTGATTCCGAGCGCGGTCGCGCGGAGCGAGACCGCCGAAGAAGACGAACTCGAAGCGACGGACGACTGATTCGCCGCCCGCTGTTTTTCACTTTTCGCGGTTTGCGATTTCCGCCACGCTCCAGAGGTCGGCCACTTCGTAGGTGGGTTCGACCGAGAACGTCAGGTCTTCGCGATGGTCTCGCCGGACGAACGCCGAATCGAGTCCGGCGCGTCGGGCGGCCTCCACGTCGCTCTCGCTGTCGCCGACGTAGAGCGCAGATTCGGCTCCGAGGTCGGCGAGCGCGCGTTCGAGGTAGTGGGGGTTCGGCTTCTTCCGGCGAACGCTCTCGACCGAGAGTTCCCGCCCGTAGTGGGTGTCGAACAGGTCGCCGAACTCGAAGAAGTCGAGGATGAACTCGATGGTGGCGTGCTGATTCGAACTCACGACGCCGAAGTCGTGGTCGAGGTCGGCGAGCGCCGCCACGTCGGCATAGCTGCTCCTGTTTCCGTCCCGAAACGCTTCCTGTTGGGCGCGCGAGGCGTGGCGGTCGCGGGCCGTCCAGAAGTCGGTCGGGTCGATGTCGTAGGCTCCGCAGACCTCCCGGAGGAGGTCGGGGGTCACGCCGTACATCACGTCCTCGACGTGGCCGCGGTCGGGGTCGGCGACCCCGACCGCTCGGAATGCCGACCGCGCGGCCTCCCGAAGTCGCTCGGAGGACGGAGGCTCGACCAGCACGCCGTCGTTGTCGAACAGTATCGCGTCGTAGTCGGTCACAGTCGAGATGGCTCGCGAGGACCTCTTGAGACCGTCGGTTTCCGGCGCGGTCTCGACCGCGCCGGAAACCGAGTTCTCTCAGGGGCGTTCGACGCCAGTTATCTCGAACTGTGCGCCGCCGGTCGGCGAGTCGGTCACCAAAATCGTCCAGCCGTGGGCGTCGCAGATTCGCTCGACGATGCTGAGGCCGAGTCCGGTGCCGTCGGCGTCGGACGAGTAGCCCGCGGCGAACACCTCGGACTTCTCCTCGTCAGGGATGCCACGACCGTCGTCTGAGACCGCGAATCCGGATTCGAGGTCCGAGACCGTTACGGTTACATCGGAGCCATGCTCCACGGCGTCTTCGCACATCGTGCGATTGCTCGTTGAACCGTGTTCGACGGCGTTCGTGAACAGATTTTCGAGCAACTGTTGGAGGCGGTCGCGGTCGGCCTCGACCGACCCGGTCGCGGCGACGTCGAGGGTCGCGCCGTCGGTCTCGATGGTGGTCCACGCGTCTTCGGCCACGTCGGCGACGCTCACGTCGGTCGTCTCGCTGACGTCCTCGCCCTGACGAGCGAGCGAGAGGAGCGTGTCGATGAGACCCTCGATGCGGTCGAGCGCGGTCTCGACGGTTTCGAGTCGGTCGTGCTCGACCGACTCCATCGCGAGGTCGAGGTTCCCCTGCGCGACGTTGAGGGGGTTTCGGAGGTCGTGAGAGACGACCGACGTGAACTCGTCGAGACGCTGATTCTTGCGTTCGAGTCGTCGCTGTGCGCTCTGCTGTTCGAACTCGTGGCTCACCCAGTTGGTCAGGAGTTCGACGAACGCCCGCTCGGAGTCGGTGAACGGTTCGTCCCGCGGTTCAGTGTCCGCGAAACACAGGGTTCCGTACCGCTCGCCGTCCACGGTGACCGTTCCGCCGAGGTAGCATTCGAGTCCGAGCAGGTCGTAGGCCGGGTCGTCGTCCCACTCCCCCGCACCCGCGTGTTCGACGGCGAGCAGACCGTCGGCGTCGATGGTTTTGCGACAGTACGTGCGAGAGAGCGGGGTTGACTCGCCGCGCCGGAGGTGTTCGTGCCCGCCGTGAGATTCGACGACGACCTGCGTTTCGTCGTCGATTCGGGTCAGGTAGCCGACCGACAATCCCAGTCGCTCGCACCCGACGACGAGGGTCCGGCGGAGTCGCTCCTCGAAGGTCGATTCGGAGTCCGACGCGACACGGTACAGTTCTCGGAGCGCGACCTCGCTCGACCGGAGTTCCTGTTCGAGTCGCTTGCGGTCGGTGACGTCGCGTTGGAAGCCGAGGAAGTGACTGACGGATTCGCCGTCGAAGACCGGCGAAATCGACACGTGATTCCAGAACGGCGTGCCGTCCTTTCGGTAGTTCAGGACGTCCACCGTCACCGGTCGCTCGTCCCGGATGGCCTCGCGCATCGCGGCGACCGGCGCGTCCTCGGTTTCCGGTCCCTGGAGGAGTCGGCAGTTCCGGCCGAGCACCTCGTCTGCGGGGTAGCCGGTCACGCGCTCGAACCCGCGGTTGGCGTACACTATCGGGTCGTCGTCCTGCGTCGGGTCGGCTATCGTGACGCCGATTTCGGCCTCGTCGAGCGCCCGGTTCTTGAGCCGGAGTTCCGCTTCGTTGGCCACGGTCTCGGAGATGTCCTGTATCGTGCCTCGGAGTCGGTCGGTCTCGCCGTCGGGGGCTCGCCCGGTGGCTTCGCCGCGGACCCGGACCCACCGGGTCTCGTCGTCCGGGGTCACGATTCGGAGTTCGAGGTCGAACGACTCGCCCTCCCCGACGGCGCGCTCGACCGCCTCACGAATCGCGGGTCGGTCGTCGGGATGGTACTGTTCCATCGCGCTCTCGACCGTCGTCTCGAACGACGGCTCCACGCCGTAAATTCGGTACACCTCCCGGGTCCACCGGAGTCGCATCGTCGCGAGTTCGACCTCCCAGCCCCCCACGGACGCAATCTCCTGCGTTCGAGCGAGCAGGTCGTCGTGGCGTTCGAGTTCGTACTCGGTTCGGTGTTTTTCGACCGCGTCCCGGACTCGCTTGGCGAGGAGGGCGTACTGGTCGGTGCCGGTCTGCTTCTGGAGGTAGTCGGTCACGCCTGCCGAAATCGCCTTGCTCGCAATCTCCTCGGACCCCTGTCCGGTAAAGAGGACGAACGGGACTTCGACCCCGCGACCCTGGAGTTCGGCGAACAGTTCGAGACCGGTCGTCTCGGGCATCTCGTAGTCGCTGACGACGCAGTCGAAGCGCTCGGTTTCGAGTCGGTCGAGGGCTTCGCTGGCGTCGGCGACCGCGGTCACCGAAAGCGTGTCGCTTTCGCGCTCGACGAACTCCCCGACCATCTCCGCGAATCCGGGTTCGTCGTCGACGTGGAGGACGCGGATATCGTCGCGAATCGACAGCGACGGGTCGGTCGATGCGGAGCGACGTTCCATCGCGTACGTTCACAGACGGAGGGGTTATCGCTCTTTCGTCTCGGATACAGACGCTTTCGCCTCGGCTACAGAATCCGCTTGCCCAGTCCGCTCGCCGCGAGTTCGGTCGCCAGTTCCGCAGTCTCGTTGGACTCGTCGAGAATCGGGTTGACCTCCACGACTTCGAGCGACCGCAGAATGCCTTCGTCCTCGTCGCGTTCGGCGACCGTCTCGAGCGCGGAGTGGGCCTCCCGGTAGGAGACGCCGCCCCTGACCGGCGTGCCGACGCCGGGCGCTTCCTTGGGGTCGAGCCAGTCGAGGTCGAGGCTGACGTGAACGCCGTCCGTGCCGTCAGACGCCACGTCGAGGGCGTCCTCGGTGACTGCCCGAATACCCCGGTCATCGATGTCCGACATGGTGTAAGCGGTCACGTCGCTGTCGAGGAACGCCTCACGCTCGGTGTCGTCCAAGCTTCGAAGCCCGACGATGGCGACGTTCTCCTCGGCGAGCGAGGGGACGTTCGCCCACTCGGTGTCGGCGAAGTCGCCGATGCCGAGCGCGGCCGCCAACGGCATCCCGTGGACGTTCCCGCTCGGGGAGGTCACGGGCGTGTTCAGGTCGCCGTGGGCGTCGAACCAGATGGCACCGATGTCGGCGTCCCGGCCCGCCCCGCGCATGGTGCCGATGGCGATGGAGTGGTCGCCGCCGAGGACGAGCGGGAACGCCCCGGCGTCGATGGTGTCGGCCACCTCGTCAGCGAGTCGAGAGCACACGTCGGCGGTCTCGCGGAGGAACTTCGCGTTGCCCTCTGAGGGTTGGTCGGTGTCGGGGTCGCGCTCTTCGGCGCGGGGCACGAGGAGGTCGCCCGCGTCGGTCGGTTCGACGCCCGCGTTTTCGAGTTCGCGGGCCAGTCCCGCGTACCGAATCGCCGACGGTCCCATGTCCACGCCGCGTCGGTTCGCGCCGAGGTCCATCGGCGCACCGATAATTTGCACGTGCTCGTCCATGCGTCCGCGTTCGGAGGTCGGGGTTAAAGAAGGCGTGCTTTCGGTCCGCTACTAAGGAAACCGAACTCGCGCTATCGTAGCGCGCGAACTCGCTCGGGGACCGCGAACGCGAGGAGCGCCGCGCTGAAGGGATTCGTCGTGTAGTACGAGTAGACGAACAGGAAGCCGAAGTAGACGACGACCAGTATGCCGAGTATTTTGAGTCGGAACGTGCGGAGCGACTCGGTCTCGTCGGCGTACACCTCCCGGAACGTCTCGCGTTCGGGGTCCGAGAGGTCTTCCCAGTGGTCGAGGCCCTTGTGGAGCGCGAGCAGGTCCTCGGATTCGAGCGGGCGCTCGCAGTACGGGCACTCGGCGGGCGACTCGCCCGGCGGGACGCGCGTTTCGAGGGGAGCGGTGTCTGTGGTCATGGGAGTCGTGTGGTCAGACGAACGGCGGTGTCGCGTCGGGCGCGGCCACTATCCAGAGGCTCGTCATGGTGTAGAGCACCATCACGACGACGAAGGGGTACTGGCTCCGAACCGCCTGTAAGCGGCCGGGAAACACCTCGTAGGCGGTGGCGTGGGCGACCCACACCGCGAGCAGGTGTCCGAGCAGCACGAACGCCACCGCGAGGCTCCCGAACCATCCCGGGAGGACGATGAGGAGCGGATTCAGCGGCGGCGAAACCGGGTCGGCGAGCGCCGCGAACAGCGCGGGCGACAGCGAGATGAAGTAGCCCAGGAAGTGCGCGAGGTGGTAGCCAGCCGCGATGGGGAGCAGCGACGGCGCGAACCGCCGCCCGATTGCCTCGGGCGTGAGGTACGTATCGGCGGTGGTCCGGGAGTACCGGGCCGCGAGGCGGTAGGCCCCGAGGAACAGTCCGAATCCGACGAGCATCGCGGCGGGGTAGACCACGACCGACGGAACTCCGAGACCGACGACGCCGAGCGCGAACTCGCGCCAGAGCGGGGTCCCCACGAAGCCGTCGTACGTCGTGACCCACAGCAGGGCGACCACGAACGCCACTTCGTCGCGGCCGTCGGCGAGTCGAGGTTCAGTCAGCGCCGCGCCCGGCGGCCGGAGTTCGAATCCCGAGTCGGTTCGGTGAACCGGTGCGACTCGGCCGTAGTACCGGAACACCCGCGACACGGGATCCACGCGGGTGAACCACGCGTCCGGGCCGTAGACGAACGCGCCCGCGAGCGTGGCGACCGAGTAGCCCGCGACGACCGACGCCAGCAGGCCGGGTTCGTCGGCGAGCGGACTCACGACTTCGAGCCAGACGAGCGCGAGCAGGCCGACCACGCTCGGCCACACGCCGAACCGCTCGGGGTACTCCCGGTCGAGCGATGGGAGCCACTCCGCGATGGCTCGCCACGGATTCACGGCGGGCCAACTGTTGCCGAGGAGGTACACCGTCGCGACGTAGCCCGCCCACCAGCCGACCCACACCACCAGCACGGCGGCGTTCCGAAGCGGGTCGGTCGGGCCGCCGAACCCGATGGCGACGACGCCGACGAGCGCGATGACCGACGCGATTCGGGTCGCTCCGACGAGTCGGTCGAGCGAGACGCTCGCGACTCGTCGCCAGTCGTGGGCCGCCCGGATGAACGCCCGGTCGGTGACGAAGCTGGCGAGCAGGAACGACGCGCCGACGACACCGCCGCCGGTGAGCAAGAACAGCCACGTCGGAATCGACAGCGACCCCGACGCGGCCCGCAGACTCCCGCCGTGAGCGAGCGCGGTTCCGGCGAACAGCGTTCCCGCGAGCAGGGCGGTGCCCGCGAGCGCGAACCCGAGCGTTCGAACCGTCCGCGTTCTCATTGGTGGTGCTTGGGCGGGTTCGAACTTGGTGCTTCCGAATGGGTCTCGACCGTGGGGGGTTCGCCGGTGCCAGCATCGTTTTATGCAACGTGGTGGTACGGAGGACGGGGGAATTATCGTGGAACCACAAGACACACCGACTGGTCCCGGCGAGCGAGGAACGAGCGAACAGGCGACGGGCGAGCGCGGAATGGGTGAACCCGGAATGGGCGAACCCGGAATGAGTTCGGAGGGAATGGGCGAGCAGGCCGAGTCCCGACCGCAGGACATCGCCGAGATGGACATCACCGAACCGACCGTGACGTGGCTCGAAGTGTCCCATCCCCAGCAGCCGATTCCCATCGGGGAGAAAGACCGGGTGCTGGACAGTCACTTCAACGAACAGTACGACGTGTGGGAAGTGCTACTCGTAGCGCTTCCCGACGACGAAGAAGACGACGAGTAGCTACAGCATCTCCTTCTCTTTCAGTCCCTCGATGAGGTCGTCGACGAGCGCATCGACGCTATCGTAGGGGAAGTCCTGAGCGTCGGACATCTTCGTGGACAGTTCCATCGCGGTGAAGTTCACGTCGCCAGCCTCGAAGCGCGTGCCCGGTCCGTTCGGGAGCGCGGGAACGAGGTCCATCGGGTTGCTGACGGGGTAGTCCGCGCCCTCGAAGGCGTCTGTGAACTGCGAGCGAAGTTCGGCTTCGGTTTCGTTGTCTGCCATACCCATGTTGTGTATCGTTCTCGGCAAAAACGTTCCGGAACAACGAACAACTCGTTGTGGGTTTTTTGAGGGCGGATGACCGAATTTATAGCCTCCTGCTCGCAAATCGCTGGTATGGACTTCGATTTCGAGTTACTGCGCGAACTCACCGAGACGAGCGGCGTTCCGGGCTACGAGGACCGAATCCGAGACATCGTGCGCCGGGAGTTCGAGGGCACCGTCGATTCGGTTCACACCGACGCGATGGGCAACGTCGTGGGAACCGTCGAAGGCGCGAGCGACTACAGCGTTGCCGTCGCTGCTCACATGGACGAAATTGGATTTATGGTCCGACACATCACCGACGAGGGGTTCCTCGAACTCGACGCGCTCGGCGGGTGGGACGCCGACGTACTTCGCGCCCAGCGGGTCAGAGTTCACACCGAGGACGGGGTCTCCGAGCCACGCTCGGACGGCTCGGAAGACGAACGAAGTGAGTCTTCCGGCGACCTCACGGGCGTCATCGGGTCGATTCCGACGCACGCGCAGGACGACGACGAGGAGGGCCTCTCGGTCGAGGACGTGCACGTGGACCTCGGGCGACCCGCCGAGGAGGTCGAAGAGCGCGTCTCGGTCGGCGACCTCGTGAGCATGGACCAGACGACCGTTCGAGTCGGCGAGAACGTGACCGGCAAGGCGCTCGACGACCGGGTGTGTCTGTTCGCGATGCTCGAAGCCGCGAAGCGAATCGAGAACCCCGACGTGACGATTCACTTCTGCGCCACCGTACAGGAGGAAGTCGGCGTGCGCGGCGCGCCCGCGCTCGGCGTGGACCTCGACCCGGACCTCGCGGTCGCGCTTGACGTGACGGTCGCAAACGACATCCCCGCGGTCGAGAAGGAGGGCGAGTACGTGACGAGTCTCGGCGACGGCGCGGCGATAAAGCTCAAGGATTCGAGCGTCGTCACCACGCCGAAGGTCCACCGGCGGATGCGGTCGGTCGCCGAGGACCGAGACATCGCCCACCAGCTCGAAGTGCTCCCCTCGGGAGCCACCGACACCTCGGGATTCCAGAACACCCACGGCGCGAAGCCGGTGGGAGCCATCTCGATTCCGACCCGGTACCTCCACACCGTGACCGAAAGCGTCCACCACGCAGACGTGGAAGCCACCATCGACCTCCTGACCGCGTTCCTCGAAACCGAGACCGGCGACCACGACTACAGCTTATAAAAGAGCAAAGTTTCGCGCCAGGCCAATCTAGTAGCGCACCAGTAGTTCTACCGCGAGCGAGGGCGTAGCCCGAGCGAGCGGACCAAGGAACCTTCGAGTGAGGAGATACGGCGGCTTTGCCGCCGCATCGCCAAGTGAGGGGGTGACGAAGGTTTTTGATCAACCTTTTGCCGGCGACGGGCCGCGCTGTGCGCGGCCCGGAGCGCAGGAAAAGGTTGGGCTGTATCGAAAGTATAGAATACCCGCCGCCGCAATCGTAAGGTATGACGGACACGGAAGCCAGCGATTCGGTCACGCGGCGCGGATTCCTGCGAACCGCGACGGGGGCGGCGGCCGCCGCGGGCGCGGCCGGAACGGCCGCCGCGCAGGACGGCGGTGGCACCGAGGAGGTAACGGTCGGACCGGGCGGAAGCCTGGCCTACGACCCCGACAGCCTCGAAATCACGCCGGGAACCACGGTGGTGTGGGTGTGGGACTCGGACAATCACAACGTCGTGCCGAGCGAAGCGCCCGACGACTCGAGTTTCGAGGGAACCGAGGGCGGCGACGACGAGACGTACGACACCGGCCACGAGTACGAGCACACCTTCGAGACCGAAGGCGACTACGAGTACTACTGCACGCCCCACGAGACAGCGGGCATGACCGCCACCATCACGGTGTCGGCGGACGCCGGAGGCGGCGGTGAGAGCGCGGGTCCGGCCATCCCGAGCAGCGCGAAGACGCTCAGCGTCGCCACCACCGCGGCGATGGTGTTCACGCTGGGTCTCGCGTACTTCTTCCTGAAGTACGGCGGCGATTACGGCGACATCGAGTAGAATCTTTTTCAGACGTTTTCGGGCGCGTCGTGAAGCGTGAGTTCGACCGGGCGGGGTTCGCCTTCGAGGTCGGCGACGATGCGCTCGACTACTCGCTCGGCTTCCGTCAGCACGAGCGGTTTCACCTTCTCGACCACCCAGCCGAGCGAGACGAGACGCGGCAAGTCGAGCATGTCCGAACTCGCAGAGTCGGCGTCGAACCGGATGACCAGCCGAACCCGAGAGGCGGCCTCGCGGTCGTCGGGAGCCTCCTCGGGCGCGGGCTCGACCACCCACTGACCGTGTGCCTTGAGGTCCTTGACGAGTCGCCAATCGACGCGCTCGGGCGGGTCGAGCTCGGTCACTTCCGACCGGACGGTGTAGTTGAGCTTCCACCAACTCAGTCGGATGTCGTACTCGGTGCCGGGGCCGCCGTCGCCGTGGCGTTCGACGCCGTCGAGGTGCTTCGAGTAGCGTGCGTACCCCTCGAAATCCACGAGAAATTCGTAGGCCTCCTCGGGCGGCACGTAGACGACGGTGCTGACTTCGACGGTGTCCACGCCGGGTGATTCGAGTGAGCGCGGCGTAAATGTTCCGGCGAGCGGACGTTTTCGGAAGGGCACTTTGAGTCTGGCGGACGCGGTTTGTCCGCCGGTGGGTGAGTAACGACTGGAAGGAGTGAGCGAATCGGCTGGAGAGGCGTGTGGCCTGCGGTTGCGGTGCAGTTTTCAGAGGTGACGTGCGAGCAGGACGCTTCGGGTGAGAACACGAATTCGCGTACGAGCACCGAGAACACCGTCGCCTGCCGAGTCAGAGAGCCCGACCGTCTTTCCGGTGGTTTGGTTCACCGGCCGTCTTTCCGGTGGTTTGGTTCACCGGCCGTCTTTCCGGTGGTTTGGTTCACCGGCCGTCTTTCCGGTGGTTTGGTTCACCGGCCGTCTTTCCGGTGG
>NZ_ML974139.1:76739-84757 GCF_004143485.2 Halorussus amylolyticus | reverse complement strand
GGCACCACCCGTACCCATCCCGAACACGGAAGTTAAGCCCGCCTGCGTTCCGGCCAGTACTGGAGTGCGCGAGCCTCTGGAAACACCGGTTCGCCGCCTACCCATTCATACCACACCCCACACAGCATCGCGCTGTGTGGGGTTCGTTCATTTATTATTCGAGAGCCACTGCTATCGCACAGCAATAGCTCTCGCTCCCTCGGCTCATCACAGTAGCCTCGGCTCACCAGACGAGTCGAGCACACGCGAAACGTATTTTGACCGCTTTCGAGTCTTGACTCGGGCGAGCGGGCGGCTGACGCCGCCCGCTCGCCGAGGTGGCCGAGGACAGTTCGCCTATGGGACGGTATCGCCGACCGCCGCTACCCCACCAGCGAAATCAGGACGAACAGCGTGCCGATGGACGCGAGCGTCGTGGCGAAGACGTTCAGCGACGCGAACGTCTCGTCGCCGCCGAGTTCGCTCGCAAACACGAACGTCGAGACCGCCGTCGGCGTGCCGAGCATGACGACGCTCGCCGTGAACGTCGCGGAATCGACGGGCAGGACCGAGAAGACGACCCACGCGAGCGCGGGCATCGCGCCGATTTTGAGCGCGACGACTGAGGCGGTCGCCCCGAAATCCACCGATGGAAGCTCGACTTGGAGCGACGCCCCGACGCAGAGGAGCGCGAGCGGAAGCGCGAGCGAACCGACCGCGTCGAGGCTGTTGGCGACTGGCGACGGAACTCCGACCTGTGCCGACCCGATGGCGAGGCCCGCGACCAGCGTCACCAGCACGGGGTTCGTCGCGAGCTGTTTCAGTTCGTGTCCGAGCGGGGAATCGGCGTCGTTGATGGCGGTGAGAACGACGACCGTCAGCGGCACTTGCGTCAGCGAGAGCACGCCGAGAATCACGCTCGCAATCGCGGTGACGCGGGCGTCGAACGTCGCGGCGACGAGCGGGAGACCGAGGTAGCCGAGATTCGAGTGGTACGACTGGACGATTGCGACGCTCCGGCGCGCCCCCGACGAGCGGTTTCGGTGGATTGCCCATCCGAGCGCCGCGGTCGCGGACAGAACGACCAGCAGACCCGTGAGGAGGGTCGGGGAGAGCAGTTCCGCTATCGACTGGTCGTACGTCGAGACGAAGATGAGCGCGGGGAGCGCGACGTAGTAAGCGACGGCGTTCAGCCGAGCGGTCCGCGTCTCGTCGAGAATCCCGGTCGTGCGCAGACCGGTCCCGGCCAGGAGTATCGCGAGTAGTGCGAGCAGTCGGCCGAGAACTTCCATACCGTCTCTCTCGATTCGGCGGCTTTTACGGTTCGGATTCGTCGCGCGAACGCGGGCGCGGAACGACGGAAAATACGCGCGGTGCCGCATGGCTTATGGCGTCCTTCTCGCTAGACAACGGTAATGGACTCCCCGCTCGCCGTGCTGGGTCTCGACGCCGACCCGGACGACGACGAACTCAGGCGCGCGTATCGAGAACGGGTGAAGGAGGCCCACCCCGACCACGGCGGTTCGGCTGAAGAATTTCGCGCGGTCAGGGACGCCTACGAGCAACTCAAGGCTGGCACGACGACCGGTCCCCCGGCGCGCGACGCGACGCACGCCGACGACCGAGACGCGGACGAAAGCGGCGATGGCGACGGCGACGCCGACACCGACCCGCGCTCGGAGGTCACGTACCTGAACTACGACGTGCTCACTGACTACGGGTGGGAGACCACCGACGACGACCTCTTCGAGAAGGCGGCGGCCGCAGACCTCGATGCCACCGACTTCGGCCGGTTCGAGGCCGACCCGACCGAGTCGCTACTGGAGGCGGCCGAGAATCGCGGGTTCGCGTGGCCGTTCGCGTGCCGCGGCGGCGCGTGCGCGAACTGCGCAATCGTTCTGTTCGAGGGGGAGCTTTCGATGCCGGGGAATCACGTCCTCCCGGCCGAGATGATGGACCGGGACGTCCGACTCTCGTGCAACGGGACCCCGGTCACGGACGAACTCAAGGTCATCTACAACGTCAAGCACATGCCGGAACTCGAAGACCTCCTGTTACCGCCGCGGCCGTTCAAGCAGGCGTACCCCGGCGATTAGCGCGCCCGAGGCGGTTCGACAAATCTCGCCTCCCGACCGCACACCGCCGCTCTCGGACCGGATTTCGTATCGTAATCGTTATTTGATTACCCTGAGCAGTTCGATGTGAACGTTCCTCGACACTCTCGCCCGATGACACGTGGTGTCGAGAACCGAAACAAATGATACAATTTCAGACATGACACGAACGACCCTCCCCGCGCTTCTCGCGGCGCTCGTCCTCGTTTCCACAGTGGCCCCGGCGACCGCAGGCGTCGCCGCCGCCGACGGAGACTTCGTCTCGGTCTCCGTCGATGCACCGGCGTTCCCGACGCCCGAACAGCCGTTCCAAATAACCGCTACAGTCTCCAACGCCGAACCCTCCGATACGACCTACAACGTCCGGAAAATCGAGGTTCGCGAAGATGAGTCCGAGAACTCGGACTTGATAGATAGTCGCTCGACCGGCCTCCGGTCGGTGGACCCCGGTGAGACCACCCGACGGTCGGTCGACGTGACGCTCAACGAGACCGGACGCCACGACCTCTACGTTCACGTCCTGCTCCGGAGTCCGGACGGCGACGAGCAGCGACTCGTCCACCCCGTGACTCTCCGAGTGAACGGCGAACATCCGCAGCTAGAACTCGACACCGAACCCAGCGTCCCGGGCGAATCTCGGGACATGCGGGTGAACGTCTCGAACGGTCGGAGCGACGCCATTCGGGGATTGTCAGTCGAACTCGAAAGTGACGACGTCTCGTTCGACGACAGTTCGAAGGTCCGCGCGCGACTCGAAAGCGGGTCGGAGACCTCGTTTTCGTTCACGGGCGACGCGACCGAGTCGGCCCGTCATCCGGTCAAGGTGACGCTCTCGTACACGACCGACGACGGCGAACCGCGAACGATGACCCGGACGCTCGATGCCGACTTCACGGTTCCGAACCAGCCGAGCGACCGGCCGCAGGTGTCCGTCGAAACCGAATCGGCGGTCGCCGACGCGTGGCGGTCGCTCAACGTCACTGTCTCGAACGGGATGGACAGCGCGGTCAGGCAGATGTCGCTCGAAGCCGCGAGCGACGACGTCACCATCCGAGAGAATCAGCGCGTTGTCCCCTCGCTCGAAGGGAGTTCGGAGCGGACGTTCTCGTTCCGCGCGAAGGCCACCGACCCCGGCACGTACCCCGTGAATCTCACGCTGGTCTACACCGGTGACGACGGCATCAAGCGCCAAATCAATCAGACGGTCCGGGCCGACTTCACCGAACCCGACAACCCCGGTAACGTCTCGCTGACCGGCGTGAGCATCGAGCGGAGCGGCGACACGGTCGCGCTCTCGGGGAGCGCCGTGAACCGCGGCGGCGAGGAGGTCGAGAGCGTCCTCGTCAGCGTCGCCGACGCCGAGGACGTCACGAGCGCCCAGCCCCAACCCGAGTACTTCGTCGGCACGGTCGAGTCGAGCGACTTCGTCACGTTCGACGTGAACGCTCGGCTCTCGAACAACCGAACGAGCGTTCCGCTCGAAGTGAGCTACGTCGTCGACGACGTGACGATTACCCGGACGGAGATGGTCGATGTCGGCCCCGCTTCGGACGACTCCGAGGAGTCCCAATCGAGTGGCGGCCCGCTCCCGTTCGTGGCACTCGGCGGACTCGCGCTCGTCGCGCTCGTCGGCGGCGTCTGGTGGTTCCGTCGGTAACATGTCACTGATTACAGGAACCGACGTCGTCAAGGAGTACGTCACGGGCGGCGAGACGGTCCGCGCGCTCAAGGGCATCGACTTCGCGGTCGAGCGCGGGGAGTTCGTCTCCATCGTCGGGCCGAGCGGGAGCGGGAAGTCCACGCTCCTCAACATCCTCGGCCTGCTCGACACGCCGACGAGCGGTATCGTCGAACTCGACGGCGCGGACGTGGCGGAGATGACGACGAAGGAGCGGACCGACCGCCGGAGCGAGACCATCGGGTTCGTCTTCCAGAGTTTCTTCCTCGTGCCGACCCTGACCGCGCGCGAGAACGTCGAGGTCCCCCGACTCCTCGCTGGCGAACCGAAAGAGACCACGCGCCGGGCGACCGAGCTCCTCGAACGCATGGGTCTCGGCGACCGGACCGACCACTATCCCGACGAGCTTTCGGGCGGCCAGAAACAGCGGGTCGCCATCGCCCGGTCGCTGATAAACGACCCCGACCTCTTGCTCGCCGACGAACCGACTGGCAATCTCGACCGCGAGACGGGCGACGTCATCCTCGACGAGTTCGGGAACATCTGCAACGAGGACGTGGCGGTCGTCACGGTCACGCACGACGACTACGTGGCCGACTACGCCGACCGCGTGGTGGAACTCATCGACGGCCGAATCGTGAGCGGAGAGGGCGGTTCCGAACGGTCGGGGGGTGACACTCGTGTTTGAGTGGCTCTGGCGGCGCGTGCCGACGTTCCTGATGGCGCGTCGAAATCTCTCGCGTGCGCGAACGCGGACGGCGCTCGCGATTCTCGCTATCGTCATCGGCGTGGTCGCAATCTCGTCGCTCGGGATGTTCGGCGTCGCGTTCAAGGACGCGCAGTTGGACACCATCGGCGAAATCGGGAGCGACCTCCAGCTTTCGGCGACCGGCGAGAAGGACCCGAGCTACATCACCGAAAACGACCTCGCGGCTCTCGAACGAATCGCGGGGGCCGACAGCACCGTTCCGCTGAAACAGCGTCAGATGCAGATGGTCGATGGAGGTGATTCGGTCACGATGTACGGCGTGGTCGAACCCGACGACCTCTACGAAGTTCACGCCGGGTCGATTCCCGGCAACTGGCGGAAGGGCGCGCTCGTCGGCCAGACGCTCGCCGACCGTAACGACCTCGAACCCGGAAACAAACTCGAACTCGAACGGACGACCACCCGCGACGGCGAGCAGGTCACGGTGACCGAGACGTACCGCGTGCAGGCCATCCTCAAAGACGAAGGACAGGCCTCGCCCGCTCGCCCCAACAACGCGGTCGTGTTGCCTGCAGAACAGCTCGACACCGACGGGTACACGCAGATAATCGTCCAGACGTCCGGCGCGACCGAGGCCAACGCGACTGCGATGGAAATCCGCGAGACGTTCAACGGTCGCGAGGACGTTATCAACGTGTTCGAGCGTGCGGACGTCTCCGACCAAATCAATCAGGCGTTCCGCCAAATCAATCTGTTCCTCATCGGCATCGGGGCCATCTCGCTGGTCGTGGCGGGGGTCAGCATCACCAACGTCATGCTGATGAGCGTCATCGAGCGCAAGCAGGAAATCGGCGTCCTCCGGGCGGTCGGCTACCACCGGATGGACGTGCTCCGAATCATGCTTGCGGAGGCCGCGCTCCTCGGACTCACGGGCGCGGTTCTCGGGACACTATTCAGCTTCGCGGTGGGCGCGCTCATCAACGGCGCGCTCTTGGGCGACCCGCTCGCGTTCAGCGGCGAGGCGCTCCGGTACGCCGTCCTCGGGTTCGGGTTCGGTGTGAGCGCGAGCATCGTCGGCGGCCTCTACCCGGCGTGGAAGGCCGCGAAAGCCGAACCGGTCGAGGCCCTCCGGGGCTGAGTTCCGCCTTTTCTCGCGTCTCTCAGTCAGCCATCGCCGACCGAGTCGCGCGCGCGAGCGCCGCGACTGCGCGGTCCATCTCCTCAAACGAGACGTGGCTGAACGAGAGTCGCACGCAGTTCGCGCCCCGGTCGTCCGGGAAGAACATCTCGCCCGGGAGGTAGGTCACGCCCTCGTCGGCCGCCGCGGGGAGCAGTTCCTCGGCGTCGATGTCCTCGGGGAGTTCGACCCACACGAAAAAGCCGCCGTCGGGGTCGGTCCACTCGGCGGATTCAGGCATGTGTTCGTCGAGACAGTCGAGCATGTGGGTGCACCGCTCGGCGTAGTTCTCGCGGAACTCGGCGAGGTTCCGCTCGTACGTTCCCTCCGCGAAGTAGCGCCCGAGGACGCTCTGGGTGAACGTGTTCGTCCCTCCGGCGCACATCCGTCCGACCGTGTCGAGTATCTCGTCGTCGGCGAGAATCCACCCGGTCCGGACGCCCGGCGCGACGGTCTTCGAGAGGGTGTTGACCCGGACGACGCGCCCGGTCTCGTCGAGTTCCGCGAGCGTCGGCACGTCGTCGCCGAAGTACCGGAGTTCGCCGTAGGCGTCGTCTTCGAGCACGAGGAAGTCGTACTCCGCCGCGAGGTCGAGCAGGCGCTCGCGCCGGTCGCGCGAGAGGGTGGTCCCGCTCGGATTCTGGAACGTCGGAATCGTGTAGAGGAGCTTCGGGAGGGGTCGGCCCTCGGCGGCGCGGGATTCGAGTTCGGCCGCCACGGCGTCCACGTCGAGACCGTCGGCATCGTTC
Source organism: Halorussus amylolyticus (assembly GCF_004143485.2). Lineage (GTDB taxonomy): Archaea > Halobacteriota > Halobacteria > Halobacteriales > Haladaptataceae > Halorussus > Halorussus amylolyticus. Next base: position 78,351 of record NZ_ML974139.1, on the reverse strand, counting down.
TCGAAGCCGGTAATCTCGACGCCGTAGTTCGCGAACAGTTTGAGCGCGCCCATGAACGTCGGGGCCTCCACGAACACCTCGTCGCCGTGTTCGAGGAAGGTGTGACACACCACGTCGATGGCGTGGGTCGAGCCGTTGGTCAGCACTACGTCGTCGCCGTCGCAGTCGATGCCGCGTTTGCGCTCGCGCTCGGCCACCAGTTCCGCGAGTCGGTCGCTGTAGTCGCCGCCGCCGTACTGGAGCGCGCGGTCGCCCTCCTCCTCGAAGACGGCTTCGGCGGCCGCGACGAGCTCGTCGTTCGGGAACGATTCGGGGTACGGGAAGCCGAAGCTCAGCGACACCGCGTCGGGGGCGTCGATGGCGCGCCAACTCCCGTAGCCGTCCTCGCCGAGTCCCTCGCGGACCGCGTCGGTGAACAGGTGGTCGAACGCGCCGGTTCGGTCGTCGTTAGTCATGTGTAACGTGGGTCCTCCGTGGTTAGAAATCGACCGGTATCTCGATGAGCGTCGGGCGGTCGCGCGCGAACGCGTCGTCGAGCGCGGCGGGGAGTTCGGTCTCGATGTCGGCAACGTCGAGTCGCTCGGCCGCCGCGCCGAACGCCTCTGCGGTCGCGACGAAGTCGGGGTTCTCGATGTCGGTGCCGATTGTCCGTCCGTAGTCGCGTTGTTGAACGTCGTCCACGACCCCGTAGCACTCGTCGTTGACGACCACGACCGGAAGCCCGAGGTCGTACTTGACCGCGGTGGCGAGGTCTTGGACGGTGAACAGGAAGCCGCCGTCGCCGACGAGCGCCACCACCTGTCGGTCGGGGTTGCCGACCGCCGCGCCGTACGCCGTGGGCGGACTGAATCCGAGCGTGCCGTACCCCCGCGGGAAGAGGAAGGTGTCGGGTTCGTATATCGGGAGTTCGCCCATCGCCTCGTAACAGAGTTTGGTCATGTCGTTGACCACCACGGCGTCGTCGTCGAGGCTCTCGCGGAGCGCGTCGAGAATCCGGTGGCGGTCGTCGCGGTCGGTCGTCGCGGCGTCGGCCCGGAGTTCGGCGACCCGGTCGGTGTGGTCGCCGACGTAGACGCCCCGACTATCGACCTCCTCCACCAGTTCCGCGAGCGCGACTTCCGCGTCGGCGACGATGCCGATTTCGGTCGGGTACGTCTTGTCGAGCATCCGGTAGTCGATGTCGATGTGAATCAGATTCTCGGGCAGGTCGATGTCGCGTATCTCGCGCGGGCTGAGTTCGGTGCCGACCGCCAGCACGAGGTCGCGCGATTCGACGTACTCCGCGACCGACTCGCTCGCCAGCGTCGCGCCGAGCGAGAGCGGGTGGTCCTCGGAGACGACGCCCTTCCCGGCGACAGTCGAGACGACCGGCGCGCCGGTCGTCTCGACGAGGTTCCGGGCGTGTTCGGCGGCCCCCGACGCGCCGCCGCCGACGAGCAGGAGCGGTCGGTCGGCGTCGGCGAGGCGGTCTGCGGTGGCTTCGATTCGTTCGCTGTCCACCGATACTCCCGGTGCATCGTCCGACCCACTCGGCGCGGGGGGGCCCCCCGGGGGCGGCGCGGCCGGGTGCCGGCGGGGGGGGCCCGGGGCCGAGCCGGGCCCCCCCGGGGGG
>NZ_ML974139.1:47991-76729 GCF_004143485.2 Halorussus amylolyticus | reverse complement strand
CCCCCCACACCCCGGGTGCAGGGCCCCCCCCCCGGGCCGGTGCGGCCCCGGGGGCCCCCCCCGCGCCGGATTCCGAGAGGGAGGGAACGTCGTCCTCGCGGGCCAGCACGTCGGTCGGAATCTGGATGTGGACCGGCCGGGGTCGGTGGCCGTCGAGGTACTCGAACGCCTCCGAAATCGCGTCCGGGATGTCGGCCACGCGCTCGACCTGCTGGCTGTAGGCCGCGATGTTCTCCATCACGCCCTGCTGGTCTTTGAGTTCGTGGAGGTAGCCCTTCCCGCGGTCGGCCTCGTTGGTCTCGTTCTGACTGGAGATGACGAGCAGCGGCGAGGAGTCGGAGTACGCCTGCCCGATGGGCGTCGCGGCGTTGGTCAGCCCCGGCCCGGTGATGACCAGCGCGACCCCGACCCGGCCGGTCGTCCGGGCGTAGCCGTCGGCCATGAACCCGGCCCCCTGCTCGTGGCGGGTCGTGACGTGGTCTATTTCGCTGTCGATGACGGCGTCGTATATCTCCAGCGTGTGGACGCCGGGCATACCGAACACCACGTCGACGCCTTCTCGTTCGAGCTGTTCGACCACGGCTTGGCCCCCTGTCAGTCGTGACATTCGTTGAACATCCTCACTCCCACTACCGCGGTGAGACGTAAATAGAAGATTGTCCCAGCAAACCCCTCGCCTTTCTAACGCCGGGACGACTTCGGGACTCGGTTCGGGGAAGCCCGACCCCAATCGAACCCCATTCGAATCGGTCTCCGTCGTCCGGACGGTCGGCACGAAGTCCGGTTCGGCTCCCGAGAAAGTGAGGCTACCGCTGGCGAGGATTATCGCCGCCCCTATCACGCGAACGCGGTCAACACCACGGCCCCGAGGACGACCAGACTCGCGAACGCCACCAGTTTCCACGTCACCCGTTCCAGTCGCGAGAGGAACGCGAACGAGAGAATCATCACGATGAGCGGACTCGACTGGATGATGGGCACCACGACAGAGACCTGCGAGACCGAGAGCGCGACGTAGTAGAGCAGAAGAAACGCGGTGTTCGCCGCCCCCGCGAGGAGGTACCACCGCGTGTTCGACGTTCGGAGGTCCCCCACGGTCGGGAGGTCGTTCTTGAATCGGAGGTAGAGCAGAAAGCCCGTGGTCGCCGCGGCGGTCTTGATGGCGAGTCCGACGAGGACGGGCGTCCCCTCGGCGAATCCGAGTTTCGCCAGCGTGGGTTCGATGCCGAACAGGAACGCCGCGGCCAGCGGGAGCGCGAGCGCGAATCGGGGGATGTCGTCGGCGTTCGCGCGGTCGTTTCGGGCGGTCTCCCACGAGATGAGACCCACGCCAGCGACGATGAGGAGGATTCCGGCGACGTGTCCGGCGGTCACGCGCTCGCCGAGGACGAGGACCGCGACGAGCGTGGCGTGGAGCGGTTGGGACGCCTTGAGCGGTTCGGAGCGACTCGCGCCGATTCGCTCGATGCTCGTGTAGTAGAAGATGCGCCCGAACAGCGTCCCGACCAGTCCCGCCGCGACGAACGCCACGACAGACCGGCCCGTGATGGCGTAGTCGGGGTAGTACAGAATCGCGGCCGCGGGGATAATCGCGGCGACGTTCGCGAACAGGACCACGACCAGGGCGTCGCTGGTCCGCCCGCGGTCGGTCCCCACACGGACGGAGAGCGACTGGACGGCGACCGCGACCGCGGCCACGGCGGCGAGCGCCGCCCCGACGAACGCCCCGTCAGTCGGAATCACGGTTCGAATCGGCGGAACTCCGCCGAGGTGCGCCCGTCGTGCTATCTGTTCCCACGGTAGATTCGTTTCGAGTAGCACGTCGGAGTCTCATAGCGATTTGGATTGCGGAAGTCGGGGGGGGGGGGGGGGGGGGGGCGGGGGCCCCCCCCCCCGCCCCGACCCGAATCGCTCGACTCGACCCCGCGATTCGAGACGGAATCGTCCGACTACGCCACCCGACCGCGACCCGACGCCGACCGGAGGTACGCGAGTCCGAGCAGGCCGAGAACCGGCCCGACCGCGAGCGTCGGGAACGCCAGTCCGTACCCTCCGGCGTCGAGCGCCGCGCCGAAGACGACCGGCGCGGGCACCGTGAGCGCGAATCCGGCGAACGACTGGAACGCGAGCGCGGTACCGACGTTCTCCTCGTCGACGAGTTCGGTGACCATCGTGGAGGTCGGCGAACTGTCGGCGGTGAGCGCGAGACCGTAGACGACTACGACCGCGACGAGCGCGGCCAGCGGGAGCCACCCGAGGAAGCCGAGGGTCGCGCTCAGAATCGCGCTCGCCGCCAAGATGACCGCGAGCGTCGGGAGTCGCCCGACGCGGTCGGAGACCACGCCCGAGGCCGCGTTCGCTACGCTCCCGAGCGCGACCGTGACGCCCGTGAGCGTGCCCGCGACGACGGTCGCCGCGCCGGTCGCGGCGACCGCGGGCGTCGAGACCAGGAAGGCCTGAATCCAGTTACGCGCGCCGAACAGCTCCCAGTTGTGGCCGACGTAAACGCCGACCGCGGCGAGGTACGACCTGTCTCGGAGTATCGACCAGTCGAATCCGGTTCGGGAGTCGGCGGCGTCGGGGTGTTCGCGGGTCAGTCCGAGTATCAGCGGTCCTGCGACGATTGCGCCGAGGCTGGTCGCCGCGATTGCGGCCCGCCACCCGAGCGCCGACGCGACGGCCGACGCGAGGAAGTACGACGACCCGGAACTCAGCGAGAACGCGCCGACGTAGACGCCGAACGCCCGCCCGCGCTCGTCGGCTGGGTACCAGTCGCTCAGAAATCGCATGCCGGGGACGTAGACGCCAGCGATGGCGACCCCGCCGAGGAATCGGAAGGCGCTCCCCGCGAGGAAGCCGTCGGCGAAAATTACGAAGCCGAGCGTTGCGAGACCCGTGCCGACGCTCCCGGCCGCAATGAGCCATCTGACGGGGCCGCGGTCGGCGAGCGCGCCCGCCGGGAGGATGGCGACCGCGTAGCCGAGTTGGAACGCCGCGAAGACGAGTCCGGCCTCGACGCCGGTGAGCGCCCAGTCGTCGGCGATGAGCGGGAGGAGCGCCGAGTAGTTGTACCAGACCAGCCCCGCGAGGTAGAGGACGGCGCTCGCGACCGCGAGGACTCGGGTCCGCTCGCGCATACCCTCGAATCGGAGGTCGAAGTGATAACGTCTGTGACTCCGGGTTCGATTGCCGAGACGACGATGCGGCGGCGCGACGACCGTCGCGCCGCCGCGCATCGAACGACGATTGTCGCCTCGAATGACAGCGTTTTAGCACCTGCGATGCGGTCGGACAATCGAATGGTCTTGGCCGGTCACTCTCGGGTTCGGAAGCTCTCGCGGTTCGCGCCGATTCTGCTCGCGAACCTGCTCCCGCTCGTCGGCGTCGTTCGACTCGGGTGGGAGCCGACCACGCTCGTCGTCATCTACGCGGCCGAGGTGCTGCTGTCGATTCTGCTCGCGGGCGTGAAGGCGCTGTTCGCACAGCGACCGCCGCCCGACGAGCGCGACGGCATACTGAGCGTCTCGAACGCCGAACTGACCGGCAAGCGCGGGTCCGTCGAGGTTGCCGAGTGGCTCCCGCCGGTGTATCCGCGAAACGTCCCGTTCGCGCTCGCGGTCGGCGGCGGCGTCTTGTGGCTGTGGATGTATCTGGCGTTCGCTCTCACATCGACGCTCGGTCTCGCCGAAGTCCTCTCCCGGCCGGAAGTCGCGGTGAGTGCCGTCGGACTGTTTGCGGGGCAGGTCGTCGAGACGGCTCGGGACTACTTTCGCGGTCGGCGCTACGAGACGGTCTCGCCCTACGCGGTCATCGAGACGCCCGCGAGACAGGCGTTCTTCCTGGTGTTCGTCCTGTTCACGACCGCCGGAATCACGAGCGCGACCGGCGGTGCGGCCTTCACTCTCGGAATCGTCGTCTTCGTCAAACTCCTCGTGGAGTGGTCGGCGTTCCGCGCGAGCCACGACGACGGCGGCGGACGGATTTCGCGGTGGCTCGCCGGACCGGACGACGCGAGCGCATCACCCGACCCGGTTCGCGTTCCCGCGGGCGACCCGACCTACCGCGCGCGAACGGACCGGCGCGCGGTGCTGTACACCGGGCTGCTTCGAACGCTCGCCGAAACCGCACCGATATATCTGAGTTGGTCAGTCTTCGCGTGGCTCGTCAGCCTCGCCGTCGTCATCGACGCGGACGCGTCCGGAACCGCGGTACTCGCGTCGATGGTCGTCGCGGCCGGACTGCTCGCGGTCGCGGTCGGCGTGCAGGTCGGCAGTTTCTATCTCAGGTACGGACCGCTCGAATACCGGCGATACGGCGACCGAATCGTCGCCTTCGACGTGTGGACCGACGAACCCCAGTGGTCGGAGTCGATTCGGGCGCTCCGGGGAGTCGCGGTCGCGAACGACCGACTTCCCGACCGACTGATCGGGACCCGGACGTTCGAGGCGACGACCGGATGGGGCGACGACGAGACGGAGCGGTACCTCGGGCCGGTTTCGAATCCGGACGACTTCGTCGAGGCGTTCGAACTACCGATACGGACAACCCGTCTCCGACCGCTCGACCGGCGCTCGGCGGGGTTTTCCGCGGTGGCCGGTGTTGGCGTTCTCGCGGTACCGGTCGCGGTGGCGATGGGGCCGTGGTCGGCGTTCATCGCGATACTGTACTTCGTCTTTCTGACGCCGTTCGTAGCGATGGTACTGCGGGGACTCTGGAATCGCTCGTATCCCGATACCGCCTGAAGGCCGCAGTCGATACTCCCGAAGAGCGCGGGCGACCCGCGCGACCCTCGGGTGCGGACCCATTTTGACGCGACTGGTAGCTATCGTAGATTTGCGAGTTTCTGCTCACTCCTAGTACTCGACTGGATGCTATGGACCGGGTACACAGGGATACAACGGAACGCGTCACAAGGACTCGCAAATGCTACGATACTTGTGGCCCGAGTTCGTTGGTCGCACATCGCATGCACTCGCCGAACGAGCGCGACGACGGCCCGGACGAGACGACCGCGAGCGAGACGGACGACGCCACGGAAAAGGCGACCGATTCGCCCGACACCGACGCCCCGACGGTCGTGATTAGCGACAACAAGCTCACCGACCTCGCGGTCGAGCGCGAGGTGTTCGACGGACTCGACGTGAATCTGGTTCACCGGGAACTCCGGTCGATTGCGGAGATTCGAGAGGTGGCGGGCGATGCTGTGGCTGTCGTCTCGGACGCCGGAACGCCGCTCGCGGCCGAGGCGTTCGAGGGGTGTCCGGACCTCCGGGTCGTCGTCCGGGCGGGAATCGGCGTGGACAACATCGCGGTCGCGGCGGCCCGCGAACAGGGGTGCGTCGTCTCGAACGTGCCCGACTACAGCGTGGACGAGGTTTCGACCCACGCGCTCGCGCTCCTGCTCGGCCTCGCGCGCGAACTCCCGAGAACCGCGGCCAGTACTGCCGCGGGCGAGTGGGACTGGCAGGTCGGCGCGCCGCTGTTCAGGCTGGCCGACGACACACTCGGCGTGGTGGGGTGCGGTCGCATCGGTCGCCGGACGGTCGCCAAGGCCGCGCCGTTCTTCGAGCGCGTGGTCGTTTCGGACCCCTACGTCGCCGACGAGACGATTCGGGAGTGGGGCGGCGAGCCGGTCGCGTTCGACCGCCTGCTCGCCGAGAGCGACGCCGTCTCGGTCCACACGCCGCTAACCGACGAGACGCGCGGCCTGTTCGACCGGGAGGCGTTCGACGCGATGGAAGGGGGAGAAAACGCGGAATCGGGTGAGGCCGACGAATCGGGCGTCATCTTCGTCAACACCGCTCGGGGGGCGGTCGTGGACGAATCGGCGCTCCTCGGGGCGCTCGACGACGGGACGGTCCGCGCGGCGGGTCTCGACGTGCTCGAATCGGAACCGCCGGAGAGCGATTCGCTCACCGGGCGCGACGACGTGGTCGTGACCCCGCACGTCGCGTGGTACTCCGAGGAGTCCAAGCGCGAGGTCCGGCGGAAGGCGGCCGAGGAGGTCCGTCGGGTGTTGGTCGGGGAGAGGGCCGAGTACGAGGTCGAGCCGTACGGGTACGGGGAGTAGGTGGGTGGTGTCAGCGCGTCCAGACGAACGACGAACCGATTTGCGTGCGCGCGATTTCGTCGTCTTCCGCGAGCGCGTTCAGTCGCCGGTACGCCAAGTCGTAGGAACAGCTGACGCGCTCTGCGACTTTTGCGGTCGTCGCGTTTTCGAGGTCGGCGACCGCTTGCAGGAACGCCTCCCGCGGGTACTGCTCGGTGAACTTCCCTGAGTCACCGTCGCGTTCGGGAGCCACGGGTGACAGTTCTGCCGTCCTCTCGCTTAAACGTACAGATGCGATAGCCATTCAAGCCATATTGAAAGGTAGCTTTATTGGGGGCGACGAACCAAGCCATAACAACCGATGGTAGACCCGATTTTGAAGTGGGCGGGCGGCAAGCGCCAATTACTCGATGAACTGTACAGTCGCTTTCCCGACTCGTACGAACACTATCACGAACCCTGCTTCGGTGGCGGGGCGCTGTTCTTCGATTTAGAACCGGAGGACGGGACGGTCAACGACACGAATTCTCGACTCGTCAATTTCTACGAGCAGGTCCGAGACAGCCCTGAGGAGCTAATCGAACGCTGTAAATCGTTCGAGGACCCGGAATCGGACCCGGACCCCTCGCGCGAGTTTTCGGAGGCCAATCGGAAAGGCAAGGAGATATCGGACTACTACTACCAACAGCGGGCGCTGTTCAATCGGCGGCCGTACGGCGACGACTACGACGAACTCGAAGAGGCCGCGCTCCTGCTCTATCTGAATCGGACGTGCTACAACGGTCTCTATCGGGAGAACAGTAGCGGGGGATACAACGTCCCGATAGGTCGATACGCCAATCCCGACTGGGTTCGAGAGACGGAAGTTCGGGAAGCGAGTCGAGTGCTTCAGGACACTGAAATTCGGAATGGGGACTTCGAGTACGTCACCGAGATCGCCGAGGAAGGGGATTTGGTGTACTTCGACCCGCCGTACGAGCCGATGAGTTCGACGGCGTACTTCACCGACTACTCGGCGGAGGGGTTCGGAAAGGACGACCAGAAACGCCTCCTCGAAACAGCCAAAGAACTCGACCAGCGCGGTGTGTACGTCATTCTGAGTAACAGTGGCGTGCTGTACGAGATGTACGACGAGGCAGGATTTTCGGTCGAAATCGAGGGCGCGACCCGGGCCATCAACAGCGACGGCGAGAATCGGGACGAGGTAGATGAGATCGTCGCGACGAACGTACCTGCAGAGAGGCGACAGACGGCGGGACAGCAGGAACTGCTGGACTTTTAATCACCGTTCAACATATCTGTAGTCGGGGCTTTTGTCTGCTTCCTGTGATTTTCCAGTGTGGTAGAATTAGTCCGAGAAATCGACGAATTAGGGTTCGATAGCTATCCCGAGCGAGTGGAAGCGATGTTGGTGCAGAACGAGTGGTCGGATCCGCTCAACAGGCTCCGTGTCGGAGTCGTTTTGACGTTCTCCCTCCTCGAAAACCGTGACGAGAAGTACGTCGGGTATCGGGTGGACGAACTGAGTGATGGTTCGTCAGTCTACCTGATTCGACCGGCGTGGCTCAATCAGGGATACGATTTCAAGGTCTGCGTCGAAGGCTGGGACGACTCCGAGAATCCTGCGCCATCGCACGCGGAGATTTATTCGGACCTGTACTGGAAGCGCGAACACGATGGTGAAGTGGCATTCGACGCCATCTGTTCGGCAGTGCAGGAGATACACGAGGGCGCGTCTCCGGACGAGGTGATTGCGGAACACGGGTCGAAATTCGACTTTACGGTCGGGCGAGTGCCCGAAGCCCTACTAAAATCCCTACCGTGGCTGTTCATCGAGCAAGACATTCGGTACTGGAACTACACGGGTCGGAATATGACCATCGAAGCCGTGGACGAACTTCGTACCGGTGTTCCGTTTTCCGACCTCGATTTGGAGCTTCAAGACTTGGCCGAGATCCACGACACTCCCGTGGCAATCCCGAATTGGGAACGAACGCCGACGAACTGAGACGTTCGGGCTTCGAGAAACCGTACCTACACCTCTCGGGTCTCGAAAAACCGTTCCACGTCTTCGGGGAGATGCGTTTCGGCCTGTTCGAGATTGTAGAGGTCGGTGATATCGTCGTAGCTCTGTCGGAGGACGTTAGTCAACGACTTGGCCCACCCCTGCCCGTCGGTGATCCAGACGAACGCGATATCGTCGTTTCGCATTCGCTTGGCGACGTGGTTGTACGACCGCCGGATCTCGGAGGGCTTGCTTCCGCCGACCTTGTAGGCGTTGGCTTCGACCACGAGGCGCAGATCGCCGTCCTCAAAGAGTGCGAAATCGACGGTCTTCTGCTGGCCTGATTCGTCGTTGTACTCGGTGACGTACTCGTCGTCCATCTCGACGGAGTAGCCCGCGTCGTTCAATCGGTCGGCAATCTCACGGATTCGGTCGCCGACGAGATCTTCGAAGCACTCGCCCTGCCGATTCTTTCGGGCGTGGGATTCCATCCCGACGAGCATCCCGCGGAAATGGTCGCGAACGTCGGCGGACTCGTCAACGAGGTACTGAAGGCCGATCTCCTGTAGCGTCTCGGCCAGATCGTGGGCGGTCTGTCTGTCCCCGGCGTCGATGGACCGCTGAATGTCGTAGAACTTCCAGACACCTTCGAGCGCGCTGTACTTGTTGCCTCGCTCGCCGAGCAGTTCGAAGTAAAAGTCGATCCACTTCCGAGTGTCGTCGGCGTGCATCAGCGCGTCGGTCAGGCCCTCCACGAACTCGGATTCGGACACATCTTTGAGGTCGAGAATGGCTTCGATTTGGGGCTCGTACGCTTCGATCTGCTCCTCGATACCCTCCCAGTCGATGAACTCCGAGGAGGGAATTGCCGAGGGGACGATAGTCTTCTGGAACTCCGCTACAAATTGGTCCGTTGGCGGCTGATGGTGGCGGATCGGCATGGCAGAAAAAAGAACAGTCGGTATAAATGAGGCCGTTACATTTGGATTGAATGGAAGTCGTTATTTTGGATCCGCGGGGTTGCCGTGCGATTCAGTGAGGTAGAAATCCATACTTTCATATCAGTTCACAAACGCACACAGAGTAGCAACTATGGGTCGGAAAACCGTCTCCGAGGGTCCGTACTTCAATTCGAATCTGTTCTCCGGATACTATCTCGACAATCGCGTGCAGGACTTAGAGCAGTGGGACTGCGACGACGAGGCCCGCGAGGTGTTCGAGGCGCTTCAGGACCTGTGGGAGAGCGAAGCCCCGCTGGTGGAGACGTACAAGGAGGACTCGCTCATCGACTCGTGGATAGACGAAGTGGTGAGCGAACTCGGATTCGGGACGCTCTCGGAGACGACCCTGCCGAACGGCGGGGGGTACAACGACCGACTGCTGTTCGGTTCGACGGACAAGCGCCGGGCGGCGGCGCTCGAAAAGGCGGACGGCCGCCACGAGGACATGTACAATCACGCGTCGGCCCTGCTCGAAGCCAAGCAGTGGGACGCGGACTTTACGTCGGATTTCAGTGAGGACCGGCGGTATCGGGACGCGTCCCATCAGGTCAAGTACTACCTCGAACGGACGCCCGGGAACCTCCAGTGGGGGATTCTTACGAACGGTCGGAAGTGGCGACTCTACGGGACGAAAGACTACGAGACCCAGACGTACTACGAAATCGACCTGCCCGAACTGCTCGAATCCGGCGACGTGGAGAAATTCAAGTACTTTTACGTGTTCTTCCGGCCGGGGGCGTTTCGCGCGTCGGGCGGGACGACGTTCCTCGACACGGTGTGGAACGAGAGCGAGACCGCGGCCCAGGAACTCGGCGAGGACTTGCAGGACAACGTGTTCACCGCGCTTCGGGTCCTCGGCAAGGGGTTCGTGGAGACGAACGATTTGGCCATCGACCCGGACGACGACGAGCGATTGGACGAACTCAAAGAGCAGTCGCTGGTGTTGCTCTACCGGCTGATGTTCATCCTCTACGCCGAGTCGCGCCACCTCATCGACCCCGAGGACCCCGACAGCCAGCGCAAGTACGAGGAGAACTTCAGCGTGGACGAACTCCGAAACGACGTGCTGGAGACGGTGGGGAGCGCGGGGTCGCGTCGGGCGTTCGAGACGGAGTACAGCGAGTACTCGACCACGATGTGGAGTCGATTGGAGAATCTGTTCTCGCTCATCGACTCGGGCAACGACGACCTCGGGATTCCGGCGTACAACGGCGGCCTGTTCGACGAGGACCAGCACGAATTCCTGACCGAAAACGAGGTCGGCGACAGCTACCTCGCGGAGGTCATTTACCGGCTCTCGACTACCGAAGGTGACGACGGATTCGTGGCGGCCGACTACGCCGACCTCGACACGCGCCACCTCGGGACGATTTACGAGGGCCTGCTCGAACACGACTTCCGCATCGCGCCGACGCAGTACGCCGCGGTCGCGGCCGACGGCGGGCAGGTCTGGAAGGACGCCTCGGAGGTCAGCGTGGCCGAAGCGGTCGAGACCGTCGAGTCGGGGAGCCTCTACGTCGTCAACGACGACGGCGAGCGGAAGGCGACGGGCGCGTACTACACGCCCGACTACGTGGTGACGTACATCGTGGAGGAGACGGTGGACCCCCTCGTGGCGGACATCGACGCCGACCTCGAAGACCGGGGGTTGGAGCGCGGAACGCAGGAGTACGTCTACCGATTCGCGGACGAGGTGTTCGAACTCAAGGTCCTTGACCCCGCGATGGGGAGCGGCCACTTCCTCACGAAGGCGACGGGCTACCTCGCAGAGCAGGTGATGGAGCGCGTCCGCGAAGTCGAGGAGGCGGCGGGCCTGTTCGACGAGCAGGAGATTCGCCGCCGGGTCTCGCGCGAGTGCATCTACGGCGTGGACCTGAACGGCATGGCGGTCGAGCTGGCGAAGCTGTCGATGTGGCTCGAAACGCTCGCGACCGACCAGCCGTTGGCGTTCCTCGACCACCACCTCAAGGCGGGCAATTCGCTCGTCGGGTCGGACATCAGCGAAATCCTCGCAACTGAGGACGCCGGGGACGGCGGCGACGGCGAGGACGGCGGGGTGCAGACGAGCGTGTTCGACTGGATGGAGCAGACCCGAAAGCGCGCGCTCGAACACGTCATGGACCTGATGGAGGACCTGCTCGCAATCGAGAACAAGAACCTCACGGACATCAAGGAGATGGAGGAGACGTACCGCGAAATCCGCGAGGACCCGCTGTTCACCCGCCTGCTGGAGATGGCGTCGGTCCACACCGCGGCGCAGTTCGGTCTCGACGTGCCCGACGACGCCGACGAGCAAATGGCGAAGGCCCTGCGCGACGACTCGTGGGACGAGGTGGCCGAGTCGGATTGGTTCACGAGCGCGCAGGCGATGGCGAACACCGAGCAGTTCTTCCACTGGGAACTGGAGTTCCCCGAAGTGTTCTTCGGCGAGGAGGGGACGCTCTCGGCAGATGCAGGATTCGATGCTGTCGTTGGGAATCCGCCGTATGTAAAAATACAGAATATCCCGAACGATAGTAAGAAAATGTACTCTGTTCTGTACGATGTTGCGGAAAAAAGATATGACCTTTACAGTCTCTTTGTGGAGAAAGGAAATAGTCTCCGTGCTGACCGATTAGGATATATTCTCCCTAACAAATTTTTCGAATCGGATGCTGGCGAACCCCTTCGACAGCATCTCGCAGATTCCAGAAATTTGGAGAAAATCGTTGACTTTGAGCAAGATCAAGTCTTTGAAGGAGTTTCTACCTACACTTGTTTACTGTTTCTTTCGAATCAATCGAAAGGATCTAGTCTGAAGTATGCTACTGCAGAGGCTCATTCGAATGCACTATTAGATATTGACTGGAGTGAGACAAAGATTTCAGGAGGTGAAAAATGGTCACTAATGTCCAAAGAAGAACAGAATATCCTGAACAAAATTGAGGAAACGGGTGATGATTTTGAAGAAATGACAAAACAGATCTTTGTAGGAATACAGACTAGTGCAGATAGCGTTTTTGTTCTTCGAGACTGTGAAGTCTCCGATGGCTTCGTAGAGGGTTATTCAAAAGAGGCAGGTGAGACAGTAAGAGTCGAACAGTCCATAACGGAACCGTATGTCGGAGGTGACAAAATCAGTCGCTATGCTCCTGTAGAAACTGCACACTATCTCATTTACCCGTATTCAAATTCTCCGTCAAATAGTATTCTAGATGAGGGAATATTTGAAGAAAAGCATCCAAAAGCATATGATTACTTGTCAGAACACCGAGAGCAGCTGGAAAACCGTGGCGGAGAAAACCAAGAATTTGAGACGTGGTATGCTCACTGGTGTCCGCGAACCCGGGATAAATTCAATCGAGAAAAGATTCTCATCCCGGAAATTGTGAAAGGTGGAGGAGCAAGCTTTGACTCATCAGGTGATGTGTTCCACTCAACAACAGTTTATAGCCCAATTCTGACTGACGAGCAGATTCAGCACACGAAGACAGTACTTGGAATACTAAACTCCAGCCTTGTTTGGTATTATATTCTATCGACTGGTACTGTTCTCCGAGGGGGGTATTATCGGTATAAAACGGACTATCTCACCCCTCTTTCAATCCCGCTAGAGCAAGATGATTCTGAGATTGAGCCGTTAGTAAATGACTTACTTGAATTTGAGTCGAAGTCCGAGAAACTCAATCTCTCCCTGCTCGACCACCTCGCAATCGACCCGGAAAACAGCGACATCGACGGGCCGACAATCACCGAAATCGGATTCAGCCAACCGCCGACAGGCTCTGCTGGCTCGATTCTCCACGAGACCACGGAAACCCGAACGAAACTCCAAACCGAACAAGCGAAAATCGAGCGCGAAGACGCCAACACCGTCACCATCTACCTCACGGCACGCTACAAGCCGGAAGACGACGAAGAAGACGAACACGAATTGGACACCTACGGCTACACCGAGACAGAGTTCCTGCCCGCGCTCCAAATCACCGACCTGACCGAAACCGAGGCTGACCTCATCGAAGCCTTCGTTCCGGTCGCGGTGGACGAAGCAGGCGGATTCGCCGGATTCCGCGACAACGCGACACAGACGAATTCGCTCATCGACCGACTGAAAAAGCTCACCCTTCCCGACGTGGACGACGTGGAAGACGGCTTGGCGAACTACATCAGGACGAAAGAGCGCGCCGACGAACTCGACGCGAAAATCGAGAAGACCGACGATTTGATAGACCAAATCGTGTACGAACTGTACGGTCTGACCGACGAGGAAATCGAAATCGTCGAGGAAGCGGTGGCGGAGTAGTCAGTTTTCGTCGTCCTGCTCTAATTCGCTCGCGTCCAAATCTCCGGAGAGGTACTGCCGACCCTTCTCAGTCAGTCCGTAGTAGCTTCCTTCCTCGGCCTCATTTTGAATCAGGCCAGCAGATTCGAGTAGCTTCAGTCGGCGTCTGATTGTCGAATACCCCACTTCGAATCCTTCTCGTTCCAAATTGAAATGGAGTGTTCCCGGCGGGAGGGCCATATCCTTCTCGTGAAGATATTCAAGAATAGTGTCGTCATTTCCCGTCATCCACGAGACTCGCGGCCGCATTGACCGTGAGAAGACGAACTACTCGTTTAACAGCGATGATTCCTCAGTTAATGAGCGGAAAAACGCTCTCTCATGGGCGATAATTCAGCAACATTTATTGCACGCCACTGACACACGACAAGTAGGAAGCAAAACGCGGACCTATCGCTCACAGATAGGTCTCGATGAATACAAAACGGACCGGTGTAAGGGCACCGGGTCCGCGGAACGCTTCCACGCAGGACGTAGAAGCATGACACGCTACACACAGACGGGACAAAAAGCTCCCGCCCGATTGCATCGCCACCCGACCGCCGCGCGCCCGGAGGCCTGCGCATGACCGCGCCCGAGGAGACCCCCGACGAGACCATCGTCGCCCGGTTCGAGGACGAGGAGATGGACGCCGTCGATGTCACCGACGAGCGCGGCGAGTGGACCTGCGAGACCGACGACCGGAACGTCGAGGTCACGATTCGCTGGAGCGAGGACTTCTTCACGCACGCCAGCGCCCACGTCGATGGGGAGTTCGTCGCGCTCGACCTCGATTCGGCCGACGACTCGGAGTTCGTCTTCGTGCCCTTCGACAACGACGATTTCGAGTTCGAGGTCACGCTCGCGTGGCCCGACGACGCCGACGTGGACAAGCAGTAGACCGACTCGGTCGCGCCGGGCGGCCCGTCCACCCGACGCTATTTTTCGCTCGCGTCCAGAAACTCCGCCGCGCCCTCGCGGATGACCTGCTCCGGACCGACCACGCAGTCGTGGCGCAGGTCCGGAAATTCGCCGTCGAGCAGGTCCGCGACCACGCCGTCGAGTTCCGCCGCCGTCTCCAGCGTCTCGCCTTCGAGGTACTCGGTCAGCATGCTCGCCACTGCGGTGCTGACCGCGCAACTCCGACTCTCGAATCCGAGGCGCTCGATGGTGCCGTCCGCCGCGATTTCGGCGTGGAACTCACCCTCGTCGCCACACGACGTTTCCTCCGAGTGCTTCGTGAACGAGGGGTTTGCGAGTCCGCTCGCGTTCCGGGGATTCCGGTGGTGGTCGTAGATTCTGTCGTGGTAGCGTTCGGAGAGGTACGTGTCGAGTCGCTCGCGCGCGCCGTCGAGCGCATCGACCAAGCGGTCGATTTCGTCGGTCGTGTTGTAGACGTAGAACGACGCCCGGACCGACCCCGGAATCGCCAGCTTGTCGTGGAGGGGTTGGGTGCAGTGGTCGCCCGCCCGGACCGCGATTCCCCGGTCGTTCAGGAGCGACGAGAGGTCGTGGCCGTGAACTCCGTCGAGGTTGAACGCCACGAGTCCCGACCGCTCGACACCCGCTGGCGGGCCGTAGATTTCCACGTCGTCGCGCTCGCCGAGTCGCGAGAGCGCGTATTGGGCGAGGTCGTTTTCGTGTTCGCGGACCGCGTCCATCCCGATGTCGTCCAGATAGTCGGCGGCCGCCGCGAGCGCGATTCCCTCCGCGATTGGCGGCGTCCCGGCCTCGAACTTCCACGGCAGGCCGTTCCACGACGATTCGGAGAACGTGACGTGGCGAATCATCTCGCCACCGTACAGAAACGGCTCCATCTCCTCCAGCAGGTGGCGCTTGCCGTACAACCCCCCGATGCCGGTCGGCCCGGCCATCTTGTGACCCGAGAACGTGAAGAAGTCGGCGTCCATCTTCTGCACATCGACGGGCCGGGTCGGAGCCGACTGCGCGCCGTCCACCAGCACGTAGGCGTCCTCGTCGTGCGCCAACTCCGCGATTTCCTTGACCGGGTTCACCGTCCCGAGCGTGTTCGAGACGTGGACCACCGACACGACCGCCGTGTCGGGACCGATGACCTCCTTGGCGTGTTCGAGGTCGAGTCGCCCCGACTCGTCCACCCGGATGTAGCGCACCCCGGCCCCGGTCCGTTTTGCGACCTGTTGCCACGTCACGAGCGAGGCGTGGTGTTCCATCTCCGTGAGGACCACCTCGTCGCCCGGTCCGAGTTCGTTCAACCCCAGTCCGTACGCCACGAGATTGATGCTCTCGGTCGTGTTCTTGGTGAACACCATCTCCTCGCGACACTCCGCGCCGACGAACTCGGCGAGTCTATCGTGGGCCTCCTCGTAGGCCACCGACGCCTCGTGACTCAGCGCGTGAATCCCCCGGTGGACGTTCGCGTTGTACCCGCCGTAGAAATCCTCGTACACGTCGTACACCTGTTTGGGCGTCTGCGTCGTCGCCGCGTTGTCGAGGTACACCAACTGCTCGTCGCCCACCCGCCGCTCCAGCACCGGAAAATCGCTCCTGATAGCACTGACTCCCTTGTCCATACACTGACCTGACCGCAGGGTCGCATAAATGTAGTCGATGATTCCACCGCCGCGAGCGGTTCGTAAATCCGTCCCTCGCGCTCGAAGATACGACGACCCGTCCGACTCAGACCCACCGACCCACACCCCCCGAATTAATTGGCTCCGACCCGAATTCCCGGTGATGAAGTCGCCCGAACACGCCGCGCTCGGGGCCGTCACGTCCGGTACGCTCGTCCTCGCGCTCCCCGAAATCGGCGTCCCGCTCGAAGCCCTCGGCCTGTTCGCCTACGGCGTCGTCCTCTCGGTGTTCGTGGACCTCGACCACTTCCTGCTCGCGCGCTACCACGCTGGAGACTGGTCGCACTTCCGACGGTGCGTGACCGACCCCGTGTTCGCGTTCACCCAACAAGAGCAAGTCTTCGACGGCGTTGACACCGACATCCTCGAAACCCACCGCCTGCTGACCCACGCGCTCGTCGGGGCCGGACTCGTCGGCGCGACCGGCCTGCTCTCCCCGGCGTACGCCGTCTTCACCGCGCTCGTCCTCTACGTCCACGTCGTCGCCGACCTCCTCCGGGACGGCGACATCGCCTGATAGGGTCGGTTGGAATTCGTTCTTGGCCTCCATCGGTCGTCGAACTGTTTCTGCCCGATTCACCGGAGAGAGCCTTCGACTCCCGAAAGTAGTTACAACCGACCCTATGGGTCCGCTTTCACCCCCGAATCCGCGAGAGCGCCTCGGAGGCGACCACGCCCGCCACGAACGCGAGGCCGACGTTCGTCACCGCGCCGAGGACGCCGACGCCGATGGCGAGACCGACCGAGTCGGTCCGGAGACCCGCCCGCCCGAGTTCGACCGCGACCAGCACCAACACGACGCCGAGCGCCGCGAGCGGGAAGGCCGCGACCAACTCTGCCGCGCCGAGCGCCGCGCCGACGTACAGGCCGCCGAGAATCAGATTCGACCCCGCGGTCCGCGCGCCGAAGGCGTACTTGCCCGCGACCCCGCCGCTCCCGTGGCACATCGGGAGCGCGCCGAGGGGCACCGCGAGCAGATTCATCGCGCCCATGCTCGTCGAGAGTTCGTCGGGCGACACGTCGGCGTCGTAGAGGTCCGACAGCAGGAGCGTGGCCGCCCCCGCCGCGTGCCCCCGGGCCATCGCCAACTGGGCCGCGGTCGCCGAGAGCGCGTCGGCGGTCGGCGCGAACACCGCGCCAACCGCCGCCTCAGGCCCGACCGCCGTCCCCGGCCCGACCCCCACCGCGAGGTCCGGAACCGAGGGCGTCGGCATCCCAGTCTCCAATCCAGCGAGACCCACGCCGAGCGCGAGGACGGCGAGCGCGCTCGCCCGCGGGTAGCCGACCGCGACGACCGCGAGACCGACCGCCGCGGCCCCGAGCGCGACCCGGGGCGACCCCGCGCCGAGTTCGAGGCCCGTCCGGGCCAACACGAGCGCGACCGCCAACTGCACCCCCCGAATCACGCCGTCGTCGATGCGGTCTCCGAGCGCGCCGAGCGCGCCGAACGCGCCGAATCCGAGCAGGACGACACCCGAAAGCATCCCCGCGACCGCGAGCTCGCCGACCGAGAGCGACCCCGCGATGACCAGCGCCGCGAGCGCCTTCATCGGTTCGACGGAGACGGGCGCGCCGTACCACACCCCCCACACCACCTGAAACGCGCCGAACCACAGCAGGAGAATCGGCAGTTGAAGGTCGGTCAGCGCCGCGACCGCGACCACGACCGGGAGGACCGTCACCGAGTCGCCGACCGCACCCGTGACCTCGCCCGCCGAGAACGAGAACCGTCGCTCCGCGCGTCCGAGCGAGAACTGCATGCCGGGAAACAGGCACGTAACGCCTAAAGGTTTATCGAGAAACCGATTTTCGGAAAATAGCGCGTAATCGTAACCAATTCTCGTTTCTCGGCGGCCGTCCAACTGTCGAGAACTCGTTCGCAGTTCCCCACCGACTTTGTCGTTCGGGCGCGTCGGGGTCTCACGATGGCACATTCGACACACGACCGGTTCTCGGTCGCCGACCGGACCGCAATCGTGACGGGCGCGAGTTCGGGCATCGGGCGCGCAATCGCCGAAGACTTCGCCGCCGACGGCGCGAACGTGGTGGTCTGCTCGCGCGAGCAGGACAACGTGGACCCGGTCGCGGAGGGAATTCGGGACGGAGACGGCGGCGGCGACGCTCTCGCCGTCGAGTGCGACGTGACCGACCGCGACGCTGTCGAGGCGCTCGTGGAAGCCACCGTCTCGGAGTTCGGCGGTCTCGACGCGCTGGTCAACAACGCGGGCGCGAGCTTCGTCGCGAACTTCGAGGACATCTCGCCGAACGGGTGGCAGAAGATTCTCGACATCAATCTCACGGGCACCTACAACTGCACGCAGGCCGCGGCCGAACACCTCGCGGACGGCGGCGGGACCGTCCTCAACGTCGCCAGCGTGGCGGGCCAGCAGGGCGCACCCTACATGAGCCACTACGGCGCGGCCAAGGCCGCGGTCGTGAACCTCACGCGCTCGCTCGCCTACGAGTGGGCGAGTGATGGAGTCAGGGTCAACTGCATCGCGCCGGGGTTCGTCGCCACGCCCGGACTGGAGAGCCAGATGGGAATCTCGGCCGACGATGTCGAGCGCGAGGACGTCGAGCGCCGGGTCGGCGTCAGCGAGGAAATCGCGGACGTGGCGCGATTCCTCGTCAGTCCGGCGTCGTCGTTCGTCGTGGGCGAGACCGTGACCGCGGCGGGCGTCCCCGACGTGATGGAGTCGCCCGACGTGTGAGCCGCGATTCGGCGGCGTAGCGTTACAGAGACGCCGTGAGGCCGCCATCGACCCGGATGTTCTGTCCGGTGATGTAGCTCGAATCGGGCGAGAGGAGATATGCGACCGCGTCCGCAATCTCCTCGGTTTCCGCCGGACGCCCCATCGGAATCTGCTCTCGCGATTCCTCGTCTACGTCCCAACTGTCGGCGAATCCGGGCTGGACCGTGTTCATCCGGATTCCGCTCGCGGCGTATCGGTCGGCGTAGAGCTTGGTGAAACTCCCGAGCCCGGCCCGAACGACCGACGAGACCGGGAAGTCGCTCGACGGTTCGAACGCCGAGAACGAGGAGATGTTCACGAACGACCCGCTGGCCTGTTCTTCCATGATGGGCGTGACGAGCCGAGCCATCCGGACGGTGTTCATCAGCGCGAGGTCTATCCCCTCGTACCACTCCTCGTCGGTGATTTCGAGCAGGTCGCCGGACGGCGGGTGGCCCGTGTTGTTGACCACGGCGTCGATACGCCCGTAGCGTTCGTCCGTCGCCTCGACGATTGCCGCCAAGTCGTCGGGGTCGGTCACCGAACCTTCGAACCCGTCTCCGCCGAGGTCGTTCGCCACCCCGACGGCGCTCCCCGACGGAGACAACAGGACCGGCACGTATCCGTCCTCGTTCAGTTTCCTGGCGCAGGCCTCCCCGATACCGCTTCCCGCCGCTGTCACGATTGCAACTTTCTGACCGGCCATGAACCCACTCCTCGGTTGTCGCATATAAACGCTCCCTTGGCGCACCCTCCGGGCATTCGTCTCCGTTCGCGGCGTTCCGCCGGGTCTTCGCCGGTTCTCGTCCCCGTCGCCCGTCGCTCCGGAACCCCCCGCCGAATCAACTCCGTTCCTCACACCCGGAGTTGACAGGGGAACTATGGTGCGGGCGTCCGACGGTTCACTCATGACCGACCGAACCGTCCACCTGCCCGTGGCCGCACAGCCGACCGTTGCGGACATCGTAGGCTTCGCACAGCGCGCCGAGGACCGCGGCTATCGCCGCGTCTGGCTCCCCGAGACGTGGGGCCGGGACGCCGTGACCGTCCTCTCGGCCATCGCCGAGCGAACCGACGACATCGGCATCGGGCCGTCGATACTCAACGTCTACTCGCGCTCTCCGGCGCTCGTGGGCCAGACCGCCGCGACCCTCGACGAGCTTTCGGGCGGGCGGATGCGCCTCGGCATCGGACCCTCCGGCCCGGCCGTGATTCAGGGGTGGCACGGCGCGGACTTCGAGCGCCCGCTCCGGCGGACCCGCGAGTACATCGACATCGTGCGCGCGGTCTGCTCGGGCGAGACCGTCGACTACGACGGCGACATCTTCACCCTCGGGGGGTTTCGCCTGCGATGTGACCCGCCCGAGACGCCGGTTCCCATCGACGCCGCCGGAATGGGACCCAAATCGGTCGAACTCGCCGGGCGCTTCGCCGACGGGTGGCACGCGCTGATGCTCACGCCCGACGGCCTCCGCGACCGGATGGCTGACCTCCGCAGAGGCGCGGAGTTGGGCGACCGGGACCCCGACGACGTGCGAGTCACGCTCTCGACGACGTGCTGCGTCTCGGAGGACGGCGAGCGCGCCCGCGAACTCGCGCGCCAGCACCTCTCGTTCTACGTCGGTGCTATGGGCACCTTCTACCGGGACGCGCTCGCCCGGCAGGGCTACGAGGACACCGCCCACGAAATCGCGGCGGCGTGGGGCAACGGCGACCAAGACGCCGCGCTCGCGGCCATCGACGACGACCTGCTCGCCGACCTCGGCGCGGTCGGCACGCCCGAGGAGGCCCGCGAATCGCTCTCGAAGTTCGAGGCAATCGAGGGCGTTGACAGGGTGGCGGTGTCGTTCCCGAGAGGGGCCGAGACGAGCGAAATCGAGGCGACAATCGACGCGCTCGCGCCCGACGCCTGATTCGCCCCAACGCTTTTTTCGCCCGGATGAGGACACTCACCCGGAGACATTATGAGCAAAGCTACGTTCGAACTGTACACCGACAAGAGCGACCAGTGGCGCTGGCGACTCCGCCACGACAACGGCAACATCGTCGCGGACTCGGGCGAGGGCTACGCCTCGAAACAGAAGGCCCGGCAGGGCATCGAGAGCGTGAAGTCGAACGCGGCCGACGCCGAGGTCGAAGTCGCAGACTGAAATCGAAACCGAGACCGATTCGCCGTCGGTTCACCGAAGTCGCCGGACCAACCGCACGAGCAGCGACGTCGCGGTTCCGAGGCCCGGAATCCGCGACGACAGCGCGGCCGCGCCCACGAGCAGAACGGCGCTTTTCGGTCGTCCGCGGGCGAACGCGAGCGCGGCGTCCACCAGCGTCGAGACGATACTCAGCTTGTTCGCGGACTTCGAATCGAAGTTTGCCATCGTAGAAGACGATGGCTCCACGCGCAAATGCCACGCCCCTGAATCGGCAAGTAGTCCGTCGTCGGTCGGAGTGCCGTTTCGTGAGTCGGAGCCGTTCGCGTACCGTCGAGCGATTCGGAGCGGGCACCTAAGGGAGCAGAAGATACTTGTCAATCAGGAGGCTGTCTGGAGCTGTGTCGCTGACCTACTCTCGAAGGGGCTTACTCCGCCTCTGTGGGAGCGCCCTGGGTCTCGGAACGGCAGGCTGTCTCGTGGACCCGCGGGACAAACCGTTACCACCGTCCGAACTGTCGAGCACGGAGGCCAAAGACCGCGCGATTTCCGCCGAAGATGCATTCCTCACCGAGCGACTCCGAGACGCGTCCTGTCTCTCGAACTGGGGGACGTCGCCGAACTCGCCGTCGACGCAGACGCGATTCATCGAGCGAACCGCCGAGGGGGTGCGCGTGGAGGTCACGCTCGCGTACGGGTATTCGAAGGGGGAAACGGACGTAGACGGAGCATCGACCGCGGTCTACGTCGTGAAAAAGGAGGGTACCGAACGCGTTCGCGGTGACGACGTGTCCCCCTGTTGAAGTCGGACCGTCTCGAGGAACGCTACCGAGTTACACCCGTCGGACGAACAACGAGACCGCGCTACCACTACACGAATCCGGTGGTGTCGATTGCCTCCCGACGACCGTCCAGCACCGCGAACTCCTCGTCGCGCCGAATCTCCAGCCACCGGAGCAGGCGCTCGGCCCACCGGAGCTTTCTCGCCTTCTCCGGACCCACCGCGGGGTCGTCGAAGTCCCAGCCGACGAACGCCAACTCGGCGGCCCCGAGGTGGTCGGCGAGGAACGCCGCCCGGTCGCCGTCGGTGAAGCCCCCGAAGTTCCGGACGTGCCGGAGTGGCTCGGCCTGCGTGGTCGGCAGGACGGCCTCGGCGTCGAATCTCGGAATCCACTCGCGAACCGCCGGGACGTTGTCGCCGTGTGCGTGGGCCGCGACCGGCGTCCCTCTCTCGGTGAGTTCGCGGGCGGTCTCGGGGTTCTTATCGAGGTCGGTCACCATGCAGTCCACCGCGATTCCGGCGTCGAGGAGCGCGTCGGCCGCGGTCGAGGCCGCGACCACCGCGTCGGCCGAACGCGCTCGGTCGAGTTCGTCGGCGAGCGAGGGACCCGCGCCCGCGATTGCGACCCGCGACCCCGCCCAGTCGAACCGGTTGAGGTCGAACGGGCCGGTGAGGTCGGCGAGTACGTCTCGCGCGCGCTCGTCGCCCGCGGGGTCGTACCCGAAGTCGTCGAGTATCCGTCGATAGATGGGTCTCCACGTTTCGTAGTTCATAGTCGATAATCGTCCGAGCCGGAAGTTCGTCTGCAAGTACCCCTACCCGCGGACGCCCTTCCGGCTTCCCACCGGGAGTTGTTCGTCCCCCGGTATAAGTTTTCTCTTACCGTTCCGTCTCGTTGACAGCAGTGACGACGGCTTCGAGACGTTCGAAATCGACGGTTTCGAGAGCTGAAAGGCTACAAATCGACGCTCTCAGGCATCGTGCCCTTCGCAATCGAAGCCGTTCACTTGTGTCAACGAGATGTCGAGGTAGTCTGCGAACACCTCGTAGGGGACGTGGTGGAGCGCGCCCTGATACGGTTCGATGTCGTCTACGAGGAAGAGCACGTCCTCCTCGACGACCGTCTGGAGCGCGGTGTGAGCGTTGCGGAACGCTTCGATATCCGTCGCGGTCACGGTACCACCGTCTCGAAGCGTCACGGCAATTCGGCGCGTGGCGGCTTCGAGGTCATCGAGCTGGTCGAGAATGTACAGCCACACGATTTTCCGAGCTAGTCGCTCCCATTCGTCGTTGTCTTCGAGATGCATCAAGACCACCTGCCGTCGCCGTACTTTTTGAATTCGGCTGTAAGACCGTTAGTAGTCACTTGCTTGTCTGTCCTACCGGGGCTTTCTTGTCTCGGCGTCGATTTGGTTGTCATGGGTTCTTGACTCGCTTGGGAACCCGGCCCGCGTGTCTTCAGCACGCGGGCGTTTCCTGCAATGGTTACGCGCCGTAGGGCCGGGGTTCCACACGACATTACTATTTGTAGTCACTTATGGATTACTGTAAACAGTAACTTCTTCCCACTACAGTAGAGCATGACTACGAACAGTAACAGAGATTATTACAGAAGGTATCCAATAGCACCGCATGGTTGACGACCAGTATCGGGGACTCCTCACCGAACGGGAGCGTGAAATCATTGTGGGTGACGCGAATGTCTCGGACAACTACCGGTACCGAGTCGTGAGTCGTGTTCGCACGAAAATCGAAAATGTGGGCGAAGATGTCGAAATTCTATCCGAGAATCGAGACGACCTGCTCGCGGAGCTACGCGATGCAGTCTGCAGCGAAGAGGACTGAATCCTCCGTTCGATATTCCTCGTCCATTCCCGTTCACCTCAGCGACGTATCCATCAGAACAGGGATTAGCGCCCTCCAACAGCGTCAAGGATTGCTTCGAGACGTTCGAAATCGACGCTCTCGGCCCCAGATGCGTTCCGGTTCTCCGCCACGAGCGTTCGCAGGCGCGCGAGTGCGGCGGGCGACCCGGCGAGCAGACTCCCCGAATCGCCGGGCGCGAAGACGACCCCGGCGTCGGTGGCGACCGCCCGGAACGTCTCGCGCTCGCGCTCAGAGAGGCCCGAGAGTTCGAAGACACGGGCCGTCGCTTCGTCGGCCGCCGTCTCGTCCGCTCCGAGGCGGGCGAGGTGGCGGGCGGCCTCCCCGGTCGTGGTCACGTCGAGTTCCTCGACGCCGAGGTCGTCGCTTCGCACGCGGTCGCGGGCGAACGCCGACCCGATTTCGGCGGCGTCGGCGGTCTCGGCAACGTCGTGGGTCCGAATCACGTGCGCGCCGCGCTCGACCGCCATCGCGGTGGCGGCGAGCGAGACGGGCAACGCCTCCTCGGTACTTCTGCCCGCGAGGTCCCGGAGGAAGTTCTTCCGATTGATGGAGACCAGAATCGGCTGGCCGAGGCCCCGGAACTCCCGGAGTCGTCGGAACGTCTCGCGGTCGTCTTCGAGGGTCTTCGCTTCTGACCACCCGCCGAACGCGGGGTCAACGATGGTCTTGTCGGTGAGTCCGCCGCGTTCGAGCGCGGCGTAGATGTCGTCCACCTCCTCGATTGCGCCCGGCCGGTTCAGGTCGGGCGGACTCGCCATCTTGACGACCGCGGCGTCGTGGGCCGCACAGACTTCGGGCATCTCGGAGTCGGCGAAGCCACAGATGTCGTTCACCATGTCGAACCCCCGCGAGAGCGCCTCGTCTGCGACCTCGGCGTACCGCGTTTCGATGGAAAAGATGGCATCGCCCGACACGCTCTCGATGGCTTCGACCGCGGTGTCGAGGCGGTCGAGTTCCTGCTCGGCCGAGAGAACTTCGAACCGCTTGTTCGCGGATTCGAGACCGACGTCCACGATGTCCGCGCCCTCCGAGACGAGTTCGGAATCGACGTACTCGGCCGCCTCCCCCGGGTCGTCGTAGACGCTGGGGTCGTAGGGCGACTCCTCGCTGACGTTGAGGACGCCCATGATTCGCGGCGGGTGGTCGTCGCCGATACCGAGTCCCGCGGCGGTGACGTTCTGCATAGGAGAGAGGGATAGGAGAGAGGACAAAAAGACCATGATTCCATGCCGGAAACGGCAGGTTCGCGCTCCTCTATGTTTCGGCGCGCCGCGCGAGTGCGAGTGCGAGGATGACCGCGACGAGCGTCGCAGTGGCGGTGAATCCGGGTTGTGCCGCTTCGTTGCTGTCGTCGGTCTCCCCGGTCTCGTCGACGACCGTTGTTTCGGTAGTGGTCTCGGTTTCGGGTTTGGAAGTTGCGGTCTCGGGCTCGGAAGTTGCGGTTTCGGGCTCGGAGGTTTCCGTTTCTATTGTGGTCGCTTCTGTGGTGGTTGTTTCCGTTGTGGTTGTTTCCGTCGTGGTCGCTTCCGTCGTGGTCGCTTCAGTCGTGGTCGCTTCCGTTGTGGTCTCTTCCGTCGTGGTTGTTTCTGTCGTAGTCGCTTCCGTTGTGGTCTCTTTCGTTGTGGTTGTTTCTGTCGTGATCGCTTCTGTCGTGGTTGTTTCTGTCGTGGTCGGCTCACCCTCGGTCAGGGACACTGACCAGTCCTCAGAGTCGGTCTCAACGCTGTCGCTTTCGACCTTGACGTAGAGAAAGCCTTCCTCATCGATAGTCACGCTCTCGGTGTCCTCGGTTTTGTCCTCACCTTCCACAGAAGACGCCCCGCCCGGCCAGTACAAACTGCCGATGATGTCGTCGCCCTGCGCCTTCTCCAGAGTCGCGGTCACCGTGTCGCCCTTTTCGACGGGCAGCTTCATGTAGTCGGCGTCGTCCCAACTACTTATGGCCCCCTCGTGAGTGCCCATTCCCACCTCGGTGGCGTCCTCCTCTCTGCCGGGCCACTTGTCGACGTCTTCGGTTCGGTCCAAGCTAATTGACCAGCCCTCGGACTCAGTTTTGACGCTGTCACTTTCGAGTTCGACGTAAAGGTACCCGTCTTCCTCGATTGTCGCTTTCGCGGTGTCCTCGGACTTGTCCTCACCTTCAACAGAAGTCGCCCCACCCGGCCAGTACATACCGCCGATGATGTCGTCACCCTGCGCTTTCTCTAAAGTCGTAGTCACCGTGTCTCCCTTCTCAACGGGCAGTTTCATGTAGTCGGTGTCGTCCCAGCTACTTATCGCCCCCTCGTGAGTGCCTGTTCCCACCTCGGTGGCGTCCTCCTCTTTGTCGGGCCACTTGTCGGCGTCCTCGGTTCGGTCCAGGGTAATTGACCAGTCCTCCGGTTCGTTTTCGACGGTGTCACTTTCGAGTTCGACGTAAAGGTACCCGTCTTCCCCGATTGTCGCTTTCGCGGTGTCCTCGGACTTGTCCTCACCTTCCACAGAAGTCGCCCCACCCGGCCAGTACATACCGCCGATGATGTCGTCGCCCTGCGCTTTCTCCAGGGTCACGGTTACCGTGTCACCCTTCTCGACCGGCATCCGCATGTAGTCGGTGTCGTCCGGACTGTCTATCGACCCCTCGTGGGTGCCGGGGCCGACCTCGGTCGCGTCCTCTTCGTTGTCGGGCCACTCGTCGTCGGCAGTCGCGATTCCGACCCCGAACGGCATCGTTCCGACGAGGACGATTCCGACGACGGCTAACGTGAGAACGGTCCTCTTTCTCTCGCTTTCCATATATTATATGGTATATCCCGATCTAATACATATCAAACCACGGATTTCGGCAGTAGTGTCTCCGACCGCAAGCGGACTCTGTTTTACCCCAACCGCTACTGTCGGGGGATGCGTAGGGCCAGAATCGGGTTTCGTGGCGGTCGCGTCGCTCCTACCGAAACCTCAACGTTTAACTGTGCTTTCCACCGCGGACTTTGATATGAAGTTTATCTCGTCCGGGCATCAGGCCGACCACTCGGGCGCGGACGCCGAGCGCGAGGTCTGGAAGCGTCTCAAATCCGCGTTCGGTCCAGACGACGTGGGGGTCGCGTACCACCGGTATCCCATCGTGGACCGCACGGCCGGCGAGTTCGACAGGGAGATGGATTTCCTGCTGTTCCTCCGGGACGCGGGCGCGGTCGTCGTGGAGTGCAAGGGGTACCAGATCGACCACGTTCGCGCCATCGAGGGCGACAAGTGGCTCCTCCGGGGCATTTCCCAATCGAGCGCCGCGCCGTACTCCCAAGCTCGCGACCAAGGGTTCAAACTCCTCTCGCACTTCACCAAAGAGCCGTCGCTGATGGACGACCGCGCGAACCACAAGGTGTCGATGAACCCCGTGGTCGCGCTTCCCAACATCTCGCGCGAGGAGTGGGAGGCCCGCGGCTTCCACGAGGGACCGAGTTCGCCCCCGGTCCTGCTCGCGGACGACCTCTCGCCGACCGCGCTCCGCGACCGGATTCGGGAGCTTCCGGGGTCGAAACTCACCAACGGGGAGTACGAGACCGCCCGCGCGGTGCTGAGCGGCGGCCAACCGATAAGCGGCGACCGAAGTCCGAAGCTCAAGGACGGGAGTACGAAGGGCGGACTCTACGAGCGCGTCGAGAAGGGCCTGAACAAACTCGACGAGAAGCAAGAGGAGGTCGGCCTCCAGATACCCGACGGTCCCCAGCAGATTCGGGGCATCGCGGGGTCGGGCAAGACCGTGCTGATGGCGAAGAAGGCCGCCCGGATGCACGCCGCCCATCCCGACTGGGACATCGCGCTCACGTTCCAGACCCGGAGCCTCTACGACACTATCACTGAGAAGGTCCGGCGCTACTACGCCTTCTTCACGTCGGGCGACGCCGAACCCGATTGGGACAGATTCCACGTCCTCCACGGGTGGGGCGGCAAGCAGCGTCACGGCCTCTACTACCGCATCGCACAGGAGGCCGGGGTCACGCCCCGAACGTACTACGACGCCAAGGGGAAATTCGACGAGACCGACGGGAACCTCCTCCACTCGTGCTGTCTCGAAGTGCTCGAATCCGGCACGGTACAGGAGTCCTACGACGCGATTCTGATAGACGAGGCGCAGGACTTCGACCCCGGGTTCTACAAACTGTGTCGCGCCGCGCTCCGCCCGCCGAAGCGTCTCGTCTGGGCGTACGACGAGGCGCAGAACCTCCAGACGCTGACCGCGCCGAGTCCGACCAACGTGTTCGGCACCGACGAGGCGGGCGACCCGGTGGTGGACCTGAGCGGCGCGTACGAGGGCGGCGTCCAGAAGAGCCGAATCATGCGGAAGGCGTACCGAACGCCCCGGTCGGTCCTGATGCTCGCCCACGTTCTCGGGATGGGTCTCGTCCGAGACGGCGGTGCGGTCCAAGCCATCACGACGAAAGAGGGGTGGGAGAACGTCGGCTACGAGGTCCGGAGCGGCGACTTCCGGAAGTACGGCGAGCCGGTCGAACTCGCACGGCCCACCGAGCACTCGCCCCACCCGCTCGGCGACGTGGACGCCGCGACTCCGTTCGTCCGGTTCGAGTCGTTCGATGACGAGAACGCCGAAATCGAGTGGGTCGCAGACCAGGTCGCCGCCGACGTTCTCGACCGCGACCTCGCGCCCGAGGACGTGCTGGTGGTCACCCTCGGCGCGTACCACCGGTCCAAGCAGGCGGGCGAGAGCCTCGCCGAGGAACTCGAAGCCCGCGACGTGGACCCGAACCTCGTCTGGGAGGGCAACAAGGACGTGTTCGCCGAACCGGGCGCAGTCACCGTCTCGCGAATCAACCGCGCGAAGGGCAATCAGGCCGCGATGGTGTACGTCCTCGGCGTCGAACACGTCGAAGACGACTCCCGGCGCGCCGACCTCGTCCAGCGCCGAAACGAGGCGTTCGTCGGCGTCACCCGAACCGAGGCGTGGTGTACGATGACCGGCGTGGGCGACGAACCCATCTTCGAGGAAATCGAGGACATCGTCCGACAGGTGTCGTGGTTCGACCCCGGCGTGACCTTCCCCGCGCCGCATCCCGACGACCTCGAACGCGAGATGGACGACGGGAGCGAGGCGACCACCATCGACCAGTTCGCAGACTGACCGAGTTCGCCGTCGCGCCGATTGACCGAGTTCGCCGTCGCGGCGGCGGGGGGGGGGGGGGGGGGCGGGGGGGGGGGGGCCCCCCCACCCCCCCCCCCGAGGCGGGTG
>NZ_ML974139.1:17666-47981 GCF_004143485.2 Halorussus amylolyticus | reverse complement strand
CCCGCCTCCCGGTGTGCGCGGGGCCGCGTTTTCCCGTGGGGCGCGGGGCCGCCGCGGGGGGGGGGGGGCCGCGACGGTCGTTACTCGACCGAGAACACCACGCGGAATCGGAGATTCGAACTGCCTTCGCCCGCTGGGCTTCCTGTCTTTTCGACGCCCACCGACCCCTCGACCGCGTACTCGCCGGTCGAAAGGTCCGAATCGACCACGTACGTCTCGCTTACGCTCTCGCCGGGCGCGAGGGCCGAGGCGAGCGCGATGTCGTTGACGGATTGAATCTCGCGACCCTCGGTTCGAACGTGGTCGCTCTCGGCGTAGGCGTCTGTCCAGAGGAGTCGGCGACCCTCGGGGTCGCCGACCGGATGGAAGCGGAGGACGCCGAACGGCCGGGGCGCGCCGGTCGTGAGTCGGCGCTCGGCGTCGGCGTCGTTCCGGAGCGAGAGTCGCACCTCGCCCGCGTCGAACTCGGCCGCCACCGAGACGGCGACCGACCCGCGCTTCTCGACGTGGCTGGTGTAGAAGGTGCCGTCGAGGTAGATGTACTCGTGGCCGTCGAGACCGTCGAGGAAGCCGTCGGGCGCGCGCCCGAAGCCGTACGCGCCCGAGGTCTCCCCCGCCGAGCGGACGAGGTCACGGACCGGTTCGGGTTCTTCCGAGACGTTCCACACGTCACCGCGGGCCGCTTCTGAGACCGGAACCTCGGTGGCCGAGACCGTGTAGGGCGCGCCGTCGTCCTCGACTTCGACCGACAGCGCGAGCAGGTCGCCCCGGTACCGGACCGCGGCGTAGGTATCGAGAAACTCCCGGAGCGCGGGCCAGACGTCGGTCAGGTCGATGCCCTCCTCGCGCGCGATTCGGAGCAGGCCGGTCATCACTCTTCCGTCGTGGGTGACCGCAGTTTCGTACTCCTCGGCCGACGCGATTTCGCCGTCAACGTCGGATTCGGCGACAGCTTCGGCCGCGATGGCGGTCGTCGGGAAGGTGTGTTCGAGGCGGAAGTACGCGCCGTCGCGCTCGACGTGGGGCGTCGAACTCGCGAATCGCACGAGCCACTCGGGTCGGTCGTCGGTCTCGTACCCCTCGTCGCGTGCGATTTCGAACACCTCCCGCTCGCGCTCGCCGAGGTCCGAGAAGGCGGTGATGCCGCCGCTCGGGTCGCCGCCGAGGTCGTTGAGTCGGACGACGTAGTCGAACGTCTCGACGCGCTCGATTGCGAACGGGCTACCGTCGCTCGCGGCCATCTCGGTCGTCCCGGAAGTTTCGGAGCGAGTCGCGGCGTCGGTGGTGGAGTCGGGCGATTCGGCGACGGGGTCGGGCGCGCCTAAACAGCCAGCGGTCGCCAGCGCGCCGACGGCGAGGTGGAGGAACGGGCGGCGCTTCATACGGGTGGACGCGTCTCGAAGTTCAAAAGTATAGGGGAATTAAAACGGATAACTATGACCGACGACGAACTCCGGCAGTCCAAACTGCAGTTCGGACGCGGTGTTTTGTGACGTGATAGAGTGTGAGGACGCCGGAAACACACCGCGCTGGCGGCGTCTCGGGAATCGAGACGACTACCGTTCGAAACGCGACCGGCCGCACAAAAAATACTGCCGAGCGTTCGACGACTATCCGCCGAGGAACTGCTTGCGGACCTCGTCGTCGCCGAGAAGGTCGTCGCCCGACCCCTCGTAGCGATTCTCGCCTTGGGCCAGCACGTAGCCCCGGTCGCACCGTCGCAGGGCCTCCTTGGCGTTCTGCTCGACCATTAGGACCGCGGTGCCCGCCTCGTTGACCGCGTCCACGCGGTCGAACATCTCGTCCACGAGGTCGGGCGCGAGTCCCGCCGAAGGTTCGTCGAGCAGGAGCAGGTCGGGGTCGAGCATCAGCGCACACCCCATCGCGAGCATCTGCTGTTGGCCGCCCGAGAGCGTGCCCGCGTCCATGTCGAGCCTGTCGGCCAGAATAGGGAAGCGGTCGAATACCGCCTGTCGTCGCTCCTCGGGCACCTCGTCGAGGATGTACGCGCCGAGTCGGAGGTTCTCCTCGACCGTGAGCGAGGGGAAGACGTTCTCGGTCTGTGGGACGTAGCTGAGTCCCTCGTGGATGACCTCCTCGGGCGGGAGGTGGGTGATGTCGGTCCCCGCGAACGTGATGGAGCCGGCCATCCGGTCGGCGAGACCGAACACCGACTTCATCGCGGTGGACTTCCCGGCCCCGTTCGGGCCGACGATGGCGACGTACTCGCCCGAATCCACGTCGAGGTCGATGTCCGAGAGGACCTTCAGGTCGCCGTAGCCCGCGTCGAGGCTCGAAACGTGGAGGAGGCTCACGCGACCACCTCCGGCGAGTCGTGGTCGCTCTGCGCGCGTCCCAACTGCGAGTCGTTGTGAGTGTGTCGTTCGTTCATGGTCACTCTCCGAGATAGGCGTCGATGACGCGCTCGTCCGACAGCACCGCCTCGGGTTCGCCCTCCACGAGCAGGCTCCCCTGCTGGAGGACGACGAGGCGGTCGACGAGTTCGGTCAGCGTTTCGAGTTCGTGTTCGATGACGACCACCGTCATCCCTTCGTCGTTGAGACCGCGGATGCGCTCCGCGATTTCCTTCGTCAGCGTGGGGTTCACGCCCGCGAAGGGTTCGTCGAGCAGGAGCAGGTCGGGGTCGAGCATCAGCACCCGCGCGAGTTCGAGCAGTTTTCGCTGGCCGCCCGACAGATTGCTGGAGTACTCGTCGGCGAGGTGGTCGAGTTCGAACGCCTCGATGAGGTGGTCGGCGCGTTCGCGCACCTCGCGCTCGTGGGTCTGCATTGAGTCCGTGCGTGCGAGCGCGGGCAGGGTGCGCTCGCCGGGTTGGTCGGGTCCGGCGAGTCGGACGTTGTCCCTGACCGTCATGGTTTCGAGTTCGCGGGTGTTCTGGAACGTCCGGACCATTCCGGCCCGCGCCAGTTCCTCGGGCGGGTCGCCGGTCACGTCGTCGCCGTCGAAGGTGACCCGCCCGCCGTCGGGCGTGATGACGCCGCTGACGCAGTTGAAGAACGTGGACTTCCCGGCACCGTTCGGTCCCATCACGCCGACCAACTCTCCGCGCTCGACCGAGACTGAGAGTTCGTCGATGGCTCGCAGGCCGCCGAACTCCTTGACAAGACCGTTCACGTCGAGGAGGCTCACGAGTCCACCCCCAGTTCCTTCGGGTCGCCCCAGATTCCGGCGGGCCGGTAGCGGATGACCGCGACCAGAATCATGCCGACCACGATGAGTCGGATGGACGCGAACGCGTCGGCCGAGACCGGAGCCACGTCGAGCGCGAACCGCGACAGCAGGCGCAGGCCCATGATGACCGCGAGGCCCGCGAGCACCGCGCGGTGGTTCGACGCGCCGCCGAGCAACATCCCAATCCAAATCGTGACCGTGACCTGAATCGTGAAGTAGCCCGGCGCGACCGTGCCGTTGTAGAGCGCGAACAGGCCGCCCGCGAGGCCCGCGAGCGCCGCGCCGTAGACGAACGACTGCATCTTGTAAGTGAACGTCGATTTCCCGACCGACCGGGTCACGAGTTCGTCGGCGCGAATCGCGCGCAGGACGCGGCCGTACGGCGAGTCGGTCAGCCGAGTCACGACCGCGAACGTGAACGCGGTGACGCCGCCGATGAACAGCAGCGTGGCGAGCATCGTGGTGTCGGTGTCACCGGCGAGGTCGGCCAGCGGCGTCGGCACGCCGAGAATCCCGGTGTTGCCGCCGAACACCTCCCGGAAGTTGACGAACACGGAGTGGAATATCTCGGCGGTCGCGAGCGTGGCGACCGCGAGGAAGTCGTCGCGGAGTCGGAGCGAAGTGGCTCCGACGATAGCGCCGAGCAGCGCCGCGACGAGGACGCCAGCCACCAGCGCCACCAGCCACGGGTAGCCCAGTCCGATTCCCACGAAGGGGTTCTGAGCCGACAGCATCGCGACGGTGTAGCCGCCGACCGCGAAGAAGACGACGTGGCCGAAGTTGACCAGTCCGGTGTGGCCGTACTGAAGGTCGAGTCCGAGGACGAGAATCCCGTAGATGACGAACATGGTTCCGACCTCGAAGAAGACGAACAGCTCGCCGGGCAGGGCCACCGCGACCGGGGTCGCCGCGAGCACGAGCGCCAGCGCGACGGCGAAGCCGCCGAGCAGGAGCGCCCGGTCGCCGTCGTCCTCAGGGAGTCGGTCTCCAATGCCTGCGGGCAGGCGGTCGGCGAGACTCACGCCTCACGCACCTCCTGACCCGCGATACCGCTGGGTTTGACGAGCAAGACGACGATGAGGATGAGGAACGCCATCGCCGTCGAGAGGCCGGTCATCCCGGTCGGCAGGAACGCCACCGACAGTGCTACCACGAGACCGATGACGTACGACCCCGCGATTGCACCGTACGGACTCCCCGCGCCGCCGAGGATGGCGGCCGAGAGTATCTGGAGGATGTGGCTGAAGCCAGTCGTGGAACTCACGCTGGTCTGGATGCCGATGAGGACGCCCGCGAGACCCGCGAGCACTCCGGCCAGCACCCACACGCTGTCCCGAATCATCTGCGTGTCGATACCCCGAACGCGAGCGAGGTCCTCGTCGTCGCCCATCGCGCGCATCGCGATGCCGACGTCGGTCCGGGTCAGCAGTGCGTGAAGAATCACGAAGACAGCCACCGCGCTCCCGATGACTATGAGGTGTTCGGAGGTGACGAACACGCCGCCGAGCAGGTCCACCGACCCGACCGAGAGGTCGGGCAGGCCGTCGAACCGGAAGGTCGTGGTCTCGGTGTCGAAGTACCGCGACCCCTGGCCCGCGGTCAGTCGAATCGCGTTTCGGAGCGCGAGTCCGAGACCGATGGAGGTCAGAAGCATCGGCACCGGGCCGGTGTGGTTGATGGGCGTGAAGAAGGCTCTGGCGAGCACGAGGCTCGCGATGCCCCCGCCCACCATCGCCACGAGCGCGGCGACCGGCAGGGGAAGCGGGAGCGCTCCCGCCGCGAGCACGCCGACGAGCGCGCCGACGGTGACGTACTCGCCGTACGCGAAGTTTATCATGTTCACGATGCCGTAAATCAGGGTGAACCCGATTGCGGCGATGGCGATGTACGACCCCGTCACGAGGCCGAAGACGATATTCTGGGCGAGTCCCATGGCTCAGTACTGGTCTTCCGGGACGAACTCGCTCAGTTCTTCGGCCGGGATGACTTCCTCTTCGACGAACTCCCCGTCCTGTACGGAGTTGATAATCACCGAGCCGAACACGTTTCCGAAGTCGGTGAACGAGGTGTTCGTGGCCGCACCCCGGTAGACGATTTCCTCGTCGTTGTCGAGCGCCTCCTTGCCCTCCTCGAAGGTCGCCACTTCGGTCCCGTCGCCTCGGGTCACGGGGCCGAGACTCTGCTCGATGGCTTCCGGCGTCGCCTCACCGGCGTGCTCGACCGCGAGCGCGGTCACCTGAATGGCGTCCCACGCCGGGGGCGTCCACGCGTTGATTTCGGCGTCGCCGTCCATGCTCTCGTAGGCGTCGAGGAACGTGTCGTAGCTCGGTCCCGACTGGCCGGGGCTGGCGGCCCACGCGCCTTCGAGCGCGTCGCCGACCTGCTCTACGAGTTCGTTCTGCGAGAGCGGGTCCGAGAGGATGGGCTGGCTCCCGTAGTCGCCGTCGGCCCAGTCGCTCATCATGGTCGTGGCGTCTTCCAGCGGCATGCTGACCGCGAACGCGCTGAAGTCGGCCTCGAACAGCCGACTGAGCGCGGACTGGTAGCTCGATTCACCGAGACTGACTTCGACTCGCTCGGCGACCGAACCGCCGCCCTCCTCGTAGGCGTTGAGGAACCCTTCGACCCAGCTACGCTCGCCTTCGGAGTTCCCGTTGATGACGCCGATGGTGTCGTGGCCCTGGTCGAGCGCGCGCTTGGCCGCGCCGCCGGTGTGAACCGTGTCGCCGATGACGGTCCGCCACACCCACTCGTCGTCGTCGAGGTCGTCTGGGGTCCCCATGTCGCCGCCGCGAGTGTCGAGGAACGCCGAACCCGGCCACGGCGTCACGATGGGGGTCTCTTGCTCCTGCAGGAAGTCGAACAGCGGGTCGATTTCGCTGGAGAACAGCCCGAGGAGCGCCACCGCGTCGTCGTTCTCCACGAGCTGGGTCACGACCGACCGGGCTTCTTGGGGGTCGACCGCGGTGTCGCGCCGCTGGATTTCGAGTTCGGCACCGAGCGGGCCGCCGGCGTCGTTGATGCCTTCGAGCG
This sequence comes from Halorussus amylolyticus, assembly GCF_004143485.2. Taxonomy (GTDB): domain Archaea; phylum Halobacteriota; class Halobacteria; order Halobacteriales; family Haladaptataceae; genus Halorussus; species Halorussus amylolyticus. The sequence continues at coordinate 41,756 of NZ_ML974139.1, read as the reverse complement.
CGGCGTCGGTCGCCTGCGAGACGCCGGGCTGGAGGAAGTCCCAGTCACCGGTCTGGGCGGCTGGCTGGCCGAAAACGATGGTGTCCGGCGCATCGTCGCCGTCGCTCCCGCCGAGTCCGATACAGCCAGCGGTCGCGGTGAGCCCACCAGCACCCGCGAGTTTGAGAAACGTTCTGCGGTCCGCCCCGTCCGTGTCATTCGGTGTCATCACAGTAGAGAACCATAGAGTGGTGGCATATAACTCTACCCGTCCTTGACGAGACTCGTATTTACATTATCACTAACAGCGGCGCCTAGACTAATCAAATTAATTTATTCCCTTCTTTAGTGTAGCTTCTAAAACTCCTGCCGGAGTTTGCTTCACGTTTCCTAATCCGTCCGAAGATAATTCAAAATCGGTCGCGACCGGCCGACGCCCGTGTCGGCGTGGTCGAGGTTCAGTAGTCCAGTTCCTCGCCGAGGTCGAACGTCTCGTCGCCTGCGAGCGCGTGGACCTCGGTGTCGCTCCCGACGGCCTTGACCTCGCGGGCGAAATCCTCGGGGTCCTGCTCTATCGGCGGGAAGGTGTCGTAGTGCATCGGGAAGGCGTAGTCCACGTCGAGCCAATCGACCGCGATTGCGGCCTGCCACGGTCCCATCGTGAAGTGGTCGCCGATGGGGACCGCCGCGGCGTCGGGTTCGAGGTGCGGACCGATGACGTCGCGCATCTCGGTCATCAGGCCGGTGTCGCCCGCGTGGTAGAACGTCTGGCTCTCCTCGTCGGAGACCTGCGTCGGCTTCGTGTCGCTGATGACGAACCCGGCGGGCATGCCGCCCGACGCGCCGTAGTCGGTGTCCATCCCGTTCGAGTGGTCCGCGCGGTGCATCGTCACGAAGGCGTCGCCGCACTCGACGGTGCCGCCGAGGTTCATCCCCATGCCGCCGACCGCTTCGAAGTCGCCGAACTCGTCGCGACAGTACGACACGACTTCGGGCGTCGCCACGAGTTTCGTCCCCTCGTAGCGGTCCACGTCGCCGATGTGGTCGGCGTGGCCGTGAGTCAGCAGGAGGAAGTCGGGGTCGAGTTCCTCGGGGTCGGTGTCGGTCTTGGGGTTGTCGAAGAACGGGTCGATGAGGAGGTCCGTGTCGCCGACTTCGACGTGATACGTCGAGTGGCCGTAATAGGTGAACTTCATTCCGGGTCGAGATACGGCGGTTTCACACTTAAAAGATGATGTCGGCGAAGTGGTTTCCGATTCGGAAATCACTTCGTCGGGGTCGTTTTCGGGAGGCGTCCCGGTCGGCACGACACCCTACCGACCGCACTTCCCACCGCTCCGTACTGCTATTTATACTGGGATAGAAACCTTGAAGGTAGGCTTGTTCGAACCTCCCGGTAAGACGGCTGTGACCGCGGGACCGCCGCGGCGGTCCCGCGGTCACGCCGAACTCACCATGTCCGGCACGATTGGAACCGCAGAGTCGAAGTCGGCGAATCGAACCCTCCCCGCACTCATCGCGCACCGCGGTTTCGCGGGCGTCTACCCCGAGAACACGGTCGCGGCCGTCGAGCAGGCCGCGGCCGGGTACGGGTCGAACAGCCCGCCCGAGATGGTCGAAATCGACCTGATGGCGAGCGCCGACGGCGAACTCGTCGTCTTCCACGACTACGACCTCGGACGGCTGACCGACGCGCCCGCCGCCGTCGCCGACCAGCGCGTGTGGGAGACGCCCGCCGAGACGCTCGCCGAGTTGGAGGTGCTGGGGACCGGCGAGACGATTCCCACGCTCGACGCCGTCCTCGACGCGCTTCCGCCCGAAGTCGGCGTGAACGTCGAGTTCAAGAACCCCGGGTCCGCGGCCGTGCGCTCGCGCGAGAACCTCCCACGGGCCGACCGCGAGACACAGCGCGACCTCTGGCTCGACTTCGCCGAGCGCGCAATCGACACGCTCTCGACGTACGACCACGACGTGCTGATTTCGTCGTTCGCCGAGGGCGCGCTCGCGGCCGCCCGCGAAGTCGATAGCTCGATTCCGCTCGCCGCGGTCCTCGCCGAGTCGGTCGCCGACGGGATGGAGGTCGCCCGCCGGTACGACTGCGAGGCGGTCCACCCGCCGTGGAACATGATTTCGGGCACCGACCTGTTCAACGCCGCGTACGGGTCGCTCGGTCCGTACGACGACGTGGACCTCGTGGAAATCGCCCACGACGAGGGCCGGGCGGTCAACGTCTGGACGGTCGAAAGTTGGTATCAGGCCGACCAGCTCCGGCAGGCGGGCGTGGACGGTCTCATCGCCGACTACCCCGGCGTGCTCCGGTTCGGCGACGACGCGAGCGAGTGACTCCGAGCTGAACTGTTCGATTCGTTTGATGCAGAGGTGAGGTACGGCCAGTAGGGTTATCAACAGATACGTTGCGCTATTGAGCGGTATACTCATGAAAGGAGTCATCTTAGCGGCTGGCATCGGTTCTCGACTCCGGCCGCTCACGCTTCACGAACCCAAGGGGTGCGTTTCGGTCGATGGGACGCCGATTCTCGCGCGCCAACTCCGGGCCTACGCCGACGCGGGCGTGACCGACGTGACGGTGGTGGCTGGCTACCTCGCGGACGAGACCCGGTCGCTGTGCGAGTCGGTGGCCGCCGAGCGCCCGTCGCTCGACGTGACGGTGCGCGAGAGCGACGTGTACGCCAACACCGACAACATGTACTCGCTGTACCTCGCCCGCGAGGCGGTCGCTGGCGAGCAGTTCGTCCTCAGCAACGGCGACGTTGCGTTCGAGTCCGACCTGCTCGCCGACCTCCTCGATTCGGACGCGGACAGCGCCATCGCGTGCGACCGGGGGACCTACTCCGAGGAAGCGATGAAGGTCACGGTGGACGACGAGGGGATGGTGACACACATCGACAAGGGAATCCCCGAGCGCGCCGCACACGGCGTCTCGACCGACGTGTATCGCTTCTCGGCCGCGTTCTCGTCGATGCTGTTCGACGAGATAGCGCGAGTCATCGAACGCGAGGGCGACTACAGCGGGTGGACCGAAGCGGCCATCGACCGGCTCGTCCGGAACCGCGACCACGACGTCGAAACCGCCGACGTGACCGGCCGCGACTGGGTCGAAATCGACGACTTCGCCGACCTGAAGCGGGCCGACCTCCGATTCTCGTCGCTGTCGGATTTGGGGTCGAAGGAGGCGGTGTTCTTCGACCTCGACGGCACCGTCTACCTCGACGACGACCTCGTGGAGGGCGCGCGCGACCTCGTCGAATCGCTCCGCGAGCGCGGCGTCGAGGTGTACTTCCTGACGAACAACTCCTCGAAGTGGAAGGACGACTACGCGAACAAGCTCGCCGACCTCGGCGTGCCGGTCGATGCGGAGAACGTCTTGCTCTCGACCGACGGCGTCATCGACCACCTCCAATCGGCCGACGCGGGCGAGGTGTACGTCCTCGGCACCGAGACGATGCGCGACGCGCTCGCCGGACATGGAATCGACCTCGGCGACGAGAATCCCGACACCGTGGTCGTGGGCTTCGACACCGAACTCACCTACGAGAAGGCCCGGGCCGCGACCCTCGCGGTCCGCGACGGCGCGACCTTCCTGCTGGCACACCCCGACACGGTGTGTCCGACCGCGGAGGGGTTCGTCCCCGACTGCGGGGCCATCGGCGCGCTGATAGAGCGCGCGACCGACCAGCGCCCGTCTCGGGTGTTCGGCAAGCCCAACCCCGAGATGATAGCCCACGTCCTCGACGCCGAGGGGTACTCCCCGGACGAAGTCGCGGTCGTCGGCGACCGACTCGAAACCGACGTGGCGCTCGCCGAGAACGTCGGGTGCGAGTCGGTCTGCGTGCTGACCGGCGACGCCGACCGTATCGACGCCGAGCGGAGCGAGGTGACGCCCACGTTGGTCGCGCCGAGCGTGGCCGCACTGGCCCGGTTCGTGACTCCCAGTCCCCCGAAACCCGACGAAAGCGAACTGACCGCTGACGCCGAGGACGCCGACGCCGCGGTCCCATCGGTCGAGGGCGGTGAGACGGATGACTGACGGATCTGGACTGACCGACTGGAACGAGACGACCGACGCGGCCGAGACGACCGACCGGAGCGAAGCAAATGGCTGACGAGGTTCGCACGGGCTACGTAACGCAGACCCACACCGGGACGGTCTCGTGGCGCGACGCCGTAACCGAGGGCGCACGAATCGGGTTCGACTACGTCGAACTCTACATGGACGGCGCGACCGCGCGCACGAATCTCGACCTCGATGCTGTCGGGTCGCTGGTCGAAGACGAGGGACTCGACCTGCTGGTCCACCTCCCGTTCGCGGACCTCGACATCGGCACGCCGCGGGACCGGATTCGGGACGCGGCGCTCGACGAACACCGGGACTGCATCGACGCCGCGGCCGAGATGGGCGCGGAGAAGGCGGTCCTCCACGCGAGTTCGCACGCTTCGCCGCCTGAATGGGATTTCGAGAAAGTCAAACCTCATCTGCTCGACTCGATTCGGAACCTCGACGCCTACGCCGCCGACCGGGACATCGAAATCTGCGTCGAGAATCTGCCGGGCGTCCGGTTCACGATTCACGACTTCGAGACCGTCTTCGCCGAGACCGACGCCGGGATGACGTTCGACACGGGCCACGCCCGCGTGGACGGTCTCGACGCCGAGGCGATGGCGGACTTTCTCGCAGACCACCGCAACCGCGTGAGCCACGTCCACGCCAACGACGCCCGCGAGGCCTACGACGAACACGTCCCGACCGGGTCGGGGACCCTCGACTTCGGGACGGTGTTCGAACCCCTCCGCGAGGACTGGACCGGGACGATTTCGGCCGAAGTGTACACCTTCGATTTCGACTATCTGGAACTCAGCAAGCGAAAATTGGACGGCTTTCTCTGAGTCTCGCAGGGGGAGAATCCACCGCGGGTGGGAATTCCGAAAGACTTCGTTTCACTCGTCTTTCGACATCCCGTTCGTTCCTCACGGGATTGAAAGGGGCCGCCCGGTCGCGCTCGTCTTGGTCGCTTGCTCGGCCACGATCTGTGTCGGGAGTTGCTGAGAGACACAGATATGCCGAGCAACGACCGCGACCGGGCGGGGGCTTTCTAAACCGTCATCGCGGTTCTGCTGTCGGTTTATCGTGAGCAGACGACGGCTTTCGAAAGTAAGTCCCTAATGTCACTCTGCGAACTGTTATCGACGTATTTTTATACGAGTCGTCGCCGTCACTCCAACGCTTAAGCCCCGACCGACCCACGATAGCGTATGACGTACGACTGCTCGTTTCTCTCGGACCTCGACATCGCTGGCGACGTATCGTTCGGCGAGTCCGCGCGCGAGACTCACGCCGCCGACTTCGGCGCGGACGAACTCGGATTGGGCGTCACCCCCGACGCGGTGGTGTGGGTCGAATCGACCCCCGACGTGTCGGCGGTCCTCGCGGCCGCGAACGACCGCCGGGTCCCGGTCACGCCCTACGCCGCCGGGACGGGTCTGGAGGGCAACGCCGTCCCCGCCCACCGGGGCATCAGCCTCGACCTCTCGCGGATGAATTCGGTGCTGGACGTGCGCGCGGACGACTTCCAAATCGACGTGGAACCCGGCGTCCTCGGCGCAGAGGTGGATGAAGCGGTCGCCTCCGAGGGTCTGTTCTTCCCACCGCTCCCCTCGTCGGGCGACATCTCGACGGTCGGCGGGATGGTCGCCAACGACGCCTCGGGGATGCAGACCGTGAAGTACGGCGAGGTCGCCGACTGGGTGCTCGAACTCGAAGCCGTCCTCGCCGACGGGTCGGTGATTACGGCGGGGAGCAAGGCGGCCAAAACGTCGAGCGGCTACAACCTCGCCGACCTCCTCGTCGGGAGCGAGGGGACGCTTGCGGTCGTCACGCGAATCACCCTCCGACTCGCTGGCCGTCCCGAACAGATTCGGGGCGGTCGGGCGCTGTTCCCGTCGCTCGACGCCGCGACGCAGGCGGTGTTCGACGCGGTGCGCTCGGGCGTGGACGTGGCGAAAATCGAACTCCTGGACGAGGCGACCGCCCGTCTCGCGAACGCCTACACCGGAACCGACTTACCGGACGCGCCGACCGTCTTTCTGGAATTCCACGCGAATCACGGCGTCGAGGAGGAAATCGAGTTCTGCCGGGCGGTGTTCGACGACCACGACGCAGAGCGATTCGAGGTTGCTGAGGAGGACGAGATGGATACTCTTTGGCAAGCCCGCAAGGACCTCTCCTTTGCGCTCCAGACGTGGGACCCCGACCTCTCGCCGATGCACCCCGGCGACGTGACGGTTCCCATCAGCGACTATCCCGAAGTCGTCCACTACGTCAAGGACCTCGCCGACGAGCACGACCTGCTGGTCCCCTGCTTCGGCCACGCGGGCGACGGCAACGTCCACTACTCGGTGCTGGTGGACGAGTCCGACGACGAGCAGGTCGCGGCCGCCGAGGAACTGTACGCCGCCGTCGTCGAGCGCGTCATCGAGATGGGCGGCACCGCGACCGGCGAACACGGCATCGGTCTCGGCAAGCGCGAATTTCTGGAGGCCGAACACGGCGCGGCGACCGTCGAGACGATGCGCCGACTCAAGCGCGCGCTCGACCCCCGCGACACCCTAAATCCGGGGAAAATCTTCCCCGAGACGATGGACGGCGAGCGCGTGCAAGCAGATTCGGAAACGGAGTAAGTACAGCCTACCGACTGCGCGCTCTCAGTCGTGGACAAGCACGTCCAACACGTCGGGACCCTCGCGGTCCATCGCGTCGGCGAGCGCCGACGCGATTTCGTCGGGGTCCTCGACCAACTGGCCGCGAGCGCCGTGGCTCTCGGCGTTCTTCGGGATGTCCACCGGCGGTTCGAAGTCCATGCCGACGTAGTCGTAGTCGTCGTCCTCGCCGCCGAACAGTTTGAGCGTGTTGTCCTTCAGGATGCGGTAGTTCCGGTTGTCCGAGACGACCACGGTGAGGTCCACGTCGTAGCGCGCGGCCGAGTAGAGCGAGTGGGGGTAGTAGAGGTACGACCCGTCGCCGACGAAGCCGACCACGTCGCGGGGGTCGTCCGACTGGGCCTCCGCGATTCCCGCGCCGACCGACGCCGGGAGGCCGTAGCCCAGACCGCCGCCCTTGTTCGAGATGAGCTGTTCGGGTTCGAACGACCACCGAGTCAGCATCGCGTACTTCGAGGTCACGCCCTCGTCCACGATGTAGGCGTCCGACGCGACTTCCTGCATCGCATCTACGAGTTCGGGCTTCGAGGCTCTCGGGTCGTCGGAAGCGTCACTAGCCGCCATCTCGGCCATCTGCGCTTCGACCATCTCCTTGACGGCGGCCACGCGGTCGAGTCGGGCCTCGCGGTCGGATTCGGAGAGGCGCTCGCCGACTCGGTCCGCGAGGTCGGCGAGGACGCGTCCGGGGTCGCCGAGGACCGCGGCGTCCGCCGGCTGATTCTTGCCGACCTCCCACGAGTCGTCGCCGATGTGAATGCACGTCGTCTCGTCGGACACGAGGTCGTTCTCGTGGCGGGTCAGCGTGGTGTTGGTCGAACACCCGACGAAGACGAGCCGGTCGGTCGCCATCAGGGTCGCGGCGAGGTCCTCGTCCGGCGGGATGTACGACACCCACTGGTCGTGGTCGGTCGGGAAGTCCACCTCGCAGGACAGAATCTCGCCGTGGACGCGCGCGCCCGTCGCCTCCGCGAACTCGACCGCGGCTTCGACCGCATCGACTCCTGAGCGCGCGATTCCGTCGCCGACCACGAGCGTCACGTCGTCGGTGTCGTCCGCCAGGAGGTCGGCGGCCAGCTCTATCTGGTCGGGGTCGCCCCGGCCCGCGTCGGGAATCGGGCCGAGTCGCTCGGGCGCGTCGTCGGTCTCGGCGGTCATCACGTCGAGCGGAAGCGCGAGAAAGACCGGCCCGGTCGGCGGCGTGAGCGCCACGCGGAACGCCCGCCGGAGCATCGTCGGGAGCGCGGCCACGTCGCCGACCTCCGCGCTCCACTTGGTGAACTGGTCGGCCATCTCCACGAGGTCGCCCGACAAAATCGGCTCCTCGTGGCGGAAGTCGGTGCTGTGGTTGCCCGCGGTCACGACGAGCGGCGCGCCGGTCACGCTCGCGCCGTAGAGATTTCCGAGACCGTGGGCGAGTCCGGGCGCGACGTGGAGGTTTGCGACCCCGACCGGCATCACGGAGTCGTCGTGATGGGAGTGATACCGGCGGGTCTGGGCGTAGCCCGCGGCCATCCCCACCGCGACGTCCTCGTGGAGGCCGAGGACGTATTCGAGGTCGGCGTCGGCGAGCGCGTTCATCACCGGCAACTCCGTGGTTCCGGGGTTGCCGAACACGTGCGAAACGCCGTACTCCTCCAGCGTGTCGGCGAACAAATCGGCTCCGGTGTAGTCGTCGTCTGGCATGGTCGAACGTTCGAAAGCCGGTCCCATAACGCTACGCGTCCCCGCGGCCGATGGCCGGGAGTGTGCGGTCGCCCCCCGCGCCGACGCCGTTCTTCGTTTAAGTGCTTCCCGCGACAAGGGGTAGATACGAGGGACGACGGTTCCCGTTTTTGCGGAGTTCTCGCCTTCAGTGCGGTCTGGGCGCGAGTGAGAGCAGGATAGAGAACTATTGTCATTTTCGCAGTCTGCTGGTCGCTCCGGGAAGTAGTCCGGTAGTGTTTGGCCAACGCAGTCGTACAGTTTTGGAATGTCTGCCGGACGGGAGCAACGCCGTTACGTTGGTCAAATTCCCGAACTATTCGTAATAATATCGCGGCGACGACTCGCGATGCCTTCCTCACTTGGCGGTTCTCGTGAAGCCTCATCGTTTGATGATGGAGACTCACGGTGCGCGGTCTGGGTGTGAACTACTGGAGACGTTAAATCCCGAACCGAAATTTAAATCTAAGTATTAATAGTATGTTGAATATAGATAGATAAGTAAATAATAAGTCCGAGGAGTCCGGTTATGGAATATGGCAGTCGACCTCGAGCCTGGAACGTTGGTGTACACATTGCTCCTGTTCGCCGGTGTTGTTCTAGCTGTAACAGTAGTGAACGTCGTCTTTATTGACGCGTCTATAGGAGGTGCGGTTGTTCGTGGGATCGCTATCGGTCTCGGCGCCGCAGTAATGAACTGGTATATATATTAGCCACGGTCCACAGCCAGAGGCCGCGGAGTTCGGTGAGTTTTTTATTGTCAGTATAAGAGAGACGGCCTCAGTTGACGGATTCTCGTTTGAGTAGTCCTGCAGCTGATTCAACGTCCTCGAAGTATCCCATCTTGTAGCTCCCGCCTTCGTGCGTTTCAATCTTGAGTGTGCTGTACCAGTCCGGAAAAATTGTAGAAAAGAGACCGGGAGAGACGGATACTTCCGAGATTCTGCTACGAGGGACTGACCACTGTGCCGCGTCAGTCAACGTGTTATAGGCAACGACAGTATCGGAATGAATGCGATAGACGAGGTGTGCGCTGACGATCCACCCCACAGTAATCTCTACAATCACCCGACAGGTAACGACTGCTGCGACGCCGAGCGCGCCTCCAACGACGAGACCATATGATGTTCCAAACGCACTACCGCCGACTAATGCCCCAACGAGGCCGCCGAGAAGGACGACGAACAGTGTCGGACCAAAAAACGAGATGAGAACGCCACTGACCACCGCGGCTACGAAAGTGCCGCGGTAGTCGTTGTCAAACACTCTAATTGGTTCGGTGTCGGGTAATTTGATTGGTTGTTCTTCTCCGACAGTTTTGTCGGTGAACACCGTCGACTCGACAAACCCCGGATAGCGGAGTTCCAAAAGGTCGTATCCAATCTTCGTTCCGACAACTACGAGTCCGAGGACGACTCGTCCGATGCCTGCGTCTTCAGCGCTCCTGACGACGAACGGTGCGACGACCGCAAGGAGGAACACGAGTATCAAGTATTTCCGAGAGCCACTCCCAGTCGCGGCTGCTGACTCGTACTCTCCGGACCACAGCCAACTCACCAAGTGAGACGCTTGATTGAATATGACAGCGAACACGCCCAGTGTGAGCGTCGTTGGCAGAGCGAACGACCCACTAAACGGTGCGATAATACCCGTTAGTAGTAACCCGCCAAGTGGCCAAAACGTCACAAGCGGCAACAGCGTTAGCAGAATGTACGGGACGTTTCGCGGGTAAATCGCAGGAAGCCAGCCGACGAGACAAATTCTCCCTCGAACGTCAGAAAGCGATTCAAGCGGGAACGGTACTCTCGTTCCAGTCGGTTTGTAAGCTTCTGATGGAGGAAGCGCAGAGAACAACGACTGGATGGCTTCCCGACCAACTGCGACCCCGGCCTCGACCCAATATAACAACAAAAGGAGATGAGGATCCCAGCCGAAGACGAACACGCCCGCAGCCAGTACTGAATTGGACAGTACTACTGCGGTTAGTCTTCGTCCGTACTCGCGACCGAGCATATTATAACTACGACTGTAGCACAAATAAAAGCCTGTCCATCTTCCGTTTGTACTACGGAATCGGCGCATCAAGGTTCGAAGAGTATAGCACATTTATATAGCATGTGTGATTTATATATGTGTGTTTAGATTGGGATAAAAAGGTGCGTCTGAACGGATGTCCGATAAAAAGAGACTAGTGAGTTCTCCGAGCGTTAACTCCCTAGCACACAGACCATCCAGTCGGCTCGTTTGCAGCCGAACACAAGTCTCTTGCATCCGGGAGAGTCGCCACTGCGAGTGAGCAGAGTGCTCCCAACGCGACGGTACAAGGTGCCGCACCGAGACCGAGGTTCCACCAGTTTGTCCCAGCACAAAAGGCACTGACGCCAAACCCACAGATTCCGACGTCCAGTGCTAGACGGATGATAGCGATACAACTCCCACAAGACCAATCATCGTCGCCGAATTCAGCAAAAGCGTCGCTGGTTGCGACTGAAACGACTGAATCGTAGCCAGTCAGGCGCACCTTCCACAGGACCTTACCGAGGTCGACATCGCTCCACTTTGCCACATCGTAGACGTACTTGGTGTTGATGAGTTCTGTTGCTAGGTCCTGTATCGCCGTAATCGAATTACAGACAATCTGACCGCTACTTACAGCGAGATCGTTCTGGTCGACGCCCGAGTCTTCAATGACCGTCTGCAGCATATTTTCTCCAAGACCGGCGATAGAGTCGACGACTCCAGTCAAGCCATCCCAGATATCACCGATGAAATCAGATGCGTCGTCGATCAAGCCTTGGGTAGTAACGGGGTCACCTGCAGAGCGGAGTCGATCTTCGGGGACATTATATTCTTCGGTGGTCGTCTCGACGGACGCGGCTTGGACGCTTGCAGCACCGGCTAATTGCAAGGTCTCGCTAGTCACCTTCGAGGTGGTGTCGAACTTCGTCTTCCATTCGTAGACGGTTTCGACGTGTGCCACCTCACCGGAGTCGCGATGTCTCGAGATTGTTATCGCCCCCTCGTCGCCTCTATCGAGATCAGTTAGGTGATGGACCGTCGAGTCACTCGGCTTGTCGTCAGTTGTATTGGAGACTAGGTAAATGCCCTCTGGGTCGTGACGAACTCTTCCATCGGCCTCAGATGCGGCGCGTTCGAAAGCGTCGGTTCGCTCAACGACCGCACCGGTCTGGAGACGTGCCGATACCGCTGCCTCTGGGTAGCGCTCGGAGTCGAACTCAGCGGTCACACCACCAACTCCGAGACTCGTCACCTCCCCCAAAAACTTGATACGCTCCGTGGCGTCCGCCGCAACGGTCGTCGTAAGCGTTTCGTGGACTGCGTCGTCGTAGATAACGGCCTCCGTCGCGTTGATGGTGAACTCGACTGAACTATCTGATGGGGCCGAGCAAATGACACGCTTCTGCTCGGAACTGATAGTCGCAGTTGCATCACCCCGGCTCACAGAGACGAGGTTCCCGTCGTATCGTGCTTCGGTCGCAGTCTCGTTTGCGGTTCCGGTGATCGTGCCATCTTCTACCGTCGTATCGGCTCCGACTTTGTCTGCCTGATCGCTAGTCGTGATTTTGAACGATTCTCCTTCTCCGGTGACAGTGACGCCACCGGGCATGGAGGACGGGAGGATGTCGGCGGCGTCGACTCGGTCTCCGTCTCGCTTGAAATGAACCTCGCTGTCAGCGTCGAAGAAGGTCAACTCGCCAGTGTATACCAAGGAAACGGGAGTAGTAATAGTTCCCTGTAGGGTACGGCCATTCACACGGTCAAGACTCTCCGGTCCATTCTCACCACTCTTCGCAGAATCAGACCTTGGACTCTCTGCTTCAATCCGTCCACTCGCTGAGACATCGACTGTGGTTTGCCCGCGGGGAATGATTTCGACAGACTGGTCGAGATACGAATCGGCGTCAAACTCCTTCCCGTCAACGCGAATTGCAGGGTCACCCGAAACGTCGAAACCGGTGAACTCGCCGCTGAACTCGTACTGATGGACACCGTCACTAACCGTGGCGGTAGCCGTACCGCTCTCGACGGCGTCATCGGGTGCGTCGGTGGCAGTCAGCACACCGGAGACGGAAAACTGGTAGCTGGAACGGTCACTTGATTTGATTACGATGCTTCGTAGAGTCGCGTCCGGATCACGAGCGCCCCGTTCCATTGTGTCGCTCATTTGGGCGGATGCGGTACCCGAACTGCCTGCACCGATGGCTGCGGTCATACCGACAGTACCGAGGGCATTCAGTACATTACGTCGCGAGATATCTTTCGAGGGATCGAGATTATTCGACATTGGCACTTACTTTCTCCCATTTTCTTACTTTAATCTAACTATCTCAATATAAAAAATAGATTTTTGACTAATACATCAATATTTTTCTTCTATTTTTAAAGCCTAATAATGCGGTGTCTATTCATAAGTACTATGCAGACAAGAATTAGTTTACACTTTCAACCACCGATTTAAACTTGGTTCTCGGTGTGGGCTGTACTGCTATACAATATCTGGCGACTCACGGATCTCCTACCGAAAGCGGGTGCCGACGGCGTTATGTACGCTCGTGTCTTCGGTGGTATGAATTCACCATCGTCGATGCTATCACCGATCACGTCTTTGAAGTTCTGTGAAACTACGTAGAGGGACAACTTCCGGTCGGCCGCATATCGAGTCTTGTCGCGTTGTAGAAGTCGTTTCACCTACGCTTTTTCGTTGGTCTGCATTTGCTTTGGGACGACGCAGGAGAGTCCGCGTTGGCTGAGCATCTCTAGAATGTGCTGGCCGTCGAACTCCCGACCTATCAGCACGTTATCGATGTGAACAGTTGCCTCAGCGGAGTTCAGGAGTTCCTCGACGATCTCCTTGCACGCCCTCTCCGCACCGGCCATGCGTCCAACACAATCGAGACAGCATTCCCCCGACCAGTTGTGCTGTCGCCCACTGATAGGCGCGCTCATTGGTTTTCTCCTTGGTCCCGATGAGCTCACCTTTGTGGCCCGCTCGGTCACCAGTGAACGGGTCTGATTCAGTGATGTCGATTGCGACGATACCGGCTCGGATTCCACAATCGGCGCTCGGGCTCCGCCGGTCCATACGTTTAAATCGGACCGCGACGCTAGAACCGACCCATGACAGAAAGCGGCACCGACGCGGGGACTCCATCGTGGCAGTACGGCCCGGCGGGCGACGAAGCCGAGGAGCGCCGTCTCAGCCAACTTCCCGGCGACGGGTCGGTCGCGCGCGCCGACCTCCAGCGCGACCAGACCGTCCGACGGTGGGGACCCGTCACCCCGAGCGCGACCCTCATCGGCCGGGCGGAGTCGCCCGACGCCGACCTGAGCGAGAGCGTTCGGCGGCTTCACGAGGAACGCCACTCCGCGATGGCCGGACACAGCGCGCGGATGGCCCGCCTCGACAAACTCCGAATCACCCACGCGCTCTGCAACGACCTGTCGCTCACCCCGTGGCAGCGCGACCGAGTCATCGGCGTGATGGCCGACCTCGACCTCTCGGCGTTCGGAAGCCAGCGCGCGATTCCGAAGGTCGCGCTCGTTGCGATTCGCCACATCGTGGACCGCGAGCGCGAGCACTACCTCGGTCTCCACGACACCGAGTGGATACAGGGTCTCTCGCCCGCGCGACTCGAACGGCTCTACGACCAGTTCGAATCAATCACCGACGACCCCAAGTTCGCGGACCTCGCGGCCAGAAACGGTCTCGATATCACGAGTCTAAACCGACTCCGACGCATCCTCGAAGACCAAATCGAGGAGCGAGGGCTGGACGAGGCGGTGTACGGTCGGAACCCCAACCGCGACCCGAATCTGCCGGACCTCGCGGCGCGGCGGGACGGGGAGCGATAGGGAGAACGCGGTAAAAGAAAGACGGGTCTGTCGAAGCTCTGGTCCTCGGAGAACCCGGGCGCACTGCCCTCGTATCTATCCCTTGTCGCGGGAAGCACTTAAAGGAAATCGGACCCGGACTCGCCGCCGCGCCTTTCGCACCACTCAACCCCACGGCAACCCTTCGGTCATTCACCAATCTTTTTACCTGTGTCGTCGGAGTTTGCATCCATACTATCGCGGTTGTCCCGTCGCGGGCGGGGGCGGGGGGGCCGCGCCCGCGCCGCCCCCCCCCCCCCCCCCCCCCCCCCCCCCCCCGCCCGCGACACCTCGCTACCGCGACTACCCACCACACTCCACCGGCTTCACCAAACTCCATCAAACCCCATGCCAGACACGCCGCCCTCGCTGGTGTCCGACGACGACGAGTCGTCGGGCCGTCTCCGACTGTTCCTCGCGCTCTGCTGTGTCGCGGCAGTGGTGCTGGCCTCGACCGTCCTCCCGGCGCTCTCGTCGGCCGGGCTCGGCGGGTCGCCGCTCGGGTCGGTCGTCCCCCAACCCGGCGTGGACCCCTACGGTCCCGACGCCCCGGCGGGCGGCGCTGGCGGTGCAGGCAGTCCGGGCGGCGCTGGCGACGCGGGCGCGCTCTCGGGTGCGGGCGGCCTCGGCGCGCTCAACCCCGGCGACACCGCCTCTGTCGGCGGGTCGCTCGCCGCGGACGACGAGACCAACGCCTTCCGGTCGCAGAATGCCGAGACGCACTTCACGGTCGAAAGCTCGGCCCCGAGCTACTGGCGGACCGGCGCGTACGACACCTACACCGGGTCGGGGTGGGAGCGGTCGGACGACCGCGAACCCTACGCCGGGCCGCTCGAATCCGAGGCGATGACCGACCGGCGCGTCGAGTACCGGGTCACGCTGAATCGGTCGGCGACCGCGCTCCCGAGCGTCTGGCGGCCCGAGTCGATTTCAGGTCCCAACTCGGTGCTGGTGACCGACCGCCGGGCGTTCGTGAGTAGCGAGTCGCTCCCGGCGGGCACCACCTACACCGGCGTCAGTCGCCTCCCGCCGCGGGATACCACCGTCCTCCGGACCGCGGGCCAGGACTACCCTGCCGAAATCGAGGGCCGGTACACCGCGCTTCCGGATGACACCGACGACCGTCTCGGGGAGTTCACCGCGAATCTGACCGCCGACGCCGACACGTCCTACGAGGCCGCGACCGAGGTCGAGTCGTGGCTCGAAGCCAACAAGAACTACTCGCTGAACGCGAGCGAACCCGAGGGCGACGTGGCCTCGGAGTTCGTCTTCGAGATGGACGAGGGCTACTGCGAGTACTTCGCCACCGCGATGACCGCGATGCTCCGGTCGCAGGACGTTCCGGCCCGGTACGTCGTGGGCTACTCGACCGGCCAGCAGGTCGGGTCGAACACCTACGAGGTCCGGGGGATGAACGCCCACGCGTGGGTCGAAGTGTACTTCCCCGACGCGGGGTGGGTCCGGTTCGACCCCACGCCCGGAAGCGACCGCCTCCGGTCCGAGCAGGCCGCGCTCCAGAATCAGACCGGGAGCGCCACCGACTACGAATCCGTCGAGGAGGGAAGCCCGAACGAGACGTTCTCGGCGAACGACTCCGACGCCGAGATGTCCGAGGACGGAACGCCGCCAGAGAGTGGTACGTCCTCCGAAGACGGCACTCCCCCCGAGGGTGATACGTCCTCAGAGGACGCGACCGACACCGGCGACTCGACGACCGGCCCGCCGTCCGGAACCACCGACGGTGACGCCACCGATACGTCCGGCGGGGAGACCACCGGCGGCGACACAGCGGACGAATCGGACGCGACCGACACCTCGGACGCCAGCGAAACGTCCGACTCGTCGGAGACGACCGAATCCGGTGGCTCCGAGACGACGACCGAGGACGAGTCGGACGAGAGTGATTCCGAGGATTCGGACGACTCCGAGTCCGAGGACACCGAAGACGACTCCACGGAATCCGACGCCGACACCGCGTACGCCGTCGAACTCAATCGCACGCCCGTCCCCGGCGCGACGGTGACTGCCGCGGTCACGCGCGGCGGGTCGCCCGCCGAGGGCGTCGGGGTGCTGTTCAATGGCGAGCGAATCGGCACGACCGACGATGCGGGCGAGGTCGCTGGCGAGGTTCCCTACGCCCGGAACCTCACGATAGCCGTCGCGGGCGAGTCCGAGACCGAAACCGTGGACGCATCAGGCGAAGTGCCGGGGGGGGGGGGGGGGGGGGGGGGGGCGCGCCGGCGCCCCCCCCCGCCCCGGCGGGGGGGGGGGGCGGCGCCGCGCCTCCCGCCCGCCCCCACCGCCCCGAATGCCAGGGGAGGCGAAACGTTCCGGCCTCCCGGCGGCGTCGGAACGCCCGCGTTCGACGCGCCCGCGTCGGTCGAGACGCCCGGCGTGCTCGCGGCCCCGCCGCCGAGGACGCTCGCCGCGCAGGCGCGCAACGAATCGAACGGGTCGCGGTCGTACTCGCTCGAAACCAACGCCACGCTCGCGGTTTCGGGCGACCGATTCACCGACGAGGAGGTCGTCGTGACCGCGACGGTTGAGGACGTGCCGCTCCGGAACGCCGCGGTCGTTATCGACGGCGAAGAAGTCGGCGAAACCGACCGACGGGGGCGGGCCGAGGTTCGGCTTCCCGACTCGCCGGGCAACGTCACGCTCGCGGTCTCGCGCGGTCCCGTCACGGGCGAGACGACCGTCTCGCTCCCGAAACTCAACGTCACCGCCGACCCGTCGCTCCCGCTCGCGCTCCCCGGAACCGAGGTCGAGGTGTCGGCGAGCTACGAGGACGAACCGGTGTCGAACGCGTCGGTCTCGGTCGGCGACCGCGAGGCGACCACCGACATCGACGGCGCGGCGTCGGTCGCGCTCCCGTTCCAATCGAGCGCGACCGCGGTGGTCTCGGCCCACGGCCAGACCGAACGCGCGACCGTCTCGGGACTCCTCGTGAATCTGTTCGGCGTCGTCGCGGGGGCCGCGCTCGTCGTCGGCGGACTCGGACTCGGGGCGTACCGCCGGGGAATCACACCCCGCCGGGTCGCCGGAATCGCGGTCGCGATTGCGACCGCGATTCCGCGGTTCGCGGTCGGCGCACTGTTCGCCGTCGCCGACTTCCTCGAACGCGCGATTCGCAACGGTATCGGGGCGATTCGGGAGTTGCTGGCGCGCGAGGCCACGGTCCGGGAGGTCCTCGCTCGACTTCGGGTGTGGCTTGGCGAGCGCCTATCGGCACTGCGCGAGCGGGCGCGCTCGTCGCTCCGCGATGCCGGTGGGAGCATCGCGGGCGCGTCGGCGACCGACGCGCCCGCCGACGACCCCGACGTTGACTCCTACCGGACGCTCCGCGAGGCCTGGCGGGACTTCCTCGGACGCGTCTCGGTCCGCCGCCCCGACGCGATGACACCGGGCGAACTCGCGGCCCACGCGGTCCGGGTGGACGACCTCCCGGCCGACGCGGTGGCGACCCTCCGGGACGCGTTCCGCGATGTGGAGTACGGCGCGCGCTCGCCCGCCGAGCGCCTCCCCGGCGTTGAGGCCGCGCTCACTGCCATCGAGGAGGCGACTCGTCCCGACGACGAGACCGGAGACCAGTCTCCCGAGGGAGGTGAGCAGTGATGCGAGTCCGTATCCTCGGCGGTCTCGGCGTCGTGTTGACCGTCGCGACCGCCGCGGTCGTGGTCGCGCCCGACCTGCTCGCCGACCCGCTCGCGGAAATCGCCGCAGCCCTCGAATCGCGGGACCCCCGACGCCTTCTCCTCGGTCTCGGCGTCGTCGTCGGAATCTACGCCGCGTGGACCGCCCGGTCGGGGTCGTCCGGTCCGCCCCCGAGCGGCGGCCCGGCCGCGGTGTTCGAGGGCGTCGGCGACCCGCCCGAGACGGTGACGGCCGCCGACACCGCCCGGACCGGCGACTCCTTCGACTCGCAAATCGACCTCGCCGCGGCGGGCGACCCCGTGGCGCTGGCGTCGGTTCGCTCGACGCTGGCCGAGACGGCCGAAGCCACCTACGCCCGCGCCGCCGACCGCTCGCCCGAGGACGCCGCGCGCGCGGTCGAGACGGGCGCGTGGACCGACGACCCGGTCGCCGCGGCGTTCCTCGGCGGCGAGGACGCCCCGAGCTTTTCGCTCCCGGCGCGACTCCGGGAGTGGCTCGACCCCGCGGCCGAGCGAGAGCGACGCGTCGAGCGCACGGTCGAAGCTGTCGAAGCCGCATTCGAAAGCGATGCGGCGACGCGCGCCGACTCGTCGGCGCGCGTCGCCGGAGACGGGGACAGGGACGAAGATAACACCCCCTCGAACGGCGACGGGGGTGAGCCGTCGTGACCCGCGAGCGAACCTCGCGCTGGAAGGGCGGTCTCGCGGGGACGCTCCTGCTGACGACGCTCGGCCTGCTGTACGCCGAACCGCGGCTGTTCGTGGTCGCGGTCGTCCCAATCGCGTACGTGGCCTACGGCGCGCTCTCGTCGCTGTCGGGGGCGGCGGCTCCGAGCGTCGAGCGGTCGTTCGACCCCGCGAGTCCGCCGCCCGGCGCGGAGGTCGAGGTCACGCTCCGAGTCAGAAACGACGGCGACTCGGCGCTCGCGGACGTGCGACTCGTGGACGACGTGCCCGACGAACTCCGGGTCGTCTCGGGGTCGCCCCGGGCCGCGCTCGCGCTCAGGCCCGGCGAGGAGGCGACCGTCTCGTACTCGGTCGTCGCCACGCGCGGCGACCACGCCTTCGGCGACCCCGCGATTCGCGTCCGGACCGTGAGCGCCGAGGACTGCGCGACCACCGCGGTTTCGGCCGACGGCGACACCACGCTGTCGTGTTCGCTCGCAGTCGCCGACCCGCCGTTCGCTCGGGCGTCGCCCCGCCGAGTCGGCACCCACACCACCGACTCGGGCGGCGACGGCATCGAGTTCCACTCGACCCGCGAGTACCGGCCCGGCGACTCGCTCAGCCGAATCGACTGGCGGCGGTTCGCCAAGACCGGCGACCTCACCACGGTCCGGTTCCGCGAGGAGCGGGCCGCCAGAACCGTAGTCGTCGTGGACGCCCGCCCGGTCGCTCGCGCGACTGCGCGGGCGGGCTACCCGAACGGCGCGGAACTCTCGGCCTACGCGGGCGAGCGACTGTACGACGCGCTGACCGCGGCGAACGTCGCGACCACCGTGACCGCGCTCGGTCTGCGCGACGACGACTTCGAGGGCGGCCTGCCGCCCGACGGCTTGCCGTGGGTCGGGTCGGATTCGGGAGTCGCCGACGCCCGTCTCGTGTTCTCGGCGGTCGGCCGGGCGGCCGACCGCGACGGCTCGAACGACGTGCCGACCGACGGTTCGGCCGTTCCCTCGCCGTCCGCGGCGGGCGCATCCGCGGATGCGCCCGCCGCGAATTCGACGAGAAGGGCCGCCACGGTCCCGGACGGCGGCCGGACCGACGAGACGATTCGACGCCTGTTGACCCGGCTGTCGGCCGATTCGCAGGTCGTGCTGGTCTCGCCCGTGCTGGACGACTGGCCCGAGTCGCTCGCCCGGTCGCTCTCGGTCCGGGGCCACGAACTCACGGTCCTCTCGCCCGACGTGACCGGCGACGACTCGCCGGGCCGGTCGGTCGCCGGCACCCACCGCGCGATTCGGCTCTGGGACCTCCGGGCGACCGGCGCGACCACCGTCGATTGGAATGTGGACGACCCGCTCGGAATCGCGCTCGAACGCTCGCTGAACACCCTCCTCTCACACGCATGACGGACGAAACTACTCTCGACGGCCCGGAGACAGACGCGGCATCCGCGGACGTCGCGGTCTCGAAGACGAACTGGGCACCGACCCGGACGAGCACCGCGGTCGTCCTCGTCGGAACCGCCGCGGGCGTCACCCTGCTGAGTCGGGCCGCGGGCGTCGGCACGGGCGTCGCGGTGAGCGTTTCGGGCGCTCTCATTCTCGGACTCGCGCTCTGGCTGTTGACGGTCGAGCAGTGGCGCGCGCCCGCCACGCTGGCGGCGAGTCTCCTGCTCGTTCCCGCGGGCGGCGCGGTCGCGGCCGGGGTCGGCTACGAACTCCTCGTCGAGTTCGCGGCGTCGTTCCCCGCACCCGACCGGACCGGCGTGGTCGGCCAGACGCTTCGCATCCTCGGGGTCGCGGCCGTCCTCGTGGGATGCACTTTTGCGGCGCTCGGCGCGGTGGCGTCGGTCCGGAACGTCGCCGAGAGGCGGACCGTCGGTCGGTGTTGGGGTCTCGTGGTTCGAGCCGCCCTCCTCCCGGTCGGGGTCGCGCTCGCGCTCGCGGGCCGCGCGCTCGTGACCGAGATGGAGATTCTGCCCATCGACGACGCGGCCGACCGCGCGAGTTCGACCTTCACCGACGCGGTGTTCGCCCCGACCGCGACCGACCCCCAACTCGCCTCGTTCTGGGTGGTGTTAACCGTCGCGACCGCGGCGGCGTTCAAGGCGCTCGTCGAACTCCCGACCCGAGAACTCGCGGGGGACTCGACCATCGGCGAAATTGAGGTCGCCGAGATTGCCGACGCGGTCGAGCGCGGGGCGTCAGTGCTGGCGTTCGTCGCGTTCGCCGGGCTTCCGCTCGCGCTGCTCGTCGGGGTCGTGGTTCCGGCCGCCGACCTCCGGGCGGGGCTTCCGCCCGAGGCCTACCGACTGCTTGCGGATGCGACCACGAACACGGGCGTTCGGCGCGCGTTGGTCGGAATCACGGCCGTCAGTGTCGGAATCGCGGTCGCCGCGCGCCTCGTCCGGTCGTCGATTCGGACCCCGACCAGCGACCTGCTGGCTGGCTACGCGCCCTACGTCGCGGGTCTCGCAATCGTGGCGGGAGCGGGCGTCGTCCACGAGCGAGTCCTCGACGGACTGCTCGGCTTCGTCGCGGGACGACTCGACGCCCCACTCGCCGACGAATTCCGGCGGCTCTCGGGCAACGTCGTCGAGTTCTACGGTTCGGAAACCATCGTCGTCGGACTCCTCGCGGTCGTTGCGGTTCTCGCCGCGGGCGGCCTGTTCGCGCTCTGGGTCGCGTTCGCGCTCGGCTTCGTCCCCGACCGAGTGGGCGGCCCGTCGCTGGCTGGCGGTGGCCTATTCGTCGCGGCCGGATTCGCGGGCACGCTCGACACGCCGCTGTGGGTCGTCCTCGTCGGCGCGGCGCTCGCGCTCGCGGTCTGGGACGCCGGGGAGTTCGCGACCACGCTCGGCGCGGAGGTCGGGCGACGCGCCGAGACCCGACGCGTGGAGTTGCTCCACGCGGTCGGCACGGTTTCGGTGGGCGGACTGGCGGTCGCGGCGGCCGTCGGACTGGCGGGCGCGGTCCCGTCGGGGCCGGAGGTGGGCGCGCTCGACGCCGCGGGGGTCGCGCTGCTGGGCGCTGTCGGCGCGGTCGTGGCGCTGGTAATGGCGTTGCGGTGAGCAGGGGCGGATATTTTGGCGCTTTCGATGATTCGTCCCACCGAGCTACGTCCGAGTCGCCGAGTCGAGACGCCTCCTCACAGTTCGTAGGTTCGTCGCTCCTCGCCGGATTCGGGGAGCGCCGAATCTCCATTGTCAGTGGCGTCTGCCGAGAATCTCCGAATCTCGCTCGCGGGACAGACCCACACCTCGGTCGCGTACCACGCGAACAGTCTGGTCGCCTCCTCGTGGGCCGCGTCGGCATCGGTCGCTCGAATCGCGCCGACGTACCTCGGCGGGTCGTCTTCGTCGTCGCGGACGAACACCTCCCACGCGGGGCCGGCGTCGTCACGCGAATCCTCGACCGCGACTCGTCGCGCTTTCTCAACCATGTCGGGCGATTCGGGGTGAGTGTCAAACGGCTTCGGGCGATTTTCGGACCGCGAGAACCGACCCGATGACGTTCGGGAGTGCGGTTACGTCGGCTTGACCGCGGGCACCTCGACCCGGGCCAGCACGTCGGCGACCACGTCGCTTCGCTCCGTGCCGCGGACGCTCGCCTCGTCGGTCAGCACGAGTCGGTGGGTGAACGTGGGTTCGGCCACCCGCTTCACGTCGTCGGGGACGACGTAATCGCGGCCCGAGACGACCGCGCGGGCGCGGGCCGCCTCGAACAGTCGCTGGACGCCGCGGGGCGAGACGCCCACGTCCACCCGGTCGTCGTCGCGGGTCGCGCGGCCGAGCGCCACCACGTAGTCGCGAATCTTGCCGTCCACGCGAACGGCTTCGAGGGTGCGCTGCATCTCGGCCACCTCGTCGCCCTCGACGACCGCGCCGACGCTCGGGGCCTTCGCGGTTCGGTCGGCCCGGCGGTCGATGAGTTCGCGCTCGCCGTCGAAGTCGGGGTAGCCCATCGCGGTCTTGACGATGAAGCGGTCGCGCTGGGCCTCGGGCAGGCCGAAGGTGCCCTCCTGCTCGACCGGGTTCTGCGTGGCGAGGACGAAGAACGGGTCGGGGAGCGCGTGGGTCCGGCCGTCCACCGTGACCTGCCCCTCGCCCATCGCTTCGAGGAGCGCGGCCTGGGTCTTGGGCGGCGCGCGGTTGATTTCGTCGGCCAGCACGACGTTCGCGAACACCGGGCCGGGCGAGAACTCGAAGTCGCCGGTCCCCTCGTTGTAGACGTTCGAGCCGGTGATGTCGGCCGGGAGGAGGTCGGGGGTGAACTGAATCCGCGAAAAGGAGAGGCCCAGCGCGTCGGCGAAACTCCGGGCGGTGAGGGTCTTGCCCGTGCCGGGCACGTCTTCGAGGAGGACGTGACCCCGAGCGAGGACGCCCGTGAGGACGGTTTCGAGGAACTCCCGGTCGGCGATGACCGCGCCGCCGACGGCGTCAAGGACGCGCTCACAGCGGTCCGTTGCGGTCGGTTGGTTCATGAGTGGTCGTCTCGGCGGGCCGATAAGAAGGTTGGGTCCGGACGGCGATTGGTGGTGGCGACTCGGTTGTGATACGTTCCCGAACAGACCCCTCATAGGAGGGCTTTCGGTATCTCGGGTGCGACTCGCTCTCGATGGCATCCGCGACCGAAGGCTACGCGGAGTCGGTCCGCGAACGCACCGCGACGTACCTCGACCGAGTCACCGACTGCACCGCGTTGCTCCCCGACGCGCTCGACGCCTACGAGACCGACCCGCCGGAGTTCGAGAACGCGGTCGAGCGAATCGCGGCCTGCGAATCGGCCTGCGACGACGCACTTCGGGACCTCCGGGCGCTCCTCGGCGAGTCGGCCCCGCCGAACTACACCGACGTGTACCTCCGGGCCGACGAAGTGGCGCGACTCTACGCCGCCATCGACGCCGTGCCGAACCGCGTCGAGCGATTCGGCCGCGAACTCGACGCCATGAATCCGACGCTCTCGGAGGACTGCCGAGTCGCGTTCCACGAGATGGCGACGCTGACCCACCACGCGACGGTCGAACTGACCGACACGACCACCGCCTACGTCGAGAGCCTCGTGACCGAAGGCGAGACGGCGTCGGTTGCCGAATCGGTCGCGGACATCTCGGCGGCCGAGAGCGAGTGCGACCGACTGAAGTACGAGTCGCTCGCCTCGGCGTTCGACTCCCGGCCGCCCGCCGACGCGCTCGTGGTCCGCGAACTGGTGGTGACCCTCGACGCCGCGATGGACGCCGTGGAGGACGCTGGCGACCAACTGCTGTTCATGAACAGCGCGGACATGTGAGGACGGTTTTTCAGGATTCGAGTGTGGGTTTCTCTGATAGCGTTCTCGTGGGCTGAGAGTTACAGGAGCTATGCTGGCGCGAACCGATTCAAAAACTCCGGCCGGGGGGGGGGGGGGGGGGCCGCGCCGGGCGGGGGGTGTTTTTAACGCCGGTCTGCGGAACACCAAAAATTAGG
>NZ_ML974139.1:0-17656 GCF_004143485.2 Halorussus amylolyticus | reverse complement strand
TTTCCCCTGTCTTCGGCGCCCCCACCCCCAACCACCCCCGCGGCCGGGCGGGGGCCCGCCCCCCCCCCCCCGGCCGGAGTTTTTGTTCCCCGAGTGTCTCGTCACCGACTACGTTTCGGTGGTGAGTCCGTCGTGTGTTTCGAGACGTACCTACCGGTGGGGAGTTGGTTCTCGAAAGAAATGCGGGAGGTGGTCAGTTAGTCGAACGAGTAGACGCTTGCGTTCTGCGCGTCACCGTCTTTACTGTATGCGACGACAGAGTTACCATCTGCATCGCCATCGTCATCACAGACTATTTTTGACCCAACGCTTTCCGTATATTCATCATTGTCTGCAGTACTGAACTCTTCGACACCGGAGCATTTAATCCCGTCTGTGTTTTGCCCAAGTGAATTGAGGGTTACAGACGTATCGTTACCTGCTTCCGTAACGCCTGCACTTGCGTTCTGATTCACGCTCTCACCAAGTCCCAGCACGAACGTTCCGATGACGGCCGCGAGAATCACCGTAATCGCGACCATGAGGATGACGCCGATGACGGGACTGACCGCGTCGTCGTCTGACAATAGTTGTTTTATTTTCATGTTTTGACTTCTCCGTGTGTTGGCACGTTATCATAGATGAGAAGCGGCCGAGGCCTTTAAGGTTCCGAACGAGCAACGGACACCCGTCGGATGGGGAGCCGTCAAACCGCCCCGCCCCGGCACTTCTCGGGTCGTCTCACGTGCTTGTTTAGCCCGTTTGTATGCCCCATATATAAACACTTGCTTATATGAAAATAGAATTATAGAAGTTGATATCTCCACGGAAAAAGAACATACGGTAGCTGATAAATCTGACTATTAGTGAAAGCTCAACTTTAATATCGGGCATCGTCTTTCGAGAAGTGATGAGCCAGCATGTCGCTCCGGAGACGCTTCGCGCCGCGCTCCAGTCGCTGGCCGCCCGACTCGGCAAGACCCCGACCGTGGTGGATATGCACGAGGAGGGCGATTACTCGCCGGAACTGTACCAAGAGACGTTCGGGAGTTGGAACGACGCCCTCGAAGCCGCGGGTCTCGACCCCGCCGAGATGGGCACCAAGCGCATCCCCGACCGCGAACTGCTGGCGGAACTCCAGCGACTCTACACCGAACTCGGCAAACCCCCGACCCAACAGGACATGACCGACCGGGGCAAGTACTCGAATCGCACCTACCAACTCCGATTCGGGAGTTGGTCGGCCGCGCTGCAGGAGGCGATGCTCGACACCAACGACGGCATCTCCGACGCCGACCTCCTCCACGAAATCGAGCGTCTCGCCGACGAACTCGGCCGCGCGCCCAAGGCCGCCGAGATGGACGACCGCGGCGAGTACGCGCCCGTGACCTACCACCGCCGATTCGGGTCGTGGCGACAGGCGCTCGCCGAGGCCGACCTCGACGGCGCGAGTCGGTAGCGACTCACTCCGAGAACGCCTCGTAGGACACTGCGCCCTCCTCGACGATGCGCTGGCTCTCGGGCACGTCGCCGTCGGGCGGCATGCTCCCCTCGGCGGGACCGCCCGGTTCGCCGACCACGATTCGACCCACCATCCCGAGCGTCTTGTGCGGGATACAGAAGTAGTCGTAGGTGCCCCCGACCTCGAAGGTGTGTTCGAACGTCGCGCCCTCCTCCGTGAGCGTCTCGCTGTTCCACGGTTCGGCATCCTCGGGGATGCGGGTCTCCTCCGCGCCGCCGGTGCCCTCGGCGTAGGCCGTCGCGGAGTGAGCGCCGCTCTCGTTGACGAACGAGACCGTCGTTCCGGGTTCGACGAACAGGCCGATGGGGTCGAAGTAGTACTCACTCCCCTCGGTAATCATGGCGACCGATTGGGTCTCCCCGCCGTCCGCTCCGCCGTCCTCGTCGGTCGTGGTCCCCTCCGTCGCCGTCGCTTCCCCGGTCGTTTCTTCCGGTGTCGCTTCGTCTTGGTCCGTCGGTTCGTCTCCCGCAGTCTCTTCGGTCGCTTGCGGTGCGATGGGTGCCGCACACCCCGCGAGTCCGACCAGTCCCCCGATTCCCCCGACCTCGGCCGCGCGGCCGAGAAACGTGCGCCGATTCATGACGCCGGAGCTACGGCCGCCGCGCGGAATAGCGATTCGGCCGAACGGAGATTTTATCGACTCGCGGCCGACCGCTCCGATTCCCGGTCGGCTCGTTCGAGGAGTCTCGCCACCCGGTCGTCCATCGTCGGATGCGTCGAGAGGAGGCGCGTCATCGGGGCATTGTCCTCCCCGCGGACGGTCAGCGCCGAGAGGGGGCCCCACCGGGGTGTAGACGCCCGCTCTATCTTCCGGAGGGCGCGGGCGAGCGCGAGCGGCCTGCCCGTGACCGCCGCCGCCCGGTCGTCGGCCGCGAACTCCCGGCGGCGCGAGTGGGCGAGGACTACCAGCGTGAGCGCGGTGAACGCCACCATCACGACCCGGCCGACCTGAAATCGGAGTCGCGCCACGGGGTCGCCCGCCCGAGCGGGCGGGCGACCCCGAATCCAGTTCAGCGCGCGACCGACGCCCGACCCGACCACCACGAACGGGAGTACGAGCGGAACGACCACCCACACCACCGACTGACCCGCACTGTACGCCAGCGTCTGCACGAGAGCATCCCGCGTTTCGAGGTGGGCGAGTTCGTGGGCCACTAGGGCCTCGAACTCCGCGCCCGTGAGGATGTCGAACAGCGACCGGTCCATCACGACGGCGCTCCCGCCGGGCGCGTCGAGCGCCATCGCGTTCGGGACGGCCATCCGGGCCACGAGCAGTCGCGGTTCGCCCGCGTCCATCTTCGCCCGAAGCCGCTCGAATCGGTCGTAGGCCCCCGGCGCGCGCCACCGCGGAAGCTCCGTGGCGTCGAGTCGCGCCAACAGGCGCGCCGTGCCGAACCGGTAGCTCAGATACCCGAGCGAAACGGCGAGCGCCGTGGTCCACGCGGCCACGGCGAGCAGGTCGCCGCGAGCCAGCCACACGAACGCCAGCAGGCGGTAGCCGAGGTACGCCGCGCTCGCGTACACCGCGAGGAGCGCGATGCCGACGGCGACCATCAGCACGCGAAGACCGAGGCGGCGCATGGACGACCGTTGGGCCGAGACCGGCAAACAGGTGTCGGTGGTTCGCGACGGCGTCTCGCGCCGTCGCGAACCACCCGCGATTTCGCGGCGAGTCGTGTCGCCTCAGAACTCCGGCAGGACGTGCTCGCCGTAGCACTCGAAGAAATCCTCCTGATTCGGGCCGATTTGGTGGACGTACACGTGGTCGTAGCCCGCGTCGATGAACTGCTGGATGTTCTCGACGTGCGTCTCGGGGTCGGGGTCGGTCACGATGCTGTCGGCCTCGCGCACGTCCTCCTTCGACACCATCTGGGTCGCCTGCTCGAAGTGGGTCGGCGTCGGCAGGATGGCGGCGAGTTCGCCCGGCAGGATGCTGTTGGGCCACTGCTCGTGGGCGATTTCGACCGCCTCGTCCTCGGTGTCGGCGTAGCAGACCGTGAGCTGGCTGAACTTCGGCCCCTCGCCGCCCTCCTCCTCGTAGGTCTCGACCACGTCTTGGGGGCCGACCGACCAGAACCCCTCGCCGATTCTGGCGGCGGCTTTCGCGGCCCGGTCGCCGTATGCCGACACGCAGATGGGCGGCGTCTCGTCGGGGAGGGTGAACAGGCGCGCGTCCTCGACCGTGTAGTGCTTTCCGCGGTGGCTGACCTGCTTGCCCGACCAGAGTTTCCGGATGACTTCCACCGCCTCCTCCAGCATTTCGAGTCGAACCGGGTGTTCGGGCCACCGGTCGCCGAAGACGTGTTCGTTCAGATTCTCGCCGGTGCCGACCCCGAAGTAGAACTGCTGACCGGACTTCTCGAACAGTTTCGCCACGGTGCCGACGGCTTGGGCGACGATGCCCGGATGGATTCGCGTCGTAGGACACGTCACGCCCACGCCCACGTCGATGTCGTCGGTCGCGTGCGCGACCCCGCCGAGCGTCGTCCAGACGAACGGCGAGTGGCCCTGCGCGCCAATCCACGGGTGGAAGTGGTCCGAAATCGAGACGAAGTCGAAGCCGAGTTCCTCGGCGCGGACCGCGTGGTCTATCAGGTCGTTCGGCGGGTGTTCCTCGCTCGAAAGCGTGTATCCGAGTTCGACCATGGAGACTGCACGGCGGTCGCGACAAAGAGGGCTGTGGCCCCGCGAGAACCCGACTCACACCCCCCGAGAGACCGGAGTGTTTTGTGGACGCGGTTCGTAGCACCGTCCATGCCGCTCAAACGGACGCAGCCCGCGACGGAGTACGAGGAAATCGACCGGTGGGACGGCGGCGTGGGCTGGATAGCCCACCCCGACGAAGCGATGTTGCGGGCGAGTCACGCGCTCGCGACCGAGAGAGGCGACGACGGGGACGGCGAAGCGGCAGACGGCGACGGGGAGGAGAACGAACGAACTGATGCAGTGTGGGTCATCGACCCGGTGGACGCCCCCGGTATCGACGACCTGTTCGCGGAGTTCGGCGAGGTCGCGGGCGTGGCGGTTCTGCTGAACCGCCACTACCGGGACGCCGACGAAATCGCGCGCAGACACGACGTGCCGGTGTACCTTCCGGCGTGGTTCGACCGGGTTCCGGACGACATCACCGTCGAAGTCCGGCGGTTCGACGACCGACTGCCGGGCACCGACTACCGACTGCTGAAAGTCGCCGACCGGTTCGGCTGGGAGGAAGGGGCGCTCTACGACGAGACGACCGGGACGCTCCTCGTCCCCGAGAGCGTCGGCAACGCGCGGTACTTCACGACCGACGGCGAGCGACTCGGCGTTCATCCGATGATGCGACTCTTTCCGCCGTCGGCGCTGGACGGACTCGACCCGGAGCGAATTATGGTGGGCCACGGTCCGGGCGTCCAGAACGACGGCGCACGCGCGCTCTCGGACGCGCTCGGCGGCGCTCGCCGCCGAGCGCCGTCGCTGTTCGCCCGAAACTTACGGATGATGTTGCCGTGATTTTCGACGATTTCGTCCCGAAAGCCGAAATTCAACGATAATTTTTTGAATAGGGGGGCGAAATTGGGCCGTATGCGTTCCGCCCGAGGGTCGATTTCGGAGGACGGGGCTGGTCACCCGTGACGCTGTCGTTCGACTCCACGTCGGACACGCCCGGCGTCGAGATACGCGACCGCGTCGAGCGTCGGACGTACACGCTCCACACCGGCGGGTCCGTCGAGCCGGCCCCAATCGACGCCGACGACCTCCCGTTTCCGGTGGACGCCGCGGTCTCCCTTACCGCGGATTCACTTGTCGTGCCGACGCTCGTCGCCGCGTTCGTGCGCGACGCCGACGGGACGACCCTGGTCGAAGTGAACAGCGCGACAGACTGTGACCTCTCGGGCGGACACTACACTATCGAACTGTGTGCGCCGATGAAGCTGTATCTCGGCGTCGAAGCGCCGATTTCCGTGACCGCGTCCCCCGGCGGGATTCGTTTCGAGTTCGACGGTGACACCGAGATTCGGCTCGGGGCGCGCTCGCACCACGAGCGCCCGTCCACGACGGTGACGACGACCGACGACCCCCGAGACGTGATGGCGGCAGTCTCGGCGCTCGGGTCGGCGCTCAAGACCACTTCGCCCGAGCGGAGTTTCCCGACGCTTCGGGGCCATCCGCCCCTCATCGAGCGCGGCGAGGAACTCCACATCCCCGACGAACTCGACACGCCCGATACCGGCGTCCGCATCGAACTCCCGCCCGAACGCCGGTACGTCTACGTCGCCGCGCCGCTCGCGTTCTACCTCGGAGCCGAACTCGTGCCCGGACCCGCGCCGCGAATCGTCACCGACGAGGGGTTCGAGCATTCGCTCGACAGTCACCGAGGTTTCGAAGGCGAAGTCGAGCGGGTACTGAAACAGACGTTCCTCCTCGACTGCGTGACCCGAACCGAGGGACTGTACCCGGTCGAACTCCACGAGCGCGAGGCGGTCGAACCGCTCGTGGACCTCGAGTTCGCCGCGCTCTACGACCGGCCGCTGGCCGACAGACTGGCGGCGTACCTCTCGGTCCCCTACGAGGTCGTCGAGGAGTACGTCCCGACCTGGAAACTGACCACGCACGTCGAGCCGACACCCGAGAACGTCACCGCGCTCCCGTTCCTCGTGGACGACCTCGCGGTCGTCCGGACGCCGCAGATGCGCGAGGTGGCGACCCAACCGACGCCCGCGGCGGTCGGCGAGTTCGCGCGCGACGGCGACTTCACCAGGAGCGCGAGCGAGGCTAGCGCGAGCCTCCCGCTGGTCGAACCCGAGCGAACCGACTCGGTCGAGCAGGCGTGGCTCGGCGACCGCGCGCCCGTGGACGCCACCAAGGCGACCGTGACCGCGTTTCACAACCGACTCGCGCGCCGGGACGACCGCGGCGACATCGACATCGTCGTCGTCTGCAACGACGACGCGATGGACGAGGAGCGCGACCTCGCCGCCGAGGTGTACGGGTCGCGCGACGACCTCCCGTTCGACGTGACGGTCCGCCGGGACCTGACGACCGAGGAACTCCGCGACGTGCTCGACGAGGGCGCGACGTTCCTCCACTACATCGGCCACATCGACGAACAGGGGTTCGACTGCGCGGACGGCCACCTCGACGCCGCCACGCTGGACGCCGTCAGCGTCGAGGCGTTTATGTTGAACGCCTGTCAGTCCTACGAGCAGGGGATGGAGTTGGTCGAAGCCGGGAGCGTCGGCGGCGTCGTCACGCTCGACGACGTCATCAACAGCGGCGCGGTCCGGGTCGGAAAGACGATGGTTCGCCTGCTGAATCGGGGGTTCCCGCTTCGGGTCGCGCTCTCCATCGCGCGCGGTCGAAGCATCGTCGGCAGCAACTACATCGTGGTCGGCGACGGCAACGTCGATATCGCACAACGGAAAAGCAAAGTCGCGCTGTTGTACGAAATCGAGACCAGAACCGACGAAATCGAACTGACGCCTCGAAGCTACGTCTCGAACGATAGCGCGATGGGGTCGTTCGTCTCACCGCAAATCGCCGAAGCCGACGAGTCGTATCTGGCGTCGGGCGAGCTAGACACCTTCACGACGACCCGCGAGGAACTCAAGCAGATATTCTTTCTCGAAAACGTTCCCGTGAAAATCGACGGGCAGTTCGCGTGGAGCAACGCGGTGAACGTCGAGGACCTCTGAGGTTACGGTCCTGCACAGCCGGGGGCGAACGCGGCGGCACCGTTGCCCGCCTGCGAGAGCAGTAGCAGCATCGTGAACAGGACGCCCATCATCCGGGGGTTCTCGGCGAGGTACTCGGTCAGGTTGGTGTGAGCCATTGTATCTATGCCTACACCGCGCTAATATATAAAATTTTTTATATATTTTGGACAGGTTTTAACCAGAATGGGTGTACTGACACAGTATGTCAATTTAAAACCGTGCATTCGTGGCAGATTTTCGGTAGGACGGTCGGCGATGGGACTATACCCCGCCAGCGACAAGCCGAGACGTGGTGTACGCAACTTGGGGACTGGTGACGGCACTGCTCGAACTCGCGGCCGACGCCGAACCGGACGCGCTGTCTGTCGCACTCGCGGTCACGCCCGCGGCCGAGTTGGAGGGCGCGTCAGGCGCGCCCCCCGACTCCGCCGACGTGCCCGCCGACGCCCCCGTACTCACGCACTTCTATCCGCCCGACGCGGGCGAGTCGCTGAACGCCGTGTTCGGCGTTGACCTCTCGATTCCGGCGGGCCAGACACAGGGGCGATTCGTCTCGCATCCCGACGGGAACCTCGGCGTGACGAAGGCCGACGACCTCGCGAGGGCGGTGCTGGTCGCGGTGCCGCCGTGGGAGGAGTCGTCGCTCGCGGCGTTCGACCGGTCGGGCCGACGCCAACCGCTGGAGGTCGTGGACGCCGAACCGCCGGTCGAGGAGTTCGCCTGATTACTCCAGATAGCCGAGCTCGCGGAGTTGGCCCGTAATCTCCTCGAACTCGGCCTCGGTCAGTTTTCCTTCTTTCTGGTGTTGGATGACGATGCTCCGGAGCAGAAATCGGACGAGGTCGCTCGTGCTCGAAAAGCTGGTGCCCTCGATGGTCTCATCGACCCGGTCGGCGAGGTCCTTCGGAATCGAGACGGTGGTGTAGTCTGTCATGCCAAGGGATGGGACCGCGCCCCGGATAGATGTTGTGTCCTTCCCCGGTGGGTCGGCAGTCCTTCGACCGCACGGTTCGCGAATGGTTACAGACCACGGGACGCGCCGCGCGCTCTCGCTCGCACATCGCGAGCGAGAGCGCGCACGCGGGGAGGCACGGGGCGCGGGGCGGGGCGGTGTTGTGCAGTGCGGTGCGGTCCTCATAGGTACCGGGAGTAGCTAGCTTCACGAAAAAGACTGTACTTCGATTCGGGCAGGAGACTGTACTTCGATTCGGGCAGGAGACTGTACTTCGATTCACGAAGCAAGCTCTAATTCGCTTCACAAAGCAGGCTGTCGCTCAGCAGGTCACTGAAGAGAAATACACCAGCGAGACTCGACGGACCGGAATCTCACATCCCCATATCGCTGGCCGCCTCAGGCACCGGCAGGTCGTTCGGCGCGACACCCAGTAGCTCCCCGGCGTGGTCGAGCGCCATGTCGAAGCCGTAGTAGCGTTCGATTTCGTCGCCGTCGGCGGTTGGTCGGACCTTGAGCATGGCGTACCCCTCGACGTTCTGGGCGACTGCGGCGGTCCGGCCGTCGCGGGCGAACGCCAGCACGCGCTCGCTCTCGGTCTCGTAGTAGCGCGCGGTGATTCCGTTCTCAGTCAGTTCGATAGCCTCGTCTTCGGTCGGTTCGGCGCGTTCGCCCTCGGTCATGTCCCGTGGTTCGGACTCGCGGTAGTCGAAGCTACCGGTTCGAGGCCGACCCGTTCGGTCGGGCGTCACTCCGCGAGTCGGTAGTACACTTCCGGTTCGCCGTCGCGACGTTCGAGTTGCTTTCGCTCGACCGCTCCCTCCTCGACGAGTTCGTCGAGCGCGTCCGAGATGTCGTCCACGACGATGCCGCTCGCGGCGAGGTCGCCCGCGATGTCGAGGAGCTGATTCGGGAGGTTCGCCAGCGTCTCCCGGATGGTCTCGGGGTCGTCCGCCTCGCCGAAGTCCACGCCGCGGACGATTTCGGCACGGGTGAACGCGCTGTCGTGGTTCTCGCTGAGGAAGCTCAGAATGAGGTCCTTTTCGGTTTCGAACTCCCCGACGGCGGTCGTGTCGGGATAGCCGTCGTCGGCGTCGATTTCTCCGTCGTCCCACTCGGAATCGGTAATCGGCATACAGTCAGGTATTTACACACGTTTCATAGTCCTTTCGAGAGACGGTGACGCGCGGCGAGCGCGGGTCCCCGCGCTCGCCGCGCGAAAGCGCAAACGTCGTATTCGCCCGGCCGGATTGGCCGACCATGACCAAGTGGCTCCAGAGCGGGCGTCGGCGCGACATCTGCGCCCTGCTGTACGAGGTCGACCAACTCCGCGGACAGAAACTCAAGACCAGCCTCGAAGCCCACTACGACACCCACATCGACTCGAAATCGTTCTACGCCGGACTCCGGTCGCTGACCGAGCGCGGATTCGTGGAGACGCGAACCGAG
This sequence comes from Halorussus amylolyticus, assembly GCF_004143485.2. Classification (GTDB taxonomy): domain Archaea; phylum Halobacteriota; class Halobacteria; order Halobacteriales; family Haladaptataceae; genus Halorussus; species Halorussus amylolyticus. Next base: position 8,058 of record NZ_ML974139.1, on the reverse strand, counting down.
GGAATCCACGACGCCTACGCGCTCACGGAGGCGGGCGAGCGCGCGCTCGAAGCACATTACGAGTGGCTGAGCGAGAGATTAAGCCAGCGCGACTGACGACTGAGAAAATTGACCGAGCGACCGGCGTCGGCGTCACGCCGACGCCGGTCGCTCGGTTCCCCACCTCACGTCTCCGGCGACTGACTCGCCACGTCCGGGCCGTCGCCGATGTCGAGGGGGTCCTCTATCTCGCCCATGATGGCTTCGAGCGCGTCAGTGGCGGTGACGAGACCCACCGCGTCCCCGGCGTCGAGGACGAGCGCGAGTTCCTGATGCTCGACCTGAAATTGGTCCACCGCTTCGCTGATGGTGGTGTCCGCCGACAGCGTCATCGTCGGGGAGGCAATCGCCTCGAAGTCGGTCTCGCCCGCCCGGAGGTCGTCCACGCGAGCCACCACCGAAGGAACGTAGACGATGCCCCGGAAGTCCTCGGGCGTCTCGCCGACCAGCGGGAATCGGGTGTGGGGACTCGACCCGATGCGGTCGAGATTCTCCGAGACCGACACCTCGGTCGAGAGGAAGACGACGTCCTCCCGGGGTGTCGCGACCTCGCGGACGGGCCGGTCGCCGACCCGGAGCGCGTTGACCACCTCCTCCTTGCGCTCGTCGGGGAGTTCCCCCCGGTCGAGGACCGCCCCGAGTTCGTTGCGGAGGTCGGCGCGGGTCTCGATGGCCTCGGTCTCGGTTTCGAGCCACGCGCCGGTCATCTCGACGCCGAACAGTCTGAGCGTCCACTTCGCCACTCCGTCGCCGATTTTGATGAGCGGCGAGATGAGCCACGCGAACCAGTACAGCGGTGTCGCGCCGTAGCGCGCGACGAACTTGGTTCGCTCGACGCCGAGGTACGTCGGGGTCTGTTCGCCGTGGGTCAGGTGGAGGAGATTGATGATGACGAACGCGAGAATCGCGCCCGCACCGACCGACGCGAGGACGGTGTCCCGAAACACCGGTTCGAACAGCGCGACGAGCGCCGGTTCGGCCACGATGCCGACCGCGATGCTGGACGCCGTGATGCCGACCTGACAGCTCGTGAGGTAGATTTCGAGGTTCTGGGTCATCTCCCACGCGCGCCGGAGTTTGGGAGTGTCGAACTCGTCTTTCGAGTACTGGCGGACCCGCGTGAGCGCGAACTCGACGGCGACGAAGAAGCCGTTGGTGAGTATCAGCAGGAGTCCGGCGACCAGTCGAATCCAGAGTTCGAGACCGGAGACGTTCGCGGCGGTCATGTCCGAATCGTTCACGCTACGGACAAAAATCAATGGTGGTCCCGCGATGGCCGCTCGACACGCGTCGAGCGGCCATCGCTTCGGTGGGCGTCGAATCCGGCGGTTTGGCGGTCCTGTGGGTCGTTCGTCTCAGTCGCTACTCCAACAGTTCGTTCGCAATCGTATTTCTCAGCACCTCGCTCGTCCCCTCGTAAATCTCGTTGAGTTTCGCGTCCCGGTAGTACCGTTCCACGTCGAAGTCGGTGGTGTAGCCGTAACCGCCGTGAATCTGGATGCCCTCGTTGGCGACCTCTCGGGAGATTTCCGAGGCGTGGAGTTTGGCCTGCGCGGCGTGCTTGATGAAGTCCTCGCCCCGAATCTTCCGGTCGGCGGCGCGGTGCATCAGCAGCTTGGCGGCCTGAATCTTGGTGTCCATGTCGGCGAGTTTGTGCTGGATGGTCTGGAACTCCGAGATGGGTTGGTCGAACTGCTCGCGGTCCTGAGCGTACTCCAGCGAATCTTCGAGGGCGGCGCGCGCGAGGCCGATGGACCGGGCCGCGATGGTGATGCGTCCGCCGTTGAGGGTCTTCAGGGCGTGGACGAACCCCCGGCCCTCCTCGCCGAGCAGGCGGTCCTCGGGAATCGCCATGTCGTCGAATCGGAGTTCCGCGGTCGGACACCCCTTGTCGCCGAGTTTGTGTTCGGTTCCCTCGACGTGGAAGCCGTCGTCCTCATCGGGCCGGACGACGAACGACGAGATTCCCTTGTTGCCCGCCTCGGGGTCAGTCTTCGCGAAGACGGTCACGGTGTCGGCGACCGACCCGTTCGAAATCCAGAGTTTCCCGCCGTTTATGACGTACTCGTCGCCCTGCTTTTCGGCAGTCGTGTCCATCGCGGGCACGTCCGACCCCGCGCCGGGTTCCGAGAGCGCGAACGCGCCGATGTCGTCGCCGCGATTGAGGGGCGTGAGATACTCCTGCTTCTGGTCTTCGTCGCCGAACTCGTAGAGCATGTTGCCCGCGAGACTGGTGTGGGCCGCGACGATGGTTCCGAGACCGCCCGACCCTCGCGAAATCTCTTCGAGACCGATGGCGTAGGAGTGATAGTCCAGTCCCGCACCGCCGTACTCCTCGGGGAACGGCATGCCCATCAGACCCAACTCGGCCATCTCGTCCACGAGGTCCGCGGGGAACTCGTCGGACTCGTCGATGTCGTGGGCGCGGGGCTTGATTTCCTCGTCGGTGAACTCCGCGACCATGTCTCGAATCTGTCGTTGCTCGGTCGAGAGGCTGAAATCCATAGGCAAAAATTGGTGCCAAACTGTCCTTTAGTTTTCCCTTCGGGCGCGGGCAGGGTACTGTTCAGATTGGCGTGTTGGAACTGAGACCACATCCTCGAAAGCCCTCGGTCGCTCGCCCTTTCAGTCCACCAGGCCGATGGATTGATTCACCGAGCGCAACGGTCGTTGGCCGCACTTATCTGAACACTGCCCGCGGGCAGAACGCGACGATTCTTCAGGTCAGAACAGTTTCTTCCGCACGTCGTCCGCCGCGAGCGCGCCCTGAAACAGCCACGACAGCGCGGGGTGGCGGGGTGCGACGCTCGCGGCCCCGAGGAGCAGGAAGGCTCGCTTGTGATTCCCACGGTGGAACGCGAGTCCGGCCTGCGCGACCAGCGAGGCGACGTTGAGCGCGTTCTTCTGGACGTTCACGGGGCCGCCGACCAGCACCTTGGCCGCGTCTTTCGGCGTCGGAATCATATTTCTGCCTGACGGTGTGAATCAGAATAAACGTTGGGTCGCGACCGAATTCAATCGGCTTTCCGCGTCCGTCCGTCGAGGTGGTCGGTGAGCGCGCCGACCACGTCGGTCATGTACGCGGTGCCCCAGAGCGCGACGACGACCCCGCCCACGAGGTCGAAGATGAGGTCGCGCATGGTGTCTTCGAGACCGTACTGCGTGAGTATCGAGTCGCTCCCGAGCATCGTTGCCGCCCCGCCGATGGCGAACTCGATGACCTCCCAGATGACGCCGAACGCCATCACGAACATGAGGATGAACACGAACATGAACCGTGGCGGGAGGTGGACGTCGGCGGTGTGTTCGTCGATGGCGCGGGCGGTGGCGTAGCCGATGGCCGCGACCAGCGACGACGACAGGACGTGAGTCATGTTGTCCCATCCGAGCCCCATCACGGTGACGCCGCTCTGGTACGGGCCGAGCGTGCCGACCGCGTGGAGGAACACCGCGGTCGTAATCCAGAGCGTGAGTCCGGCGTCCATCGGAATGTCGTAGTCGCGTTCGAGTGTCGCGGGCAGGAACGTCACGAGGAACCCGAGACCCGCGTTGACCATCACGCCGACGTTCCCGCGGTCGAGACCGATGAAGAACACGCCGACGAGACACACCTCCATCACGCGCGTCAGCTGTTCTTGTCGCCGAACCGAGATACCGAGTTTGTCGCGTATCTTCATAGTCGCCCTCCCTGTCGCTCGCCGACGTCGTCGGGAAGTCGCGGACTCATTCGCACGAACCGACGGAAGTACCACTCGAAGACGACGCCCGCCATCCCGCCGACCACCGTCGCCGCCACGAAGTCCCACATCAGGCGGTGTTCGCTCTCGATGAACGCGGTGCCGAGATACAGGTCCGAGACCCACTGGACGACGGCCCACACGCCCGCCGTCGCGATGGTGGCGACGACGACGAACAGCACCGCGAACCAGTGGGTCATCTTGACCGTCGAGAAGACGTGGAGTTCGACCGCGATGATGAGCGCGAGCGCGGCCACCGAGAGGTAGGTCGCGACCCGCGTGGTGAACACCATCGTCGCGAGCGCCCGCCCGAGTATCGGGAGCGCCGCGAGCAAGAGTACTTCCCACGGGAGCATCACCTCGGGGTCGCGGTAGGATACCGCGGGGACGACCGCGACTCCTGCGACGAACACTGCGAACCCGGCCCAGAGGAGGTCGCCGTCGAGGACGCTCTCGACAGCCACGAGCAGGAGGAAGCCGACCAGAAGCCACGCGAGTCCCGCGTTCACGCGCTGGTCTTCGACGACGCTGTCGAGCAGGGTCGCGCGGGATGTCATTGGCGATGGTTCACACTCTCGCTACAAGAAAGGCGTGGGTCGGAGCGGCAACACGTACACCAGCGTGTACGTGACCGCCGCGATGGTGACGGCCGCGAGACCGGTCAGCACCCACGTTATCGCGTCGTGCCACTCGCCGGTCAGCACCGACCGCGACGGGAGGAGTTGGGGGGCGACACCGACGATACCGACCGCCAGAATCGAGAACACGAAGTGGTACGACCCGTCGAGCGTGGGGGCGGGCAGGACCACCGCCGCGGTCGCATACGCGACCCCGACAGCCGCGCGCGCGTCCACATGCGCGAGCAGGTCCCGGTCGGTCTCCCGGAGGTAGACGTAGCCCGCGACCCAGATGGTCGCGAGTTCGAGACCGAACACCGCGAGCAGATTGAGCGTCGGGTCGCCGAGCAGGGTGACTCGGCCCGCCAAGGGCTGGAAGTCGAAGGGGTAGAAGAAACCGGGCGGCCCCCCGGTGAACACGTCGCCGAACGGGTGGGTGAGCAGGCCGACTAGCGCGGCGGCCAACAGCGAGCGGGGTCCGAGGCTGGTCGTCGCCGCGGCGACGACCGCGACTGCGAATCCGGCGAGGACGAACACCACCATCACCGCGCCGCCGAGCGCACCGCTGACGGCGAACGCCGCGCCGACCAGCAGGGTCGCGAGCGCGAGCGCGAGGAGGCGCGCGCCGACGGTCGCGCGCGCTGCGAGCGCGAACGCGACCCCGGCGACGACGCCGACGACGAGCGAGTGGGTCACCGCGCGGTGGACGAGCGTCGAACTCCCCCAGAACGCCGCGGTCATCTCCCAGACGCCGCCGAATCCGGCCTGCGCGAGTCCGACCGCGGCGTACACCATGTCCACGTCGGGGACCGTGGCGAACGCGGCGGCGACGACGCCGAACGCCAGCGCGCGCTCGGAGGGCCATCGGCGCGACGCCGCGGCTGTCGCCAGCGCGAACGCCACCATCGCGTGCCCGACCATCATGGAATGACTCGTACGCACTCGGGCGATATAAGCCTCTTCCTGCGGCGAGGTCGAAAAACAGTACCGCGACGGCGGGCGGAACGTCCGCCCGCCGAGGGTTACTGCCGTTCCATAACGAAATCGACGGTTCGAGACCCCCGCAACGCCACCGACGACGCGTGGCCGTCCTCGGCGTCGAACCCGGCGTTCGCGCGGCCGGACGACCCCTCCCCCATGTGGTCGCCCGCGGCGCGCGAACGCCGGAGCCGAGTTCGCGGCCACGTCCGTCGGCTCCGCGAGTCGTCCTCGCGGGTCCGGTCGTGTCGTTGGAAACTCTCGCCCGGCGGACGCCCCCGTTACATCCAACCGGGCTATCACTCCTACAGCGGTGTCACGAATAAACCGGCGTGACCGTTCGCACGATTTCGACGCCGAAAGCGGGCGTTTCTCAGTTCCGCTCGCCAGCGAATCAGGTCAACGCGGTGTTACCTCGGGGAAGGTGTCACCAACGACTCAGCAATCCGGCGTGTCGGCACCAGCAATCCGGTGTGTCGGGTGCAAGTCTTTTAGTCGCCGGGGCGGGTAACGCGTCGTATGGTAGAGAAACCGGACGTTGGCGAGCTGACACCGCCGGACCGGACGCTGATGGGTCCCGGCCCGAGCGAGGTCCATCCCCGAGTCCTCCGGGCGATGAGCACCCCGCTGGTCGGCCACCTCGACCCGTCGTTCGTCGAGATTATGAACGAAGTCCAGGACCTGTTGCGGTACACCTTCCGGACCGACAATCAGTGGACGATTCCGGTCTCCGGGACCGGGTCGGCGTCGATGGAGGCCGCCATCGGCAACATCGTGGAACCCGGCGACACGATGCTCGTGCCGACCAACGGCTACTTCGGCGGCCGGATGGAGTCGATGGCCGAGCGCGCGGGCGGGGAGGTCGTCCACGTCGATGCGCCGTGGGGCGAACCGCTCGACCCCGCCGACGTGGCCGACGCCTTCGACGAGCATCAGCCCGACGTGTTCGGGTTCGTCCACGCCGAGACGAGCACCGGTGCGCTCCAGCCGAACGTCTCGGAGCTGACCGACGTGGCCCACGAACACGACGCGCTCGTCATCGCCGACACCGTGACCTCGCTCGGCGGCGTCGAACTAAAGGTGGACGAGTGGGGCATCGACGCGGCGTACTCCGGGCCGCAAAAGTGCCTGTCGTGCCCGCCGGGCGCGAGTCCGCTCACGCTGAACGACCGCGCGATGGACAAGGTGCTGTCGCGCGAGGAGCCAGCCCGGTCGTGGTATCTAGACCTCTCGCTGCTCGAAGGCTACTGGGGCGACGAGCGCGCGTACCACCACACCGCGCCCATCACGAACGTCTACGCCATCCGCGAGGCGCTCCGGCTCGTCGCCGAGGAGGGCATCGAGAACCGCTGGGAACGCCACCTGAGCATGGCTGGCGCGCTCAAGTCCGGCGTCGAGGCGATGGGCCTGGAGATGAACGCTGCCGACGACTACTGGCTCCCGAGCCTCAACGCGGTTCGCGTGCCCGACGGCGTCACCGATACCGACGTGACGGGCTACCTGCTCGACCAGTACGACCTCGAAATCGCCACCGGACTCGGCGACCTCGACGGCGACATCTTCCGCATCGGCTGTATGGGCTACTCCGCCCGGGCCGAGACGGTGTCGTACCTGCTCGGCGCGCTCGGTGACGCGCTCTCCTCGCAGGGCGCGGACGTGGACGTAGAAGCGGGACTCGCCGCGACGGCCGCGAAGCTCGGCGAGAGATAAAAACGAAGCCACGGACACGACGCCCGTGGCGCGAAAATGTTATACTGCAGGTGCGGCGCTCGGCGGTGCGCGCGTAACTTCGTAGTCGCCGCACTCGTGGACGCCGATTATCGCCCACTCGTACTCCGGGTCGAGATGACGGAGTTTCCGTCGGAGTTCGGGTGCATACTCTTCCCACGTTACGAAACATCGCATGTCGCCGTCGGCAGGCGCGTCGGCTGGGTCCGCCAGCGCGGTCACGCTGACCGACCGCCACTTTCGTTCGGCCCGGAACTCGTCGCCATCGTCGCGGGACACGGTGTAGCCCAAGTCCGTGAATATCGACCGTGCCTGTTCCGCGGGTGGTGTGCTAACAGGGGCCATCCGTGTGGGCCTACGACCGATTGGGTAATAAAGCTTCGTGCGGGCTACGAGAGCCGGATGGTCGGATTTCGGTGCTGGGACGCGAACTCCTCGATGTCACCGTTCTGTCGCAGTCGCTTTATCTGCTCGCGCGCGGCGTCGCGGTCGATACCCGCGACGGTTTCGGCCACGCGGTACACTTTCTCCTCGGGGACGCCGCGCTCGGTGACCGCCCCGCGCTGGTCGCCCTCGGCTTCGGTGGTCTCGTCCTGAATCACCTCGATGACGTGGCGGATGTCGTCGGTGTCGGCGATGGCGTCGTGCCAGTCGCGCGGGTAGACGCTGAGGGTTCCGTCGCCGAAGTCGTAGAATTTGTCGCCCTCCTCCCAGTCGTCGCTGTCGGCGAGGCGGTCGTCTATCGCCCCGAGGTCCACGTCGAATCGGGCCGCCTCGGCGTAGGCCGCGAGCGTCTCCCGGTCGATTCCCCGGCCGCGAGTCGAGTGGTGGGCCTCGATGACCCGGACGAACTCTTCGAGCGTGAGCGTCTCGTCGCGAGTGTCGAGTTCCTCGACGACGTGGTGGCGTACGTCGGCCATGCTCGAAGCTTCGGGAATCGCGTCCAAAAGTCGAGTGGC
>NZ_ML974138.1:100694-115478 GCF_004143485.2 Halorussus amylolyticus | reverse complement strand
GGCCCCGCCCCCGCCCCACGAATCGCTCTCAAACTCTGGCCCGGAAATCTCGACCGTGAGGAGGTTCTTTTCGAGCGCGATTGCGGTGCTTCTGGCTCCGTAGTAGTATCGCTGGTCGCCCCACGTCCACCCCGGACCGAGTTGGCCGTCGCCGAATCGGCTCGCGTCGAGCAGCAGGTCGCCCCGGATTTCGTCGAACTCCGCGCCGACGCTCCCGGCGAGTTCGGCGAGGTCGTCGCGGTCGAGGTCGGGGTGGCCCGACCCCACCACCACGAGGTCGCCGTCGAGACGCGACGCGTCTCGACGGCTATCGCTCGGACCCGATTCGAGCGACCCGTACCCCTCGACGCGGGTCTCGAATCGGTAGTCGGGACCGAGCGCGTCGAGCGCGAGCGCCGAGGTAATCAGCTTCGTGTTCGACGCGGGCGCGAGCGCCCGGTCGGGGTCGTGGCTCGCGAGGACTGTACCGTCCTCGTCGCGCGCGAGCGCCGAGACGCTCGCGCCCTCCAAGTCGGTGAGGTGGTCGATTGGGTCGGTCACCACTCGAACGCCTCGCGCTCGTCGGCCGGGAGGTGACACGCGGAGTGGTGTGTCGGTCCCGAAATCTGCTCCAATTCGGGTTTCACCGAATCGCAGGGCGACTCGTGGGCTTCGAGCGATTCGAGCGCCCCGTTCCACTCGCCCTTCTGGGCGGCTTCGACCGCGTTCAGGACCGCCCGGCGCGCATCGCCGGGGAGGTTCCGGTCGAAGTACGACTCGACCACGACCTCGGGCGACCCGTCGGCGTCGAGGTCTCGGGCGACCACGTCGTCCCTGAACTCAGCGAACTCGGCGTAGCCCTCCTCAGTGAAGCCGTCGGGCAGGACGAACGCCGGACACCGGGTGTGGAACTTACACCCCGACGGCGGATTGGTCGGACTCGGCACGTCGCCCTTCAACTCCGCGACCACGCCGGTCGTGTCGGGATTCGGGTTCGGCACCGCGTCGAGGAGCGACCGCGTGTAGGGGTGGTGGGGTTCGGTGAACAACTGCTCGGTCGGCCCTGTCTCCACGAAGTCGCCGACGTACATCACCGCGACTCGGTCGGCCATGTTCCGGATGACCCCGAGGTCGTGAGTGATGAACAGGTACGTCAGGCCGTACTCGTCCTGCAGGTCGTTCATCAGACTGAGAATCTGGGCCTGCACCGACATGTCCAGCCCGCTGACCGGCTCGTCGGCGATAACGAGGTCCGGATTGATGGACAGCGCCCGCGCGAGGTTGATGCGCTGGCGCTGGCCGCCCGAGAACTCGTGGGGGTACCGACCGTAGTAATCGCTCTCCAGTCCGACCTGTTCGAGCAGTTCCATCGCGCGGCTCTCGCGCTCTTCTTTGGGTCGGCCCGCGGCTTCGAGGGGGTCGGCGATTATCTCGCCCACCTTCCGGCGGGGGTTCAGACTACTCATCGGGTCCTGAAACACCATCTGGACGTTCTCGCGGAACCACCGCTCGTCCTCCTTGTCGAACTCGGTCACGTCCCGGCCGTCGAACCGAATTATTCCATCGGTCGGGTCTTCGAGACCGACCACTGTCCGGGCGAGCGTGGACTTTCCGCACCCGGACTCGCCGACGACGCCGAGCGTCTCGCCCGCGTGGAGGTCGAAGTTCACGCCGTCCACTGCCTTCACGCTCGAATCGTCCACGGTGAACGGCAGGCCGTCCCGACTCCGGTCGAACTTGATGGAGTCGAGGACACCGGTGTTGACCGGGAAGTGGGTCTTCAGTCCCTCGACGCTGAGCAGGGCTTGGTCGGCGTCCTCGCGGCGGCGCTCGACGGTCGAACTCATCGGTCACCTCCGGTCCCGCCGACGCCCGTTCCGGGTCGCCCCGTCTCGTGGAGCTTGGGGTCGCCGTCGCCGCCATCGCCGTAGTGCAGACACGCCGCGTCGTGGTCGGGTCCCACGTCGAATCGCGGGGGTTCGCCCCGCGAGCAGTCCTCGAACGCGACCGGACACCGGGTTCGGTACCGGCATCCAGACGGCGGGTGAATCGCGCTCGGCATCGACCCCTCGATGGGGTCCAAGTCCTCGGTTCGGCGGTCGGCGCTCACCGTCGAGCGCAGGAGCGCCTGCGTGTAGGGGTGCTTGGGATTCCGGTACAGCTCCTCGTAGGGCGCGCTCTCGGCGATTTCGCCGAGGTACATCACCGAGACGCGGTCGCACACCTCCCGGACCACCCCGAGGTCGTGGGTCACGTATATCATGCTCGTGTCGTACTTCGTCTTGATGTCGTCGAACAGGTCGAGAATCTGGGCCTGAATCGTCACGTCAAGCGCGGTGGTCGGCTCGTCGGCGATGATGAGGTCGGGTTCACAGGACAGCGCCATCGCGATGAGCGCGCGCTGTTGCATCCCGCCCGAGAACTCGTGGGGGTACTGGTCGGCGCGCTCGGCGGGGTCGGGAATCCCGACGTCGTCGAGCAGTTCGACCGCCCGAGACCACGCCGCCTCGTGGGTCACGTCGCGGTGGTGCTCGATGATTTCGGAAATCTGAGTTCCGACCGTGAACACCGGATTCAGCGCGGACATCGGGTCCTGGAAGATAACCGAGATTTCGGTGCCCCGGACCTGATTCCGAAGCTGAGCTTCGGAGTACTCCGTGAGGTCGTCGCCCTTGAATCGGACCGAACCGTCCACGACGTGGCCCGGCGGCCGAATCAGGCCGAGCAGGCTCTTGACCGCGACGGACTTGCCAGCCCCGGATTCGCCGACGAGACCGAGCGTCTCGCCGCGCTCGACTTCGAAGCTCACGCCGTCCACGGCCTGTACGATTCCCTCTTCGGTGTAGAAGTACGTTCTCAGGTCTTCGACTTCGAGTAGCGCCATCAGTCGTCACCTCCGTCCTGCAGGTCGATGTTGGGACTCGTCGGGTCGTCCACGGCCGTCTGCGTGCGGGTGCCCGAGTCGTCGGCACCCGGAACCGGCAGATTGTCTTCGTCGTAGCTGTTCTTGAGCGAGGTCTTGGGGTCCATCGCGTCGCGCAGACCGTCGCCGAGCATGTTGAACCCCATCACGGTCAGGAATATCATCAGGCCGGGGAACGCCGCGACCCACGGCGCGATGAGCAGCGCCTCCTGGGCCGTGTTGAGCATCCGGCCCCACGACGCGGTCGGGGGCTGGACGCCGAATCCGAGGAACGACAGCGCGGCCGCGCCGATGATGACGCCCCCGAGCGAGAGGGTCGCCTGCACCAGCACCGCGGCGAAGCCGTTCGGGATGATTTCGCGCAGGAGAATCTTGTAGGTCGGAAGCCCCGCGGCGCGGGCGGCGTCCACGTACTCCTCCTCGCGGATGGACAGCACCTCAGAACGCATCACCCGCGCGTACGCGGGGATGCCGATGATGCCGTAGGCGAAAAAGAGGTTGTAGATGCTCGCGCCCATGATGGCCATCAGCGTCATCGCCAGCACGAGACCCGGAATCGAGTACAGCACCTCGATGAGTCGCATCAGCACGTCGTCGGTGTAGCCGCCGCTGTACGCGGCGAACGCCCCGATGAGGACGCCGCCGACGAACGAGATGCCGACCGCGATGAGACCGATGGCGAGCGCGATTCGGCTCCCGTAGATGACGCGAGCGAACACGTCTCTGCCGAACTGGTCGGTGCCCATCGGGTGCGAGGCCGACGGCGGGGCGTAGGCGTTTATCTGGTCCATCTCGTGGGGGTCGGCGAGCAGCGCGGTGATGAGCTGTTTGTCGAACACGTACAGGTCGATAGTCGAGAACAGCCCCATCCCGATGAGGATGGCGACGATGAACCCGCCCGACACCGCCGTCGGACTGTACCGTAGCTCCTTGAGCGTCGCGACGATTCCGCTTTCGGCTTCGAACTCGGTGTTCGTGGCGGTCGAACTTTCCGAACTCATGATTTGTCCTCAGTCATATCTGATTCTCGGGTCGATGTAGGCGTACGCGAGGTCGGTCAGCAGGACTCCTATCAGGAACAGCACGGCGAAGAAGATGTTGAGGCCGATGATGATGCCGTAGTCCTGGTCGAGCAGTCCGTTGTAACCGAGCCGTCCCATGCCGGGGATGGCGAATATCTGTTCGACGACCACGCTCCCGTCGAGCAGGAACGAAAGCTGGAGTCCGATGATGGTGATGAGCGGCAACAGCGCGTTCCGGAACGCGTGCCGGAGCAGGATGCGTCGCTCGGGCAGGCCGAACGCACGCGCGGTCTCGACGTAGTCCTGCGATAGCTCCTCGACCATGCTCGAACGCGTCATTCGCATGAGGGTCGCGGTCTGTGCGGTCGCGAGCGTGAGTATCGGCAGCACGAGGTGTCTCGCGGACGCGACGGGGTCTTCCAACGGGGAGACGTACCCCGACGCCGGGAAGATGCTGAACTCGTAGGACAGCAGGAATATCAGCATCAGGCCGAGCCAGAAGTTCGGCGTCGAGAGGCCGGCGAGTCCGAGGAACCGCGAGACGTGGTCGCCCATCCGGTTGTGCCGGGCGGCCGCGTACACGCCCAACAGCAGGGCGGTCGGGAGCGCGATGAGGTACGACACGCCCATCAGCACCACCGTCGGTCCCATCCGTTCGAGCATCAGTTCCATGACCGGGCGGTTTCGGGTGAACGATTCACCGATGTTGCCTTGGAGCAGTCGCCAGAGGTAATCGAGGTACTGTTTCCAGAGCGGCTGGTCGAAGCCGTACTGGCGTATCAGTTCGTCGGCGAGCTGTTGGCTCGGGCTCACGCCGAGAAGTATCCGGACTGGATTCCCCGGCATGGAGTGAACCATCACGAACGTGAGCGTGAACACTCCGAACAGAACCGGAATAATCTGCAGTAGTCTCCGTATCGTGTATCTGTACAAACTCATGTGTCTCAGTTCGTTCGGCGGTTGCTCTTCATTTCCGTCTACAATTTATAATGGGGTGGTCGAGACGCTACTCTTGGATGTAGGCGTTCGACCAGTAGTTACAGAGCGGCTGGGACGCGAACTGACTCGGCTCGTAGTCCTGCACGCTCGAACTCCACGCCACTGCGCTCTGCTCCGAGAACGCCGGGATGTGGGGGTACTTCGACTGCCACGTTTCGGCGATGTCGATGTACATCTCGCGGCGCTCGTCCTGGTCCACGATTTCGCGGGCGTCGCGTATCTTCTGGTCCACGTCCTGTAGCTCGTCGGAGTCTTCCGCCTGGTAGAGGAAGCCAGCCGACGCGTTGCCCTCGACGCCGTCGTTCAGGCCGCCCTCGTCGTTGCGGAGGTCGCGGAACAGGTAGTAGAAGAACCCGTCGGGGTCCTGACCGCCGGACCAGCCGTAGATGTTCACGTCGTACTCGCCCGAATCGAGCTCCTCGAGCCACTGGCCGGTGGTGACCTCTTTGACCTCGGCGTCCACGCCGATTTCGTTGAGCTGGTTCTGGAGGATAATCGCCATGTTCTTGAACTTCGAACTGGCGAGCGACGAGATGGTTATCGTCTTCCCGAAGCCGTCGCCGTAGCCCGCTTCGTCGAGCAGGCTCTGGGCCTGTTCGTGGTCCTGTTCGGGGTAGTACTCGTCGCGCCACTCCTCCCACGGGAAGTCCCAGCTCTCGTTGACGCCCTGGGGCATGAAGCCGTAGGACTGCTTGCCGAGTTCGCCCGTGGTCGAACTGATAATCTCCTCGTAGTCCACGAGGTACTGCATCGCTTCGCGCACCCGAACGTCGTCGAACGGCTCGCGCATCGAGTTGAAGATGAGCCCGTTGTAGTCGAACTGCGAGAGCCGCTTCATCTCGACGCCGCTCTCGGACTGTGCCCGACCGAGCAGATTCTTCGGCACCGACGCTTGGTGGGCACCGCCGGTCGCGAGTTCGACGTACTGGACCTCTGCCTCCGGGATGATGCGCTGACGGATGCCGTCGAGGTTCGGCTCGTGGACGAAGTAGTCCTCGTACTTCGTGAGCGCGACGTGCGAGGACGACGACTGTTCTTCGAACTGGAACGGCCCCGTCCCGACCGGGTTCTCTCCGAACTCGTCGGGGCCCTGCTCGTCGGCGATGGCCTTCGGGACGACAGCGGCCTGCATGCCCGCGAGCGTCAACTGGAACAGCGCGAACGGATTGTTGAGGTGGAACGTCGCCTCGTAGTCGCCCGACGCCTCGACTTCGTCGATGAAGTCGAGGTTGGCGCGGTTCGGCGAGGCGTTGTCGGAGTCGAGAATCCAGTTTATCGAGTAGGCAACGTCTTCGGCGGTGAGTTCCGACCCGTCGTGGAACGTCACGCCCTCTTCGAGCGGGATGACGTACGTGGTCTCGTCCTCCTGCTGGGGCTGGTCCGACGCGAGGTGGGGCTGGAACTCCGACCCGTCGGGGCTCATGACGTAGAGCGTGTCGAACACGTAGTGGAGGAAGTCGTTCACCCACGCGAGTTCGTTCATCCGGGGGTCGAGCGTCGGCGCGTCTTCGGCGGTCGTCCCGATGAAGGTGCCGCCCTGCCCGCCGGAGGAGTCGTCGCCGCTCTCGCTCGCGGTCGTTTCACTGCCGTCGTCGCTTGCGGTCGTTCCGGACGGTCCCTCGGTGGTCGCGTCCTGGTCGTCGGTACCTCCCGAGCAGCCAGCGAGCAGCGTCCCGCCCAGCAGGCCGGAAGTCGCGAGGAACTTTCTTCTGTCGATTGTGGAGCGTTTGTCACTCATGGTTTTGTCTACGGTCTGTACGTACCGTGATGTCGAATAGCAAGGAGAATGGGGGTAAATAAGTGAGCCCTATCATACTAGTGTCCCTATCGCGACTCCACGACGCGGACCTCACAGCGGTCGTAGAGGCCGCGCTGCTCCCACTTCTCGGCCGCGAAGTACCCCGTAAACTGGTGGGTTCCCGGGCGCGCGACCCAGACGTTTCCGTCGGTGTCCGACCGACGGATTCGGCCGTCCCACACCGCCGCGAACTCGCGGCGCTCTCTCCGGCCGAACGTTACCGGCCGGGTGGCCTCGGGCGGTTCGAACCCTCGCTCGTCGGCCTCGGGCGCATCGTCCACGCGCCACCCCCAGACCTGCGGCGTGGGGAGCGTCACCGACACCGTGGCTGGCAGTCGATTTCTGACCGTGACGACGAACCGGGCAGGCTCGCCGACCGTCACCGTCTCGGGTCCCCGGACCTCGACCGCGAGCGCGCGGAGCGCGACCGGGTCGGGAACGAGTCCCGCGAGCCACCGTCCGACCCCGCCTCCGCTACCCGTTTCGAGTCCGCCGCCGGACGTGGGAAGCCGTCGCATTCGCGCTGACTTCGAACGCCCCCGACTCAACGCTTTCGCTCCCGGAGGTCGGCGGGAACGCGGTCG
The DNA here is from genome assembly GCF_004143485.2 of Halorussus amylolyticus. Lineage (GTDB taxonomy): Archaea > Halobacteriota > Halobacteria > Halobacteriales > Haladaptataceae > Halorussus > Halorussus amylolyticus. The sequence goes on along the minus strand of NZ_ML974138.1, from coordinate 108,173 downwards.
TTTCCGAACACGTCGGCGCACGTCTCGCGCTCCCGAATCGTCTCGACTTCGCCCGACTCGCGGACCAGCGCGACCGCGGGCTTGGGTTCGGCGTTGGTGTGGCTCGCGCTCCCGAGCGAGTAGGCTCCGATGCGGTCGATTGCGAGCACGTCCCCGCGTTCGAGTTCGGGCAGGGCGACGCCCTCCTGAATCACGTCGCCGGTGTAACACAGCGGTCCCGCCACGTCGTACTCGGTGGTCGGTTCGGCGTCCGAAACCGCGTAAATCGGGTACGGCCAGTGGGAGGAAACCGCGTTCGTTCCGGCGTCGAGAACCGCGAAGGTCGCGTGGGGCGTCTCCTTGCGGACGCCCACCTCAGCGAGCAGGGTGCCCGAGTTCCCGACGAGTCGCCTACCGGGTTCGACGAACAGCGTCGGTTCCGCGAGGTCGTGGGCGGCCGCCGACTCCCGAACCGCGTCGGCCATCGTCGCCACGATTGCGTCGGTCTCCGGAACCGCCTCGTCGTAGGGCACCGGAAAGCCGCCGCCGAGGTCGAGCACGTCGATTTCGACGCCGGTCTCGTCGCGCACGGTCGCCGCAAATGCGAGCATCTCGCGGGCCGCGACCGCGTAGGGTTCGACGCCGCGAATCTGGCTCCCGACGTGCAACTGGACGCCCGCGAGTTCGACCTCGGGAGCGTCGGCGGCCGCTCGCGCGACCGTGAGCGCCCGCCCCGATTCGATGTCGAGACCGAACTTGCTCTCGCGGGTCGCGGTCGCCACGTCGGGGTGTGTGGGGACCTCCATCGCGGGGTTCCCCCGAATCAGCACCTTCGGCCGTCGCTCGGGTTCGACTGTTCCGACCGCCTCGCGAATCTTCTCCAACTCGGTCGCGTTGTCCACGAGGAACTGCTCGACGCCCGCATCGAGCGCGCGCTCCACGTCGTCGGTCGGGCGATTCATCCCGGTCAACAGCACGTCGGCGGGGTCGAACCCCGCGGCCTGTGTCGCCGAGAGTTCACACCGGGCGTAGGCTTCGGCGTGACACCCCTCGTCGCGGAGGACCGACAGCACGCCGAGGTTGTAGTTCGATTTCACCGCGAAGTGAATCTCGGAATCCGGGTAGTGGTCGTCGAGCGCCGACCGGACCTCGCGGTAGTTTCGCCGAAGGTCTTCCTCCCAAAAGGCGTAGACTGGCGTGTCGAACTCCGAGAGGAGCGAATTGGCGTGGCTGAGAAGCCGGGATTTTCGCGCGGAAACGTCCATACGGAGGGGAGGTGGAAGGTGGGTAAAAACGGTTGTCCTAGCATCCGGGGGGTGTCGATGGGCCGTCGAACCACCTCCGGCAGCGTGCGAGTCGTTCCCGAGAAATTATCCCCTTCCGACGAGACGTGCCACGAGATGACCGACCCTGCAATCGACTTCGAAGACCTCGAACGACTCGTCGCGGCGCGCGGACCGCCGGGCGCGGAGTACCCCGTCGCGGACGAATTTGCCGACCTCGTCGAACCCTACGTCGATTCGGTATCGTACGACGAGATGGGGAACGTCGTCGCCACCAGCGAGGGCGACCCCGACGCGCCCGAACTCATGCTCGCGGCCCACACCGACGAACTCGCGATGCTCGTGGACGGCGTCACCGACGACGGCTTTCTGGAGTACACGATGCTCGGCGGCCACTACAAGGGGAACTTCCCCGGCCAGCAGGTCCGAGTCGGGCCCGACGGCGTGCCGGGTGTCATCGGCCCCAAGTCCCGCCACCTGATGAGCGACGACGAGAAGGAGTCGCTCGCCGAGAATCTGGTCGTTGACGTGGGCGCGACCACCCGCGAGGGGGTCGCCGACCTGAACATAGAACCCGGCGACCACGCGACGTGGGACCGCGAGGTGACGCGACTCGCCAACGACCTAATCGCGGGCCGGGCGCTCGACGACCGGGTCGAACTCGCGATGCTCCTCGCGCTCGCTCGAAGCGAGGCGGCGGCCGACGACCCGGCGGACGCCACGATTCACTACGTCGCCACGGTGCAGGAGGAGGTCGGCCTCCGGGGGGCGCGCGCCGCGGGGTACTCCGTCAATCCCGACGTGGCTATCGCGCTCGACATCTTCCCGGCCGACGACTACCCCGCTGGCGGCGACGACGGCCCCGGCGTCGAACTCGACGCCGGACCCGTGGTGGAGTTCGGCGACGGCACCTCCGAGTACCTGTTCAACGGCGTGCTGGTGGACCGCCAGACCCGGACGTGGCTGACCGACGCCGCCGAGGCCCGCGATATCGACGTTCAGCACGCGGTCATGATTCGCGGGACGACCGACGCCACCGAACTCCAGCAAGTCCGGGGCGGCAGACACGCCGGGGCCGTCGGGGTTCCGTGTCGGTACACCCACTCGCCGGTCGAGACGCTCTCGCTCGCCGACGCGAACGAGGCGACCGAACTGCTCGCTGAGGCGATTCGGACCGAGTTCCCCGGCCGCGAGGAGGTGCGTCGAGGATGAGGCCCGACCGCGCGCCAATCGAGACCGAATCGGACCTCGTCGCCCACCTCGACTCGTACGCCGAGAAACTCGACGGTCGCCTCGGCGTCTTTCTGGGCTTTCCGCGCGGACCCGACGACTTCGATGTCGTTTACCGCGCGAACGCCGACGAGACGTTCACCAGCGCGAGCGTTATCAAAATCGCCATCCTCTACGCGCTCTACGAGAAGTACGACGGGAATCTCGCCGAACTGGACCGACCGCGCGAAATCGCGCCGGAAAACCGAGTCGCCGGGAGCGGTCTGTTTCACCTCCTCTCGGACCCCCGGCCGTCGCTCGACGACCTCGCGCGGGCGATGATTTCCATCAGTGACAACGCCGCGACCAACGAACTCATCGACGAGGTTGGAATGGAGCGCGTCGAAGACGCCGCGAGCCGAATCGGCATGGACGACACCCGCCTCCGGCGGAAGATGATGGCGACCCTCGGCGACAACGACCTCGAAATCACCGGTGAGTGGCCCGAGGGCGAACCCGCGAACGCGACCACTCCCGCCGACTGCGCTCGCTTTTTCGCCGACCTCGTCCACGAGGCGACCCTCTCGTCGGACGCCTACGACCGAATGACGGTCCCGCTCGCCGAGCAGAAGTACACCGGGTCGTTCCCGCGCTACCTCCCGTTCGAGACGACCGTCGCTCACAAGACCGGGTCGGTCCCGAGCGCGGCGCTCGACGCGGGGTACGTCTCGATTTCCGATTCTGAAACGCCGCTGGTCTTCGCGGTCTTCGCCGACGAACTCGAAGCCGGGGCGGACGGCTCCGACGCTATCGCCGAAATCGGCGATGGCGTCTACGAGTGGCTGACGGAGCGAACGGCGTAGCTCTGCAGTCCATACTCTGCCGTGTCACACCGAACGTCCTTTCCCACTGGTGAATCAACCGATAGATATGTCGGGCCTCGTGGTGGTCGTGCTCGCCGTGGTCGCGGGACTCGCGCTCGCGTGGGCGCTCGGCGCGAGCAGCACGTCGCCGCCGCTCGCGCCCGCGGTGGCCGTGAACGCGGTCCCGGTGATGCGCGCCGCGGTTCTGGTCGGCGTCTTCGCATCGCTCGGAGCCGTCGCGCAGGGCGGGAGCGTCTCCGCGACGGTCGGCGAGGACCTCGTTCGCGGCGTCGAACTCACGCCGCTCGCGTCGGCGGTCGGTCTCCTCACCGCGGCGATATTCATCGCCATCGGGGTCGTGACGGGCTACCCCATCCCGGCGGCGTTCGCGACTACGGGCGCGGTCGTCGGCGTCGGTCTCGGTCTCGGAGGCGACCCCGCGATGGGAACGTACCGCCAGCTCGCGACGTTCTGGCTGCTCGTCCCGCCGCTCGGGGTCGCCATCTCGTTCACCACGGCGTGGATACTGCGCCACGACGCGGTTCCGACCGAGTGGGCCGTCTCGGGCCTCGCCGGACTCGTCGGCGTTCTCCTCGCGAACGTCTCGCTCACCGTCGTCCCCGTGCCGTCGGGCGAGCGACCGACGCTTGCGAACGCGGCCGCGGCGAGTATACCGCTCGGTCCACCGCTTGCCGGAGGTGGTCCACCCGACCTCCTCACGCTCGTGGTCTCGCTCGCTCTCGGTGGTGCGCTGTTCGGCGGCGTGTACGCGATGGCTCGCGAATCGGTGGACCGAGCGGTACGTCGGTTCCTCCTCGGTCTCGGCGCGCTCGTGTCGTTTTCGAGCGGCGGGAGTCAAATCGGTCTCGCGACGGGTCCGGTCGAACCGCTCACCGGGGGTGCGCTCCCGGTCTCGCCGACCGTCGTCCTACTGGCTGGCGCGGTCGGATTGTTGGCCGGCGCGCTCACCGGCGCGCCCAGAATCCTCCACGCGGTCGCCCGCGAGTACGCCGACCTCGGCTCTCGGCGCTCCATCGCGGCGCTCGTCTCGGCGTTCGTCATCACTCAGACCGGAATTCTGCTCGGCTTTCCCATCTCGCTCAACAACATCATCATTTCGAGCGTCATCGGGAGCGGTCTGGTCGCTGGCACGGACGGCATCTCTGCGCGCAAAATCGGGTTCACCGCGGTCGCGTGGGTCGGTGCGCTGGTCTCGGCGTTCGCGGTCGCGCTCGGCGGCTACACGCTGGTCTCGTCGGCGCTCGGCGCGTGAGCGTGTCCGACCGTCGCTGACGCGGTCACTCCTCGCGGTCGACGTTCACCATCAGCACCGGAACCGACGAGTGTCGCACGACCTTCTCGGCCACGCTTCCGAGCAGCGCGTGTCGGATGCCGGTCCTGCCGTGGGTGCCCATCACTATCAGGTCGATGTCGTTCTCGTCGGCGTACTCTACGATTTTCTCCGAGGCCTTCCCCTCCGCGGTCGCCGTCACCACGTCTCGACCCGCCGCATCGGCCAGGTCGCGAAAGTCGTCGAGCGCGTTCGTCCCGGTCTGCTCGAAGCTCTTGATGACCTCGTCGCGCATCTCCTCTCCGAGTTCGGGGAGTCTTCCCTTGTCCAAGACGTACAGACCGTGGATGGTCGCGTCGTCTCGCTCCGCGACTTCGAGCGCGTGGGGCATGACCTTCTCGATGTGTTCGCTGCCGTCGGTCGGGACGAGGATTCGCTCGTACATGGGCCGCGGTTCTCTCCCTCGGCTGATATATCTTGCCCCTAAAAACATCGTTTCACGCCCCGAAACGCCCGAATTTGTCGAAAACCGCTCAGAAATCGCCGGTGACGATGGCCGCGAGTTCGTCGCGGTCGAACAGTTCGCCCGAGTAGGCGTCGGGGTAGAGCAGTGTCGCGAACCGCTCAGTGAGGAAGAGATTCTGAATGGGACCCTGATAGATGGGACCGCCGCGGTACACGTCTTCGTTCTCGACCGCAGTTAGCTGACTGGCGACATTGTGGCCCTGCATGAACGCCAGCACGGTGTCCTCGAACTCCGCGCGGGTCTTGGTCTCGTGACCCCGGACGAACAGCGTGTCGGGGTCTACTTCGAGCATCGTCTCGTAGTCTATCTGCCCGCGATTCGACTCGCTCAGCCCCTCGACGCCTGTTCCCGAGAGCGCGTCCGAGATGCCGAGGTCGCGGAAGTGCTTCTTGTTGGCCCCCTTGTCGGTGAGCCGATACGGCGAGAACTCCTCGGGTTCGTCCGACGCCGCGAAACACAGCAGTCCGTTCGGGCGGGCGTCGGCGCTCGGGAGGTCGGCCTGTATCTCGGCCACGAAGTCGTCGTGGAACGACGCGAACGCGTCGTACTGGTCCTCCTTTCGGAACACCTGCGCGACCTTCTCGAACGCCTCGTACATCGTGTAGAATCGGTAGTCGTGCCACTCGTCGGTCCGCCGGAAGATGGAGTTGCCGACGAACGGCCCGACCGCGTTCTCGACTTCCTCGATGTCGTCGGCGTCGAGACCGAACGCGTCGTTGCTCACCAGCCATTCGGGGTCGGTGAGGTGAACGTCGTTGTCCACCTCGTAGTAGATTTCCTTGTCGATGCCGCTGTCGCCGACGAGGTCCACGAGGGCGTCTTTGTCCACCGAGACGCCGTCGAGTTCGTCGTAGTAGGACGTGTAGTACCGCGCCTTCTGACCGACCGCCGAGAGGCCGTCGGCCTGCCCGAGCGCCACGCCCATGTCGGCGTAGCCGGGGAAGTACGCCTCCCACGTCTCGGGCACGGCGTCGAAGGTCACGTCGCCGACCGGGGCCATCGAGACGGTGTACGACGACTGCCCCTCGGTCTCGTCCTCCTCGGTCTCGGCTTCCGTCGTCTCCTCGCTCTCGGTCGCGGTCGTCGCCTCGGTCGTCGGGTCCGAACCGCCCGCTTCGGTCGTCTGGTCGTCGGACTCGCCGCCGGTACAGCCAGCGAGCGCCGTCGCGGTGACGCTCGCACCCGCGAGCAGGACGCCGCGGCGCGACAGGTCGCTCGAATCGTCGGTATCTCGCATACTTTTAGGCTCACCTAAATAGTAAAAGGGATTTCGGTTTTAGGCTGGCCTAACAATCTGGCTACAGTTCGACCCGCCGGGCACTCTCCCCGTCTCGGTCGCGGGTCGACCTTCGCTCGGACCCCGACTCCGCAGGGACAAAACTATAACTCGAACGGGAAAACACCGCGGTATGGCTGGCCTGCTCCCCTCCTCTCCGGACCCCTCCGCCGGGGACGGCGGCGACCCTCGCGTCATCGGCGTGGACAGCGAGGACGCCGCCGACCTGCTCGCCGCGCTCCAGTCGGAGACGGCCCGCGAGATTCTGACCGCGCTCTACGACGACCCCGCGAGTCCCTCGGCGCTCGCCGAGACCGCCGACACGTCGATTCAGAACGTCCGGTACCACCTCGAAAAGCTGACCGACGCCGAACTGGTCGAAGTCGCTGACACCGTCTACTCCGAGAAGGGCCGCGAGATGAAAGTGTACGCGCCCGCCGCGAAACCCCTCGTCGTGTTCGCCGGGAGCGACGACGACACGCCGGGCGTCGAGGCCGCGCTCTCGCGACTCCTCGGCGCGCTCGGCATCCTCGGTCTGTCGAGCGTCCTCGTCCAGCGCCTCTTCGGCGGCGGCACGTTCGCTGGCGAGGCCGGTGGTGGGTCCGACGGCGGGGACTTTCAGGGCGAGTCGCTGGACGAGACGACCACCGAGAACGCGAATCTCTCCGGTGGGGACGACACCGGAGCGACCACCGCGGCGGACGGCGACGACAGCGCCACTACTACGGCGGACGGCGACGATAGCGCCACCACCGCGGCGGACGACGGGACCGCCACGGAGGCCGAGACGGTCGAGGAGGCGACCGAAATCGCGACCGAGGAGGCCGACGCCGCCACCACGATTGCCGAGGAGACGACGCAGGCCGCGACCACGGTCGCGGACGCTGGCGGGAGTGCGGACGCGATGGCCGGACTCCCGCCTGGACTCGTCTTCTTTTTAGGCGGCGCGGTCGTCCTCGCCGCGCTCGGTATCGCGTGGTACCTCCGCGCGCGCTGACGCCTGCGCGCAGGCGGGGGCGCGCGCCTGGGACTCGGTGCGGGGCGGGCGCACG
>NZ_ML974138.1:93264-100684 GCF_004143485.2 Halorussus amylolyticus | reverse complement strand
CCGCGGGGCCCGGCGCGCGGTGGTCCCCCGCGGGCCCCTTCCGCCCCGCGGCCGGGCCCCCCCCCGCGCCGGGAAATCGGTGCGTGCCGTGCTCACGGCGTCCGGGCCGTCTGCCGTGGAATTACCGCTCGAACACGACCGCGTAGTGGTACGGCGGCAGGTCGATGCGCCGTTCGACCGAAAAGTCGCTGGCTTCGAGGACGGCGGTTTCCGTCTCGTCGGGACCCATTCGAAGGTCGGTCGGCGGTCCTCGGGGTTCTCCCGTCACCGTGGTCGCCGCTCGGGGAACGTCGCGCCAGTTCACGACCGCGAATCGCCCGCCGGGTTCGAGCGCGTCGAACGCCTGCGTCACGACGGTTTCCGGCTCCTCGATTCCGTGAAACGCGTTCGCCAGCAGTGCGAAGTCCACGGTTTCGGAGAGGTGGTCGCCGAGTTCGCGCGCGTCACCCCGAATTGGAATGACGTTCTCGATTTCGTGGCGGTCTGCGAGCGCGCCGAGTTCGTCGAGGAGGTCCCCGTCGATGTCGAGGGCGTAGACCGGCGCTGGCGCGGCGATTCGCGCGGCGGGGAGCGCGAAGTAGCCGTTTCCGGAGCCGATTTCCGCGACCGACGTTTCCGATTCGACCCCGAGACGCCGGAGTGTCGCGCCGGGAGTCGGCCACAGTCGTCCCCACCAGTCCCAATCCGGCTGTCCGGTGTTCCGAAACCGCGTCATCGACCGTCGCTTGCGCGCGCATCCGCAAGCCGATTTCGCTTCGCCGCCGTTTTCGTCCGCCCTGACCTCGGCTAATTTCGGCGTCTCGACCGGCGGAACGCCGAAAATCGGTAGGGCTTTTATATTATGGGGTGGAACTCACGCGTATGGAACAACTGCTCGAGAGCAGACGGACTGAGACCGACGTAGACCTCTCGCGGGACGCCGACGACCTCGATTCGCGGCTGTTCTGCGGCCGGTGCGGCGAGCGGTTTCAGGAGTCCGAAGCCACACGAGACGGCTGGTACTATCGATGCCCGAACGACGACTGCGACGGCGAGGGGATTCACGACGACCTCTACCCGGTCAAGGACGTTCTGCCTTCGACTCACTGATTTCGCTTCGATTCACTGACTGCGACTACCAGACGGCAACCGCCCTCGCGGGCGCGCCGTCGGCGTCGGCCAGCGCCAGGGGGTACGCCCGGAGTTCGAATCGCTCGGGGAGGTCGGCCAGTCCGGTGAGATTTTCGAGGATAAGCCGCTCGCTCCCGAGCAGGGCGTGGTGCGCGGGCACGCCCGACGGCTCTCCGTCCGCTTCTCGCCCGCGCCGGCTCGGGGAGGGGTCCACGCTCAGCGCATCCACGCCCACCGACCAGCCTCGCTCGGCGCACGCTTTCGCGGCCGCCGCGCTCAGATACGGGTGGTCGAAGTACCGGTCCTCGGTCCAGTGGTCTGCCCATCCCGTGCGAATCACGAGCATCCCGAAATCGGCCTCGGATTCGTCCGGCAAATCGCCGACTCGAATCGGCTCGCGGGCCTCCTTCCCCGAGCAGTCCACGAGTCGGGCGTCGAACGCGAACCGTCCGACTTCGAACTCGTCCAGATTTCGCCCGCCGGGTTCGGTGTGGCTCGGCGCGTCGAGATGGGTCCCGGCGTGGCTTCCGATACCCACCGCGGTTACGCGGTAGCCGTCGTCTTCGTGGGTCGCCGCCGGACTGATTTCGACTTCAGGGTCGCCCGGATAGACGGTCGTCTCCCCGTCGAGGGGATGGGAGAGGTCGCGAGTAGGCACGCTTCGGAGTTCGGGTTCGAGGCTCTTTCCTCCGTCGGAATCGAGTTCGAGCGGCCGCCACGGCGGCCGCTCGTAGGGCGACTGGCTACTCGCGGTCAGTCTCCTTGTCGGTCTCGTCGGTTCCGACCCGTCGGTCGAACCACTCGGCGTACGCGCCGACGCTTTCACGGATGTGTCGCGTGGCGAACGCCGAGACCACGAGCGCGCCTACCATGTCGAACACGAGGTCGAGCATCGTGTCTTCGAGGCTGTACTGGATTAACACCGGTCTGACCCCGAGCGCGAACGCCGCGCCGTTCGCCGCGAACTCCAGCACCTCCCAAATCACGCCGAGCGCGACCACGAACAGGAAGACGAACACCGCGAGAAATCGGGGCGGAAAGCGAACGTCCTCTGAGTGCTCGTCGAACGCGAGCGTGACCGTGTAGCCGATGACCGCCACGACCGACGCCGAGAGACCGTGGGTCGCGTGGTCCCACCACCACGTCGTCTCGTAGATGCCGAGCATCCCCACGGTGTGGAGACAGATGGAGAGCGCGATGAGCGCGCCGAGTCGCGGGTCGAGCGGAAGCCGGAAGTCGCGTTCGAGAACGCCGGGGAGAAGCGTGACCAAGAATCCGAGCGCGGCGTTCACGACGACCGCGGCGTTTCGCGTGAGGAGACCGACCGCCAGCACCCCGAGAACGATTAGCTGGAGCACTCGCGCGAGCGTCCGAGACCGGGAGACGCGTCGGCCGAAAAACGGGACGGTCATCGGTGGTGTGCGGTCACTACGCGTTCGGGCGTTAAAATCCCGCTCACTGCACGACTCTCGAACGTCGTCCGCCGCGGAGCGAAGATTTTTGTGACCTCCGGGAAGTGGTCACACCCATGTCCGACAAGATTTTCGACGGCGTTCGCGTCCTCGACCTCTCGACGTTCGTGACCGGTGGGTTCGCTACCCTGATGCTCGCGAATCAGGGCGCGGAGGTAGTGAAGGTAGAACGCCCCGACGCTGGCGACGACAATCGCCACGCTGGCCCGCCGTTCGTGGACGGCGAATCGCCGTACTTCTGGACCATCAACTACGGCAAGCGGAGCGTCGAACTGAACCTCAAAACCGAGGAGGGACTCGCGGCGCTCTACGACCTCGCGGAGTCGGCCGACGTGTTCGTCCAGAACTACCGGCCCGGAACCGCCGAGCGACTCCACGTGGACTACGATTCGATTCGCGAGGTCAACGACGACATAGTCTACTGCGCCATCTCGGCGTTCGGCCAGACCGGGCCGTGGCGCGAGCGACCGGGCTACGACCTGCTCGTGCAGGGAATGAGCGGCATCATGAGCGTCACGGGCGAAGCGGACGGAATGCCGACCAAAGTCGGCCTACCTCAGACCGACCTCATCACGGGGATGTGGGCCGGATTCGGCATCTCGAGCGCGCTCTACAGGCGCGAGCGAACCGGCGAGGGCGAGTACATCGACCTCGGGATGCTCGACGCCGCGCTCCCGTGGCTGACCAAGCAGGCCGGGCGCGTGTTCGCAGGCGAGACGCCGTCCCGAATGGGCAACAAGGACCCCGTCCTCGCGCCGTACCAGACATACGAGACCGCCGACGGCCACATCAACATCGCGTGTCTGAACCAGAAGCTCTGGCGCGCGCTCTGTGATGCCATCGGCCGCCCGGACCTTCCCGACGACGACCGATTCGAGACCAACGCCGAGCGCGTCGAAAACATGGCCGCGCTCGAAGCCGAAATCGAAGCCGAACTCACCGAGCGCACCACCGACGAGTGGATGGAGATTCTGGTCGAGGCCGGGGTTCCGGCCGGGCCGGTTCAGGAGGTCGAAGACGCCCTCTACAACGAGCAGACCGAGGCCCGCGGCGTCGTCACCGAAATCGAGGACGGCGACCGCGAGGTGCCGGTCATCGAACACCCCCTGAACTACGCCCACTCCGAGAGCGGATTCGAGTCCGCGCCGCCGAAGTTGGGTGCGGACAATCGCGAAATCTTCGCGGAGTTGGGGTATTCGGAGGCCGAAATCGAGTCGCTCGTGGAGGCAGGCGTGTTCGGCGAGGAGTGAGGGTCGGTACTCAACCGTCGTTCAGGAACTCTGTTGGGTCGAGAGTCCTCTCGGACTCTCCGCTGTCGAATCCGACTGCGCCGCCGAGCGCGGCACCGAGCGCGACGAGCGCCATCGCCCTGCTTTTCCCGCGTCCCGTGGCACCCGTTTCGGTGTCGATGGCCGTGTACTGCCCGTCGTCTCGGGTAATCTTGACGGGAGACTGGGTACTCATTACGTTAGTGTATCCCGTGTGAGGATATTAATGGTTGCCCTCTAATCCCGTTCGGCTCTCTTCTGCTCGTCTCTCCCGTTCGACGCCAACACTAAATACCGCGATTAGCTATCAGTTTCCATGAACGCGACCCCGGACCCGTGGGCCGCCAGCACCCTCGCGGTTCGCGAGACTCTGCGCGACCGCATCGGCACGGAAACCGCGGTCGCCACCGTCACGGGCGTCGAGGGCGCGGCCTATCGTCGTCCCGGCGCGAAGATGGTCCTCGGCGACGACGCCACCGGAGCCATCACCGCCGGGTGTCTCGAAGGTCCGGTCGCCGAACTCGCCGAGCGGGCCGTTGCCGACGGCCCGCTCCGCCAGACGTTCGACCTCACCGACGAGGACGACACGTGGAGCTTCGGTCTCGGATGCAACGGCGTCATCGACGTGCTGGTCGAACCCGCCGACGGGAGTTTCTCGCTCGCGCTCGCCCGCGCCGACACGGGCGAGCGCGCCGCCCTGCTGACCGTCGTCGGAGGGGACGCCTCGGCTCTCGACGGAACGACCGTCGGCGCGCGCGTCCTCGTGGACTCGACGGGCGACGTCGAGACGACCGACGCCCGGCCCGCGATTCCCGACGACGTTCTGGCGGGCGTCCGCGAGACGGCCCGCGAGTTCGCGGCGACTGGGCGCTCGGACACCGTCGCGGTCGAAACCGAGGCGGGGACCGTCGAGGCGTTCGTGGACGGCTACGCGCCCGTCCCCGAGTTCCTCGTGTTCGGAAGCGACAACGACGTGCGGCCGGTCTCGCGCCTCGCTAGAGACGCCGGATTTCGGGTCACGGTCGCCAGCGCGCGCGGCGCGCGCGCCGACCCCGAGCGATTCCCGGCGGCCCATCGCGTCGAAGCGACCCGCCCGCCCGAGGTCACCGACCTCGTGGACAGGCCCGCCGACACCTACGCTGTCGTGATGTCGCACAACTTCGTGGACGACCGACTCGCGCTCGCGGCCCTGCTCGACACCGAGATTTCCTACGTCGGACTCATGGGACCGCGCAAGCGATTCGAGGAGATGCGCGACGCGATGGCCGAGGCGGGCGTCGAACTCTCGGCGTCCGACCGCGACCGAATCTCGACACCGGTGGGGCTGGACCTCGGCGGTGGCGAACCGACGCAGGTCGCGCTCAGCGTAGTCACCGAGGCGCTCGCGGTCGCCAACGGTCGGGAGGGCGGTCGGCTGTCGAGTCACGAGGGGCCGATTCACCCGCGTCCGGACCCCGGTTCTGATTCCGAGTTCGACTCGTCCTGAATCTCCCGGAGGTCCGCGCGCGTGTCCACGTCGCGGTGGATTCCGGGGTCGTCCACGTCCACCCACTCCACCGCCTCGGATTCGAGGAGCGCCCGACCGCCCGTGTCGCCCTCGACGCGGGCGAGCGCGTCGAAGTGGCGCGCGCCGAACACCACCGGATTCCCGCGCCGCCCGTCGTGCCGCGGCGCGACGATTTCGGACTCGTTCGCGCCGTCGCGAAACGCCGCCACCAGTTTTTCGACCGTCTCGACTCGCACGCGGGGCATGTCCCCGAGCGCGAACACCACGGCGTCGGCCCCTGTCTCGCGGGCGTGAGCGACCACCCGGCGAACCGACGCGCTCTGGCCGCGCTCGTAGTCGGGATTGTGGAGGATTTCGACGCCCTTTGGGAGCGCGTCCGAGACCCGGTCTCGGTCGCGACCGGTGACCGCGACCACAGAGTCGAGGTTCGCCTCGGTCAGCGTGCGCGCCGCGCGGGCCACCACGGGGTCGCCGTCGATGGTCGCCAGCAGTTTGTTCCCCCCGGCGAACCGGCGTCCGGTCCCGGCGGCCAACAGCGCTCCGAGTATCATCGTCCGTGGTTAGGCGACTCGCGGCAAAGTTCTTTGGTCGATTTCGGGTCCTTCGGCCGTTCACGCCTCTCTTTCGTCGCCTTCGCCGTCGCTCCGCTCATCGCCCGTCTGCTCGTCGCCGGTCGGTTCGTCGGTTTCGCCGCCGTCGGCCGCCGACGACTCGCTCGGGGCCGACCCCATCGACCCCGCGGCGTCCACGTCGGGCGTGAGACGGTCGCCGTGGAGGAGTTCGGTCAGCACGATTCGCACCGCTTGGAGCACCAGCACCACGAAAATCGGCAGGAGGAAGAAGCCGTACCACCCGAACAGAATCGGCCCGAGCAGGTACGCGAACATCAGCACCCCGGTGTGAATCTCGCGCCCGGTGATGTACGGCTGGAGGAACGTCTGGGGGAGGATGTCGAGAAACAGGAACGACGCCACGAGCAGGCCCGCAGGGTAAACGAGTAACGCACCGCCCGACCCGACCGCCGTCGCAGCGACGTACGCGACCACCGGAACGTACACCAGTTTTCCGACCACGAGCGGGATGAGGCTGGTCACGCCGGTCAGGAGCGCCAACAGAATCGCGAACGGAATCGAGAGCGCGGCGGGCGCGACGAGATTGAAGCCGTAGTACACCGCGGTCGCGAGAATCGCGACCGCGGCGATGAACAGGACGTTGCCGAAGAACACCGTTTCGAGGTCGTCGTCCACCGCGGTCGCGTAGGCGTGGGCCGCCGTCTCGCGGTCGGCGACGCTTCCCCGAAACCACGCCGCGATTCGGTCGCCGTCACGGAGGAGGTAGAACGCGAACGCGAACGCCAGCGAAACGTGGACGAGTCCGCCGACCGCCGCCGCGAGCACTGCGAGTCCGCCCCCGAGTACCGACCCGGCCTGCCCGAACGGGAGCGACCGCACCGACTCCGGCGGGTCGGTCACCAGCGAGACGAGGTCCTGCTGGCCGCGCGTGAGTTGCTCGACGTTCAGCGCGGACGCGACCACCTCCGCGAAATTCTCCTCGCCCGCGAGCGAGACGAGGTCGGCCATACCCGCGACGACGACGTACGTCACGACGAGCAGAATCGGCACGACGAACCCGAGCAGGGTGGCCGCCGCGGCGAGTCCGTCCCGGCCGATTCGCGACCGAATCCGACCGAAGACCGGCCGCGCGGCGTAGTAGACGAACAGGCCGAACGCGAACGTCCCGACGAACGAGTAGGCGAGAAACGCGACTCCCAACCCCAGCAGTCCGAGGTAGAGCCACCACGCGGCGCGGTTTCGGTCGCGGTCGAGGATTCCGGTCCAGTTCACGGGTCGGAGTTCGGCCGGACTCGTCTTCGATTCGCGACGGTCACGAGCGCCACGCCGTCTTCGAAGTGGTACGTCGCCATGTTACGCCAGCCACGACGTTCTCCGGCATAACTGCTGTTGCCGAACTTGGGTGTTAGGGTGGCGAGCGGTGGGGGGGGGGGGGGGGGGGGGGCCCGCCCCCCGGGGGGGGGGTTTTTAGTGACACACGGGGGACAAGTG
>NZ_ML974138.1:0-93254 GCF_004143485.2 Halorussus amylolyticus | reverse complement strand
GGCCCTCTTTTGGTTGTGGGGGGGGCGGGGGGGGGTTTCGGCCGGGGGGGCCCCACCCCGACGCTGTGCGAGAGTTTAAGTGACACACGGGTGAACATCTTAAAGAAGTAGTGTTTTTGGACTTTATACTTAATTTTTCTTATTGACAATATTTAGAAAATTAGATAGTTACACATCCGTGAGTATTATCTGTGATGTCGAAAAAGTCAGACTGTACGAACTGGATTGTCGAACACCCAAAACTACTGAGCGCGCTTTGGTTACTGATACTACTTCTGACAGTGTCTATGCCCGTGCTCGCTGATGGTGGTATGAAAAGCGGTCCCTAATCTTCATCCAATAAAAGCTCTCCCCACGTTAATTCACCGTCTAATACTAGCGGTGCTGACCATTTTGGAATTGTTTTTTCCAACTCTTCTTTATTTATTGTCCTTTTATTGCATTTACCACTTGCGATATAGTATTTATCTATATATTCTGCGTATGAAATAACTATTGTACCAATGCTGTGAGTCCGTAGGGGGTAGGTATAGAATTCTGCTTCCCATTCACCTGCCCTGTTTGAAACCTCTGTTAGATGATAAATAAATGGAATCCCGTTATTACACTGCGCGAGTTCCATTCCTGGGTCCCCCATCACCACGTACTGATTCCCGAGCGACGTGTACTCCCGGACGATTTCCATCGCGTGACCGATGCTGAAGCCGTGATAGAACAGTCTCGCCAGCGTCTCGCCGACTTCGATTGCGCCCGAGTTCCACAGGTCCGCGAGGCTCACGACCGCCGCGTTCGCTCCGGCCTCCACGAGCGCGATTCCCTGGTCGTGCGACCGACAGCCGTTGAGGAGGACGGCCGTCGCGCCCGTCTCGTCGATTTCCTCGGCGTCGAGGACGCCGTCCGGGCACTGGAACCCCCGGCCGTCGATGTGGCCGATGAAGTGGAACATGTCGCTCTCGCGGGCGAGCAGGTCCCGGAGGTCGTCAGTTGTGACTCCGAACTCGCAGGTCGCGCTGACCTGCACGTCGTCGCGGTCGGCGTAGATTTCCGACACCGTCTCCCACTCCTCGCGCATCTCCTCGTCGTTGCAGACCACCGTAATCTCGACCACGCCGTCGGTCGGCGCGGGCGTCTCGTTCGCGAACGCCGCGGGAAGGAGCTTGGTGCCCTGAATCGGTGTCCGGTCGCCAATCCACGCCTGTTCGAGCGCGTCGGTCTCCGGAAGCGGGGTGTAGCCGCCGTCGCCGGGCACGCCGCGCGCCGAGTTCCCGCCGTCTTCGGTCCCGCTCTGGGACAGCTCCGGGCTTCGGACTCCCACCGACCGTACGAAGTCGCCGGTCGCTTCGCCGGTCCGGCGCTGGGTCTCGCTCGGGGTCCACGCGTCGTCGCCGACCGCGTTCACCCGGACGACCGAGAGGTCGTTGACGACGTACGGCAGGAGTTCGACCGGCTCGGGTCCGGGGTCGGTCTCGACGTGGGTGACCCGGTGCCACGTCGGGAGCACGTCGTCGAGCGCGTCGTCGGGCACCGCGAGGTAGGCCGCGAGTCGCTCGCCGAACGGCGCGTCGTAGAGCGCGGCGAAGTCGAGGTCCACCCGCGATTCGAGGACCTCGCGCTCGTGGAGGTCGTCGGGGTAGTAGCCCTCGGTTCGGGTCACGCAGTCGAGGAGGACCGTCCGCTTGAGGAGACGTTCGGTCTCGTCGGCCATTGCCGAGAGGTCGTCGCCGAGGTGGTGGGAGGCCCCCGATTCGGTGGTCAGTCGAGCCGTCTCGCCCGCCACCACCTCCGCACCGAGGTAGTACGCCAACGGCGCGACCGTGTAGACGTGGCCGTACTCCGGCGGGAGTCGGATTTCGACGCCCGTCTCGGGCGATTCGAGACCCTTCGGAACGATGAGTTCGTCGCCGCGCTCGACGCGGGGCGGATGGCCCCGCAGGGTCGGCCACGCGCGCTCGGGCGACGTCGTCTTGAGCGAGGACGAAAACGCCGAAATCGCCTCCATCATCGCCTCGGGGTCGTCGGGCACCGTGACCGTCGCGGCGGGCGAACTGTGGTACGACCGCGCGCCGATTTCGACCGCGGTGCGCTCGCCGAACTCGAAGTGAAGCGAGTCGGCGTCGGTCCCGACGCCGACCGCGCCCGCGACCCGGACGTACACCTTTATCGGCCCGTGAAGTTCCAGCAGGTGCTCGCCCGCGGGAAACTCGCTCGCGGCGGGCGGGTCGATGGACTCCCGGTGAGTCCCGTCCGGCGCGCGAACGTCCACCGGAATCGCGTACCGGAGCGAAAGCCGGTCGGTCCGAATCCGACACGCCGAATCGACCGGGAAGGTGAACCGGCCGGGGTCGGCGGGCGTCGGCTCGACCGACCTGCCGGTGGCGAACGTCATTCGCCGGGTCTCGATGGGGTCTACGACTTCGAGTCCGGCGGCGTCGGATAGCCGCGTAAATTCGGGGTACATAGTGAGAGCCGAGTCGAATCGTCTTCCAGTGTTTCAGTCCGCTCGCAAATATTTGCGGACGTCGGCGGGGTGATTCCGACCCGCCTACAGCGGTGTCCAGTCCATCGTGAGGTCGCGACTCGGGACCCGCCACCGCTGCTGTGCGCCGTGGTCGTACTCGTTGGGGTTCACGCCCCGGACCTCGATGACGAGGTCCACCTCGTCCACGAGCGCCTGCACGCGGTCGCTCTCGTAGGCTCCGGGGAGGACGTAGTGGGCCATCGCGTCGTGGTCGCGGACGTGTCCGCCCACGATTCTGAGACATCGCCGGACGACGTCCTCGCCGTAGTGGTCCACGAGCGGCTTGAGCGAATCGACGCCGACGCGGAGGTCGGCGGGTCGGAGGTCGGTGCCCCGAGCGAACTCCTCGATGCCATCGATTAGCGCCGACTGAAGCCCCGCCAACTCCGGGTCGGCGATGCGCGTCTCTCGAACGTCGGCGAAACTCGGCGGCGCGTCGGGGTTGCTCGCCGCCGTCATCGAGCGCGGCGCTCCGGCGTGATTCAGGATGTGGACGGTGTCGGCGAGCGGACACGGCAGTTGCTCGGCCGCGGGAAGGCGCTCGACGATGCTCTCGATAGTCGCGTCGGTTGCGGCGACGAGCCGATAGCGGACGGTGTCGTCGTCGCCCAGCAACTGCGCGCTGGTCCGCGTGAACAGACGGCGGGGTGCGTCTCCGACCACGAGAATCGTACAGCCCGTCTGCTTCAGTCGATTCAAGTGGCTTCGAAACTCGGTGAGTTCGTCGTCGGATGTGGTCTCGCTCTGCCCGCGTCCGTCGCTGCTGTCCGTCGCCATTAGCTCTCTTGGTACTCCCTTTCACGGAGTTCATTTATAATACTTGTCCTTCGGAGGATACGTGTGATAATTCCGGTGAACTTAGCATTCAAATGATGCTTATGCCCTGGCCGTGACGATTCGCCCGCGTCCTGTTTTCCCTGTCTCGGTAGGATAAGTAACAACTTATTGTTATACTTCTGGTCGTATTGGGAATTTGTCTAGTATCTCACTTTCCAAGCCGTCTCGAACACGCCGGGCGGCGTCCGCGCCGAATCGGTGTGGAACCGTCCGATTCGTGTCGAAGTAGCTCGTTCAACCCCTCACCGAAATGCCGAATTTACATACGACTGCCAAATCACACTCCAACACGGTTTTCTTTTGTAATCCTATGGATGTGTGGGCTGAAAAATCGAATACCAACAGTTATTGCGCTCCGTATGATAACTGTTGTCAGATGTTCCGGGCCAAACTCTACCTAGATCTCCAGACCGACTGCGTCTTGAGCGAGGTCACGAACCGGTGGAACACGACGTTCGCGGTGAGCCACGAGGAGGTCATCGAGGACGAACACATCACGTTCGTCATCGACGCCGAGGACAAGGTCGAGGAGTTCGTCGATTCGTTCGAGACCGCAGCGCAGGTGTCGAGCGTCGAGCGAGTGGACGAGACCCACCTCAAAATCACCAAGCGGGCGTGCGGCGCGCTCCCGGTAATCCGGAGCAATCACGGAATGATGGAGTGGTGGGACCAGGTCAACGGCACCCAGCGCGTGTTCGAC
The DNA here is from genome assembly GCF_004143485.2 of Halorussus amylolyticus. Taxonomy (GTDB): domain Archaea; phylum Halobacteriota; class Halobacteria; order Halobacteriales; family Haladaptataceae; genus Halorussus; species Halorussus amylolyticus. The sequence goes on along the minus strand of NZ_ML974138.1, from coordinate 89,199 downwards.
ATCGTGGTGTTTCGACGGAGCGACCTCCGGAACATCGTGGCCGAACTCCGGGAAATCGGGTCGGTCCATCTCGCCCAACTCACCCCGTATCGCGCCTCGGAAACCCTGCTCTCCGACCGGCAGGCCGAAGTCGTGGAGACCGCGCTTCAGGGCGGCTACTACGAGTGGCCGCGCGAGGCCGACGCCGAGACGCTCGCGGCCGACCTCGATATCAGCCACACCACCTTCCTCGAACACCTCCGAAAGGCCGAGCGAACCCTGCTCGAAACCGCGCTCAATCAGAACAACCGAAGCGGCGTCTCGTCTCCGGAGGACCGACAGTTCATGCTCGGGTCCGGGGCGCACGCCGACGATTGAGACGGAGTATTTAAAGAACCAACGTGTGAAGGGGAGAAGGCCATCATCGTTTGGTATGGTTATTCAACCCCATGAGGGACGACTCATCGACGAGACGACGATTTCTCCGTTCGGCCGCAGTCGCGACGACGGTGGCCGCTGCGGGATGTATGGGCGATTCGGGCGAGGGTTCACAGGACACCACGCAATCGGACGGCTCCGACGATTCGGACACCTCCGACGATTCGAGCGGCGGTGACACCTCCGACACCATCACGTACCTCTCGGACCGTGGCGACTCGAAGGAAATCATCGACCAGATAATCGCGGAGTTCGAGGACGAATACGACTACACGGTCGAAGTCACCTACACCTCGAAAGGCACCTCGACCGACGAGCAGTTGGAGAAGATGCGCGCCGCCGGGAATCCGCCGGACATCATCTTCGACACCTCCTCGGACGCCTACCGATACCAGCGCGACGGCGACGCCGCGCCGGTCAGCGACGCGGTCCAGGGTACCGGACTCCCGGACCCGGTCAACGTCGACGGCGAATCCTACTTCGCGCCGACGATGGTCGAACCGCTGATGGGGTGGTATCGGAACGACCTCTACGACGAGAACCCCACGACGTGGGAGACGTGGCAGTCCGAGGCCCAACGCGTGACCGAGGAGGAGGACATCGACGGCTACGTGGTCCAGACCGGCCAGACCAACAACGCCGACACGTCGATTACCCAGTACCACTGGCAGAACGACGTGCAGATTTATTCGGGACCGTCCGACGACATCCAAGTCACTATCGACGACGACGACAACCGCGCGGCCGCGGTCGAGACCTACGAGTGGATACAGTCGATGGCCGAGTCCGCGCCCAACGGCGCTGGCTGGGAGTGGGGCGACGGCATCTCGGCGCTCCAGCAGGAGAACGCCGCGGCCGCCATGAGCGTGGGCGGTCTGCCGATTCTCACCATCCAGGCCAACCGCCCGGACCTCGTCGAAAAGCTCACGCCGACCGCGTTCCCGGTCCCGGACGGCAAGGGACAGGACAAGTGGTGGGCGTACATGGAGGGCCACGTCGTGTGGAACTCCGGCAGTGCCACCGAGGGCGCGAAGCAGTTCGTGGACTTCTTCAGCAAGTCCGACAAATTCATGGACTTCGTGCTGTCCGCGCCGCTGTTCCAGTTCCCGCCGACCCGCGAGGGACTCGACAGCGACGCGGTCCAGAACAACGAGACGATTCAACAGCATCCCGAAGTGATGGACCTCGTCCGGGACAACTGGGACTCGTTCACGTCGATTCTGGCGACCGGCGACGACGGCGCGCCCAACATCGTCGCGGCCGACGCCTACGGCCAGCAGGTGATGGGTCAGTCCGCCGAGCAGATGATAGTCGGCGGACTCTCGCCCGACGAAACCGTCGATTGGGTCGCCGACGAACTCCGGAGTCTGCAGGACTAACACCCATCTCAACTTCCACTACAACATTCCATGAGTACGGTACAATCCGTCAAGTCCTCGTTCGGGAAACTGGACGAGCGACGGCTCTTGCTGCTCGCGACGTTCGTCCCGTTTGCGGCGTTCTTCACGCTCGTGTGGGTCATCCCCATCGGGTACGCGCTCGGGATGAGCCTGTTTCAGAATCCGACCGCCGACGCGGTGTTCGTCGGACTCTCGAACTACGTCGAGATTCTGACCGGCGAGGAGTTCCTGCTGTTCCTCTGGAACAGCGTGCTCTACGCGGTTTCGACCACCGTGCTGAGCCTCCTCGTCGGCCTGAGTCTCGCGCTCGTCGTCAATCAGAAGATTCGAGGCGGGAACGTTTTGCGGACGATGATGATTTTCCCCTACCTCCTGCCCACGCTCGTCGTCATCTTCATCTGGAAGTTCATCCTCGACCCCAACATCGGCGTGCTGAATCAGTGGCTGGTCGAGTGGGGCGTCATCGCCGAACCCATCGCCTTTTTCTCGACCATCCAGTGGGCGATGGCCGCCGTCGCGGTCACGAGCGTCTGGAAGTTCGGTTCGTTCGCCTTCTTCATCCTGCTCGCGCGACTGCAGGCAATCGACCCGAACCTCTACGAGCGCGCCCGCGTCGAGGGCGCGTCCACGTGGCAGGCGTTCCGCGACATCACGATTCCCCACCTTCGGGGAGCTATCCTCATCATCCTGCTCGTTCGGGGCATCTGGATGTTCAACAAATTCGACATCATCTACCTCTCGACCCGCGGCGGGCCGCTGAACGCGACCACTACGCTCCCGATTCGGGTGTACGAACTCGCGTTCAACGGGCCGAACTTCGGCGGCGCGACCGCGCTCGCCGGAATCATGTTCTTCCTGCTCGCGGGCGTGGCGGTCGTCTACTTCAAGGTGTTCGAACCCGAGAAGGAGGTGGCTCACTGATGCCCGTCGAACTGGCCGGACTTCCGACAGTTCTCGAAACGGAGGTGACCCCCTGATGGCGCTCGGCGAAGGCGCGGCGGGGTCGATACTCCCCCAGTCGCTCCAGACCCGACTCAAGCGAATCGCGGTGATTCTCACCGCGGCGCTCGTCGCGATTTTCGTGACGATTCCGGTGTACATCATGGTCGCCATCGCGGTCCAGTCGCCCGCCGACGTGTTCCGCGGCGGCACCGTCCACCTCATCGTGGACACCCTGACGTTCCGGAACTTCCGGGTCCTGCTCGAAGACACCAACACGGTCCAGTACTTCATCAACAGCCTCATCGTGACTGCGGGCGCGACCACGATGTCCACCGCGCTCGCGGTGGCGGCCGGATACGGACTCACCCGGTTCGAGTTCACCGGCAAGACGCTCGCGGCGCGCGCGGTGCTGTTCGCGTACATGTTCAGCCCCATCGTGCTGGCGATTCCGCTCTACGTCATCTTCTACTCGCTCGGCCTGCTCGACAGCTACTTCGCGCTGACGATGGCGCTGACCGCCATCTCAGCGCCGTTCACCATCTGGCTCATGTGGCAGTACTTCCAGACGGTTCCCATCTCGCTCGAAGAGTCGGCGTGGATTCGGGGCGCGAGTCGGACTCGCACCCTCTGGGACGTGGTGCTGCCGGTCGCGCGACCCGGCTACATCTCGGCCGCGATTTTCTCGTTCGCGGTCGCGTGGAACGACTTCACTATGGCTCGCGTCGTGATGAGCAGCGACGAGATGTACACCATCACGGTGGGAGCGAGCCTCTTTCTCGACCGCGTCACCATCGGGTGGGGCGAAACGATGGCGGTGTCGCTGCTCATCAGCATCCCGCCGTTCCTCATCGCAGTGTTCCTCCAGAACTACCTGCTTCAGGGGTTCAACGTCGGAGGTCTCGAATAAATGGCACGCGCAATTCACCTCGATTCGATTCGGAAGGAGTATCGGACGGCAGGCTCGGTCCACGTCGCGGTCGACGACCTCTCGCTCACGATTCCCGAGGGGTCGTTCACGACGCTCGTCGGACCGTCCGGCTGTGGAAAGACGACCACCCTCCGGATGGTCGCAGGGCTGGAGACGCCCACGAGCGGCGAAATCGCGTTCGGCGACGAGGACGTGACCGACCAAGCGCCCCAACAGCGCAACTGCGCGATGGTGTTCCAGTCAATCGCGCTCTACCCGCACATGACGGTGCGCCAGAACATCGGCTACGGGCTGAAGGTTCAGGGCGTCCCGAAGGCAGAGCGCGACCCCAAGATAGACGAGGCGGCCGAGACGCTCCAGATTACCGAACAGCTCGAAAAGATGCCGTCGGAGCTCTCGGGCGGCCAGCAACAGCGCGTCGCGCTTGGCTCGGCGTTCGTCCAAGACCCCGACGTACTCTTGCTCGACGAGCCGATGAGCGACCTCGACGCGAAGCTCAAGGCCGAGCTCCGGGTCGAAGTCCAGCGACTCCATCAGGAACTCGACGCGACGGTCCTCTACGTCACCCACGACCAGACCGAGGCGATGACGATGAGCGACCAGGTCATCCTGCTCAACGAGGGCCGACTCGAACAGTTCGCCCCGCCGGGCGAACTGTTCGACTACCCGGTGTCGGACTACGTTGCCCGGTTCATCGGCACGCCCTCGACGAATCTCCTGCCCGCCGTCGTCGGCGAGCGCGACGGCGCCTACGCGCTCGAAGGCGACGGCTTCGCGGTGTCGGCTCCCGCCGACATCTTCGCGGACAGAGTCGGCGAGTCGATTACCGTCGGCGTTCGCCCGCAGTACCTCTCCTCGGAGGGCGGCGAGTACGAACTCACCGTCGTCGCGGAAGTGGTCGAACAGCTCGGCACCGAGTTCGTCGTTCACGGCCACACGCCCGACGGCACCGCGGTAGACGTGGTCTCGACCGAGTTCGGCGGCGTCGAACACGGCGACGAACTCCGGGTCGGCTTCGACCCGGCGGACCTGTTCGTCTTCGACGCCGAGGGCCAGACCCTCTGCCACGGCGACGACCTCACGAAATCCCCACCGCAGTCACACTAAACGATGCACGACGACGACACTCGCCCCACGAAGAGCCAGCCAGACGACGACCGTAGCGACTGCGACGAGCGCCGGGACCGCGCCGCACGGCGCGGTCCCGGCGCTCGGGTCCGAAGGGAGGACCCCCGCGTCAGAACCGACGGCGGCCGAGTCGCGCCCGAACTCCTGCCGGGCGGCGACGGCCGCCCGCTCTCGGACGTGACCGTCCTCGAACTCGGCCACATCATCGCCGGGCCGTTCTGCTCGATGATTCTGGCCGACCTCGGCGCGGAGGTCATCAAGGTCGAACACCCCGAGTACGGCGACGCGGTCCGGGACACGAGCCCCATCGGAAACAGCTCGTTCAACTACGTGAACCGGAACAAACTCGGCGTCTCGCTCGACCTGAAATCCGACGAGGGCCACGCCATCTTCGCCGACCTCGTCCGGGAGGCCGACGTGCTGGTGGAGAACTTCGCGGCCGGGACCGCCGACCGCCTCGGCGTGGGCTACGACGACTGCCGGGAAATCGACGACGGACTCGTCTACTGCTCCATCAAGGGGTTCAACCCCGGGCCGTACGAGGAGTTCCCGGCGCTCGACCCGGTCGCCGAAGCCCTCTCGGGCGTGATGAGCGTGACCGGCCACTCGGGTCAGCCACCGGTCAGAAGCGGGACCAGCCTCTCGGACATGGCGGCGTCGCTCTACGCCGCGGTCACGGTTCTCGGCGCGGTCCGCCAGCGCGACGCGACCGGCGAGGGCCAGCACATCACGGTCCCGTTGTTCGAGAGCACGGTCGCGCTGATGGGCTACTGGCTGGCGTACACGCAGGCCTACGACGACGTGCCCGAACCGATGGGCGCGAGCCACCCCGGGTGGGCACCCTACGACGTGTTCGAATCGGCCGACGACAGGTGGGTGTTCGTGGGTCCCTCGTCGGACCGCCAGTGGCGGCGGTTCTGCGACGCGCTCGACCTCGACCTCGCGGAGGACGACCGGTTCGCCGAACTCCAGAGCCGACTCGACAACCGCGAGGAGCTTAACGAAATCGTGTCGGCCACCTGCGCCGAACTCGACGCCGACGAAATCGTCGCGCGCCTCCAAGACGCGAGCGTCCCGGTCGCACCCGTCAACGACACCGAGGAGGTCTGTGACGACCCCCACCTCCGCGAGACCGACGCGCTCGCCGAAATCCGCGCCACCGAGGGGGACGGCGACCGGATTCGAACGCCGAGATTCCCCGCGAAGGCGACCGGCTTCGACCGCGTCGAATCGACCGACCCGCCCGAACTCGGACAGGACACCGACGCGGTACTCGGCGCGCTCGGCTACGACGCCGAGGAGATTTCCCGACTCCGCGCGGAGGACGTGGTGTGAAGCTCCTCGACCTCACGCTCAGGGAGGGCGAACAGCGCCCCGGCGTCAGCTACTCGGTGGACCAGAAAGTCGAAGCCGCCCGCGAACTCGATTCGCTCGGCGTCGAGTACGTGCAGGTCGGCTTCCCGGTCGCCGACGACCGGACCGCTCGTGTCTGTGCGCGCGTGGACCTCGACGCCCGAATCACGGGAATCGCCCGCGCGGTCCCGGGCGACGTGGAGGCCGCGCTCGACGCGGGCGTGGACGTGGTGGACCTGTTCGCGCCCACCAGCGACCGCCAACTCGACGGCGTCCTCGGAAAGGGTCGCGCGGAACTCACCGAGGCGGCGGTCGAAGCGGCCGACCTCGCGCGCGACGCCGGGGCCGAGGTCCACTTCAGCGCGATGGACGGCTTCCGGACCGACCCCGCCGACCTCGACGCGATTTTCGACGCGGTGGACGCCGACTGCTACACTGTCGCAGACACCGTGGGAAGCCGAACGCCCGCGGGCGTGACCGACCACCTCGAAGCGCTCGACACCGACCTCTCGACGGTCGGGGTCCACTTCCACGACGACCTCGGAGTCGCTACCGCGAACACGCTGGCGGCCGCGCGTCTCGGGGTCGCCAAGGCCGACGTGTCGGTCGCTGGCATCGGCGAGCGCGCCGGAAACGCCTCACTGGAGGAAACCGTCGCCGCGGCCGCCGTCGGCGACGAGAATGTCGAAGTCGAACTCGACGCGAACGACCTCCTCCCGGTCGCTCACGCGGTCCTCGACGCGCTCGACGAGGACGTGGAGTCGGCCAAGTCGCTCCTCGGCGACGAGGTGTTCGCCCACGAGTCCGGACTCCACACCGCCGCGATGCTGGACGACCCGGCCACGTTCGAACCGTTCGACCCTGCCCGGTTCGGCGGCCAGCGACGACTCCTGTTCGGGAGCGCGTCGGGCCGCGGCGCGGCCCGACGCCTGCTCGAACGGGCGGGTCGGGAACCGACCGGCGACCGAATCGCGGCGCTCCTCGACCGCCTCGGGGCGGTCGAGGAGGAGCTGACGGTCGAGGAGGCCGTGGCGCTCGCCGAGGAACTCGACTGAGGCGTTCGGAGTCACGGACGATTGGGGGTGGACTGAAAACGACCGGTGAGACCGTTCGGAAACGGGGCCACGATACAGCGGAGACGCGACTCGCCAACGCTCCTAAATCCGCACGACCCCTACGTCTCGCATGGTCAACGCCTTCTGGCTCGACCGAGACCCCGACCTGACCGCCCGGTGGCTGGTGGACCGCCACGTCCTCTCGTCGGTGTTCGAGTGTTCGATGGTGTTGACCACCGCGGCCCAGCAGAACGGCTACGCCGAGGACGACCCGGACGCCCGCGACGACCTCTACTTCACCCACCCGAACCACCCGCTCACGCGGTGGGCCGCGGCCCACCGCGGCAACTGGGACGCCCTCCGGGAGTACACCGAGTTCGCCCACGACGAGTGGAAGCGCCGGTGGGACCACCCGCCCGAGAAGGTTCACGGAAGCTGGGAAACGGTCGAGTCGCTGGACTCGGAGGCCGTCGCGGCGCTCGATTGGCCGGGCGAACCGAGCGACCCGCCGCAGGTCACGGGCGGGTGGCACGCCGACGACTACGTGGACGCGTATCGGCTTTATTATGCCAACGAGAAACGCCACCTGTTCGAGTGGTCGGGCGGCCGGAGCGCCCCGCCGTGGATAGACGAGTACGCGCGACCCGAAGCGCCCGCCGGGGAGTAGTCGAGGTCGCGAATCGATTCTCGACCCTCAGTCGTCGGTCGAGGTCGCTCCGATGGGTCGGCGCTCGCGAATCGCCGCGTATCCGGCCGCGACCGCGTACAGACCGACGACGCCGAGACCCGCGCCAGCGAGTGCGCTCTCGGCGGCCGCGATGGTGCCGGTGAACACGGCGACGTACACTTCGAGCGCGCCGACTGCCATCGCCGCGACGAACCACAGTCCGGCGGGAACCGCAACCCGGACGTTCTCGGAGAGGACTGCGCGCGCGTCCTCGGTGGAAAGCGGCTGTGTTTTCGTCGAAAGCGCCACCCCGCGGAGCGTGACGTAGGCCACGGCCATCACGACTCCGGCGGTTCGGACTGGACCTCCGACGTTCTGGAACCCGGCGAACACGGCGAGCAGGTGCCAGAAGAACAGTGTCGCGGCGACGGGAGCGCCTTCGGCGGCCAGTCGTTTCGTCTGGAGGGACATGTCGCCCCCGTCTCGCGCGGGTGTTAAAATGCTTTCACTTCGAGGTCGCGCCGGATTTCGCAACACCCAATCTCCCTCGCAAACCACGAGTCCACATGCGAACGAGTCTCAACGTCCCCGACGACGTGCTCGCGGCGTTCGACGAGACGTGGCGGGCCGAAGGTCTCGACTCGCGCTCGCGGGCGGTCCGGGAGGCCATGCGCGAGTACGTCGAGTCCCACGACGAACTCGAAGCCGCCACGGGCGACGTGACCGCGGTGCTGGCCTACGACTACGAACACGAGGCGGTCATCGGCGACCTCCACGTCGTCCAGCACGAGTTCGGCGACGTGATTACCGCGACGAGTCACGTTCATCAGGGCGAGTGGTGTCTGGAGACCGCGTTCTGTCGGGGTCCGGCCGCGGACGTGCGCGGCTTGGTGTACCGACTCCGGGACTTCGACGCGGTCGCGCGAGTGAAAGTGATGGTGTTGGGAACCGACAGGGAGTGAGTCGCTCGGGACCCCGACTCGCGCTCACCTCGTGATTCCGGCGACGGCGACGCCGAGCGTCTCGACTGCGGTCGGAAATCGAGTCGGGACGAACATCTGGATGGCGGTTCCGCCCGAGTCGCGTTGGGTGATGTCGAACTCGCCGCCCGACGCGGCGACCGTCCAGTAGACGAACCACAGGCCCATCCCGTCGAGGTGTAGCAACTGGTCCTGCTCTTGGTTCAGAATCACTTCCCGGACGTGGTCGGGCACGCCCGGCCCGTCGTCCGTGATTTCGACTTTCGTGAGTAGCGGCGGCCCCGCCGCCGGGTCCACGGTAATCGAGAGTTCGGGGCGCTCCGAATCGCCGTGCTGTATCGCGTTCGCCACGATTTCGCGGATGGCCTCCGGAAACTGACTGTTCACCGTCACCGTTGCGCGGTCAGGTATCTCGGTTCGGACCTCCGCCGCGTCGGTCGGGAGGTCGTCGTCCGAGAGGAGTTCCGGAATCGTTTCGCTCAGGTCCACCCGAACTTCCTCCTCGCTCTCGGTGACGCGCCGAATCTGCTCGGCGGATTCGGTGTATTCGAGGATTTCCTCGCCCGCTCGCTCGATTGCCTCACAGCTCCGTTGCTCGGCGTCTCCGTCGGCGCGTTCGCGTAGCTGCTGGCAGTGTCCGACGACGATGTTGAGGTGGTTTCGGAGATTGTGTCGCAACACGCGGTGGAGGACGCTGAGTTCCTCTCGCTGTCGCTTGAGTCGGTCGTTGCGCGCCTCCACGGTGGCCCGACTCCGCCGGGTCAACAAGTAGATGAAGCCGCCGGTCAGCAGAACCTCGGCGAAGCCTTTGAGCACTTGGAGCGTGCTGAGAAGCGGCTCCGCGAACAGCGCGACCATGACGATGTCGGAAACCGCGAGCGCGCTGAAACCGAAAATCAAGTAGATGACGGTGGCACGGAGCGGCGTGAACTCCCACTCCCAGACGAGTCGCTTCGCGTGGAACCACCAGCGACTGTTCACTCGCTGGCGGTCGCTCCGCGTCCCGGACAGTGACATATCCGATTTTAGAATACTGTGTTCAATAACGTTTGCGTTTACACCCATTAAATCTGAAAACGTAATTCAAATCTGGTAAATAATTTTGAAATTCATTTTATCGCCTAATTTTATTTGATATGGTTGATTCCGTCCTTCTCGACGCATCACGGCGGTTTCGGGGCGCGAGGAGACCGGATTTCGACGACTGGCGGGCTACTCCCGGCCGAGCAACACCACGAAGCACAGCACCGCCACCAGCGACAGCACGACCGCCAACCGCGCCCGCCACGCCGGAACCGAAATCGTCGCCGACCCCATCACGAACGCGGTCAGGAGCGCGAGCGCCACGCCGCCCGCGGCGACCAGCAGGCTCCCGACCGCGTGGGTCGCCTCGCCCGCTCGCGTCTCGGCGACTCGGCCGATTTGGGTGCCGAGTTCGACCCCGTTGGTTCCCACGTCGAGGACGACGAGCGCGCCCGCGACCCCGACGAACACCGCGAGCGCCGACGCGCCGCCGTCCGAAGCGACGAGCGCGGCGACGACGAGCGCGCTCGACGCCACCGCGAACCCGGTTGCCGCCGAGTCGGCGACCCACGGTTGGACCGCATGGCCGACGACCGTCCCGCCCGCCGCGACCGCCAACAGCGCCACCGCGACTGTTCCCGAGATTGTGGCGGTCGCTCCGAGCGACTCGAACGCGAGGGCCCAGCTCGGTCCCGCGGCCGCGCCGAGCGCGTCCGCGAGCGGCGACACCGCGACGACCGCCGCCACCGCGAGCATCACCAGTCCGCCGGTCGCGTGAGCGAGCGCGCGCGGCGGGTCGCGCCCGGCCCAGACGACGCACGCCATCTGAACCCCCCGGCCGACCAGCACCGCGACGAGCGCGGCCAGAATCCCGGCGAACAGGCCGTGGAGAACGCCCGAGCGCAGGGCGAACCGAATCGCGGTTCCGAACACCGACAGCGACCCGAGGAAGGCGTCGAACCACCGCGGTCCCCACGCGGTCAGCGCCAGCACGAGCTGAAACACGAAGAACAGCCAGTAGCCTCGGGACACGTCCTCGATTCGGTAGCCGAATCTGTCGAGGGTCTTCGCCCGGAGGTCGCGGTCCTCGGGGAGCCAGTCGTCGAGTATCGGGACGACCCAGTAGACGAGTTCGAAGACGAGCAGAATCTCGATTTGGAGGACGACCAGTCGAACGAGGTCGTTCTGCGTGGCTGCGCTCACGAGTCCGCCGATTGCGACCCGGCCGAACGCCGCGAACGCGCCGACCGAGACGCCGAGCGCGAGTCCGCCCCCGACCACGAGGACGCTCGCCGAGCGCCACACCGTGCTCCCGAGCGGGTCCACCAGGTCCGAATCGACAGCGGCGGCCGCGTTGACCGCGGCCGCCGCGACCGCGACGCCGGCGAGGACCGCCACGAGTCCGGCTTCGAACCCGGCCACGCCCGCGAACGCGAGCGCGCCGGTGACGACGCCGACGCTCCCGACCGCCCGGCGGGCGTTCGCCTCCGACTGGAACGCCCGGACGCCGAGCGCGGCGACGACGCCGCCGCCGACGCTCGCCGCGGTCGCAGCGGTCGCTCCGTCTGCGATTCCGAGCGCGAGTCCCGCGAGCGCCGCGACCAGCACCGCGAGCGTCCCGCCGAAGGGAGTGGCCCGTCGCTCCGGGGCGCTCACTTCGACCACCTCGTGGTGGCGGCCGACACCGCGACCCGAATCGGGTCGTCGGGCGACCAGTCGATGACTCTGACCTCGCCCGCCCTCACCTCGGCGATGCGCTCGTTTCGCTCGATTCGCTCGACCGCGCCGCCGGGCGTGTCGGTGCCGGTCACGTCGGGCGAGACGACCGTAATCGCGTGACCGTAGGCTCGGAACCGCTTGGCCACGTCCACGGCCTGCTCGTCGGCCAGCGGCGAGAGGAACAGTACTTGCGCCGAGTCGGGGAGTCGCTTCCGGAGCGTGTCGAATCGCGACTCGTTGGCGCGCTCACGGCGGCTCTCGGTGAACAGGCCGACGCCACGGTCGTCCGGCGGCGCCGTCGATTCGAGTTCGGCCCGGATGCGGGCGGCCTGCTCGTCGCCGCCGCCCGGTCTGAGATACCGTTCGGAGGGACCGAAGCGCGCGAGACCGACCCGGTCGTTCCGGCGCAGGAGCGCGGCCGCGAGTCGCTCGGCGGCGTACTCGCTCAGCGCCACCGCGTCGGGTTCGCCGTCCCGGCGGGCGACGTGGGCGGCCGTCCGGGCGTCCACGACGACTACGACGGTCGCCGCCCGGGTCTCGCGGAACTCGACGGTCGTGAGTTCCCTCGTGCGCGCGAACCGCTTCCAGTCGATTCGGCTCATAGGGTCCGAGGGCTGGAACTCGCGGGTGGCGTAGAACTCCACGCCCTCACCGCCCGAATCGGTCGTGATGTGGCCCGGATACGACGAGGTCTCGGCCGGGAGCGGGAAGTCCTCGGCGCGGGTCTCGCACGTAATCGACCCCGCGACCCGGCGCTCGAATCTGCGCTCGGCGGTCCCGCTGATGGACCGCGCGACGAGCGTCGTCGGCCCGAACTCGTGAGCGCCGCGTCTGGCCCGGACCACGTACGAGAACCGCTCGCTCTCGTCGGGTCGGAGGCTGGTGGCGTGACGCGGCGACCCCGAAACGACTTCGAGGCGGTCGGGAACGCCGTCCACGATTCGGAGGTCGGGAACGGCGCTGTCGCCGTCGTTCCGGACTGTGAGGGTGATTTCGACCTCACGGCTCGGGAGCGGCGAACGGTCGTCGATGTCTCGCTCGACAGACACCTCGGGGTCGGGAACGCGGGTCGCGTAGCGGTAGGCCGCGTACGCGAAGCCGACGGTTCCGGCGAGGAACGTCGTCGTGTTGCCGGTGAGGAGTCCGACCGCGCCCGCGAGGAGCGCCACCGTGACGCCGGGGTCCCACTCGGCTCCCGGGGTGAAGACGCGCCCCTCGGAGTCGTCGGAGTCGTCCGTGTCGTCGCGCCCCGAATCGTCGGCGTCGTCGTCGTCCGAATCCGACACGTCGTTCGGGTACGGATGGTGGCCGCCGAAGGCAGCCACCGAACCGAAGTCTACTATCTCGCCGCTCATCGCCGACCCCCCTCGGCTATCGCTTCGACTTCCTCGACCGCGTGGGTCGCCCACCGTTCGAACCGCTGGCCGCTGGCCCAGTCGCGGATTCGAACCCGGAGCGGCGCGTGTCTCGCACCGCCGAGGAACGCCGCGGCGCGCGGGTCGTCTGTCCACGTCCCGGCGTCGATTCGGTCGGCGGCGTTCGCTCGACTGCAGTTCTCCTCGGCCGCGATAACGGCGATTGCGGTCTCGCGGATTCGACCCGTGGCGCTCGTGCGCCGGGTGTCTCGGTTCTCGATGTCCGCGTCCTCGCCGAACACCGAGTCCACCGCGTCCCCCACGGTTCGGTGTTCGTCGTAGTGTGCGCGCTCGGGAACCACGGTCGGGAGCCACAGGTCCTCGCGCTCCTCGTCGGCGGTCGCGTCGCGTCTGAGCGCGAGCATCGCGAGCGCGCCCGCGACCAGTCCGAACAGCACGACCATCGCCGGTCCCGCGAGCAACTCCGAGAGCGGCCGGAACGCTGATTCGGGGAACAGTTGCGGGAGGGCGACGACACCGAACGCGAGGGCAAGCGCCCCGGCCCCGATTCCGACGAGGCTTCGGTCGCGCCGGAGGTGCGCGACCGCCCGCCCGGCCAGTCGCGGAATCATTCGTCGCCCTCCCAGAATCGCCGGAGGCGGTCGAGTGCCGACCGCGCGACGGGCGTGCGATTCGACCGCGAGAGGCCGCCGTACCGGACCTCCCGGAAGGCGTCGGTCAGCCGTCGAACCGCGTCGTCGGGGTAGCCCCGGTCGATTGCGGCCCGAGCGACTTCCTCGGGGGTGCGGGCCTTCCGGTTTCGGACGCGGACGCGTTCGGACATGGCCTGCCACGCGTCCTCGACCGAGGGTGGCCCGGTCTCCTCGGGTTCGGAGTCGGGCGTCGGGGCGGAGCCACCCGAGCCGCTTTCTCGGCCGCGTCCGCCGAAACTCGGGAGGCTGACCGACCCGCCGATTCCCGAGAGCAGGCTGGCTCCGGCCCCGAGACCGGCGAACGCTCGCGGAATCGCGGCGAACGTCGTCCCGAGGCCCTGCGCGCCAGTCACCGTCGAGAGGCCGCCGCCGACCTCGCGCGCGAGGCTGGCGGCGTCGTCGAGCAGGCGCGGGACCGACGCCGACAGTCCGACGACGAATCCCATCGTCCGCGACGGGATGGTGCCGACGAGCGACCCGACCGGCCTCCCGCCCACCGTGACGGTGAACGGGAGTCCCCCGGTGCTCGTTTCGGCGAGACCGAGGACGCCCGACCAGAAGCCGAGAGCCACGACGGCGGTTGCGAGACCGGTGAGCACGGCGAACACGCCCGAGAGGTCCGGGCCGCCGCCGTCGGTGTTCGAACTCGTGGCGGTCGTCGTCTCCTCCTCGGTGGTCGTTTCGGTCGTGGTCGTTTCGGCCGTGGTCGAGTCCGTCGTCTCGTCGGTCGTCTCCTCGACAGTCGTCTCCGTCGGGGTGTTCGAATCGGGCGAGTCGGTCGGCGGGTCGGAGGCCGCTCCGCCGTCCGCTGGCGCGTCGGGGCCTCCGCCGGTCCCGACCCCGGAGGGGTAGGTGCCGAACCCGCCCGCGGGGAAGAGGGCGGCGGCGAGGGCGACCGCGAACACGCAGAGGGCGGCGAGGGCGGCGCGACGGCGTTCGTGTGCCACTACGAGAATGATAAACCTTTCATCAAATATATCTTCCCTCTCTCCGTAGCACGAAACGCCCCCCGCGCTATGACCAGCAACACCGACCTGACTCGGCGCGTCGCCGCCACGCTCGCGCTCGTGCTCGTCGCAGACGCCCTCCTCGTCGCCGTCGTCGCGTACCTCCTCGCGCCGTGGGTCGTCCCGTTCGTCGGGACCGACCCCGGCGTCGTCGGGTGGGCGGCGCTCGTCGTCCCGGCCACGGCCGCGCTCGCGTGGGCGCAACTCGAATACGCCCGCCGCGAGACGCTCGCCGCGGCGGGCGCTCGCACCGTCTCCGACTCGGAGTATCCCGACCTCTCGGCGCGTCTCCGCAGACTCTCGCAGGCCGCCGGCGTTCGGACGCCCGCGCTCGCGATTGCCGACACCGAAGTGCCCAACAGCCTCACGGTCGGCGGGCCGCGGAGCGCCACCGTCGTCGTCTCGACCGGCCTGCTCGACGCGCTCTCCGAGGACGAACTCGACGCGGTGCTGGCCCACGAACTCGCTCACCTCCGAAATCGGGACGCTACAGTCATGACGCTTGCCACCTTCCTCCCCGCGCTGGCGAGCGAGGAGTCCTCGCTCGCCAGCGCGTTCGGGGGTTCGGCCGCCCGCCGTCTCGCGCTGGGTGTCGCCGCAGTCGTGGGCTACGCCGCCAGCACGTCGCTCGTTTCGGCCCCGCCGTTCAGCCTCGAATCGCTCCTCGCGTTCGGCGGCTTCGCCGCCTTCACGCTCGTCTTCGGCGGGGTCGCGCTCGGCCTGCTCGCGACCCCGGTCGTCGTTCTGAGCGGCCGCCTCTCGCGCTATCGGGAGTTCGGGGCCGACCGCGCCGGGGCGGTCCTGTCGGGCGACCCCGCCGCGATGGCGTCCGCGCTCGAAACGCTCGACGACGAGACGGCCGACCGCCCCGAGACTGACTTCCGGGCCGCCGGGGTTCGAGAGCTGTGTTTCCTCCCGCACGGAATCGGCGGCGACGAGACGAACTCCGACGACCCGCTCGCGGACCTGCCCCTCGACGTGGCGACCCACCCGCCGACCGAGGAGCGAATCGCTCGGCTCCGGGAGCTTCAGGCGGAGGGTAGCGACGTGTACGAGTGACTCTGAGACGATTCGACCGATGTCTGAGTCTTGATACCACCTCTCTCGCCTGGGCAAAACATTTTACCTCGCTATCTGAACTCTCACTTGAATGCCGTTTCCGAACCTCCCCGAAAAGCGCGACTCGGAGCCGATTATCACGCCCGAGCGACACGCAGAGTACAGGCGCGAGGAGGCCGATTCCGAAGACCAGGCCCTACCGGACGCGGTCGTCATCTGCTACAGTCGAAAGCTGATGGACTACTTCATCGAGACCTACGACGGCCGCGAGGTGGACCTCTACTACGGCACGCTCTACGTCTTCGAAGACTCGGGGTACGCGGTCGGCGTGCTCGGCCACTTCGGCATCGGCGCGCCCACGACCGCGATGCTGATGGACGAGCTCATCGCCGACGGCGTCGAGAGCTTCCTCTCCATCGGGTTCGCGGGATGTCTCCAAGAGTCGGTCGAGATGGGGGAGTTCATCGTCTGCGAGAATGCCATCCGCGACGAGGGCACGTCACACCACTACGTCGAATCCGAAAAGTACGTCCGCGCCAGCGAGTCGCTCGTCGCCGACGTGACCCGGACACTGGACGAGCGCGACGAGCGGTTTCACGTCGGCTCCTCGTGGACGACCGACGCCATCTATCAGGAGACGGTTCGAGAGGTCGAAACGTACGCGAACGAGGGCGTTCTCACCGTCGAGATGGAGGCCGCGGCGGTGTTCGCGGTCGCTGCCCACCGCGGGGCGGACGCGGCCGCGATGTTCGTGATAAGCGACTACCTCGGACTCTCCGACTGGGAGCCGAAGTTCCATCTGACGACCGAGGACATGCGGCGGCTCGGCGACACCGCGAAGGAGATTCTCGAACTCCGAGTGAGGGAGTCCGCCGGTATCGAGTGAGACGGGTGCGCCGTTCAAAAGAACGGGAGAGCGAGCGCGGCGAGACCGACTGCGATGGTGGTTCCGGCGAACGTTCGACTGTCGGCCATGCGAAAACGTACTCAGAATTATATTAAAGGTCCTCGCTATCTTGCCGCCGCGCCGAGAACGCCGACCGCACACTTCGTACCCCGATCAGTCCCCAAAACACGAAAACGGCGGTTCCTCCGATAGCCACGAGAGATACGAAAACGCGATAGAGGTACTCCAGCAGGTGCATCTCCGCACCGTGACCGCCGTGCAAGACGACAAGCGATAGCGGAATCACGGAAAATCGACCACCGCTACGACGCTCGCATTCCCCGGTACGACAGCACGACGCCGACTACGAACGCGACCGTCGCCACGTAGATGGGTCCGAGGTGGGTGACCCAGTTGTGGGTGAACGCGTCCGCGGTGTAGTGCATCGGCAACGCGAGCGCCAAGCCGACGACGGCGGCGACGACCGCGGTCGCCCACGCCCACGTGAGTCGCTGGCGCACCCCGAACCACGAGAGCGCGGTGACCGCGATTCCCGTCGAGATGATGAACGCCGCGGTCGCGACGTGCAGGTGGCTGATGTAGTACGCCACTGTCGGGTCGAGTTCGGCTCTCGTCAGTCCGCCGAGGGTGCTCACACCGATTTCGAAGCCGCTTCCCACGAAGTTCATCGCGAGGAACACGACTCCGTAGCCGATGAATCCGACGCCCGCGAGCGCCATCAGCGCCGAACCGTTTCGGAGCTTCGTTTCGCTCTCTATCTGTTCGTTCCGCTCGTCCGCGACCGACTGTTCTACTCCCATCGTGTTCTCCTCAGTCGTCGGCGTTCGCCGGGGCGAGCGCGTTGATACTCATCTCCACGTCCTGGCCGAGCGAGACGAGCGTGTAGACGGGTGCGCGCCGCGCCCACTCGTCGATTTGGTCCTCGTCGGCGTCCTCGCACTCGATTTCGACTTCGGCGGTCAGATTCTCGAACACCGACTCGGCCGCGCCGAGGTCTTCGAGACCGAACAGGACGCCGGGGTCGCAGTCGGTTCGGACGCGCGTCTGGAGTCGCTCGATATCGACGCCGTTCGCCACCGCGTTGATGGTGATGCCGACGTTGATGCACGAGGCGAGCGCCGAGAGCGCGACTTCTATCGGCTCCATTCGGTCGGTCGCGCCGACCCACCCCGCCGTGCCCAACACTTCCTTCCATCCGCCGTACGGAATCGTGTACTCGCGGGTCTCGCGCTCTATCGTCTCGTCGCCGAGCGTGTACGAGTCCATCTGCGCGAGGCTGTGGGCGCACGTCCCCTCGTAGGTCGAGCGCGCCCCGAGTCCGAGCTGTACTGCGTCCGGATTTTCGGTCGCGAATTCGGCGAACGCTTCGAGGTCGCCGAGCTCCACGCCGTGGCTGATTTGTGGTTCGTTCGTCATGGTTCTGTTTCACCATTCCGCAGGAGGGATTCGAGCGCGAAGCGTAGGTAGCTATTTGGTGCGGTTTCTCCAGTCGGTGCCGTCCGCGCAGCGGCTGGAACGCGGTCATCGACTGCAACCGGGTCCCGGTTGCAGTCGATGACGTACCTGAGTGAACCCCCGTCGCAACCGCTCTCGAACGCTGACCGGACGGCAAAAATCGAAGGTAAGCCCCGTCAGACGACTTGGAGGTGCTCCGCCCGGAGTTCCTCGGCCGTGACGTCCTGACCGTGGACTTCCTTCATGTGTTTCGTGGCCAGTTCGACCGCTTCCGATTCGTCTTCCGATTGGACGATGAATCGGCACTCTGCCGACACCGATTCGCAATCGAGTTTGTGCGCTTGCGCCATGAGTACTCCTCGCCTTTCGGCGTGAGACGTGACGATTCCGAGGGGTAGATAGCTATCTGGTGACGGTTCGGCAGTCACTGCCGCCCGTGCAGTCGGTGGAAGGCGACCGCGTCCGGATACGAGAGACGGTCCGGAAACGAGAGGCAGTCCAGATACGAGAGACGGTCCGGAAACGAGAGGCAGTCCAGATACGAGAAACCGTCCAGATACGGGAAACCGTCCGCTATTCGACTCACCGAGTAGTGCGGGTTCGCTCCGAACGGAGCGAACCCGCACTCCGTCTCGTCCCGGAGTCGGCTACTCATTCCGCCGCCGGTTCGAGCGCGAGCGGTCGTGCCTCGCGTCGGTATGACTCGTAGGTCGATTTCGCCCACTCGCGCACCCTCGGGTCGTCCGAGTCGATGAACGCGCGCACCGTCCCGGTGTCGCGTTCGTAACAGCAGATTCCCACTCGGTGGTCGAAGATGCTGATTCCGTACGGCGGCAGGTCGTCGTGGAGTTTAACCGTGAGATTGTCGCTTTCGAGCGGTTCGGCGCAGTGGTCCGAGTACGCCGAGAGGACGTATCTGGCCACGCTCGGCGGGTCGATTATCTCGGCTCGCATGCCGTCGATGATTTGCTCGCGGAACTCGTCCTTGCAGGGTTCGAGCAAGGCGATATCGACGCCGACGAACCGGAACCGCTCGGTCGCCCGGAGCAGGGAGACGAATCGGTTCACCGGTCGGTACGGGTCGTCGGCCTCGGCGGTCGTCACGACCGCGTCGGCGCACATGTCGATGGTGAACCCGGTCTCCTCGTCCGGGAGCCAGTGCCACACGTCCCGGAGCTTTCGCTCGGTTTCGACCCGTTCGAGGAGGTCCTCCATCGCGTCTGCGACGAACGCGCCCGACTGAGTCGCCTCGTACCGGTATCCGCACTTTCGAATCCAGTTTCGCTCCTCGAACTCCGAGAGCGTTCGTCGAATCGTGGACGACGAAACCCCGGTCAGCTCCCAGAGTTCCGACCGACTCCGCGGGCGCTCGGTCAGCGCGACGAGCGTCGGAACGCGATGGTCGGACCGCACGAGGTACCCGATGTCGTCTACCGGCGACTTCGTGGTACTCGATATCATGGTATATCTACTCACGGAAACCGTATAGATGTTCTGTCCGATGGGAGGACAGTTGGCCAAAACGAGGTGTACGCCGCTCGAAGCCGGAGAAATCGACCTATCGACTCCGGTTCTACTCCGTGGGGAGTTCAGGTCGGTGGGCGTCGGTCGCCGGTTCCTCGCTACCGCGGCCGAACAGGAACGCCGCGAACGCGATGGGCGAGAGGATCCCGAGCAGGACGCTCCCGCCGACCGCGGCGAGTCCGGGCGAGATTTCGGTCCCCGACCACCCGCCCGACGCGGCCGCCCCGACTTCTGTGTCACCGACGACGAGCGCGCCCTTCATGCCCATCGACTCGTGGGGCACGCAGACGTACCGGAACACGCCCTCCTCGTCGGCGGTGTACTCGAAGGTGTGGCCCTCTTCGTCGGTCATCTCGCTCTCGAACGCGCCGTCTTTTGTCGCGACGTTGTGGCTCCCGCCTACACCGGTCCACTCCCAGACGACCGTGGTTCCGGGGTCGATGCGGACCGCCGCCGGACCGAACGCGAACCCGCCGCCGTTGCCCTGCGCGCCGACCTCGATTGTCACCTCGTCCTCGCCGGTCATGTCCTCAACGCCGTCGTAGTTCTCCACGCCGTCGAACCACGCGTCGAGGTCGGTCTCGGACTGGGCCGCAGCCGGGGTCGCGGCCGCGCTCGCTCCAACCGCCGTCGCTGTGGCGGCCGCGGTCGCCGTGGCCGTGCCCCTGAGGAAGTCGCGCCGGGTGGTGGAGTCTCTCATCGGAATCACCCCTCGTAGCCCGCGTACTCCATCAGGTCGGCGAAGATGTCGCTGTCCATCACCGACTCGTAGACGAGTCCCGTGAGCATCCCGCCGGGGTAGCTCCGGCCGTTCATGACGTGGTTGACCTTGTGGCAGTGCATCAGGTAGATTCCGGGGTCGGCGTCGGCCTCGAACTCGATGGTGTGGCGCTCGGCGGGCGCGATGTTGGTCACGTCCTCCTCGTGTCTCGCGCCCTCGGGAATCGTCCCGCCGTCTTTCGCAATCACCTGGAAGCGGTGATTGTGGATGTGCATCGGGTGGGACATGTAGCCGCCGTTGACGAGGTGGAGGCGAACCGTGTCGCCCTCTTGGACGATGATGGGCGACCCGTCCTCGGGGTGGAGGGTTCGGGGCGCGCTCTTGCCGTTGACGGTGAACACGTCGGGGTGGCGGTCGCGCGGATTGTAGTTCACGTCCTCGCCCGCCATCTGTCGCGGAAGCCGTGAGTCCCAGTCCTTGAACGTGAGGAAGTGCTCCTTGTCGGCCTCTTCGTAGCCCTTCGGGTCCACGCGGAAGATGCCGTACATCCCCATGTCTATGTGTCGGTGGGTTTGGAAGTGACAATGGTAGACGTGTGTCCCGGGCGTGTTGGCCGGAATCTGGTAGGTGTGGCTCTCGCCGGGATTTACCGTGATTCCCGTGGTCGTCGGCACGCCGTCGTTCTCCCACGTCTTCCGGACGCCGTGGAAGTGGACGGTGTGGGCGCGCGCGCCCTCGGAGTTGTCGAACGTCACTTCCATGTCCTCGCCCTCGGTGGTCCGGAGGATGGGTCCGGGAACGCTCGGTTCGCCGTCCTCGGTCTTGAACGCCCACACCTGCGGGAGTTCGACCGGGCCGCCCATCGACTCGCCGGGATGAACGTCGTGGCGTGCGGGCGTGGACTGGAGCGTGACCTTCCCGCCCTGCTCGTCCACGTTCACGATTTCGGGGGGACTCGTGGTCGGGAGCGAGTCGTCGTCGCTCTGCATCGCCTCTTGATTGGTGGTCTGTGCCCGTTGGTCGGGGGCGCTCGGGGCCGTACAGCCAGCGGCGGTCGCGAGTCCGCCAGCGCCCGTCGCTTTCAGAAAGTCGCGCCGAGATGGTCCGTTTCCGGGTGCGCCGAAAGTGGTCATGGTACATTCGGTGATTTACACCCTCTATATAAAGGACGAGAAGCTGATTCCCGGCCGGTGAAAACGAGAGCGAACATGTTCGGTGCGGTCCGAGTCAGGCGAAACTCCAGGTCGAGGTGGTCCGACCCCGGCGCGGTCCGGGCGACCCGCCCGGACCGCGCGCAGGTCGAACGAATTATGTATGGTGTGGGGTAAGAGTTGGACGGATGGTACGAGACCCGGTCAGAGTGGAGGACGCACCCGACCTCCAAGCGGTCCTCGGCGCGCTCGACGACCCCGACTGCCGGGCCATCGTCAAACGACTGGACGAACCCATGACCGCGAGCGAACTCTCGGACGCGACCGACATCCCGCTCTCGACGGTGTACCGGAAACTCGACTTGCTGAGCGATGCGTCCCTGCTCCGGGAACTCACCGAGGTCCGGAGCGACGGCCACCACACGACGCGCTACGACCTCGACTTCGAGGAGGTTCGACTCGCCATCACGGAGGCCCGCGAGTTCGAAGTCGGGGTCTCGCGGCCCTCCCGGTCGGCCGAGGAGCGCCTCGCGGACATGTGGTCGGAGGTGCGAAAACAGACATGACTCACGACATCACCACGCTCGTCGTCGCGTTGAAGACCATCACGCTGCTACTCGGCGGTCTCATCACCTACTTCGCGTTCAAGGCCTACCGCCGGACCGGGTCGCCCGCCCTCCGGGCGCTCTCGCTCGGCTTCGCGGTCGTCACGCTCGGCGCGTTTCTGGCGGGTATCGCCGACCAGGCCACAGGAATCGACCGAAGCTTCGTGCTGGTCATCGAGAGCGGCCTGACCGCGCTCGGCTTCGCAGTCATCACGTACAGTCTGTACGTGGACTGAATCACGCTCCGTTCCCCGCACTCGGAAACCCCTCGGCGCGGCGACCACCGACTGCAAGCCCTAATCACAGCGGCGTATTCTCGATTTCGCCGCGCTCGAACCGCTCGCTCGTCCGTTCACGGCCCGAACGCCTTTCTATTCGAAACTGTTACCTAAAACACACGACACCGTCGTCTAGTTTTACCAATAACTACAAACCACATTATAAATAATTAGATACATATATCTCTCCGTCGTCGTTTCATCGGGATGTCAGAGAAATCCAACATGTCTCGCCGTCGCTTCCTCGAAGCGACCGGCGGGGCGGCATCGGCTGTAGCGCTCACGGGTACCGCGGTCGGACAGGACACGACCGAGGGCGGAAACGAAACTGCTGGGGACGGTCAGGAGACCACCACCGGTCAAGCGGGGGGTGGGGACGGCGGCACGCTGAATCTGGTCAACAGCACGATGACCACGCTCGACCCGATAGAGGCGACCGACACCGCGTCGGGCGTCGTGATTCAGCAGTTGTTCGACGCGCTGATGAACTATCCGTTCGGCGAGGTCGAGGTCGAGACGCTTCTCGCCGCCGACTACGAGGCGTCCGACGACTTCACGACGTACACGTTCACGCTCAAGGAGGGCGCGTCGTATCACAACGGCGACGAAGTGACCGCACAGGACTTCGTGTACGCGTGGGAACGCCTCGCGGCCTCGGAGAATTCGAGCAGGGCGTACTTCATCCTCGAATCCATCGGCATTCAGCACGAGACCGACGACGAGGGGACCTATCAGCCCGGTACGATGGCGGTCGAGGCGACTGACGACTACACCCTCGAAATGACGCTCGCCGAACCGTTCCACGCCACGCTCCCGATGCTGGCGTACACGTCGTTCGCCGCCGTTCCCGAGGGGTTCGTCGGCGACATCGAGGGCTACGACGGCGAGGTGAGCCAAGACGAGTTCGCCACCGAGAACCCGATGGGGTCGGGACCGTTCGCGTTCGAGAGTTGGTCCACCAACGACGAGGCATCGGTCACGCGATTCGACGACTACCACGGGCAGGTCGCGAACGTAGAGCGCATCCACTGGAACATCGTGGAGGACGCCAACGCCCGGTGGACGTACATCACGAACCAGAACGCCGACTACTTCCCGATTCCGACGCAGTTCTACGACCCGAACCTCCTCAGCGTCGAGAACACCGACGACTCGGGCCGCCAGACCGGAACTTACGGTCCGGTCGACCGGGCGGGCGGCGAGACGCTCGGTTACATCGGCGTGCCGACCATCAACGCGTTCTACGTCGGCTTCAACACCGATTCGGTCGAGAAGCCCGCGCGGCAGGCCGCGGCCTACGCGATGAATCAACAGGACGTTCTCGAACAGATTTTCAAGGGTCGGGGCGAACCAGCCTACCACTTCACGCCGCCGAGCATCTACCCCGGCGGGGCGGAGGCCTACCAGCAGCACGCCGAGGAGAACTACCCGTACGGCTTCAACGAGACCCAACTCGACCAGGCCCGACAGGTGATGCAGGACGCCGGGTACGGCGAGAACGAGCGCTACTCGTTCACCATGACGGTGTACGAGTCGTCGGACACGTGGCGCGACGTGGCCGTCCTCCTGCGCGACCAGCTCGCGTCGGCGTTCATCGACATGAACGTCGAGAGCGCGCCGTTCTCGACCCTGCTCGAACGCGGTCGAAACGGGAATCTGCAGGCGTACTCGCTCGGGTGGGTCATGGACTGGCCCGCGCCCGACAACTTCCTGCAGTTGCTGAACCCGCCACAGACCGACACGTCGCAGGACGCGCCCATCTCGTACACGAACTGGGCGGACACCGAGGCGGCGAGTCAGGCCGAGCAGGCGTGGCAGACAGTCCAAGACAACTCCGCGCCGACCGACGAGGCCGAACAGGCGCGTAACGAGGCCTACGTCCAAATCGAGGAAGCCAACTGGGAGGACGTGACGTTCCTGCCGACCTACCACGAGATAGACGAGCGGTTCTGGTACGACTACGTGAATCCGCCGGAGTTCGGCGCGGCGGGTCCGAGTCGCCAGATGTTCAACACGACCGAAGTGGACTAATCCGGCCGGGGAGCGATTCGACTCCCGGACTCTCGATTTTGTTGGTCTCGAAGCAGAATCGCGGGGACGGGCGGCCGGGCGACGGGTGGGGGAGAGAGACTCCCCGGGTACACGACAACGGTATCGCGTGCGTCAGAGGCACACAGCTGGTTCGCACCAGCGCGTGACGGTTGTGCCCCGGTGGCCTTTATCTCATCCTCTGAGCGACTAACTCGAAAGTTAGTAAGGGATATAAATCCTTTTCGCCACATTAAGTCAGACGTATCTGTAAATTCTTATGTAATCGGTCGGTAGCGTTTTCCATGTCCCCCGAGTCCGCCGACCTCCAGAAGTGTCTTCGAAATCGAAGCCACTTCCTCCGGCACCTTCGTTGCCCGGCCGAGAAGTGCGAACTCGCTCGCGACCTCTGCGAATCGCGCTCGACTATCGACCGTGCGCTCCGCGAACTCGAACGCGCCGGATTCGTCGCGCGCGGCGACGACGGCTATCGAACGACGCTCGCGGGCGAACTCGCGCTCACCGAGTACGACCGCCACGCCGAGCGTCTCGACGGTCTCGCCGAGTTTCGGGAGGCGCTCGCGCGTCTGTCGCCCGACGCGGCGCTCGACGCCGCGGTGTTCGCGGACGCCGACGCCTCGTTCCCGAGTCGTCACTCGCCCCACGAACCGGTTGAAGCGCTCGCGTCGTTTCTCGCGGACGCCGACCACGCGCGGGCGTTCGCGTCGGCCATCATCCCGCGGTACGTCGATATCTACCGCGAGCGCATCGCGGACGGCGGGATGACCGCCGACCTCGTGCTCTCGGAGGCGGTGGTCGAGTGGCTTCTCACCCACCGGAAGTCCGACCTGTCCGCGCTCGTCGAGTGCGAGTCGGTCTCGGCGTCTCGAACTGCCAGCGAACGACCGTTCGGTCTCGTCGTGACCGGCCGCGAGGAGTCCCGCCGGGTTGGCGTCATGCTCTACGACGACGGCACGCTCCTCGGGTTCGTCAGTAACGACTCGCACGCTGCGCTCGCGTGGGCCGACGACACGTTCGAACGGATTTCGGCCGGGGCCACGCCGCTTTGCCGCGATTCGTGAGCCTGCTCGCGAGACGCCTTTTCAGTCGTCTAACCGGATTCTTTATCTGGCTCTCGTGTCATGGCAGGGTATGGACAGAGCACTTGCAGTCGTCGATGCCGAAGAATCAACGAAAGCCCTCGTCCGAGAGGCGGGCGAACTCGCCGGGGCGGTCGACGCCGAACTCGTCTTGCTCCACGTCACCACCAACAAGGAGTACGAGGACAAGCGTCAGATGATGGCGGAGATTCCCGACGACCGCGTCCGCTACTCCGCGAGCCAAGCGGTCGACGGCGCGAAGCAGTTCGCCGAGGACATCGGCCGCGAAGTCCTCGACGGCATCGACGTCGATTACGAGTCGGTCGGCGCGGTCGGCGACGAGCAGAACAAAATCCTCGAAACCGCAGAGAACCACGACTGCGACCACCTGTTCATCGCCGGTGAGAAGCGCTCGCCTACCGGAAAGGCGCTGTTCGGCGACCTCACCCAATCTATCATCCTCAACTTCGACGGGCCGGTGACGGTCGTCACCGAGTAGCGGTTCGACACGTCGCTTCGATTTTTCGCCGCTCGAAAGCCGATAGCTCTCGCTTCGCAGACACGACACGCCAACGACTTTCTCGGTGGCGCTCCACATACATTCTATGAGTCTCTACGACCGACTCGCCGACCTCTCAGTTTCCATCGACTCGGTGACGTTCGAGCGCCGCGAGCGCGAGACCTCGAAGTTCACCCGCGCGACCACCGTGGTTTCGCTCTCGGGCGACGGCGAGACCGGCCGGGGCGAGGACGTGACCTACGACGCCGACCTCCACCCGATTCCCGACAGCTTCGACCTCGCGGGCGAGTACACGCTCGACGAATTTTCGAGCGCGGTCGGCGACCGCGACCTGTTTCCCGACGCCGACCCCGAACGAGAGGCGTTCCGCCACTATCGGCGATGGGGATTCGAGAGCGCCGCGCTCGACCTCGCGCTCCGGCAGGCCGACACCCATCTCGGCGCGGCACTCGACCGCAGGTACGACCCGGTCGAGTTCGTCGTAAGTCCGCCGCTCGGCGACCCGCCGAGCGTCGAGGCGCTCGACCGCTTCCGGGAGCGAACCCCGGACCTCGAATTCAAACTCGACGCCGACGAGGCGTGGTCGGCGGACTTCGTCGCCGACCTCGCGGGGAGGGGCGTGCGCGTGGTCGATTTCAAAGCTCACTACGAGGACAGCGACGTGGCGGGGAGCGACGACGCCGACCTCTACCGCCGGGTCGCCGAGGGACTCCCCGACGCGATTCTCGAAGACCCCGCGTGGACTGACGAAACGAGCGCCCGACTCCGGACCGTCCACGACCGCGTCTCGTGGGACTACCCCATCACCGACCTCGAAAGCGTCCTCGACCTCCCGTTCGAACCCCTGTGGCTCAACGTCAAGCCGTCGCGGTTCGGGTCGGTCGCGTCGCTGCTCGAAGTCGTCGAACACTGCGAGGCCCGCGACATCCGGATGTATGGCGGCGGGCAGTTCGAACTCGACGTGGGCCGCAGACAGATTCAGTTGTTCGCGTCGCTGTTCTACCCGGACTCACCGAACGACGTTGCCCCCTCGGGCTACAACGACCCCGACCCGGCCGACGACCTCCCGGCGAGTCCGTTGGCTATCTCCGACGTGCGCGGTTTCAGATAGCGACTCGACCGGCCCGCGAGCACCCCGTTACGCGACCGTGATGTCGAAGCGCGCGCCGCCCGCCTCGTTCTCGCCGACCGATACTTCCCAGTCGTGGGCCTCGACGATGCCCTTGACGATGGAGAGACCGAGACCCGACCCGTTCTCGGCGGTGGTGTGACCGTGTTCGAACACCTTCTCGCGCTCGGCTTCGGGGATTCCGGGGCCGTCGTCGGCGATGTAGAAACCGTCGCCGGACCTGCCGACCGAGACGGTCACGTCGCCGTCGCTGTGCTCGACCGAGTTTCGGAACAGATTTTCGAACAGCTCCTGAAGGCGGCCGTCGTCGGCCTCGATGCTCCCGAGGTCGCCGTCCACGCGTAGCGCCGACCCACCGGTCGAGACCGTCGCCCACGACCGTCGGACGACCGATTCGAGGTCCGTCGGCTCGGTGTCGCTCACGTCTTGGCCCTGTCGGGCCAGCGTCAGCAGGTCTCCGATGAGCGACTCCATCCGGTCGAGCGCGGCGTCGGTCTTCTCGAAGTGGCGGTCCTCGCCCGTTTCGTGTGCGAGTTCGAGGTGGCCCTGTGCGACGTTGAGGGGGTTTCGGAGGTCGTGGGACACCACGCTGGCGAACTCTTTCAGTCGCTCGTTCTGGCGTTCGACCTTTCGCTTGCGCTTGCGGCGCTTCGTCACGTCCCGCGCGGAGCCGAGATGCGCGACCTCGCCGTCGTACGAGATGACCTGCACGCTCATCTCCACGTACCGGACGTTGCCCTCCTTCGTCCGGATGCGGAGTTCGTAGTGGGGGGTCTTGCCCTGGGCTTCTCTCCGCTCGATGAGGTTCCGGGCCCGGTCGCGGTCGTCCTCGTGGACCACGTCCCACACCGGCATCCCGACGAGTTCCTCGCGGCTGTAGCCGGTGAGGTCGGCGGTCCGGTCGTTGACGAACTGGAAGCGGTCGCCGCCGTGAATGAAAATCGCGTCGTGGCTCCCTTCGACGAGCGTCCGGTACTTCTCCTCGCTCTCTCGGAGCGCCGATTGGGAGTCGATGCGCGAGATGACTTCGGTGACGTGGGACATCAGGAGTTCGGCGAGTTCGAGGTCCTCCTCGTCGAACGCGTGGGCCTCGCGCGACCCGGCCTGAAACACGCCGTAATCCGCGAGCGGGACGCTGAGAATCGAGCGATACTGCTCCTGGACGGGTTCGGCCTCGTCCATCGTCCGCACGTCCGCGATGACGAACGACTCGCCGTTCTGAAACGTGCGACCGGCGAGGCCCTCGTCCACTTCGAGCGCGTCGTACCCGTCGTTCGGCATCTCGGTCGAAGTCGCCTTCGGGACGAGATAGCCGCCCTCCGCGATGTCGATACCGCAGATGTCGAACTCCAGGATACCCTCTGCGGCGTCCACACCGAGGCGGTACACCTCGTCTCTGGAGTGACACGCTTCCATCTCGGACGCGACTCCGTGTAGCTCCTCTATCTTTCGCTTTTCTTCACGTAGCTGGTCGTTCATGGCCTCGTGTTCGTTTCGTTCCCGACGACGTCGCCCGCCGCCACTCTCTGTTGTGATTAATCGCTGTGTACCCTAAAAATATGTTTCTCCATCGTCGCGGTAGATTCGTTGGCGGGAGGCTCGACTCGCGTGTCGTGCGTCTCGAACCGACTCTCCTCCCACGATTCGTCATAAATAACGGCTCGGTCGAGAGTATCTCGCCGCGTCCTTAAAAATAGTGGTATTTGCTCACAAAACCTACGCTCGCTCCGTGACGCGACGAACCACCTCGTACTCGTCGTCGGTGTAGGTGATAAATCGAGCGTCGGTCACCGTCTCGGAGTCGAACGCGCGTATCTCCTCGCAGATGACCTCGGCACCGTCACGCAGGTCGAACCCCGCGACTCCGCATCCGAGCGCCGGAATCACGACCGATTCGGCGTCGAGGTCGGCGGCGGCTTCGAGCGCGTTTCGGGTCGCCGACCGGATGCTCTCGGCGGTGGCCCGGCCGTCGCCGTAGTGGGGCATCGCGGCGGCGTGGACGACGTACTCGGCGTCGAGGTCGTAGGCGTCCGTGACCGCGACGTCGCCGAGTTCGACCGGCCCCTGCTCTATCGCCGCCTCGTTTATCGCCTCGCCCGCCCTTCGGCGGAGCGCCCCGGCGACTCCGCTCCCCATTCGGAGACTCGTTCCCGCGGCGTTCACGAGCACGTCCGCGCGCTGTTCGGCGATGTCTCCCTGAACGACGCTGAAGTCCATGCGCGCTCACCACTTCGTCCGGCCGTCGTCGTCCACCATCCCGAGCCACAACAGGTGATTGTACGGCACGAACGCGAGGAAGTCGTCGTCGGCGTCGGAGAGGGTCACGCCGCGCTCGCCGAATTCGTAGTCGGTGCAGTCTATCTGTTCGCCGTCCGAAAGCTGTGCTCTGAACATTCGTCCGTAGTCCCAACGTCGGCTGACAAATGGCTGTCGGCGACGGGAATGCGCTGGAGGGGATTCGAACCACCTGTCGCGAACGTGGGACGCTCGCGTGATACCGCTACACTACCAGCGCGCGGTGAGAGTCGCTCGCACCCGGCCGCCGGGTGCATCTCGTCGTAGACTCGCCACGAGTATTGTTATGCGCGTCCTGAAGCGTTTCAGGCCGCGATTACCGCATCCGACGAACGACTCGCGCGACCCTGTCCGCCGTCCAGACCGCTCCGAACACGACGCCCGTGACGGCCAGATGGTTCCCGAGCAGACTCAGCACGAAGCCGATTCCGTACGCCGCGCTCCCGAACTCCACGTCCGGGAGCGCGCCGAGTCGCCACTTCACCGCGTACCACGACGACAACACCCCCGCACCGAGGTGGGGCGCGTATCGAATCGCGGCCGCCGCGTGTGCCGACCCGTCGAACTCGGTGAAGATGTCGGCCCGGAACACGAACGGAATGTAGATGAACACCAGCGCGTAGATGAGGCTCGACCCGATGACGTTCTCCGCGCCCTCGGCGTACCTGCTCGCGATGACGAGGGTGACCGACACCGCGAGCGTCACGAACGCGTACATGAAGACGGCGAACCCGAACACGAGCAGGTACTCGCCGTGGTCGCGGGCGCGCTCGGTACACAGATACGAGTTTCGGACAGCGAGCGCCGACGTGAGCAGGAACAGGACCAGCACCGCGCCGACCGACCCCCGCGAGACGCCCGCCGACTGCTGGAACTCGATGAGATACACCGAGAGCGCGCCGAACATCCCGATGATGGTGAAAAGCTGGTGGTTCGACTCGATGAACTCCTCCAGCGAGGGCGGTCCCGCCTTGGCGTCGGTCCCGCGGAATCGCGTCGCGAGTTCGCCCCATCGACCCATAGGTGGGAACTCCGACCGGACTTCATAAAAGCGGCGTAACTTTTCTGTGACCATTCGACGACTGATTCTACTTGGGCGTCTCGCAGTTCGAACCCGCGCTCCTCGCGCGCCACCCGCCCCGGCGCGACGTTCAAGACGACCACTCCCGAACGTCCGGTAATGACGCTCGTCGTGGACATCGGCTGTCCGAACTGCGGCCGAAAGCGCCCGGTCCGAAAGGCCGGAATCGGGCGGTACCGCTGCTCGAACTGCGGCGCGGAGTTCACGCAAAAAGATGTCCTGCGTCGATGACAAAGACCCGCGGAACGGCTATCCGTCGTTGTCCTCGATTTCGAAGACCGCAGGACCCGAGATTTCGACTCGCGTGATGTCGCCCGAGTAGCGGTAGGCGTCCTTCCCACCGACGACGGTGCCGGTGACGGTGCTCCCGTCGATGACGTCGTCCGACTGAATCGAGCCGAGTTCGCCCGCCTTCGCGACCGCGCCCGAGAATTCGAGCGTGTAGGAACTCTTGGCGTTCGGGCGGTTGCTCCCGTCGATGACGACGCTGTTCGGCAGGGGCGGCTCGTCACCGAGGTCGCCGAGGTCCACCGACTCGTCGTTGAGCGAGACGCTCGGCGACCCGAAGACGTGGAACCACTCGATGTCGCCGGTGAAGCGGTAGGCGTCGGTTCCTTCCCCAACTTCGCCCGAGACGTTACCGTCCGAAATCACGTCGTTGCTCTGTATCGACCCGAGCGAACCGCTCTTTTCGACCTCGCCGTCAACCGCGAACGAGTACGAGGACGTGGACTGGGGGGCGTCGCTCCCGTCGATGACCAGCGTGTTCCAGTCGGTCGCGAACGTCTCGGACTCGCTGGTGTCGATGTCGCCGTCGCTGGCTTCCGCGACGGCGCGGAACTCGTAGTCGGTGTCGGCGTTCAGTCCGTCCACCGTCCGGTAGAACGTTCTGGTCGAGGTCCGGGTCTGGCCGTCGGTCTCGGTCCACCCGCTCGCGCCCGTGGCCCGGTACTCGAAGTACACCGTCGCCGAGTCCGCGCCGCCGAGGTCAACGAGCGACCCGCCGAGGGTCGCTTCGGTCTGCTCGACGCTCGACGCGCTCAGCGCGGTCACACTCGGGGGCGTGGACTCCGCCACGCCGTAGCCACCGACGCCGAATCCGCCCGCACCGTACCCCGCGGTGGGTGCCGCGGCCACGGTCTGGGTCGCCGCACCGCCCGCCGCCGCCGAGACGACACCGGCGCCAGCTAATTTGAGATACGTTCTGCGGTCTACTCTCTGCTCGCGTGCCGCTTCGTCGCGTGCCATGCAGTTGGAAGGCGCTCACTACCCCTCTAATAACGTTCCGATTTTAGTTCAATATGATTTAGGCAATTTAAGATAAACTCTCGGAGAGTAGTCGGACAACCGATTGACTGTTCGGGCGTTCCGTTGCTAGCGGTCCCCAATCGTCGTCAGTTGTCCGTCGCCAGCGGTCACGTCTCCGCCCGGTGCGGACCTGCAAACTGAACATTTTTATCGAACGCGCGACATCAGTTCGTCGTACGATGGCCGAATCGGGTGCCGACGAGGAGCGACTTCGACGACTTCGAGAGATGGCGCGCGAGCGGTGGGGCGACGACGATACCGCCGACGTAGACGAACTCGTCGCGATGCTCGACAGCCCGGACGCCGACGAGCGCGCCGAGGCGTCGTGGGCGCTCGCCGAGCGCGCGAGCGACGCCGACCGGTCGTGGCGGCTTCCGGTCGAGACGAAGCTCGCGTCGCTGCTCGAAGACGACGACCGATGGGTCCGACGCGGGGCGTCGTGGGCGCTCGCCACCGTCGCCGAGGACCGCCCGCAACGCGGCCGGAGCGCCGTCGGGAACGTCACCGCGGGACTCACCGACGACGACCCGCTCGTGCGCGAGAACAACGTCATCGCGCTCGCGTCGGTGGCGTCCGAATACCCTCACGCGGCCGAACCCGCGCTGTCCCGACTCGCCGACCTCGCCCGCGACGGTGACGGTCTCGTCCAGCGCTACGCCGCCGAGACCCTCCGGAGTCTCGTGGTCGCGCTCGACGAGAGCGGCTTTCCCGAGACCGTCGAGACGACGTCCGACGTCGCCGACCTCCTTCCCGGTGACGCCGGTGTCGTCACGGTGACCGACGACGAGGACGCGCCCGCGGTCCGAGTGGGCGACGACTCGAGCGAGTCGGACGACGCCGACGAGACCGACGGCGGACTCTCGACCGCCAGACCCCTCGAAATCGAGGGCGGGGACGCCCCGCCCGCCCGGATTCCGTCACCGCCGGACGTCCGCGCGAGCTTTCGGGAGTTCGACCGCCTCGCCGAACTCGGTTCGGACCCGGTGACGACCGCCGAGAAAGTGCGCGCTCCGACCGCTCGCGGCGACCACGTCGTCGTCGCGCTCCGGACGCTCCGACCCGAGGCGAACGTGGCTCCGGAGACGGTCGAGACCGCGCTCCGCGCGTGGGCGGGGGTGTCTGACCACGACCACGTCGCGCCCGTCCTCGCCCGCGGGAACGTTCCTCGGCCGTGGCTCGCTACGGAGTTCATGGACGGCGGCACGCTCGCGTCGGCGGGTGGCTTCGAGTTCGAACGCGCACTCTGGTGTCTCCACTGCGTCACCAAGGCGGTGTGTCACGCGCACAGTCGCGGCGTGGTTCACGGCGCGCTCCGGCCCGGCGTCGTCGGTCTCTCCCAGACGCTCGACGGGTGGGCGGTTCCCAAGGTCCGCGACTGGGGGTTCAGCGACGTGCTGGCCGAGGCGGCGTCGCTCCCGACGCCGCCCGGATTCGCCGCGCCCGAGCACGTCGCCCCCGAGCGATTCGGCCCGCCCGACCACGCGACCGACGTGTACCAACTCGGCGCGCTCTCCTACGCCGTGTTCGCCGGGCGACCGCCGTTCGTCGGCGATTCCCGCGAGGTCGCGCGAAGCGTGCGCGACGACGACCCCGCGCCCGTCACCGCGTTCGCGTCGGTCCCCGACGCTGTCGCCGACCTGCTCGACCGGGCGCTCACGAAGTCCAAGCCCGCTCGGTTCGAAACCGCAGAGGACTTCCAGCGCGAATTGGAGGTCCTCGTGGCCGAGTACGGTCGTGACGATTGGTGACTACTGTCGCCCGGCGACCCCGCCGTCGTCGTGAAAGTAGACGACGCGTGCGCCCTCTCCGAGCGTGGTTTCGCGCTCGGCGTCCTGCCTGCTCGCGCACCGACGCCGGTATCGCTTGAGGAACGACAGCGGTTGGCCGCCGAACGCGTCGGCCCACCGGTCGCCGCGCTCCACCACGATTCGCTCGTCGTAGGGCTGTCCGCAGACCGGACACGCGACTTCGTCCGGGTCGTGAGAGTGCATTCGTTCGTTACTTCGGGTGCGAACCGTATCAATGCCGTGGCGAATCGTCTCGACGCTGCACCGAGTGGCCGTCCCGAACGACGTGACCGAGTAGCACGCGTTTTATATAGTTCCGATTCCTGCGGTCAGAAAAGAGGATGGCCGTGACACCGCTCGCCGCGCCCGCCTCCGACCCTAGCGCCGCGGTCGTCGCGTTTCTGGGGTCGGTTCTGATTGCGGTGGCGGCGCTCGTCTTCGGCTTCTACGCGGTCGCGAACCTCCGACTGAATCGGCTCGAATCGCAGGGACCGTTCTGGCGGTACCTCGCGCTCGTCGGGGCGACTGCCGCGATGTACGGCCTGCTCGGCGTCGCCGAAATCGCCGTCGAGTCGCGACTCCTGACCGCGTTCGGTCACGGCGCGCTCCTGCTGTGCATCGTCTTCCTCGCCTTCTCGATGCGGGAGGTGTACTACAACTCGGCGCTCGCGCCTCCTCCGGACGAACGCCGGTTCTCGCTCGATACGCTCAGACGGGTCGAAACCGCCTTCGTCGTCGTCATCGCGGTGGAGTGGCTCGGCGTCCTGCTCATCGAGCAACTGGTCGTCGCGCAGTTCGTCAAGGCCGGGGGGAGCCTCGCGTTCGCGGCGTACGGCGTAGTGTTCGCCGAGAAACTCGAAGCCGTGGCTCGCGGGACCTCGCTCGACACCCTCCGGCGACATCTCGTGCCGGTGCTGGTCTGTCTCGGCGCGGTCGGCGTGGTGGACCTCGGGACGTTTGTGGGCGCGTCACCGGTCGTCGTGGACGCGGTTCGAAGCGTTTTCGTCGTGCTGGTGGCGGGGTTCCTCATCACTGCGACGATTCGACTCCAGCAGAACGTCGTGGGACTGTCGGCGTCGTAGCTTGGTCGGCATCGTGACTCTGTTGGCGTCGTAGCTCTGTCGGCGGGGGGGGGGGGGGGGCCCCCGGGGGGGGGGGGGCGGCGCCCCCCCCCCCCCCCGCTGGCCGCCCCCCCCCCCCCCCCGACCGCCGAAATCGAACTACAGCACTTGGAGTCCGTTGTTTCCGCAGGCGGGACATCTCGCGACGTTCCCCGTGTCGTACCTGACACAGACCGTCCCGCAGAGGTCGCACGCCCGGAGCGACGACCGTCGGGCGCTCGTCCGCACCCGCCGCTGGAGCGATTCGATTGCGCTCTCCACCTCGTCGAGTCGTCGGTGGAGCGCCGCCAACTCGGCCTGCAACTCCCGCTCGTCGGGAACCGACTGAAGCCGCGATTTCACGGTCGCCACCTGCTCGGCGAGTCGTTCGGTCTCGGAGTCGGGTCGCCGTTCGCGCGTGTTCGTCGGCATGGTACCCTCTACGTGGTACCGTGTCGCAAGTGTATCGCTACGTGTCTCCCGCGAGGAAGTATCGGGAGCGGCGAGGCTCCGCAACGGTTCGGACGGAAATCAGGGCGGCAAGGTTCGCACCGCCCCTGCTGTCAGAGGCACAGAATTTCCGACTCCCTCGCCTGCGTATCGGGTTGTCTGCTCCCTACAGGCAGTTGCAGATGTGTCCGATATCCGGATAGGTTTACTGCATGGCATAGCTACCTCTTTAAAAGCCACTGCGGCGCTTCACGCGGTGAAATCCCGGTCGTCGGGTTCGGCGACCGACCGCGCGGCGTACAGTCGCTTTCGCGCGTCGGGGACGTACATCCGCTCTTCGACGATGTCCTCGTCTTTGAGTTTCGTCAGCGCGTCCCGGGTCGTTCTCGCGGGGAGGAGCGCCCGCGTCCGTATCTGGTGTTGGGTCAACGGTGCGTCTTCCTCCAGCACCCTGTAGACGAGTTTCGAACTCGGCGGCAGGTTCAGAAGTCGCTCGAATCGCTGCTCGGGAGTCGTTTCCGCCTCACTGCCCGTGACAAAAGCGATCACTGGTCTTCGACATAGCCACCTGCGGCTATGCGTCACCCGTAATTAATTGTTTCGATAGGCGAGAGATATGAAATATAGATGTGGGAACCACACAGCCCGGCGCTCGATTCCTCCGGTGAGATTTCACACGAGGCGTCACGAAATCCCGAGAATTCGCCCGACGACGCCGATTGGTACGGTGACACGCGCTTTCTCCGAGTACCCTGTTTTCCCTGCCATAATCACAAGATATAAGGTCATCTTGTCGAATGATTCATTCACTAACTGAGAGGCTACAAGAACCGCGCCCGACTCCCGATTATGTCCCCCACCCAATCGACAGTTCTCGT
The DNA here is from genome assembly GCF_004143485.2 of Halorussus amylolyticus. GTDB lineage: Archaea > Halobacteriota > Halobacteria > Halobacteriales > Haladaptataceae > Halorussus > Halorussus amylolyticus. Next base: position 53,136 of record NZ_ML974138.1, on the reverse strand, counting down.
CGTGGACGACGAGCAAGACGTTGCTGACCTGTACACAATGTGGCTGCAGGATGACTACCGAGTCCAGAGCGTCTACGAGGGTGAGACGGCGCTCGACGTTCTCGACGAGTCCGTCGATGTGGTCCTCCTCGACCGCCGGATGCCGGGCCAGTCGGGCGACGAGGTCCTCTCCCGAATCCGCGAACAGGACCTCGACTGCCGCGTCGTGATGGTCACCGCGGTCAAGCCCGACTTCGACATCCTCGAAATGGGGTTCGACGACTACATCGTGAAGCCGGTGTCGAAAGACGACCTTCACGAAATCGTCTCCCGGATGCTCACCCGCGTCGATTACGACACGAAGCTCCAACAGTTCTACTCGCTCGTCTCGAAGCGCGCGGTCCTCGAAGCCGAGAAGGACGCCCAAACCCTCGAAGCGAGCGAGGAGTACGCCGAACTCACCGACGAAATCGAGGCGCTCCGGTCGGAAGTCGATTCCACCCGGAGCGAGCTTTCGGACCACGAAGACTTCGTGGGCGCGTTCCAGGACCTCTGATTCTGTGATTCGCGGTTGGGATTTCTTCGCTCTCGTCAGGTAGTGGTGTTCAGCCGCTTTCTGTCGCCGTCGTGAGACACCTCAATCCCACTCGGTTCGAAGTTCGCCGAGCGCATCGGAGACGTAGCTCCGAAGGAATTCGGCAATCTCCCGCGTGCCGTCGTCGATTCCTCGTTGCGTGTGTAACGAGTCGAGGTGGGAAACCGCCACGAACGCTCGGTACGCATCGGCTCGGTCCTCGAATCCATCCGGGAGCGGACGCACGGACTCGTAGCCGCTCCGGAACACCTCTCGGGCGTCTGTAGGCTGTTCCCAGCCGCCTCCCTCGAACAACGGCATCGCGGTTCGCCAGTAGTCCCACTCGCTGCTGCCGACTAGCGCATGCTCGAAGTCGATGACGCGGTTGACTGCTCCGTCGGACACTGCGACGTGGTCCGGGCTGAACCACCCGTGTAACAGACTCGGCTCTTGGGACTGAAATACGTCGAATCGGTCGGCGTGGTTCGAGAGAAATTCGCGTGCGTCCGCGACGGTCGTCGCGTATTCGGTCCCTCGTAAGGCACCGTGGTACACCGCGAGGAGGTCGTCTAACGCATCGCTCCACGTCGCTCGCGCGTCCGCATCGACACGGATTCCGGTGTTCGTATCCGCCGAGTCACCGTCTACGGTCAACAGTCCCGGGCGGTCGAAGGTCGCTTCGTCGTGGAGTCGCGCGAGGGCGCGCCCGGCGACGCGAAGCCACTCCGAGTCGAGACGTCGCTCCTCGGGGTCGGGTTCCTCGGGCGCATCGTCGCAGTACGCTGCGACGAATCCCTCGGCTCCGACCGTGAGTATCTCCGGCACCGGAATCGTCGTCTCCCGGCCGACGTACCGAAGTACGCGCCCTTCGATTGTCGCGGCCCCTCTGGGGCCGCGAGAGACCTTACAGACTGCCTTCCGACCTTCGAACGTGACTTCGTACACGGCGTGAGGGTCTACGTCGTGGAGTTTGTGGTGAACTTCGAAGTCGTCCGTCTGCGATGCAAGCACGTCTTGGACTGTTCGGCTCATTGCGATATTCCGTTGAATTCCGGGGGTAAAATGGCTCAGGGTAGCGTTTAGAGTTACCGACAGACCTAAGTGTATTTAACGGGTAATCCGGGATAAGACTCTATTTACAGTCTTTTCGAGAACTCAGTTTCGAGGAGCGATTCGCTCGATTGGATGGGGAACGTCGTCGTCACGGAGCGCGGTCAGTTGCTCACAGCACGACGTGCCGCTCGCCACCACCTGCGCGTCGCCGGCGAACTCCTCGCGGAGCGATTCGCCCACTTCCATGCTGAGTTCGTAGTACTCGCGCTTGTAGCCGAAACTCCCCGCCATTCCACAGCACTCCGCGTCGGAGGTGGACACGTCGTAGCCCAGTTCTTCGAGGACCGCGGTCGTGTACCGTTCCAGTCCGAGCGTGCGCTGTTGGCAGTGGGAATGGTAGCCGATTTGCTCGCCTCGTTCGGTTTCCCTCTCCGCGCCTCGGAGCGCGTCGGCGTCGCCCCCGTTCTCCAGCAGGCCGTAGACGTATTCGAACAGTTCGTAGCTGTTGTCTGCGATTCGCTCGGCCTCGGTTTCGGGCAGAAGCTTTCGGTAGTCCGCGCGGAACATCGCGAGGTCGCTCGGTTCGACGACCACCACGTCTCGGTCCGCGTCGAGGTGGGGCGCGAGCGCGGAGGCGCAGGCGCGCGCCTGCGCCTCCGCGCTCGAAACCATCCCCTGCGAGAGCGCCGCGCGTCCCGAATCGGGAACGTCGGGGATTCTGACGGCGACCCCGAGCGCCTCCAGCGTCCGAACTGCGGCCTTCCCGCGCTCGACCGCGACGTGATTCGTGTAGGTGTCGGGGTAGAGGACGGCTTCGCGAACTCCGGCGGCGGTGCCGCCGGAGTTCGCGCCCTCGACGCGCGTGCCGCCCCGCGATTCGAACCACTTTCGGAGCGTTTCGCGCTTGAATTCGGGGAGGTCGCGCCGCGAATCGACCCCCAGCGCGCGCTCGGCCAGCGCGCGCACACCCGGTGTGCGCGCGAGCCAGTTCGAGACGGGCGCGGTCGCACTCCCCCACTTCGCGACGGTCGAGAAGTTGCCGAAGAAGCGCTTCTGGAGGTCGAGACGCCCCGATTCCTCGTCGGGCGTCAGCCCCTCGACGAGGAAATCGAAGTTTCGGTCGTCACCCTCGCGGTTCAGGCGGTCCCGGACCACGGTGTTTATCCACGGGATGTCGATTCCGACCGGGCACTGATTCACGCATCGCGTGCAGCCCGTGCAGAAGTCGTTGAACTCCGCGGCCGAGTCCATCCCGTGGACGCCCGCCTCCCACCCGGTGGCGATGCCGCCCGAGTACGTCTCGCCGCCGAAGGCGTGGCCTCCGACGTGCTGGAAGTTCGCACACGAGTTCAGACACGCCGAGCACCTGATGCAGTAGAGCGTCTCCCGAAGTTGGTCGTCCCCGCGCAGGTCGGTCCGGCCGTTGTCGAGCAGGACGAGGTGGAAGTCTCGGTCGCCCTCGCCCGCGGTGTCAGCGTCCCAATCGAGGGTCGGCGCGTCACCCGGCGGCGTGAGGAAGGTCACGTAGGAGGTGATGGACTGGCCCGTCCCCGACCGGGCGATGAGTTCCACGAACGGCGAGAGGTCCTCGAATCGGGGCAGAAGTTTCTCGACGCCTGCGACCGCGACGTGGGTGTCGGTCGCGGCCACCGATTTCCGGGCGTTGCCCTCGCTCGTGACCAGCGCGAGCGTGCCGGTGTCGGCCGCGACGAAGTTCGCGCCGGTCATCCCCACGTCGGCGTCCGCGATTTTCTCGGCGAGAAACTCCCGAGCGAACGCGGTCAGGTCGTCGGCGGTTTCGAGCGGTCGGTCGGGGTCGAACCGGGCTTCGAACAGCTCCGCGATGGTCTCGCGGGATTTGTGCACGGCGGGCGCGACGATGTGACTCGGGGCTTCGTCGGCGACTTGGACGACGAATTCCCCGAGGTCGGTCTCCCAGACCTCGGTGCCATCGGCTTCGAGCGCGTCGTTCACGTCGATTTCCTCGGTGGTCATCGACTTGCTCTTGACCACGGTTTCAGCGTCGGCGTCGTCGCAGACCTCCCGGATGTAGCGATTTGCGTCGGCGGCGTCGTCCGCGAGGTAGACGGTCCCGCCGTTCTCCTCGACCGTCTCGCGGACCTGCTCGATTAGCTCCGGGAGGCGTGAGATGGCGTCCTCCTTGATGGCCCGCGCTTCGTCTTTCAATTCCTCGTAGTCGGACAGTTCGCGGACCGCGTCGTATCGCCCGGCGTTGAACCCCTTCGTGTTTCGCTCGACGCTCTCGCCTTCGGTCGCGAGGAGGTGGCGAATCCGGGCCGCCTTCTCCTCGCGGGTCTCTTTTCCCTCGCGGGTCGCTCGGCTCATCGGTCCTCCACCACCACGACTGTGACCTCGCGGGGGCCGTGTGCGCCTACCACGAGTTCGCCCATGTCGGCGGTCGCGCTCGCCCCGGTGGCGAACACCGCGTCACCGCCCGCTCGGACGATTTTTCCCATTCGCTCGATTCCGGCGGTCATGTCGCCCACCACGTCGCTCTCGGCGAGGACCGCGACGTGACGCTCGGGGTAGAGGCTCGCGGCTTCGTCGCTTCCGCCCGTGGACCGAATCGCGACCGACCCGTACTCCGCCACCGCGAACTGCGCGGGCGTGATTCCGGTCGCGGCGGCGTCGAGGTCCGAGGGCGTCGGGTCGGTGGTAACGTACTCGGGAAGCGAAACGCTCGTAAAGGGGAGCGGCGCGCCAACCGCGGGACGCTCGACACTTTCTGCGAGCGCGTCGGCGAAGTCGGCGGCGAGCGTCCGGCGGACCTCGCACCCCGCGTCGGCCGCCTCGCACTCGAATCGTCCAACGAGGCTTGTCATGGCGTATCAGTGGGAGGCGACCGACGTAATGGTGTGGGTCGCGGACGAGCGTCTCGGCGAACTTTCGAATCGCGGACACTTCCGGTACCGGAAGCGGCCCGCTGAAGTAACGCGGAGTTCTGCCGCGGAAATGCGGTAGTTCCTTATGCATGCTTTTGCCACTGTGTCACGTCTGGTGATGTGATATCCTTCGGATAGCGTTCCAAACGCAGCCGACAGGGGTTCTCGAACGCCTCGAACGCCAACTCGGGAGCGTTCGGAGCATCGAACTCGACAACGCCTTCTACGTCGAAGACGGGACGTGGATAGAATCGCTCACAATCTCCTCGGACGCCGCGTTCGACGTGGCCGAGGCGGTCGAGTCGGTTTCGGGCGCGTCGCTGTTTCACACGCACGAAATCCCGACCGGGCCGACCGAGACCGCGATTCGCAGAGTCACGCTGTTGGCGAACGAGTCGTACCCCTTCATCCTCGGCATCGTGCTTCGTCACGAGGCGATTCCGAACCGCATCGTCCTCCGCGACGACCGATTCTCGGTCGTCGCGACCGTCGGCGACTGGGACCAGTTCCGGGGCCTCGCCGACCAAGTGCAGGACAAGCTCGGCCAGTTCGACCTCGAAAAGGTCACCAACATCGACCGTCCCGGCGAACCCCTCGACAGCGGTCGGCTCTCCGAGATTCTCATCACCAAGCTCACCACCACCCAAATCGAGACCATCGAGACGGCGTACGACATGGGCTACTTCGAGGTGCCGCGGCGGGCGTCCGCGACCGAAGTCGCGGACGTCCTCGGGGTGAGCCAATCGACGTTCAGCGAGCGCCTGCGAACCGCCCAACATCGACTGTTCGATTTGATTTACGGGTCGAGCGACGCCACGATTTCGCCGTGACGGCCTCAGACCGGCTTCGTTGACTCATCCTCGAATAAATCTCTATATTTTGTGGATGCCTCGGTATCTCGCCCCGATTCCTGAACGACTCTCTTCGGGTCCTTATAAAGCGCGATATGTATCGTCCGGCATCGGGAGTATATCTTTTGTATCACTTGCTATTGGGCCACATGGCTCATGGCGAAAAACAGGAAGACGGACGACACGAACGACCGGCAAACCAACGACTCGCCGCTCTCGCGGCGTCGGTATCTACAGGCGTCCGCGCTCGCGGGTACGGGCGGCCTGACCGCGCTCGCTGGGTGTAGCGGTGACAGCGACGACTCGTCGAGCGGGACGTCGGACGATGCAGAGGACGTCGGGGACAGCTCCAACGATTCGAGTGCGGACGACGCCGAGGACGCCGAGGCAGACGTTCCGGAGGGCGTCCCCGAGGAGGTCGAGACCCAGTACTGGAACGACTGGCCGACCATCGACGAGGAGGAACCCCCGATGGACTACACCGCGAGTGCGGGCGCGGCGCTCGACACCATCACGATGGAGTTCTCCAGCGAGGCAGAACCGTGGATGCGCGAACACGCGCTCATGGTTCAGACCGCGGTTCAGGACCTCGGCGCGTCGGTGGACCTCACCGACCGCCCGCTGAATCAGCTCTACGCCGAGAGCTGGACGACGCAGGGTCTCGAACGCATGATGTCGATGAGTTCCCACGGTCCCGACCCTCAGCGGGGTCTCGACCCGAACCCGTTCCTGATGCGGCTTCAGGAGGAGAACCTCTCGAACTACAACAACTACTGGAACCCCGAGATGAGCGAGGTTCTCCAGGAGCAGGCCCAACTCACCGGCGACCAGGAGGCGCGACAGGAACTGGTGAACGAGGCCCAAGAGATTTACGCCGAGGACGTGGGCGACCTCATCACGCTGTTCCCCGACGTGATTACCGCGCTCAACACCAACAAGTTCGAGGGCTACGTGATGACGCCGGGCAACGGCCCGACGGGCGACGCCTTCCCGTGGACCGAGGTGAACCTCCAGCCCAAATCCGGCGAGACCACCTACGTCAAGGGTGCGACCTCGTCGATGAACTCCCTCAATCTCCCGTGGGCCGCGGGCGGTATCGAGGAGAAGCGCCTCACCTTCATCTACGACGGCCTGTTCGACGCGACGCCCGACCTCGAAGTCGTGCCCGCGCTCGCCACCGAGGCGGAGTTCACCGACGACACGACGGTCGTGTTCCAACTCCGCGAAGGCGTCCAGTGGCACGACGGCGAGGACTTCACCGCCGAGGACGTGAAGTTCACGGTGGACCTCTACAACGAGTACTCCGCCACCTCGCAGGCGACCTTCTACGAACCCATCGAGAGCGCAGAGGTACTCGGCGACCACGAGGTCCAGTTCAATCTCTCGGACCCCGACGCTTCGTTCATGACTCAGCGGGTCGTGCGGAGCGCAATCATTCCCAAGCACAAGTGGGAGGACGTGGACAACCCCTCCCAACACAACCCCGACGAACCCGTCGGGACCGGCCCGTTCCAGTTCGAGGACTGGGACCAGGGCTCGCGGTTCGAGGCGTCCCGGAACGACGACCACTGGATGTTCGACGACGACTGGCGCGCCGACGTGCTCGGCGACCAGGCCACGTCGGGCGACGGCATCGAGAACGTGGTCTGGGTCAACGTCGGCAACGTGGACGCGCTCATCGGCGCGCTCCAGAACGACGAAATCGACGCGACCCCGACGCTCTCGAACGAGCAGGCCGAGCGCGCGGCCGCGACCAGCGGCATCGAAAAGCGGGTCGCGGAGAACTTCTCGCCGGTCGCGGTCAAACTCATGCACTCGTGTCCGCTGATTCGGGACAAGGAGTTCCGGGTCGCGCTGGCGAAAGCGACCGACAAGGAGGGCTTCGTCTCGGACGTGCTGCAGGACCGGGCGACCGTCTCGCCGTCCGAGAACTACATCTCCGAACTCACCCAGTGGTATCACGAGGACACCCAGTCCTACGAGTACGACGTGGACGAGGCGCGCGCCATCCTCGAACGCGCCGGATACACGTGGGACGACGACGGAAACCTCCGGTTCCCGAACGGCGAGGCGTGGGGCGCGTTCGTCGAGCGCATCCAGCCCGAGAACACTCACAGCCGCCGCGAGGAGCTCGACCAGCCCGACTTCTCGTAACGACTCCCGATTAACCGTTTCAATTTACATACGAATGTCGAAACAGGACCAACCGCTCGACGGAATCACCGTCATCGACGCCGCCTCGCTGTACGCGGGGCCGCTGTCGGCGATGATGCTCGGCGACTTCGGCGCTGACGTTATCAAGGTAGAACACCCCCAGATGGGCGACGCGCTCCGGGACTTCGGCGACGGCGACGAATCGCTGTCGTACAAGTGGGTCAACCGCAACAAGAAGAGCGTCCCGCTCGACCTCCACACCGACGAGGGCCAGCGACTCTTTCGCGAACTCGCGGCCGACGCCGACGTGCTGGTCGAGAACTTTCGGCCCGGTACGCTCGAAAAGTGGAACGTGGGCTGGGAGACGCTCTCGGACGTGAATCCGGGCCTCGTCATGGTCCGGACCACCGGGTTCGGTCAGACCGGCCCGTACAGCGACCGCCCCGGATTCGGCACGCTGGTCGAGGCGATGAGCGGATTCGCGTACTCGACCGGCCAACCCGACGGCCCGCCGACGCTTCCGCCGGTGGCGATGGCCGACTCGGTGTGTGCGCTCCACTCGGTGTACGCCGCGATGATGGCGCTCTACTGGCGCGACGTGAACGACGGCACGGGCCAGTACATCGACTCGGCCATCCTCGAAAACATGTTCGGCCTGCTCGGCGACCACGTCATCGAACACGCCGAGAAGGGGACCGACCACCACCGGTCGGGCAACCGAAGCCGCCGGACTTCGCCCCGGAACGCCTACCGGACGAAAGACGACCGATGGGTCGCCATCTCGGGAAGCGCCCCGAGCATCGCCGACCGAATCCTCCGAATCGTGGGCGGCGACGACCTCGCCGAGGACCCCCGATTCGAGACGATGGACGACCGCTTGGAACACGCCGACGAACTCGACGAAATCATCGCCGACTGGATGGCCGACCACGAACGCGACGAAATCGTGGACGCTTTCGAGGAGAACGAGGCCGCCATCGGCCCGGTCAACAACATGGCCGACATCTTCGAGGACCCCCACTTCGAGTCCCGGGACGCCATCGTGAACGTCGAGGACGACGACGGCGACGAGGTGGCGATGCGCGGCGTCTTCCCCAAGTTCTCCGAGACGCCCGGGAAAATCGACCACCCCGGCCCGGACCTCGGCGACCACGCGATAGAGATTCTGACCGACCTCGCCGACTGCTCGCCCGACGAGATTCGGCGACTGGCCGAGGAGGGCGTCACCGCCGTCACGGCGGACGCCGACCCCGAAGGGGTGGCGTCCGCCGAGGGAGGCGAGACCGATGACTGACCGCCTCCGGCGGTCGTTCCTCTACACGCCCGCCGACGACCCCGAGATGATGGCGAAGGCCGCCGACACCGACGCCGACGCGGTCATCTTCGACCTCGAAGACGCGGTGCCCGACGACGCGGTGCCCGGGGCCCGCGAGAACGTCGGCGACGTTCTCGCGGACGCTTCCTTCGGGGGGACGGAGACGTGCGTCAGAATCAACGGCTACCGAACCGACATGTGGCTCGACGACCTGCTGGGTTCGGTCGAAGCCGGAATCGACACCGTCATTCTGCCGATGCTGGAGACGCCGAGCGAACTCGAAACGTTCGTATCGGTCGCCCGGCAGGCCGACGGGACGACGCCCGAGTTCGTCGCCACGGTCGAGACGCCGAGAGGGCTGTCGGCAATCGAGGACATCGCCGACCGCGGCGCGGCGTTCTCGGAAGTCACCGCGCTCTCGTTCGGATTCGGCGACTACACCAACGCCATCGGCGCGACGGGACGCCCCGCCCGGGTCCGAGAACACGCGAATCTGCAGGTCGTGGGTGCGGCCGCGAGCGCGGGACTCGCGCCGCTCGCGACCGTCTATCAGGACTTCCGCGACACCGAGGGCCTTCGCGAGGCCGCCGAGCGCGCCCGCGAAATCGGCTACGTCGGCCAGAAGGCCATCCATCCCGCACAAATCGAGGTGCTAAACGACGTGTACACACCTACCGACGAAGAAGTCGAACAGGCCAGACGATTCGTGGAGACGTTCGCCGAATCGCCGAAGGACTCTATCGTGGTCGATGGGGTGTTTCTCGACACCGCCATCGTGGAGCAGTACGAGACCGTTCTCGCTCGCCACGAGGAGATTACGGGGGTGAGTTCGTGAGCGACTTCCAGCGGTTCCTCGCCAAGCGAATCGGCATCGCCATCGGACTCACTCTCATCGCGGTGACTATCATCTTCGTCGTGCTCCGGATGCTCCCCGGAAGCCCGTTCGAGTCGCTCATCACGGCCGGGAATCTCACGCAGGGCCAAGTGGACGAGATTATGGCGCTCTACGGGCTGGACAAGCCCATCTGGCAGCAGTATCTCATCTACCTCCGGAACATCCTGACGTTCCAGTTCGGTTACTCGATTCTCCAGAGTCAGCCCGTCTGGGACATCCTCGCGCCGAAGTTGGCGAACACGCTCATCCTGCTCGTCCCGGCGCTCGTGACGACCGCGGTGGTGAGCACCCTGCTCGGGATGTACGTCGGCTGGAACCGCGGCTCGAAAGCCGAGACCGCGAGCATCATCGGGACGACGTTCTTGCGCTCGACGCCCGTGTTCATCACGGCCATCTTCTTCGTCATCATCTTCTCGTACACGCTCGACCTCGTCCCGGCGTTCGGGATGCGGTCGATAACCGCCACGCCTGACGGCCTGCTCGACACCTACATGTCGATGGACTTCCTGCACCACTACATCCTGCCGTTCACCGTGACGGTGCTGTTCTACAGCGGCGATTTCCTGCTGCTCGCGCGCAACGGCGTGGTCGAGAAGAAGGGGTCTGAGTTCCTCAAACTCCATCGCGCGAAGGGGCTGTCCGAGAACGAACAGCTCATGCGAGCGGGCCGGAACTCGATGCTCCCGGTCATCACGTACTTCGCGCTCAGACTCGGGATGATATTCCAGGGTCTCATCCTGCTCGAAGTGGTGTTCGCGTGGCCCGGTATCGGCCGGGCGCTCGTGCTGGCGATTCAACAGCAGGACTACCCGCTTGTGCAGGCGTCGGTGTTCATCATGGCGCTCGCGGTCATCATCATGAACCTCGTCGCCGACGTGCTGTACGCCTACTTCGACCCGACGGTCAGCGTCAGCGGGGGTGGTGCGTGATGAGTACCGAGACGATTACGTGGCGCGACCGCGCCGCGACCGTCGGCGAGAAGGTACAGAATCAACTCGCGTTCGTGCTGAGCGACCGGATGGCGCTCGTCGGCGTCCTCGTCATGGTCTCGTTCGTGTTCCTCGGCGTCTTCGGGCCGATGCTCGCGCCCCACGACCCCATCGAGGACGACATCCGCGACGACGAGGGTGACCTGCTCCGACTCGAAGGGCCGAGTTCGGTCGCGCCGCTCGGGACGACAGTCTACGGCAAGGATATCCTGAGCCAGTTCCTCGCGGGCGCTCGCCCGACGCTCATCGTCGGCCTGTTCGGCGGTTTGGGAACCGGGGTGCTCGGATTCTTGGTCGGTCTCGTCTCCGGCTACTACGGCGGGTGGGTCGACGAGGTGCTGATGCGGCTGACCGACCTCACGTTCTCGCTGCCGTTCATGCCGATGGCACTGCTGTTACTGACGTTCGTCACGCCGAGCATCTGGCTCATCACGGTCATCATCGCGGGCTTCCTCTGGAAGATGCCCGCGCGGGTCGTCCGGGCGGAGGTGTTGACCCTCCGCGAGCGGACGTTCGTGAAATCCGCGCGGGCGAGCGGCGCGGGCCACCTCCGGACGATGTTCTTCCACGTCGCGCCGAACGTCCTACCAATCGGCTTCCTTTACACCGCGTACGGAGTCGCGTGGGCCATCGCGGCCGCCGCGAGCCTCGCGTTCCTCGGCTTCGGCGACCCGACGACCACTAGCTGGGGCCGGATGCTCCGGATGGTGTTCGACTCGGGCAACATCCGGGTGGCGTGGTGGTGGGTGTTCCCGCCCGCAATCGGCATCGCGGCGGTCACTACCTCGGTGTTCCTCATCGGTAGAGCCTACGAAGAAATCATCAACCCCGAAATCCAGACCGAACAATGAGCCTGCTCGAAATCGACGACCTACACGTCACGTACAGTACCGGAGACGGGTCCGTCCACGCCATCAACGGCGTCTCGTTCGACATCGACGAGGGCGTCAACTACGGTCTCGCCGGGGAGAGCGGGTCCGGAAAATCGACCGCCGCGGAGGCGGTCCTCGGCCTGCTCCCCGAGAACGGCACGGTCGAGAGCGGGTCGGTCACGTTCAAGGGTCAAGACCTGCTCGCGCTGTCGGAACGCGAGCGCAGGGACGTGCTCTGGGAGGACATCGCGTACATCCCCCAGAGCGCGATGGACGCGCTCGACCCCGTGATGACGACCGGCGCGCAGATTCGCCAAGCCATCCAGACCCACCGGAACGTCACCAAGTCGAAGGCCCGCGACCGGGTCCAGGAACTGTTCGACATGGTGGGACTCGACCCCGACCGAATCGACGACTACCCACACGAGTTCTCGGGCGGGATGCGCCAGCGCGTCACTATCGCGATGGCGCTCGCGCTCGACCCCGACCTCATCATCGCCGACGAACCGACCACCGGACTGGACGTTATCGTTCAGGACAAGATTATCGACAAGATAATCGAGATTCAGGACCGCATCGACAGTTCGCTGTTGCTCATCACCCACGAGGTCGGCGTCATCGCCGAGACGTGCGACGAACTCTCCATCCTCTACGGCGGGAAGGTGATGGAGCAGGGGAGCGTGGACAACGTCCTCGTCAACCCCACGAACCCCTACACGATGGGGCTGAAGAACTCCTTCCCCGAAATCGACAACGTGGACGAGGACCCCGTCTCGATTCCGGGGTCGCCGCCCGACCTGAGCGAACCGCCGACCGGGTGTGCGTTCCGCGACCGGTGTCCGTTCGCAGACGAGGAATGTTACGAATCCCATCCCGACCTCGTGGACCTTCCGAACCGCAATCACCGGTCGGCGTGTCACTACGTGGACAACGCCGCCCAGATGCGCCGGGACGCGGGCGACCCCCGGACGTGGGGCATCGAAACCGACACCGCCTCCGACGGCGACCACGAGCGCGGCGAGGTCATCCTCGAAACCGACGGCCTCGAAAAGTGGTACACCCAGAGTCAGTCGCTCCTCGACCGAATCCGGGGCGACGAACCGAACCACGTTCGGGCGGTCGATGGGGTCTCGCTCTCGGTCCGGAAGTCCGAGGTCCTCGGCATCGCGGGCGAGTCGGGGTGTGGCAAGTCCACGCTCGGCGAGACCGTCGCGCTCCTCGAAGAACCGACCGGCGGGTCGATTACCTTCGACGACACCGACATCGAGGAGTATCAGGACGGGAATATGAAGGCGTTCCGCGAGAAGGCCCAGATTATCTTCCAGGACCCGTTCGATTCGCTGAATCCGCGCCAGACGGTCAGGCGACTCGTGGGCGAACCGCTCGCAATCCACGACCGCGACCGCGACACGCGCGCCCGGCGCGTGCGCGAGACGCTCGAACGCGTGGGGCTGACGCCCGCCGAGAAGTTCCTCGACCAGTATCCCCACGAACTGTCGGGCGGCCAGCGCCAGCGGGTCGCCATCGCGCGGGCGCTCGTGCTCGAACCCGACTTCCTCGTCTGCGACGAACCTGCGTCGATGCTCGACGTGTCGCTCAAGGTGAATCTGCTGAACCTCCTCCGGCGACTCGCCGACGAGGAGGACATCGGCATCATCTACATTTCTCACGACCTCGCGAGTCTGACGCAGGTGTCCGACCGCCTCGCTATCATGTATCTGGGTCGTATCATCGAGCAGGGCGACACCGAGGCAATCGTGGAGTCGCCGAAACACCCCTACACCGAGTCGCTCCTCCGGGCCGCGCCCGAGAAGGACCCCTCGGTATCGCGCGACCGGGTACTGCTCGAAGGCGAACCTCCGAATCCGGTGGACCTCCCATCGGGATGTGCGTTCGCCCCGCGGTGTCCGAAGGCCCAAGACGAGTGCTACAGAGAAGAACCCGGTCTCGACGCGGCGGGCGGTCCCAATCAGTCGGCGGCGTGCTACTTCCCGGTCGGCGAAGACCCGGTCGCGGACGACGGTCCCGCCACCGACGACGCCGGAACCGGCTCGACTCCGCAGGAGTCGGACTGACTGCGTCGGTCCGGAGTCGGACTGACCGCGCCGTCTCGAAATCGAACCCACTTCGACGCCCGCGGTTCAGTTCCCAACCGTCGTCTCGAACGCTCGCGTCACGGCTTCTTTCTGCATCGCAAGCGGGAGACTCGGCTGTACGCTCCCGCCGCTCGTCGCCTCCCCATCTTGGGCTTTCTCCGCGGCTCCCGCTGGCGTCAGCGGGAGGTGGACGAACCCCATCGGCACGTCCATCTCCTCGCGCTCCAGATGCGCCCGCGTCCGGTACAGGACGTTGTTGCAGAGGTGGGTCCCAGCGGTGTTCGACACGCGTGCGGGAATCCCGGAATCGAGGAGCGTCGAGACGGTTTCCACCACGGGAATCGTCGCGAAGAGAGCGTCGTCACCCCCGGCGCAAATCCGTTCGTCTCGCGGCTCAGCGTCGGCGTTGTCCGGAGTTCCCCCACAGTCAGCGACGTTGATTCCGACGCGCTCGACGCTGATTGCCGACCGACCCGCCGCGAGGCCCGTGGCGACGACGGCCTCCGGTTCGAACTTCGCAATCAGCTCCTCCATTTCGTTGCCCGTCCGGTCGAACTCCACCGGGAGGACGCGCCCGACGACCTCGCGGCCCGCGATTTCCTTGCCGTCGAGTTCGCGGGCGACAGTCGCGCTCGGATTCCGGGTGTGGTCGCCGAACGGTTCGTAGCCGGTGAGCAGAAGCGTCATATTTCGGTTTGGGAACCCGGTGGTCTTGGGCTTTGCCGTCGGACGAACTGCGAGATTGCATTTACGTTTGCGTTTACGCTTCCGTTTCCGGATTCGATATCGAATCCGGAAACGGAGGCTGTGATTTCCCCCGCCCGACTCTTTTCCCGAGAGAGCCACGGCTCTCGATTGGCTTCGAAAGAATGTACCTCGCGTACCCCTACCCGAGGTATTTTTGCGGTCTCACCCACTCCATAAATGCTTTGTGCTTACTAACCGGATTTTGCCGACAGTTCACTGCCAAAAGGTAGCAAACACCGATGGAACTCCGGACGCGCGGTGTCTCTAGCCGTCCATCCGTACCGGCTCACGACGCACTGCTTTCGGCTTCCGGAGCGGAGCCGTTGAACTTCAGTTCGGTCCCGGCTCCCACGCCCGTTTGATTGGCGAAGCCGCGTTCGAGTTCGACCACGTACTTCGCGTCGCCCTCGCTCGCGTAGCTGTCGAGCTCCGAGTCGGAGGCGTCGGGCTGAGTCCTGGCGTGTTCGACGTTCAGGACCGTCCCGTTCGGCGCGACGAAGATGATGTCGAGCGCGACGAGGGTGTTCTTCATCCAGAAACTCCGGGGACCGGCGTCGTCGTAAACGAACACCATGCCGTGGTTCTCGGGAAGCGACGGCCGGTGCATCAACCCCCTCTCGCGCTCCTCGGGTTCGTCGGCGACTTCGAGCGAGACGGTGGGGTTTTCGCTCCCCTCGACGACGAACGTGGCGGTGACGTTCTCCTCCACGTCAGTCGTCGCCGGGAGCGTCGTCTCTTCGGTCGTCGAGGTGCTCTCCGAATCGGTCACGGATTCGTCGCCCACGCCGTCGTCGATGACTCCCGCGCCCCCGAGACAGCCGCCGAGCAGTACCAGCGCCCCGAGCAGGAGCGCGGCGTGCGGTCTCATGGATGTCTGCTACTCCGCCGATGGTCAAAAAGCTGCCCGTCAGGCCAGTAGGCGTCCCGCGACCCGCGAAATCGCGGCTTCTCCGCCAGTCTATTTGCGTTTCCGTTTACGAATTCGAAAACGAAAACGCAAATATATTTCTCGCGCGAGCGTCTGACGAAGGATTAAGTAGCCCGTTTGCGTTTGCGCAAACGCAAATCATGCCTCGGTCCATCCGCGCCTGTACGTTCCTCGATAAGGGCGGCACGGGCAAGACGACGACTGCGGCCCACCTCGGCGTGGCGCTCGCCGAGCAGGGCAAGGACGTGTTGCTCATCGACCTCGCGGGCAAGCAGGGCGACCTCGTCAAGCACTTCGGGTGCTGGGAGACGGTCGAACGCCAGATAGCCGACGACAACGACTGGCCCAACATCTCGACCGTGTTTCAGGACCAGTGGGCCGCCATCGCCGAAAAGCTCGGCGACGCCGCGGTTGAGGACCTCGTCCTCCAGACCGACGAGGGCGTGGACCTCATCCCCGCCCATCCCGGTCTCGACAGCCTCGACGCCGAACTCGGGAACATCGACGACGCCCACGACCGTTACTCGCGACTCGACTCGTTCTTAGACGAGTACATCGAACCGCTGGGCTACGACGCGATTCTCATCGACCTTCCGGGGCTGACGAACAACGTGAGCTACAACGGTCTGTGGGCGGTTCGGAACGTCATCGCGCCGGTCGAGATGGGACCGTTCGAGTCCGAGCAGGCCGAGGCGCTCCGCGCGGACCTCGACAAAATCGCGGCCAACTTCGACGTGGACGTGAACCTCGCGATGGTGCTCCCCAACAAGGTCGACACCCGGACGACGCTCGCCGAGGAGTACCTCGAAGCGTTTCGGGAGGCCTACCCCGACGCCGTCGCGCCCGCTCACGTCCCCGTGAGTCAGGACATCCGAAACGCGGCCGAGCAGGGCCGGACCGCGTTCGCGCTCGAAGAGCCGTCCACGACCGCCGCGCGCGCACGCGAAGCATTCCTAGAAAACGCCGAGGTGCTGGCCGAGCGACTCGCCGACGCGAGGGCGGTCAGACCCGACGGCGGCGACTCGACCGACCGGGGTGAGTCGGCGTGAGCGACCCCGACCTCGAAGAACTCCGCCAGCAGACCCAGCGCACCGACCGCCTCGACCAGTCTCGCGTCGAGGACGACGGCGACGACCTCGTGGAGGAACTGGTCGAAGCGTTCGAAGCAATCGAGTCGGGCGAACAGGCGAAGACGTTCGCCGCCCGCGACGAATCGGTGACCGCACTCCTGGCGGTTCTCGCGAACCACGACGACGAACTCGCGGAGGTCGGCACGTCGCTCCAGCAGGCGCTCGGCCGCGACATCGACTCGTCGTCGCTCGACCGAAGCGAAATCGTGCGCCTCGCGGTCCGACTCGGCCTCCGAGAGGCGGCTCCTTCGTATCTCGACCTCCTCGCCGACGCGTCGGCCGAGCACGCTCGCAGAAACGTTTGAGCTATCGTTAGCGTTTACGTTTTCGTAAACGGCTATCTCGCCGGTCTCTCGTCGAGTGTTTTCGTTCGACTCGATTCTGTCCTCTATTATCTCGTTCCCCCGATTCTAATCGTATCCGAAAACGCGTTCGAACACGAACGCGTTTTCGGATACGTTTGCGTATACGTTTTCGAGTACGCTGTTCGCAACCACGACTGCGAGTTCGCTTGCGAACTCGCAGTCGCTCGCCGGTACGCCATCGCCTTCCGGGGAAACTCGCCACCGTTCCCCGGAAACGTCTGCGTAAACGAAAACGCAAACGATGTCGAAATCGAATGCGGCCGTTGCTCGGGCGGCGCGGACATTGATAAGTGATGCCGACGTAATCCGGTTCAGATGACCGACGACGCGCCGACGTTCGACATTCCGCGCCGCCCGACGCGGAGCTATCCGCGCGAGGGCGGCGTCGAGCACGAGGGAGGAACCGTCTTCCACCTCTCGCCCGACGTCGAGACGCCGGACTCCGAACTCGCGGCGCTCGTTGAAGGCGTACTTTCCGCCGAGCGGTACACCTACGGTGATTGGTTCGAACTCCCGAAGCCGGTGTATCTCGTTCACGACCAACGCCACGCCACCGCGTTCCGGGTGGTCGTGCGGTACGGCACGGTCGAATTTCACGTCCTGCCCGAAACCGCGTCGGCGGCGCTTGAATCCCTGTACGACCGGATTCGCGCGGAGAGCGAGTGGTCGTGGCGCGTCGAGTGCGAAACGTCCGACGACTAATCGCCCGCTAGCTTTTTATCGCCTCCGCGATACCCCAAACCTAATGAGCCTCCCCACGACCGACGACGACCGCCAGTTGCGCACGACCGACACCGAGGCGGAGATGTGGGAGCTAGCCGACGAGAGCGACGTTTCGGAGGCCAGACGGGCCTACCCGAGCGGCTGGCTCTGGCTGACCGGCGACGAGTCGATTCGCGCGCTCGTGGACGCGCTCCGCGACGCCGACACCGACGCCCGGTACGGCACCGACGACCTCGCGGAGATGGCCGACAGGACCCCCGAGGCCGTCGATTCGGTCGTCGATTCGCTCATCTCGCTCGGCGTGCTGTTCGCAGACGAGGGGACGTATCGCGTGAACGAACACAGCGTCGTGCTCCACGCGGTTCGAAAGCTCTCGGCGGCGGTCGAAGCCACGGGCGCACCCGACGACAAGTCCGGATTCCGTCACCTCTCGCGACTCGACTCGGTGCGCGTGATGGTGGACGCGCTCGTCTCGGCCGACCCCGACCGGTCGCTCACGCAGGAGGACGTCCACCGGCTGACCGGCGTCTCTCGAAAGGCGGTGTGGATTCACGTCGAACAGCTCGTGGAGCTCTCGGTGCTCGAAGAATCGGGCGACGAGTATCTTCTCGTGCAGGACAGTCCCGTGTTGCGATGGGTGCAGTCGGCCGACGCCGCGGTCGTCGGCGCGGCGCTCGCCGCGTCCCACCCGTAGTTCTGCGGTCTCGCGGTCCTACGGTTCCGCGGTCGGCTGTAGCGACTCCGAATCGACGTACTGGGCTTCCCACTCCCTGCGGGCTTCGAGTTCGCGGGTCCCCCGTCGGGTCAGCGTGTAGTAGTTCGTCCGGCGGTCGCGCTGGCCCTTCTCGACGAACCCCTTATCGACGAGGGTGTCGAGGTTCGGGTACAGTCGCCCGTGGTGAATCTCCTTCTCGTAGTAATTTTCGAGTTCCGCTTTGATGGCGAGACCGTGCGGTTCGTCTAATCCCGCGATGACGTACAGCAGGTCGCGCTGGAACCCCGTCAAGTCGTACATCGTTTCCCCTGTTACAAGGAAGTCATCGAACCGACAAAAGAGTGGTGGCCGTTTCAGGCCTCGGTGGACGTGTCACGTCCGAACAACGCGAAAATCGCGGGAGGCTACGCGTTCGACTCGGTTAAGCGTTCCATACTCACCGATTCGACCCACGTCTCGCTGACTGTCGAATCTCCCGACCTGTCGGCCCGCGGGATGCCGACCACCTGGACGCGCTCGCCGCTCGACACCGACCCGGCGAGGTCGTGTTCGAGCAGCACTGTCATCGCTTTCGGGGTCGGCCCGCCCTCCCCGTTTGCGTTGGCGTCGGGGTCCCGTAGCGCGATTTCCTGGGAATCGACGTACTCGCTGTCCTCGGGTGCGAACGAGAGGTAGCCCACGGAGTTACACCGCGGGCACTTCTCGTGCGTTCGAAGTTCGCGCCCCGGTTGGGCTACGTGGCGAGTGACCGCCTCGCACTTCCCGCACCGGAACGCCGCTCGGACGACTTTCGGGCGGATGGGACCCGTTTCGGCGACTATCCCGTGGGTCGTGTAGAGTTCGTTGAGGTGTCGCGCGCGAATCTCCGACAGCGAGATGTCGCTTTTCGCGGGCAAGTCGGTGACGCGGAGGTAGGCGTCCTCGAAGTCTCGGCCGTCTGCTTCGCCGAGAAACCGCCCGAGTGCGGCCTTTCCCGCGCGAAGGACCTCGTCGGGGTCGGCGAGCAGCGGTCGGACGAACCGGTAGTCGTGACCGAACCGACTGCAACTCACCGAGAGCGCGCGCCGGTCGGGGTACGCGTCCACGAACTGACGCACCGACTCGGCCCTATCGCGGTACACGTACTCGTACCACTTTTCGGTCAGGTCGGCGCTACGGACTGACATGCCTGTTCAAACTCGGCGAACGGCCTTTGTTACGCGCCTCCTGTTCGGCGGGTAAGTCGTTTAGCGCGGACCTGTGCGCCCGGTTTCGTCTCGCGGCCGAGTTCGTTTTCGAATTCGTTTACGTAATCGTTTCCGAAAACGAAAACGTATCTGTGTGCCTGTCTGGATAGAAACGCCGCGTTGGTCATCTCGATAGCGGTGTATCCGTTGATATGCTCGGTCCGTCGCTGAGTTTCTGAGTTGAAAAGTAGAAACGCAATTACGCCTGTCTCAGTTGACATTGATCTCAAAATCGTCTGTCCGGGGGTCTAAACTCCCCATCCACGCCCTAATCGCCCCCATTGGAACTAAATAGAGTAACAACCAGGCCCGTGAAGTCAGATTGGTATCTGTGCCGAATACGATACCCGCAAGCACGATGGTGATTGGAGGGGCCACATAGACCAACATCAGATACAATTCAACAACTGGAACAAACGCAAATTCAAGCGCGTCCGCCGGTGACTTGTCTCGATATGACCGGTTGGCGATGAAGTAGCGCCAGACGCGCGTCAGCTGAAAGAAAACAGTGCCGGCAATTGCGAGCCCAACTGAGAGGGGAAGTCCCGAATCCAAATCATAACTGGAAACGATAGGTCTCATGATTAATCCAATAAGGAAAGCTGCGATAATCGCTCTTCTCAGAACGAATTTGATATTCCGCCAGTATATAGGCGGTATTAGAGCAATCGGCTGGAGTGGAGTGGGGTCGTTATCCCAAGCGTCCCCATCAAGAGCATCCACCGACTGTGATGTGAATAACGCGACAGAGAGGAACAGGACATTGATAATCGCTATCTCGATGATATATATGAACGCGATTTCAACAAGACTCCACTCGAATACAACCACTCCAAGGATAAGCGCAAGGTTCAGAACGCACCCAGAAACGAAATCACGGGACTCTCTGAGCACTCTGGGAGCCGTTTTAACAACTCCCGCCAGACTGCTCTTTCCCATCTACCTACACATTTGCTCGGTAGCCATTTATTTCATTTCATAACCACTGAGTTCACTTGACCGGCATTAATTTCCGACAATAAATGAGATGGGGAACTATAGTGCACGGTCCGAACATCATCTGTAACTGATAGGACTCTCCGCGGTCAATTCGCAGTCTCCATCAATCGGGTGTTTCACCCGATTTTATTCTTGAACAAGAGGACTTCGACAGAGCCGCCGCGTTGGCTTCGTCGTGTGGCCGAGTCGGTCGTTCGCTCGCGAGTCGGGTCACAGTTTCTCGGTTCGCACCTCGGATTTAAGCCCTCTCGCGTGCCACAATGTACCATGTCTTCTCCCTCCCGGTCCGACGCCCCGGATTTCGAGGCGTTCCGAGAGTCGCTCGACATCGACGCGCCCGACGACCCCGCCCACGCCGAACTCGCGGCCGACCTCCGGAGCGCCTGCGACGGTGCGGTTCGGTTCGACGAGTACACCCAAATCCTCTACGCGACCGACGGGAGCATCTATCAGGCCCGCCCGGCGGGCGTCGTGTTCCCGACCGATTCGGCCGACGTTCGAACCGCGATGGAAGTCGCGGCCGACCACGACGCGCCGGTCCTGCCCCGAGGCGCTGGCTCGTCGCTCGCGGGCCAGACGGTGGGGCCGGGCTGTGTCGTCCTCGACTTCTCGCGGCACATGGACGCGATTCTGGACGTGGACCCCGACGCCGAGCGCGCGACGGTCCAACCCGGAGTCGTGCAGGACGATCTAGACGCCCACCTCGCGGAGTGGGGTCTGAAGTTCGCGCCCGACCCCGCCTCCTCGAATCGCGCGACCATCGGCGGCGGCATCGGGAACAACTCCACCGGAGCGCACTCGGTCCGGTACGGAATCACGGACGCCTACGTCGAGGAGGTCCGGGCGGTTCTGGCGGACGGCACGCCCGTCCACGCCCGCGAAATCGTTCTCGACAGTCCCGAATGGGACGAAATCGTGTCCGGTGACGACCGCGAGGCCGACCTGTATCGGACGGTCCGGGAGTTGGTCGAGGCCAACGCCGACGAAATCGAGTCTCGCTATCCGGACCTCAAGCGGTCGGTGTCGGGGTACAACCTCCACGAAGTCGTTTACCAAAACGCAAACGGAAACGTATGTGTGAATCTCTCCAAGCTGTTCGTGGGCGCGGAGGGGACGCTCGGCGTCGTGACCGAGGCGACCCTCTCGCTCGTTTCGCGACCCGAGGAGACCGCGCTCGCGCTCTACTGCTTCGACGACCTCGTGACCGCGATGGAGGCGGTGCCCGAAGCGCTCGAATTCGACCCGAGCGCGGTCGAACTCATGGACGAGGAGGTGTTCCGACTCGCCCGCGAGTCGTCGGAGTACGCCGAGTACGCCGACCCTATTCCCGAGGGTGCCGCCGCGGCGCTCATGCTGGAGTTCGACTCGGAAGGCACCGACGACTTGGAAGGAGCCATCGCGGAAACCTCGGCTCACTTCGTCCACGCGGGCGCGGCCTTCGACGTGCTGGAAGCCTACGCTCCCGACGAACAGGCGAAGCTCTGGAAGCTCCGAAAGGCCGCGATTCCGCTCCTGATGAGCATGGAGGGCGACCCGAAGCCCTACCCGTTTATCGAGGACGCGTCGGTCCCGCCGGACGAACTCGCCGAGTACGTCCAGGGGTTCATGGGCGTGCTGAAAGCCCACGACACCTCGGCGGCCTACTTCGCCCACGCCGGGAGCGGCACGCTTCACATCCGGCCGGTACTGAATCTAAAGGACGGCGAGGGCATCGAGAAGATGCAGTCCATCGCCGAGGACGTGACCTCGCTCGTGCTGGACCACCGGGGGTCGTTCTCGGGCGAACACGGCGACGGTCTCGCCCGGACGCAGTTCAACCCCAAGATGTACGGTCCCGAACTCTGGTCGGCGTTCAGGGAACTCAAGACCGTGTTCGACCCCGACTGGCGGATGAACCCCGGCAAGGTGGTGTTTCGGGACGATTCCCCCACCGACATGCGCGAAAATCTCCGGTACGGCCCAGCGTACTCGTCGCTCGAACCGACCACCGAGCAGGACTTCTCGGAAGAGGGCGGCTTCTCGCATCTCGTGGAACTCTGCAACGGGTGTGGCACCTGCCGACAGACCGACTCGGACGTGATGTGCCCCTCCTATCGCGGGATGAACGAGGAGATGGCGACCACACGCGGCCGGGCGAACATGCTCCGGGCCGCCATCTCCGGCGAACTCTCGGAAGACGAGATGTACTCCGAGCGATTCCAGCAGGAGGTCCTCGACCTCTGTCTTGGATGTAAGGGCTGTCAGAGCGACTGCCCGACGGGCGTCGATTTGGCCAAACTCAAAGCCGAGGTCAAACACCGCTACCACGAACGCGAGGGCGTCGGTCTCCGTGAGCGCCTGTTCGCCGATGTGGACCGCCTCGCACGGGTTGGGAGCGCGCTCGCGCCCGTCTCGAACTGGCTGGCCGACCTCCCCGGAAGCGGCCTCGTCGCGGAAAAAGTGGTCGGGGTCGCCCGCGAGCGCGACCCGCCGGAGTTCGCCGACCAGTCGTTCGAATCGTGGTTCGACGCGCGCGGCGGTCCGCGCGTTCCCGTCGGGAACGCGACGGACCGCGTCCTGCTCGTCCCCGACACCTACACCAACTACGTCTACCCGGCGGCGGGCCGGGCCGCGGTGCAGGTCCTCGAAGCCGCGGGCGTCCGGGTCGAGGTGCCCGACGCCGAATCGAGCGGGCGGCCTGCCTACTCCGAGGGCCTGCTCGACGCGGCGCGCTCACGCGCCGCGTCGAACGTCGAACAGTTCGCGCCCCGAGTCCGCGAGGGCTGGTCGGTGGTGTACGTCGAACCCTCCGACGCCGTGATGGTGCAGGACGAGTACCGCGACTTGTTGGACGGTCCCGACGTGGAGACGGTCGCCGAGAACGCCTACGGCGTCTGCGAGTACATCGACCGAGAGCGACTCGACGACCGCCTCGACTTCGACGCGCCCGGCGACCGACTCGCGTACCACGGCCACTGCAATCAGAAGGCGGTCGGCACCGACGCCCACGCCGCCGCGGTCCTTCGGCGCGCGGGCTACGAGGTCGAGGCGCTCGATTCGGGATGCTGTGGCATGGCCGGAAGCTTCGGCTACCACGCCGAACACTACGACCTCTCGCAGGCTATCGGCTCGATTCTCCGCGACCAATTCGGCGACGCGGACGCCGAGGCCGTGGTCGCGCCGGGTGCATCCTGCCGGTCGCAACTCCACGACGAGCGACCGGCCCATCCCGTCGAACGGTTGGCGGCCGCGCTCGCCCGCTGATTATCCCTGTTGATAACAACTACCTATCTTTAAATTGCTGGAATGAGTAGCGTTCCGGGAATCGAATGCAACCGATGGAAGCGGTCTACGTCGTCCTCAGCGCCGCCCTCGTAATCGTCGGTTTGACGCTGGTGGCGATGGCGACGCGCGCGTACGTCGAGACCGAGCGCAAGTCGATGCTCCTGCTCGCGGTCGGGTTCTCGCTCGTGGTCGCCGCCGCGGTCGCCACTACGTTCAGCGCGTTCATGACCGATTTTTCGCAGAGTCGCACGCTGTTGACGGTGAACTACGCCGTGACGACTGTGGGGTATCTGTTCATCGTCTTCAGCGTTCGTGCGAACTAGGGGTCGTTTTTGGAATCGTTTTCCCCGTACGTGCGTTGACCTCGATTCGGAACCGTTCGTCTGCTCACTCGGGCCCGGACAACGACTTGTAGCATCCCGACAGCCAGAAAACTCCGGTGTGCTCTCTGAATCGCGGAAATTATAGAACCAACGACAGCCAGAAAGCCCCCGCCCGGTCGCGGTCGCTCACCGACATATTCGGCGCTCTCCGCGCCGGAAGACAAACCGCGTCTTCCGAGGTCACCCTCGCTCCGCTCGCGTGACCACCGCCCGCGCCGAATAGGGGTCGGTGAGACGACTACAGTAAACGCGACCGGGCGGCCCCTTTCATTCCCTCCCTTCGGTCGATTCACCGGCCGATTCCCGGTGGACTGTCTCACCAGTCGATTCCAGCGCCCCGTTGCGGCGAGCGCGGCGCACCGCGCCGCGCTCGCCTGCCGCGTCGGAAACCTACTTGCCGGGTGCGCCCGAGGGTTCTGCCATGACGGACTTCAAGCGCGAACTCCGAAGCGGCGAACCGGTCGTCGGCCAGTGGCTCTCCATCGGTGACCCGACCGTGGCGGAACTCTGCGGCCGGGACGCCGACTTCGTCGTCGTGGACACCGAGCACGCGACGACCGACACCGAATCGGTCGCGAACGCGGCGCGCGCCGTCGAATCCGCCGGGGACGCCGAGCCAATCGCCCGCGTGGCGTGGAACGACCCGGTCCGAATCAAGCGCGTGCTCGACACCGGCGTTTCCGGTGTCCTCGTCCCGATGGTCCAGACGGCCGACGAGGCGCGCGAGGCGGTCGAGGCCGTCCGCTACCCGCCGGAGGGAATCCGGGGCATCGCCGGGTCGCGCGCGAACGACTACGGCCGAGAACTCGACTCGGCCGTCGAATCCGCGGGCGACGACCTCGCGACCATCGTCCAAATCGAGACCGAGCGCGCGGTCGGGAACGCCGCCGATATCGCCGCTGTCGAGGGTATCGACGCCCTGCTCGTCGGCCCGGCCGACCTCTCGGGGTCGCTCGACGCCTTCGGCGAGTACGAGTCCGAGACGTTCGCCGACGCGGTGGCCGACGTTATCGACGCGGCCCACGCGAGCGACACGCCGGTCGGCACGCTGGCGACCAACACCGACGAGATTCGGCTCTGGGCCGACTACGGCTACGACTATCAGGTCGTCGGCGTGGACGCTGGCTACCTCGCCGAAGGGGCCGAGCGCGCCCACACCACGTACGAGGACGCGATGCGATGACTGACACTCTCGGTCTGACCTGCTATCGGTGCGGCGCGACCGCCACATTCCCTGACAGCAAGCGATGCGACTGCGGCGAACCGCTCTGGTTCGACACCGAATCTGAAGACTTCGGGTGGCCCGAAAGTGTCGGTCGGGAAGGCGACGGGCCGGGCCGCACCTCCGGCCCGTGGCGCTACGCCGACCTCCTGCCGGTCGAACATCGCGAGGGCGTCGGGTCTGCCGCGGGCGACACCCCGCTCGTCCGAGCGAACGGACTCGACGACTACGCCGGGTGTCGCCTCTGGCTCAAAGACGAGAGCGAGAACCCCACTGGGAGCTTCAAGGATAGGGGGAGCGCGGTGGGCGTAGCGTGGGCCGCTGCGGCGGGCCGAGAGTGGGTCGGCACCGTCTCGCACGGTAACATGGCAATCAGCGTGTCGGCCCACGCCGCCGGAACCGACGCCGAGTGCGTCGTCCTCGTGCCCGACGACATCTCGACCGAGCGACTCACTGCCATCGCGCAGTACGGTCCCGAGGTCCTTCGAATCGCGGGCGACTACGGCCGACTCTACTACGACACGCTCGAAACGGACTCGCCCGTCGAGTTCGTCAACTCCGACACGCCGCTTCGAGTCGCGGGCCAGAAGACCACCGCGCTCGAAATCTGCGAGGCGTTCGCCCGGCGCGGCGCGGTCGCCGACCGCGCCGCGCCCGATGCCATCGTCGTCCCGACCAGTAGCGGCGGCCACGCCAGCGCGTCGTGGAAGGCGCTTCGCGAACTCGAAGCCGCGGGCCTGCTCGGCGCCGATTCGCTCCCGCGACTCTACTTCGTACAGGCCGCGGCCTGCGACCCCATCGCGCAGGCCTACCGCGAAGGGGCCGACGAAGTAACTGCGACCACTGCGGACGAAACGGTCGCCTACTCCATCGCAAACTCGGACCCGCCGAGCGGCACGCGCGCGCTCGCGGCGGCCCGTGAGACCGGCGGCGCGGTTCTCTCGGTGACGGACGACGAGATTCTGGACGCGAAGGCCCGACTGGCCGAGGGCGCTGGCTTCTGCGTCGAACCCGCGTCGGCGACCTCGCTGGCCGGAATCCGCAAACTCACCGAATCGGGCGACCTCGCGGCGGACGACGAGGCGGTCGCGGTCCTGACCGGGACCGGATTCCGCGAACTCGGCGATGCAGGGACCGACCCGGAGACGGTCGATTTGGACGACCTTCCCGAGCGACTCCGGGCGCTCACGGAGTAGCCTGGCCGTCGTAAATTCTACTCGTCGGCGAAGACGATGTCCTCGATTTCGCGGCGTTCGCGGCTTGCATCGTCGTCCTCGTACTTGTAGACCGCCCCGTCGTCCTCGTCCTCTGTTGCTCGGTGCGAGCCGTCGCAGAACGGGTACTCCTCGGAGAGGCCGCACAGACAGACCGCGATGTCGCCGTACTCCTCGTCCAAGTCGTCCTCGTCCAGTCGCACCGGGCCAGTCGCTTCGTGCGTGACTTCGCGGGCCATGTCGGCGATTGGGCCGGTCGGCACGTAACGCTGGCTACTCCCGTTCGTACGCTCCCTCGCGCTCCAGTTCGCCCTTCTCGGCCAGCACTTCGGGCGTCCGGCAGACGCCGCGCGCGCCCGTGACCTGCGGTACGGTGCAGTTGTTGCAGTTCTCGCAAACAACTTCGGCGTCGTCCGCGCCGAGAATCCGGGCCGGAAGCCGAGGTTCGGCGTAGAACGGCCGCCCCATGCCGACCGCGTCGCAATCGCTTCCGAGCAGTCCGTCGATTTGCTCGCGGGTCCGAACCCCGCCTTCGAGCAGCACCGGAATCGACACGCGCTCGCGGACTCGACGCGCGAGGTCGCGGTTCCACGCCGGTTCGAAGCCGTACTCGAACGCCTCGAGTCGATTGAGCGCTGCGACGAGTCCGGCCCGCCACCTGCTTCCGAACGCCGCGGCGTAGCCCGCGCGAAAGCGGTCGTCGCGCCACGCGGCCTCCGGAAACTCCCCGCGGACGATGCTCATGTCCCAGAAGACCGACGCCGTCACGGGCACAACTGCGTCGTACCCGATTTCGTCGAGGCGAGCGCAGATTTCCACGGCGTCCTCGGTCCCGAGTCTCTGCCGAACGAACGGCGGCGCTTCGGTCTCGGCGGGCACCTTCGCCATTAGGGGCACGTCGCCCGCTCGCGCTCGAATCTCGTCGTGGACGAGTTCGAGAAATCGCACCCCGTCGCCGAACTCGTCGTCCCGGCGGTTGTAGAACGGCGAGAGGAACTGCTGGACGATGCCCATGTTCGCTCCGGCGATGTGGACGCCGTCGTAGCCCGCGTCGGCGGCGTACTTCGCCGAGCGGCCGAAGTCGGCGGCGAGGTCGTACACCTCGTCGGTCGAGAGGACGCAGGCGTCGTAGCTCAGGAATCCGAGTCGGTCGAGCGCGCGCAGGAGTCCCGGCGGTCGGGACACCGCGAGCTGGCCCAAATCGGGATGCTCCTCGCGGTACTCGGCGTGCCACGTCTCCATGCTCCGGAGACCGCCGTGTTCGAGTTGGACGAAAATTTTCGCGCCGTGGTCGTGAATCGCGTCGGTGAGTCGAGACAGTCGGGCGACGAACTCGGGGTCGGCCACGCTCGTCATCCCCGGCGCGGCGCATCCGCCCTCCTCGCGAACGATGGTCGCGCCCTGACAGACGAGTCCGGCCCCGGCCGCCGCGGCGGGTTCGAGTTCCCGAATCAGGGTTTCGACCGCGTCCGGGCCGTTGCCCGCGCATTCGAGGAGCGGCGCGCGGTAGAGCCGGTTCGGAACCATCAGACCGCCGATTTCGAGCGAGTCTTCGAGTGCTGGCACGTCGGATTCGGCTTCGGCGGCCCTCGGGGAAAGCGTTGTCCCGAAATCCAAGAGCCACGTCTCGGCTGGACTTTCGGGGAAAGCTACGGCGAATCAGTCCACCCGGCGCGTGCTGGCGCGGCTTTATGCCGCGCCCAAGTCGCGCGAGGGATGAGGACCGCAGGAAGGAGCGACCGAAGGGAGCGACTAACCGAGGACCGCAGTCGGTTGGGGAGGTGTGTGGCCGTCGCGGTTGCGGTGCGGTCCTCATAGGTACCGGGAGTAGCTAGCTGGCTCCACAGTTTTGCGTCTGCTTTTGTTTCTCGTTTTGCGTCTGCTTTCTATTCTCGTTCTGCGTCCGCTTTCGCTTCTCATTATCAGGAGTCAGCAATACAGATTCGTTATTCAGAAACGGGATGTTCTTTTGAGAGAGTATCTCCCTCGTCGAGGACTGGTCTGAGGCTTTATTGTGTTCCCAGTGGCACTATTGGTATGACGCTCGATGTAGCGGTACCGGAATCACCAGACCTCTCGAACCGAGGGATGCCGCGCGAGTTCGAGTGGCAAGAAGAGACGCTCGGGTCGGAGGATTTCTACCGCGAGGATATCGAAGACCTGCTAGAGGAGGGTGCGTGGAAAGAGGGGTTCAACGAGTGGGCCGAGTACACGAATCTCGACGAAGAGCAGGTCCGAATCGTCAGCGACCTCGGCCTGTTCCAGGCGTTCGACTTCTACTGGGACCCGACCGAAGATAGGCTTCGCTTCGACGCCCCGACGATTCCGGACGACTGGCGGGAGCGAGATTCGACCGAATCGCTCGATTCGAGCACGGTTTCGATGATTGACGGTTCGTTAGACGACCTCGGCCGGACGGTGCAGGAGGTGCTGGAAGACTA
Organism: Halorussus amylolyticus; assembly: GCF_004143485.2. Classification (GTDB taxonomy): domain Archaea; phylum Halobacteriota; class Halobacteria; order Halobacteriales; family Haladaptataceae; genus Halorussus; species Halorussus amylolyticus. Next base: position 24,098 of record NZ_ML974138.1, on the reverse strand, counting down.
CCTCGAACGGAACGACGAACCGTCCGAGTATGATTGGGGTGAGGGAACGTACGGCGACCGTGGAGAGTAACCCCGGTGTGGTTTCTCGCTGCTGCGAACCGGAGATACCAATCGCAGCCTCATTCTTCCAGCCCCCGATTCGCCTCACCCCACGTTTAAGACCCTATTCGCCCTCTTCACATCCATGACAGTCTACGAAACCGACGTGCCGGGCGTCGGCCGGAAGTTCGAGTACGAACTCGACGGCGAGGACCGCCTCGTCGTGCTCATCCACCACGACGGCAAGCGCGAGGTGTTCCGGCGACCCTCCGAGGACGCCGACGGCACGAAACTGTTCGAACTCAACGACAAGCAGGCCCGCGAGTTCGGCACGATTCTGGAGGGCGCGTACTTCCAGCCAGTCGATTTGGACAGCGTGGACGTGCCGCTCGGCGAGTCCATCATCGAGTGGACCGACCTTCCCGCTGGCTCGTCGCTCGAAGGCGAGAGCCTCCGGGACGCCGAAATCCGCCAGCGGACGGGTACCTCTGTCATCGCGGTTCAGCGCGACGACGAGACGGTCGCCAATCCCGGCTCGGAGTTCGAACTCCGGGCGGGCGACATCCTCGTCACCCTCGGGACCCGCGACGAACAACAGGCCCTGGACGACCTACTCGCCGCGTAGATGGCCGGAGAAATCCTCATCGAAGTCGGCATCGCGCTCACAGCGCTCGCAATCGGCGGTGCGCTCGCGGTCCGCGTGAATCAGTCGGTCATCCCGATGTACATCGTCGCGGGCATCCTCGTCGGACCGAACGTCCCTACCGCGCTCGGGCCGATTCCGCTCACGCTGGTCGAGAACCACGAGTTCATCGACGTGCTGGCGGAACTCGGCGTCGTCTTCCTCCTGTTCTTCCTCGGACTGGAGTTCAACATCGAGCGCCTCGTGGAGGGCTGGAACAAGCTCGTCGGCATCGGCACCGTGGACTTCGTGCTGAACTTCGGCGTCGGCATCGCAATCGGGTTCGCGTTCGGGTTCACGCTCATCGAGACGCTGTTCGTCGCGGGCATCGTCTACATCTCCTCCAGCGCGGTCATCACCAAGTCGCTCATCGACCGCGGGTGGATTGCCAACCCCGAGAGCGAGGCGATTCTCGGCACGCTCGTTTTCGAAGACATCCTCATCGCGGTGTATCTCGCGGTCCTCTCGGCCGTCGCGCTCGGCGGCGGCGGACTCGACGAGGCCGCAATCTCGGTCGGCATCGCGTTCGCGTTCCTCGGCGGTCTCACCCTGCTCGCGTGGTACGGCACCGAGTACGTCGAGCGCGCCTTCACGGTCGATTCGGACGAACTGTTCTTGCTCCGGGTCCTCGGCGTCACGACGCTGGTCGCGGGCGGGGCGCTCGCGCTCGGCGTGAGCGAGGCGGTCGCGGCGTTCTTCGTCGGCACCGCATTCAGTACGACCGGCCACACCCACCGCATCGAGACCGTGGTCGCTCCCGCGCGGGACCTGTTCGCCGCCGTCTTCTTCTTCTCCATCGGTCTCACGACCGACGTGACGGTCATCGCAGGGGTCGCGGCCCTGCTCGCGGTCGCAGTCGTGGCGACCACGCTGACCAAACTCGCCAGCGGGACCGCCGGGGGATTTCTCTACGGTCTGAATCGTCGGCGCTCGCTCCGGGTCGGCGTGGGTCTCGTCCCGCGCGGGGAGTTCTCGCTGGTCATCGCGGCGCTCGCCACCAGCGTCGGCACGGGAGCCTTGGGAACGACGATTCCGGCGTTCGCGGTGGGCTACGTCCTGCTGATGAGCATCCTCGGAACCACGCTGATGGGGTACGCCGACTCGCTGACCGCCTATTCCGGGGAGGTTTCACTTTCCGGGTCGAGCTAGCGTTTACGATATCGAAAACGAAGGCGTAAACGGCGACCGAATGACCGATCTCCGGGAGCGGCCTTCGGCTTACTGATTTTCGAGGGCGTCGAGGATGCACGCGGCGGCGACCACCGCTTCCTTCGGGACGTTGCTCGCGTCGTCGATGCTGACGGTGTAGGTGTCTCGAAGCGAGAACTGTCCGTCGATGTCGCCGACGTGGTTGCCGTCCGCGTCGAGTATCTCGTACTTGTTCGGGAAGATGTTCGCGATACTCACGAGATGTCGGAGCGCAGAGAGGACTTTGCCCTTCGAGTGAATAGTCGCCAGGGCGTCTCCCGTGTCGGGGTCTCGAATCGTCCAGTTCTCGACGAACAGCGAGAAGTCCTCGTCGAGGACGACGATTTCCTCGCCGGTGCCCGCGTCCGTGATGGTGTAGTTCCCCGCCACGTCCAAGATACCGCCAGCTTTCACCGTGAACGCCTCTCGGTCGTCGCCGGTGACGAACGGGAACTCCTCTTTCATCTTGAAGAGCTTCTGTTTCCCGCGCAGGACCACGTCGCCGTTGCTGTCGCGGACGGCGTACTTGTTCCGAATCGCCGACTGTTTGACCTCGTAGCTGTCGTCGTCGAGTTCGACCGTGGAGATGTTGTACTTGCTCGACTCCGGGTCGAACGGGGAGGGCTCTGCCATAGGTGTCGGTGTGTCCCGTTCCGAAAAAAGTCTTCTGTTCATCCGGGGTCGTGTCCGAACGCTTCGATGAAGGCGGCCGCGCTCGCTTCCACCTCGATCACTTCCACTTGATGGAACACCCGCGCGAGGGCATGAACTCCAAGTCCACGTCCTCGCCCGCCAGCACCGAGTCGATGGCCTCGCGGATGTAGAACTCGGTCGCCTCGTCGTCGGGGTTCATCGCGTCGTCGAGGCGGCCGTGGTACGCCAGCGTGAAGGTGTCGCCCTCGTTGCGAAGCAGGAACGGGTCAGGCGTACAGACCGCGCCGTAGGCCTCGGCGGCCTCTTGGGTCTCGTCGCGGAGGTAGGCGTCGTACCGAATCGTCCCGTCCTCGACGTACTCGACCATCTTCTCGAAGGAGTCGTCGGGGTACTCCTCGGCGTCGTTGGGGTTGATGCCGACGACTGAGGCGTCGTCGTACTCCGCGGCGATGTCGTTCAGCAGGTCGAACTTCGCCTGCGCGTACGGGCAGTGATTGCACGTAAACACGAGCAAGAGGGCGTCGTAGTCGGCGAAGTCCGCGAGGGTGTGAGTCTCGCCGTCGGTGCCCCGCAGTTCGAAGTTCGGCACCGGGTCGCCGCGCTCCAGTTCGGCCTCGGACTCTTTCATTACCATGACTGGGAGTTGTTCGGCGTCGGAAAAATAGATTCGGGTGGTGGAGGTGGCGTCAGGTAATCTGGATTGCAATCGAACAGGCGACGCGACCGTGGAAGTGGAACGAACCGCAGAACACGACGGGCTATTAACAGCCAGAAAGCCCCCGCCCGGTCACGCAAGCGGAGCGAGCGTGACCTCGGAAGACGCGGTTTGTCTTCCGGTGGTCGCGGTCGTTGCGCAGGATATTCGCGCCTTCCACACCGCGCGGCGCGAATAGTTGCCTGCGCAAGCGACCACGGCCTTCGGCCGCGACCGGACGGCCCCTTTCATTCCCGCCGTCGGTGGCCTGTGTCGCCGTTCGCTACGAAACACTCGCGAATCAGCGCGCCGGGGCTTCCACGTCCTCGGGCGGGCCGCCCGGCAGTTCGTCCCGGTCGTGACTCGCCTCGAAGTCGAGTTCGGGGCCGACCGGGACGATGCGCTTGGGATTCAGGTCAGCGTGGCTCCGGTAGTAGTGTTCCTTGATGTGGCTCATGTTCACAGTTTCCGCCACCTTCGGCGTCTGATAGAGGTCGCGAAGGTACGGCCCGAGGTTCTCGTAGTCCGAAATCCGGCGGACGTTGCACTTGAAGTGGGTGTAGTAGACCGCGTCGAATCGCACGAGCGTCGTGAACATCGCCACATCGGCCTCCGTGAGGACCGGCCCGGCGAGGTACCGCCGGTCTTCGAGCAGGTCGTCGTAGCGGTCGAGCGCGGAGAACAGGTCGTCGATAGCTCGCTCATACGCCTCCTGTCCGCCAGCGAACCCCGCCCGGTAGACCCCGTTGTTGATGGGGTCGTAGATGTTGTCGATGAGTTCGTCTACCTCGTCGCGGTCGCCCTCGGGATAGAGGGTAACATCGGAGTTCGCCACGGAGTCAAACTCCGTATCCAACATCCGCATGATTTCGCGCGACTCGTTGTTCACGATGGTCTCGCGCTCTTTGTCCCACAGCACGGGCACCGTCACGCGCCCGGTGAACTCCGAATCGGCCTCGGTGTACACGTCCCGGAGGTACTCGTAGCCGTGGAGGTGGCCCTCGGTACACCCCTCCTTCTCGGGGCTGAACTCCCAGCCGTCGTCCTCGCGAAACGGGTCCACGACTGAGACGGAAATCGCGTCTTCGAGTCCCTTGAGACTCCGGACGAGCAGGGTCCGGTGCGCCCACGGGCAGGCGTACGAGACGTAGAGGTGGTAGCGACCCGACTCGGCCGGGAACTCGGCGTCCGGGTCGTCCTCGATTCGATTCCGGAAGGTGGTCTCCTGCCTGTCGAACTCCCCCTCGTCGTTCGTGCTCTCGTACGCGCCGACCCGCCACTCTCCGTTTACGAGCATGTTCATACCCGCGAATTGGATGTGCGCGCCTAAAGGCGCACTGCTCGCGGCACTCGGGGCCTCTGAATCGCACGTCGTTTTCTCGACTCTCCCAGACTCTCCTACCGTTCGCGCCGGACGAACTCGGTCGCCAGTTCGGCCTCCGCGCGTCGGAGTCGGTACGAGAGCGTCGAGCGCGGAACGTCGAGTTCGTCGGCCAGTTCCTCGACCGTAATCTCGCGCGGGGTCTCGTAATAGCCGCGCTCGACGGCTTCGCGGAGCGTCTCGTAGTGGGCGTAAGGAAGCGCGGGCCGACCGGTGTACGCCGACAGCCACGCCGATTCGTCGGTGACCTGCCGGAGGTCGAGACCGACGCCTTCGCCGCAGGCGTCCCGGAGCGCGTCGTACAGCGGCCCGAGGTTCGCGCCGCTCGGCATCAGGACGCGCCACTCGTACCGACGCCCGCGGCGTTCGGTCGCGAACAGAACGCCCGGCCCGAGGTGCGAAAGCGCGAGGTGCGGCACCGAACTGCATCGGTCGGTCTTCGCCCACGACGTGAACAGGATTCGGCTGGTCGGGTCGCGGTGGAGGACCGCGGTCCGGTGGTCCGTCTCGCAGTCGCTTGCCCCGAGGCAGTCGGCGGCGTGGCCGTGGTCTTCGACCGCGGCCTGCACCCGGTCGAGACTCCCATCCGGGCCGACGATTCGGTCCACGCGCCAGCAGTGGTCGGGCGTGACCGCGCACGCCAGCGAGCGCGCCGACGCGTTCGGATTCGCTCCGAACGCGTCGGCCACCGGGTCGGCCCCCGAATCGTAGTCGAGGGCGAACGACAGGACTCGCATACCGCTCGTTCGGCGCACGCCGAGTTATGTCCGGTGGCTGACGACGCTTCGACCTCAGACGCGTCGAAGGAGAGACCTGTCGCGCGGTCTCTCTCGAAATCGCCCCGACGGCGTCGGGGCGATTTCGAAGTTGACCGTCGCGCGACGGATTTCGGCGCACGCCAACCGAGAACCCACGTAGCTCTCGGCCGTTCGTCCCCACATGGTCGAAGCCGAACTGCTCGCGCTGACGGTCGTCATGGGAGTGCTCCTACTCGGCGTCGCGGCGTTCCTCGCGCGCGCCGAGAACTGGCGGTCGTACACGTCTACCGCGGGCGGGGGCGGATTCGGGGAGACCGAGGATGTCGTCCACGAGGAGAAACCCGGCGGTCTCGCTCGGTGGCTCACCACGGTGGACCACAAGGACATCGGGATGCTGTACGGTCTCTACGGACTCATCGCCTTCGCGTTCGGTGGCATCGCGGTCCTCCTGATGCGGGTCGAACTCGCCACGCCCGAATCCACGCTCATCGGCGCGAACTTCTACAATTCGCTGTTGACGACCCACGGAATCACGATGCTGTTCCTGTTCGGGACGCCCATCATCGCGGCGTTCGGGAACTACTTCATCCCATTGCTCATCGGCGCGAACGACATGGCGTTCCCGCGCATCAACGCCATCGCGTTCTGGCTGTTGCCGCCCGGAGCGCTTCTCATCTGGGCGGGCTTCTTCTTCGCGCCGCTCGGCGTGGGCATCGAACCCTCGCAGACGAGCTGGACGATGTACACGCCGCTGTCGGCCGAGCAGGTGAACCCCGGCGTGGACCTGATGCTCCTCGGACTCCACCTGACCGGCGTCTCGGCGACGATGGGGGCGATAAACTTCATCGCGACCGTGTTCACCGAGCGCGGCGAGGACGTTGGGTGGGAGGAACTCGACATCTTCTCGTGGACGATGATAACCCAGTCGGGGCTGATTCTGTTCGCGTTTCCCCTGCTCGGGAGTGCGCTCGTGATGCTCCTGCTCGACCGCAACTTCGGCACCGCGTTCTTCGCGGTCGAGGGCGGCAGTCCCCTGCTGTGGCAGCACCTGTTCTGGTTCTTCGGCCACCCGGAGGTCTACATCCTCGTTCTGCCGCCGATGGGACTGGTGAGTCTCATCCTCCCGAGATTCGCTGGCCGGAAGCTGTTCGGGTTCAAGTTCGTCGTCTATTCTACGCTGGCAATTGGCATCCTGAGTTTCGGCGTGTGGGCACACCACATGTTCGCGGTCGGAATGGACCCGCGGATTCGAGCGTCGTTCATGGCCGTCTCGCTCGCTATCGCGGTGCCGAGCGCGGTCAAGACGTTCAACTGGATTACCACCATGTGGAACGGGCACATCAGACTCACGACGCCGATGCTGTTCTGCATTGGATTCGTCCAGAACTTCATCATCGGCGGCGTCACCGGCGTCTTCCTCGCGTCAGTCCCCGTGAATCTGGTCGTCCACGACACGTACTACGTGGTCGGGCACTTCCACTTCATCGTGATGGGCGCGATTGCGGTCGCCGGGTTCGCGGGCATCTACTACTGGTTCCCGCTCTACACCGGCCGAATGTACCAGCGCACCCTCGGCAAGATCCACTTCTGGCTCACGATGGTCGGGTCGAACGTGACCTTCTTCGCCCTGCTGTTTCTGGGCTACGGCGGCATGCCCCGACGCTACGCGACCTATCTCCCGCAGTTCACCGATATGCACCAGGTAGCTACGCTCGGCGCGTTACTCATGGGCGTCGGCCAACTCATCTTCGTCTGGAACATCGTGGTCTCGTGGCTCGAAGGTCCCGAAGTCGGGTCCGGCGACCCGTGGGACCTCGAAGACGACGGCCTGCTCTCGAAGGAGTGGGCGTGGTTCGAGCGCAAGCGCGAGACCGCGATTACCGACGGCGGCGAGGGCGAGGCGGCCGATGCGGACGGCAGAAAATCCGACGCGACCGACGACTGATTCGGCCGGTCCGAACCGACCGGCGACCCGTCTCACTCCACCCGCGCGAACGGCCCCGCGCCGTCCACCGGAATCACCGAGTAGTCCACCGTGAGGGTGTCTTGGGTGGCCCGAATCTTCCCCACGAACGTCGAGATGTCCGCCAGACTTCCTTCGAGGATGAACAGTTCCATGCAGTAGTGGTCGCCGACGTGATTATGGACGTTCGAGGCGACCAGTCCCTCGTACTCGTGACGCAGATGCATCATCCGCTCCTCAACGGTGGTGTCCTCGTAGCTGAACAGCACCGTGACCACGCCCATCAGGTCGCGGTCTTCGAGTTTCTTGTCCTCGAACTCGCCGAGGAGGTTTCGGGCTGCCTCGCGAAACACTTCGCTCCGCCCGGTGTAGCCGTGTTCGTCGGCGAACTCGTCCACCCGGTCAAGTAGTTCGTCTGGCATCGAGATACTGACGACCGTCATGTATTAATCAAGCATCCATCGAATAATAGCTCTTATTATTCGACGCGGATTTCGGCCGTTTGGGTTGCCAACGCTGCGGCGATGGCCGCGAAGCGACGGCGCGCGCCGTCGCTTCGCGTTGTCTCCGGAATTTGGTCGTGCGACGGATTCGAAGGCGGGTCCGTCGCGCTGCTCCTCGATTTCGGACGAGTCACTGCTCGGGCGTCGTGAAGGGAAGCGTGGCGGCGGTGCGCTGGGTCACGGTCGCGGTTCGGAGAACGAACGCGACCAACAGCGCGAGGCCGGTCACGGCGAGTCGGTCGCCGTCGAGCAGTATCGACTCTCGAATCCGTTCCCGAATCGGTCGGGATTCGCCGCCGGTCTCCTCGGCCGTCACACCTCCGCTCATTCTTCGAGCGCGTCTCCCGAACGCGGGACGTTTTCGCGGTCCGTCGCACCCGAAATCGTGTTGTTCTCGCTCCCGCGTCGCACAGTCACGTCCCGACGGTTCTCCCGGATTTCGTTGCCGCGAAACGCGTTGTCGTCCGAGTCGAACAGCGAGACGCCCCGACCGTTGTCGGTCACGCGGTTTCCGACCACTCGGTTCCCGTCGCTCGAAATCAGCAGCAGTCCGTCCCGGCCGTCGGTCGCGACGCCGTCGAGCAGGCGATTCTCGTGGGCCGACCGGAGTCGAAATCCGACCGCGTTGCCGACCGCCGAGACGTTTCGAACGGTGTTGTTCGCCGACTCGTCCGCCAGAAAGACGCCGTAGAACCGATTCGACGCTCGAAGGTCGGCGACGAGGTTATCGGTGGCGAGCGAGAGCCAGACGCCCGCGATTCGATTCTCGGTGGCTTCGCCGCCGACGAGTCGGTTCCCGCTCGCGCCCGCGAGGACCACGCCGTACTCGTTTCCGCGCGCGGTCGCGTTCCGAACCCCGTTCCCGGACGCGTCGGCCCCGAGACGGACGCCGAACAGCGCGTTTCCGGCGGCGGTGACGTTTTCGAGCCGATTTCCGCGGCTGGCGTCGGCGAGCGAGACGCCGTGGACCGCGTTGCTGACCGCCCGAACGCCGGCGAATCGCGTTCGGGAGGTGTTCATCGCCAGCACGCCGATTCGGCTCTCGGTCGCGGTCACGTTCGCGACGGTTCCTCTGGTCGCGTTCCGAATCAGAACGCCGTCGTCCCACCCTGAGACCGTCAGATTTCGCACGGTGACGTTCGAGACGCCCGTCTGCCACGTCCCGACCGACACGCCCGCGGTGCCGAACGCGCCGGTCCCGTTCACGGTGTGGCCGCCGCCGTCGATTACCACGTCGCTCGCTCGGATACGGAGACACTGGCTCGCGTCGTCGGCTTCGATATCGTCGGTGAGGATGTATCGGCCGGGTTCGGAGAGTTCGGTACAGGAGTCGATTCGGGTGGGTTCGCTCTGCTCGACCGCCGAGGCGGCGTGTTCGCCGTCGCTCACCTCGTTTGTGACAATCCTCCCGCTCTCCTCGCCCGCGTCTGCGCCCGCGCTTGGCGCGGGCGCAGACGCACCTGCGAGTGCGGACGCGACGACTACTACAGTGAGAGCTATCGCGAGGAGCGTTCGGGACTTCCCAATCGCGGGGCGCATACCCGTCGTTCCACACCTCGTAGAATTGTTATTCGGCGATTTGCGAACTCGGTGCGCCCGAAATCCCGGCTTACTCCTGCTTGACGGCCTCGGCGTCGCGCTCGGTCACGCGAACGCCCTTCGCCGAGAGGTGGCGCATTCGCTGGCGCGCGAAGTCCTCCTCGGTCGTGCCGCGGGTCGCCAGCACGTACATCCGGGCGTTTCCGGTCGGGCGCATCGTCCGCCCGGCGCGCTGTGCGCCCTGCCGTCGGGACCCGCCGAGACCCGACGCCACGATGGCTAATTCGGCGTCGGGCAAGTCGATGCCCTCGTCGCCGACCCGCGAGACGACGAGGGTGTCGCGTTCGTTCGCCTTGAACTCTCGGAGCAGTCGCTCGCGCTCGACGTGACGCATCTCGCCGGAGATGAACGGCACGCCGAGTTCCGCTGCGATTCGGTCGCCCTGGTCGAGGTACTCCACGAAAATCAGGGCCTTCGACTGGGGGTGTTCGGCGAGCAGGTGGCGAATCTCGTCGATTTTCGCGGGGTTGCTCGCGGCGACCTGCCTGCGTTCGTGGCCGTGGGCGGTGCCGTACTCGTTTCGGTAGGTGTCGTCGTCCCACGCGACGTATCGGATTTGGACCTCTGGCTCTTGGACGTATCCGGCGTCGAACAGCGCGTCCCAGTCGGTGCCGATGGGCGGCCCGATGAGGGTGAAGATGTCCTCCTCGCGGTCGTCTTCGCGGACGGGCGTGGCGCTGAGGCCGAGTCGGTGCTTGCTCTGGAGGTCCGCGGAGCGCCGGAACACGTTCGACGGGATGTGTTGGCACTCGTCGTAGATGATGAGTCCCCATTCGCGACTGTCGAACAACTGCCGGTGGCGGTCCATTCCGGCGGTCTGGTACGTCGCAATCGTGACGGGGCGAATTTCCTTCGTGCCACCGTGGTACTCGCCGATTTGCTCGGGGGTGAGCGTGGTGTGGGTGAGCAGTTCCTCGTGCCACTGGGTCGCGAGTTCGCGACTCGGCACCAGAATCAGGGTCTCGCCGCCGACCGCCTCCAGCACGCCCATCCCGGCGACCGTCTTCCCGCTTCCGGGCGGACCGACGAGGACGCCCGACTGCTTCTCGGCGAACTCCGCGACCCAGTCGGCCTGATACGGCCGGAGGTCGAGATTCAGGCTCACGTCGAGGTCCTCGCCGGTTTCGAGGTCGCGGTCGTCCTGCACGGGGTATCCGGCCTCGTAGAGGATGCGCTTGACTTCGGCGACTGACTCCTCGGCCACCCAGCTTTCGGTGTCAGAAATCGGGGCGCGAAGCTGTCCGCCGTCCAACTTCTGGCGGGCGACGTTGCCCATCAAATCCTCGCTCGCGGCTTCGAGGACGACGTAGCCGTCGTCGTGGGTCTTCAGGACGAACTGGCGGGCGCGCTTGTACTGGCTCTCTATCCAGTCTTCGAGGTGGGGCGACCGCTCGGGAAGCACGTCGCGAACGGTGCCGAGCAGGCCCTCCAAATCGTCGTGAGGCGCGGCCCACACGTCCTCTTGGCGAATCTCGTACAGGTAGCCGCCCGAGCGAGTGGTGTCCACGAGGTGGGCGAACTGCGAGAGCTGCGCTCGGGTGAACTGGGTCGGCTGGTCCACCACCAGTTCGCGGCGCTTCGGGAACACCACGACGCGCTCGCGGTCGGCCAGCGCGGCCCAGTCGGTCGGATACCACACCACCGGGTCGGCCGACACGTCGAGCTTCTCGACGCCCTCGCCGTCCGCGAGTCCGTCGAGGGCTTCGGCGGTCTCGGCCTGCGAGCGGTCGAGCGCCCGCGCGACCTCCTCGGCGGTCACGACGGGTCTGCCGAACGATTCGACCGCGTCGTGGAACGCTTCCACGTCCACCGCGCCGGTCGGGGACGGGTCCGGGCCGTCGTTCGCGTCCGAATCGGGAGCGTCGTTCTCGGTGTCGGTCACTGAATCGCGGTAGGAGAGCGACGGACAAACGGTTTGCGTTCCGATTCGCCGACTCGAATCCGCGGGAAAAACGGCCACAAGGTTTTTTATTCGGTACCTGACAATCAGGGCAAGCTTTGAATAGTATGGGTTTGAGGGAGCGTGTATGGATACGGAGATTGCGGCCATCGAACGCTGTGCGTACTGTCGGGACTGGGTCCCGATTACGGTCGTCGAAGTCGCGCCCCGTGACGCGACTATCGCCGCCGAGGTGGCCGTCTGCGAGGACTGCCGAACTGACGGTCGCTGAGTCGTCTCCCCCGAGCGACACGGCGCGATGCGATGCGGGCGGATGCCACCGAGCGCGTGGGAGGCCGCCGACAGTGCGGCGATAGCCGACGACACCCCGGTCGGACCCGCGCTCGAACGCCGTTCGAGCGCGCCGTTACGACTTCTTACGCGGCGGTAGCCCCGGCCTATCCTTTCGCTCGCGACCGTTCTCGGTCGAACCGCCACCGGGCTATAACTACCTGTCGGTGGTTCGGTCGGGGTATGATTCCTCGCGACACGCTCACGCGCGACGGCGGACGCACCGTCGCCGCCGGTCTCCTGACGCTCGCGCTCGTCGCCGCCGTCGGTGCGGTCGCGACTGCATCGTCCGCAACTGCACCGACTTCGACCGATTCCGTCCAGGTTGGGCAGTCAGCGACCGCGCTCGACTCGTGTCGAACCATCACCGAGTCCGGGACGTACGTCCTGACCGCCGACATCGAGAACGCCGGAAACACCGCCATCTCCGAGGCATGCATCGAAATCCGGGCCGACGACGTGACCTTCGACGGCGACGGCTACGCAATCGGCGGCCGCGGCGAGAGCCACACTCGCGCGGTCTCGGTCGTCGGCGCGACGAACGTCACAGTTCGGAACGTCCACGTCCACGACTGGCACGAGGGCGTCGTCGTCGAGAACGGGTCGGCGTCGGTCGTCGAGGTGACGAGTTCGGCCAACGCGTACGGCATCCGGTTCCAGAACGCGACCGACTCGTCGGCCTCCGGCAACACCGTCGAGGACAACCTCGTGGGCATCCAAGCCACGGGCGAGGGGAGCATCTCGGTCTCGGACAACGACCTGTCGGGCAACGAGATTTCGGTGCGGGGCGTCGAGAACGAGTCGGTGTGAGTGGTTTGGGGGGTTCTGAACAGCAGATAATCGAGAATTTTGAACAGCCAGAAAGCCCCCGCCCGGTCGCCACCGAAAGACGGTCCTCGTCGCTTCGCTCCTCGGCTGCGACTTTCGAGGTTTCGTTCGTTTCACTCACGAAACGGTCGCTGACCGACATATCCGCGCCTACCGCACTGCATCGCACCGGCGCGGATAGGGGCCGGTCAGACGACCAAGGCACGCGCGACCGGGCGGCCCCTTTCATTCCACCCAATTTGGTCGGCCGAGCGCTGTCTGATTCGAATCGGAGCGTCCGAGTCGCTCGACTTTTAAGACCCGCGAGTTCGTAGCGCCGTCATGGTCGAGAGTCCGTTCGAGACGACCTTCCGCGTCGGCGAGGTGCTCGACGCCGAATCGTTCCCCGAGACCAACAAGCCCGAGATGGCGAAACTCCGTATCGACTTGGGCGACGAGGAGGTCCAGTCGGTCGCCCAGACCGGCTACAACTACGACCCCGACGACCTCGTGGGTCGGCAGGTCCTCTGCGCGACGAATCTCGGGTCGGTTCGGATTGCTGGATTCAAATCCGAGGCGCTGACGGTCGGTGTTCCCGACGAGGACGGGAATCCCGTCCTCGTCGGCCCGGACGACGAAGTCCCGGTGGGTGGCGAACTCTACTGAGTTTCGCGCGGTCGGTACCGAGTTCCCGCGCGCTTGCGACTCATTTTCCGTGGGCGTGTTCTCTGACCGGTTCGGCCCACTGGGGCCACTCGCGGCGCTGTTCGACCGCGATTTCGGGGTCGCCGGACATCGCCTTGATGGCCTTGGCGTCCTCGGCGTTCCACACCGTGCCGTCCTCGTGGAACAGGCCGTTGATGATGCCGCGCTTGCGCATGTACCGGACGTACGCGGGCTTGACCATCAGCGACCAGAAGAAGTTCCCGACGCCGTGTTCGTGGATGGTCGGCGCGAGCGAGGCGTAGTCGGGTTGCCACTGCTCGACGGTGTCCGAGCCGCCCCACCCGTAATTCGCCACGCGCTGCCACTCGGTCAGCCAGACGGGCACGTCGAGGTCGTCGCCGAGCTGCTTCGCGTCGGCGAACAGGTCGCGGTAGATGTCCGTGTCGTTCGGAAAATTGTAGTGGAACTGGAAGATGTCACAGCCCAAATCGACGTACTCGGCGTTGTTCGCGAGGCTGGTCGAACCCACGGTCAGCGGGACCGACCCCCGCTCCTCGGCCATCGTCTCGAACATATCTCCCGCGAACGATTTCGTGTCGGGGAGCCATCCGGGTTCGTTCATCGACTCGACGGCGAGCAGTCTGTCGTCGTCGCGCCAGCGGTCCATGAACCACCGGACGTACTCGCGGGGTTCGTCCCAGAGTTCCGAGTTCTTGATGATGGTACTCGACGGTGACTGGCAGGGCGGTGCGGTCAGGGGGTCGGTGTTCGTCAGATTCTCCTCGGTCGGTTCCTTGCCGACGCTCTCGAACAGGCCGAGGACCGCCCGAATCCCCCGGTCGTCGGCGGCCTGCAGAAAGTGGTCGATGTCGCGTTCGAGCGTGTCGGGGTCCTCCTCCCACCGCTCGTAGCTCACCCACGTCCTGACCGCGTTGAGATTCACCCGCTCGGCGTAGCCCAAATCGCGCTCGACGACCGACTCGTCGTAGTCGGCCCACATCTGGTAGGTGTTCCACGCCCGCGAGGGGACGTACAGCGCGCCCCGAACGTCTATCGGGTCGGCGCTCGACTGGAGTATCTCTTCGCTGGCGGTCGTCTCCGCCTCGCTCGTCTCGCGCCGCGTTGGCTTCCGGGTGCCGTCCGTGCCGGACCGACTCGGACTGGCGTCGAGCAGGGAACATCCGCTCGCGCCCGCGAGTCCGACCACCGAACTGGCTCCCAGAAACTGTCGGCGCGTGTACCGACGCGTCATTGACCGTGCCACGCCGCACCGCTCCCTAAAAGTGTACTTACGTTTCGCAGTTTGTCGGCCGTGTCGCCGCCCGTAATGGCCGATTTCGGCCGGACTATCGGCGATATTCGGAAAGACGTATCAGCTTCGAGACTCGAACGCTCGACATGCGTCGGCGCGACCGGAACGACTCGGACCGAGACCCCGACTCGGAACTGTTCGTCCGTCCGAAGGGGTACGTCGAAGACGAGCCTATCGTTCGCCGTCTCGGCGACCGGAATCTCTTCCTCGGCAACGAACTCGCGGCTCACCCCGAGGAGGGCGACTACTCCTTCGAGTACGTCCTGTCGGCTACGAGCCAGGAACACCCGCTCACCACGCACCACCGCCCGCTGACCGACGGCCGCGGGAACGCGTGGTCCGCGTTCGAGGCGGCGGTCGATACCGCCCGGCGTCTGTACCGCCGGGACGGGTCGGTGCTGATTCACTGCAAAGCCGGGATTTCGCGCAGCACTACGCTCGCGGCGACTGCAATCGCCGCCGAAGAAGAGACGCCGTTCCGCGACGCGCTCGCGGTCGTTCAGGACGCTCGGCCGCACGCGATGCCCCATCCCGCACTTCACGAACTCGCGGTGGTCTACCTCGCGGCTCACTCGTAACCGTCGCGGTCGGCGAGAAGTGCACCCGCGCGTTCGGACTCAGCGCCGTCTGCGGACGATTTCAGCGCCGTCCACGGACGATTATCTCCGCGCCGCAGTC
This sequence comes from Halorussus amylolyticus, assembly GCF_004143485.2. Classification (GTDB taxonomy): domain Archaea; phylum Halobacteriota; class Halobacteria; order Halobacteriales; family Haladaptataceae; genus Halorussus; species Halorussus amylolyticus. The sequence goes on along the minus strand of NZ_ML974138.1, from coordinate 8,944 downwards.
GGGACACGCTCCGAGGTTCGCGTCGAAGTCGGTGCCACAGAAATCGCAGACGTGTTCGTCGTCGCGCGCTCGTTCCCGTCGGTTCGACTCGGTCGCGGTCGATTTGGCTGTCGAACTCGATTTGGATTTCGTGTCCGATTCGGTCTTCGAACTCGACTCCCGACTCGACGGTTTCCCATCGCGGTCGCCCGCCGAATCGCGGTCGCCGCGACCCTGTAGTCCCTCGGTGATGCCTTTGAGTAAATCCATGCGTCACCGTATCGTCTACACTCCATTCTCATTGTTATGGTGAGCCTTAGACGGGTGTACGGTGGGCTTGAGCGCCAGTAGGGAGTCGCTTACTCGGTTTCGGTCGTCGCTTCGAGCGCCCGCGCCACACCCCGCAGGGCGACGAGCGGGAGCGTGTAGAGCGCGACGGTGCCGACCGCTGCGAGTGCGAGCAGGACGGCGGGGTGAGCGGGCAGGAACGCGACGGTGGCGGCCGCCGCGAGCGCGAGCGCAGTCGCGCCCGCGGTGGCCGCGAGGAGCGCCGCGCTCGCGAGCGCGGCGCTCCTCGCAAGCCGTCGGCCTGCTCGGCGGGTGGTTCGATAGGCGGTTCGGCGGGTCGGTGTCGTCCACTCGGGGGACGACGCGGAGAGCGTATATCGCATCGTGGTTCGGGCGGGCGTACGGTTCGCGAGCCAACCGAACAGCGCGGTCGGTCGTGCGCGGTGCGTGCAGTCGGTTCGAGTCGGTGCGGTCGGTCACGCCGAGCGGTCGGTCTCGACCTGGGTGACGGCGCGGACGCCGAACTGGTCGGCGACCGCATCGCGGACGGCGGTTCCGGCGTCGTCGGTCGATTCGTCGCGGTGGACGTGCAGGCGCACCGAGGCCTCGACCCGGAGGTCGTTCAGCGTCGGCGTGACGCCCGAGATGGCGACGACTTCCGTTTGGTCAACCGCGGCGGCTCTGCCGAGGACGGTGACGATGCCGTCCTGAAGCGTGCCGTCGCGCCCGCGAGGCACCTGGAGTTCGAGGTCGGCGGTCGCGTCGATTGTGGCTTCGGTCATGGGTGGTGTGGTACTCCCGGCGGGTCTGAGCCCGAGGCCGCGAGACGCGGCGCTGTCGGGAGCGCAGATGTGTCTGGTCGTTTGATTCCGACTCGCGAGACGGGCCGAGCTACCGGGTCGGTGCGCCGGAGAAGGGGGACTCCCCGACCGACGCGTGCGACTCGCTTCCGAGTTGGATTCGAGAGGAAGCGAGCCGACCCGGCGTTTCGGTCAACGCCTTACGCGGTCGGGGCGGTCCGATTGAGGCGATAAATCGCCCCCACGAAGTCCACCCGCTCGGCGCAATTGGCCGAAACTCCGGACCTAGCAGTGTCGGGAGAAACGCCGACAACGCCGGTCCAATCGAGTGGCATCTTCATGGGGTTCACCTCGCGCCCGGCCGTTCCGGGCGACTGATGTATCCCATCCTTCTGCCGGGTATGTATTAAAACTGACTGAAGGATGGTACCGAGTCTCGTAGACTGCTCCAGACCGCGTTTCTCAAACGAACATTTATGATTGTTACTGTCTAACAATACCTTCACGGAGTGGCTCACATGGCCGAATCCGCATACCTCGCCAGCGCGCTCGTCACCGGACTCCTCCTGCTCGCGGTCTGGACGGTCGTCGCTCGCGGTCCGAACTGGCGGCACAACGACGCCTCGACCGGCGAGGTCGGCGACCTCGCCGGTCGAGACCGAACGGTTCGACTCACCCAATCGCCGGCGATGTGGACCGCGGCATTCCTCGTCGCGGCGTTCGTGGCCGGAGGCGGCGCGGTCCTAATCGTCAGCGACGGCGCGCTCGCGGGCACGCTGGCGGCCGGAATCGCCGGGAACGCGACGATTTTGGTCGGGGTGTTCGTCGCCCTCCTGCTCGGGTACCTCCTCTGGGGGACGTACCACTCGGCTCGGTTCCGGGGCCTTCACAGCGCGTACGCCGCGCTCCTGAGCGCGTGGGTGTTCGGCACGCTGTTCGTCGTCGTGGTCGCGGTGAACCTCGTTCTGGGGGGCTGAGAATGGCGCTTTCCGACCGCGAACTACGAATCCCGGAGGGCGAGACGCCAGCGCGGTGTCCCCACTGCGGGCGACCGTTCCGGAGCGAGCGTCTGCGCGCGCTCCACCTCGGCGAGTCCCACCCCGAAATCTGCACCGGCGACGAGCGCGCGGCCTACGACGATGCGCGCGAGGACGAAGACGATGACCTGTTCATTTACCACCTCAAGGTGGTCGCGGCGCTCGTGGGACTGTACGCCTTCTTCGTGTTCGCGTACATGGCGGTGTCGCTGATGCAGGCACCGGGGTGACGACGACGGCAAAATCGCACCGCCGGAAAAATCCTTCACGTGGGCGTTCGAACCGTCGAGCGATGGCCGACCAACTCCCCGACATCGGAATCGGCACGTACGAGAACACCGACCCGGCGGTGTGCGCCGGGAGCGAAAAAGTTGACTCCGAGGGTGCACCGTGGAACGACCTTCAGTAGTCGGTGATACGGTTTTAGTAGTCCGTAGTACGGTTTCTGTAGTCGGAATGACGGGAGAAACTGGCACGGCCGAATTGGTAAGTGGGTTATGCAAATATAAAGCATAAACTAACCTACCTCAGTTAAAACCCTATATTTGAAATGCTGCTAAACACTATATATAGGGCATAGGAATGAACATGAATGTTAAAGTAATTAGCGAGTATGCGGGTGACATCAATCTTCCATATCGGGACGTGAGTTTATCCAAATGGCAAAGCAGTTCGTCAATATCCTTCGATTGTGATCTCCTATTCTTGGACTTTGAATTCAAATCATCTTATTCTCATTATAAAGCCGCCGACATTGCAGATCAATTAAATAATGCGAAACAAAGCATTGAACCGTTTCTCAGATCAGACGGTGCTGTAATTGCGTTCAACTCAGAACCGATTTATTTCACCAATTATAGAGATGAGGGAGGGTCATATATTTATAATAGAGACGTGCTCAAAGAGGTGGGTGTCAGTCTTGAAATCGGCAATTTACGCGAGTACGACTGCACACCAGTCTTTGACGAAGATCGGTTACACGAATACATAAATATTGCAAATACATCTAGCTGCTATCCTTCGTATCATACTCACAATTTTGACACCCTCACTGAGCTAATACAACGGGGGGAACAGGGAAGAGTTTGTGGCGTAGCACTTGAGGGCATTGAAGGAACAGGAAATGGCAGTCTTATACTTCTTCCGAGACCCGGTAAATTAACTGTACGACCCGAAGATTGGTTTAAAGCGTCACTTTCAGTTTCGCGGCCATATCTACCCGATAATATACGGGAAAAATTAGGAAAAAACGAAGCCACAGATAGAAATGATTCTGAAAATACAGGTGATGCTACCATAGGCGATAAGCTGAAAAACATATTTAATAGATTTTACTTAGTATCCCAACAGCTGGAGTATCGACATAATAGCCGTGAAACTCTGAGAATAAACGACGAACATGATGTCCAAGACCTTCTTCATTCATTACTGTGGCTAGAATTCGATGATATTCGAGACGAAGAAAATGCTCCGAGCCACGCTGGTAGTGCCTCTCGGATTGATTTCCTACTCAAAAAGAAAAGTATTGGACTGGAAGTGAAGATTGCTTATGCTGGTCATACAGAAAAGAAATTGAAGAACGAAATATCAGAAGACAAGGAGCATTACAAACAACACCCGGACTGTGAGAAATTATTCGTTTTTGTATACGACCCTGATCGTGAACTCAGTAATCCACATGGATTTGAAAATGACTTATCCTCTAAAAACGGCACCCTCGGTACGGAAGTTATTATTACACCAAAATAATTTGATCCCAGAGTGTCGTAGTAATCTTTCTAAGGTACTGCATAGACCGAGGCCTACAATGGCTTGGTTGGTAAGTAGATAATTTGTACTGGTCGGTCTGATACTCGTCTTTCAAGCGATTATGTGACTAGTCAGATTCACCGATGGAATCGCTATCGCCTGTGGTCTTCGCCGGGAGTTAGCGGTCAAAAGGTCGCTCCGATTGCTAGAGGATGGAGTACGACGCCGCGATGGTGAGCGCGAGCGCCGCCAGCAGTCCCACGAGCATCACGAACGACACGGACCGCGGCTCCCACCGGAGATGCTGGTAGTACACCGCCACGAACAGCGCCTTGACGAACGACAGGCCGAGTATCACCCAGAGGCCGACCCAGTAGTCGAGACCCGCGAACTCCACGAGGGTCTGGCCGGTCGCCAGCACGAACAGCACGACGTAAATCGCGGTGTAGAGTTTGAGCTTGCTCATGGTTACAGGATGTAGAACAGCGGGAACAGGAACAGCCACACGATGTCCACGAAGTGCCAGTACAGCCCGAAGTACTCGACCGGGCGCTCGTCGTCGAGGTACGCGCCGCCCCACGCGCGGGCGATGAGATACAACGAGATGAACAGGCCCGCGATGACGTGCAGACCGTGAAGCCCGGTCGTGAGATAGAACGTCGAGGACGCGACGTTCGTGCTCGGGAGCCACCCGCCCGCGAACGCTCCGCCGTGGAGGTCGAACAGGTGGAGCCACTCCAAGGCCTTGTTGACGAGGAACGCGACTCCGAGCGCGAACGTGAGTCCGAGGCTCGCGACCAGTCCCCACCGACTCTCGCGCTCGGCGGCGACCAGCGCGAGGACGACCGCGAAACTGCTCGTGAGCAGGAGGTAGGTGTTTATCAGCCCCGGCAGCACGACGTGGGCTTCAGGGATGAGGTCGTGCCAGTCGGTCCAACCGTGGGCGACCCGGATGAACACGTACGACCCGATGAACGCGCCAAACAGCACCACGTCCGAGGCTAAAAACAGCCAGACGCCGAGTTTGGTGTTTTCGACGTTCTCGAACGGCCAACTCTCGCCGAACGGTCCGACCGGGCCGTTGAATCGCTCGCGGGCCAGTCGCACGAGCGTCCACCCGAGCAGGACGAGACCGCCCCCCGTTAGCCCGGCGTAGAAGCCGCCGCTGAGACCTGTCGGGAAGCCGCCCTGCTGAAGCCCGGAGAAGCCGAGGAGCGCGACGAACGACGCGAGTCCGATGGCGAACGGCCACGGACTCGCGTGGTCCTCGTCGTGGCCCGATTCGGCTTCGATTTCGGCGACGTAGGCGGCCCCGCCGTCGGTGCTCGGTTCACCTCCGTCCGCGGTGGGTTCGCCGCCGTCCGCGGCCTCCACGCCGGATCTCTCGGTCCCACCCGGCCCGCGACGGAACTCCAGCATTCCGGTCTCGAACGTGGGTCGCCCGGGGAAGTTTTCGAGCGGTGGCGGCGACGGGAGCGCCCACTCGGTCGTGACCGAGTAGGCCCACGGATTGTCTCCCGCCTCCTCGCCCACGAGGAGGCTCTTCGACAGATTGTAGAACATCACGAGAAACGACGCGCCGAGAATGAATCCGCCGACCGTCGAGAGCTGGTGCAGCGACACGAACGCCTCGGGGTAGACGAAGTCCCGGCGCGGGGTCTCCCACGCGAGAAACATCGGGAAGTAGAGCAGATTGAAGCCGACGAAGTAGAGCGCGAAGTGGACCTTCCCCAGAAATTCGTCGTACATCTTGCCGGTCATCTTCGGGAACCAGTAGTAGAGGCCGCCGAAGAGGGCCGTGACGCCGCCGACCATCACGTAGTGGAAGTGCGCGACCACCCAGTAGGTGCCCCGGAACTCGTAGTCGAGGACGACCGCGCCCAGAAACACGCCCGTGATGCCGCCGATGATGAACAGCACCAGCGCGCCGAACGAGAAGAGGAACGGCGTGGTGAACCGGACTCGCCCCTTGATGAGGGTGTAGATGAGCGCGAACACCATCAAATCGAACGGGAGCGAGATGCCGATGGTGGTCGCCATGAACAGCGTCTTTATCTGGAGATTGATGCTCGTCAGGAACATGTGATGCATCCACACCACGAAGCTCTGGAGCGCCACCAGCACCATCGCCGCGATGAACCACTTCCGCCCCACGATTCGCCGTCCGGTGAAGGTCTGGAACGTCTCGGCCATCACGCCGAGCGCCGGGAAGAAGACGATGTACACCTCGGGGTGGCCGAAGAACCAGAACAGGTGCGCCCAGAGCAGCGACCCGCCGGCGTCGGTCGCCGCGAAGTACTGAGTCCCGAGCAGGCGGTCCGACGAGAGGATGAGCAGGGCGGCGAGCAGCGCGGCGAACGCGAACAGCATCATCCACACCGTGAGCAGGATGGTCCACGAGAACAAGGGCATCCGCCGGAGCGTCATCCCTTCGGCGCGCATCCGGTGCATCGAGGTCAGGAAATTAACCGACGACACCGTAACCGACGCGACGAACAGCACCAGCGCGAGCACCGCGGTACTCGCGCCGATGTTCGGCGTGTACACCGGGATGTTCAGCGGCGCGTACATCGTCCACCCGCCCGCGAAGGTGCCGCCTTGGAAGAACGAGACGCCGAACAGAATCCCCGAAAAGAGGTAGAGCCAGTACGACAGCGCGTTGAGTCGCGGGAACGCGAGGTCCCTCGCGCCGATTTGGAGCGGAACCACGTAGTTGGCGAACCCGAACGCGAACGGCGAGAGGAACCAGAAAATCATGATGAGACCGTGGGCCGAGACGGCCTGATTGTACGACACCGCCGCGAGGAACCCCTCCCCCGGCGTCCAGAGCTGAATTCGCATCAGGAGCGCCAGCACGCCCCCGAACACGAGGAAGAACAGCGCGGTCACGGTGTAGAGGATGCCCACGTCCTTGTGATTGGTCGTGACCAGCCACCGCTTCACGCTGGAGGCCGGGGGAAGGCCGTGTCCGTGGTCGGTGGACTGCTCGGCTTCCGCGCTCATCCAACCACCTCCTCGGGCGGGCGCGCGGAGCTATTCGACTCGTTTGCGGTCTCCGACTCGTTCGAGGTGTCGGCGTACCACGATTCGAACGTCCTGGGTTCGACGACCTCCACGTCGGCGGTCATGTAGGAGTGGCCCGCGCCGCAGAGTTCGAAACACCGCACCTCGTAGCTTCCCGTCTCGTTCGCGACGAACCACGTGCTGGTGCGCTGGCCGGGAATGGCGTCGGTCTTCACCCGCAACTCCGGCACTCCGAACGTGTGGAACACGTCGTCGGAGGTGACTTCGAGGTGGACGGTCTCACCCTCCGGAACTCGAAGGGTCTCGCTGGTGTGGCCGTTCGGGTAGACGAAGTCCCAGCCGAATCGGTAGCCCACGACTTCGACTTCGAGGTCCTCCTCGGCGTCGCCGGGCGGGTCCTGCTCGACGTAGAGCAGCGTGCCGTAGGTCCAGAGGATGAGCGACACCACGAGTATCGTGCTCAGTCCGAACGAGTAGAACAGCTTTCGCCCGCCGCCGCTCCCGGTCGGGAGTTCGCCGACTCTCGGCGCGTCGATGCCGTCGTCCGCGTCACCCCTGTCGTCTCGGTCGCGGTACTTGTACGCGTTGTACGTCATGTAGCCCACGACGACCACTCCGACGAGCGTTCCGAGTACCAGAAACACCTCGAATATCTGCTGGAACACTTCGACCCTGCTCCCCCGCGGAACGAGTCCGCCTCCCGACTGTGCGGGTATTCCGACGGACTCCACGAGTACCCCCACGGGGACGGACGCTCCGACACCCGAACTCATGGTAATTGTCAACAACGTTCATGTACTTATCGGTTGCGCAGGACCGCTCGGCTCCGGAACGAATCGAGAGCGTGACGCTTCGCAAACGGGTTCGAAACTGCGACCCGAAAAAATCGTCTCGACGATTGTGGACGCCTTGATACCGCGACTCAGCCCTCGTGTCGCCGAATCTTGTCGAGGAAACTTTCGAGCGGCTCCTCTATCGTGACCGACGTGACCTGCCCGTTGTCGGTGTCGTACACGACGATTCCGGCGGCCTCGAGCTTCGGCAGGTGGCTGTGGTGGAGCGCGGTCGCTATCTGAGTTCGCTTTATCATCGAGACGTTGTTCGGCGGCTGTTGGAACTCTCGGCCCGCCACTTGGTCGGTGAGTCGCTCGATGGGCACCGGACAGGGCTGTCCGTCGAGACACGCCACGGCGTGTCGTCGGTAGCGTTCGCTGAGGAGTTCGAGGACCTCGCCGACTTCGAGGGCCGACCCGCCGCGGTCGATATTTCCGTCGTCGCCGGCGGCGGAATCGTCTGACATATTCGAGTCCACTTCTTTCTCCCCTAAACGGTTGTCGCATTCGAACGGTCGAGGGCGTAAAAATACCCTGCATGGTCAGGGTACGGGTCGCTGTAGACCCGCTTCAGGTAGTCGAAAAGTCGGAAAGACGCCGACTCGACGTCGAACGGTCGAGTCGGACTATCCGAGACTGCCTTCCATTTCGAGTTCGATGAGGCGGTTCATCTCGACGGCGTACTCGATGGGCAGTTCCTCGGTCAGTGGTTCGATGAAGCCGGAGACGATCATCTGCTTGGCGTCGTCGTCGTCCAGTCCACGCGATTGGAGGTAGAAGACGTCCTCGTCGCCGATTTTCCCGACCGTCGCCTCGTGAGCGACGTCGACCTTCGATTCCTCGATTTCCATGTACGGCATGGTGTCGGACGTGGATTCGTTGTCGAACATCAGCGCGTCACACTCGACGGAGGTCGAGGAGTGTTCCGCGCCGTCAGCGATGTGGACCAGCCCGCGGTAGTTCGTGCGGCCACCGTCCTTCGAAATCGACTTCGATTCGATGGTGGACTTCGTCCGGGGCGCGTTGTGGTAGACCTTCGCACCGGTGTCGATGTCTTGGCCTTCGCCCGCGAACGCAATCGAAATGTGGTTCGCAGAGGCTCCGGGGCCCTTCAGAATCGAGCAGGGGTAGAGCATGGTGGCTTTCGACCCCATACTGCCCGAAACCCACTCCATGCGTCCGCCCTTCTCGACGAGCGCGCGCTTGGTGTTGAGGTTGAAGGTGTTTTTCGACC
>NZ_ML974137.1:18044-119774 GCF_004143485.2 Halorussus amylolyticus | reverse complement strand
CCGTAGGGCCCGGATTCTTGTCTCAGAATCCGTCTCCGGGCTCTTGCTCTCACAACCCGTACCGATTATTGGCACGGTGGGCCGTTACCCCACCGTCTACCTAATCGGCCGCAGCCACATCCTATGGCGCCTGAGCATTTTTGACTCTCGTCACTCCAGACTGAGAGCCGTATCCAGCATTAGCCTCAGTTTCCCGAGGTTGTACTGGTCCGTAGGGTAGTTTGGCCACGTGTTACTGAGCTTTCCGCCACGAGTCTGAACTCGTGCGACTAGCATGGCTAAATCGAACTCCGATAGCAATGGCCTCCGGCAGGATCAACCGGAATGGTTGCCGAGCACAATGGCTCGGTGGGTTTCTGGCGGAGACACATATATCGTGTCTATCTTCTATGGTCCGTTAGTTCGAGGACACAGGCCGTAACCGACCGAGTGTCACCGAACTACCAGGGCTAACATCAGATCCCATCGTGTACGGCGGACCGCAGGGGTGGAATCCTCATCGGTTGCGTTGCTTCCTCGACGCCCAGATACGAACTGGGCGACTGAGGGAGAAAACGGTGACTGGAACGGGCGAACCGTTCCAGACACGCGCTCTCTCGTGCTTCGGATTTCAAAGTAGGGGACAACCCCTCTTTAAAGCTTCGAAATCCTGGGCGCCCCGACGAAGTGAATCGTGGGACGCCGCATCCATCACTCCGTAATTGCCGGACTAATTTAAATACGTCGAATCGAAGTCGCACTGAAAGCGGTTACCACGCAAATTGTACTCTACAAACGTGTTTTCGCAGACACTAGCTCCCTTCTGAGATAGTCTCGCAACCGGTGTTTGAGCGATGACTACGTCGTATCTGGAGTAGTGGCGGAATCGTGCTCGATGGGACCGTAATCCGTATCCAGTGTATGAAATTCGCTGTTCTGAGACCCGGTGGTGTGATGGGCCGCTGAACCGACTTTTAGCAGAGGAGTCGATGTAGAAATCGAGGCTTCAGACCTCGGCAGAAGGGTTCTGAGCGACGTAGTTGGCAACTCGCTCTCCGATGGCGATTGCCGGTGCATTGGTATTTCCGCTCGTGATTTTCGGCATGACCGAGGTGTCGGCGACACGCACTCCTCGAACGCCTCGAACTCGGAGTTGTGAATCGACGACGGCGTGATCGTCGTCTGCTGTCCCCATCTTGCAGGTCCCGACCGGATGATAGATCGTGTGGGCCGTCTCTCGAATGTGGGCTTCGATCTCGGTGTCTGTCTGAACGTCTTCGCCCGGCCACACTTCTCGCCCCCGAATAGCGTCGAAGGGACCAGCCTGTGCAATCTCTCGCGCTCGTTTGATTCCTTCCCGGAGCACGTGCAGGTCCGGGTCGGCAGTGAGATACTGCGGGTCGATAATCGGATCCTCCATCGGATCGGCAGACGAAAGTTCGACTGTTCCAACGCTTTCCGGCCGAACTTGGGTCGATCCGATCGAAAAGCCCAGACCGTCGGGGTTGGCGAAGCCGTGTTCCATGTAGTAGACCGGGCAGAAGTGGAACTGAAGATCGGGGGCTGGCTCGCGTTCGTCTACGTACAGATAGCCCCCGGCTTCGCCGATGTTCGAAGTCGGTGCAGGCGCGGCATCGTCCGTCCGTTCGTACACGACGAAGGTGAACAGGTGGTCCTGAAGATTCCGCCCGACACCCGGCAAGTCGACACGCACGTCGATGCCGTGTTCTTCGAGATGGGCTGCTGGCCCGATTCCCGAGAGCATCAGCAGCTGTGGAGAGTTGTAGGCACCGCCAGAGACGACGACTTCACCACTGACATCAGCCGTGTGTTTTTTACCGCCCTGCGTGTAGCTGACTCCGACGGCCCGATCGCCGTCGAAGCGGATTTCGGTGACGTGTGCGCGGGTTTCTACGGTGAGGTTCGGGCGTTTTAGTGCGGGTTTGATGTACGCGGCTGCGGCACTGCACCGCTCGCCATCACGCTGGGTGACGTGATACAGCCCCGCACCGCACTGTGTCTTGCCGTTGAAATCGAGGTTATGGTCAAGGCCGCACGCTTGCGCGGCCTCGATGAATCGCTTCGACGCGGGATGGGGGGAGACGATGTCGCTCACCGTGAGTGGCCCGCCGGTCCCATGATACGCCGGATCTCCCGTCCCTTGGAAGTCTTCGGCCCGCTCGAACACCGACCGCATCTCGTCGAACGACCAGCCGTCGTTACCGAGAGCCGCCCAGTTGTCGTAGTCCCACGGGTTCCCCCGGTTGTATATCTGTGCGTTCAGCGAACTCGTCCCGCCGAGCGTCTTCCCTCGTGGGTGGTACAGCTCGCGGTCGTTCATCTCGGCCTGCGGTTCGGTGTAGTACTCCCAGTCAGCATCCGATTTGAAAAGCTGTGGAAACAGGGCTGGCGTGTAGATCTCGTCCTCGTGTTCTTCGTCCGGCGCTCCGGCTTCGAGTAACAGGACGTCCGTCTCGGAATCTGCTGACAGTCGAGAGGCAGCCGCACAGCCTGCCGAGCCTGCACCGACGATGATGTAGTCGAAGGTTGGCATCCAGTCACACCCAAACTGTCCAGCCTACTATAAGCATGGGGAAACATGACAAAATCCAGCCTCGTCCGGGAGTTGGCCCACCATCGGGCGGTCACCCCCCGACTGGCGGGTGTGTGAACGAACACTAACCTCTGGTAAGTAGAGGCAATAACTCCCGCAAGAATTATTTTCAGTATGGGGTCGGAGGGCGAACAGCCCTCGCGAACTCGCTGCACTCTGGCGATTTCTGAGGGTCACGAGTCAATCTCCTCCTCGAAGTCGCTCGGGTCAAGGTGGTCGCAGATGTCGATACCGTCGAAGTCCGTGATACGGCGGCGCAGTTCTTCCTCAAGGTCCGGTTGGTCGTAGTACCGCCGGATGACATCGGGCGTCGTCGCGGCGCGGTCGGCCACGTCCTGACGCGACCGTCCGATGTTCAGCTGCCACGTGATGCTCCCCCGGCGGACCGGGTGCGGGCTGGTCGAGGACGGACACTGACTCGTCTTCGTCTGCGTCGTCCACTCGCAGGTGTGGCGCTCCCGGCTGTGGGGACACTCCTGCATGATGCACGGGAGCGTCGCCTGATACAGCCAGTTCGTGATGGTGCTCTTCGCGGGTCGCCCACGCGTACTAGAAAATAAGGGCTGGCGACCATTGCCGTCGTGTTTCTCGTAGCGCTCGCGCTGGACGTACTCGTGAAGGACCTGATTCGGCGCTTCGGAGAGGATGACCTTCCGCTGGTGAGAGTCCCCGCGCTTCAGCCGAGTGCCGGTCTCCGGTCTGTTGATGAACGAGAGCGTTCGGGCTTCGGGGTCGTAGTCCTCCAGGTCAAGCGCGCGGATGCAGGACCGACGCGCGCCCGTGTGGCCGATGATCTCTAATAGAGCGTGGCGTCGGGTCGCGCGCCACTTCACCGAGTCACGGTAGTACGCCAGGAACGCCCGAAGCGTCTCGGGACGGAGGATGTCCGAGCTGGTCTGTTCGCTGTCGTCGAGCTTCAGCGGCTCGATTGCCAGATGGGTCCCGATTTGGATGAAGCCCTGCGATTCGAGCCACTTCAGCCAAGTGCGGGCCTGCTTCTGCTTGCTCTGGACGGTCGCCCGCGCGTAGTCCTTCGCGACCAGATAATCGCTGTACTGGCCGACCTTCCACATCTCCAGGTCCGAGACCGTTTCGAGACCCTCCTCGTCGGCGAACGCCTCGAACGTGTCGAAGGACTTCCGGTAGGAGCGTTCGGTCTCGCCCTTCCAGTCGGGCTTGTTGCGCGTGATGAACAGCGCGGTCGCCTCGGAGATGTCGAGGTCCGGCGGGTCGCGGCCGTTCGGCGGTCGTCGTCCGCTCATCGGAGCATCGCCTCCTCGGCGCTCACGACGCGCTTGAACAATGACTCGTCGCCACCCGCGTCCGGGTGGTGTTTCTTCTTCAGCTGGCGGGCCGCGGCCTTCACGACCGCCTCGTCAGCGCCGGGTGCAACATCGAGGACTTCGTGGGGTGGCTCGCGCGCAACGACGGCCTCGGTTGCCGCGTCCCCCGGCGGAAGGCGCGCGTTAGCGAACTCGCTCTCACCGGTCTCGACCGGGCGCTTCTCCATCTTGCGCTTCTCCTGGATGTAGAGGTACAGCGTCCGAAGGTTGTCGCGAAGCCGCGAGTAGGCGTCGCACGCGACCGCGTACTGCGCGCCGTCCATCCGCCACCGAACGACGGCGCTCGGGTCGTCGGGGTTCGCGTCGGCGTAGGGGTACTTCGGATTCATCTTCTGGTGGCTGGCCGCGGTCGAGAGCCGCCAGTTGTCCACGCCCAGCCGGTCGAGTTCGGTTTCGAGGTCGTCGATGGTCTCGCGAACCGTCGCACCGAACTGATTGTTCGGCGTGCGCTCGGCTGGGTCGGTGCGGTCGAACTGGGTGGGCCAGTCGAGGTCGCTACTCATCGTTCACCTCCAGTCCTGCGCTCCGACAGCAGCTCTTGCAGTCCTCACCTGCGCGGTACTCGTCATCGTCCGTGACTGGGTCATCCGGTGCGCCGAACATCCAGCTCCCGCACAGCGACCGCTTGCCGTCGAAGATGTGGTACCGTCGAGCGTCGAACGGCTTGCCCCAGTGGAGCGTCTCTTCGTCGCTCACGCCGACTCACCTCCGAGGCTCTGGTCTTCGGGCTGGATTTCGTAGAAGCCGCCGTTCATGTCGTCCACGAACTTCCCGTTCACCTTCGAAACGTGGAACACGTCAAGGCCGTCCTCGCGGGCCTTCTCCCGGCCATCCTGTTTGATAGTGCCGAGCGCAACACCCGCCTCGACCTCGTACGTACGAGGTCTCCGGGAACCGAAGGGGTTGACCGTGACCGTCGCGGTCTCGCCTTCGATGAGTTGGTCGTCGCCGTTGCTGTCGTCCTGGTGGGTTGTCTCAGACATTGTTCATTCGCACCTTCTCGGTCCGCCCGCAGTCGCGACACTCGGTGACTCGATACGGCTCGCGTGAGAACATCGCGAACTCCGAAGCGGGGCTCTCGGTCCGAATCCGAACCCGGACGTCGTGCGGCGTCTCGCGCTCGCAGTTCGGGCACTCCTCGAACACTTCCGAGAACGCGCCCTGCGACTCGTCAGGTGATGACTCGCGGAGGCTCACCGTTCGCCACCTCCCAGCGCGTCGAGGGCGTTCTGGAGTTGCTCGATATCCGCGCCTTCCACCTGAGCCACGAGTTCGCGCTGATAGTCGTGCCGGTCGTCCTCGCGGCTCGGCCACGGGACGTTGTGGACCTCCGTCCACAGCTCGTACATCGCGACCTCGTCAAGTCGGATCACGACCCGTTCGCCGTCTTCGCTCGTGAACCGGAGCGTCCACTCGCCAGAGTTCGCTTCAGCAGGACCGTACGAGACTGTCCGAGCCTCTTTTACGCGAAGCGTTCGCGTCGAGAGGTCGCCGTCAGTTCGGTCCTCGTGGTCGGTATCCGTGTCTCCTGAACGGTCGTACACGCCAGCCTTCCCGTCGGAAGTATACTTTGGCTTCCCGACACTCTGCTTCCGAGAGACGCCGAATAGCGTGTCTTCGTCGCCGTAACCACATCTCTTGCACTCAGTCGCATTCTTGTGGTTCTTCACGCCACAATCAGCGCACCACATCGACCACTTGCCAGCGACATCCGAGCGCTTCACCGGCATCAGGCCACCTCCTCGAACGCATCCTCTTCGCCCGCGTTATACCGTCTCGCCCGGTCCAGACATTCCGGACAGAGCCACGCGGTCGCCATTTCGCCGGTTTCCTCGTTGACGACGTCCTCCTCTTTGACGCCCTGATTCTCCCCGCAGATGTCGCACGCGTCCAAGACGTTGTCCGCCGTCAGTCCGCCGTCGGTCAGCGCCCGCGGCTCACTAACGGCGAGATCGCGCGGCGTCTGAGTCGCCGCCGAACAACCACACGGGTCGAAGGTGTGCTGGTCCGGGCCGCGGGCGTCCAGTCCTTCGACCGGCGTCCCACAGTACGGGCAGTTCATGCCGACCCCTCCCGATGAACGTCCATGTACGGGCCAGCAGACGTCAGAAGCCGCAGGTCGTTTCGTTCGAACTCTTCGTTCGTCGCTCGATTCCGAAGCTCGTAGAAGACCCCGTCCAGTTCAGGATGCCCCGCACAGCTCTGACACCAGAAATGATTGTTCGTCGGCTCCCACGTGCGGTGTCCGTTCGGACACACCCACTTCCACCGATCCGTCTCGTCTTCGAGACGTATTTCCTCAGTCATGCAGTTCCGAGAGTTGAACGGGGGAATAAAAGCCCGAATCCTTGAACGGGGTGAAAGTGAAAGTAGTCGGGTAGAACCCTGATTTAGACTACTATTTATCAATCGATGCGAAGCATCGCGTCGTCGGTCGGGACGTTTAAATCCCGGTCGCGTGTGATTGAACATGGCTTCCGTACCTCAGTTACGGAGGCTCACGCGGACCCGATGCCCTAACATCGGGGTCCGCTTTTGTGATGGACCCATCGGGGAGCGACGGGTCCGCGATTGTCTCCGTAGCTCTCGATATAGACAGCAGGGTAATAAATCTTGATACTATATTGCATCAAAATCGATGCAATATTGTATTGGGGGTGATATTTCCGGTGTAAATATACGCATTGCGTCGTGCATTGTACGCAATGCGCCCTGTCGTCTCTTGGATGACGAAATCTGATGACGCAATCCTTGAGCTATTAGCAGAGACAGGTATTGCACTTCCTCCGGCGGCTATTTCATTTAATATTGAAGTTTCACATCCCACGGTTAGACGACGTCTCCCAAAACTGCTTGACCACGAATTAGTGAGAAAAGCAGACGAAGACAAAGGATACTACGAGATTACGGAGAAAGGTCGGAAGTATCTCACTGGCGAACTTGACGCGAGCGAACTTGAACAGACCGAATAACGGTAGTTGGTAACGCGATCTCTTTATTTAGAATTGTCCGTGTAACCGTCGCGCAATGCAGAAAGCGAATAGAGCACGGCTAGTGAAACTGGTCAGTAACCGAGATTTTCGACAGGATAATTTTTGTAAGATAGACACATATTAGTAGATATGGATGTAGACAGAATCGTCCGCCAACAGGAGCAGCCGGAACTTCCGTCAGAAGCGATGCAAGAGATGTTCGAATTGTGGAACAAAGAGTACACTCTCAACGCCCTCACCAATTTGAACAGGTCGCAGATCAGGACAAGGAAACAAAAGTTCGAAGCGGAGGTAGAGGTGTTATTGACGAAACACCGTCCGGGACGGTTGGTAGCGAACCGTCCTTCACTGGCCCACCTTAGCGGCAAACCACCCCATAACGCTCAAGAATGGAAACGCGCCAGGGAGATGATTAGAAACGAGGCGAAGAAAGTACGATTTCGACTTGAACAGGCGGAAGGTCTCGTTGCTAAAGAAAAATCGGAGGCGAGAAGGGCTTGGATTACGAAGCTGGTCAAAGCTTTCTCAATCCCAGACTTCAATATCAAATTTTGATAGTTTCCCCGTGAATGACGTAGTCAGGTGATGCTTTACTCAAACCTCATGATGAGATATACCTGTTCTCTCCGGGCAGTTATCTCGCTCAATATCGATGTCTTGCACCCAACGATAAGGCGACTGCTCCCGAAATTGCTTGAACGCGGACAGTACGGAGAGTCAATGGAAACAAAGGCAACTATGAGACCTCCGAGAAAGGTCGGAAGTATTTTGTTGGCGAACTTTATGTTGGCGAATTCGAAAATAAGTGCGTTTTAATCTCGCTTCTTGGATGCCTCCTGTCGATATTGGCTCGTTCTTTGTGCATCACGCCCGATTCCGTTCAAGGGGGTATTGTTTCTCGCGGTACGGGTCAAGATTATACGTTCGAGTGCGTATCTTTTCTCGATTCTCATACATGTCGAGATAGTTTCCTTGAAGACAAAGATCAGTATCTGGGAGTTCTCCGTGAGAGAGATTTGTTCCAAATTCCCCAAACGGCTCTTGTCGGAATTTAATTGATTCACCAGCGGGTATATCTAAATTACTTGTCTCCGTTTTCCCGTCTTCTGCGTCGTTTGAAAGGGGGATGAGTTCCAAGGTTAGTTTCGTATCTAATGCAGGGCCATTTCCAACGTTTTTTACTTCGACATAATCTCGGTGAATATCTACTGCAAAAGCAGGTTGTATATCCTGCTTTCGTTGCTTACTAGTCTCCTGCAATAATTCGTGGGTGAAGATCACGTATAGGCCTGTTAATATTGCCACAAATACGGAGCTAATCGTTGCTAACCCTGGATCAGAAAATAGGAGTTGAGTCAGTAAATAGAATGTAATAATTAGTAATAGGCCACCGAGTAGTTCTGTGATTCGACTTGAGAGATCTGCCATAAAGACTTATTCATATATTTGCACTTAAAGTCATCTGATACATGGTATACTCGTCGAGCTGTGATGCGTTTGAGAAGGGTTCGTAGTACTGAATGATAGAAAAAGGTCGGAAGCACAGAGAATATCAAAAGTTATAGGGCTATTCTGGTGATGATTTAAATAGGTGAATCAATCATGCAATGGTTGTTGTTTACAGGATTGGTTCTTGACGCTGCTGGTGCCTCACTTCTGTTCCTATCTGATTTGCCTGTAAGGGTCAAGCAAACCGTGTATAAATCTCATCCTTGGATTTTAGAGACGGAGGAAATATCTATGAAATTGTACGAAGCATGGAGTACAAATTCAGGTAAGGAGTTTTATTTTCGCAACATATCTTACCCCCAGATGAATTTTATCTACAATGTTTTGAAGTATAGGAGAATCGCTTCCATTAATCATAATATTAATGGTATGAGATATAAGTCGCCGCACCTGATATTTTTGCGTGAGGATGGGCCTGATTATGCAACACCCTGTTATGACTCACCAAGGAGAATGTTTGAAAGAAGATTAGAAGTGGCAGTCACGCAGCATTTTTCTAAATTTGGAGCATTACTTCTATTAGCAGGATTCACACTTCAGGCGATCTCTGTAGTGGTTTAATGGCAGTCTTCATTATGCCATTTCGATTCTCCTAACCTCCCAGATTGCATACGCCACCGGGAGGAGGACCAAAAGCACCGCCGTCGGACTCACCAGATGCTCGAACACGCCCCAGAACGCGACCGCCACACCGTACGCAACCAGCAGGCCGACGACCGGCCAAATCGACGCCTCCCGGTCGGCGAGCTTTCGGAAACCGTCAGCGACCGCGACCGTGAGCATCCCGACGAACGCGCCGTCGAGCGCGGAGAAGCCCCGACTGGAACGGACGTTCGGGTCGAAGCCGAAGAACGTCTCAATGACGAGGTCGAAGCCGAGGGAGAGAATCGGCGGTAGGACATAGAGAGATAGGATGCAGAGAGATTCAGTTGTTAGATACAGAATGATAAGCCGATTACAAGCAATCCAGATCCCATTACTGCTACACGGCTCCAGTAAGACCTTGCTTCTGATGCCAGTAGGATTGAGAAACCGCCAAATGCGAATAAAAGTCCTCCATAGCTAACCATCATCAGCCTTACTGCATCATTCACATTTGAGACATTGAGTGCTATTTGTCCTGTTATCACAACGGCGGCTATGATTGCCGAGAAAAATCCGAGGAACTCTAAAACACTTCTTCGAAAATCTGCGGTAGTGTCTTCCAAATCATCCTTGAATTCAGCGATACTACTTTCTGCCTCCGTAATATCCCCTTGAATATCTTCGACGTTGGAATCAATTTTAGAAGTCTTCTTAGAGAGTTCTCTTTGTTGTTGTTCTACCGTTATACGGGTCAATTCGCGACCAAATTCTGATCGCAATTCAGTATACCGTGTCCGCTTTCGCGAAAGTTCACCGATTGCCTTTGTTATTCGCTCTTTTGCCGCATCAAAATTCTCGAGTAGAGCCTCCACTCGAGCCTTTACAATATCATATTCCGGAGGATAGTTTTCTTCGGCAACCGCTAATGACGCGCCCTCATTCGCTTTATTGAGGAGTTCTTCCTTATCTGACGGAATTTCATCCTTATCTCCCTGATATGTATGTCCCTGTTCTATGGCACTTACAATCACTTTAGCAAGAAGTATCCGTAACTTGGAATACCGACTATAGTCGGAGTGATACTCCCATGCAACTTCAAGAGCATGATCTAAATCCTGCGGGTCTCCAGTCCCTTCAAAAACGATTATCTCCGCCATTCCGAGATACGGCTTATTTTCAAATTCCTCAGAGTATTCATCGAGTAGTGCTTTCCCCTCCTCGTAATCATAAAGACGTGTGTATAGACTACACAGAATATAGAGCGTGTACAGGCAGAAATCCTCGTCCGAAAATTCGGTTGTATTCTCTATTTCACCTTCTAACATTTTAGGAAGTTGTTCCAAGGGATCTGGACCAAATGAACTTCCAGTACTAATAAGCATATCTTCGGAAATTCTATCCATATAATATGTGAATTCCGGGCTACTATCGGTGTATAGGTCACTCGTAGTTGCCGTATGTAATCTTCCAAGAGCATGCTGGTAATCTCTAGGATTTCCACCTTTATTCAGAAAGAAAGTGGCGCTCTCAACGTAACCAAGTAGTTCCATAATCCTATTAGGAGTCAGAGATAGTATATTCTTTGTTAAATCGTTGGATGTTCATTTTGGTTAATACTACCGTTGTATGCCATCTCCGGTTCGCCATTCGGCAGAACCAAGAATGTCCTCGTTGAGGGATACACCGACAAGCTCTATCTCACGGACGCTCTTAGCACCTATCTGCTCAAATTGACGAGGGGCTGCCCCTGATAGCCCTGATTTACTTTCACTCCGAGGCACAATCCTTTTATCATAGCTATCTGAGTGTTAACCAATGAGCCTGTTCTCAGTCGGGGACGTGGAATTCGCCAGCAGGGTGAGTTTCAATCAGTATCTGACTGAGAGCTACTCCGTCGCAGATGATGGAGACCTCTACGTTATTGCTGGACTGACGGACTACTCTTGGCCGGAGTTTAGGACGCTTCTCGAAAATCGGGGATACGAAATTCTCGAAGAGTACGGTGAAATTGTTAAGATGGCCTGCGACTACGGCACTGATGGCCGTATCGAGTTTTACCTCTCTTTCGACCGAGATACGCAGATCATTCTCTTCTATACGAATATGCGGAAAAGCGAGGAAATTGAGAACACTATCGAGATCCTCCTACGGGAAACTCCCCGCGTTCATTATCTCTACATTGCTCCGCGAGTGATGCAAGACATCCGGGAAACGATAGCCGCGGATGATCCAAATGCCAGGGTAACACAGTTCTCTTCTCACCGAGTGGAACGGAGTGATATTGAGGCTCGTATTCGCCCCGACTTTTCGAGGACGATACAGTACTTCGGAGACGATGGACTTCAAACCATGCGGGAGATGGAGGAGAACTATGGGGTTGTTCCCCGTCTCATGGAATTCAGGATTCCTGATACGTCGAATTTCAAGATAAACCGTGAAGGGGTATTCAATCTCCAAGGTGGCGATCTCGGTTATCTCTTTGAACACGTTGAGACCTGTATTGAGAATGCATTGCGCGTTCGCCGGGCATACGAAAATGCGAGCTTCGAGATGGTCCGAACTACCGGACAGCTCGAGGTACCGACTGCAGAGCCAGCCTCGATTTCACTACAAAATCGACTCCAATACCACGAAGTAGAGGACTTCAAAGCCAGTATGAAAGAGAACGATTACGTTTTGCTAGATACCTTTGCGGAAGAAGGGTCACTGTTCTTCTCCAGTAAGGTCATCGACCAAGAGAAAAAGAACTCTTTCCGAATCAAAGCTAACGAGGACGAGATTCGAGTATTCCCTCAAGAAAATAAAGATCTCGGGTCATTCTTCCGATTTTACGAGTTCATCCAGAACAGTATTGATGAAGATGCTTCTCTGAATCTGGAGGCTCAGGCGTAATATGACTGCTGATGACCTTTCAGAGGGAGAGGTCATCAGACGGTTTAAACAGATTTCCGAGAAGAATTCGGAGTATTCAGAGAGGAAAGAGGAATATAAGAGAGAAGTTCTCGCCCAAGAAGAAGAGGAGATTAGAGACCGTCTTGAGAAGGGAATTCAGCGGGACAAGAAGCACGATAACCTCCTAAGACAGACAATCTCCGCTTTCCTCCCAGGTGGTCCAATAGAGAGGGAAACCGAATGGACGTTCTTGGGTGCAGAGCCACTCTGTGAGCAGAATCTGCCAAATGCAGATGCTCTATTCGGGAATCCAGAACGGAATATGGCTCTTCTCGTAGAGTGTAAAACAAGCCTTAGCCGTCCGACGCAGGCCCTTAAACAGGTCTATGATGCTACAGAGAATATTCGAGATAATCTGGATTACCTCTCTGAGAAGGTCGGCATGGAAATTGACGAATTGGAATGTGCAATCTGCATCCCAAGCGTCGTGGACCGGCGAATAATCTCTCAGATTGAGGAACACGAAGAGCAAAACCAAGATCGAGAGAAAGTGTTTGTCTGGAGAATCCACCACTTTGATGGTGAAACGCTCGATCTCTACACGGATATCGAGACTCGCGAAGACGGTGAGATGACACATAATAGTGAGCTTGCACCGATTCTAAATGCTGGAGTTGAGTTAACCTATGGCCGTCAGGTGATGCCCGCTTTCTTCCCGTCGTCTCATCCAGAAGTCATCATGGAAGAGCTCTTCAGTTCAATTATCGAGAATCGGCTGATGGACGATAAGCCGTTTCGTCATTTTAAAGGTGAAGAGATCCAGTCTGAACTCACCTCTCAGAAGAATCTCCCTCACTACGATGCAGATGTAATTGGTGAGCGTATCTATAGCGAACTAATTCGCCGATTCAAAGAATTCAATCTTATTAGTGAGCTTTCATCGAGTGAAACGGACTTAGAAGTCGACGAAAATGAGTGCGTCTTCAAATATCAAGTCCGGGGCAAATCCCCAGACACGGTTATTGCTAACCTCCGGAAAAGGTATCTTAACCGAGCAGTTGAAGATCAAGCCGAAATCAAAGCTAAGCGCCAAGTCATTGATGAGTTCGATGAAGAACAGAGCGCTCTCGCAGACTTCTGGTAGAAACACGCCTTTCGAGGCTATCGATGTACTCCTTCAGCTCATCCTCGATCTCGACCACGAAGTAGCCGTTTCTACTTGAATCGAAGATAAGCGTATTTTGTCAATGACTCCGTCTCCGGTCAGGCGATAATCAAAGTAGAAACGGGGAACGTTAAGTTTGAATTAGATTTGTTCGTCACTTCTGATAGTCGAACGTATGGTTACAAGTAGCGAACACATGAAGACTCGAATGAACTGATAATGTCTGGTGTGTTGGTAGGGGCCGTGTCTACAGAGCGCCACGGAGCGCTGAGAAAACTTAATCATGCTGAGACACAATTAGATGGAGTTCCGATGGCGGTGTACGACTATGCCGGGACCCCGGCCAATTTCCCATCGGTTTGGGCACCACCGGGAGCCTTCACCGGCCGTCACCTCGAAGCTGGGGACATACTACTCTTCCATAATGGAGACACAATAACGACAATTACCACGGTACTGTGTCGGCAAGAGGATGAAGCCATCCGGCGTCGGCTGTGGAACGACACTGACAGTTCCAGTGATGTCCTGTACTACCTTGCTGCTGTCGAATCAGTCGAAATAGATATTCAGAACCCGCTTATTTCGGACCGATATCCATGGCTGGCATTGGGTCGGGCGATGAGATCATCGAATATTGGCCGTCAGAACGACCTCGTAAAACAGGCATATCGGATGGTCAATGTCGCCGAACGTCGGCGGATCTATCGATTGTTCGGCGCGTCGAACCTCCCGTCACCGATAGCTATGTTGCAGTATCGAACGTCTGCCGAGGGTATTCTGAATTGGATGTTTGAGAAACGAGTTTCATTGGCGTCCCTCAAGTCCTTTGGATTACTTCTCTTGGTGGTCGGATTCGTAATTGGTGTGTTCTTTGAAGCGGTTTGTGTCATTTCCTCGGTGGCTGATCTGGTAGGATTCAGTAGTAGTACCTGTATTCATGTCTTCGGCCTCCGGTTGATTGATCCAGCGACAACGTTCTCGTTCTCGTTGACAGCGTTCCTGCTTGTTGCGACGACCGTGGTGGTTGCCGTCGTCGGTAGCACAGCGGCACCAAATCGAATCGGTAGTCTCCGGATTAAGACGGTTGACGGATTTCCCGAACTCCCAAACAGTGCGCAAATATCAGAGGGTCGACTCACGAAATACACGGATATCGGCAAATTAGATCCACATCACGTCCAGTGGTTGCTCCACGCTAAATCACCGGAGTCTATAGCAGCCTATCGAGCAGAGAAAAATGAGTTAGAACCAACGGATGGAAAATACCAAATTTGGAGGGTGGGAAATGAGCCTCCGGCCTCTGAACGACCTGTTTGGCGATTTCAGGGGGATATTGGATGGGAAAATAAAGACAACAACTTGCCGGACTGGCTGGTTAGCGATAGTAATGAACGCCAATCAATTGACTGGTGGATAGTCCCTGATCAAGAAGATGCACATCAGGAACTGCGAACCGCATTGCAATCATCGCTTACGTATTCGATTTCAGCGTCGCTACTCGGTATCGTCCTCGCATGGTATCCATGGGATACTGGTAGCCTGCCTAATCCATGGCTCACAGGCCTCTCACCTTGGGAGAATCTCAGCTATGCAGTCCTTGCAACACTCTTCACATTCGTGTTTTTGGGGATGGTCTACACTTCAATCGGCATTATCGAAATCCTCCCAAAGTTGCGGGATTGAGTATCGTTGACGACCGTAAATTGTGGTACAGTTCCAGGGTCAACCGCCACACCGTACGTGACCAGCAGGCCGACGACCGGCCAGTCCGACGCCTCTCGGTCAGTGAGCTTTCGAAAACCGTCAGCGACCGCGACCGTGAGCATCCCGACGAACGCGCCGTCGAGCGCGGGAACTGACGGACTACGGCCCTTTTTCGAATAGATGTTCGTACTGCTCGAAATCCTTTGGCCGGGTTAATCCACCAGGTTCGAAGACTGGATGATTGGGGTCAAGGTCGTGCTCTTCAGCAACCCAATTGAGATACGATTCGTGGTCTTGCGGAAGCGGTGGTTCATGTTTTGAACTGTGGTGGTGAGGATGAAGAAATTGAATTTCTTGCTTGCGGGTCATCTGTGGATCGCATACTAAACACGGAACGTATTTTTGGGGCATTACTACGGAGGAGATACTATAGCATCTTGACTGTTGTTGTCCAGAGATTGGTTCCTCGACGCTGAGGGCTACGACTACGTTCCCCGTCGGAATCTTTTGCGAGGTCGTCGCCGAACAGTATCTCAACGATGTGGACCTGGACGAGCTGGTCGAGGCGACCGACCACGAGTACAACACGATGCCCGAGGCAGTGAATGCGAAACTCCAGGAGATAGAGGAAGGCGAACTCGAAGACGGAGCCTTCGACAAGGGCGACATCGCGGAGACGATCTGCGACCGGATTGCGAGTGAGGAGTACGGGGAAGAGGAGTTAGGTGAGGAGACGTTGGAAGCGTTCGAATCCTTGATTGGGGAATTGAGCGAGACACTGTAACGCACCACCAGACACCAAGCTGGGATATGTTTATAAGCCATCCCTGATTATCTCATTATAACCGTTGACGAGCGGGCAAATTGCCAAATAGACGCGAACACCGGCACTTTCGAGGTTCGAATCCTCGGGAGGGATTGGTCACAGCGGGATAAAGAATCGCGTTTCAAAAGCAGTTTGTCACATCATGAAGGAAATCATCAAAGGTGGAATTCTGACACTCGTCTTCACAAAAGCCGGAGTGGCGCTTCCGGTCATCCTGGCGCTCACCGCGTACATCGGCCTTCGGTCGAAGAACGTATCCCTCCGTCCTTTGCCCGCTACGCTCTGAGCTTCTGCTCCAATCAGAGGGGCTTACAGCAACTTCGCGTCCTCA
This sequence comes from Halorussus amylolyticus, assembly GCF_004143485.2. Taxonomy (GTDB): domain Archaea; phylum Halobacteriota; class Halobacteria; order Halobacteriales; family Haladaptataceae; genus Halorussus; species Halorussus amylolyticus. The sequence goes on along the minus strand of NZ_ML974137.1, from coordinate 103,833 downwards.
GAAGACTCGATATCCCCATCCCACCCGATAGCCGCCTGCCGAATCCCGTACTTCGAATCCACAATATTCTGCATCCGACTTTCGGGGCTGTCGATGCACTCCTTCAGCTCGTCCTCGGTCTTGACCACGAAGTAGCCGTTCCACCTGATGCGACCGGGATGTCATCTCCGAAGATGAGCTCTGGCAAATTGCCTGCAGGTCAAGAAACAAGATCAATACAGGATTTCAGAGGAGGATCGGAAGGTCTCGCGGCCAACTTTGACGCAATCGAGAATAGTTAAATTCCGGATTTGGACAGCAGAGCTCACTTTTTCTGCTAAAAGTAAGACTTGCTAACAAAACCTATTTCTTCTGGTAATCCATCAGAAGAGAACACGATGTCAACAATATCTACTGAAGGTGAACTCCACTCGTACGTTATCGAGGCCGATACTGGCTTCGCGCCAAATGTCACAGATAGCGTCTGTACGTTAGCAACGTGCAAGCAAGTGATTAGAGACGAAGCGAAGGAAGGAGATTGGGTTCTCGGGACGTATCCGAGAGATAGCGGAGAAGAACGCATGACCTACCTTATGAGGGTCAGCGAATGTTTGACGTACGACGAGTACTATACCAGCGGGCGCTTCGATTTCAAAAAGCCGGAAAACGATCCACGAGGCGACAACATCTACCACCGCAATGAAAGTGGCATTTTGGTTCAAGTCGAGAATCCACCTGAGCATGACGATCCAGAGTCCCGAAAGAGAGATCTCAAATCGAATAAGGTTCTCATAGCGGACAAGTTCTGGTACTTCGGGGATCGAGGTCCAGAGTTGCCTCCGAGACTCTATGAGGTTATCAAAGGTTACAAGAGTGATAGCCGGAGTGGTCGGAAGAAGCCGACGGAATACTTAGATGAACTAGTAGATTGGCTTTCGGAACGCTACGAATTAGGCGTCCACGGCGAACCGAGAGACGACTCCTCAACTTCCTGCGGTTGTGGGAGTCCCAACGATACTGGTAGCCAGAAAAGTTGCTAATTAGAAGATTCAAGTCCGGAACCCATCGCCAGCTACGAGGGAGATCCATTTGAGTTCTCCATGACTGTCGAGGTCTTCATCTGCAAAAATTGAACTGATGTCTATCGACCCATCTCGGTCGAGTTGAATCTTGTATTTCCCTGTTCGAGGACCGCTAAGCACAATATCGGCACACCTTCCATCGAGTGAAATCGTCTTGACCGTACAGGCATCTCTCGAAACGGAGCTATTTTCTGCGGACCATCGAACTTTATCACCGGGTTCGAGGCGACGAATGAGTTGCTCTTTCGTAATTCGCATGGCAGAAACCTTGTCGTAGAGCGTTATTTATGCAACGAACTTTTCCAGCTCAGTCGACATTTCAAATGCCCCGTTGACAGGGAAATAGTTGTCTGACTCATTTCTAGAATACATAATAGAAAAGGATATAATACGGGCCGACAACTACCAAGTACACCGAGTATACTGAGTATACTGTAATCCGGTGTGTGTAATCATGGCTGAGAAAACTATCAAAGTCGACGAAACAGTACACGACGAACTAGAAGCGCTCAAACAGAGACACGGCGTTGATACGTTCAACGATGTTCTCAAACGTGTACTTGGAATCGCAGCGGGTACGGATGTGGACAAGCTCGCAGCATACCTAAATGACGAACTCCGCTCCGCTATCGATGAGATAGTCACTGAAATTGAAGATACGGGTAAGCTGAATCGTGGCTACGAAGAAGGGTATGGAGTGGAATATCTCACCTTCCAAGTGGCAGGAACTCACCGAAAGGTTGCGGATATAGCATTCCGTGATGGGTCGTTTACCGTTCGCTACCGTGACAACAAAGGTGAGATGAAAAAATGCGGGTCTGGATACGAGAATTCAGACACTGGTGCTCGGTACGGCACGACGAGCGACCTCAGCGATAGGTATGATCTCGCCGATGTCGAAGAGTCCGTCCGAAACAAGGTAGAAAAGGCGTATCGTCGCTGGAGTCAGAAATGAATACTCTCTTTGGGTGAAATGGCTGAGAAAAGTCAAAAGTATCTTGCTGGCGACCTCGATTCGAGAGAGATAGAATAAAGCGAACACACGCTTGAAATCTCAAAGGACAACAGATGACAGCAGGGAATCCCTACCAGAACTTCGAAGAACACGTTCGGACAACTCTTTCTGAGCGAACGGGATACACCGTCGAAAAGCGTTCTGAGGTCGGAAAATCAGGAAATACTTGGCAGGTGGACTGCGTTCTCTCGAACAGCTACGGTGTTCGAAAAGGATACGTGGAAGTCAAAGAGACGAACCGCAGCTCTAACCAGAGTACCTATATCAATCATATGCGGCGTGCATACGCTGAAATGGGTGATTTTCGGAATGTCGATGTACCGAAGGCAGTCGTAGTCGCTGAAAAATGGGATTTTGGTGGGATCGACTGGGATGCAATGTTCGACTCGATTGATTGTTTGCTGCTAGATATCGAGGACCTTAGTCGCTTTGAGGATCAGGTCTGATTCACACTCAAGTCCTAAAATCAGAAACGACTAGTCTTGTATCGGTATAATTAACCCCAATTGATGGACCTTTGAGGGCGATGGTATTGCATATACTTACTAATTGAATTAGGAATTGGATTAGCATAGAACATCCAGACACACGGCGGATTACCTCGGGTCTAAGTAGATAGAATTATAACTCATCAATTAGAAACTCGGCTCATGACAGACCGGTGGGCGGTTCATGAACCTGCTATTTCCGATCTTATCGACGAGAGCAGTCACGTCGGCGGGATATTTTCTATGGAATACGATCAGTGTTCTATCTTGGTCAACGACTACTGGACTCAGGAGGCAGGCGGACTTCCGCGGCATACGCTTCTATTAGCTCGTCCGATGGTTCAAGCCGTCACCCCGGAGGAAGGTGACCCGACTGACGATGAGTGGGCAGTTCCTGGAGTCAATACTGACGAATCAATTGCTGAAACAGACTCGATTATTGAGGAGCCTGACCACGCTATGTTACTCCGTGTCAAAGGGCCTGCCGACCTCCCAACAGAAACACGTCTGAAAACTAATCGGCATGATGCTATTCGTCAGACTGTCACATCGCAAAATGGCTCCAAGCCAAGTGAAGAAGACGTCGCAGATCTTCTGACTCAACGTGAGATGCAATACTCTGGTATCTCGGCAAAAGTTCTCGGAACATTCTATTTTGATGATCCAAAGGATGATGAGGATGCCTACTCCGAACCGAATATTGACAGGATACTCCGCTACGGGAGTGACATTCAGAATGTTTTCTCTGCGGGCAACTATATCGTCTACAAACTACAGGACAAAGCGCTCTCGTGGGTCGCAAGTTATCCATCCCACCGCAGTGACGTACAGGTTGAGATTGGCGAGGTAAAGTACACGAGCACGCGTATTTGGGACGAGGATGATCGCCCCTCTGTGTCGATTCCGATTGAAGACTTTATCGGCACGAAAACGGCCCTGTTCGGCATGACGAGGACAGGGAAATCGAACGCGATGAAGATCCTCGCGACGGCTATCGAAGAAGCAGACGAAGACGTTGGACAGCTCCTATTTGACCCTAGTGGGGAGTATGCTTACGCAAATGACCAAGACGAAAAAGCGCTGGCTGACCTTGGAGATACAACTACCATATACAAGTATGGCGCTAAACCGGGGGAGGAGAACGTCAAGCCGCTTCGCTCGAACCTGCTGGATCCAGAAAATTTGAATATTGCTTATCTACGTGTACAGCAAGTATTGACCGACAAGACTAGCAATTACATTCGGGATTTCCTCACCGTTCAGCCGCCGTCGGTTGAAGAAATAATTAACGCCGAAAGCCCATCCACAAAAGAACGGCTCAAACGAGTCCATTTCGCATATCTCGCTTTATTAGCTAAGCAGTTGGATCTGCCTCCAGATTGGGGGCCAGAATTTGAAGAGGATAGTAACTATCCATGGCTGGGTGTCAAAGACGAATTAGTCCAGTATATTAACGAAGAGCATGGAGTCGGTGTGCCGAGACCGGGAGGCCACGACTTGAAAATGGAAGCGAATTTGCTCGTACCTTTCTGGGAAGGTGTTGCAGAGAATATCGACGGATTCAACCAGCGATATAGAGATCTCACTGATCGGGATAAAGACTGGGTGAACGAAGAACTCAGGAAAGTATTGAAAATGTTCAGTACGACCGGTCAGTCTGGTCACCGACTCCTCTCTGAACTGATTGATTTCCACAATGTCGATTCGGATATCGATGCTGCAGAGGAGATTTACAGGGATCTGAGTGATGGCCAAATCGTTGTTGTAGATATCTCGAACGGAAAATCAGAGGTTGTCCAGCAAGAAACTACTCGAATCACTCACGCAATCCTATCGACATCGATGAGACGGTTTCAGGATCCAGAGGAAGATGACGATGACCTTCCAATTATTCAGCTCTACCTAGAAGAGGCTCATCAGCACTTCGATAAGGATCGCTATCGCAATAGCGACGAACAGAACCCCTACGTCCAACTCGCAAAAGAGGGTGCAAAATTCAAAATCGGGATGACATACGCAACGCAAGAAGTCTCAGACATTGACCCTCGTGTACTATCAAACACGGCAAATTGGATCGTCACGCATCTTAACAGTAAGAAGGAAATTAACGAACTAGCGAATTATTATAATTTTGAGGACTTTGAACACGGTATTCGAAACGTGGAGGACGTCGGGTTTGCTCGCATAAAGACGGACTCCGGGGAATACATTGTCCCGGCAAAGATTAGCCTATTCGATATTGATTGGTTGGTTAATGAAATGGGATACGACCGCGACGAACTCGAAGATCGAGCGGCAGAACGACGGAGTGACAATGATGAGGTGGCCGGGACCGCGGCCGCAGAACCAATGCTAACTGACGAAGACGACTAATGGGATACCAAGACGACTCCGGCGATGAGCCAGCAAACAGTCTAGGTCACATTGACCTTACGCGCGACCAGCAATTGAAAACGGAGTTAGCAGAATTCACATTTACACCACCGGAAGAAGGGTGGGATCCGGATGAGAACGTCATGCGGCCACCTGCGTTATCGATGGCAGACGATGTCAATCCGCCTATCGAGCGTGTTTACGGTATCGATGGGTCCCGAGTTGAAGTCACCGTTGGAGATCCGCTGTTGAACAAGCGTGTCGGCTTCCTGTCGATTCGCTTAGCAGAGATCGATATGCAAGTTGTACGTCAGCAACAAAACCAGGCATTTTTGAACCCATCTGTCGTGGAAGACTTAGGTTCGGTTCAAGAGTACAACATGGTACTTCCGAGTTCGAATACCCTGTTTGATGCTGGATCAACTCACGAGAGCTGGCGGAAGATGGTGTTTAGGAATTTCAAGCGCCGTGAGGCGTTCGGGCGGACACTATTCACCACGTACCACGAACTGCTTCACCGCCGAGAAGATCGAATTGAATCCGGACGAGGGAAACTTCGGCTTGAGAACTGCCCGAATCCAGATTGTGATGAAGAGTCGCTAATAGTCAACTCAACCCGAGAAGATTCCTGCCCAGAATGTGACAAGCCCACGTACCCGACGGATGCGCTTCGAACTCACGAACGTGTTGCGGGCTCTCAGGAGAACGTCACAGCACTCAATCTCCTGATGGGTATCGTTGAGCATCTCGTGTTAGTGAATGCGGTTAAGCATCTCGACAAACAAGGGCGAGACGCACTCAATCGGACAGCCATTGTCAAGGATGGACCCCTAGCGCAGTTCGACACTGCCGCATGGATCCATGATCCGATTTTACAGATTCTATCCGAAGTACAGGAAGCACACATGGGTGACGGCGGAGCACCGTTCGTTGTGTCGGGTATTCACAAGACCGGCAAATTCGCGAGTTTTGCCGAGTCAGTGAAGGATCGAATGGCTGGACCTTGGTTACTTGAACTGCCGAACGATGTCATCTACAAGCACATCTCAGCCGGTGATAGGACAGAGCCGTTCGGCAAGAAGACCTATTATGGGAAGAACTTTATCTATCGGTCTGCCACCCGAACTCAGGACGGCCACTGCTTCGCCTTCACCGTTCCACGGCGCTTCACTGACGGCCATCGTGAAGGCGGCTTGCGTGTCTCCGAAGACGCTTATCCAGAACTTGCGCGGACTGTGACCGTCTTAGACAAACTCCGGACAATTCGATATGAGAACGGCCTCATCCCATTGGTTGTGGCTCATGATAAGGCATCGCTGCCAGAGGAACTGAGTGACCAGATCCTCGGGAAGCTGACTAACTTATTGACAGAAGCGAAAGAATGAACTGTTCCCAAAATGTATACCGGTATACGAACCGGCCAGTAGCCTGCCGCAAATCGATGGCTCATGGTCAGTCCGGTGATCAACAATGAGCGATTCAATGCCGACGGAACGCGAACTCCTTCGACGGATCAACGCCGGGCTGGATACCGTGTGTGAGGAGCGCAATATCTCACTCACTCCAGGGGACGCAATCAAACGGCAGAAGTATGTTGATATCGCTCTTCACCACTGGCTTGAAGGCGTTGAGCACCCGCCAGTGACAATGAGTTGGTTCAAGTACGGATTGAATACACCAGCCGGTGGTGGCGGTGTTGCGATGGATGCTGGCATTGATGGAACTCAAACACCATCGATAGAATCAGACCCGGTTGAAGAGTTCATTGAGCTTGGAGAAGACGACTTCGCCAACTTCTATCGTAGCGATGAGTACTATCCTTCGCTCAGCCATGCCAACGATGCAACTCATGAGTTCCTTCGGCAGTTCTACGAACAGCATGCACCTGATCGATTCAAGCGGCTATATCTAGCGAACGTCCAACTCCGAGAGTGTTTCAAAATGCTGCGGCAGAGTGTTGACCCAGAGACGGAACGACTGGATACGTATACTCTTGACACTCAATACGAGAAAGCAATTACAGCTACGGCTGGGTTAGAGCTTGAACTTGGAGATGAGGCCTTTGCGAGGGTTTCCGAAACCGTACCCGCTCTTCTGAATCTTGTCGAACTCTCCTTCCTAGGAATTGCAGATCGGGGACAGGACGCCGTCTCGTACGATGTCTTCACGTATGTTACGTCCCTTGAGGAATTCTACGATGAAGTCGCTTGGACATTAGTCGCCCACTGTCTGTCATTGGCCACGTCCAAAGGCCCAGGCGCGGACGACCTTGATGACCGAAGTCGAAGTGCGCTAACTGACCATGAGTCGGAATTTACCGAGCAATTGGAAGACATGGAGGCAGAATTGATGCGTATCGATGCGTATCCATCTCCGTCGGCGTTCCCTACGCGGACGGATGCGCTAGATGAGAAAATCGACGAACTATTCGGTGTTGTGGATACGGTAACTGATGAACCTGCGCAAGGTGAGTCTGAATGAGTTCGCAGAATGTAGACACCTCCGAAGCGTTTCTCGATAACTCCGTTCTGTTGGATTACACGCTTGATGAACGAGATGATGCGACAGAACTGTTTGAAGAGTATTCAGACGTTGGGAAGCTAACGAGTGAAAACGGGCACGAAGAGTATGAGAAGCTGAAGAACCGACGTGTCGATTTTGTTGATTGGGTAAAAGAAAAGCTCAACAACGGGCAAAGAATTGGAGACATCAACCCGCTTGACTTCCCAAATCTGTCATACAATGACGAGTCCTTCGCACGCGATTTGTTTGGCGAGTGTGCAAATCTGGAGTCTCGAGAGGAAGTCTTCGCTAGACTTAAAGAAGAGCGAAATAAGTTGCTCGTCGGCTACAAGAATCTCTTTGAAGAACCGCTCGGTGAAGTCGAGATCATAGACCCATCGAAGACGCCCGTTACGGATGATTGGGATACGCTCCACTACCGACTTAACACGGTAGTGAACAACTCGAACGACCAATCGCTCCTATGTGACGCAACTGAGTGGCATACTCGAGGGGGCAGCGGTACATTCGTTTCGATGGATACCTCAGATATCGTCGGCGATAGGGAAGAACCAATCCCTGGTGCAGACAACACCATTGGCGACTTTGCATCGTTCGCCCTGGACGCTGGTGGCAGACAGGAAATCAACGATACCATTGCGATTGTCTATTCAACGGCGGCGAAGCTTGATCTGCTACAAACTCGTGAGTTCCTCGATCTCCTCCCCTAAAAGCCGATCAGTTATCTGTCCAAGGAACGGATAGGTCGGTTGCCTCGGGAAGTTGCTCCTTGTGAGGAGACAAGATAAGACACCGGTCCAGCTTGCTCATAGCTTTCTCTTCTTTCTGATCACGACTGTAGTCATACTTAAGCTGGTTCGCCCGTGCGAAGTTCCGGTGCTCAAGGTCGTACTCGTCGTCGATAATTTGCCGGGGAATCAAGTCTGTATGCTTGAGCGCCTCTTCCGCGAACAGATACGCTGTGTTAATGTACTCAATCCGGTTTGTGAGATTCTTCCGGACGTCACCAACGACGATGACTGCATAGCCATCATCAGCCAGAATTCGTTCTAACTCTCGAAGTGTCCTGCGGACGAACTTCCGGTAGCGTTCTTCGTGAGATGTAAGCGTGAGTGAGTCCCGTTCCGTCTCTCGGTCAACGCCCAGCCACCACAACCGCAGCCAGTTGTTCCAAGAATAGTCCAATACTCGCATATATGGCGGTGAGGTCAGTATCAAATCGACGCTATCATTGGGGAAATCAAGATCCGTAGCATCGGCTTGGCGAACGCACGCCTTCGGGTTCGTCGGGAAACTATCCAGATCCCTCGCGACCAATTCTTGTTTCCGTTCGGCCGACTGCTTGATATCCCGCTCCGGCCGGTCGAGGTCGTGCTCATCAGCGTATTCTTTGACATAGTCGATAGAACCCGAGAACGTGTCTCTGGTGGACAACGAGAGAAACATCTCTGATGGCCCGTGCAAGACGCCACACAGAATCGCCTTCAGATAGATGGCCTCCTGAGACGTGTCGTCCTTCAGTACTTCTCGAAGGCAGAGGAGTTGGTCAAGGGTATATTCTGAGAAAAATACTAAGAGATCCGACTCATTCAGCCAACTATCGTCGGCAATAAGACGAAAGTCAGTATTATCGACCGACTCCGCCTCCTCAAGCTTAGTATTGAGATAGGATTTGAAGGCCGATGTTGTAAACGGATTGCACTTTGCCTGAGTCAATATTGTTGCGTATTCGAATGCATCGCTTGCCCACGCAACGCGATCTTCCAAGATTGCTTCTAAGGGCGTGGTGCCGCCGCCAGCAAAAGGATCGTACACGACGTCACCGGCATCGGTGAATCGGCGAATGAAGTAGTTCGCGAGCGCTGGCGGGAATCCACCGACATATGGGGACAAAGTATGTAGCGAGTGGCCCCAGCGTTTCGGTGCGGACCGCCAGTTCGGGGTCAGATCTGAGGTCGGGACGGACGGGATGTACTTGCCGGGTGTCCATGTGATTGGATAGGTTCCATTTTTTGAGTTAACCGAGCCAGCATCGTGCAATTGTGAAAGCCGACGCCAAGCCGTTGAGTAGGCGCACCCAACCCTATCTGCTACCTCCTGCGTAGATGGGGGCGAGTCAGTTGCGTGTAAAGCCGCAATGAATGCCTCGTCGTTATACTCTGATCGTGCAGGATCATCAAGTGAAGAGAACTGTGACGTCATAATCGAGAGAGGGCAATCGCTTTGATATCAAAATGGTCTCTAGGCACATAAAAAATATTCCGGTTATGGTTGCCCAGTATGAGTCGCATTACCGGTTGTTGAGAATGGGGTTCCTTTATTCCTCCTCTTTTAGCTGCTCATCACCAGGTGCTTCCGCGTCTTCTTCGTACTCCCCAGCTTCCTGTTGCCAATGAAGTTCCGCTCTCATTCCGAAACTCTAAGTTCCACCTCTGTATCATTCACGTCAATGTCCAGACTGTACCTCGTACCAGTGGGTGAGGAATGGACCCAGGAGTTCGACCGTACGGTCGATTCCCCTCACGATCTCTCCGGTGACCATCCTATCGACGAGCTCAGTAACCTCGACGAGGCTCGAATCTGGGGCACGACGAGCGGTGAGCGGAAGCGCACGTTCTTCGAGGGGATGGAAACCGGTGACCCACTTCTGTTCTACAATCAGGGAGAATTCTTCGCTACTGGTCGCGTTGGTCACTCCTTCGAGAGTCCAGAGGCTGGCAAGTGGCTGTGGAATAATAGCGATAGCCGCTTCATCTACACGGTTGAAGACTTCCATCGCATCTCCATTCCGCGTATTGAACTGAATATGATACTCGGCTATAGCGAGGACTATTCACCACAGGGATTCCAGCAGATATCCGAGAAAGCGATGAGTCGGCTCCTTCAGCAGTACACCTCCATCGAGGACGCCTTCCAGGACTTCCGCACTCGGTCGCCGGACGTCGAACGAGAATCAGAAGGCCATACCAAGCAGGAACCAGAGCTTGAACTCGAAGAGGAGGCCGACGAGACGAATGTCCGAGAACACACCGAGATTCAGTGGTATCTCATTCAGCTCGGTTTGAAGCACAACTACGACGTGTACGTTGCCACGAACGACCAGAACCAAGAATACGAGAACGAGCGTCTTGGAGAGGGATGCATCGAGAACCTCAACCTCACTGGATTCAGCGAGGCCGCGATGCGAATCATCGAATACGTTGACGTCATCTGGCTCAACGGCGATTACATCGTGAAGATGTTCGAAGTAGAGAGTACCACAAGTATCTATAGCGGTATTCTCCGGATGACCGACTTCGTGGTGAAGGTCCCGAATCTCTCGGTGGACATGTACATCGTCGCGCCCTCCGATGACGAAGATAAGGTCCGGCGCGAGATGGACCGGCCAACTTTCCAGCGAGTGTTGGAACCTGCCGAACACTGCTCGCTTCAGTACGTTTCCTTTGAGGATGTGCGGGATACCCACGAAACCGTAGAACGAGCTGGACCGCTTCAGAATGTTTTCTGATTACGGTTCAAAATTCATCACCAGATGTTCTCTCGTCTTCTTCGTACTCCCCGACCTCCCGTTACCCATGAAGTTCCGCTCACCACGCCCAACGACCCGATACTCCTCCAGTCCCGCAGGCAGCTCCGCGTACGACACGACCCATTTCCCTTCTAACTCGCCCAAAGCCTCTACGAACTCCGAGTGCTCGATGTCGCACACCGGGTAATAGTCCTCCTTGCCGACGTACGGTGGGTCGCAGTAGAACACCGTCTCCTCGCTGTCGTACTTCTTGAACGCCGCCGACCAGTCCAGGTTCTCCAGCACGACGTCGTCGAATCGCAAGCCAAACTCCTCCAACCGAGCTACCTTGTTCGCGTAGCTCTGGGCCTCGTTCGTCACCTTGCTCGTTCCGAACCCATTGACCGTCGCGTAACCAGCGCCCCATTGAGAGTACCGAAGGAAAAAGAACTGTCCAGCGCGCTCGACCTCGTCGCTCGGCCGATACCCGTTGTAGAACGCGTCAGCCCACTCGCCGTGGACCTCCCGCGAGTACGGCACGGTCTCTAGCCACTCGACCAGTTCGTCGCCGCGCTCGCGCAGCACCTCGAAGAACTGCACGAGGTCGCCGTCGCGGTCGTTGTACACCTCAACTGTACTCGTCTCGGGGTCTTTGTTCACCAGCACGCCCGCTGCACCGCCGAACACCTCCACGAAGCAGGTGTGCTCGGGGACCTGGTCGAGTATCCACGACGCGAGCCGCGACTTCCCGCCGGGGAACGGGAACACCGCGTCAGGCACGCGAAATCACCGTCGTCTGTCTCTCCGCCTCGATGCGCGAACTGCTGCACGTCGGAATCTGTGTTGGAACCATTCCGTTCGTCGGAGCGACCCTACCCCTTATCAAGAATCTTCAATAGTAGAGCGAAAGTGAAAGTAGTCCGGTTGTCCGACTTACGCGCTGTCCTTCAAAACTAATCCCTCGCAAGGAATCGTCTGCCACTACTGGAGACGCAATACCCCCTACTCGGACGCGCCGGGTTCCAACGGTGTGCGTTCGAGGCCGATGGTGTCGTAGTCCTGTTCGCTCGAAAGCACACGTCCATCACCTGTGGTGATGATTCCGGCGTGAAGCGCGTCGAACGGCGTCATGTCGTACTCGTCGAGGAAGGCAGCGGCGGCGAGGACGGCGTCCTCGTGTATCTCCGGGACAATGGGAACGAGTTCGAGCAGGTTCGAAATTGCTCGCGGCGGGTCGATTTCGTACTCCGCGTTCTCTCGGTCGTAGAACAGCACCAGGACTTCGGCGTAGGCGAGAATCGACGTGTGAATGTCGTCGCGCTCTTCGAGCGAGCGAATTGCCGACTCGCGGAGCCAGTCGTCGTCCTTCACAAGCGCGGTGAGAAAGTCAGTCTCGACGTACACGCTTACGCCTCGCTCTCCTCTTCTCGGCTCTCGTTTTCTTCGTGAATCTCTTGGGAGATCGCTTCACGCGCTTCCTGTTTCAGTTCTGCCGCGTCCTTGCCCTCGAAGGCGTCACCGACGGCGGCGCGAAGCCCCTCCAGTGGGTCCTCATCGACGGGAAACAGCGCGACGTGGCTCGGAAGTTCGACGATGCGGTACTGGTCCCCGAAGCGCTCCCGAACGTCCTTCGGGAGGTAGATTCGCCCCCGTTCGTCGGTCGATTTCGACATGGCTACTCACCAGTTGGGCGGGAACACTCTAAAATCTTCCCGTAGTTTTGATTTATTTCCCGTATCACCCGCCGCTTTGCGACACCACTCGTAGGGTGCTTCGTGTGGGCCGAAGGCGGGAACCAATTCAGAAAATGGGTGCGATGGGGGAGGGCGGCAGGTAAGTGGGTGTGCCAGTTCGGGAAATTGGGATATTGACCTTCCCTGCCGCCAGCAACATACTATTACTAACCTGGCATAAGCCTTCTGTTACGGTAGAATAGTTGAGATATGAGGGTGTACGAGAACACTCGTCCTTGAACAAATGTACGTGACCCCCGAGCTTTAAGACGTAGAGGGGGATGTGCGAGAGCATGGCTGAAATCGCGTGCTACTGCCGGGTGTCAACCGACGACCAGAGTCTCGATCGTCAGCTGACCGCGACCGCCGACTACGCCGAGCGAGAGTTTGGCGCGGACCTGGGCGACCTCGAAATCTACCGCGACAAATCGACCGGCACGAACACCGACCGCTCGGGCTACCAGGAGATGGTCGCCGACGCCGACGCGGGCGACCTCGAGGCCGTAGTCGTTCACAGCGTCTCGCGCATCTGCCGGTCGATCTCCGACCTCGAACGGACCGCGGCCCGGCTCGACGCCGCCGACGTGGAACTACACATCGTCAGCGAAGGCCTGACGCTTCGCCCCGGTGACGACGACCCGTTCCAGCGGGCGCTATTCCAGCTCCTCGGCGTCTTCGCCGAACTCGAAGCGAACATGGCCCAGCAGCGGACGAAAGAGGGCATCGCGGCTCGCCAGCAGAACGACGAGTACCACCACGGCCCGGCCCCACTCGGCTTCTCGAAGGACGACGGCCGCCTGATCGAGGGCGACGACTACCACGACGTGGTGAGCGTGCTGGAGATGATTCAGAAAGACGACCTCTCGAAGCGGAAGGGCGCTCGACGACTCGGCACCTCACGGGCGACCATCAACCGGGCGCTGGACCGCGGGGACCTGTACGGCCTCTGAATGATGCACAGGACCGTGTTTTCTAACTGTTAGATGAGTCGGGGTCTCGAACGAAAGAGTCGTTAGTTAGCGAACTAGGTAGCAGTATCAAGCGATCGAAGTGACTCGGCCCTTGGGAATCTACTTGTGGGCGCGAAAATCGAAGAGCATCCGAAGGCTGAATACGCTTATTACCTCATCAAGTGGCGATTCACTTCGCATTCTATCCACGATATTTCTCGCGTCACGTGGGGAAATCTTACGATTTCATGGAAGGGTACTCCTCATAGATATGATCGAGACAATCATCAATGAACGAGTTGAGGTTCTGGGCGACGTCGGGTTCTAGCGCTACGACGACACCAATCTGCTCCCCGATTGGGAAATGCATAAAGATTGTTTCGTCGAAAGCCCGAATTGTGGCGTGAAGTTCACCGAAGGGAAATGATTGTTCCTCTTCGGTAGTACCCTCCTGTTTGATTCGACCCAGCATTTGAGTCACATCCTCACGATAGCGCTGTTCTCGAATATCGTCGCGAAGATAGACCAATTTGAATTCGTCGTGTTCATAATGAATGACGCCTCGCAGTAATTCACCGACACGGTTGTATAAGTAGGACGCGAGCGACTTCGAAATCTGGTTTTTCATCGTTAGTTACTCCGCTGTATCAACGTCAGCGTCGGCGGTGCTATCCTGCGTCAGAGAGCAAACTCCTTGAATCTCAAACCGTGCTCCATCGGCCTCACTCGTGGTAATAGAGATGTCCCAACCGTGAGTATTCACGATTCCGTGAACGATAGAGAGTCCGTATCCCGGACTGTTGTCAGCGGTTGAGAATCCAGAATTAAATACTTCCTGCCGTTGGTTTACTGGTATGCCGACCCCATCATCCTCAACGAAAAATCCCTTGTCATCGCCATCAAGCACTCCAATTCTAACAGTTGACGCCTTGCCGTGCTCAAGCGCATTCCAGAAGAGATTCTCAAACATCCGCCGCAACTGACTGTCGTGTGCTTCAAAAACGGTATCGTCTTCGATGACGAGCTCCATCTCTTTCGAGGAAACGGTTTCCCATGCTTCTTCGACATTTTCTTTGAGTGAGACTTCTGAAGAGGCTAATTCCTCACCGCGAGCGACTCGAAGAAGTTCGTCGATGAGATTTCGCATACGGTTGTGCGCTTGGGCAACCTCTTCGAGATGGTCGAAATCACCTGTTTCCTGTGCTAACTGTAGTCGCCCTTGGGCGACATTCAGTGGGTTTCGAAGATCGTGTGACACCGTGTTCGCAAACGACTCTAAGATGTGGTTTCTCCGCTGTATCTCTTTTTCGTCCTCTTTCTCGCTTGTAATATCCCGAGAATGGACAAAGAGTCCGTCATCGTACGGATAAGCCCGAACCTCTAACCAGTAACCGGATGGTTCGAAGTAGGTCTCGAACTCTGACGCCTTACGCGTCTCCATTGCCTCCCGGTACATCTCCTCCAGTTCCGTTCCGACCGCTTCAGGAAATGTCTCCCAAATTTGTTCTCCGATAACGTCTTCGGACGGTTGTCCCGATCGCTGCTCCATTTGCTGGTTCCAATAAACAACTGTCCAATCTCTATCTACGATAAAGAAACCGTCCGTTTGCTCGTACAACGCTAAGAGGCGGTTCTGTGCAACCTGCGCCTTGTGCTGTGAGCGTTGATGCGAAACAACATTTTGAACCTCATTGACGAGTAATTCATAGACCTCAGTCCCATTTTTCTGGAGGTACGTAGTGACACCCGCATTGATTGCTTCGGACGCAATCTCTTCGCTCCCCTTTCCCGTGAAGAGAATAAAGGGTAGATTCGGATAGTCTTCGCGGACGGAGTTGAGAAACTCGATGCCATCCATCTCCGGCATTTGATAATCGCTCACGATACAATCGAAGCTATCTGTCCTGATTCGTTCAAGGGCCTTCTGAGCGTCTGATTCAGGTGTGACGGTGATTCGGTCGTCTAACCTCTCAAGATATATCTCTACCAGCTCACCGAACTGGGAATCGTCGTCTACATGTAGAACGTGAATTGGACCTACTGAAGACTCATTGCTCATATCTGGAAATCATTCCTGTCTAAAACTGCAAAAAGCTTTGGTACGAGATTGGTACCAGCCATCAAATTCAAACGACGCCGGGTTCTTCCTTTTGGAAGCTATGGCCGCTAAATCTCCGGGGGACGTGGAGTCATATATTTTGAGCTCCAAATATAGAAAGCATGTCCTGAGACATCTTGCTGTAATTGGTCCCTCAACTCCGAAAGAGATAGCAGATAGTACGGATGACCGCCGACCCCATGCGTCGCGTGCACTATCCGAACTCCGTGAGAAAGGAATCGTAGAACTCAAAGTTTCGGAGAGTCGAACGGTAGGGCGATACTATGGCCTCACCGTAAGCGGCGAAGAAGCATGGGCGAACATCAAAGACAAGATTCAGGAAATCACGTGGACTATAGAAGATCCCACGGAGGACGTCACACGTTCGGTTGTGGAGTTAGCGAACGAGGAGTTTGGTAGCCAATTACGCATAGTTGGATTGTATGACGGTGAAGAGATTACGATACTGTATGCCGATTCAGATGTCCTCTCGAATTATTCTGATGAGGAATTCGAACAGGGGCTACGGACCCTCGTATTTGAACACGCCTTGAGCAATGTCAACGTACACGGAAGCAAATGCTGTTCAGAGGTAATCAATTTCGAAGAATTCTCGATACTCAGAGTGCGAATCGGAGAAGATACCCAGATATCCATTTCATTCGATAATAGCCATAATATTCAGATACCCTCGTTTGCGAAGTCGGTCGCATCTGTATTCAATGGCTCTCAGAGTGAATAGTTCGAAGAGGCCCTACTAATTCGATCTACCAGTCATTAGTGCAATAGACTGGTTTCAGATTCTACCGTCATCAGTCGGCGTTCCCCGGCTGAAGGCTGTCGAACGCGCTCATGTCCATCAATTCACGCGCCACGGCGTCCTGAACTACGTCGGTCTCGCGGAACTCTGGAAGGTTGCCGTCGTCCGGAGTTGGCCGGACCAGATAGACGCCTTCACCGAGGCGTTCCACGTCCATGAGCTGGTCGTCGGGAATAGTTCCGTCCTCCTTGAGGAGATCGTCGCGTTTCAGCGCGCGCCACGGCAGCGAGACGCCCGCATTCTGCTTTCCTAACTGTCTCAGTTGGTATTGAGGCATGACAAGCGGGCCGACCAATTATCCTCTCTGGCATAAAGCTTGAGAATCCAAAGAGGTTCCCAAGGGAACCCCTATTGAATGCTGACATATTTGTAGGAGGGGCTAATCGGGCTGGCGCGACGGCCGACCGTCTCGTTTCCGATACGGTCGGTCGGGGTTCGAACTATGACCCGAGAACGCGGGCCAGTCGGCCCGAACACCTCCTTTTCGGAGGATACGACGCAGAGAACCGACGTAGAAAAACACCCAGAACACAGTGACAGCGCCCACGAGGGCTGTCTCTATGAGACGCCCGCCGGTCAGTGCGGCGACTACGGGACGATGTACGAGGTCGCTGGCGTCCGAGTCGAACTGTGTGACGGCCACCTCGAAGCGGTCCTCTACGAGAACGGGCTGACCGCCCCGACGCGGTCGCCAAAGGCGCGAGTCCAGCGGAGGCAGAGCGCATGAACCGCGAGACGGTCGCTCACCTCATCGGCTACTCGACGCTGTCGCTGATTCTCGGCACGGCGGGCTGGAGTACGTTCGGCTGGGTGTTCGCGCTCCCTCTCGTGCTGGGAACACTGGCGCTCGTCGGCGCTCTCGGCGCGCAGACCGTACTGGAGAAGGCCAAGGTGGACGTGGACATCGAGCCCGCCAGTTCGGAGCGAGCGACCGCAACTGACGGCGGCCAGGCGAGAGACCGTTCACCACGAGAGGTCGCCGACGCCGTTCGAGAACACGGCGGGGAGAACGTTCGTGACGATACGATTGTCGCAGCACTCGAGAATCGAGCGGAAACTGCGGGTGGCGACCGGAACCGCCGACACACCAACTAACACATGGAAATCAATCGCAAGACAGTACTGGCGCTGCTCGCGGTGCTCGCGGTCGTCGGCTCCGGCGTCGCCGCCGCGGCGACGTACGGAATGAATCCCGAGGCCGAGCAGCACCCCGAAACCAAATTCGTCGAAGACGAACTGACCGTAGAGAGCCACGACCGCTCGAACATGGACTGGCTCGAATACGAAGACGACAACGGCGAAATCACCGAAGTCGAAGGCCACGTCAACGGTACCGATTCCGGTGCCGAGGTGGCGTATCGAGCCGACCGAATCGACGCCGAAGAGTTCGACCAGTTCCCCCGCACGAGCGGCGAGGAGAACAACAGCGTGACGTGGCTGAACGCCGAGAACTGGACTACTTCGGGGTCCGCGGCCTCCGTCAAAGAGGCTGATGGCGAGACCGGCGAAGGCGTTCAGGCGGTCGAAATCGATACCGACGGATCGCTCACCGCTGGCGACAGCGAGCACGTCGCCTATGAGGAGCCGTCCATCACGAGCGACGCCGAAAAGCGGTATCTCCAGCTCGTCATGAACGTCGATGACCTGGAGAGCGGCGCGGAGCTCTCCGTCCAAGTCCGCGACGGTGACGGCGACTACGTCGAGGCAGAGGTCAACTCCAGCCGGGACGCGACCGCGAGCGACGTAATCGCCAACGAGACCGCGTCCGGTGTCGTCTACCAGGAGCAACTCGGCCAACTCGACGTGGACGGCTCGGGCGACGGGTCGCTCGACGCGGTCGAAGAAGTCCGTGTAGTCACGGAGGACGGCGATGCGACGGCCACGGTCATCGGCCTGAACGTCGAGAAGAAGAGCCGATGGGACCTCGGCGAGGAGCGCGTACTGGACACGTCCACTGACGACGGTGACGACTACACCGACGAAACGGTGTACGAGCGTCCCGAAGGCGGTGAAATCGAAGCCACCGACCTTTCCGGAATGGGTGAGGCGTTCACCGATGCGACGGTCAACAAGCTCCGGTACCTGAACATCGAGTACCGGATGCAGGACGACCCGGACGCCGCGACCATCGAGTTCCCCGAAACGAACAATTACCCGAACTACGCAAACCTGCTGGACGTGTCGTTCCGCCAGACGATTCCGACGGCGTACGACCTCACGCACGGTGACATCGAACTCAAGACCGAACAGCCGTTCCTCTCGGAGCGGTACACGCAGATTCGCTACGCCGAGGGCGTCGGCGACACCGACACCGAGGACATCTCCGAGGACGACTGGATCGACCTCTCGGGCGAACTCGGCGACCAGAACCGGACTATCACCGCTGACAGCACGGTTCAGACCGACACCACGTACGTGGTGGAGTACGAGGTCAAACTCCTCGAAGACCAGTACAGCGCGCTCCAGCCTGTCCAATCCGGTGGGGGCTTCTGGGGTAGTTCCGGCGGCGGTGGCGGTGGTCCGTTCGCCAGTATGTACAACTGGGTGGCGGGCGGTATCGCTGGCCTGCTGACCATGGTCGGACTCAAATCGCGCGGGAGCTAATTCCGATGAGTTCGAGCGATGGACCGCGTCTGGCGAAAGCCATGACGTACATAGACAAATCCGAGTCGCTCGGCGGGTTCGGCCAGGCGTTCGTCAACGGCGCTGGCGGGCTCGTCGTCGCGTTCTTCACCATCGTCATCGGCATCGGTGAGGCGTTCGCGGGCCTGATCATCAGCCCGACCGACGCGTTCGCGAGCGTCACGGCCGACTCCATCGAGGCGATGTTCGGCGCTCCGGCGGGGTTCATCCAAGACGCCTGGAACACCGCGGCGGTCGCGCTCGGGATGGATCCGTGGCTACAGCTCGGTCCGTTCGTCATCATGGTCGCCAGCGGTGCGTTCGTTGGCGGTATCGCCATCCCGATCTATTACCTGGACCTGACCGACGCCGACACCATCACGGGCATCAATCTCCCGTTCGTCGGCCTCGAGGACGGCGGCGACCTCGATAACGAGGAGGAGTAACCGTGTCGGCGGCCCGCCACCCTCGAACTGCGACCGACGAAACCCCACCCGCATCCGGGTGGGTGTCCGGAGGTGTTCGCCACCGATGAGTTCGAGCGGGCCGGTCGAACCGAACGCGTTCGTCGAACAGGGTGGCGAAATCAAGATCGCCAAACTCGTCAGCACGTTGCTGGGCGCAGTGTGGCTCACCGTCGCCGCAGGCTGGATCATGGTCATGCAGGCGGTCGTCACCGTTCACATTCGCGTGCTGGACGCGGCGGCCGCCATGTACGTCCGAGTAATCGAGGCCGCTGTCGGCGGCGGGGCGGAGACCATCGAAGCCAGTTGGGCTTCGGCATTCCGTGCGGCGGTCGAGACGAATCGATTACTCGCACCGATGATCTTCAGCCTCGAGGTCATCATCGTCACGGCGTTGCTCCTGTACACCCGACGGAGGTGGTTCTGATGGGGTTCGTCCCGGAGGACCACTGGCTGAACGACCTGCAGAAACTCGCGCCAATCGCGGCGGGCCTCGCGACGATAGGGAGCGACCCGGAAGCGTGGGTTCGGATGTTAATTGCCGAGTGGATTGTCGGCGGAATCATCGACGCCGCACAGTACGTCCTTGGTTGGATATTCTTCGCCATCGAGCGAACGACATCGATTATCGTCGATGGACTCGGCCCACTGACGACGCCGTTCGAGGTCATCGGGGATGCGATTGTCGGAGCGTTCGGTCTCATCTACGAAGCCGCTGAAGGCGTCGCGAACACGGCGGGACTCGCCGGACCGCCAGCGGCGGCGTTCGCGTTCGCGCTCGTGATGACCCTGTTGGCGGCCGTCGTGTACGCCGTCATCAAAGCGTTCCCGGTCACAAACGGTATCGAGAGCGGTCTGGAGGTGCTGAGATGAGCAAGAACAACGTGGTTGCGGGCGTCACCGCGACGGTCGGCAACCTGTTCGCGTGGGTATCGCAGACTGAACAAATCTGGTTTCCGATGGCGTCGGTCTACGTCAAAGACATCGCCGAGGTGTACGGGCTTCCGGACCTTCGCGGCCCGTTCCTGTTCCTGACGCTCGTGTACCTCGGACTTCGCCTCGGAGACCTCTGGGGCAAAACAGAGGACCTCGACGAACTATGACAACGAAAATCACGATGTACAGACCTCAAATCGGTGAATCGACCCCTCGAACGGAGGTGAAACGATGGCAGTGAACCCGGTGAACTGGGCGATGTCGAACCCAGCGCTCGTGATAACTGCCGTGCTGGCGCTTATCGCTATCGTCTGGGCCTACGAAGCGTACGAAGAAGCCGACGACAAGGGAGAAGCCCTTCAGGGCTTCGGAGCGCGGACGAAGAGCGGGACAGGCGGCGCGCTGAACGTCGTGCTGGTCTCGCTCGTGACCCTCACCGGGTGGGCGGCGACGACGTTCGGTACCGCGGCGGAGGCAGGCCAGTTCCTCATCGGACTGGCTCCGAACTTCCCGGTACTCACCGCGTCGCTGTTCAGCATCTCGCTCGGCACAATCGGCCTGTCCGACGTGATCGTGCTTCGGCCGTTCCACTTCCTCGGTCTGGCGCTCGCGGCGATTTTGGTCGCGATTGCGTTCAAGACCGACTTCGGGCAGGTGGGTCTCCAGTGAGACGGTCCGCCGCGTTCGTGGTGCTCGTCGCGGTCGTCGTGAGTGGCGTCGGTGGGCCGATGATAGCGCTCGCACAGGACGACGCTGAGAGCGCGGCGGCCCGTAATCTCGGCCTAGAGGAACTCACTCCCGGCGGGACGAAACCGACGAACGCACCCGCAAGCGTCAGACAGAACGGCCAGTACGGGGAGTTCGCCGTGAAAACCCTCCCGACCGGCCTCATGGTGGACGAGTCGGAGACCTCTCCGAGTTGGCGGTATCTCCGGCCGGGCGAGACGGTGAAGCGCAACTACGTTCAACTTCACAGCAAGCGCGCCTACGGCGAGGAAGCCGAGGACTACGTGGTCGAGGTTGCTCACTACCGCGTCGGTCAGGAGCGCTACGAGACCAACAACGGGGAGACATCCACGCAGAAAGCCGCGGTGAACGTGACGACGTACGAACGGACCGTGAGCCTCGCTGGCGGCTACGACTACGCCGAAATCGACCTACGCGACCACTACGACCAGAAAGTTCGCACGGTGATGTGCGTTCGAGAACCGGACGGCGAGAGCTGTCTGGAGAATCCCGGCGACACGCGCTGGACGTTCTACCACCAGAGTTCGAAAGCGACGCTTCCAATCGAGACGAACAGCGCTGGAGCGCGACTCGCGTGGGGTATCCTTTCGCTCCTCTTGCCGTTTTTCGGGAGTACGGTCGTGACCCTCTACGGTGGCCGGAAGGCGGTCGAGAAGGCAAAAGCCGGGCCGCAGATTTCGGCGCTGTGGTGGATTCTGGTCGCCATCGGCGGCATCATGTTCGTCGTTATGGCGTGGGACTGGCTGAGCGCGACGCTGATTCGCGCGCCGTACCTCGTATCTGCGGCGGGCGGCGTTCTGCTCGGCGTTATCGCGGTGGAGTGGTTCGGACGCCGCACCTACGGTGCGGGGTTCCTCCAGTTCCACCTCGACGACGGATTCGACCCGACCGACCCGGAAGCCGTGGAGGATGCGGTGGCGAACGCCGAGACAGACGCCGCGGCCGACACCGATCCGGACGAACCGACCGACGCGCCGGGCGTGCTGAAGGCGTCGTTCACGGTGACGAAGTTCGCTCGGGGAGATACCGGCGAGCGAAGTGCGATTCGGAAGGGCATCCGGAAGTTCTGGGCGCGGGCTCGGGACGCGACCGCCGACCTCGAAGTGAACGGCAACATGCAGACGAAAATCGAGGTTGACGGTCCCATCGAGGAGCTGTATCTCCTTGACCCGGAGGACGACGACCCGCTGGAGTACACGCCCGAGCATCACGTCTTGGAGTTTCCGGACCTCGTGACGTACGACGACGAGGGGAACCGCCAGATTCACCCGGTACCGTACGTCGCCGGTTTCTCGGCGCTGGGAATGTCGTGGATGGCGGGACAGTTGGCGGCAGGTTCGGGCCTTCTGGGCGTGTTCCTCGGCGGCCTCGGTATCTTCGCGGTCAAGGTGGCGAAGCCTCGCGACGGACGACTCTACGCGAACCTTGCGCCGATTCACTACCACCACGCGGTCGGGTCGATGCTGACCCACGCCCGCGGACTCGCCGACGCGAAATCGTGGGACGACTGGTTCCGCAACTACGCCGAGAGCGAGGCCGAAACCCACGCCGACCGGAAGGAACTGATGGACGACCGTAGCGAGAGTCAGCTCGACCAACTGTACAAGCGATACGTGGCGAAAGACGGCGCGGAGGACGGGCCGGTTCGAGACAACAGTCAGGAGGCGTCAGCCGATGACTGAAGCCCAAGACCCGCTCGAAGAGGGTGCGTATCCCGACGAAAGCGTGGCCGAACGCATCGACGGTGCCGACATCGTCGGTGGCCTTCAGACGGTGCTGGAGGAGGCAGAGAGCGCGACCAGTGGCGCGCGTTCGGTCGCACCTGACCCGGAGGACATGGCTGAGGACCTCCGAGATCGGATTCACGCCGCGCTGGAGAAGGCGGGCGTGGACGCGCCGACGCGTCCAGCGACCGCGAAGCTCACCCACGACCAGGCCGACCTGCTCGTGGATCTACTCGCCGGATTTTCGTCGAGACGGGAGATTCTGGAATGGGAACAGGAGCTGGTGATTCAAACAGTCGGCCAGCTCGAAGACTCGTGGTACACGAGAACCGCGGCCGACGCCCCGACCGTCGCGGCGCTCCTCGGAGAGCCGTGGGGGCCGTGCAAGAGGATGCCGCCGGAGTTAGCGGTCGAAATCCGGCGCGGTATCGTGGCGAAGGACCTGCTCCCGGCGTTCCACGCAGGTCACGAGGTGGCGCGCTGGGCGGCCGTCGAGCGCGTCGATCACCTCGACGACAACGCCGAGGGCGACGACATCGAGCCAATCGACCCACAAGCCCAGCAGTACCCGCTGATGCGACCTGCGTTCGGCGAGGTCGCGGGCCAGCAGGCGGCGGCGCTGGAGCAACTCCTCGAAGGATTCGAAAACGCCGAGGCGTTGCTGGCGTGGTCGCTTCAGGTCGTCTCGGCGAGTTACGCACAAATCGAGCGCGAGACAGTGACGCGGCCATACTTCGAGAAACCGCTTCGACAGCACCTCGTCGGCGGCAAAGTGGGCGACAAAGACCGATTCGTTCGGGAGAGTTGGGCGGCGGAGTTCCTGCTCCCGGCGTTCAACCGGGCGGCCGACGCGCTCGGCCACCGAGCGACGGAGGTCACGGCGGGCGAGACGTATCGCGGCGAGACCGGAGGCGGATCTATCTCATGAGCAAGACAGACCAAAAGATGCGACCCGGAGCGGTCGCAGAGACCGACGAACAGGACTACGACCTACTGGAGGTGGTGCAGGACCGCGACCTCCTGAAAGCGCGGCTGGAAGGCATGACCGCGCCAAATCTCGACAAGACGCGGGAGGTGACGGGCGAAGGGGACCGCCACACGGTCGGCGAGAATCTACGGCACGCCTTCGGCTTCAGCCGGTGGAGCGACGTAATGGAGCGCCTTGAACGGGCCGACCATCCCGCGATGGAAGAGGGGTCACACCCGATACTCGAACACCCACGGGCGTTCCTCGATCACCTCGTTCATCTGGACGACATGGACAAACTCCGGCTCGAACACGGCGAGTTCGCCGGGCTATCGCGGGAGCGACGGGCGCTTTTCCAGTGGCTCGCCGAGCGTCCCGACCTAGTGAAGGACCTCCGAATCGGCGGAACAGACTGGCTGGCCTACGGCCCGAAGGGGTCGGGAAAGTCCACGATGGCGACTGCTCTCCCGGTGATTCGGAACCTCGAAATCAACCCGGATGCGGTGGTCTGGCGCGGGTCGCCGTCGCGAGCAGAGTGGCTCCCACTCCGAGCGTGGACGCGGCTCTGCCTTCCGTCGGGTCTCGACGTCGAGGCAGTGCTGGACCCGCCGAGCGATGAGATGGAGCCGATTCCAATCGACCTCGAAGAGGCGGTGTACGAAGTCGTCCGGTACGACAGCATTCGTCAGTTGAACCACGAGGTTCTCAAGGAGGGCATGCTCCACGTCGTCTATCCGGACCCGAAGTTCCGGGGCGCGACCGCGGCGTACCGAGAGGCCGACGAGATTCAGGAGGTCGGCCACGTCTCGGCGTGGCACGCGGCTGCAGACGAAGAACTTGGCCCGGAGGACGTGACCCCGAGCGAGATGTGGTGGTTCGCGTGGGGTATCGACAAGATAGACCACGGACCGCCCATCTGGGTGTCGTGGCTGTGCGACGAAATCGGGAATCTGATGCCCGAACACGCCAGCAACGACTACCACCGGCTTCACGACCGCATTTCAGCCTATCGCGACAAGTACGTCGACGCCCGGCGCAACAAGTTCAGCCAGTTCGGCGTCGGCCACGACCTCGACGACCTCCACAACCTGATGCGGAAGAAGAAGCGATGGCGAATCACACTCGCCGGAATCGACAATCCGACTGGCAAGACGGTCGGGATGGGCGAAGCCCCGATGAACCGCAACTACACTCAGTCGATGCAGTTGGGTCAGGCCCTGTCGTGGAACAGTCAGAGCTTCGCGGAGTTCAGCTGGGCTGACGTGCCGAGCGAGTTCAAAGTCCCCGGTCAGCTCCATATCCGGTTTCCGGAGGTTCAGGAGGTGCTTCGATGATTCGAACCGTGGAAGCTAACGGATTCGGCGGCGAGACGGCCTCGAAAACGGTTTTCGAGGCGATTTCGCGCGAATCGAAAAACTCGACGCGGACTGGCAGTACAGGCGCGCGCGTAGTAAAGGAACTAAAGTCAACCCCCCGCCCCTCAAATCCGCTGGAGGTGGCTTCGTGAATCGTCCACTCGCGTCGAACGCGGCGACCATCTTCGTCGTTCTTCTACTGGTCGCGTCGCCGATGGTCGGTGGGGTCGGAACCGTCGCGGCTCAGAGCGCGCCGGATGGGTTCGTTGGCGTACCGGACACGAACGTCGTCGAGGACCTGCCAGTCGGTGAGAACCGCTCGCTGACCGAGGACGACCTCGAAGGGTCGGTGATGGCGTCCGACCACGCGAGTTCACTTCAGGTAGTCGTGACGACGCCCGAGCGCGCCGAGGAGTACGTGAACGGTTCGCGGGTCGGATCTAGCGGGGACACGGCGCTCGTGTTCCAAGACGAGACGAACCACGAGGGCCGGGAGGTCGCGGTTCCGGCTGACGCGGTTCGCGAAGCGGTCGGGCACACGCCGGAGGTCGTCCATGGTGTACACGAGGACGGTGAGACGTGGACTTCGCAGGTGGACGCGCGCAACGGTCTCTTGGTGTTCGAGATTCCGAAGTTCAGCGCGAACTCGGTGACGTTCGAGGGCGAGGTGTCGATAGACGCGACCGCGCAGGACGGGTCGAGTTTCGTGGCGGATGTCGGCTCGCCGAGTGAGGTCAGCGATTATCAGATAGACGTGACCGGCAAAACGGTTGAAGAATGGGATAACGTCACCGGGGCAGGTCTCGGCGACGGCGACGAGTTGGACGTTCACCCAGACGGGAATCTCGACCCGACTGGACCAGACGGTGACCCTGAGATCATACTGACAGGTGACGGCTTCGAGAACGCGAAAACCGAGGAGGGTTCGGCGACCGATGGCGATTCGACAGGGTTAGACGTTGAGGGTAATCTCGACCCGGCCGGGCAGGACGGCGACGGCGACCCGGAAATCTCGGTGACCGGACGAACGTCACAGGCCGATACGCCTTATCAGTCAAACGACGAAGGTATTCAGGATTGGCTGTGGACTGACAAACCCAGCACGAAGCAGGGCGGCGAGGTTATGGTTAAGGACCCGCCCAAAACAATCACCGGCACAACGTTCCAACTCGTTGATTCGAATAACTGGGAGATGGGTGTTGATGTCTATATCGCCGAGGAAACGCCGGATGGCGATATCGCCGAGGGCGAAAAAGTCGCAGACAATGCAACGTTCAACTCGGGACAAGGGAACAAAACGATAGACCTCGACAGCTATTCGCCGTCGAGCGACGCGGACGAAGTTACCCTCGGGTTCAAGGTCGTGCATATCGACCCGAGTCAGTCGAGTTTCGCACGGTCGGTCCTCAAATCCACAGACGGCGCGGGGGAGGCGTGGGCGTATTCCAAAAACGAGGATGAATATACCTCGCGCTATCCGGCGATTTGGCTCGAAGATGGAACGTCCTCGGATGTGTCGGTCGAGATCGACGACGGCGACTCAGCATCGTTCGGGAGTCCGGGCGACGGCGAGACGGTGACAAGAGACCTCGACCTCTCGACAGACACCGAATCGCTCGATTGGTCGGCGTCGGGCGGGTCGTTCGATTATGAGATTTCGAGGACAGACCGCGCGGCGTCCGAGAATCCAGCACTTGACCTCGACGGCGACGGCACAGACGAAGTCAGTCATAACGGAATCTTAGAGGACGGCGAGACCGTCAGCGAACCGGTGGGCCTCTCGACTGACGACGATTCCGCGACGGTCTCGACCGCGGGCAGTTCGACGGTGGACGCTGAAATACAACTCCAAGAACGCGTCAAAACCCGTGACCCCGCCATCGAGATAAACGGTCACTGGACGAATCACACTGGCGCGCTCGCCGAAGGCGAGACCGCCGAACTGGAGACCAACACGAGCTGGATTCAGGACGGCGAGAATCGAATCAACGTCTCTGTCGGCGATGGAACGCTTTCGGACGACGCACCCACGCCAGCGGTGAATCTCGACTACAGTCACTCCGCACAGGTCCAAGAGTCCACGGAGTACGTGGCGAACGGCTGGGAAGAGTCCTACGAGGTGAACCACACCTTCGCGGGCGACCGAGAGGACGCGACGGTGACGATTCCGTTCTCGCGGACCGTCCACGACATCCGGCACGTCGAGACCTCGGTGAACGGCGGTGAGTGGACCGAACTCGAAAGCGACGACTACGAATTGGAGAACGGCACGACTCTCACCGTTCATCCCGAGGACACCGACGGTGATCCGGGCTTCGAGGCGGGCGACGAACTGGCAGTCCGGACGGCGGGCTACAAAGTACAGGTCAAGAACGGCGAAATCGAGATTACGGACCCAACGGAGCCAAGCGACCCGACGCTCGACGCCGGATTCCGCGTTGACGACATCGAACAGGGCTTCCACCTTGAAGTCGGTGACACCTACCGTGGCGACCGCGTTCACTACACGTACGACGAGTCGTGGGACGCCGACGAAGAAACGGTCCTCGATTCTGACGGCTCGCAGGATATCTACCTCCCCGACGCCGTTCCCGGCGGAACCGCCCGCGTGACGACAATCCCGATGGAAGTCGGACTCGATAGCGGCGATGTGGGCATTCACGTCGTGGACCCCGACGACCCGGAGCTCGAAATCGGACCCGGTAGAGACGACGTTGGGGCGGACGTGACGTATCGATGGTACTCGGCATCGGGCGGAACGACCTACGGCCTGTACAGTCTCTCGCGGACGAGATACGTGGACAAGCAGGAGACCGGCGACTCGTACGTAGCGCTCGTGGACGACGATAGCGAAGAGACGCTCGTGATTCAGAAGCCCGGCGGGGAGGATGCCGGTGGCGGAGACGGGGACGGGTCGTCCGCCGACGGAGGCGGCGGGAGTTGGCAGACGAGTGGTCCGGATACGACGCTCCAAGAGTTCGGTGTCGTCGCGGGCTGGGCGGCACTCGTAGTCGTGCTTATAGGCGCGACAGGGCGCTCGGCGCTGTCGGGTCGGCGACGGTGGATTATCGTCGCCTCGATAGGCGGCGCAACGGGACTGTTCAGCCTCGAAGTGCTTCGACCGGGCGTGGTTTCGAACGCGATAGGTGCGGGTCTCGAAGAGATAATCCCGCTGGCGGGACTCGCCGGAATCGGTATCGTGGGGTACACGGTAGTCTCGTGGTGGCAAGCGCGGAAAGAGAAGGCCAGTACACCAGAGACGCAGGTGGACTTCGAGGTCGGAGGGAGCAGTGACTGACCTATGCTCGCCGAGATAGTGCGTCAGGCGGTCCAGATGTTCGGCCTCCAAGGCGTCAGCGCGGGAGTGCTGGCGCTTCTCTTCGCGGTGGCGCTGTACTCGCACAAGGCGGCCAGCACGGGCCAGCGAGTGGTTCACGTGGGTTCGACGGTGACGCACGACGTGAAGATCGTGGCACTTGTGTTGGCCGCGCTTCTGGTCCTTGGGGTCATCGAGGGCGTGAACATTCAGCGAACCGAAGAACTTGTTCGGCGAGTCGGGGAGATCGACTGGAGTAGATGGATAGCTGAATTAATAGCCGTGCTTTGGTAACGACGTACTACTTCGTATTTCTCTTCTCCAAAAAATCCATACAGAATAGTTATCTGTTTGGATAAGTACCACTAAATCAGAGATGGCGAAAAGGCTGAATAGAAATCGACCAAACCAAAATTCGCACAAGATAACCAAATCTCGGCCTGTGGACGAGGAAAAGAACAAAGCTTCTAATGTGGCTCCTACGATTGAATTTTTCATCACCGAAAACTACAGGCTTCTAACTGTAATCAGCGTCTTTGGTGCACTCGCAACCTACTTATCTCAGTTTCCCGCTACTCCGAACGGTCAAATCGGGGTTGGAGGAAGTCTAATCCTATTTCTAATTACAATTAGTATCGCTATGAAGAAAATTTCCCTAATAGTTCTACAAATTATGGGGTCGAAAAAAGAAGTTCCGTTCTTCCGAAAATTAGGATATTTAGGCCTCTTTATGGGATTTTTCGGGATTTCACTTACAGTCCTCTCATTAATGGCTGAAGAGTATCCAAAAGAATCTGGAGAACTTATTCAACCCATTGCGATGCACTTAGGTGCAATAGCATACATTGGATTCCTATTCGAATCAGATCGGCTGACAGGGTACAACGGAAACTCAAGATTGCAAACCATTGTTCGAACCGCCCCCTATGTTTCGGTCTTTTTTGTTCTTGTCACAGTGGCCGTTACTTGGTCAACTGGTAATCTTCTGATTCCTGAGAATCCCGGCAAGGAACTTGGCTACTTAGCCGGGCTTGCCATCTATCATTCGATATTTACTCTTATAATTGCAGGTCCCGCATATTTCTTCGATTCTCTTGTAGGGCAGTAGGCAAAATTAGGGAGATCGTGGGTCTTTTTTCAGTTGCCAGAAGGCCGTCGGCTCGTGAACGTATTCAATATAGTCGGCCGCATAGAGACGGTCAAGTCGCTTCGTCACGGTTGGTCGAGTTGAATCTGCTTCATCAACCAAATAGCCGGTCGTTGCGTACCCATCCGTTTCCTCAAAGATATCGAGGATTCGCTCCATCACGTCGTCGATCTTAACCGGCATTTGTTGATGACTCATTTTGTCGCTATGCACTTAGTTACAACCACTATCGCTCGCCAATACGAATAGTAGTACTGATTAGTTTAACGTACCGTTAAGAATAAGTGGTGTCTATCTGTACTATCGAGCGAGAAGCGCGGAATGCCGGAGCAAAACCGGACGGCGTTGCACCGCCGCCCGCGCTTCGTCCGAGGTGAACGAAGCAATGGAAACTACCGAGACCCAATCGCAAGAAAGTATCGACCCGAGAACCGCAGACTCCCAGAGGAGTGGTCAGGCGTGACGACCTCCGACAAGCCGACCACCCCGGCAACGGCCGCAAAGTGCGGCTCCTCAGGACTTCTGCGAGACCCCGACAGTATCATCGAACTCGACCCGCAGACGCGTACTCTCCTCGACCTCAAGGACCACATCTCTGCGGCCGAGGCTATCGACTGGACGCTTGTCCCCGGCATCTCCGTCGCCGAGGCGAGCGTCTGGACTCGGAAGTGCGACCTCGCTCGCGAGGAACTTGCGACCACGGAGGTCGGCGATGGCGAGTAGCGAGAAGGACGGCGGTGAAATCAATCCAGTGATAGCGAAGCAGTTGGCCCGCAATCGACTCGCCGACCGGCTACGCCCACCGGCGGAGTCCCAACAGAGCGACATCGCCCAGTTCGTTGACCGCACTGCGAAGATCACGCGAGCACTGGAGAATGGTGAGACACCAAATCGACACGACCTCGGGACGGCTCGATCCTATCTGAAAGAACTGGAAGAGCGAATCGACGAGGTGACTAAGTTGTACGGTTGGAATCCGTGGGACACGGGTGCAAACTGGGGTGAGTTGAGTGAGGAAGATCAGGTAGAAGTAGAGCTGCGAGACGACGCGTAAGTCTCGCCTCTGACGACAGCTTTTCCGAGAAGCCCCCGACTCTGTTCTGATCCAAAATTGCGTCTTATCGTCACCTTTGAGTATCCAGTGAATTTCGATGTCTGCATGGTTAGTTGGACGGTTTTCGTTCCGCCTGTGCTATCTGCTTTGTTAGGGGCGGTGGCCATTAGAGGCGTTGAAATCGTGAGTGCTCGTCGAAAGGCAGTTTCTGCAATCCAGCACGAATTGAGGGAGAACTACCACCGCATTGAAGGAGAAATCAGAGATGTTGAGAACGAGAGGTGGCAAAAGCAGTATACGAGGGAGATTCGGCTCGATGCAATTGATGCGATTAAAGCCGGGAACCCGACAGTCTATGCACAGATTGTAGAGGAAGTAGATAAGTTTCCTACTGCTATGGCCTCACTCGAAAATCTCCGACGAGAAGCTATTGCTTCTCGACAACCGGACGCATTCGTCCCAGACAATGATGACGAGTTAATCAAACGCCTCAGCGAAGTTCAGGAAATCGTTGTCGAGGCCGATAGAAATCTCGTGGACTTTGCTACTAAAGGACTCCTGCGGAGGTTCCTCTATTCTGGTGCAGTTGAAGGTATCGACCAGTTCAAGATCTCGGTAAGGTGGCCTGAGGCTGAGGCCTGAGACAAGATCATCGTCTACCTCCCTACACATTCAGTGACTCAGTAACAGCCAATGCGGGCAACCACGAAGCATGGCAGCGTTCTGCCGCCAGCCGTTTTCTCCCTTCCCATCCAGGGGCATTTCGAGCATCCCTCAATATTCGATCTCGGCGATAATCTCGTCTTGCAGCGCTTGCACGCGATCCATGTCGTCGAAATGGATCCCTTTTGTCCCGTCGTCGCCGACGTCGAGCGTATCGAAGCGCTCCCACGTCTCGGCGTCGGGCCGATAGCCGAGGCCGATCGCGTCCCCGCCGACCACGACGACGAGGACGATCGCAGCGTCGCGAAGTTCGGGACGCTCGCCGTAGATCGGATAGATTCCGCGGACGCGGTCGTGTTCGCCGAGCGAATCAACTTCGGACCGGAGCAGCGGGCGGGCGGGGAGTGAATTGACGATCGCCATATCGGATAACTCGGGTACGCGAGGAAAAAATCTACCTCCGTGGCCTTGTTGAAATCCTTAGGCAGTGATGGATCTCAACGCGTTTGCTAGATACATAGCGCGTAGTCATCAGAACTTCAGCTGACACCTCGTTGACGGGCTACTTAGTGGTCAAGATTACAGAAAGCTATACACGGAATCTTCCCCAATAGTCGAGATACGATGGTACTCCCTGAACCTGGGACGCTCCAAGACGCGGCCCGCCACGCCGAAGCTGTGGCTGATTACGGTATTGACACGAGCAATACCCGAGCGCTTGCCAAGATGCGGAATGCGCTCAAACGTCTGGAGAACGTGGCTGAAGAAGCGCGTAAGCAGGTGATTGAGCCTGCATTAGATGACGAGATGGACGTCGGAGACCGTGTGGCTGGCGTACAAAGGCTGGAGCGCGAGCAGCGAACCGTGACAGACAATGCAGCCGCCTTGGAGATGCTCGAAGACGCTGGCGCGGATCCGGCAGAGGTAATGAGGATCTACCCCAAGCAATTCGTCGACGCCGTCGATGGAACCGGCGTTGACCCATCGGTGGTCATCGATCGCGAGGAGAGCACATATTACCGCCGGGACGAGTGAGCGAGGAAGCCAAGGAAACCCCGGAGTTACACGGGTATCGCGAGCGAGAGCACGGGAGAGCGAAACTCTCCTAAGGGAGTTACGCAGACTTTGATCGGACTTTTGCCAGCAAGCAAGCGATTTCAGCAAAAGGTCTGTGGAAACCCCTAACTAATAGGATTTCATCTCTGCTCGCATGAGAATAACAGTGACGACTTTCTGTATACACCCTGTGTATCTCACACATTAGTACTGTCCGCGGTAGTGGGTCTCAACAAACCCACCTCCGAACTTCACCGCCCTGTCCGCTGTTTCCGCTGTTCTGACGGCGGTAGGGGGTACTTTTTCTCGCATGTGGCCTTAGCCACACTCCCTAAGGGGATACTCCCGTGCGGCGGGAATCGTCTAGTCGAGTTCGTCCCCTCGATACTCGACGAACTTCTCACAGCGCCCCAAAACCCAAAATAGATGCCACTATCTGAGGGCAAAAAGCGGAAAAGATTGCTTGTAGTCGGGGTGTTCGATAGTGTTGCCACTCATCAGTCGGGCTTCAGTCGAGCGCCGACATCACCCGTTTTACCTTCCAATACCGACTTCCGTTCAGCGGCTCGGCGAACTCCACGGTCGCGTTCTCGAAGCGGCCCTTCCGACGACCGGACTGAAGCCAGGCAATCTGACCGTACTCGAGCACTTTCGGAATGAACGGGTCTGTCCCGCTACGGAACCGTGAGAGGGTCGCCTGGATTTTGAGGGTGAGATCGCCGTCTTCCTCCAGGAGGTCAACCGCGTAGCGGTTGAGCCAGCTCTGGAACGCCGACCCCTGCTCCTTCAATTGCTCGGGGTCCATATCCAACACGCGAGCCGCGGCGGTCGCGGCCGTTTCGACGTGTTCGCTGGCGATTTCGATGATCTCCCGAACCTCCTGTTTGATCTTCTCACTGATCCAGCGCACGTTGCCGTTCTGGTTTTCGAGAAGGCCGTCCATCCGGTCGAGACACCGATAAATCGTGCTCATGCTCTCGATGTCGGTGTCCCCGAGGAGTTCGGTGACGTGGTTCTCTCGGCCGCCGTCGGTGGCGAGCACGTCCAGCATGTCCAAGTCCGCGTCGG
Source organism: Halorussus amylolyticus (assembly GCF_004143485.2). GTDB lineage: Archaea > Halobacteriota > Halobacteria > Halobacteriales > Haladaptataceae > Halorussus > Halorussus amylolyticus. The sequence continues at coordinate 70,145 of NZ_ML974137.1, read as the reverse complement.
TGAGGTTCGTCATCGTGCGGACCAGGACGGACTCTTGACTCGCCTCGAGCTGTGGCGTCGGGTCGTCGTATCGACCAATCGTGACCTCACTCTCGCGATTGTGGAAGTGGTCGTCGCTGACGAACGTCGGTGAGCCGGGCTGAACCGGGACGGAGTCCCACGTCAGGACGTTGATTAGCGTCTCTTCGAGTTCCTTCGTAAGTTCGTGGCGTTCGCTCCACGGGACGCTGTTGTCGCTGTTCAACTTCCGCGTGAACAGCGCGCCGATTTTCGGGTGGTACAGCGGGTCCTCGGTGTCGCTCTTCCGGACGTGTTTCGGGTGGTAGTGTTTCAACTGCTTCCCGTAGGAATGGCCGGGAATGAGCTTCTTCGTTGCGGATTTCGGGAGCCGAACGCGGTGGTTGTAGCCGAGAATTTCCTGATTGTCGATTCGGTACTCGGCTTCGATCCCTTCCTCGGTCGCGAGTAGATGCATCAATCGCATGAACGTCCCGTCGTTGGCGACGACTTTGCGGGCCATCTCGCGACGGACCCGGAGATATCGCTCGTACTTCGTGATGTTGCTCATCTCGTGGGGCGTCCCAGAGAAGTACTCCGGCGAAAACCGAAGCCCGTGCTCGCTGGCGACGGTTTGGAGAATCCGAGGGAGCAACTGCTTGGACTCGTCGGGTTCGAGATTGCTGCTTCCTTCGAGGCGGACGTTCACGCCTTCGTCCGCAGCGACATGGTCAAACGGACTGCTGATTTGTTCGCCGGTCTCGTGGTGCTGCATTCCGACGAACCGAGGTTGAATCAGGTACGTCGCCTTCCGCTGGCCGTCACCGTATGCGGCAACGCGCCACTCGTACAGTCGCTCGGTGGCGCTGTCTTCGTCGCGAGGCGCGATGCCTCCCTTCTGGTAGCCGACCGAAACGTCCCACCGTTCGCCAGCGAGCTCGACGTCTTCGAACTGACCGCCGCCGTCGAGGTAGTCCACGACGAGCTTCGAGAGTGTCCAGTACGGACGGAGGCCGTTTTCGACGAAGATGAGGTTGCCTTCGAGTTCGTGCGGCGCGGTCGCAACGTGGCTCACCGGCGGTCACCCCCGTCGGCGGCGACCTCGGTGGAAGAGCGTTCCTTGTCGAAAGACCTCCCGACTGTGGCTTTCGTCGGGCGCTCGTCGTACGGAACCCGCTCACCGTTGGCTTTGACGATGAAGCACTCTTTCGGCGGGACCTCCCGCTCAGTCGGCTGATACCGCTCCGGAAGTTCGTGGGGCCACTCGGTACGGAGGTCCGGGGGACGCTCGCCGTGTTCTTCGAGGAACGCTTCGCGTTCGTCCAACAGGTCGAGAATTGGTTTTCGAGGCCCACGGTCGAGACGGCGCTCGACAGCCTTCCACACCCGGACGATTTCAATGCGGTCGATACCGCGAACGCGGTCTTTGACCATCCGAGACAGCGTGTGGTCGGTGTGATCCGCGCCGTACTCGACGAGTCGGTGGTCAAGGAATCGCGCGGGATTCTCGCCGTGACGATCTTTGAGCCGCCGCTGCCAGTCAGGAAGCGCACCGTCGGGATTCATCGCGACCCTCCATCGACGGTCTCGGAATCGAGTACCCGCGACCACGCGAGCTGACGGTAGCCCCTTTCGGCGCGGTCACCGTGGACTTCGGTCCATCCGTCCGGAAGCACTTCGTCGAGAATCGACGCTGGGATGACCGCCATTGCGAGGACGTGGTGGCCTCGCGGGTCGTAGACGGCGAGCAGGTACGCACCGTTTGCGTTGAGAAGGCGCTGGTGCTGGCGCTGGCGGATGAAGAATCGTCCGGACCGCCCGCTTGCTAACCGGAACTGGGCGGCCTTGATTTCGACCGGGACACCCGTGGCGAGCAGATTTATCGAACAGAAGGTGATGTCCTCGGATGGTTCGAGAAGCGCGGTAACGCGAGCGTCGTGCCACTCTGCCTCGCGGTCGCTGACGTACGTCAGCTCGGGAACCAGCTCTACAACCTCGGCTTCGACCAACTCGCCCGAGCGTTTCGAACTCGGCGTGCTGGCGGTGTCGCTCACGCCGACTCACCTCTGTCGCCGTCAGATTTCGTGCCCAACGGGCCATCGTCAGTGAGTGTAGCTTGTTCGCCGGAGACTTTCCGAGGCGGCGGCCCGTTGTTGTCGGGAATCGTCTCGCCGTCGTGATCCGTCGTCGTTTCGAGCCATGAACGCACCAGATGCTGGACGTAGACCGCAGGAAGTGCGTTTTTCGCGAGGTGTTCTTTCGGCCAGTGGTGACGGTAGCCTTTGGTGGCTTGCCACCAGTCGTGTGTGCGGTCGCTGAAAAAGTACGGCGAGACGGTCTTTTCGCCGAGAGTCCGCTCGCGTGGTGGTGTTTCGACACGGAACGAGGTCTCGAACGCCCGCTCGTAGTGAATCGGCAGGCCGAACATCTTGCCGTTGAGTACCGTCGGATTTCGCAGATCATCGCGAGGCTTGTTCTCGAGAACGTAATCGGTTGCAATCTCTTGAGCAATCTCGCGGGCACGGCCAATCTGATTCTCGTGGTCGTCGGGATCGCCCGAGATGCTCGTCATCTGGCTTTTATCCGTGCACTTCGGATGGAGAAGCGCCAGATCAAGTTTGAGGTCCGGCGTCTCCGCCATAAGGTCCATCTGGAACGTCTGGTCGACGTACGGATTCTCGCGCGGTTCGATGGTCACCCGAACGACCGAGCCAAAGGTCGCGAGCACCTCACTCTCGACGCCGTAGTCCGCGAATAGATGGCCGATGCGGTACGAGGCGTCACACGATGTCACGCCGAACCACCTCCGAGCCAGAAATCGGCGGGCTGAAGAACGTCGTCGGCTTCGACCGCGGCGAGTTCGCGGCCGGTCACGAACCGAACGGCGGGGTCGGTCCCCGTCATCTATCGCTCGACCTCCCGACCCGTATCAGCGCGTTCGGAGTTCCGAACGCGGACGTTCACATCGCTCGGAACTTCGAGGATGACCGTCGGTTCCGAGTCATCTGTCTCAGTCGCACCAGCGGCGCCAGTCGGCTCGCCATCGCGGTTCGAAGTTCCCTCGGGGTCATTCGCGGCGGTCGGCTCCGGAGCGCGTGAGAGGCCCCACAGCGCAATCAGGTCGGCCGTGAGGATGAGCGTCACCCAGTGGTTCGCGAAATCGGGAGCAACGAACGCGACGCCAACCACGGCGATGGCTGCGGTGAATTGAACGGCGAGGCCGTCGATGACGTTGACCCTGCCGAGGACGAACCCGCGATGGTCAATGAGCGGGGGCGTCACTGCCGGTCACCCCCGTCAGAGGCGAGAACAGCGTCCGTGGAGACGTGATGCTGTTTCTGTGGGTCCTCGACCGGGTCGGTGTTGGCGACCTCGCGGCCCGCAGCAGTTCCCTTCTTGATTCTCGTGAAGGTGTCGCAGGAACGGCAACGGTGTGCGTGGTTCTCGTCGTCGCCGAAGACGCGTCTGAAGTCCTTCGGAACCGGATTCTCGCAGAACAGACACCGCGACTCGTCGGGTTCGCCGATGGCGTCCGGGAGTTGGACCGCCATCAGACGGTCACCCCCGACTGGCGGGTGTGTGAACGAACGCTAACCTCTGGTAAGTAGAGGCAATAGCTTCCGCAACACTTTTTTGCAGAATGGGGTCGGAGGGATTTGAACCCCCGATCGACTGATATCTCCGGTCTCGTGCGCCTCGGAACTCCAGAGGGTCGTCACAGCGAACCGATGATCAGTCGGCCGCTCGGTATATCAGCTGGAGTCTCGTCCCGGGCGCGTGGCCTCTGGAGTCAGTCGCCATCCCTGGCTTGGCCACGACCCCGCAGGGATTCGTTGGTCCAGTCGCCCTAAAGGGGTTTCGATTCTTTTCACTCGCGGTCGGTGTCGGCCCAGTCGCAGTCCTGGCACTTCGAGCCGGTGACGAACTCTGTCACGCTCGGCATGTACCCCACTTCGAGCACGTCGCCGCCGCACTCGGGGCACTCGCGGTCTACTTCCGTGATGGATTCGGCGTCCATCACGCGCTCGTCCTCTATCATCTCGGCGAGCGCCTTCGGCGTCACCATCCGACCCTGTACGACGCGGTTGTCAGGCATGGTCGAACGCACTCGTTCCGAGCGGGTAAGCCTTCCCGTCCGCGACGTTCGGGTGGGTCGCTCGCTGCGAATCGAGATGCACCACGACTGTGAAAAAAACCACGTCCGGCCGCGGTCGCAGAGCGACCGCGGCCGGGCGGAGTTCTCGACCGTTTCGACTACCCAGCCGTCACAGCCACGGTTCGCGCGCGTCGTCCTCGCCGGGATAGCCGTAGGTCGTACCGTCCGTCTCGGAGTCGTCGGTGTCCTCGTCGCCCGACCCGTCGGTGACGAACGACCGGACTCTCGCGGCCGGTCCGTCAGCGCTCGGTGCATCCGAGACGACTTCGGGCGTCTCGTCGCCGGGCATTCCGTCGTCGGGAGTCTCGTCGCCGGGCGTTTCGTCGTCCGACTCCTCGATATCGGCCGCGTCCTGGTCCGAGCCGGGGTCGAACGCCAGCAGGCTGGTGACCGCGAGAACCGCGAGCGGGGCGCGACCCGGCGCGAGTTCGAGGATGCTGAGCGGGAGCACGCCGAGTGCGACCGCACTCCCGAACCGGAAGCGGTCGATGTCCACGACGCCCCGAAGCCACGGCGCGGTCAGTGCGACTGCGAGCGCGAAGCCGACGCCCGTCCCGGCGGCCGCCACCGCCCGCAGGACGAGGTCGTAGTCGGGGACAATCGCTAACTCGAAGCCGCCGGGTTGGAAGCTGGCAACCATCCCCAGACCAACGATGACCGCCGGACGCGGGAGGTACTCGCCGATGCGCGAACTCGCGGTTTTGGCGGCGACCGCGAGCATGACGACAGCGGCGAATCGCTTGAACGTCTCGGTGTCGAGCATGCTCTCGATGGTCGGCGCGAACGCGGCTTCGACCGCCGCGAGCGCGATGATTCCGACGCCGACCGCCAACACGATGCTGGCCTGTTCGCGGGGCGTGCCGTCCATCTCGGCGAGGATGACCGCGACGGTGGCGCTCCCGCCGAAGACGAGCAGACCGACTTGGAGAATCTCCAGGGGAGTGTCGAGCGCGCCCGCGAGGACGAGCGCGGGGAAGATGCCGTCTACCAGCGGGAGCGCCATCACGGTGGCGAGAAGCTTCGTCGCGCCACCGACCTGCCGCTCCAAGCGAAGGGCGACTGGGTGTTGTGAACTACTCATGACCCACTAACTGGGATGGCCGTGACCATCGGCCGAGCGGTGGTAACGGTCGCGGTATCTCCGGTGGCCGCCCTCGGCGTCGGGCCGCCGTCCCACGAACGTGTTCTCTACCAGTGTGAAAAACGCCATCGCGAATGTCGGTTTAAAGAAGGTGCCGGAGTCGAGGCTCGTTCGACCGGCGATACGCGATGCGATGGGACTGGTAGAGTCCATACCCGTAATCAAACGCGTTTCCAGCATAAACGTTGCGTGAGAGACAACCCCAATCGGTTTAGAATCGTAGATTACGGCGCTCGAAAATAGAAATTCGTTCGTTTCGGATAGTTCATTTTCACGGTTTCGAGTCTGACGAGTATTCCTGCGCAGACGATGAGAAGAGAGGGACGGCACACTGTGAAATGCACGCATATGCACAACGACACTGCCAGAGACCGACGAACCGGCAGTATCTCGCAACACTTTTGAGCGGCGGGGCTGTTCGGCTTATATGGCGAGAGATTCTACCCCCGGCGGTCAGTACACGGAGAAACTCCGAGTTCCTGAGGCGCTGACGTTCGACGACGTGCTCCTGCGACCCAAAGAGAGCCGCGTCGAACCCGACGAGGCCGACGTGAGCACCCGCGTCTCGACCAACGTCGAACTCAACGTCCCGGTCCTCTCGGCCGCGATGGACACCGTGACCCGAAGCGAACTCGCAATCGCGATGGCTCGACACGGCGGTCTCGGCGTCCTCCACCGGAACATGGACGTAGACGAAGTGGTCGCGGAAGTCGAGCGCGTCAAGCGCGCCGACGAACTCATCATCCGCGACGTGGTGACCGCGAACCCCGACCAGACCGTCCGCGAAGTGGACGAGATGATGGAGCGCGAGGGCGTCTCGGGCGCGCCCGTCGTGAGCGACGACGACAAAGTTCTCGGCATCATCTCGGGCACCGACATCCGACCCTACCTCGAAGTCGGCGAGTCCGACGAAGTGCGGGAGGCGATGACCGACGAAGTCATCACTACCGGGCAGGACGTGACCGCGCGCGAGGCGCTTGAACTCATGTACGAGCACAAAATCGAGCGCGTCCCGGTCGTGGACGACGACAGTCGCCTCCTCGGACTCGTCACGATGCAGGGCATCCTCCAGCGCCGCGAGTACGGCAACGCGGCCCGCGACGAGACGGGACGCCTCCGATGCGGCGTCGCGGTCGGTCCCTTCGAGACCGACCGCGCGGTCGCGGTGGACGAGGCCGATGCGGACGTTCTATTTATCGACTGTGCGCACGCGCACAACCTCAACGTCATCGACGGTGCGCGCGAAATCAAAGAGGCCGTCGAGGCCGACGTGGTAGTCGGCAACGTCGGCACGCGCGAGGCCGCCGAGGACATCGTGGACTTCGCCGACGGCCTGAAGGTCGGCATCGGCCCGGGGTCCATCTGCACCACCCGGGTCGTCTCCGGTTCGGGGATGCCCCAGATTACCGCGGTCGCGGAGGTCGCGGATGTGGCCGCAGACCACGACGTGCCCGTCATCGCCGACGGCGGAATTCGATACTCGGGTGACGCCATCAAGGCCATCGCGGCGGGCGCGGACGCCGTAATGCTCGGTTCGTACTTCGCGGGTACGGACGAGGCTCCGGGTCGAATCATCACCATCGACGGCAAGAAGTACAAGCAGTACCGCGGCATGGGGTCGGTCGGCGCGATGGCGTCGGGCGACGGCGACCGCTATCTCAAGGACGAACCCGACGACGACGAGGAGTACGTCCCGGAGGGCGTCGAGGCCGCCAAGCCCTACAAGGGGAGTCTCGAAAGCGAACTCCACCAGCTCGTCGGCGGGATGCAGTCGGGAATGGGGTACGTCGGCGGTTCGACGATTCCGGAGTTCAAGGAGCGAAGCGAGTTCGTCCGGGTCTCCTCGGCGGGCCAGCAGGAGAGCCACCCCCACGACGTGATGATTACCGACGAAGCGCCCAACTACAGCCCCGGTGAATAAGCGGACGTGATACTCGTCGTCTGCGGACCGCCCGGCGTCGGCAAGACCACCATCGCCAATCGCTTGCACGACCGCCTGCGCGCGGCGGGCCGCGACTTCGAAATTCTTCACTCCGACGACTTTTCGAGCAACACCTACGGACAGCTGTTCGAGCGCGTGCGTGACGACCCCGAGGCCGACTGGATTCTCGACGGGACGTTCTTCGAGCGGGCCACCCAAGAGCGATTTCGGTCGCTTCCGGACGCGCACCTCGTCTCGGTCGCGGCGAGTCTGGAGACGTGTCTCAAGCGAAACCGCGAGCGCGAGAATCCCATCGAACAGCGCGGCGTCCACGCCATGCACGCGAACTTCGACGTGCCCCGAAATCCCGACCTGACGCTCGACACCGAGCGACTGTCGGCCACGGAAGCGACCGACGCGCTGGAGCGATACGTCGAGACGTGGCTGGACGATAACTGAGTGGCGTAACTCGACCACTTTCCAATCCATCGCGTTCGCGCCAGCCCGACTTTTCTTCTGGATAGCATTCGCAAGCGAGCGGTTCGAAGAACCCGAAGCGAAGCGATTCACCGGGAGCGACCGCAGGGAGCGAGCGGACCAAGGAACCCTCAACTGAGGAGATGTGGCGGCTCTGCCGCCACATCTCCGAAGGAGGGGGTGACGCCGTGTTTTTGATCAACCTTTTGCCAGCGAACGACCGCGAGCCGAAGGCTCGTGGTTCGTGAGTGCAGCAAAAGGTTGACGGGCCGGGCGCGATTTGAACACGCGACCGTCTGATTAAGAGTCAGACGCTCTGCCTAACTGAGCTACCGGCCCAACGCATCCTGAATTTGCCCGGTGGGACGTAAATACGTTTCCGTTTTCTCGGACTGTTACCCGTTTCGATTTCGAACCGAACCCCGCGAGGAAACGCGGACCCGCGCGGGTCCCGATTCGATTCCGGCGAGCGAAATCGGAGTGGAAATAATCGCACGAGACCAGCGTTGCGGTGGCTCAGGCGCTCGGTTCGGGACTGTTAAGTGTGGTCCGAAGGAACGCCACAGTATCATGAGCGCCGGGATTACCATCTCCTCGATGTCCGACTACGCCATCTTGGGCTGTGGGTCGGTCGGGCACGCGGTCGCCGAGGAGCTCGTCGAACAGGGGAAGGACGTACTCATCATCGACCGCGACGAGGACCGCGTCGAGGCCCTGCGCGACCAAGACCTGAACGCTCGCACCGCCGACATCCGCGAGGAGGACATCTACGAGTCCATCGCGGACAACGAAGTCGTCCTCATCCTCTCGTCTGACGTGGAGGCCAACAAGAAGGCGGTCGAGAACATCCGCGAGAACGACGGCGACCAATTCATCGTGGTGCGCGCGAGCGACCCCGTCTCGGAGGACGAACTTACCGAACTCGGCGCGGACGTGGTCATCAACCCCTCGACGGTCATCTCGGATTCGGCCCTGCGCGCGCTCGAAACCGGGGAACTGGAGTACAAGGCCCAACAGCTCTCGGAGGTCATCGAGGACAACGACGGCCGACTCGCTATCGTCACCCACGACAACCCCGACCCCGATTCCATCGCGAGCGCAGTCGCGCTCCAAGCCATCGCCGACACGCTCGGCGTCGAGGCCGACATCCTCTACATCGGCGACATCGGCCATCAGGAGAACCGCGCGTTCGTGAATCTGCTCGGCATCGAACTCCACTCGTACGACGACGTGGACATCGGCGACTACGAGACCATCGCGCTGGTGGACCACGCGAAGGCGACCGAGGCGAAGTTCGGGCGGCCGGTAGACATCCTCATCGACCACTTCGAACCCGACGAGGAGTACGAGGCCGAGTTCGTGGACATCCGCCCGAGCGTGAGTTCGACCTCGACGATTCTGACGAAGTACATCCAAGAGTTCGACCTCAACGTCTCCGAAGAGGTCGCGACCGCGCTGCTGTACGGTATCCGCGCGGAGACCCTCGACTTCAAACGCGACACTACCCCCGCCGACCTGACCGCGGCGGCGTTTCTCTACCCCTTCGCCAACCACGACACCCTCGAACAGGTCGAGTCGCCGTCGATGTCGCCCGAGACGCTCGACGTGCTCGCGGAGGCCATCACGAACCGCGAGGTACAGGGGAGCCACCTCGTGAGCAACGCGGGGTTCATCCGCGACAGGGACGCGCTCACGCAGGCGGCCTCCCACCTGCTGAATCTGGAGGGCATCACCACCACCGCCGTCTTCGGCATCGCCGACGACACCATCTACCTCGCGGCGCGCTCGAAGGACATCCGGATGAACATCGGCAAGGTCCTCCAGGACGCGTTCAGCGAAATCGGCGAGGCCGCGGGCCACTCCACGCAGGCCAGCGTCGAGATTCCGCTCGGCATCTTCACCGGCATCGAGACGACCGACGACAACCGCGACACCTTACTGTCGCTGACCGAAGAAGCCGTCAAGCGGAAGCTGTTCGACGCGATGGGCGTGGACGGCGAGGGGAGCAACGGGAGTTAGAAAATCTCGGTCCGAACCGTCAGACGGCCGCCTCCTCTTCTTCGGGTTCGGGCTGGCGGAGTCGCTCGATGATGTCGTTGATGAGCACGACGTCGCCGACCGCGCGCACCCACCGATACGGGATGATAACGCCGTTCTCTCCGGCGATGACGTTCGAGAACAGTTCGTGGTTGAGTTCGCCGAGTGCGAGACCGGAGACGACGCACCCGCTGACGTTCAAGCGGACGTCCTCGACTTCGCCGACGAAGACGCCGTTGTTGGAGTACACCTCCCGGCCGACTAGCGTGGTTATCTCCTGCGGAGTTCCGTCCATGTAGGGACCGATTGTGTGGACGGGTCTTAACTTTTGGCAGACCCCGACCGCGAACCAATCCGACTGCGGACAGTTTCTACCCGCAAACCAATCCCCACCGGAGTCTCATGTCACTCACCAATCGACTCGGCGGCGTCGGCGCGGTCGGCGACCGCGCCGACGCCTACCCCTGTACCGTTCCGACCGACAGGTCCGAGAGTTTCCCTTCGACCGTGTACGCGGGCGTCTCGACCTGAATCGTGGAGTCGGGACCGACATCGTGGAATTTGAGGTGGAGTTCGTAGCTTCCGTCGTCGCCGATGCGTGTCGCCTCGGTCTGGTCGGTCGGGTCGTGGAACGCCCACGCGTCGTCGGTGGCGTGTGCGGGTTCGGTCTCGCCCCGGATGACCCAGTTTTCGGGCTGGTCCTCCGTGTCGCTGCCCCGAACCGGGTAGCCCAAATCGAACCACTCCCAGAAGCCCTCGTCGATGACGTACACCTCCTCGTAGCCGTTCTGGATGAGGTCGGCCGCCCGAATTCCCGACAGGTGGTGGGGACAGCCACAGTAACAGACGATGCGCTCGTCTTTCGGCCAGTCCGCGACGGGGTCGTCGTCCCGGCCGCTCGACGGACTCAGGACCGCGCCGTACACGCGAGACTCCTCGTACTGCTTCGCGCCGCGCGCGTCGGCGAATCTGGCTTCGCCGCGCTTGTACCAGTAGTGGGTGACGTCCACCGGGGCTAACGGCACGTCCACGCCGTCGTGTTCGGAGGTGCCGAACGACGAGGTGTCGATGTCGCGCTCCTCGGGGACGTCGTCGAACTCCGGCGGGTAGCCGTCGGTGTTCTCGTCCGAGGGGGTCGGGAGGTCGCTCCCGTCGCCATCTCCGCTGCCGCCGTTCCCGCCGCCTACGCCGCCGAGACAGCCAGCGGTCATCGAAAGGGACGCCACACCGGTCGCCAAGAACGTTCGGCGTTTCATCTTTCGTAGCGGTAGCGACCGCTGAGGCATTAATTTTATTATGTTGCGTTTCGCAGACAGGTGCCAGAAATCAGTCTCTCGGAACGGTGGAACTATTCGTGGAGATTCGGGTCGTCCGCCCGAGGTCCGGATTTCCGTTTCGGCCATCTTTAGGACGCCGAGGGTGCAAGCACTCGCATGGTCGAAGAACGCGACGAACTCCTGATGACGCCCGGCCCGACCGAACTCCTGCCAGACGTGCGCGAGGCGATGGGTCGCCCGCTCGTGAACCCCGACGTGGAAGCGGAGTTCGCAGACTACTACCGGTCGCTCCTCGACAAGCTCGCGACCGTCTACGACACCGACGACGAGACGGTGATTCTCGCGGGCGAGGGCATCCTCGGTCTCGAAGCCAGCGCCGCGTCGCTGGTCGAAGACGGCGACGACGTGCTGTGTCTCGCGAACGGCATCTACGGCGAGGGGTTCGCCGACTTCGTGGAAATGCACGGCGGGGACCCCACGATTCACGCCACCGATTTCGACGCCGGATTCGACCCTGAAGCGGTCAAAGCCGCAGTCGAGGATGGCGACTTCGCGGCCGCCACGCTGGTCCACTGCGAGACGCCGACCGGCGTGCTCAACGACTTCGAGGAGGTTCTACAGATTCTGCAGGACGCGGGCGTACTGACCGTCGTGGACGCGGTCTCGTCGCTCGGCGGAACCGCGGTTCCGGTCGAACACATCGACGTGTGCCTCGGGGCGTCCCAGAAGTGCTTCAGTTCGCCGCCCGGTCTCACCACGCTCTCGGTCAGCGACCGGGCGTGGGAGAAGGTCGAGGCGACCGAACAGGACTCGTTCTACACGAGCCTCGAACCGTGGCGCGACCCCGATTTGTCGGGCGACGGCCCGGCGTTCCTACCCTACACCCACGCCGTGTCGAACCTCTACGCGCTCGAAGCCTCGCTCGACCGCCTCCTCGACGAGGGCCTCGAATCGGTCCACGACCGCCACGAGGCCGCGGCCGAGCGGTGTCGCGAGCGCGGCCGCGACCTCGGACTCGAACCGTTCGCGCCCGAAGGCCTCCGGTCGCCGACCGTGACTGCCTTCGAAATCGAGGGGAGCGCGACCGAGATTCGCGACCGACTCGAAGCCGACCACGGCGTCGTCGTCGCCACCAGTCTCGGCGACTTCGAGGACGACCTCCTCAGAGTCGGGCACATGGGCTACGGCGCGCAAGTCGAGCGCGTCGAGCGCACGATGGACGCGCTCGAATCCGTGTTGAACTGACCTCCCGCGGCCTCTCGTAACGGTCGTGTTTTGAAAGGCTTCGCTCGGCGACCCAAGTGGGTGGTGGGACTGAAAGGGGCCGCCCGGTCGCGCCCGAAGGGTGAGGTCGTCTGACCGACCCCTATCCGCGGCGGGCGGTGCTGAGAGCCTCGGATATGTCGGTCAGACGACCGCGACCGGGCGGGGGCTTTCGGATTGTTGTTAGCTTTGTCGTCCACTGCGGTTCGTAGCGACTGGACGAGACGTTCTGCTTCGAACGTCTCCACTATCGTAGAGTTTCTCGCGGACCATTTATTCTCCCACCACCCCACGCGCTTAAGGACTCAGACGAAGTACTCCGGTTCTATGCCCAAAATCGAAGTCGATGAACGAACAGTCGAGCGACTCGACAGCCTCCAGACCGAGGACGAGACGTACGACGAACTCATCAACGAACTCATCAGCATCTACGAAGCCGAGGAACTCACACTGTTCCACGGCGGCGACGAGATTTAAGTTTCTGCGCGCGCGACGACCGTCTCGCCCGCTCGGACGGTCTGGCCGCGCTCGACCGCCACGTCGTCCATCTCGATAGATTCGGGTAGGAGAACGTCCGCCCGGCTCCCGAACGAGATGTGGCCGAGTCGGTCGCCGCGTTCGAGTTCGTCGCCCGGTTCGACGTAGGGGTGGATGCGCCGGGCGAACGCGCCCGCGATGAGCGTCACCTCGTGGTCCGCGAATCGGACGTGGACCTTCTCGTTGTTGTCCGACTCCTTCGAGAACGCCGGGCGGTGCTTTCCGGGTTCGTGTTCGACCGCCTCGACGCGACCCCCGAGGGGTGCGCGATTGACGTGCACGTCGGTCACGTTCATGAACACGCCGACTCGGACGCGGTCGCCCTCCTCGCGGACGACCGACACGCGGCCGTCGGCGGGCGCGACGACGCCGGATTCGGGCGGTGTGCGGTCGGGGTCGCGGTGGAAGTGGAGCGCACCGCCCGCGAGCGCGACGAACGCGAGCGCGACGGCGTTTCGAATCCGTGAGGAGACTGCCGACGCAACTGCGAGCGCGAGCGCGAGGGCGGCGTACCGCCACGCGCCGGGGGCAAACCGACCCATTACTCGCTGGCCGTCCGGCGGACCTGCTCCCACTTGCCGCTCGATTCGAGGTGCTGTTGGAGTTCGTCGGCGTACTCCTGTGTGAGTCGCTCGGCCGCCCGGAGGCGCTCGTCGTCCGCGCCGCCCGCGCCGCCGCCGAGTCCGAGCGCGTCCTTGACGGAGTCGAAGATGCCGCCGCCCCCCTTCGACGGGCCACCTCCGCCGCCCGCGCCTATCGCGCCCATCTGGTCCCGGATGTTGTCGAGTTCGGGCATCACCTGCTCGATTTTCGAGGTCTCCGCGACGATTCGCGCGCGCTCCTCGTCGTCGGGGTTCTCGATTTCGAACTCGACCGCGGTCATGATGAGACCCCACTCCTGCCGGGAGAACTCCGAGTCGGAGACCCGCTGGGCGAACTGCTGGTCTACCGTCATCCGGTCGCCCACGATTACGTCCTGCCAGCCTCTGTTGGACATGTCCGGACTCTTGGATTCGGGGGTGCATGAGGGTTTTCCTGCGAGATGCGAGACGCCGGGCGGTCGTGTCCTCGGTCCGGACTACTCAGAGCGCGGGAAGGCGGGGAACGACAGCTCCACCGGCGAAAACACGTCGTACACCGACTGGTGGCACTGACAGTACACTGCGTCTTCGGCGCCGAACTTCGAGGCGTCCCGAGACGAATTGAACCCGGGCGTACAGCAAAAGTGCGTACATTTGTCGAGCCAAGCGACGAAGTCCGACTCGGTCGCTTCCCGGAGGAAGGCGGGGGTGGTACTCGCTTCGGGGAGGTTCGACACCTTCGGCGACCGGAGTACCTGTACCGGGAGCTCTTGGACGTCCTCGTCGCCGTCCGACTGCGAGCGCCACGTCGTCTGTGCGGGCTTACCAGCGCCGCGAGACCCGATGTCGTTGGTCCACGTCTCGTAGTCCGAAAAGTCGTCTACGTGGAGCTTCTCTCCCGGGTCGAGTTCGTCCTGCCAGTCGTACATGCCGGGGCTGGACCGCAGGAAGTTGTCCTGGTCCGCTTCCGGTCGGAGACCCTGTGCCGTCTGTGCGCCGCAGTACTGGAACCACCGGCCGGTGTAGGTCACTTCGCCCATCTGTTGTTCGGTCACGACAATCGTACTGCCGTCTTCGCGCACTTCTTCCTTCGTCTCGGGCCAGATGCCTTTCAGATACCCCTCGTCGTCGACAGTGAGCGGCACGATGGGCATCCCTCGCGGAGCGGGACCAGCAGTGTTCTCGATGCCGACGTAGTCGGTCAGCCCGCCAGTGCCACCGACTTCGTAGGTGGCCGTATTCAAGGCGGCCGTAGCAGCGGTACCGGCACCGGTGAGCGTCGCGCTTCCGACGACTCCCTTCACGAATCGACGCCGCCCGCTCTCGGATGGATACTTGTCTTCGTCCATGGAGGTGGCTACCAATTCAGTTAGAGATTTTGTATATTTGGGATTACATATACAGTAGCTGAGAACGACCCGAACGCTTAATTGTTAGAAGGAAGATATTATCGGGGTCGTCCGTCCGATGCGAATCGCGTCGCTGTTCGACACTATTTCCCAAAAACCGACGGACGGCGCCGGTTCAGAACGCGCCGCTCTCGACTTTCACGTCGGCCTTGAGCGAGTCCTTCAGCGCGTCGTGAACCTTACAGAGTTGGTCGGCGCGCTCGACGACCTTCTCGGCCTGTTCGTCGTCCATCTCGGCCTCGGTTTTGACCGTAAAGGAGACCGCATCGAGTTTGTCGTCGTCGTTGAGGTCTCCCTCCACGTCGATTTCGATGCGGCCGAGGTCGCCCACGTCGCGCTGCTCGCCGCCGACGCGGAGCGCGGGGACGTAGCACGACCCGTACGCCGCGAGCAGACTTTCGAGCGTATCGGGCGCTTCCTCGCCGGTCGCGTCGATGTCTACCTCGAAGTCCCGAATCTCGTTCGTCGCCGAGTACCCCTCCTCTGAGATGGTGATGACGTTCTTCGACATGCGTCCGAATCAACACTCGCCACGCCCCTAAGTATTGCTCATTGAGTAGGAAGAGCCACGAACGGCGTCGGGGGTCGCGTCCGCGACCGAGACCATAGAATTTTATTCCGCCTGGTGGAACGGAGAGACATGCCGTACAGCTACACCCCCCACCACTTCGAAGATTTCGAGGAAGGCCAGACGTTCGAGAGCGTCGGCCGCACCGTGACCGAGTACGACTTCGTCCAGCACTCCGCGTTCGCGGGCGACTGGACCGAACTCCACACCAACAAGGAGTACGCCGAGGAGGAATACTTCGGCGAGCGCGTCGCCCACGGCCCGATGACGTTCACTCTCGCCACCGGGTTCGTCTACCGGTGTGGTTTCCTCGAGCGCACCGTCCTCGCGTTCCTCGGGATGAACTACATGGACATCCCGAACCCCGTCTACATGGACGACACGATTTCGCTCGACATGGAGGTCGTCGAGACGAAAGAACTCAGCAGTCGGGACGACGCCGGACTCGTGGTTATCGACACCACGATGACGAACCAGGAGGACACGGTCGTTTTTGAAGGCGACATGAAGTTCCTGATTAAGAAGGAGGACTGAGACAACGAATCCCTCTCCGCCGATTTCGTTATCATTTTTGATATTGGTAATAATACAAATATATCCGGGGAGAGAGGTCTCGGCTATGGGACTTGTAACAGTCGTTCTCGGTATCGGTCTCGGACTCGTCGTCGCCTACATCGGAATGCTGACGCTGACCAGCGCCATCTTCTACGGAAATGAGGTTCGCGCTGCCCTCAAGTCGGTCACGGAAATCGAGACGGCCGATGGCGGCCTTACGAAGATTCGTGGGACAGTCACCGAAGCCGACGCGACTATCGACCCGGCCGTCACCGACGAGTCGACCGTGGTATCCTCCGTCACGCGCTCGGTCAAGGAGGGAGTCACCGGAGCGCTCGGCAGTTGGGATGAAACGTACCGAATCGACCGGATGGTACCCTTTCGCGTCGAAGACGAGACGGGAACGGTACTCGTCGACCCGACCGACGAACTCGAAGAGGAAGCACTGGAGGAGGTCCACCGAAGCACGTCGACCGAATTCGACGCCGGAGAGGTCGTTCCCAATCGAATCGAGAACGTGTTTTCCCCCGCGAGCGAAGAGCAGGCGGTCGCGCGAGTCGTAAACGAACTCGACGGGTTCGACGGTGACGACCGCGAGCAGAACGCCGCGGCGGTCGGCGCACCCGCGAGTACCGGAAACGTCGAAAGCGACGGTGGAACGGTGACCAGCGACGTGGCCCAGCGATTCGAGGAGCGCCACGTTTCGCCCGGCGACGAGGTGTACGTAATCGGGCAACTGGAGACGGACGAGTCGGGTGAACGACGCGTGACGAACGGCGGACTCCTCTTTCGAATCCTGACCGAGAAGCGGAACGGGGCCGTCTTCGGACACCTCGGCTACTCACTGCTCTTTGGGCTCATCACGCTCTTTCTCGCCGTTCTGATGAAAAATTTGGTTCAGGACCTGATTCCCGAGATGCTCGCGCTGTTCTGACCGATTCGGGCGGTCGCCGTCGAGAACGAATGATTCGAACGTTTTTGATGCTCGGGGGCATAGTTTCACCTATGACACTCGACGTAGTAACCGACCACGACGAGGCCCACCCCATCATCGACACCCACTGCCACCAACCCACCGAGGAGTTCCTCCACACCGCGGGTGGACAGATGATGGAAGACGCCGCCAAGAAGTTCGGCGCGGAGATGGAGACCGACACCTACGAGAACCTCATCGAGGAGTACCACGAGGCCGGAATCGGGCGGGCGGTCCTGCTCGGGTGGGACGCCGAGACCAACACCGGCAACCCTCCGGTTCCGAACGACTACGTGGCCGAGATTCGCGACGAGTACGACGACTTCTTCGTCGGATTCGCGAGCGTGGACCCGCTGAAAGACGACTGCGTACAGGAGGCCGAGCGCGCCGTCAGGGACCTCGACCTCTCGGGGTTCAAATTCCAGCAAATCGCGCAGGGCTTCGACCCGAGCGACCCCGAACACGACGACCTCTGGGCGACTATCGAGGAGTTGGGCGTCCCGGTCGTGTTCCACGGCGGCAACTCCACGCTCGGTGCGGGCGCACCCGGCGGGCGAGGCCTCAAAATCAAGCACGGAAATCCGATGCTGATTGACGACGTGGCGGCCGAGCATCCCGACCTCCAGATTCTCATCGCCCATCCTGCGTTCCCGTGGGAGCGCGAGCAGTTGGCCATCTGCCAGCAGAAGGGCAACGTCTACATGGACCTCTCGGGGTGGCTCCCGCGGTACATCGACGAGCAGGTGCTTCATTACGCGAAGACCCTTCTCAAGGACAAGGTGATGTTCGGCACCGACTACCCGATGATTTCGCCGGGCGAGTGGCTCGACCAGTTCGCCGAACTCGACTTCTCCGAGGAAGTCCAGCGCAAGATTCTGTGGGAGAACGCCGAGGAGTTCCTCAGTCTCTAATCGGCCATGCCAGCGAACGCAAAGCGCGCGGTAATCGTGGGCGCATCGTCTGGCATCGGCGCGGCACTCGCCCGCGAACTCGCCGCCGATGGGTACGAGGTCGGACTCGCGGCCCGGCGACTCGACCGTCTCGAATCGCTCGGCGAAGCCCTTCCCACGAAGGCCTACGTCGCCAGAATCGACGTGTCGGAACCCGACGAAGCGATGGGTCGGCTCCGGAGGCTCTTCGGTGCGATGGGCGAAGTCGAACTCGTCGTCCTCGCCGCGGGCGTCGGCGAGACGAACTGGGACCTCGACTGGGAGGTCGAACGCCGAACCATCGACGTGAACGTCCGGGGGTTCGCCGCGGCGGCAAACGTCGCGCTCGACCACTTCGAGGCCCGCGACGGGGGGCACCTCGTCGGGATTTCCTCGGTGGCGGGGCTGTTCGGCAACGCCGCGGTGCCGGGGTACAGCGCGTCGAAGGCGTGGGTCTCGAACTATCTCGACGGCCTCCGGTACCGCGCCGGGAGCCGAGACGCCGACATCGCCGTGACCGACGTTCGACCGGGCTACGTCGATACCGAGATGGCGACCGGCGGGAGTCGGTTCTGGGAGGTCTCGGCCAAGACGGCGGCCCGAGCCATTCGGCGGGCAATCGAGCGCGAGGCGCGCCGGGCCTACGTCCCGCGGCGGTGGCGACTCGCGGCGTGGGTGCTAAAGGCGCTTCCCGACGCGGCGTTTCGCAGGATGTTCTCGTAACTGTCGGTAGTCACTCGAATTCGGAGTCCCGACTACTCACTCGAACTCGGGGTCCCGCCCCTCCAGAAACGCCGCCACGCCCTCTTCGTGTTCGGGCGTGGCGTACGCCAGCGACTGAGTCAGATTCTCGTAGTCCATCGCTTCTTGCCACCCGTTACCCAGATTCTCGTGGATGGCGCGCTTCGCCAATCCGATGGTCTTCGTCGGGCGCTTTCGAAGCGTATCGAGCAGGTCCGCGACCGCAGAGTCGAGTTCGTCGTCGGGCACAGCCTCGTTGATGAGTCCCAGCTCGGCCGCCTCACCGGCCGAGAAGAACTCCCCGGTAAAGGCGAGTCGCTTCGCGGTTCGAAGCCCGACAAGTCGCGGCAGGAGGAAGGTCCCGCCCGTGTCGGGGATCAGCCCCACGCGGACGAACGCGCAACTGAACGTCGCGGACTCGACGGCGTAGGCGAAGTCCGAAACGGCCGCGATGGCGAGACCCGCGCCCACGGCGTCGCCGTTCACCTTCGCGACGATTGGGACCCGTGCCGAGAGGGCTTCCTCGACCACGCGCCCGAACGTCTCGCCGATGCGTTCGTAGGCTTCCTCGGGCGTCTCCTCGCGCGCGGCCATCGACTGAACGTCGCCGCCCGCGCTGAACGCCTCGCCCTCGCCCGTGAGGACGATAGCGTCGAGTTCCGCGGGGTCCGCGTCGGCGAGTACCTCGGCGAGTTCCTCGGCCGTGTCGGTGGTGAAGGCGTTCATGACCTCGGGGCGGTCGAAGGTGACGGTTCGAATCCCGTCGTCGTCGGTGACGTTCATGGATGGATGGTTTCGGGCGACCGGGATAAGGATACCCACTGTCCGCGACCGACCGGCGTCGAGACGCGTCGGGTGAAATTAAGTGTCCGGACGCAGACGCGCCAGACGAGATGACTCGAAAGCCAGACGCGACCGAGACCTACTCGGTCACGCGCTTCAAACGAGACGACCCCGACCGAGGCGACTACGTCGAAATCGACGGCAAGACGGCGATAATCGAGGAGATACTCGGCGGCCGTGCCCGCGTCAACTTCGGAGTGGTCGGCGGCGACGACGCCGACGTGGACACCTGCTCGGTCGCGGACATCGACGCGGACTCTCCGGACCCCGGTGACTTCGTGACCATCGACGGCGAGCGAGCGGTCGTCGAGGAGATACTCGGCGGTCGCGCCCGCGTCAACTTCAGCGTCGAGTGACCGTCGCGAATCGAGTGACTATCGCGCGTCGAATGGCCGACACTGTCGGTTCGCCCGTCTCCGACTCCCGCTGTCGACGGAGTCGTGTCGCACGGACCCTGAACGGGCGAAACCGAAGACGTGTCTTTTTATTGCCCGGTCGGCCAAATCGCCCGTATGGACATCGAACGCTTCTTCGAGGAGATGCCGTTCGCCGACCTGCTCGGCGTCGAGGTGACCGAGGCCGACGACGGCCACGCCGAGGGCCGGGTCGAGATGCGCGAGGAACTCTCGTGGAACGCCGACCGGATGATGGCCCACGGCGGGGTCACATTCACCCTCGCCGACACGGTGGGCGGCGCGGCGCTCGTCTCGGTAGTGGACCAGCCGGTGCCCACCATCGACATGCGAATCGACTACCTCGAAGCCGGGACCGGCGACCTGCGGGCGGAGGCCGAGGTAGTGCGATGCGGAAGCGACGTGGGCGTCGTGGATGTCGAGGTCGTTTCGGAGGACGGCACGACGGTCGCGGACGCGCGCGGAGTGTACAAAACGGGATAGCCTCAGCACCGAACGGGGCGGCCTCGTCGCCGCGAACGCGGCGACGAGGCCGCTCGGTCGTGACGACGCTATCCGTTCGCGGGAACGGCGTCCAACTGGCCGTCATCGGCGTATTCCGAGTTCACGGCGAGTTCATCCGCGATGCCCGACGCGAGCAGGAGCACCGCCTCTCTGTGGCGGGCTTTCGGTTTGTGGGCGTGGGCCGGTCGGACGCCGAGCGATTCGTACTCCTCGAACGCGCCGTCGATGGCTCCCTCGCGTTCGAGGTGCCGTTTCAAAAGTCGAAACAGCGAGTGGAGGTAGACGAGTTCGGTCTTCTGCATGCTCGAATCGTACGCGCTCGACGTCAGTAAGTGCCGCGGCCCGCGAGATGCGTCTCTGACCGTCAGCTGCGTCTGCGGCTCACTCGACGGTCGATTTCCCGCCGGTCCACCCGAGCAACCGCGAGACGGCGTTCACCACCAGCACGACCGCCGCACCGACGCCGACGATGACGCCGATTCCGCCCTGCTGGACGAGGAGTACCGCGAGCAGGAGCGCGATTAGTTCGAGCGTCTGATGGATGTATCGGAGTCTGCGAGCGATTTCGGGGTCGGCCATGCGGTGTTCGTTTCGGCCGAGCTACAAATTCAATGCGGTTCGGCGGCGAGAAATCGAGAGGCGGCCACAATCTACTTTCCCGTTGCTTCTCTCGGGTCACGTATGAACGAAGCTCTCCGAAAGCGACTCGACGCGATAATTGCACTGCTCGCGGTCGTCGCCTTTCTGCTCGCAGGAGTGGTCGTTGCCGTCGGTGGCGGCGACTTCCTCGCGCTGCTCGTGTTCGTCGGCGCGGTCGTCGGCATCTTGGCGCGGGTGGCGTTTCCGGACCTCCAAGGCCTGGATGTCGGGACGGACTGCGATGTCGGCCCGGAACGCGATACGTCGTAGCGACCCGCTCACCCGAACACCTGCCCGAACAGCGCGGCTTGCCCACGCCGCAGACGCTCCAGAAACGCCGATTTGCTGATATCCAACTCCGCAGCGACCTCGCTCGCGGTCGCTCCGCGCGGCACCGAAAAGTAGCCCCTCCCGAGCGCGGTTCGCAGGGCCGCCTCCTGTGCGGGCGTGAGGTCCCATCGCTGAGCGACCGCCTCGTCGTCCTCGCCCCGAAGCGGTGAGACGCGCTCCAGCGAGACGCCCACGGTCTCGGCCGCGGCTTCGAGGACGCCCTGTAGCACGTCGTGACCGACGACCGCACCGGTGTATCGCTCGACGCCCTCCCGATACTGCAGACTCTCGGCCATGAATCCCTCGTCGGTCAACGCGTGGACGACGCAGGGGTGCTTGGATAGGCATCGGAAATTCGTCCTGCTGTCGGTGGTCGAGACGTGGAGATACCGAATCCGGTCGTCGCTGTCGAGCGCTTCGGCGAGACCAGTGGCTCGCTCACCCGCGCTAAATCGGAGAAGTGCGTAATCGTCGCGCCGGAGTTGCGGGGGCCGGGCGTCGATAGTGGTTTTCGTTTCGCGGGTGGCTTCGGCGAGCGGGCAGTCGTCGCCCGTGACGCTGAACTCCACGACGAGACACTCGTCTATCATGGATTCGGGATATCACTGGGGGTGTTTTCGCTAGAGGCTTCGGCAGTGGGTACGCGAATGAGAAGACCTCGAAAGCCCCCGCCCGGTCGCGGTCGCTCACCGACATATCGCCGCGCTCTCCGCACGGCCCGCGCGGCGATAGGGGTCGCTGAGACGACCATGGGCCTGCGGCCCGCGACCGGGCGGCCCCTTTCATTCCCACCCCCCGGCGTCTGTCGAACCGAGCGCAGGAGGTTCGAGGTGGAGTTCCGCTTCGAATTCATAACGGTCGTTCGCGCGGGAAGTATTTAAAAGCAGTCTATGGGCGGGTGAATCGGTATGTCGGGCGAGCGCGAAGATTCTCGCATGGATATCGAGCAGGTCAAAGAGCGCGCCGGACCGCGCGAATTTAGTCCGAAGGACGACCTTCCGGAGGACTACCGGAAGGCCGCCACGCGGATGATTCAGTTCCACGCGAACAGCGAGATAATGGGGGCGTACCTCGAAAAGCCGTTCATCCGGCAGGCTCCGAGCCTCGACCGAAAGCTGGCGTTCTCGGCGAAGGTCCAAGACGAAATCGGCCACGGCCAACTGCTGTATCGCGCTGCGGAATCACTCGGCGTCAAATCTCGCGACCAGATGCTCGACGAACTCGCGGCGGGCGAGGGGAAGTTCCTCAACTGCTTCCACTACCCGATGGAGAACTGGGCCGAGGTGCCGATGATTGCGTTCTTCGTGGACGGCGCGGCGATGCGCCGCCAAGCGACGTTGAAGCGCACGAGCTGGGAACCCTACGCCCACGCGATGGACAAGGTGTGCTTCGAGGAGGGGTTCCACGTCAAACACGGCGAGGACATCATGCGCGAACTGGCGACCGGGTCGAAGAAAGAACAGGAGATGCTGCAGGACGCCTTCGAGACGTGGTGGCCCCGCATCATCCAGTTCTTCGGGCCGACTAACGAGAAGTCCACCCACCACGACTTCTCGGCGGACGTGGGGCTGAAGACGATGACGAACGACGAACTCCGCAACGCCTTCCTCAACGCCTACATCCCGAAGGCCCGGAAGTACGGTCTCGAACTCCCCGACACGCCGCGGATTCGGGACAACGACGACGGCACCTACGAGGTCGTCGAGGAAGACCTCGACTGGGACGAGTTCTTCACCGTCGCGAAGAACGAGTACGAGCCCGGAAAGGGTCAGATTAACACCCGCGCGGCGGCCCAAGACGCGGTCGAGTGGGTCCGGAACAGTTTGGACGACTGGGAGAGCAAGGGCGGGGCGACGACCCCGCAGGCGGCAGACTAACCATGATTTGGGAAGTGTTCAGACAGGAGGAAGCCGGCAAGTATCACACCCACTGCGGGAACGTCCACGCGCCTGACCGAGAGATGGCGAAACTGTTCGCCCAGATTCAGCACGGTCGCCGGAAGCCGACCAACAGCCTCTGGGTCGTCCCGAAAGAGGAAATCGGCGAGGTGGACACCGACGACGCCGCGTTCGGCGGCACCACCGACAAGTCCTACCGGTGGGTGATGGGGTACAAGGACTTGGACGCCGCGTTCGCTCAGGAAATCGCCGACTCCGAGAGCGAGCAGGAGGCGGCCGACCGACAGAAGCAGGCCCAGCGAGGTGACGACTGATGGCGGTCGAACAGGCCGGACTCGGTACGCCCGACGACCTGAGCGACGAGGAGCGCGAAGCGGTCGAGACCCTGCTCTACCGACTCGCCGACGACGAACTCGTGCTCGGCGAGCGATACACCGAGTGGCAGGTCCGCGCGCCCACCCTCGAATCCGACCTCGCGCTGGCGAACATCGCCCAGGACGAGTTCGGCCACGCTCGGCTCTGGTACGACCTCCTGCAGGACTTCGGTGCGGACGAAGCCGACCTCATCTACGAGCGCGACCCCGCCGACTTCCGCCACTCGACGCTGGTGGAACTCCCGTTCGAGGAAGGCGACTGGGCCGACGCCATCGTCCGGTCGTACCTTTACGACGTGGCCGAGGACGTCCGACTGGAGGCGCTCGCCGGAACGTCGTACCCCCGAATCGCCGACCGCGTGGGGAAGGTCCGGAGCGAGGAGGAGTACCACCAAGAACACGCCCAGAACTGGCTGGAACGACTGGCCGACGACGAGGAGGGCCGCGCCCGACTGCAAGAGGCCATCGACCGCCTCCTTCCGTACGCGCTGACGCTGTTCGAGGGCGACGAAATCGACGCTCGCATCGACGACCTCGGAATTCGAACCGAGTCGCTCGATTCGATGCGCGAGCAGTGGTTCGACATCGCGCTTCCGTTCTGCCGGTCGCTCGGCCTCGACACGCCCGAGGGAATCCGCGAGGACCCCAAATCGTTCCTGCCCGAGCAGGTCGGCAGGGACGGCGACCACACCGACGACTGGCGCGACCTTCACGACGAGATGACCCACACCTACCGCGAACTCGGCCGGACCGAAGCCCACAAGATAATGCCCGACCCGGACGAGACCGATGAGTAGCGACGTTCCCGTCGGCGGGGACGCCGAGAACGGCGACCCCGCCGACAGCGACCCGTCGAATCCCGACGCCGCGGCGTCGGGATTCGACGCGACCGAGTACGACCCGGACTTCGACCCCGAGAATCCGGAGTCGTGCGAGGGTGACGCGGCGAAGTCCGACGACTTCGCCGCGTCAGCGTCGGCCTGCGCGTACACCGACTACTCGCCGGGCGGGAAGAATCCGGACGACCTACCCGCGACCGGCGAGGGCGCGGAAGGCGTTGAGGCCCGAATCTGGGACGCCCTCTACGACGTGGAGGACCCCGAGATGCCGGTCTCGGTCGTGGACCTCGGACTGATTTACGGTGCCGAAGTGGACTCAGACGGCCGCGCCGACGTGGAGATGACCCTGACGTACACCGGCTGCCCGGCGCGCGATATGCTGACCGACGAAATCGAGGCCGCGGTTGCGGGCGTCGAAGGCGTCGAATCGGCGAATCTCCGACTCGTCTGGACCCCTGAGTGGTCCATCGAGATGGTCACCGAGACCGGAAAGGACGACCTCCGTGAGTTCGGACTGAGCGTGTAATCATGAGACGACTCGACCCCAGCGTGGACACGACCGGCGAGGACAGTGGCGTGGAGTGCCCGTACTGCGAATCCACCGACACCGAGCGCGAACACCCGAAGGGACCGTCGCTCTGCCGGTCGATGCACTACTGCAACGACTGTGAACAGCCGTTCGAGAAGTTCGAGTGACCGGTCCCAGCGAGGACTCGGGAGGACCGAAGCCGTCAGCGAGCCGGAACGAAGTGGAGGAATGGAAACTCGATGACACCGCGTGCGCCCCGGTGGCGGGCGCGTTCGAGTGGGGGGACCGCAGGCGGCGCGATTCGGAACGGCGACGACTCGGACCAGTCTCGCGGTGGAACCGCGTTTCGGCCATTCGGCAGTATCTGCATAGCTTTTGTGGCCGTTCGCTGACGAGTCGCCCGACCACCCGGGCCGACACGTTCTTGGCCGAATCCGTCGCAGGACCGAGTATGTCGGGAGAGCGCCCGGACCGCGAGAGCCTTCGGCGAGGGATGACCGTCGAAATCGAGCAGTCGAACGCTGACAACGACGCTCCGATTCGCGGCGAGATTCGGACCGTCTTCGAAGACGAGAGTCCGAAGGGAGCCAAGGTGAAACTCGAATCGGGCGTCACCGGGTGGGTCGAACGAATCGTTCCAGAGTAGCGTCCCGTTCGACGCTCCCTTCGAGCGCGAGCAGTCGCTCTTTGAGTTCGAGACCGCCCGACGCCGAGTAGCCGCCGAGCGAGTCGGCACCGACCACCCGGTGGCACGGCACGACTATCGGAACCGGGTTCGCGCCGCAGGCCTGCCCGACCGCGACCGCCGCGGTGTCGAGTTCGTCGGCGAGGTCTCCGTAGGTCCGAGTCTCGCCGTACGGTATCGACGCCATCGCGTCCATCACGCTCCCCCCGAAGTCGTCGGGGACCGCGACCGGAAGGTCGAACGTTCGTCGCTCGCCCGCGACGTAGGCCGCAACCTGCTCGCGGATTTCGGCTTCGGGCGCGTCGATTCGCGACTCGTCGATTCCGACCGCGTGACCCCAGAGTTCGACGTTCATAGGCTCCGACTCGGAGCGCGGCGACTTCTCGATTCCGGTTCACTCGACCCCGACCGAGGTGCCCCCTCGCGCTCCGGAGGCGTGAGTCGGAGGCGCCCGTTCGGATACTCGGCGTTCGCCCGCCCGTCGCGACCGCCGTCCCGAAATTTCCCCGAACCGACTCCTTTTCGGCCTCCCGTCCCTATCCCGCGGTATGGCTACCCGTGACGCGGGCGACCCCGAGCAGGACGCGCGCGCCGATTACGACTATCAGTCCGACGAGACGCCGCGACCGGGACTCGTCTCCGACCTCCAGCGTCTCGTGGACGGCGAGGTTCGGTTCGACAGCTACTCCCGAGAACTCTACGCGACCGACGCCAGCGCCTACGAGGTGACCCCTATCGGCGTCGTGCTTCCAGCCTCGACCGAGGACGTGTCGGCGGTGATGGCGTACTGCGCCGACCGCGAGATTTCGGTGCTTCCCCGGGGCGGCGGCACGAGTCTCGCGGGCCAAGCCGTCAACGAAGCCGTCGTCCTCGATTTCACGGCTCACATGGGCAACATCGTCAGCATCGACCCGGACTGCGCTCGCGCGCGAGCGCAGTCCGGGGCGGTCCTCGCGGAACTCAACGCCGAACTCGAACCCCACGGTCTCAAATTCGCGCCCGACCCGGCGGCGGGCGACCGGAGCGCGCTCGGCGGCGCAATCGGCAACAATTCGACGGGCGCACACTCGCTGAAGTACGGCAAGACCGACGCCTACGTCGAGGAGTGTGAGGTCGTCCTCGCGGACGGCACCGTGACCACCTTCGGCGAGATGGAAATCGAGGAACTTCGCGAGGAGGCCGACTCCGAGGGCGGTCTCGAAGCCCGTATTTACGCCGAGGTCGTCCGAATTCTCGACGACGAGCGCGGGGCAATCGACGAGGCGTACCCCCAACTCAAGCGGAACGTCTCGGGCTACAATCTCGATAGGCTCGTCACCGAAGCCGAATCGGGTACCGTCAACCTCGCGCGCCTGCTCGCGGGGAGCGAGGGCACCCTCGCAATCGTGACCGAGGCGGAGGTCGGTCTGGAACCGATTCCCGAGACCAAGTCGATGGCGCTGCTGGCCTACGGCGACCTGCTCGACGCGATGGACGACGTGGCCCCGATTCTCGACCACGACCCCGCCGCGGTCGAGGTGCTCGACGACGTGCTGGTGGAGTTGGCGCGCGACACCGAAGAGTTCGCCGACGTGGTCGGGATGCTTCCGGACGGGACCGACTCGGTCCTGCTCGTGGAGTTCTACGCCGATAGCGACGAGGAGGGCCGCGAGAAGGTCTCTGACCTTCTCGCGGACCGAGAAGGCGACCGCGCGTTCGCCGCGATGGAGGCCCACGACGACGACGAGCGCGCCCGGTTCTGGAAGCTCCGGAAGTCCGGGCTTCCCATTCTGCTCTCGCGTACCTCCGACGCCAAGCACATCTCCTTTATCGAGGACGCCGCGGTTCCGCCCGAGAACCTCGCGGAGTACGTCGCGGACTTTCGGGCGGTACTGGAGGAAAACGACACCTACGCCAGCTTTTACGCCCACGCCGGACCGGGGTGTCTCCACGTTCGGCCGCTCGTGGACACCAAGAGTCCGGCGGGCGTGAACCAGATGGAGGCCATCGCGGACGCCGTGACCGATTTGGTGGTCGAGTACGGCGGGTCGGTGTCGGGCGAACACGGCGACGGCCGCGCCCGGACCCAGTGGAATCGCAAACTGTACGGCGACCACGTCTGGGGCGTCTTCCGCGACCTCAAGACCGCGTTCGACCCCGACTGGCTCCTGAACCCCGGGCAAGTCTGTGGCGACGTGGATATGACCGAGAATCTGCGATTCGACCCGGACTACGAGTTCTCGGCGGAATTCGACCCGGCGCTGAACTGGGACAACGAGAACGGCTTTCAGGGAATGGTCGAACTCTGTCACGGCTGTGGCGGGTGTCGCGGCCAGCAAGACACCACGGGCGGCGTGATGTGTCCGACCTACCGGGCGGCCGACGAGGAGAGCACCGCGACCAGAGGCCGGGCGAATCTGCTTCGGCAGGCCATGTCGGGGGAGTGGGAGGCGGCGCACGCCGCCTCCTCGGAGCGGGCGAAGCCCGCGGAGACGGGCGAGCAGTTCGACACCGAGTTCATGGCCGAGGTGATGGACCTCTGCATCGGCTGTAAGGGATGTGCCCGCGACTGCCCCTCGGAGGTCGATATGGCCAAGCTCAAGGCCGAAATCGAACACGAACACCACCAGCAACACGGCGCGAGCTTTCGGGAGCGCGCGTTCGCCAACGTCGAGACGCTCTCGAAGATGGGGAGCAAACTCGCGCCCGTCTCCAACTGGGCGAGCAAGGTGCCGGGCGCGCGATTCGTGATGGAGAAGACGGTCGGCATCGCCAGCGAGCGAAGCCTTCCCACCTTCCACCGCGAGAGCCTGACCGCTTGGTTCGAGGACCGGGGTGGCCCCCGAGTGACCGAGTCCGACGCGACTCGAAAGGTCCTGCTCTTTCCGGACACCTACACGAACTACAATCACCCACAAGCCGGAAAAGCCGCGGTCAGAGTCCTCGAAGCCGCGGGCGTCCACGTCCGCATCCCCGAGGATGTGACCGATTCGGGACGGCCCGCGTTCTCGAAGGGCTTTCTCGACGCGGCGCGTTCGCGCGCCGCGTCGAACGTCGCGGCGCTCGACCCCCGAGTTCGGGACGGGTGGGACGTCGTGGTGGTCGAACCCTCCGACGCCGTGATGGTCCAGTCGGACTACCTCGACCTGTTGGGGGCGAGCGATTCCAAGACCGACCACCACCGGAGCGCCGAGCGCGTGGCGGCGAACACCTACGGTGCGCTGGAGTACCTCGACACCTTCGAGTTCGACGTCGAATTCGACGCGCCCGAGGAGACGCTGACCTACCACGGCCACTGCCACCAGAAGGCGACCAAGAAGGACCACCACGCCGCCGCGGTCCTCCGGGAGGTGGGCTACGAGGTGAACGCGCTCGACTCGGGGTGTTGTGGCATGGCCGGAAGCTTCGGCTACGAGGCCGAACACTACTCGATGAGTCGGGCTATCGGTGAGATTCTGTTCGAGCAGGTCGCGGACAGCGACGGCGACACCGTGGTCGCGCCCGGCGCGTCTTGTCGAACTCAGCTCGGAGATTCGGAGGCGAGCGCGGACGAGCCGCCCCACCCCATCGAGAAGGTTTCTGAAGCGATACGATACTGACGGTACAAAAACATTTAAGTATCTTATATCCGATATATCCACATCGAGAGTAGTCGTATGTGGGAATCGGGGACACGTGAACGGTCACAGTTCGAACGCGGGCAAGTCGGCATCGGCACGCTCATCGTGTTCATCGCGATGGTACTGGTCGCCGCGATTGGAGCGGGGGTCCTCTTGAACACGGCCGGAGAGCTGAGTTCGACCGCCGAACAGGTGGGCTACGAGAGCAGTCAGCAGGTGACCGACAGGGTCGTCGTCGCGAGCGCGCTCGGTCGCGTCACGCCCGAGAAGAACGACGCTCGGACGAAGCGCGGCGGCGACTTGGTGGAAAACGAGACGGTTGACGAGATTGCGGTGACGGTGATGCTCGCGCCGGGGGCAGAATCCGTGAACCTCTCGCGGGCGACGGTCGAGTGGCGCGGTCCGAACCGAGCCACCACGCTCGTCCACGGTTCGACCGACGACCACGTCCCGACCGCCGGGGGGACCGACTCGGGCGCGTTCTCGGTGTCCGGTCTCGAACCCGAACCGAGCGACGACGACGGTGACGATTCGCACCGAACGTTCAACACGTACGACATCAACGGCGACGACCACGCCGTTTTGAACGACCGGTCTCAGCGAGTCCGAATCTACCTGAACGCGAGCCAAATCGAGAGCGGGAGCGACGGCGGCACTGCGCCGCCCGACGCCCAACCCCTCGAACCGGGGTCGGACGTCGAACTCGTAATTACGACCGCGGCGGGCGCGACGACGACCTACCGACTCGACGTACCGGAGTCGCTCTCGGGCGAGGAGTTCGTCTCGGTGTAAAGGAGTTCGCCTCGGTGCGATTCAGAATCCGCCGAACTTGTCCCGACGGTAGATGTCGAGTTCGCTCACGGTCGAGCCATCCCGAGTCGCGGCGAACGCGATGGCGTCGGCGACCTCCTCGGGTTCGGTGACTTCACCTTCCTCGAAGCGCTCGTGGAACGACTCGCCGTAGGCCGACCCGAACTCGGTTCGGACTTCGGAGGGGTTCACGACCGTGACCGCCACGCCGTCCGGGCCGACGTTACCCTCGACGCTGTGGGCGAACCCACGAACCCACCACTTCGACGCGGCGTAAATGGGGTTGAATGGCCGGGGGTACTGCCCCGCGAAGCTTCCGACGAAAATCAGATGCCCCTCGCTCTCGCGGAGGTGCGGAATCGCTTCTCTGGTGGCGAAGAACACGCCGTCAACGTTGGTCTCCATCATCGTCCGATACTGACCGGTCCCCATCTTCTCGACCGACTCGCCCCGAGCGAGTCCCGCGTTGTTGACCAGACAGTCGAGACCGCCGAACTCCGAGACGGTCGTCTCGACCATCTCGGTCACTGAGTCCTCGTCTCGGACGTTGGTCGGCACGACCAGCGTCTCGGCGCCCCATTCGCTCTCGATTTTCTTCGCCACGTCGTTCAGCGCCTTCTCGCGGCGGGCCGCGAGGGCGACCCGCGCACCGTCGCGCGCCAGCGCGTGTGCGGTCGCCTCGCCGATGCCCGAACTCGCGCCCGTCACAAGCGCCGCCTGTCCGCCGAGTGGGTCGTCTGCCATAGTCTCCCTTCGAGGCCGACCGAGTTGGGTGTTACCGTGAGCCGACCGAAGAATTTCGACAATCGTTGTAGACAGAGTTTATTATTGTCGAAGTTCTGGGTTCGAATATCCAGATGAGCGTTCAACGACCGACGACACGACATCGACCGTTGCCGAGCGAGCTCGAATCCCCGCGCGCGAAACTGGTGTACCTCTCGCTCCAGACCGCCGCGGCATCGATAGACGACCTGCAGGCCGACCTCGGCCTCCAAAAAATCGCGCTGTACAGCATTCTGCGGACGCTCCGCGAGCGGGAGTTAGTCGAAAAGCGGGACGGCGAGTTCGCGGTCGCGGAGTAGCTACTCCTCGTCTTCTTCGGGACGGAGTTGGTCGGGCGTGCGCTCGTAGCGGGGCGTGTCCACGAACCGCGCGATGCGCTCGCGTTCCTCCTTCGAGAGATGCATAGGGATTGGAAGTCGCCTCAGCCGTAAAAAGTCAGCGGCTACCGTGACCGAATCCGTCGTCCCTCGAATCAGTCGTCGGCGGGTCCGGCGTCGCTCGACCACGCGGTCGATTCGTCGGCGTCCCGGTCGACATCGGACTCCGAAGACGGCAGGACGCCTGCGAGGAGTTCGCCGACTGCGCGGCGCTTGACGAGCGCGAAGCCCACGAAGATGACGACGAACCCGAGCGCGGTCGTCGAGTCGATTAGCTCGCCGAGGAGCGCCCACGCGACGAGGGTTGCCACTACGGGTTCGAGGTAGCCCACGAGGTTCAACTGCGTCGGACCCACGCGGTCGAGGAGCGCGAAGTAGACGAGGAACGCGACCACGCCCGAGAAGAGCGTGAGGTAGGTGAGCGTGGCGACCGCGGTCGGGGTCCAGTTCACCGCGGCGACCGTCTCCCCGCGGAGCGCGCCGACCGCCCACAGCGCGCCCGACCCGCCGACCATCGCCCATCCCTGGAGCGCGGTCACGGGGAGGTCCGTCCGGAGTGGTCGGACGAGGACCGACCCGAGCGCGAAGCAGGCCGTCGCGAGAAGGACGAGGCCGACGCCGACGGCGCTGGCCGAGAGCGCGTTCGCCGGGTCGATGTCGGCGACGACGACCACGCCGACGAGACCGAGCGCGAATCCGGCGACCTTGACGGGGGTGAGTCGCTCGTCGAGGACGACCGCGGCGAACGCCGCGGTCATGACCGGCGAGAGGCTGATGATGATGGACGCAATCGCGCCCGAGACGTACTGCTCGCCGAGGTAGACGAACGCGTGGTGGCCCGCGATGAGGAACGCGCCGACCACGCCGATGGCGAGCCACTCGTCGCGACCCGCGGGCCGCCAGCGGTGGCCCGCGAGGACCGCGTAGCCGAGGATAATCGCACCGGCCGCCGTGTAGCGCATCCCCGCGAACAGCAACGGCGGGAAGTAGTGGAGACCGACCTCGATTGCGGGGAACGACCCGCCCCAGAGCGTTGCAACGAGTACGAATAATACCGGAGTTCCTGAGAGATAACTCCGGGTTTCTGGCGAAATCATGGTTCTGTTTCAACTGAAGTGCTGAAACCGTGTTAAATCTTTCTACAACGAATCCGTTTTCGGTTGTATTTCTATCCCGAATTAGCGGCAGTTTTTGATTACCTCCGTTGTCACGACCGCGCTCGGGGCGGCCGCGGCTTCGCGGCCGCCCCGAGCGCACGACCGGGTCGAATCGAGTTCGAACGCCGGTAATTAATTAGCCACAAACTCCAATAGTCACGAAAATGGACGAACGCGACGTCACCATCCTGAAGGCCATCGCCGACCTCGGCACCGGAAGCCCCGAGAAACTCAGCGAGGAGACCGACATCCCGGTCTCGACGATTCACTACCGCCTCAACAATCTCCGCGAGGAGGGCGTCATCGAGAACGACCTCTACGACGTGGACCTCGAAAAGGCGGGTCTCGGCGTCACCGTCCTCGTGGAGGTGCTGGCCGACTACGAAGGCCCGTACGAGGAGTTCGGCGACAGACTCCTCGCTATCGAAGGCGTCACGCAAGCGTACTTCACGATGGGCGAGACCGACTTCATCGTCATCGCTCGTCTGCCGAACAGCGACGCGGTCGAGCGCCTCATCAGCGAGTTCGAGGCCATCGACGGCGTCGAGCGAACCAACTCGACGTTCGTCATCTCGGCGCTTCGGGACGACGAGCGCCCGCTCCGGAGTTACAGTTTAGAGACGCTCGTGGAGGCGTTGGCGGAGGAGTAACTGACTAATTCGGCTCATCGTCTAAGCGGGATCTACAGACTTGCGCGTCTACTCCATGTTCTTTGAAGAGTAGTTCGACCAATCTTCCGAAATGACTCGGGACTCCCCGGTGCGAGGATTATCTGATTCACAAGTCGATCTGCATCGACCGAAACGTACTGTCCCGGTTCCCCAACGTGCATCTCTGTTCCGGTGAGCAGCCCGTGCAGTTGTACCGAATCGTGTCCGTCGTGTTCGGGCGTCAGCGCGGTATCGTCTTCGAACACGGCTCGAAATTCGGCCTCGTCTTCGAATGCGTTTCGCTTGTGGAAGTAGCGCGAATACGAGAACATACTTCCCGGTATCGCAGCCTCGTCGTAATCGGTGTACTCCACGGCACCCATCTGAAGCTTCGAAAGTTCGTCGTAGAGCTGTTCCTGTCGTTCGACCCGTTCAGAGCCTTCCGACCGGACGTAGTCCCGATAGAGATCCACGTACCCGTCGGAAACGTCCATTTCGATAGCTGCGCGGAAATCGCCGACTGTCGTCTCAACGGCGAGTCCGTACTCGTCGCCGACGTAGGCGTTCCAGAAGACTGCGGATTCGTCTTTACCGAGACGCCAGCAGTTGATGTAGGTCTTGTCGTCTCGCCGGTTCCGCATCCGCTCGTTGTGGTCGGTTTCCGTGAAATCGCGTGCGGACCAGCGTTTCACCGCATCGCGTAAAGTCGCATTCGGCTTCGGGAGTGTCGCTTCGAACCGGTCGGAGAAACCGTCGATTCGGGAAAACCACAGTCCCGACTCTTCGAGGAGCGACCGAAAACGGTCGAAACTCAGGTATCGCCGAATCACCGTATCGTCCGACGGTGCGTCTGGCTCCCACTCCGAGTGGATTGTGAGGCGCTCACGGTGGGCGTCGAGGTCGTTCCGAGCCGCGAACAGCGCGTTCTCCGCCGTATCGTTCCTCGGAAACGCTCGTTGGAGTAAGTCGCGCTCCGCTTCGCTGAGCAGTTGGTCTGCGAAATTCTGACCGAATGCCCGCTTTCGTCTTCGTTCGAGTTCTCTCTCTGTTTCGTCGTCCATGAGTTCCGGAAATCGGCTGGCTTACGGAGCCAGTCGGTTCTTCCGGTTTCTCATATTTTCGTTATAATATTTGAACGTCAGGGGGCACCATTCCTCGGCGAAGTCGAGTACGGTTTCGGTCATCTCTCGAATCTCCCACTGGGCGTCGGCCGCCGCGCGCATGTCCGCGATATGCATTAGCATTCGCGGATTCATCGACATTACCATGTTGACTTTCGTCCCGATAGGGAGGACGAACCGGGCGTCCTCTGGTGGAACTCCGAGGTCGAGGAGTTCCTGATACGATTCGACAGATTCGGTGACGGAATCTTTGAACACTTCTCGGCGTTTTTCGACGGTTTCCTCGTCGACTGCACCGCCTTTCTGGTTTCGGCCAATCCAGTCGGGGTCGTTTATCGACGGCGGCATCACAATCATCTCGCCATCGCCAACCTCGTCCGGGTCGATGTCGTCGAACGAGACGTAGCGCATACTCTGCACGTCGAAACTGACGTGCCGATGTCGAGTGATTTGGGCCATGCAGGAGCGACTAATTCCCTTGACCGCAAACACGGCTTTCGGGTGCTCGAACGGTCCGAAGTGGCCGTGGCTCAGGAGGTGACCGATGAGCGTGGCCTTCTTCTCCTCGATGTCGTCGCCCTCGACCGATTCCATGATTTCCTCGAACGACTGGTCGCCGACGAAGTCGCTCATGTAGTCGTTTCGCGCGCCGGTGCAGATGACCTCCTCGGGGTCTTCGGTCGCTTTCAGCAGTTTGACTTCCATAGGGACGCCTCGGTTGTCGTGGTATTCCGAAAGCGCCGTCTTGGTATTTGCGGTGAGACTCCTTTACACGCCTTCTGACTCAGAAAAAATCTCGCAGTCGTCAGCGACACACCCAAACCATCCCCACCCGTACCGGCGACCATGATACGCAACCTCGCGCGCGGCGTGCAGGCGTTTACGAGCAACGCCTTTCTCGTGGCGGGCGACCGAACCGTGCTGGTCGATACCGGGTCGAATTTCGACGTAGTCGAGCGAGTCCGCGAGCAGGACGCTGACCTCGACGCCGTGGTTCTGACCCACACCCACCCCGACCACGTCGGGAATCTCGCCGCCGTCAAAGACGCGTTCGGGGTCGAGGCGTGGGGGTTCGACCCCGACCAACCGGGCGTGGACAACGCCATCGCCGACGGGGAGACCGTTCGAATCGGCGATGACGCCTACACCGCGCTCCACACGCCGGGCCACAAGAACGACCACCTCTGCTTCTACTCGTCGGGCGCGAGCGTGCTGTTCGCGGGCGACTTGGTTTTCCAGAACGGGGGCTTCGGCAGGACCGACCTCGAAGAGGGCGACCGGTCGAAACTGGTCGAGAGCATCGACCGCGTCCGCGAGACGGTGGACGAAAGCCTCTCGACGATGCACACCGGCCACGGCCCGAGCGTCGAGACGAATCCGTACCACGACATCGAAATCGCCGGACGCGCCGCTCGACTGGGGTAAGCGTCGTCGTAGCTCACGACCATAACGTCGAAAGATTCACTGTTTCGGCGAACCCGGATGCAGGCGTGTCAGACCGAACGCATCTCACGACCGTCGAGACCGTCCGCGAGGAGGGGTCGCGGCTGTTCACGGTCCGCGACGAGTACGGCGAACCCGACGAAATAATCGTCGTTCCGTGCGACGATGGCGGCGACAGCGACGAAGTAGAGGCGTGGGTGAACCGCTGTACCCACGAAGCCCAGCGACTCGACCGCGGGTTCGGCGCGGCGATGCGCGACGGCGGAATCATCTGCCCGAAACACGGGTCGATGTTCGACGCCTGCTCGGGCTACTGCGACAACGGCGAGGCCGCCGACACCACGCTCGTCTCGGTCGAACTCGCGGTCGAACTCGGCAACGTCTACCTCACTGACGACGCCTATACATTCCTCCACGACGGCGGTATCGGGGACGGTGACGGCGACGGGAGCGGCGACGACGACGGGCCGAGTTCGACGTCCCACATCGGCTTCTGAGTCTCCGGTCGGGGGTAGGGTTCAGTCCTCGGCGACCGCGAGCAGTTCGTCGTACGCATCCTCGTACGCCTGCGCGACCGCTTCGGGGTCGCCGCGCTCGCCGGAGGCGAGCGCGGCGAGCGAGACCGACGCCCGTGATTCCGCGAGGTCGGTCACGTCGGGTACGTGGACCTCCAGCGCGCCGTCGCGGGGCGTTCCGCCCGCGACGTCGCACGCCTTCAGGAAGCGGTCGCCGTCGTAGGCTCGCATCCGGCCGGGTTCGACCACCGCGACCGCGTCGAATTCGAGACCGCGAATCGGGAGCGCCACGTCGCCGTACGACTCCACGACTGCGAGTTCGGTCTCGTGGATTCGGTCGGCGAACCGTCGGAGTGCCGGGAGGTGGTGGCGCTCCGTGGCGGCGTCGAGTTCCGCGACCGTCTCGACGCGCTCGGCGTCGGCGAGCGCGAGCGCCTCTCGCGCGGAGTCCGGCACGTCTGCCCGGGCGTTCACTACGAACGAGTCGGCCACGCGGTCGAGGACGAACTCCCGGTGTGTGCGTCCGACGAGACCGGTGTCCGGGCCGGGCGAGGGTCGCCAGAGGCGGTGAATCGGATTCACGTCCTCGGGCGCGACGTCGGCGCGACTCGCCGCGGCGAGTCGCGCGGCGTCTTTCCCGTAGAGTCGCCCGTCGCCGATTGCGCGGCGGTAGTCGTCGTGGTCGAACCAGAAGTCGTTGCCAGCGCGTGGTTTGAACCCCACGCCGTCGAGCCGGGCGACGAGTCCGGTCGAGAACGTCGTCTTTCCGGCGTCCACCCGGTCGGCACCGACGACGAGGAGCCGAGTCATTCGGGGTCGGCTTCGTCGCTGGCGGCGTCTCCGCCGTCGTCAGCTTCGTCGTCGGGCTTCAGGCCGTAGTAGCCCGGTTCGTCGTCGGTCTCGGGTTCGGCGATAGCGAGGTCGTCGGCGTTGAACACCACCCACGGGATGGCCCAGTCGAGCAGGATGTCCTCGGTTTCGGCGTCCAACTCGGCGTCGGTCTCGACGCCCTGCAGGAGTCGGGCGATTTCGTAGACCGTGTACATCTGGTCGGATTCGAGGAGTTCGTCGGGTTCGTAGAAGTCGCAGGGGTACAGCTGTTCGAAATCCGATTTTGGTCGGGGCATGGCCGGGAGTACGCCCGACCGCCGGGTAAATCGTTCGTCTCGGCGGCGCTCCGAGCGCCGCCGAGACGGTACCGAGACGACGCCATCGATTCGCGCTCGCGAGACGGGAAAAGCAGTTTTAAGCCGCCGCCTCCGGTCGTTCGACGTATGCAGACCCTCTTGGTCGGACTCGACGCCGCGTGTTTCCCGGTACTCCGACCCCTGTTCGAGGACGGCGACCTGCCGCACCTCGAATCGGTGTTCGAGGACGGGGCGACGGGGGAACTCGAATCCCAAATCCCGCCGTGGACCGCGAGTGCGTGGCCCTCGCTCTACACCGGCGCGAACCCCGGCAAACACGGCGTCTTCGACTTCCTGCGATTCGACGGCTACGACTGGGACATCGTGAACGCGACCGACGTGCGCGAGCGCACCCTCTGGGAGTACGCCGACGACGCGGGCCTGACGAGCGTGGTCGTGAACGCGCCGGTCACGAGTCCGCCGCCCGAAATCGACGGCGCTGTCGTGCCGGGGTACTTGGCCTCCGAAGACCCGCGGTGTCACCCCGAGGGAATCCTCGACGACGTGCGCGAGGAACTGGGCGACTACCGGGTGTACGCCCGGCGCGAGACCGACGAGCGCGCGGGCGACGACCGATTCGAGGACTACCTCGAACTCGCTCGGATGCGCGGCGGGGCGTTCCGGTATCTCGCCGACCGCTTCGACCCCGAGTTCGGCTTCGTCCAGTTCCAGAAGACCGACGCCGTGTTTCACGACTACCCCGGCGACCACGAGAAGGTCCGGGCCATCTACCGCGAGGTGGACGAGCAGGTGGGCGAGATTCTCGCGGAGTGCGACCCGGACACTGTCGTCGTCGCGAGCGACCACGGCATGGGCGAGTACGAGGGCCACGAGTTCCGAGTGAATCAGTTCCTCCGCGAGGCGGGCGTGGTCGAGACCACGACCGGCGGGCAGGGCGTCCCCTCGTGGTTCAAAATCAAGGACGAACAACTCACCGAGGGCGAGCGCGGGGGTGACGACGACGGCGACTCCGGACGCCCGCTCCTCGAACGACTCGCCGCGACCGCCGCGAGCGTCGGCATCACGTACCAGCGCGGCAAGGCGGTCCTCGAACGCCTCGGTCTCGCGGAGTTCGTCGGCAGGCACGTCCCGGTCGGCGCGGTGTTCGCCGCGAGCGACGCGGTGGATTTCAGGGCGTCGCGTGCCTACCTCCGGTCGCCGTCCGAACTGGGCGTCAGACTCAACCTCGAGGGCCGAGACCCCGACGGCGTCGTGCCCGCGGGCGAGTACGAGCGCGTGCGCGACGAGATAATATCTCTGCTGTCGAACGCCACCACGCCCGAGGGCACGCCCGTCTTCGAGGAGGTCGTCGCGCGCGAGGAGTACATCTACGGTCCCTACGCCGACGAGGCGGTGGACCTCCTCGCGGTGCCGACCGACTTCCAGCACTCGCTGTCGGCGCTCGTCGGCGAGGAGTTCGGCGACCCCGAACCGTGGAACCACAAGCCCGAGGGCGTGGTCGCGCTCGCCGGAGACGCCGTCGATTCGGACGCCGACCTCACCGGCGCGCACCTGTTCGACGTGGCCCCGACGGTGCTCGCGACCCTCGGCCTGGCGCCCGCCGACCTGATGGACGGCGACGCGCTCTCCGGGGTGGACGCGCCCGAACCCCGGTCGTACCCCGAGTACGACCCCGCGACGCAGGAATCGACCGAGGACGAAGACGTGGCCGAGCGCCTCTCGGATTTGGGGTATCTGGAGTAGCGACCGCGAAACGTCCGCGATTTCGGCGACCTACTGGCGAGGTTCGGGCGCTCGGTGACACAATCCGCCGGGAAACGGCCGGTGACACAGACCACCGAAAACGGCCGGTGACACAGGCAACGGGTGGGAATGAAAGGGGCCGCCCGGTCGCGTTTACGTGGTCGTCTCAGCGACCCCTATCTCGGCCGGGCAGTGCGGAGAGGCCGAGATATGTCGCTGAGCGACCGCGACCGGGCGGGGGCTTTCGAGGTGTTCATGCTGTTGCTGTCTTCGACACAGAGCGACCGGGTGGGGGCTTTCTACAACACGACGGCGACGTTCGGCGTAAAGCGCAGAAGCAAGTGTTCGAACAGCGAGACGCCACCTATCCCGATGCCCATGAGACCGCAATTCCTCTCGGTACGAAGCGTATTCACCTCTCAGTCTCAGACCCACACGCCTTTTGCCCGGCCGCGCCTACGCCGACTCATGAACCCCGACGACGTGAAGCGACTCATCGAGGAGAACCTCGAAGACGCCAAGGCGACCGTCACCCACCCGCGCGGAACGCACGACGAGGACCACCTCGCGGCGACCGTCGTCTCACCCGCGTTCGAGGGCGAACGACTCGTCCAGCAGCATCAGCTGGTGTACGACGCGCTCGGCGACCACATGACGACCGATATCCACGCGCTCGAACTCACGACCTACACGCCCGAGGAGTACGCCGAAGCTGAGGAGTAGCCCGCTACTTTCCGAATCGGAGAAGTAGCCCGCTACTCGTCCGACGCTTCTCGCATGACGTGGAGCGACAGCGGCATGCTGGCCGCGACGAGACCGTACACCCCGCCCATCAGCGGTTCGACGCCGAGCGAGGGCGCGAGGAGGTAGCCCGCGCCGAATCCGAGGGGGTCCAAGACGAGCGCGAGGACGATAATTTGCTGTGCGAAGGGCATCGAGTCGAACCACTGCGAGAGACCTTGTGACATGGGGATGAGACGACGTTCTCGTCGGCACTGTTTAGTTAATACGATTTGAGAAGCGAGCCAGATATTCGAAACACATTCGTATCAGTATTTATTAACTATCTTCCGTGTCCACCACTAAAACGGAGGACAACGTGTTATATCTCTGGTCGTACGGCGCTGTCTATGGCGTACTCTTCGGTACCCTACTGACTGCGGCCGGTGTCGGAGTGCTCGAAAGTCCTCTCTACGGCGCGATTGCTGGCTTGCTCGGCGGCGTCGGTGCCTTCCTGTTCCTCCCGTGGTTGCTGTGCATGAACGCCGCCGAGACTGCCGAGAATTCCGGGGCAGACGTTTCGTATCACGAAATCCTGAACCGGACGGGGATTAGCTTCCGTCTCGGCGTGTTCGGAACGGGAATCAAAGTCGGCGGGGTCGTGGTCATCATCATCGGAGGGAACAATCAGCCAGCTCCAGACCCCGCTCTCGGCCTCCGTGTTGGAGCAATCATGGTGGTGGGAAGCGCGCTCCTGGCAATCGTCTTGAGATGGTATTTTCAACGGACGCACCGCGACCGTTCCGACCGCTCTCACTCGCCTCCGCACAAGACCCAAGATTATCAAGAGCAGTCGGGGGACCGTTCCGCCGCCGATGAGGAGACGGAGTCCGAAGCGGTTCACGTCAGTTCCGACATGTTTTTGAGCCCCGAAACGCTCGGAGAGGCGTTCGGAGCACTCTTTGCGGCCTCGGTCGGCTTCCTCTTTCTGTCGCTGACCGGATTCATGATTTATGTGATGCTGGTACCCGGGGCGAGTCTGGCGATTGGTGTCGCCGCGCTCGCAGTTTCGTGGGTCGGTATCGCAGTCTCGCTGTCCGGGTACAGCGTCTGGTCGGCCCGGCAACTCCGGCAACTGCCCCGGGACTCCGACCAACCGACCGTCAGGACTCCGGTGAGGCTACTAGCGCACGTGATACCACTGCTCGTCGCTGACCCCGACGGCCTGAACGCGTACGACAGTCGACTGCGCCGGACGACTGTGGCGTTCCTTCTGGCGGCAATCGCTCTCTCGGCACCTTTGCTCGCGCAGATCGGGGGTCTCGGCCGCTTCCCGGGGAGCTAATTTGTCTCTGTCGCGGACCGTCACGTCCTCGATTCTCTCGACCGGTCGAGACCGAATCGCCCCGGTCAGAAGTTCGGCGGCGCGGCCTCGGCGGTCTCCAGTTCGCGGTTGTGCAACGCCTCGCCCGTCTCGCGGTCGAACAGGTGAATCGCGTCCTCGGGGATGCGGACGACCACCTGCTGTCCGGCCTCAACCCGGCGCATGCCCGACACCGTGACGACGAACGTCTCGGCGTCGGCGGACGCGCCGGCGGTCTCGGACACGTCGCCCGCGTCGAACGCGAGGTACACCGTGTTCTCGTTTCCCATCGGTTCGACCACGTCCACGGTCGCGCGGAAATCGCGGGGCGTCTCGGCGTCGGCGACCAGTTCGACGGCCTCCGGGCGGACCCCGAGAACGAGTCGGTCGTGGTCGCGCACGTCGGCGAGCGTCCGCTCGGAGAGCGGGTACTCGAACTGCTGGCCGACGAGGGTTCCGTTTTCGAGGTCCACCTCGAAGAAGTTCATCGGGGGTTCGCCGACGAACCCCGCGACGAACAGGTTCGCGGGTTCGTGGTAGCATTCGAGGGGCGTGCCGACCTGCTGGAGCCGGCCGTCGTCGAGGATGGCGATGCGGTCGCCCATCGTCATCGCCTCGGTCTGGTCGTGGGTCACGTAGATGGTCGTGGTGCCGAGGTCGGCCTGGAGTCGCTGGAGTTCGGTCCGCATCTGGCCCCGGAGTTTGGCGTCGAGGTTCGAGAGGGGTTCGTCGAGCAGGAACACCGCCGGGTCGCGCACGATGGCGCGCCCGAGCGCGACCCGCTGTTGCTGGCCGCCCGAGAGGTCGCTCGGCGTCCGGTCCAGCAGGCGGTCGATGTCCATCATCTCCGCGGTCCCCTCGACGCGGTCGGCGATTTCGGCGTCCGAGAGGTCGGTCGCCTCCTCCAGTCCGAACGCCATGTTCTCCCGGACGGTCATGTGGGGGTAGAGCGCGTACGACTGGAACACCATCGCTATCTCGCGGTCTCTGGCCGGGAGGTCGTTGATGACCCGTCCGTCGAGTCGGATTTCGCCGTCGGTCACGGTTTCGAGGCCCGCCACCATCCGCAGGGTGGTGGACTTTCCGCACCCCGAGGGACCGACGAGGACGAGGAACTCGCCGTCCTCGATGGTCAGCGACACGTCGTCCACCGCCACGATTTCGCTGCCGTCTCGTTCGGTGTATCGCTTCGTCACGTGGTCGAGTTCGGTTTTTGCCATGGCTGAAATCGGTGATTGTGTGGGGCGCGCGGTTACACTCGCACCCCTTCCGCGAACTGGTCGGAGAACAGGACGTAGACGATGAGGGTCGGAAGCGCCGAGACGAAGGCCCCGGCCATCCGGAGCGGGAAGTCCACGCCTTCGAGTGCCTCGCCGAGTCCCGAGAGTATCAGCGTGACCGACGCGGCGGGGTCGCTGACGCTCCGGATGATGGTGAGCGAGAACAGGAACTCGTTCCACACCTGCGTGAACTGGAAGATAAAGACGACAGCGAACATCGGCACCGACAGCGGCAGGACGATACGCCGATAGACGCGCCAGAGCGACGCGCCGTCGAGTCGCGCCGCCTCTATCATCTCCCACGACATCGTCTGGTACTGCGCCCGGAACAGAATCGTGCAGATGGGAATCCCGTAGGCGGTGTGTGTCACGATGAGTTCGAGGATGGTCGCGTGATGCTCTTCGAGCAGGGGGAGCGCCCACAGGAACGCCAATCGTTCGTCCAACTCGACCCACACCGACCAGAACTCCGTCAGCGGGATGATGACCGCCTGATACGGGATGAAGATGCCCGCGATGAACAGCGCGAGGACCGCGACCTGTCCGCGCCAGTCTACCAGCGTCAGGCCGTAGGCCGCCATGCTCCCGAGGATGGCGCACAGAAGCGTCGAGGGGACGGTGAACAGCATGCTGTTCACCATCCCGTTCGAGAGCGCGCCGAACGCGAACTGCCACTTCTCGATGGTCGCACCGCCCGGCCCCGGCGGCAGGAACGGGAGCGTGGTTCGGACGGCTTCGCTCGTCTTGAACGAGGTCACCAGCCCCGTCTCGACCGGGACGAGGTAGAACGCGACCAGACCGAGCAGGGCGGCGTACAGGCCGACCCGCCGGACGCTCGCGAGCGTCCGGCGGTCGATTCGGCCGTCAGAACGGTCGTCCGAAGCCGTCTCGCGGTCGGCTACACTGTCTGACGTGGCGGTTTCTCGGCTCATGTCACAGATTCCCCTGCCTGTGCTGTTGGTAGAGATACGGCGCGATGACCGCGAGCGAGAGCGCGAACAGCAGGATGGCGATGGACGACGCGTACGCCCACTCCTGCTTGTTGAACGCCTCGCGAATCATCTTCGTGGCGAGGATGTCCGCGCCCCGCCGCGGGCGATACCCCCAGATGGCGTACAGGAAGTCGAACGCCTTGAGCGCGAACAACACCAGGACGACCGACGCGCTCACCATCGCCGGCTTGAGTTGGGGTACGATGACCCGCCGGTACATCCGGAGCGTGCTCGCGCCGTCCACCTTCGCGGCCTCGTACTGGTCGTTCGGTATCGCGCGGAGCGCCGCGAGATACACCACCATCGTGTAGCCGCTGAACTGCCAGACGAGCGCGAAAATCACCGACCCCAACACCAACTGCGGATTCCCGAGCCAACTGTACGGCCCGAGACCGAACGCGCCGAGCGTCTGGTTCACGATGCCGAAGTTGAAGTTGTACATCCACATCCAGAACTGCGCGGTCACGATGAACGACAGGCTCATCGGCAGGAGGTAGATGGTCCGGAACGTCCGGCCGAACCGGACCTCGCGGTCGAGCAGGATGGCGAGGACGAGACCGACCACCAGACACACCAGCGTGAATCCGACCAACAGCGCGAAGGTGTTTCGAGTCGCCTCCCACATCGCGGGGTCGCTGAGCATCGCCCGGTAGTTCTCGAAGCCGAGTTCGGAGTAGTCGATGCTCCCGAACCCCGCGTAGTCGGTGAGCGAGATGGCGAAGTTCCACCCGATGGCGGCGTAGACGAAAAACCCCATCAACAGGAACGGCGGGAGCCAGAACGGCGCGGACTGGACGATGTCGCGGTCGAGAATCCGGCGGATTCTCGACCGCTCGCTCCGGAACTCTCCGGTGGTGGCGGTGTCCCCGCCGGTCTCGGTACCGCCGTCGGTCGCGGTGTCCCCGCCGGTCTCGGTACCGCCGTCGGTCTTGGTCGCGCCGTCTCCGTCGGCCGCGCCGTCCCCGCCGGTCTCGGTCCCCCGGTCGCGCCACCTCTCGACGACCGCGCGTAGTTCGTCCCTCATCCCTGTTCGCGAGTGCTACACGATTTCCATGAATCGGCTCGTGACTGCGTCCACGTTGTACGGGTCGAGGAAGTTGTCCGAGAGCGCGTCTTCGAGGTCGGATTGCACGTCCTGTGTCACCGCGAGACCGTGGGCAATCGTCGGCGGCCGCTGTTCGGCCGCCGCGAAGTCCTCGATTGTCTCGGTCAGGTACGGACTGAACTCGTCGGTCGGCACCTCCCGGGTCGGAATCGACCCCTTGTACTGATTGAACGCGACGTGGGCGGTCTCGGACCCGGCGAACCGGAGGAACGCCTTCGCCTCCTCGGGACTCGGATTGTCGAGGTCGCCGCCCGGATAGATGAACGAGTCGATGTGAAGCCCGTACATGTTCTCGGTGCCGGGGAACTGGATGCGGCCCCAGTCGGTGCCGAATTCGAGTCCCTCGTTCACGTACGCGCCCGCGACCCAGTTCCCCTGGTGGATGAACGCGGCGTCGCCCGCCATGATGGCCTGATTCGCCTCGGTGAAGTCTATCTCCGGGGCGTCCTCGTTCAGGTACTCCGAGAGGACGGTTTGAGCGTTCTCGAACGACGCCCGCACCGCCTCCTCGTCGCCCTCGCCCTCAATGAAGTTCATGTAGGCGTCG
Organism: Halorussus amylolyticus; assembly: GCF_004143485.2. Lineage (GTDB taxonomy): Archaea > Halobacteriota > Halobacteria > Halobacteriales > Haladaptataceae > Halorussus > Halorussus amylolyticus. The sequence continues at coordinate 25,176 of NZ_ML974137.1, read as the reverse complement.
TAGCCCTGTGTGCCCTGCATGATGACGGCCCAGAACTGGAGGACGACCCACGGCTCCAGCGAATTCGCGTACGGCACCGCGTCGGTCTCCGACGCCACCGCGTCGAGCGCCTCGACCCACGCGTCGAAACTGTCGATACCCTCGGGGTCAACGCCCGCCTGCTCGACCACCTCGACGTTGTAGAACAGGTCGTTCATGCGGTGCGACCCGATTGGCACCGCCGAGAAGCCGTCCTGAAATCGACACGCCTCGACGGCCTCCTCGGTGTGGGCCTCCTTCAGGCCCGCCTCGTCCCACACGTCGGCTTCGATGTCGCCGAGGACGCCCTCGTACTGCACCAGATTGTTGCCCGGCCACCCGGCGAACGCGCTCGGCGGTTCGCCTGCCCTGAGTCGCTGTGCGACCGCCTGGTCCAAGTTCACGTTTCCGGCCCCGCCGATGGGCCGGAAGTTGGCCTCCATGTCGGGATACTCGCTCCCGAACGCCTCGGCCAGCGCGTCGATGGCCTCCGCGCCGTCGCCGCCGGTCCACCCGTGCATCACCTCCAGCGTGTTGGACCACTCCTGACCGTCCTGCGCGGCGGCGTTCGTGACCGAGCCTGCGCCACCCAGGAGCGCCGCGAGTTTGAGATACGTTCGTCTGTCGATGCCGCCCGATGTTTCCCCAAACACCATTTGTATTTCCCCCACCGTACACCCAACGACGCGGTACTTAATGTTTTTCTAGGATAAAATCGGGGCCGACGCGCGCGCCCGAGTGAGAATGATTTTATCCGTGGCCGCAGACCCCTCGGATATGAGCGACGACTACCGAATCGAGGAGGACAGCCTCGGCGAGATGCGAGTACCCGCGGACGCTTACTGGGGCGCACAGACCCAGCGCGCGCTCGAAAACTTCCCCATCTCGGGAATCACGTTCGGCCGCCGGTTCGTCCGCGCGCTCGGCGTGGTCAAGAAGGCCGCCGCGCAGGCTAACCGCGACCTCGGACTCGTCCCCGACGACAAGGCCGACGCCATCGTGGCGGCCGCCGACGAGGTCATCGCGGGCGACCACGACGACCAGTTCCCGGTGGACGTGTTCCAGACCGGGTCGGGCACGTCCTCGAACATGAACGCCAACGAGGTCATCGCCAACCGCGCGACAGAAATCTACGGCGGCGACCTCGGCACGCGCGAGATTCACCCCAACGACCACGTCAACTTCGGCCAGTCCTCGAACGACGTGATTCCGACCGCGATGCACGTCGCGAGCCTCGAAGCCGTCGAGAAGGACCTCCTGCCCGCGCTCGACACGCTCCGAGAGGCGCTCGAAGCCAAAGAAGAGGAGTTCGACGGCGTGGTCAAGACCGGCCGGACCCACCTCCAGGACGCCACGCCGGTCCGACTCGGTCAGGAGTTCGGCGGCTATCGCACGCAGGTCGAGAAGGGTCTCGCCCGCGTGGACTACGCCCGCGACCACCTCTCGGAACTCGCGCTCGGCGGTACCGCGGTCGGCACGGGGCTGAACACCCACTCCGAGTTCCCCGAGAAAGCGGCCGAGTACATCTCCGAGGAGACCGGCGTCTCGTTCCGCGAGGCCGACAATCACTTCGAAGCGCAGGCCGCCCACGACGCGATGAGCGAGGCCCACGGCGCGCTCCGGACCATCGCGGGGTCGCTCAACAAAATCGCGAACGACCTCCGCTTGCTGGCGTCCGGCCCGCGGAACGGTCTCGGCGAACTCGAACAGCCCGAGAATCAGCCCGGTAGCTCCATCATGCCCGGCAAAATCAACCCCGTGGTGGCCGAAGCGGTCAATCAGGTCCACAAACAGGTGGTCGGCAACGACGCCGCCGTGAGCGCCGGTGCCGCCGAGGGCCAAATCGACCTCAACCTCTACAAGCCCGTGTTGGCCCACAACTTCCTCGAATCGGCCGAACTCCTCGCTAACTCCGCGGAGGTGTTCGCCGAGAAGTTCGTCCGGAAACTGGAGGCCAACGAAGAGCACTGCGAGGCGCAGGTCGAACAGAGCATGGCGCTCGCCACCGCGCTCAACCCCCACATCGGCTACGACAAGGCGAGCAAGGCCGCGAAAGCCGCGCTCGCGGAGGGCAAGACCGTCCGCGAAGTCGTCGTCGAGAAGGGCTACCTCAGCGAGGAGGAAGCCGACGAAATCATCGACCCCGAGGCGATGACTCACCGCGGGATTCTCGGACGCGACGAGTAGCGCGACCCGACGGTCGTCGAGTCGCGCGAACCGAATCCTGTCGAGTCGGCGGATTCGGGGGCCGCTCGCGTGCGAGCGGCCCCCGAATCCGAATCGTATAATTGGCTCCCGACGGTCTAGGTGGAGTAATGGTTCGCTGGCCGCGCGTCATCGCCGCCCTCGGAGGGTCTTACATCGCACTCGCCGTCGCGTTAGCGGGAATCGACGTGGCGGCAGGCGAGATACTCGGCGGGACGGCGATAGATTTCGTTCTCATCGCCGTTCCCGGCGGCGTGATACTCTATACCGGGCGCTGGCTCCCCGGAACCGACCTCGACGCGGAGACGTACCCGCGGGTCGCGCGGTGGTGTTTCGGCGGTCTCGGACTGCTACTCGGCGTCGTGGGTCTGCTCGTACTCAACCCCGGAGTCGAGGTGAACCAACTGTCGTGGACCGCGTCGTTCGGCTCCGCGCTCGGTGCCGCGGGCGGTCTCGGAATCGGCGTGAACGAAGCGCGCGCCATGACGCGGGCCTACGAGGCCGAGCGACACGAGCGACAGTTGGCCGAGCAGAACGAACGCCTCGAAAGCTTCGCGAGCATGCTCGCCCACGAGCTTCGAAATCCGTTGAGCATCGCCCAAATCTACCTCCAATCGGCGGCCGACGGCGACGAAACCGCGGCCGACGAAGTCGAGGGCGCTCTCGACCGAATCGAGGAGATGATAGAGATTCTGCTCGTCACGGCGCGCAAGTCCGAGGCGCAGGTCGAGTGGGAGTCGGTCGCGCTCCGCGAAGTGGCGACCGAAGCGTGGGCGGATTTGAAACTGGAGACCGCGACCCTCGACATCGAGACCGACCGAGTGATTCGGGCCGACCCGGTCCACCTCCGCCACCTGCTCGAAAATCTGTTCAAAAACTCAGTGGAACACGGCGACCCCGAAGTCACGATTCGCGTCGGCGACCTCGACGACTCGGGGGGTCCAACCGGATTCTACGTCGAGGACGACGGCTCCGGAATCCCGGTCGAAGCGCGCGAGACCGTGTTCGACGCGGGGTACACCACCGACGCGGGCGGCATCGGACTCGGACTCACGTTCGTCGCGCGACTCGCCGAGACCTACGACTGGGACTGCACCGTGACCGAGAGCGAGGCGGGCGGCGCTCGGTTCGAGTTCTCGTCAGTCGAAGTCGTCGCGCCCGAGCGCGGTCAGTCGAGGTGAGCGTCGGCGTGGCACGCCGACGCGGGCACCGTGATACCGCGACCCTCGGAAGCGTTATGCGTCGAGGGTGACTACGTTGAATCGTAATGGCGAAAGGCAACGTTGATTTCTTCAACGACACTGGCGGCTACGGTTTCATCTCGACGGACGACGCGGACGACGACGTATTCTTCCACATGGAGGACGTTGGCGGCCCCGACCTCGAAGAGGGAACGGAAATCGAATTCGACATCGAACAGGCCCCCAAGGGCCCGCGCGCGACCAACGTCGAGCGCGTCTAAGTTAACGAGCAGTCGTCTCACGACGACAGCACTACTACTGCGGAATTTTTCGAAAACTCACCCGAGAGCGACGGTCTCGAAAATCGACTCGCGACGCATTCCTGACTGACCGTTTCGGCGCGTCAGTACCGCTCGGCGAGGTCGTCGAGCGCGTCGTGATGCTCGGTAGTGTGGGGCGCGGTCAGCGGCGAGACGCTGATTCTCCCCTCGTACACCGCGCGTCGGTCGGTCCCCTCGGGGTCGGGCAGGGCGTCGGACTCCATCTGGGTCCACGTGTTGTCGTGGAGCGAGACCACGCCGTCGTCGTCACGCGTGGCCTCCATGTCGTAGACGTGCGACGGTCGAGTGACTTCCATCGGCGCGCGGCCGTCCTCGGGGAGCGGCGCGTTGACGTTGAGGTACTCGGCGTGTTCGAACACGCCCGCGTCGGGAGCCTGCTCGACCAGATACCGGACCGACTCGGCGACTTCGGCGTACTCCTCGACTGTCGTCTCGCGCGGCCACTCGTCTTGGGGGATGTGGAGCGACGCCGCGATGGCCGGAACGCCGAAGAACGCGGCCTCGACAGCGGCGCTCACAGTGCCCGACCGGCCGAGGATGTGCGCGCCCAGATTCGCGCCCTCGTTGCACCCCGACACGACCACGTCGGGGTACGGCCCGATTTCGGCGAGTCCGGCCACGATGCAGTCGGAGGGCGTGCCGTGGACCGCGTGGCCGAGTTCGTGGTCCTCGACCTCGACCTCGTAGGACATCGCCCGACCGACCGCGCTCTGGTCGTCGGCGGGCGCGACGGTCGTGACGTTGCCGACCGTCGCGAGTTCGTCGTAGAGCGCCCGGATGCCGGGACTGTCTATCCCGTCGTCGTTGGTGAGCAGGATTTCGAGCGAGTCGGTCATGTGGCCTCAACTGTGGGTGGCCGAACAAAAACACTACCGCAACGGGTCGAATGCGAGACGAACCGATTCGCTCCCGGAAAGCTTATTCCTCGAAGCGCGAACCCTCACGTCCAATGTCGAACCCAAACGGACAGCACTCGCTCGCGGTTCGTGCCCTCTGGTTCCTCGTCGTCGGGTGGTGGGCCACGGGAATCTGGCTCTCGGTCGCGTGGTTCCTCAACGTCACCATCATCGGCCTGCCGGTCGGTATCAAAATGATAAACGCGGTGCCGAAGGTGCTGAGTCTGAAGAACCGAACCGGGACGCTCGTCACCGAGTCCGGAAGGCACGACCAGCCGAGTCTGGTCGTCAGAGGCATTTATTTCGTCCTCGTCGGGTGGTGGGCCAGCGGCGTCTGGACGGGAATCGCGTACGCGATTTCGCTGACCGTGGTGGGTCTGCCTCTCGCCATCTGGATGTACAATCAGCTTCCGTTCGTGGTGTCGTTGTATCGGTACTGAAGGGGTGAAAACCGGGAGTTCCGGATGAGAGCGCAACTGCCGGAACTGTCAGCGAGACCAGTTCGAAAGCCCCCGCCGTCTCGGCTCGATGGACTCGCTGCGCTCCTCGGACTCCGTCCTGCGGTGCTTACGTCGTCCGTCTTCGCCGAGACTGCGGCCCCTTTCAGTCCCGCCCGGATTTGGGCGAATGGGGCGCTCCCCTGTATCTGAACAGGCTGTGAAAGCAGATATTCAGGCGGGCTTGCGGTGAGAGTTCGAACAAACCGCATCAATACGGCGACCGCCAAACAGCACCGAACTGCGAGCAACACGGTGCCTATGACCCGCACCGCAGACGGTTACTCCCCCAATTTCACTGCCGCGCCGGGTGGTCCTCCGCAAGCCGCGTCCGTCCTTCCTCCTCGAACAGATTCTCGCGCAACGTCTCACCCTCGTACTCCTCGCGCACAAGCCCGCGCTCGCGCAGGACCGGCACCACCATGTCCACGAAGTCCCGGAGGGTGCCGGGCCGGACCGCCTCCTTGACGTTGAAGCCGTCTACGCCCACGTCCTCGAACCAGTACTGGAGTTCGTCGGCGACCTGCTCGGGGTCGCCGACCACGATTGGCGACGTGGACCCCAAGCCCGCGAACTCCGCGACCTCGCCCACGGTCCAGTCGCGGTCGGGGTCGTTCTTGGTGAAGGCGTTGATGACGCCCTGAATCGCCTCGGTCTCGATGTGTTCGACCTTTTGGTCGGGGTCGAGTTCGGAGAAGTCGATGTCAGTGAAACCGGCAAGTAGTGCCAGCGTCGCCTCGTAATCGACGTTCTCAGCGTAGGTCTCGTACTTCTGCTGAGCGATTTCCTCGGTCTCGCCCACGATGGGGACCACGCCGGGGAAGAATTTGAGGTCGTCGGGGTCTCTGCCTTTCGAGGCGGCGCGCTCGCGCAGGTCCTCGACGTAGCTCCGGACGCCCTCCTCGGTCGGCTGGCTCACGAACACCGCTTCGGCGTTGTCGGCCGCAAAATCTCGGCCGCGGTCCGACGACCCCGCCTGATACAGCACCGGCGTTCGCTGCGGTGACGGCTCGCAACTGTGGGGGTCGGGCACCGTGAAATATTCGCCCTCGAAATCGACGCCCCGGACCTTCTCGGGGTCGGTGTAGACGCCGCGTTCTTTGTCGCGAATCACGGAGTCGCCGTCCCAACTCTCCTCCCAGAGCCGATACGACACGTCCATGAATTCGTCGGCGCGGTCGTAACGCTCGTCGTGGTCCATGCGCTCGTCGAGGCCGAGGTTCCGGGCCGCGCTTTCGAGGTAGGAGGTGACTATGTTGAACGCCACGCGGCCGTCGGTGATGTGGTCGAGCGTCGAGAGTTCGCGCGCGAGCTGGTAGGGGTGGACGTAGGTGGTCGAGCGCGTGACCGCGAATCCGAGGTGGTCGGTGACGGCGGCCATCGCGGGGACGAGTGCCTGCGGGTCGTTCGCGGGCGTCTGGACCGCCTTCTCGATGGCGGTCTCACGACTCCCGCCGTACACGTCGTAGACGCCGCGCACGTCCGCAAAGAACACCGCGTCGAAGCCGCCGCGCTCGGCGGTCCGGGCCACGTCGAGCCAGTACTCCATGTCGGTGTAGCGGTGGGACTGGTCGCCCGGCGTCTGCCAGTCGCCGGTCGTGACGTGCTCGACAGCGTTCATCGTAAACAGATTCAGGTGCATCCGCTCTCCGGTCATCGTTTTGGAGGTGGAAGTCTGCGGCCAAAAGACGGGGGATAGCGGCGAGAACCCGGGACGACCTCGGACGGCGGACGCCGTCCGAGGTCGTCCCGAGAATTTATATACGAATCCGGGACCAACTTTCCTCGGACGTTTCGCGCGGTCACGCTCCGACGGCCCGAGCGTGACCGCGGAGGACGAATATTGTCCTCTCGCGGTTGCGAGCAGATAGCTGGCGAGTCAGCCAGCACTGTCGAATCAGTGGCGGGGGGGGGCCCGCCCCCCGGGGGGGCCCCCCCCCCCCCCCGCGACCCCCCCGGCGGCAGAACACGACAAGGGGGGGGGCCCGCCCCGC
>NZ_ML974137.1:4685-18034 GCF_004143485.2 Halorussus amylolyticus | reverse complement strand
TCTCTTTTCGGGTCTTACACCCCCCACCTTCTCTTGGGGGGGGGGCCCCCCCCCCCCCGCCCCCCCCCCCCGCCACCCTACCTCGGAACCGCCAGTCCGACTAACCTGAAATACGGCTGAGCCCCACAACGAACGCGACCAGTGGACCAATCCACAAGACAGCGCACCGAAGGTGCGCGCACGAGCAGCAGTACCGCAACGTCCGAGCGAAGCGAGGACGTGAGGATACCCGAGACGGAAAAAGGTGGTGTTATTTTCCGTCGATTCGCGTGCCGGGCGTCTCGCCCGCGAGAAACGCCCGGAGGGCTTCGGGGCCGAAAATCGACGCGGGCGCGCCGAGGTCGAGGAGCGCCCGGACCTTCCCGGCCATCCCGCCGGTCACGTCGGTCGAGTCGCTCCCGCCGAGGTAGTCGGCCACCTCGACGTACGACCGAATCTCGGGAATCACGGCCTCGTCGTCGTCCAGCACGCCCGGAACCGTCGAACAGAAGCCGACGCGGTCGGCGTCGATTCCCTGCGCGACCGCGGTCACCGCTTCGTCACCACTCAGAATCGTCACGCCTGACCCCTCGTGGGCGACCACGTCGCCGTGGAGGACGGGGACGAACCCCTCGCCGAGCATCGTCTCGACCTGCCTCGTTGGCAGGTCGAGACTCCCGTCCCGGTCCCGTGAGGCAACCGAAAACGGGTGGACCGGCACGGCCGGAACGTCTCGGTCGTGGAGGCGCGCGAGTACGAAGTCGTTCAGCGTCTTCATCGCGGCGTGAATCTCGACCGCTGCGCCCGCATCCTGAGAGCCGTCGGTCTTCGAAACGCCGTGTTTGCTGGCGTGGTGGTGGCCGAAGCTTCCGCCGCCGTGGACCACGACGAGGTCCGATACGTCGCCCGACGCCATCGCGGATGCGATGGCGTCGGCCGCGTCGTCGAGCGCCGGACCGGCGAGCGCCTCGGGACGGTGCTTGTGGGTGATGACGCTTCCGCCGAGTTTGAGGACTGTCGCCATCTCAGGCCTCCTCCACGCGCACGCCGTCGGTGTCGAGTTTCGCCCGGAACGCGTCCTCGCACCCCGGCGTGAACTTCAGCGCGGTCTCGGTCGCCTTGCTGGGGTCGAGCGCGACGATGCACCCGCCGCCACCCGCGCCGGTCAACTTCGCGCCGAGTGCGTCCGCGTCCCGCGCGGCCCACACCATGTTGTCGAGCGACCGCGACGAGACGCCGAGGGCTTCGAGCAGGCCGTGGTTGAAGTTCATCAGCCGACCCAGTTCCTCGACGTTCCCCTCGGCGAGTGCGTCCTCGCCCGACCGGACGAGGTCTCCGATGCTCGCCACAGTGTCGGCCGCGAAGTCGTACTCCTCACGGAGCGCTCGCACGCCGGATACTAGCTTTCCGGTGTCGCCCGCGCCGCCGTCGAAGCCGATGACGAACGGGAGGTCCGGAGCCGATATCGTCCGGCAGTCGTCGCCCTCGACTCGGACCGCGCCGCCCGACGCCGAACAGAAGGTGTCGGCGCGAGAGGCTTCGCCGTCTTGGACCTCCGACTCCGCGCGATACGCGCGGTCGGCGATTTCCTCGGTCGAGAGTTCGACCCCGAGTTCGCGGGTCGCGGCGTCGATACCTGCGGCCGTGACCGCCGCGGAGGAGCCGAGACCCGCGCCGAGCGGAATCTCGCTCTCGATGGTGATGTCGAAGCCAGCGTCGGGAGCGTCCGCGGCGTCTCGGGCTTGTGCGACCGCGGCATCGACGTAGCCCATCGCGGCTTCGACCAGCGAATCGGCGACGTTCACGTCGGGTCCCATGTCGGTTTCGCGGCTGTACTCCACAGTGAATCCGTCGAGGCTCAGGTCCTCGGCGTGGACGCGCAGACGGTCGTCGTCGCGTTCCTCGACGGCGACGCGCGCCCGGAGTTCGATGGCGCACGGCACCGCGGGTTCGCCGTAGACGACCGCGTGTTCTCCGAACAGGTAGACCTTGCCCGGAGCGCTCGAAACGACCATGCGAGACGGTTTCGTTCCGGGGGTTAACACGTTTGCGAAGGCGGTCGTCGCGAAGAACTCGCCGTGTCGTGGCACAACGGCTAACTTTCCTCGCGGTGACGTATCGAGTATGAAGCTTACGAGAGCCTTGGCCGCGACTGCGGGCGGACTCGGAGCCGCCGCGCTCGGCAACCGACTGCTTCGCTGGAAGGCGTCTGACTTGGACCCCGCGCTCGACGGACGACAGGGGACCTACCGGTGGCGCGGCTTCGACGTGTCGTATACCGAAGCGGGCGACCCCGAGGACCCCGACGTACTCCTGCTCCACGGCGTCCACGCGGCCGCCTCGAACAAGGAGTTCGACCAGATGTTCGGCCAGCTGGCGAAGACCCACCACGTCGTCGCGCCCGACCTGCCGGGGTTCGGCCGGTCCGACAGACCGCCGCTGACCTACTCGGCGGCGCTCTACACCGCGTTCGTCACCGACTTCGCCGAGGACGTGACCGACGACGCGGCGTGCGTGGCGTCGTCGCTCGCGGCGTCGTACGCCGTGCTCGCCCAGCGCCAAGCCGCGCCGTTCTCGCGACTCGTGTTAGTCTGTCCGACCGCCGACACCGGGCCGCGCCGGACGTGGCTCCGGTCGGTGTTCCGGTCGCCGTTGGTCGGCCAAGGCCTGTTCAATCTGCTCACGAGCAAGCGGTCGCTCCACTGGTTCGACAACCGAGACGCCTACTCGACCGAGGCGTCCTACACCGAACACGACGTGGACTACCAGTGGCAGACCGCCCACCAACCGGGCGCTCGATTCGCGCCCGCATCGTTCGTCTCGGGCTATCTCGACCCCGACGTGGACCTCGCCGACGAACTCGCGGAAATCGACGTGCCGGTCACCATCGTCTGGGGCCGGGACGCCACGGTCACGCCGCTCGAAGCGGGCGAGGAGTTGGCCGAGCGTGCGGACACCAAACTGGTGGTGTTCGACGACGCGCGACTGCTTCCGCACGCCGAGCATCCGGGACCGTTCCTCGACGTGCTGTTAGACGAACTGACCGAGGAGGAAGTGGAAGGCGAGGCCGAGCAGTAACGAAGCCCGCGAAGCCGAAATCGGATTACCGCGGCCGGAACGCCAGAACCCGTTCGCCCGTCGTCGCCGTCTCGGCGACGACGGGCGTGACCGTCGCGCCGACTTCGGTTTCTTCGGGCGCGACGTCGAGAATCTGTCCGGTCAGCCGAACCGGGCCGAAATCGACCACCGCGGTCGCGTAGGGCGCGTCGTCGGCGAACTCGGGCGCGGGGACGTGAACCACGGTGAACGTCTCGATTTCGCCCGACTCGGGCAGGGCGACCTCGGAGAGGTCGCCCTGCCCGCAGTGGGGGCACACCCGCCGGGGCGGGAGCGAGCCGTGACCGTCGGGACACTCGAGGTAGAAGCCCTCACCGTCCTCGATTGCGTCGAGGAAGTCGTCGAAGCCGTCGTCTCGGACCTCGTCGTCGTTCTGGCTCATTCCGCCACCTCCGGAGCGAAGCTCCGGCGTACTCTCATTCGCTGACTCATGAGACCACCTCCAGGACGTGAACTGTCGCACTGGCGACCGTGCCGCCCGCGTTGTGCGCGACTCCCACGTCGCCGTCCACTGCATCGCTGTTGGGGTGGTCGCCCCGGAGCAGGCGAGTCATCTCCGCGACTTGGCTGGTGCCAGTCGCGCCGACCGGGTGGCCCTTCGCCTTGAGACCGCCCGAGAGATTGATGGGGAGGTCGCCGTCGCGGGTGGTCTCGCCGCGCGCGGCCGCGCCGATTCCTTCTCCGGGCGCGTAGAAACCGAGGGCTTCGAGCGCGAGGACTTCCGCGATGGTGAAACAGTCGTGGACCTCGGCGGCCGCCACGTCGGTCGCTTCGATGCCCGCGTCGGCGTAGGCCTCCTCGGCGGCGCGCTCGGCGGCGGGCGTGCGCGCGAGGAACTCACGGTCCTGCAGGGCCATCTTGTCGCCGCCCTGTCCCGTGCCGGTAATCGCGACCGGGGCGTCGAGGTCATTCTTCTCAGCGTACTCGTCGCTCACGAGGACGACGGCGCTCGCGCCGTCGGTGATGGGACAGGCGTCGAACAGGCCGAGCGGTTCGGCGACCATCGGGGAGTCGAGCGCCTCTTCGACCGAAATCTCGCGCTGGAACTGGGCGTGTTCGTTGTCGAGCGCGTTGGCGTGGTTCTTGACCGCGATTTCGGCGAGGTCTTCGCGGGACCCTCCGTACTGTTCGAAGTACGACCGGGCCATCAGCGCGTAGGCCGCCGGGAACGTCATCCCGGCCCGGACCTCGTAGAGGTCGTCGGCCGCGATGGCGAGCGCCTCGGTGGTGCCCGCGGTGCCGAGGTTGTTCATGCGCTCGGCACCGCCGACGAGCAGCACGTCGGACTCGCCGTTTCGCACGTCTTTGACGGCCTCGCGGAGCGCGACGCCCGAGGACGCACACGCGCTCTCGTAGCGCGTGGCTGGCGCGTCGATGCCCGCGGCCTCGGCCATCAACGGGCCCTGGTGGCCCTGATGCTCGGCGAGTTCGCCCATGAAGTTACCGTAGTTCAGTCCCTCGATTGCGCGGCGCTCGACGCCCGCGTCGGCGAGCGCGCGCTGGCTTGCCTCCGCGAACAGGTCGCGGCCGGTTCGGTCGGGGTGCGTGCCGAAGTGGGTCAGACCGACCCCCGCGACACGTACTGCTGTCATACGGTTGCGTACGCGACCGGCGGTTAAGAAAGCCACCCTCTCGTGTCCGTCAGGCGTACACCGCCGACAGCACCCCCGCGACGTTCACCGCGACGTGCGCGAGGACGACTGCGACGAGGGTTCGCCTGCGGAGGTAGACCAGCGTGAAGACGAGCGCGCCGAGCGACACCTGAACGACGTGACCCGCCGGATACCCCGGCGCGTGCGCGAGGGTGAACGCGAGCCACGAAATCGCCCCGGCCGCCAGCGCGCTGTCGGTGGCTTCGAGCAGTCGCTCGATGGGATACCCCCGGTACAGAATCTCCTCGACGACGCCCGCCGAAATCGCACCCGCGAGCGCGATGCCAATCGTCCGACCGTCCGCGAGCGTCGAACCCTCAGTTTGGGCGAGACCGAGCGCGGACACCACCGAATCGGTGGCGACGAGCGCGAGCAGAGCGCCGACGAACGCCGCGATTGCGTAGGGAATATCCCACACGTCCGGCCGCCGAACGCCGAGCGACGACACCGGCCGGTCCTCGAAGGAGACCACGATTCCGACGACGGCACCGGCGAAGAGCCACGGAATCACGATATCCGCGACCGGAGGTGGGGTCACGCCGAGCGCGTCGAACGCCGGACCGGCGAGCGGGAGCGCGAATAACGCGACCAGCAGACCGCCCGCGGTCGCCGTCTCGACGTGTTCGAAGTCGAACGGCGCGAATCGGGTCTCTCTCGACATACTCGTGAACGTACACGCGAGACAACAAGAAATTGCGGGAATCTCGAGAAACTCCGGGAGTTTCGAGCGCGTCTGTGCCGACTACTCGACCCCGCGCCGGTACTGCACTGGCCACTCCACTCGGTCGCCCGCGCCGAGTTCCTCCGCGGCGTGGAGCGTGAAGTACGGGTCCCGGAGGTGTTCGCGCCCGACGATGGCGAGGTCCGCTCTGTCGTTTCGAATCAGGGCGTCGGCCTGCGCTGGCTCCGAGATTCCCCCGACTGCGCCGACGAGCGCGTCGGTCGCCTCGCCCACGCGCTCGGCGTAGGGCACCTGATAGTTCGGTCCCGTGCCGGGGATTTCTTGGTCGGGGTGGATGCCGCCCGAACTCACGTCTACGAGGTCCGCGCCCGCCTCGGCGAGCAGGGGAGCGAGTCGCGCGGTGTCCTCGACCGTCCACGAGTCGCGGTCGGCGAGCCAATCGGATGCGGAGACGCGGACGAATACGGGCAGGTCGTCGGGCCACACGTCCCGAACTTCCGCCGTCACCTCGCGGACGAGTCGGATCCGGCCCTCGAAATCCCCGCCGTAGGCGTCGTCGCGGCGGTTCGTGACCGGCGACAGGAACTCGTGGAGGAGGTAGCCGTGGGCCGCGTGGACCTCGGCGATTTCGAAGCCAGCGTCGAGCGACCGCTCGGCCGCGGCCCGGAAGTCGGCCTTGAACGCCTCGATATCGTCCTCGGTCATCGCTCTCGTCTGTGGCGGTTCGTCGTCGTAGGGGTACGGACTCTCGCTCGGCGCGAGGGTCTCCCACCCGCCCTCGTCGGGTTGGAGGGGAACGCTGCCGTCCCACGGTCTGGTCTTGCTCGCCTTTCGCCCAGCGTGGGCCAACTGGATGGCCGGGGTCGCGCCCCGGTCGGCGATGAAGTCGGCGACGGGCGCGAGCGCGTCGGCGTGGTCGTCGCTCCAGATGCCCAAGTCGTTGGGAGTGATGCGCCCCCGAGGTTCGACCGCGGTGGCTTCGGTCATCACGATACCGGCACCCCCGGTCGCGCGACTCCCGAGGTGGACCTCGTGCCAGTCGGTCGCGAGACCGTCGGTGTCACAGGAGTACTGGCACATCGGCGACACCATCACGCGATTTCGGACGGTCGTGTCTCGAATCGACAGCGGGCTAAAGAGGTCGTCGCTCATCGTCCGGGACTCGGGGGGCCGGACTCGAAAACCCTCTGCTCGTCCCCGATTCTTGCCGACAGCGATTTCGGACCTCCGAAACGCTTATTGTAGGCATCGCCGTTATTGGTGAATCGATGTCAGGGGGGCAACGAAAGGGGGTTCCGGAGGCGACGGTGCGGTTCGAGCGCCGACTCGCCGACCTCAAGCGAAACGGGAGCAACGTACTGCTCGTCGGGAGCGACGGTCTCGACCCGGCGTGCGAGCGCCTGCTCGGCGATTCGAACGCCGGGCCGCGCTATCGACTGTTCGTCACCGCCGACGCGCGACCGGCGGTCGCGCGTCGGAAACTGTCGGCGGTCGGGACGAGACCCGACCGCGACCTCGCCGCACTCGTGGACGGGCGGGCGGCCCGGGGCGGGGGGGGGGCGCGGCGCCGCCCCCCCGCCCCCGCGCCGCACCCGGGGTGGGGGGGGCGGCCGGCCGCCCGGGGGGCGCGTCTCGCGCCCCCGTCGCGACCGATTCTGAAGAACGCGACTCAGACACGAGCGACCCCGCCGCGAACGACTCCGATAAATCCGACTCCGGCGACCGAATTTTCCGAACCGAAATCGTCGAGACAGCCGACCTCCGGGACCTCGGCGTCGCAATCGAGGAGTCGGTCGCGGCGTTCGAAGCCAAAGTGGACCACGTCTCGCCCGCAGAACTCCGGGTCTGCTTCGACTCGCTCGCGCCGGTCGTCGCCGGCTACGACGACCGAGACGCCCGCCGATTCCTGCTCGGCGTGACCGAAGTCGTCGAGCGGGCCGGTGGGATGGGTCACTATCACCTCCCCGGCGACCCCGACGCCGAGACGGTCGAATCGCTGTCGGCGCTGTTCGACGCGGTCGTGGAAGTCCGCCGGGGAGACGAAGGCGTCGAGCAACGCTGGCGACTCGACGACATCGAGACCGAATGGCTCGCGCTGTGAGTCGTTTTCGGCTGGCTCGGCCGTCCCTTACCTGTTTCACTCGGGCGTCGCTCGCATGCGCTCGCGCGCGAGGAACCACGTATATTCCTTCTGCAGGCGCTTCCAGACGCGCGGGTCCGGCCCCGGCGACTCACGATTCAGGTCGCGGATTCGCCGGAGGTCGCGCCACGACAGTTTCTCGAAATGCGGTTTGTCGAGCAGCGCCGCGATTCCCGTCGAGCTCTCGGTGCCCTCGATGCGCTGTTTCCGGCGCTCGCGGCCTTCCGCCACGAGTTCGCCCGGACTCAGCGCGTAGTAGTGCGACTGGACCGTCGGAAACCACCCCTCGCTTATCGAGCGGTCGGTGCAGGCCGAGAGCGTGCGCCGAGTTCGGGCGAGCGCTTGGTCCCCGGTGGTCTCGCCATCGTCGGCGGTGTCGCGTGAGTCGTTCGAGGAGTCTTCGGTCGCGGCCGCCACGAGCGCGTCGTGAGCCGCGAGGAACGTCCGGAGGTCGTCCACTCGGTCGCTGAACCGCTGGGCGACGTCGAACCGGAATTTCCGCTCGGCGGCGTCGTCGTGCTTGAAGAAGTTCCCCTTGGCGTCGGCTTCGAATTCGCGGGCGGCGAAGTACGCCTCGTTGAGTCGGACGAGCGCCTTGAGGTAGTCGGCCTTGCGCTCGTCGGCGTCGAGCGGCGTTCGGAGAATCTTCTGCCCGGCGGTCGAGAGGACCGCGAGGAATCGCTCGCCGTCGTACCGGACGAAGTCGTGTCGGCCGTCGCTGTCCTCGACCAAGTACTTCGACCCGGTAAAGAACGCCTTCGACACCATCCTCCGTTCGATTCGAATCACCGTAAATTGATAAATCCCACGCGCGTTATCAGCAGAGAGAACCGAGGTGAGGGCGACGGACGCTCGCGACTCATCCCGACGATTAGAGCGTCATCACCCCGACGACCAGAGCGTCAGCGAATCGTGTGCGAGGAAGTGGTCGAGTTCGTGAGCGCGCTCTTCGATGCCGACCAACTGCTCGCGGAGGATGTGGCCGGTCGCGTGGTCGCCGAGGCTCTCGACGAGTTCGATGTGACTACTGACGCTCTCGACGAGGTCGCCGTAGGCTTCGAGGTCGTTGCCGAGCGCCGTCCGCACGTCGTACACGTCCTCGCCCTCGAAGGGAATCGGACTGTGGCGTTCGAGCGCGGCCGGGCCGCTGACCGGGACGCCCCCGAGCGCCTGGACTCGCTCGGCGAGTTCGTCGGCGTTCGCCTCGGCCTCCTCGGCCGCTTCGCCGAGAAACAGGTGGAGGTCGCGGTACTGCGCGCCCGCCACGTTCCAGTGGTGCTTGCGGAGTTGGTGATAGACGACGTAGGTCGCCGCGAGGTCGGTGTTGAGCGCGCCGACTATCTGCTCGGCCTTCTCGGCGTCGAGTCTAACTGGGTTCGGTTCGACGGTGCCCGCCCCCTGGCGGACGTGCTGTTGCTGTTGGCTCATGGTTTCCCCCGAAGTGGGCACGACGAGGAGAGCCTTAAGGGTTCGCTGTACCGTGAGGGCCGTGTTTCAGTAAACGTAGCTCGGCCGGTAAAATGCGGTGGTGGGACTGAAAGGGGCCGCCCGGTCGCGTTTATCTTGGTCGTCTGACCGACCCCTATCTCGGCCGACCTGTGCGGAGAGGCCGAGATATGTCGGTCAGCGACCGCGACCGGGCGGGGGCTTTCTACAACACCACGGCGACGTTGATCGTAAAACGCAGAAGCGAGCGACTGCTTGAGCCACTGAGAACCGCATCCGCACCGCGACCGGGCGGGGGGTTTCTGGCTGTTTACGGTTCTGCTACTTGCGGTTCGAAGCGACTTCGAGATGTGTACCGTTTTGAGTACTCCCACACCCGTTCCTCATGCCCGTAGAATACACAGAACACCAACCCACGAACGCGGGATTTATCCGTTCACCGCGCGCCGTCTCGAATATGGACCCCGACGCCGTCCGCGTGGCGATGCTCCACCAGGACCCCCATCCCGCGCACCGCGGCTTCGCGGAGGCGGTCGGCGCGGACCTCGTGGACTACCACCGCTTGTCCGTCGGTCCGTTCGAGGGAACCGTGTTCGAGGACGGTCTCAACGGACTCGCGTACCCGAGCTACGACGTGTACCTCGTGGAGGGGTCGCGGCCGCTGTACGCCGCGCTCGCCCGGCGGCTCACCCGGGGCGGGAAGCTCATCTACCTCGCGGCCGACCACGGTCTCTACCAGCTCGGCAACCCCGACTTCGAAGGGAGTTCGGGCGTGAAGTCGCTCGTCGGGAAGTTCGGCACGCCCGCGGTTCGGGCGGTCGGCCGCCGGGGCATCGACGGCGTCGTCGCCGTCTCGGAGTTTGTCGCGGAGTTCACCCGACCCATCGTGGGGCCGGACACCCCAATCGAGGTCGCCCACCCGTTCGTCCAGCAGGAGACCTACGACGCGCTCGGCGAGGTGAACCCCGACATCGATGCGAACGTCGCGGTGACGGTCGCACGCCCGTGGGAGTACAAGGGCGTGGACATGCTCGTGAGCGCGTGGCCGCGCGTCCGCGAGGAGTTCCCGGACGCCGAACTCCACGTCGTCGGCGGCGGCCATCCCGAGGCGTACGCCGAGACGCCGGGCGTCAGCGTCCGGGGGTACGTCGAGGACCTCGCGGACGCCTTCCGGCCAGCCTCGGTGTTCGTCCAGCCCTCGCGGATGGACGCCTTCCCGGTCAGCACGCTCGAAGCGATGCGCGCCGGGGTTCCGCCGGTCGTGACCCGAACCGCCGGCACGCGGTCGGAGGCCCGCGAAATCGACCCGTCGCTCGTCGTGGAGACCAACGAGTACGCGCTGAGTCGGGGCGTCCGCGAGTACTTCGCGCGCGATTCGGACGACCGTCGCGCGCTCGCTCGCCGCGCTCGCGAGCGCGGCGAGCGATTCGACCCCGAATCCCGGAAGGCCGCGTTTCGAGCGGCGTTCCGAACCGTTCTCAAAGCACTTTAGCGTCGGCGGGGCGAGTAGCCGCGTATGACCGTCTACGTCGTGGGTCTCGACGGGGCCGACTGGTCGCTTCTCCGGCCGTGGGCAGAAGAAGGTCACTTGCCCGCCTTCGCCCGCGTGCTGGACGAGGGCGTCTCGGGCGACCTCGAAAGCACCCTCCCGCCCGTGACGTTCCCCGCGTGGAAATGTTACTCGACCGGCAAGACGCCCGGAAAGCTCGGCGTCTACGAGTGGTTCGCGTACGACCGCGACACCCACGAGATTTCGCCGAACGACGCGAGCGACTTCCGCTCGTGCGAGTACTGGGACGTGCTCGCCGACCGCGGGGGACGCGCTGGCGTGGTCAACATGCCGACGACCCACCCGGCGGGCGCGTCGGCGTCGGGCGCGCCCGACGCCGACGCTGACAGCAACGACCGAACCGACAACGGAGTCGTCTTGACCATCGCCGGAAGCCCCGCAAGCGAGCGCAAGAGCTTCACAAGTCCCGAATCGCTCAAAGCCGACCTCCTCGACGCGATTCCCGACTACCGGGTCAAGCCCGACCTCGTGCTGGACGAAGCGACCCCCGACGAACTGGTCGCCGAGGCCCGCGAACTGTTCGAACAGCGGTTCGAGGCCGCGACGTGGCTCGCCGACGAGAAAGAGTGCGAGTTCGTCCACACCACCCTCTTCGCGACCGACACGCTCCAGCACCGGCTCTGGGACCGCCCCGAGAAGCTTCGGGCGGCCTACGAGCGCGTGGACGAACTGCTCGCAGATTTGCTCGACCGCGACGACGCCGAGGCCGTCGTGCTGATGAGCGACCACGGCTTCGCCGAGATTCGCGAGATTTTCATGGTGAATCAGTGGCTCGCCGACCGGGGCGACTTGGCGTTCGAGGAGTCCGAGACCCGCGACCTGCTCGCCAGCGTCGGCCTGACCGAGGAGCGACTGAAGCGCCTCGTCGGCCGACTCGGTCTCGTCAATCTCGCCCAGTCGCTTGTCCCCGAGTCGCTCCAGCGCCTCTTCCCGAGCGAGAGCGGCCGGGTCGCGATTCAGGACGCCGACATCGACTGGACGGAAACGAAGGCCGTCTCGCTCGGACGAGGACCAATCTACGTCAACGGCGCGGCGTTCTCGGATGACCGGGCAGTTGACGCCTACGTCGAGGGCCTCGCGAGCGACCTCGAAGCCCTCGAAACCCCGGCGGGCGACCCGGTGGCCGCCGCGGTCCACGACCCCGCGGACGTGTACTCAGGCGACCGAGCACGCGGTCCCGACGTAGTGGTGGAGTACACGACCGGGGTGGACGCCCCCGAAGCTATCGGCGGCGGCGTCTTCGGCGAGACGACCGAGTGGCTGGCGACACACCGGCGCTCGGGCGTGTTCGCGGCGTGGGGCGACGACTTCGCCGAGGGGAGCGCCGACCTCGAACTGTACGACCTCGCGCCCACGCTCCTCCACCGTCTCGGCGCGCCCGTTCCGGAAGACGTTGACGGCGAGGTCCGATTCGACGTGCTGGCGGGCGAGGCGGCCGACAGAGAGGTCGAGCAGGGACCGCCCACCGCGACCGACGCCACGGGCGAGCGCGCGGGCGAGGAGGTCGAAGACACCCTCCGGGAGTTGGGGTACCTCGAATGAACCCCCTGAAGCGATTTCCCCGAGTGAACAACGCGTGGATGGACCTCAAACACCGCGCGAACCACTGGCGAAAGCGTCGTGACCGCGAGGTCCGCGAGGGAGTGCGCGTCACCGACCCGCGAAACGTCCTCGTCGTGGTCGTAGACTGTCTGCGCGCGGACCACGTCTCGGGGTTCGGTCACGACCGGGAGACGACCCCGACGCTCGACCGATTCGCAGAGGACGCCGCGGCGTTCTCGAACGCGAAGGCTCCGAGTCCGTGGACGTTTCCCGCCGTCCCCTCACTCCTGTCGGGGCGCTACCCCCACGAACACGGCGGGCGCTTCGAGTCCGGCCCCCGGAACCTCTCCTCCGAGCAGTTCCCGCAGCGACCCCGCGCCGACGTGCCGATGCTCCCCGACCTGCTCGAAGCCGCGGGCTACGACACCGCGATGCTGACCGCGATTCCGATGGCCGAGAAGGCGACCGGAGACCGCTTTCACCACGTGAGCGTCAAATACACCGACGCCGCAGAACGCGTCTCTGCCGCCCGCGACTGGCTGTCGGGTCGCGACCGGTGGTTCTGCTACCTCCACCTCGGCGACCCCCACGCGCCGCTCGATATTCCAGAGCGCCACCGCGAGACGTTCGACGTGCCCGCGACGGACGACCTCGAAGACTGGCGGTTCCGCGAGACGACCGAGGGCGAGGAGTTCGACGCCTATCGGGACGCTCGCCTCCGAGCCTACGACGCCGCGATTCGAGGCGCGGACGACGCGCTCGAACCCCTGCTCGCCGACCTTCCGGACGACACCGTGGTCGCGGTCTGTGGCGACCACGGCGAAGCGTTCTGGGAACACCCCGAACTCGAACGCCGACTCAACGACGACCCCCGCGGTTATTACGCGACCGACCACGGTCACAGTACCCTCGAAGAAGTGGCTCGGGTCCCGCTCTGGGTTCGCGCGCCCGGCGTCGAAACCGGGCGCTCGACGCGCCCGGTTTCGCTCGTGGATGTCGCGCCGACCATTCTCTCGGCGCTCGGTGCGGACGTTCCGGACGACCCCGGCGATTCGGACGACCCCGGCGATTCGGACGACCCCGGCGATTCGGACGACCCCGGCGGTCGAGACGTTCCGGACGATTTCACCGGTCGGGGGGGGGGGGGGGGGGCGCGCGCCCCCCCCCCCCCCCCGGGGGGGGCCCCCCCCGCGGACCCAAACACCGCGGGGGGGGGCCCCG
>NZ_ML974137.1:0-4675 GCF_004143485.2 Halorussus amylolyticus | reverse complement strand
GGCGTGGTCCGGTCCCCTTCCCTTCCCCGGGGGCGGGCCGTGGCGCCGCCCCCCCCCCCCCGACCGCTCCTGTGCGAGGAGACCGCCTACGGCTACAATCAGCGCGCGGTCTGGCACCGCGACGAGAAGGCAATTTCCGTGCCCGAGACGGGCGAGACGCTCGCGTTCGCGCTCGACGACTATCTCGAAGCCGACCCGCTCGACTCGGTTCCCGACCACCTCGAAGACGCGCTCGCGTCGTTCGGCGCGGGCGTCTCGGGCGGCGAGCAGATGGCGGTGGACGGCGACACTCGCGACAGACTCGAAGAACTCGGCTACCTCGAATAGTCGGCGTCGGCTTCGTACGAGAGCCGCTCTCTCACTCCATGTAACCGAGGTCCTTGAGATGCTGTTCGACCATCTCGTCGTCCTCGGCGATGCCGTCGGACCCGCCCTCTCGCATCCGTTTCATCCGGTTCTGGTGGTCGTCGAGCGCACGGGATAGCTCGTCGTACTCCGGAACCCCGTCGCCCGAGCGGTCGTCTTCGGGGCGTTCGTCGGGCGTCTCGCGCGCGTCGAAGCAGAACTCCCCGTCGTCGGCGTGGCGCAGGAGCTTCCAGCCGTCGGCCCGGCGCGCACAGCACCGGGCGTACTCGATTTGCCGACCCACGTCGGCGAAGGCGTACTCGCGAGGGTTGGCCGTGCCCTCGGCGACTTCGAGCGCCGATTCGCCCTCCCAGCCCTCGAAGGCGTCGAGACCGAGCGCGTCGGCAATCGTCGGAGCCGTGTCGATGAGCCGAATCTGGCCGTCAATAGTGTCAGGAGCGCGGTCGGGGTGACTGACCACGAACGGCACCCGAAGCACGCCCTCCCAGAACTCCGGCGGGTGGCCCGCGTGATTGTGTTCGCCCACGAGTTCGCCGTGGTCGGCGGTGAACACGACGAGCGTGTCGTCGAGTTCGCCGCGCTCGCGGAGGGCCGAGAGCACGGCGTCGAACTGGTCGTCCACGTACGCGCACTCGGCGTCGTACAGTCGGCGAATCAGGTCCCACTCGCGGTCGGTCACCTCGTCGGGGTGGTGGGTCCCCTTCCGCGAGAGGCCGCGACACCGCGACAGGCCGAGGGGTTCGTCCAGAAACTCGCGCTGGTACTCGTCGGGGGCCTCGTAGGGGTGGTGGGCGTCCATGTAGTGAAGCCACGTGAACCACTCGCCCGATTGGTCGTCAATCCAGTCGAGTGCCCGGCGGTTCAGCGACTCGGCGCGCTCGTACTCGCTCTCGTTGCCAGTCGCGTTCGCAAAGAGCGCGTCGACGCGGTTGTACACCGCCTCGATGGTCTTGAACACCGGGCCGTCCTTGTCGAGGTTCGACTGGACGAACTGCTTGAGTTTCCCGGCTTCGGTCGTCCCGCTGGCGTCGTACATCTCGGCAAATCCGCGGTCGTAGTGGTACGACCCACTCGCGAAGTGGTTGTCGGTGTAGCCCGCGGTGGCGTACCCCGCCTCCCGGAGCGTCTCTGCCAGCGTCCGAATGCCGTCGTTCGACCCCGGTTCGGGGATACCGAGCCCCTCGATGCTCGCGAAGTACCGACTCGCGTGGATAGCCGGGAACGACGCCGGGGTCGAGGGTCCGTTGGCGATGCACTCGGCGAATTCGAGCGACTCGTCCGCGAACGACCGAGTAGCGGGCATCACCTCCGAGTTCACCCGGTCGGCCCGGAGCGAATCGACCGTGACGAGGAGGACGTTCATACTGGCTTTCTGTCGGGCGGCGCTTAAAATGCTACCCGTCTCTCGTTCGGCGTTCTCGTTCGGTGAACGACCGAGGAACGATTACACTGCAGTCGGAGTTGGAATTCGGAGTCGGAATCGGGAGAGGAGGAGTGGAGTTGGAGTTTGGAGTTCAGAGTTGAAATCTGAAACCAGAGGCAAATCAGAAGCTAGCTACTCCCGATACCTATGAGAACCGCACCGCCACCGCGCCCGCGACAGCCACACGCCTCCCCAACCGACTCCCTACGCTCCTTCCAGTCGCTCCGGTCATCCCTCGCGCGCTTTGGGCGCGGGTCAAACCGCGACCCGCGCCAGCGCGCGCCGTGCCGAAGTGAAGGCGTGCGAAAAATGGAATTTCATGCCTCCGAAATTCACCCGTACACGTCGAGCACGCGCTCGGTCACGTCGTCCCACGTCGGCAGCGCGGCGGCGGGCGCGGCGCGCCCGACCGCCGCGCGCACGCCCGCGGCCACGTCCTCGGGCGCGACGCCCGCGACCCCCGCGCAGTCCTCGCGGTCGGCCCAGTCCACCAGCGCGCCCGCCTCGCGGACGACGCAGGGCGTCCCGGCCGCGAGCGCCTCGGCGACCGTCATACCGTAGGATTCGAACGCCGAGAGGGTGAGATACGCCTCTGCTCCGGCGTACAGCCCCGGCAGGCGGTCGTCGGCCACGAACCCCAAAAATTCCACGCGGTCGGCGACACCCGCCTCGCGAGCGACCCGTTCGAGTTCGTCGCGGTAGTCGCCCGACCCCGCGACCAGCAGGTCGTACTCCGGCAGGTCCGCCAGCGCGCGAATCGCGTGCTGGACGCCCTTGTACGCCTCTAACCGACCGACGCAGAGCAGATACGGCCGGTCGCGGGCGTCCGGGGTCGCCCCGGCGAATCGCTCGACCTGCAGGCCGTTCGGAATCACGGTCGCCGAGACGTCGAAATCCTCGTAGAGTCTGTCGCGCTCCCACTCGCTGACCGCCACGACGGCGTCGGCGCGGCCGAGCGCCCACCCGCCGGGGAACCGATACGCCGACAGCAGGCGGTCCCGAACGCTGTCTGCGCTCGCGCCGTGGTAGTGGGTCGTCACGACGAATCGAGCGTCTCCGACCCCGAGCGCCGCGAACAGCACCGGGAGCGAATGGTAGTTGTGGGCGTGGACCACGTCGGGGTCCGCCCGCCGAACCGCCGCCGAGATTCCGGGTGCGACGTGGAACGCGCCGCCGGGAGCGAACCCCCGAAACCGACGGACTTCGACGCCGTTTCGAGTCTCGCGGCGCGGTACATCCGGCCCGGCGTCGGCCGTGAACACCGTGACCTCGCGACCGCGCGCGACCAGTCGTTCGCTAATCTCGGCGACGTGGGCCTCGACGCCTCCGGCACGGGGCGGATACCGCGGTGTGACCTGCAAAACTCGCATGGGCGCTCAGTCGAACGCCTCTCGAAGCTCCTCGTCTACCTCCCACGTGCCGTCGCCCTTCCCTCGGAGGAGTTCGACCGCGGCGTGGAGGAGCGACACCTGCGAGTCGAACACGGCGTAAACCGCCTGAAGCGGGCCGAGCAGGTCCTTCTGGCCGAACCAGACGAACCCCGCGAGCGCGGCCGGAACCGCGAGTCCCGCCCATCCGGCGACCGAAACCGCGGCCGCGGTCACGGCGACGACGCTCAGCGCCACGAGCCACGGCGAAATCACCATGAACCACCAGTTGAACGGCAGGACGGCCTTCCCGTACTTTCCGTACTTCCCCAGCGCGTCGCGGTGCTGGACGAGCAACCGGATGAGTCCCATCCCGCGACGGTCCTTCTGGAGGCGGCGCTTGCCGAAATCAGAGTGGGAGGCTTCCTTGTACCGAATCGCGGGGTCGAAGACGACGCGGTCGCCGCCCCGTCGAATCTTGAGCGCGAGCTCGGTGTCGTCGGCGAGCGATTCGGGGTCGAGCGGGACGACGGCGTCGTTTTCGAACGCCGAGAACGGCCCGTGGAAGATGAGCGTCGAGTCGAGATGGGATTCGAGCGTCTGGACGTGTGCCTGGACGCCCCGGTAGCCCGCTTCGACTTCGCTCCCGCCGAGGACCTCCGCATTCTGGCCGGTAACCGCGGCCACGTCGGGGTCTGCGAGGTTGGCGGCCGCCTCTCGGAGCGCGTCGGCGGCGACGTACGAATCGCAGTCGGTCTTGACGACCATTTCGTTCTCTGCGGCGGCGTAGGCGTCGTTCAGCGCGGGCGCGAGACCGCGGCGGTCGTCCTCGCGGATGAGATTCAGGTCGGGATGCTCGCGCTCGGCGAAGTACGACTCGACGAGTTCGGGCGTCTCGTCGTCGCTCGAATCCACGACCACGACTTCGACTTTCTCCATCGGGTAGTCGAGCGAGAGCAGGTCGTCGAGTTTCTTCTCGACGATGCCCGACTCGTTGTACGTCGGCAGGACGACGCTCACGCTCGGTTCGGCCTCGCGCTTGTCGGCCGCAGATCCGCTCGGCCGAACCCACGCGTAGAGCGCCAGAAACGCGACGTAGGGGAGCGCCGTCAGAACGACGAGCGCCCCGGCAGCCGTCACGAGGGAGTTCATACGACCGAATATGAAACCCCGTTATAACACACTGTTGGTCGTACGTCGGTGAGCGCGAAAAATGAACCGTCCGGACGGGACGGAAGTGAGAGGAAAGTCGGTCGAAATCGGAAACCCGATCAGACCGTGACTGCGCTCTCCTGGGAGAGCGACTGCGGGACGTTCGCGCGGTAGATGGTGACCGCACCGTACTGGGTGGTGAGTTTCAGCTCCACCGTCTGGCCCTCGTCGAGACGCTGGCCGCCGATGGCGGTGGCGTTCATCGAGATGCGGAAGCGGTCGTCCTGGCTGTTGAGCACCGGTGCGGAGTCGTCGGTGTCCTTGATTTCCGAGACGTTGAATTTGTCGATGTCGCCCTCATCACCGT
>NZ_ML974136.1:101372-144002 GCF_004143485.2 Halorussus amylolyticus | reverse complement strand
CCGCGGCCGAGGCACGGCGTCCGCTGGCGGCCGGGCGTCACCGAGCGCGCGGACCACGCCATCGGGAGTCGCTTCGACGCCCGACCCGTCCGTCGAATCGCGGCGCTCGGACGCTCCGGCGCGCTCGGTCCAGACGACTTCGGCGGGCGGTTCGCGGGCGGGCGCGGGACTCGCGTAGCCGAGCGCCCGGCGCTCGCCGGGCGCGAGCACGCCCTCGAAGCCGCCGTCGTCCCACCCGGCCTCGGGCACGCCCTCGCGTCTCGGCGGCCACACCGTCCCGTCGAGACGGTTTGCGATTCGAACTCGACGTGCGATTTCGGCCGGATTCGTCACGGTCAGTTCCACGAGCGAGACTCCGGCGCGGGCTTCGACGCGCCAATCGAGCGACACCATGGCAGGGGTTCGGCCCGGCTTCGGTGATAAATCTACGCGCGGACGACCGGCGCGTCGAGCCACCGGGCGGCCGCCTCCGCGCTCTCGAAGCGGTCGCACGCGACGACGACCGGGGCACCGAGGGCAGCGATTCGAGCGACCGCGAGCGCCGACGCGACCGAATCGGTGGCCTCTCCGTCCGAATCGGCGTCTCCCGGAGCGCGCTCGCGCGCCGCTTC
Source organism: Halorussus amylolyticus (assembly GCF_004143485.2). Taxonomy (GTDB): domain Archaea; phylum Halobacteriota; class Halobacteria; order Halobacteriales; family Haladaptataceae; genus Halorussus; species Halorussus amylolyticus. Next base: position 143,391 of record NZ_ML974136.1, on the reverse strand, counting down.
GAACTCCTCGCGCACGAGTCCGGCGAGATGTTCGCGCGCGGTTCGCCGGAGATTGTCGGCCCGGTCGCGAAGTCGGAGGCGTTCGCGGCGGTCCTCGCGAACTGCTCGGGCCTGTTCGCGGGCGCGGACGAGCGTCTGCTCGGCCGCGATGCGCTCGGTTTCGCGGTCGGAGAGGCGGCGGGTCGCGTCGGCCAGTTCCGCCTCGGCGTCACGGAGACGCTCGGAATCGCGGTTCGTTTCGCGAAGCGCCTGCACGCGACCCTGAAGCGTCGCGACCCGCTCGCGAGCCTCGGTCTCCGCGCCGCTGGCGTCGGCGACTCGACGGCGCGCGTCCGCGAGGGCGAGGTCGGACGAGTCGTGCGCGTCGAATGCATCGAGACGCTCGCGGACCGATGCGAGTTCGTCGTCTTGGGGCGCGTCGTGGCCCCGCGACCGGGCGGCCGCCGCGAGCGCCGACCGAACCGACAGCGTCATTTCGGGGCGAATCACGCCGACGTACTCGTGGACCGGTCCGGGCGAGGGACAAGAAATCGAGACGGAAGCGTCGGAGCCGTCGCCGCGAATCGCGGCCGCGACCGCGCTCGGTTCGACGCCGACGCCTCGGAGGTCCACCGCTCGACCGGTCCGCACCTCACCGCCGATTCGGAGCCTCATAGCTCGCGGTCGGCCATCTCACCGGGGTCGGGGTGGTCGGTCCCGGCGGCGAACTTCGAGTAGGGCGTACTCGAATGCTCGCGGCGCTCGTACGCGGTCGCGGCCTCCCGAATCGCGTCGGGGGCGTCCGCGAACTCGTTGAACGGCGCGGTTCGCTCGACCTGCACGTCGGCGTCGTGTTTCGCGCGAAGTCGGAGCGCGAGAAACGCGCCGAGGTGGGTCGAGTCGAACAGAGCAGCGCGACCGAACCGCTGGACGACTGCGTCGTCGTGGGCGTTGCAGACGTTTCGGAGCGTCTGGCGCGCGGCCTTCGAATACGTCACGACCAGCAACACGCCCCGACGTTCGTTTCGTGAGGATTTAAAAGTAATTTATCGCGTCCGAACGACCCACTCGTCGTCCTCGTCGAGTTCGAACACCGTGTCGAACAGCGAGGTCAGGGTGCTGACCGTTTGCGTGTCGCAGGCGTCCGGGTCGAGGTGGAAGTGGGCGGTCACGTCCGCGGCCGCGAAGCGGCCGGTCAGGACGTGGAGGAACTTGTAGACGGTCTGGAGGTCGGCGTACTGGAGGAGCGCGGTCAGCGAATTGAAACAGGCGACCGTCGGGGCGTCGTTTCGGCTCCACTCCTTGAGGACCTCGCTGAGTTTGATCCCGAGACCCGTCAGGTCACCGGGGTTCGAGAGAGTGTCCACGACTTCGCCGCGACCGTTCCCCGTCACGCCCGACATCGCGGACGCAGACCGCGTGGTTTCACCGACGCTCACGAACCGCATGTTACGGGGTTGTTCGCCCGCGTGTGCGAGCCAGTCCTGAATGCAGGAATCGGGCGACCGCGTGTACGTGACCCAGAGGACGTTCTCCTCGGACGGACGGTCGAGTGTGAGAAGGTCGAGACACGCTTCGTCCGTCGGCTCGTGCAACGACGGGGCGAGAACTAGGACGCTGGCTCCGCGTTCGACCGCGTCCAGTGGCGACCCGTTTCCGTTGTGTCCCTTCGTTTGCATCGGTGGTTCGTGGTAATGACCCGTGTCGCCTCCGACCGCGGCAGACACGAACGTTGCTTGCTTATTCGAACACCTAGTTTATTTATTTTCCCCTATAGACCCCCGTGTTCGGTGACAATTTAGGTGATCTTCTCGATATCGAACGTGGTTTCGTCAGCGGTCTCTGATTCGTCCGAGCCACGGGCGTCCGGGGAATTGCCCGCGTTCTCGTCGAGGAGGTCGCTGATCCGCTGGCGCGCTTGTGCCGCCGACTCCGCGACGACCACGAGTCCGTCCGCTCGCGCCCCACCGGACGCTCGGTAGGCCGCGAGGTCGCCGTCTTCGAACTCGGTGGCGAAGGTTCGCAAGACGGTCACGACGCGCTTCTCGGTGGCTTCGAGGTCGGTATCGCCCGATTCGAAGTCCGCGAGCGCGTCCTCGATGTTCCGGAGGGCGGAGATTCGGTCCATCTACGTCGTTCGCAAGTGGTCGGTCGAGGGTTCGTACACCTCGCCCTTCTGTTTCAGTTTGTCTATCTCGTGTTCGGCCTTCGCGTGGTCCATCCCAATCTCTTCAGCGCGTTCAAGCACCACGTCCATGGGCGCGCCCTCGTCGTACTCCTCTTCGATGTCCGCGATGAGCTGTTTGATGTTCTTGATGCGGTCGCGCTGGGTTTTGGAGGTTCCCGTCTCCACCACGTCAGCGTCGAACTGCCCCGTCTCGGGGTCGATTCCGATGTCCTGCAGACACGACCGCGTGATATCGACCGCGCGCTCGGCGTCCGTGACCTCGACGCTATCTGAAAGTCGAACGCGAGCGCTCGCTTCCGCGAGTCGGACGAGCGCTTCGAGCTGTCGGGCGGTGACCGGGACGGGCGCGTCCTCGTCGAGACCTTTCGACCGGAGGTCGACGTAGAAGTCCCGAATGGTGGCCATCGCCTCGTCGGTCATCATCGGGAAGCAGTTGCGTTTCGCGTACGCGATGTACTTCCGAAGCAGGTCCGCGTCGATGGCGGGCGCGACCTCCTCGGTCTGACTCTCGACCTCCTCCTGAGAGATGTTGGGCGCGCTCATCTCCGTGCGCTGAGTGTTGAGTTCGCCCGCGTAGTTGGTCTGGAGGATGTGTTCGGCCAATTTCGCGTCGTGTTCCTCGTCTGGCTGGTCGGTGACCGTGAAGATGAGGTCGAACCGCGAGATGAGCGCGGGTTCGAGGTCGATTTGCTCGCCGATAGGTTCGTACTGGTCGAATCGGCCGTACTTGGGGTTCGCGGCTCCGAGCAGCGAACACCGAGCCTTGAGCGTGGCGTTGATGCCCGCCTTCGAAATCGAGATTTTCTGCTGTTCGAGGCCCTCGTGCATCGCGCTCCGGTCCTCCGGAGCCATCTTGTCGAGTTCGTCCACCGCCGCGATTCCGCGGTCCGCGAGGACGAGCGCGCCCGCTTCGAGCGTCCACTGCTGGCCGTCGCCGAAGTCGTCTCTAACAGCAGCCGCAGTAAGGCCGGCACTCGATGAGCCCTTCCCGGAGGTGTACACAGAGCGCGGCGCGATGTTCTGGACGTACGAAATCATCTGGGACTTCCCAGTTCCGGGGTCCCCTATCAACAGCATGTGGAGGTCGCCCCGAATCCGGGACTTGTCGGGGAGGTGTTTCGTCACGCCAGAGAACAGTTGGAGAATCATCGCGAGTTTCTCCTCGCGGTAGCCGTAGATAGCGGGAGCCATCGAATCGACCATCTTCTCGTAGAGGTCGCCCTCGTTCGAGAGTTCCACGATTTGCTTCTTGTCCTCGTCGGTGATGTCCATCTCCTCGAACTCCTCGTCCTCGATGGTCACCGAGACGCCCTCCATGTACACGTCGAAGACCGCGGATTTCTCCTGTCCGCTTCCCTGCTGTTCGAGGTGGAGGACGCCCGTGACCATCACGTGGTCGCCGGGGGTCACGTCGCCCGTGATGTCGTCCTCGATGTGAACGTCGAGGCTCTGGGGCGTCTCGCCGCCGCGAAGCCCCTCGGGACTCTCCTGCACTCGGAGCTTCTGGGAGTCGATGAACTCCGACTGGTCGAAGTTTATCCGGAACGGTCCCTGCCGTTCACAGCCCTGACACTCGTGAGGCTCCTGAAAGTCGCCGCTGGACTGCGGGATGTAGGTGAGGGTGCCACACCGCTGGCATTCGAAGGCGGCCTCCCGAATCTTGGGTCGAACGTCGGTCGCCTTCCGGACGATGCCCTGCGCGCTGACCAGCTTGTTGACGTGCCGGGCGCGGATGGCCCGGATGTCGGTCGTCTCGGGGAGGTTCTGGACTCTGACGTGTGCCTGTCCGAGGCTCACGTCCACCGGAAGGTCGTAGAGTCGCAGCGCCTCCTCGGCGTACTCCTGTAGCTGTTCGGGCTGAGAGAGGTAGTCGTCAGCGAGGTCGGCGTCGTACCGGTAGAGGTCGGACCAATCGACGTAGAGCGACCGCTTCTCGCCGGGGTACTTCGAGGCGAGGTCCCCGATTTCGTCGCTGTAGTACCGCCGGTAGAACTGCTCGAAATTGTCGACTAGCTCCGTGTTCTCCGCGCGAGCCATTCAGCCAGTGTTAGTCCTTCATCCGGTAAGAAGGTTCGTAAAGCGAACCGGAAGTGAACGTGGCGTAGCCGTGTTTCGGGGGACGAATCTCCCGAAGTCGGTTTCCAAGTGTAGAAACGTCGGATGGGACCGCCCGGATTCGAACCGGGGTTATCGGCACCCAAGGCCGAAAGGATACCAAGCTACCCCACGGTCCCGCATCTCTCAATAGCGCGCGAGAGCCTGTAAAGAGTTTCGTTTGTCGCGGACGCCCGACCACGGCCGCGAGAGCGCTCACGCGCCCAAAAGCACTCACACGCTCCAAATCGCCGCAATCCCGGCGGTCGTCACGACCGCGAACACCAACTGGAGCGGCCCGCCGACGCGCATGTAGTCGGTGAACCGATAGCCGCCGGGACCGTAGACGAACAGATTCGTCTGGTAGCCCACGGGCGTCATGAACGCGGTCGAGGCCGCGAACGTGACCGCAAGGACGAACGCGAAGGCGTTCGCGCCGAGTTGGGCCGCGGTCTCCGCGGCGACCGGAATCATCAGCACCACGCTGGCGTTGTTGCTGATGATGTTCGTGAGAGCCGCGGTCACGACGTAGAACAGTCCCAGCACCGCAATCGGGGGCATGAGGTCCGCCGACGCGACCACGAGGTCCGCGAGGAGGTCGGCACCGCCGGTCTTTTCGAGTGCGATGCCGAGCGGGATGACGCCCGCGAGCAGGAAGATGACGTCCCACTCGACCGCGTCGTACACCTCCGGCGGTTCCAGGACGCCAGTCACGACCATCACGACGGCTCCCGCGAGCGCCGACACCATGATGGGAAGCACGCCGAGCGCGGCCACCGTGACGACCGCCGCGACGATGCCGACCGCGAGCGGAATCTTCGACTCGCGGTAGTCGGGGCGCTCTATCTCCTGAGCCACGATGAAGTCCCGATTGACGTTGAGTCGGGAGATACTTTCGGGGGTCGCCTGCACGAGTAGCGTGTCGCCGACCTGGAGTTTGGTGTGGTCCATGCGCTTGCGGATGTACTCCGGGCCGCGCCGAAGCGCCAACACCGTGGCGTCGTATCGGTCGCGGAAGTTCGCCGAGGCGAGCGTCTTGTTTACCAGCGACGACCGCGGCGCGATGACGACTTCCACGAGGCTTCGTTCGGCGTCCTCGCCACCGCCTTCGAGTTCGTCGTCGGTCACGGCGACTTCGGGCAGGAGGTCGAGACCTTCGGCGTCGATGAGTTCCACGAGCGTGTCGCGGTCGGTCCGAAGCGCGAAGATGTCGCCCGCTCGAATCTGCTTCGACCCGAGCGGCCCCACGAACGTCTGGCCGCCGCGGATGAGTTGGACGAGGTCCACGTCGAAGTCTGTCGCGGAGATGGCCTCGGCGACGGTTCGACCGACCAGCGGCGAGTCGTCCTGGACGACCACCTCGGTCAGGTACTCTTCGAGTTCGAACTCCTCGGTCAGGTCTGCTTTGACCGGGATTCGTTCGGGGGTGAGCCACCGCCCGACAGTCATGAGGTACACCGTTCCCACGACCGAGACGAGGAGGCCGAGCGCGGTGAACTCGAACATCGAGAACGCGTGGAGTTCGGGGTACTCTCCGGCGAGACGGGCCGACAGGTCGCTCGCGAGGATGTTGGTCGAGGTGCCGATGAGGGTGAGCGTGCCGCCGAACATCGAGGCGTACGACAGCGGGAGCAGGAGTTTCGACGGCGAGGTGTTCCCCTTGTGCGCGAGGTCGGTCACCATCGGCATCAGGATGGCGACCGCGGCGGTGTTGTTGATGAAGCCCGAAATCGACCCGACGACGCCGATGGTCGCGCCGAGTTGGCGGGTCTCGCTGTCGCGGGTGAACGCCCCGATTTTCCGGCCGAGAATCTGGACCGCGCCGGTGCGCTGGACGCCGTAGCTCAGGACGAACATCGCCAGCACCGTTATGGTCGCGGTGCTGGCGAATCCCGAGACCCCCTCGGCGGGCGACACTCGCGTCCACGGCTCCAACACCATCAGCGCGACCATGATGCCGATAGCCGTGATGTCGATGGGGACGGGTTCGGTCGCGAACAGCGCGAGCGCGACCAAGACGACGAGGAAGACCACGACGATTCCCATCGACAGTTCCGAGAGTACCACACGGATTACAACTCGATGGGAGGTCAAAAATGGTGTGGACCGCCGGGAGGGCAACCGCGTCCGAGACGCGGCTTGCGACGGTTCGACGAGCGCGAAAAACGGAGAGAAGCGGGCTACTCGCGGTCGTGCACCGCAACTCGACCACGGCCGTCGATTACGACGCGATACTCGCTCACAGTGAACTCGAACCGCCAGTGGTCGTCGAGCGACCGGCGCTCGAAGAGAACGTCGAACGCTTCGAGGTCGATGACCTCGTACAGTTCGACGGTGCAATCGGTCGGGTCGACGCCCTCCGCGGCGGCGACGGCGTCGATTATCGTGGCGCTAATCGGACGGTCGCCGTCGAGGTCGTGGTGCAGTTCGCACGCGAGGGACGAACCGCAACGCGAATCGTTGCCGTCTGCTGTCGCCATCAATCCGGAGTTTGATACTGGGCCGTATTAAAACTCTGTAGATAAGTCATATAGTTCTAATTTTCAGAGCGACATCTATTTAACTGTCACAGACGCTACCGCTTCGGGTGAGCAGACGGAACAAGGTGTTCGCCACCGACTTCGAGGCGTGGAATCACCCGCTCCGAGCGAAAGTTTTGCTTCCGTTCGTCTCGACGGCAGCATTCATCCTCAGCGAGTCCGCGATTTCTCACGTTGTGGAGTCGGGACTGCTGAAAAGCATCGGAACAATCTTTTTCGGCTTTTGTATTGTCGTTGCCGGTATCGGCCTGCTCGCACTGGTGGATTGAGCGACGAGCGCCGACGACCTCGTTTTCGCGTTCCGGTCCCGTCCTCCTCTCAGTCGTCCTCGCCGTGGAGTTCGAGTTCCGCGACGATGTCGAACGGGTCGCGGTCTTTTCGGACTCCGTCGAGTATCTTGAACGCCTGGTCGGGCGCGAGGAAGTGGGTCGTGACGACCCGACCGAGGTCGGTCGGCGAGAGGCCCTCGATGAAGCCGAACTCCAGCAGTTTGCCGAGCGCGTGTTTGGTGGGGACTTCGCCAATCATTCGGTCGTTGAGTCGCTTGGTCGCCGTGCCCGCGACCGTGATGTTTGCGAGCGTCTCCTCGACCGCGGCGCTCTCGTCGTACAGCGTTTCGACGTTCTCCATCTCGCCCTTGAGGAGTTTGAACGCGACCTCGTCCTCGGTCATCTCCATGCTGTTGTGGTACGAGCAGTCGGGTTCGACGAGGACGTACACCTTCCCGCGGTCGTGGTAGTCCGGACGCCCCGCCCGCCCGAGCATCTGGTGGAACTCCTGAACCGAGAGCCACTCGATGCCCATCGCGAGCGTGTCGAAGATGACTTGCGATGCAGGAAAGTCCACCCCGGCCGCGAGCGCGGCGGTCGTGACGACCGCCGCGAGGTCCTGATTCGCGAACATCCGCTCGACCTTCTTCCGGCGGCCGTAGTCGAGTCCGGCGTGGTACGGCGCGGAGTTGTACTCCAGTTGGCGCGAAATCTCGTGACACCGCCGCCGGGAGTTGGTGAAGATGATGGTCTGGCCCCGGTAGCCAGCCGAGGATTTGGTGTCGAACTCGCGCCGAACGAGTTTGTTCTCGATGTCCGGCTTCTCCTGTCCGTCGGCGAACGTGACGTGGCGCTCTAGGGGGACGGGGCGCTCCTCGAACTCCACGAGGTTGGCTTCCAAGGATTTCGCGAGACTGGAGGGATTGCCCACGGTCGCCGAGAGGTAGACGTACTGCGCCCCGCCGTAGCTCTCGCGCTCGTTCGCTCGCGTCTCGCAGTAGTGCTTGAGGCGGGCGATGAGACCGTCGAGGCGGTGGCCCCGCTCTTGCTCTTTGAGGGTGTGAACCTCGTCGATGACGACCGTTCCGATGTCGCCCAAGTCCCGGCCCGTTCTGAGCGAGTGGTCGATTCCCTCGTACGTCCCGACTATCACGTCTGCGCTCGGGTCGAAGGCGTGGCCGTCGTCCCGAACCCTGCTCGCGCCGACCCGGATTGTCACGTCCACCAAATCGCCGTACTCGTCTTCGAAGTCCTCGTGCTTCTGGTTCGCGAGCGCGACCAGCGGCACCAGAAACAGCATCTTCCCCTTGCCGTTCAGCACGCGGTCGATGCCGGTCATCTCGCCGACGAGCGTCTTCCCGGTCGCGGTGGCGCTCACGACCAGTTGGTCGTCGCCGTCGAGAAGCCCGTTCTGGACCGCGAGGCTCTGGACTGGGAGGAGTTCCTCGAACCGATTTTCGAGGAGGTTCTGGATGCCGGGGTGGAGTCCGAGCGAATCGACGGGGACCGTGTCCACGTCCTCGACGTTCGCGCTAATCTCGTCGAACTTCGTGAGGTCGGGGTCGAGTTGCCCCTTCAACAGATTCTTGATGCGTTCTAAATCCTGCACTTTGAGCAGGAGGTCCTCCAAGCGGTCTTGGGCTTGCCCGGTCAAGTCGCCCCGGAACGAGAGTTCACGTTCGAGTTCCTCTTTCGCGCAGTCGGGGCAGATGAACTCCTCGCCCGAGTCGATGGCGGTCTCGGACGTGATGGGCGAGTAGTGGCCCGCCGACGCACAGAGTCGGCACGTCCGGACGACCTTTGCACCGAGCTGATAGCCGTCCAGCATCTCGCGTAGCTCGGTGCGTCCGGCCTCGGAGGTCTGCTGAGAGATGCGGATGCGGTCGGCTCGCCGGGCGATTTCCACGAACTGCTCGGGGCTTCGCGGCTCCTCGCTCGACCCGCGCTTCACCCGGAACCGCGCGGGGCGGGGACCGGCGTTCGTCTCCTTGAGTTCGAGTTTCGCGCGGAACACGCGCGACCCCTCCCGGTTGACGACCGCGTGGTGGTCGCCGGACTGCTCGTGGAGGAACAGCGTGTCCACCTGTGGGACCTGCTTCGACACGTCCGCCGATAGTGGCTCGCGGTATTTGAGCGGTTCGGAACGCTCGATGCGAGTCGTCCGCCGAACCCGGAAACGCGCCGATACCCGGAGGTAAGTTCGGAATAACCGACGGCCTGCATCGGTATTGCTGGAATACCGTTCGGCAATCGGCAAATAACAAAGCCGGTGTCGTGGCTACCGGCGAGTGCGTGGACACCGAACAATTATGAGGGGGAGACAGAACGAGCAGTTACCCGGACGGTTCGACGAGCAAGTGATGCTTGAAATCGAGGAAACCGACGAGGGACGGCCGACGGTTCGAATGCAGGACCGAACCGCGCCCGACGCGTGGATTTCGGCCGACATCGCGGCGCTCGTCTCCCTCCCGGAGTACGAGTAACTACTCCACCAGTTCGATTTCGTCGTCGCCGTTCGGCACCGCACAGAGGAAGGCTCCCGGTTCGTCGCCCTCGTTTCGGTACCAGTGGACGACGCCCGCGGGGATGAGGAGGGAATCGCCCTCCGAGACGGTGTACTCCTCGTCGTCGATTCCCACGACGTACTCGCCCGCGAGGACGTACTGCTCGTGTTCGACCTCGTTGGTGTGTTCGGGCACCGACGCCCCGGCGTCGAGTTCGAACCGACGGATGGCGAAGTTGGGCGCGCCGTGGTCTTCGCTGACGAGGACGCCCTTTCGCATGCCCTCGGCGGCACCCACGTCGTCGTACTCGATATCGTCGCTCCGGCGAATCAGCGGCTTGGCCTGCTGGCTCATGTGCGAGGGTACGGAGAGCCGTAACAAAAAGATGTGCCGCGATCCGACTGAGCGAACAGGCGAGTAGTTCAATTTCTTTAGAAAAATATTTAGGTAATCACGATATGAATTTATTTGTGGTCAGATAGCATGGAACACTTTGTCGAAGACCTCAACGAGAGCGACGTAGAGCAGACCGACAGAAAAGCCGACGAAGCGCCGCCGACGCCGATTACGTGGTTCGGCGGGTAATTCGAACAGCAGAATTTTTACTCGACCCATCAGGTATCGCTCGGAGATAACGAAGGGAATGCGGTTACACGCGGACCGTCCGGTCCGGGTCGCGGTCCCAAACCTACGCCCCGAGGAGGTGGGCCGCTATCGCACCTGCTACGTCTTGGTCGGCCTTTACGTCAGGGACCGCGAATCGCGGAGCCTCGTTGAGTTCGATAAGCGAATGAGATCCGTCGGAGCGGCGGCGAACGTCGGCTGCCGTGAACCGAAGGTCGGCGAGGTCGGCCGCCGTCGTCACTGTCTCCTCGATGGCCGAATCGATGTCGGCCGGATAGGCATCGACCGGATCGCCATCCCGAACGTCGAGCTTGAACGAGAAGTGGTCGCTCTCGTAGCGGGCGGCACCGACAACGGTACCGTCGAGGACGTACACCCGCAAATCGACGCCTTCGACGTACTCTTGGAACTGGACGGGGGCCGTAGAGAGTCGGTCGAGCGCCTCGTCGGCCAGATCATCGTCGGTCGTCACTCGCGGCGTGCCCCCGCGAGTGACGGGCTTGTAGACCACGCGGTCGTGAGCGTCGAGGAACGCACGAACCTCGTCGGGGGAGTTGGTGAACACGGTGTCGGGGACCGGGAGGTCCGCCCGGTCGAACAAGTGAAGTTGCCACGGCTTGCGGTCCTGCCAACGCTGGTTCACGAGCCGTGGAATCACGACCGCGCCATGATGGTCGAAGATGCGCGCGACAGCCTCTATCGCACCGCGATGTTCCCGGAGCTGACTCAGAGCGGGCAACAAGTTGTCGTCGAGTCGCTCCCGGAATCGCGGTTCGTACGGCCGAAATAGGTTGTACGAGTCGACGTAGACGCCGGTGACGGCCTCGTAGCACAGGTCTGTCCCGAGGACGGTCCCGTCGGCCCCTGCCCGCACGGTCAGCGGCGTCTCGCCGGGCCACTCCCGGACGTCTAGAGAGACCGCCTCACCGCCTCGGCTCTCGACAGCGTCAGCTATCAGGTCGAACTCGCGCAACTCGGCGTCACCGATTAGAACGACAGTCACGGAGGCTACTTCCGACCGAGATACCAAAAATTTAATCCGCGAGACGGAAGATCTCTCCGTCCTTTCGTGACACTCCAGTCAGTCCGACCGCGGCGCTTCCGAGAGTTCGGCGTACGGCGTGAATCCGTCGTCGGGCGTGACCACGCCCGACTGGAGCGCGCAGGCCGCCGCGCCCAGGCCACGAGACGACAGCGGGCCGCGCCGCACGCACCGGAACGCGATGTTCTTCGCTGCGTTGTAGTCGTCGTTGGCCGACGCCCCGCACTTCAGGCACTCGAACTGACCCGCATCGAGGTCCCGGTTCTGCGGGTGAGTGAACCCGCACTCCATGCACCGCTGGCTGGTGTACTCGGGGTTGACCTCCACGACCGCGATGTCCCGTTCGGCGGCGCGGTACTCCACGAGCGAGAGCAGGCGCGAGAAGAGCCACTCGTGGTACGAACTCGCGTCGGGGAGCAGGTCGCGGACCTCGCTCAGTTCGCCGAACGCGACGAGCGCGCAGTCGTAGCGGTCGGCCTCCGAGACGATGCCGGTGGCGACCTCGTGGAGGCGATGATTCACGAACTGGTCGAGGCGGTAGCCCGCCTGTCGGAGGGTTCGGTCCGCGCTTCGGGTGCCGGTGGCGTCAAGTGACGCGCGCACCGCTTCGAACTCCTCGCGGCGGTGGGTGAGTTCGCCCGCGGGGAAGAAGCGCGCCGTGCTGGTGACCGCGAGGTTCTCGACGCCCAAGTCCACGCCGAGGACGGTCGCGCCCTCCGTCGGGGGTTCGACGCCCGGCGTCGGCGTCCGAAAGCCGAGATGAAAGACGAACTCGCCGTCGCGGTAGTGGAGCGCGCTCTTGGCCGGTTCCCACGTCTCGTCGTCGAGGAATCTGGACTGATAGCCGCCGTCGGGCGGGAGTTCGAGGTCGCATCGGACCCGCTCGTCGGTCGTCGTGAGGCTGACCGTCCGGTCGTCGAACACCGTCATCGTCCGGGTGTCGAACGCGACCGTGGGGCTGGTGAACTCGGGCTTGGTTCCCGACTCGCCAGCGCGCTTGATGGCCTCGGCCGCGCGATGGGTCGCCAGCACGGCGTGCTGGCTCCCGAGGTCGGTGCGTTCACGGAGTAAGTCGTAGGTGAGCTGTTGGACCTCACTCCGCGTGTGACAGACACCCCACGCCTCGTTGACCGCGAGCTGACAGCCGCGTTTCCACTCTTCGACCAACTCGCGGAGTCGTGTGGCGTCCGTCGGCGACACGGAGAGACCGGTGACCGCCGTCCGTCTGCTGTACTCGGTGTCTGCCACGTTGTACGTCTGTGTCTCCGGGGGCCTCTTGAATACTTGGGTTGGCGGTCGAACAGTGAAACCGTAGCCCGGAACTGTGCGAAAAATTGTGATTCCCGTGTCAGATTCGAGAGACGAGAGGGACCACCAATCAGTGTTAAGGGTATGGCACGGTAACACACAGATATGAGGAGTTTCACCGTCGGGCGGATGTTCGGCATCCCCATCAAACTCGACCTCACGTTCCTGCTTATCCTACCGGTGTTCGCGTGGGTTATCGGCTCGCAGGTGGGTCTCTGGGTCGATAATCTGAATCTGCTCTGGGGCGTGAATCTCGACGCTGACGTGCTGACCGTCGGCACGACGCCTTGGATACTCGGCACTATCGCCGCGGTCGGTCTGTTCGCGGGCGTCGTCCTCCACGAACTCGGTCACTCGCTCGTGGCGATGCGCTACGGCTTCCCCATCGACTCCATCACGCTCTGGATTTTCGGCGGCATCGCCCAACTCTCCGACCAGCCCGAGGACTGGCGCGAGGAGTTCACCATCGCCATCGCGGGTCCCGCCGTCAGTATCGCGCTCGGGGTGCTGTCGTACGCCGCGCTGTTCGTGATTCCGGCGAGTCTCCCGACGGTTCGGTTCGTGGTGAGCTACCTCGCGCTCATGAACCTCATCCTCGCGGCGTTCAATCTCCTACCGGGGTTCCCGATGGACGGCGGGCGCGTGCTTCGCGCGCTCCTTGCCCGGAATCGGCCGTTCGCCGACGCGACCCGAATCGCGGCCGAAGTGGGGAAGATGTTCGCGGTCCTGCTCGGCCTGCTGGGCATCTTCCAGTTCAACATCATCCTCATCGGCATCGCTTTCTTCATCTACATCGGCGCGACCAGCGAGGCCCAACAGACCGTGATGAACACCGCGTTTCGGAACGTCCGAGTCCGCGACATCATGACCGGGGGCGACGAACTCGACGTGGTGACGCCCGAAACCTCGGTCGCCGACCTGCTCGAAGCCATGTTCCGCGAGCGCCACACCGGCTTTCCGGTGGTGAAAAACGGCGAACTCGTCGGGATGGTCACGCTCGAAGACGCCCGCGACGTTCCCGAAGTCGAACGCGACGCCTACCGGGTCGAGGACGTGATGTCGAAGGAGTTGAAGACGATTCCGGCCTCCGACGACGCGATGACCGCGTTCGAGCAGATTCAGCAACACGGCATCGGTCGCCTGCTCGTCATCGACGCCGACGGCGAACTCGCGGGTCTCATCTCCCGGACCGACCTGATGACCGCCTTCGACATCATCCAGCAGAGCGGGCGCGTGAGCGACGTCGCGCCGACAGAAGGGCGGTCACACGAAACCGAACAGTTCTCACGATAGACACCGTTCTCACAACTATGTGCGGCAGAACCTCGCTCTTCGCGTCGGCCGAAGTCGTCCGCGAACGCTTCGACGCCGACCCCGTTCGACCGCTCGAACCCCGGTACAACGTCTCTCCAGGGCAGGAACACCCCGTCGTCCGAAACGACGCGCCAGACGAGATTCGGTTCCCGACGTGGGGCCTCGTGCCCCGATGGAGCGACGGGTCGGGCGGGTCGGGCCACATCAACGCCCGCGCCGAGACGCTCGCCGAGAAGCCGAGCTTTCGGGAGGCGTTCGCCGAGCGCCGGTGTCTCGTCCTCGCCGACGGCTTCTACGACTGGAAGCAGACGCCGACCGGAAAACAGCCCTACCGAATCGAGCGCGAAGACCGCGAGCCGTTCGCGTTCGCGGGCCTCTGGGAACCCGGCACGGAGGGCGCGGAGGACCCGAACACCGGAAACCGAAACGGCGCGACGTTCACCGTCGTCACCACCGAACCCAACGCGGTGGTCGAGCGAGTCCACCACCGGATGCCCGTGATGCTGTCGCCCGGCGAGGAACAGCGGTGGCTCGAAGGCGGCGACTCCGACCTGCTCGACCCCTACCCCGCCGCTGAGATGCGCGCCTACCCGGTCTCGTCGGCGGTCAACGACCCCGGTAACGACTCGCCCGCGGTCATCGAGGAAGTCCCGGCCGAAGAGGACGTCCAGACGGGACTCGGCGACTTCGGGTGACGGCGTCGAAAGGAAAGGTAGTGAAACGCTACGGCGACCCGGGACGAGAACTTTCGTGGGAGGATTGGTGACACGTTGACGGGAGGCCAGCCCGCCACCAGCGCCTCCGGCACCGCCGGATTCCGCCGCGCAGTTGCACGCTCTGCGCCCGACCGCCGGGCGCGTACACTTCTTTGGCGGGTTCGGACTTTGTTATGCGCCGTGTTCGGCGGCGTAGGCGTCGGCTGTGCGGTGTCAGACCGAACCTGAACGGCGGGCTGTGAGATGGAATTTTGGCGAGAGCTTCGGCTCGGCGGGTCGAGACAGCCGGAAAATTCGATTTTCAGTCGATGTGGCCTTCGCGCCGAAGCTGGTCGGCGTCCTGGCCCTTGTAACGCCACTCGATGTTGGCCTTCTCGTCTTGCCAGTCCCACGGTTCCACGAGGACCACGTCGCCCTCGTTAATCCACGTCCGGTACTTCATCCGGCCGGGAATGCGACCCATTCGGTTCTTGCCGTCCTCACAGCGGACGCGAACGTGGTTGCCACCGTTGTGTTCGGTGACGACCGCGAACATCTCGTCTTTGTTGGGCATTCGGAGGTTCCGACGCCCGGATTCTTCGCTCACAATCAGTATAGGAACGACGCACGGATAAATGATTGGAGAGACGTGGTAACGTTTGACAAACTCGGGAGTTTCGTGAATTTTCGGCGGACTTTCGAGCGAGCGCACTGCCGTCTTGTCTTTTCGACTTCTGCGATGGGGTCGAGCGAAGCGAGGCCCCCCTTATCTTATCCGTTTCAATGCCTTCGTGGCTTTTCTGGAATCTGCGACATTCTCCGGCGTCACGCACGCTCGCCGTCAGAGAACTAGGAGAGAGGCAATTTCAGGTATTTTCTAGTATTTAGAATGACAGGTGATGGACGGTGTCCAATGCGGTTCTTATCGATATAATTGCCACTGTGGGTACTACAGGACATCCGAACCATAACTCAACTTTTACAGCATTTCAGAATTAAGAGAAGCTGAATGGACAGCGAAGAGATAAAACAGCGGCTAATCCGGAAGATGATACAGCAGGGGGTAGTCGGTGCACACAAGAAACAGAAACGAACAGTAACCTCCTGGTTTCCAAGCCGCCAGCGAAAGATTGTTGAAAAATCCATCGAAGAGCTACTCAAACAGCCTAATTCTCCTTTGGAAAGTGTTGGTGGAAGAGATAGTATTCAGTTAACAAGTATGGAGGCAGCTAGGGGGTATCTTCAGTCAGTCGAAGGCAGTATTTCTTGGGAGCTTGTTCATGATACAGATAGGGAACAATCAGACTCTTCGACAGCGGATTCAAGTTCTGATCTTCAGGAGCAGATAAGGGTTCTCGAAGATGAGCTGGGTAAGATGGATGAGGCGGCGAAGGATTGGCGTTCTGAAGCCCGGAGACGCCAGCGGACAAGCATTTTAGTCGGGGTTTGTAGTTTTATCCTTGGAGCAGTTGCGTCGGGCGTAGTCGGATATTTCCTGTAATTTATCACTCTATGCCAGACTGTGTTTCTCGACGAATCACAGCTCCTACAGTTCGTACCAAGGGATGTCACGTAGTTCTTTGATAAAGTCTTCAGTATCTTCCTGGTCTAACAGCCATACTTCAGTAACAGGACCGGGGGAGTACTCGAGTGGACAGTCCGGATTGGATACGAGTTCGTCTACTAATTCCTTAGCCGTGTCCGTTTCCTTGTAACTGAACCAGTCCTCCGAGATCTCCATCACTTCGATATCATCAGGGATAATATAATTTCCACCTAGCAATCTTTCCAGGAGGTCCACCTTTAGATTCCTTTCCTCCCGGGGATTGCGATGGTCCATTCCTACTAGCTTTAGTACTCTTCAGCAATCAAAACTGTGTTGTCTCGACTGTTGCATTGATGCAATAGACTTATGCGGCTATACATTATAGTCCCGGTATGACCCAAATGAGCGGTGACCGTCCCGGAGACGGTACGTATACACAGGCGTCGCCGTTCGTCCGCCTACTGAAGACTCCAAGTAGGGTCAAGATTATCGACGTCCTCCTTGGCAAGCACTACGAGGAGCTGACTACCCAAGAGATCGCAGACTTAGCAGGTATTGACCGAAGCTCCGTGACGAGGAATATTCGTGTCCTCCAAGATGCAGATCTCGTTGAACAATCAGGGAAAGTAGGAAACGCTCCTCAGTACCAGTTGAATAAGGAGAGCGAGGTTTCGAAGGCATTGGGAAAGGCTCAAGCGAGTCTGCTTAGTCACAGCCAGGAGATCCCGGATCAGGGTTCTACTGGCGAGATCCCGTTTGATCCAGAGGAAGTGCACCTAAAGGATCATAGTAGCAGCCCCCGAGTCCTCCGTGAAAAAATAGACCCTATAGACCCCATCCCGGAATGACATATGTCCGAACTTGAACACGCCCGAGATACTGTAAAGGAATATCACCATTCAATCGGTTTGCCAATGGGCGGAGATATTGACGAATCTGATTTCAAGGACGCGGACGAGAAGGCTTCTGGGTTCGGGATACAAATGGACAGGCAGCCATTCATATACGCTATTAAATGGGAAAGCACGCCTTTCCAAATCAGGTACTCATATGATATGGCTCGAGAAATAGAGGCTCTTCTTGACGAAGAAAGTGCACGGAGATACGCAGATCCCGTTGAAGGCGTAGATGACATGTCTATCCAAGAGTGGGCTGCAATCAATATCCTCGACGATGTTAGCAAGGAGGATTCGAACGATATCGACTTCCGGCTTCGGGATATTATGAGCAGTTATCCAGTATGGCAAGAAACCTACTATACCCGGCAGAATCGTGTGAAAGGTTTTGAGGTTAAGCAGTATTTCTTCCCGGAAGAAGAGGATTTCACTCGGTCTACCTACATGGAGAAATTCGCGGAGGTTGCTACTGTGGGTCAACGAGCACAGTGGTTCCTTGAGTACACCTACAATCTTGGGTTCGGACAACACGGAGATTTCGGCATAGTAGAGGAATCACACAATCAAATGCCGTAGTCGCACCTCAGGTGCATTGGATTCGAACAACGGTCTGTCGTCCCTCCTCTACTTCGTCCAGATGTTTATAATATGCCAGCTTCATCCGATACTTTCTCACGATTCTCTTGGTCTTCGGGGCGGCCATCCGCTCACGGTATTGCTCGAAAAGTTCGCCTCACATCACTTCACCTTCCTCCTCAGCAATAGCGTAGAGCATCTGATAGTGAGGCGAGAACTTGTCAATGGGCTTCCGAACCTCAGATTGGATTTGCTTGATACCGTACTTCACGAACTCGTCTGAAATTATGTCTGCACTGTTCTCGCGGGCCGCACGGGCGACCTTCCCGAGCACCCCAATTGCATCGCGAGCGTTCCCCGTTGCGGCGTCCGCGATTCGCTCCAACTGACGCTCGGAAATTATGTTGTCGTCGAGCTCGTTGCTGGGTGGCTGAGAGAAGAGCCAGAGGCCAGAAAAGCCGCCAAGGCATTGAAACCGTGGACCGTTCGGACGACCGTTAAATGGCTGTCAGAGGTCGTAGAGGCCAAAAAAGCCGCGAAGGAAATTCAGCGTAGGTCCAGGTGCGAGAATCGAACCCGCGTCTCAGCCTCCACAAGGCTGAAGGATGGTCCACTACCCCAACCCGGACACGCATCCTCACCTAGCCGTCTGGGATTAAAATACGTTACGACTCGGCTCGTAGCGTGTCGATGCCACGCATCCCACCCGAAATCGAAGAGAGCGCGACGACACGCTTTTGAGCCTCACGCACCAATTTCGGCGTAACCGTGGCTATCACGGACAAAATCTACGTCAAGAACCACCGCCAAATCGGCTCCCAGTTGGAGACCAACATCCCGAAGGGGGCGTTCAAGGGCGCGACGCTCGACATGCTGTTTCAGGGCGAGAACCTCGCGAAGTTGAACGACACGACCCAAGAGCGCGTCCTCGATTTCGCGGAGGACTTCCTGGACTGCGACTGTCAGAGCAATCCGTACTGCGGGTGTCCCGAGCGGAAGTTCATGCGCTACCTGCTCGAACTCCGCGAGCAGGGTCTCGGCCCGGACGCCATCGTGGACGTGATGAGCGACGACTACATGGTGTACGCCTACTCGGGCGACGTGCTGTCGTTCCTCGACAACTCGGTTCGGACGCTCGAAGCGGTCGAGGAACTCGCGGACGTGGAGGGCGACCGCGAGATGGCCGACGAGGCGCGCCGGAAGAAAAAGCACCTCTCGGGGTGATTTAGTCAAACGAGACGTATCGGCTCACCCGAGTCGATACGTCTCGTCGGTGTCGAGTTCGTCGTCGAGTTCCTCCAACTGGACGACTTCTTCGACGCCCTCGACGCTCTCGACCTGTTGCTGGAGTCTGGTGACGTACTGTTTGTGTTCCTGTAACTGTTCGCGGAGGTGTTCTGCCTCCAACTCCAGTCGCTCGTGTTCGCGGACGAAGCTCTTGGGCACCTCGACCTTCGGCGGGAACTCCTCGCCGTCGGTCTCCTCGCCGAGTTCGTTCTCGGGCACGACTGTGACTCGGCCGTCGTGGGCGACCAGCATGTCCACGTAGTCGCGGAACACCGCCGACAGCGAGAGGTCGCGCTCCTCGGCGATTTCCCGGAGGGTCTCGAAGGAGTCCTCGTTGACCCGGAAGGAAATCGTCTTGTTCTTGTTGCCCATCTCGGGCGTAGTTGGCGGGGCGTGACACTTAAATTTTCGTCAGACACTCGGGGGAGCGACTCGGACTGACCTGCGGCACGGAAACGACCGTATCTCGGCCGGAATCGAAAGCCGAGGGCAATTCCCACGAGCTGAGAATCGGCCCGCGAGTCATGCCTATTCGACCCGAACATATTCACGATGGGCCGAACAGCGACCCCCGCCGACCCCCGCGGCGTGGCACCGACGACGAACCGGCTCCGGGAGGTGGCGACGTGATAGACCCCGCGCTCGCAAGTCGGCTTCAGTTCGCGCTGACGACCATCGTCCACATCATCTTCCCGGTGATGAGCATGGGACTCGCGCCCTTCCTCGTCTACTTCACGTGGAAGGAGGTTCGAACCGGGGAGGCGCTCTACGTCCGACTCAGGCGGTTTTGGACCAAGATATTCGCCATCAGCTTCGCGGTCGGAACCGTGACGGGTCTCGTCCTCGAATTCGAGTTCGGGACCAACTTCGCGGCGTTCTCCGAGACGGTAGGCGCACTGATGGGCGGCCCGCTCGCGGTCGAGGGGATGATGGCGTTCATGCTGGAGGCGACGTTCCTCGGCGTGTTCGTGTTCGGCCGCGAGCGCGTCTCCGACCGGTTTTACTTCGTCTCCAGCGTGTTCGTGGGTCTCGGAACGTGGCTGTCGGCGGTGTGGATTCTGATAGCGAACTCGTGGATGCAGACGCCTCGGGGTTTCGAGATGGTGACCGAGAACGGCCACCCTGTGGTGGCGCTGACCGACCCCATCGCGGCCTACGCCAACCCCCGCTTCCCGTGGATGTTCGTCCACATGCAGAACGCCGCGGTGCTGTCGGTCGCGCTGTTCATGGCGGGCGTGGCGGCGTATCACATCTACCGTCGCCGCCACCTCGGCGTGGTCGATTCGGGCAACTACGACGCCGAGTTCTGGCGCGCGACCCTCAAAGTCGCGCTGGTCGTGCTCATCGTCACCGCGCCGTTTCAGGTGATTCACGGCGACGCCTACGGCCGTCACGTCGCCGAGACCCAACCGCAAAAGTTCGCCGCGATGGAGGCGGTCTGGGAGACCGACAGCTACGTCCCGGAGTACCTAATCGCGTTCCCCACCAGCGTCGAGGACCTGACCGACCCGCGCGCGAAGGAGTTGTTCGGCATCGGGATTCCGGGCGGGGCGTCGTGGCTCGCCAGCGGCGGCGACGCTTCGGCCGAGATAACCGGGCTGAACGAGTTCGAGGAATCGCCGCCGGTCGCCGTCGTGTTCTGGTCGTTCCGGGCGATGGTCGCGCTGGGGTTCTGGTTCGTGGTGCTCGCGTTCTGGAGCGCCTACCGGTGGTACTCCGGAGAGCTCTACGACGACCGCCTGCTCCACAAGGCGCTGATGGTGTCGGCGCTCGCTGGCGTGTTCACCGTCGAGCTCGGGTGGATAGTCACCGAGGTCGGACGCCAACCGTGGGTGATTCAGGGCGTGATGAAAACCACCGCGGGAGTGTCGCCCGGTCTCACCGGAACTGACGCCGCACTGACGCTCGGCGGGTTCGCGGCGGTGTACCTCGGCCTGCTCACGGTCTACACGTACGTCATCGCGCGCATCGTTCGCCGCGGGCCGAAGCCCCCGGAGTCCGACGCCGAATCCGGCCGCGAGACGTCGACCATCGACCCCGCCCCGGAGGTCACCGATGATTGAGCTTCCAATTGCGCTCGCCGACCTCTGGTTCGGCATCGTGCTAGCGTTCCTCGCGGCGTTCCTGTTCCTCGATGGGTTCGACTTCGGCGTGGGGGCCATCTTCGCGCTCCGGACCGACGCCACCGAGCGCGAGCAACTGCTGGCGGCTATCGGGCCGTTCTGGGACGGTAACGAGGTGTGGCTGGTGGTGTTCGGCGGCGGCCTGTTCGCGGCGTTCCCGCCGGTGTACGCTGGACTGTTCAGCCGACACTACCTCCTGCTGTTCGGCGTGCTCGGCGCGCTCATCCTGCGCGGACTCGCCCCGGAGTTCTACGAGCAACGCGAGGACGAGCGGTGGCACCGGTGGTGGGGTCGCGCGTTCGTCGCGGGAAGCGTGGGCGCGCCGTTCCTGCTCGGCGTGTTCACCGCGAACTGGGTGCTCGGCGTCTCCGGAATCGCTCCGGCGTCCGTGGTCGTCGGTCTCGCGGTCGTCGCGCTCACGGTCGTCTCTGGGGCGGCGTTTCTCGGGGTGAAAACACGAGGGTCGTTCCGCGAGGAGACGACCGCTTACGGGCCGCGCGCGGCGGTCGCCTACCTCGCGCTGGTGGTCGTCGCGCTCGCGCTCGCCGCGCCGAGACTCGCGTTCGGCCCGACGACCCTCTTCCTCGTCGCGCTCTCGGTCGCGCTCGCAGGCGGGTACGTCCTCGCGCTCCGACGCGGACGCTACCACCTCGCGCTCGCGACTGCGGGCGGACTGACCGCCGGACTCGTCGCACTCGTCGGCGCGTGGCTCTACCCGCTCGCCGACCCCGCGACGGGGCTGACCGTCGCCGACGCCGCGGTCGGGTCGCCGTCCATCGAACTCCTCACCGGCGCGAGCGTGCTGTTGCTCCCGCTCGTGGCGACGTACTTCGTGATGCTCTACTCGGTGTTCCGCGGACCAATAGAACCGGGCGAGACGTACTGACTGGCCGGAATTTTCAGGTCGCTCCCGGTCGTGGGTTCGGAGGTGACTGGTGTCGCCCTTCAGATAGGTGTGCCCGAAGCGGTCGTCGGTCGGTATCTCGATGTCGCGTGGAGCATCGTGGAGTTCGCCGTCGCGTTCGCGGCGACGTACGCGGTGGGTCGCTGGGTCGTCGAACCCGCGTTCGAGCGCGTACTCAGCATCCAGCACGTCCAGCGAACCGCGGCGAACGCATTCCTAAAGCTCGTCCACGTCGCGGTCCTGGTCGCGGCCGTCCGCATCGGACTCGACGTGGCCGATTACGGCTACCTGCTGTCGCTTCCGCCGACCGTCATCGCCGCGCTCACGGTCGCGGTCGGCTTCGCGAGTCGAGACATCGCTTCGAACCTCGTGAGCGGCGTGTTCATCGTGACCGACCCGGAGTTCAACATCGGCGACTGGATTCGGTGGGGCGACAACGAGGGCGTCATCGAGGACATCAGCTTCCGCGTGACTCGCGTCCGAACGTTCGACAACGAACTCCTGACGGTGCCGAACTCCCAGCTCGCGACCACGGCGGTCGTGAACGCAGTCGCGAAGTCCCCCCGGCGCGTGTCCCACACCTTCCACGTGAGCAACGACGCCGACCTCGGCCGAGTCGCCGATATTCTTGTCGCCGAGGCCGAGCGCCACGACGAGGTTCTCGACCGACCGACGCCCACGGTCCGAGTGGTCGAACTCGACAACAGTCTGGCGGGCGTGCAAGCTCGGTTCTGGATAGACCGGCCCTCGCGCGAGGCGTTCGTCGCCATCCGGTCCGAGTACCTCCAGCGAGTCAGCGAGCGATTTGCGGATGAGGGTATCGAACTCCCGCAAGATTGGTAGTCGGAGAATCGTCTGCAAATCCGCCGGTCAGAGGTACTCACCGAGCGCCCCGAGCAGTTTGTTCTCGGCGCGTCGGAGGTGTTCTTCGAGCGTCCGTCGCTCGACGCCGACTTCGGCCGCGATTTCGGCGGTGGTCGCGTCGCGCGGAATCCGATAATAGCCCATCTCGCGCGCGGTCAACAGGGCTTCGCGCTGGCGGGGCGAGAAGTCCGGCAGCGCCGAATCGAGCGTGAGGAGCGGCCGGTCCGCGGCGACCGACTCGACCTCGCGCTTCGATTCGACCGTGACGGGGTATTCGGCGGCCACGTCCCGGTAGAAGGCGCTCAGGTTCGCAGGGTCGAGCGCCAGCACGCGACACCACTTCGCGCCCCGGGAGTACCGGAGCGGCGGAACGAGCAGGCAGTCGTGGGCCGCGAGCATCGTCTCGATGTTGTCGTCGTCGTGCGCCCGGAGGCAGTCGTCGGTGATGACCACCTGCTCGTCGCCCTCGGCGAGTCGCTCGCCGACGCCGACCGCGCCCTCGACGTGCGCGACGACTCGCTCGCCGCCCGCCCCGCTCACGTGGAGGAGGTCACAGTGGTCGTTACACCAGAGTTCGACGGTCGTGTCGGTGCCCGCGGTCGCGTCGGCGTACGCGCCCGGCTGTTCGATTCCGAGGAGCGCCTCGTGCATCGGTCAGGGATTTCCCCGCGTTGTATTTAAAGTACCCTCCTTGAGGCGGGATTCAGCTATTTGCGTCTCGCGCACGAAGAGTACGTATACATCATGAGCGATACCCCGCAAGCCGAGACCGATTCCGCCGACGCCCGCGCCGGCGCGGGCGTCGGCGAACCGAGCGAACAGTGGCGCGAGTACCGGGGCGCACCCACCGGCAGCGACATCGAGTGCGAAGGGTGGCGTCAGGAGGCCGCCCTCCGAATGCTGAACAACAACCTCGACCCCGAAGTCGCCGAGAAGCCCGAGGAACTGGTGGTCTACGGCGGGACCGGCCGAGCGGCCCGGAGTTGGGACGCCTACGACGCCATCCTCGCAGAATTGCGAGACCTCGACGACGACGAAACCCTGCTCGTCCAGTCCGGCAAGCCCGTCGGGCGATTCAGGACCCACGAGATGGCTCCGCGGGTCCTCATCGCCAACTCGAATCTCGTCGGGAAGTGGGACGACTGGGAGCACTTCCACGAACTCGAAGCCGAGGGTCTCATCATGTACGGCCAGATGACCGCGGGGTCGTGGGCGTACATCGGCACGCAGGGCATCATTCAGGGCACCTACGAGACGCTGGCCGAACTGGCGCGCCAGCACTACCCGGACAGCGAGGGCTTGCAAGGGGAAATCGTCGTCACGGGCGGACTCGGCGGAATGGGCGGCGCACAACCCCTCGCGGTCACGATGAACCACGGCGTCTGCATCGCCGCCGAGGTGGACGAGGACCGAATCGACCGCCGCATCAAGACGGGGTACTGTCAGGAGAAGACCGACGACTTGGACGAGGCCATCGAGAAGGCGAAATCCGCGGCCGAGGCTGGCAAAGCCTACTCGATTGGCGTCCACGTGAACGCGGCCGACATGCTCGAAGGGATGCTCGAACGCGGGTTCGTCCCGGATGTCGTGACTGACCAGACCAGCGCCCACGACGAACTGGAGGGGTACTACCCGTCGGGCTACACCGTCGCAGAAGCCGACGAACTCCGCGAGGAGGACCCCGAGACGTACGTCGCCGAGAGTCTGGACACGATGGAGCGCCACGTCCAAGCGCTTCTCGACCTCCAAGACGAAGGAAGCGTGGCGTTCGAGTACGGCAATAACATCCGCGGGCAGGTCGAGGACCACCGCGACCTCGAAGATGCCTTCGACTATCCGGGGTTCGTTCCGGCGTACATCCGGCCGCTGTTCTGTCGCGGGAAGGGACCGTTCCGGTGGGTCGCGCTGTCGGGCGACGAGGCCGACATTCACCGGACCGACGAGGCCGTCACGGAGTTGTTCCCCGAGAAGGAAAGCCTCCACAGGTGGATAGACCTCGCGCGCGAGCAGGTCGAATTTCAGGGGCTTCCGTCGCGCGTTTGCTGGCTCGGCTACCAAACCGATTCGGAGGACGGACTCACCGAGCGCGCGAAGTTCGCGCTCCGAATCAACGACCTCGTCGCCGACGGGGAGATTTCGGCTCCGGTGGTCGTCACGCGCGACCACCTCGACGCGGGGAGCGTCGCCAGCCCCAACCGCGAGACGGAGGCCATGAAGGACGGGTCGGACGCGATTGCCGACTGGCCAATCCTGAACGCACTCCTGAACTGTGCGGCGGGCGCAGACATCGTGAGCGTCCACGACGGCGGCGGCGTCGGCATCGGAAACGCGCTCCACGCCAACAACCACGTCGTCCTCGACGGGTCGGACCTCGCCGCGAGGAAGGCCGAGCGCGTGTTCACCACCGACCCCGGGATGGGAGTGATTCGCCACGCCGACGCGGGCTACGACGACGCAATCGGCGAGGCCGAATCGTCAGGCGTGGCCGTGCCGATGCGGGACCGTGAGGCAAAATGACCGCGTTCGAACCACCTTTCGATTGGATGGGCACCTCAAACGACTCCAACGACGAACAGTTCGGCCACGTGGTCGAACTCGCGAGCATCGACGACGCCGACCGCTTCGACGCCGTGCTGGTGGGCGAACCGTTCGACAGGGCGGTCATCGGCCGGAAGGGCGCGGCCGAGGGTCCCAAGGCGCTCCGCCAGCGACTCGCCGGGACCAAGACCCACCACTTCGACGCCGGGCCGGTCGAATCGGTCGCCGACCTCGGCGACGTGACGTTCGGCGACGCCGACCCCGAGTCGGTGCTGGACCTCCAAGACCGGGTCCGAGCGGTCGCTTCGCAGGTCCACGACGCCGACGCCTTCCCGGTGTTCCTCGGCGGCGACAACTCCCTGACGTTCCCGAACGCCGCGCCCCTGCTCGACTCGGGCACGCTCGGCGTCGTGAACTTCGACGCCCACCTCGACGTGCGCGAAGTGAGGGGCGACCCAACGAGCGGGACGCCGTACCGCCAGCTCTACGACGCGGGGCTCGACGCCTACGCCTGCGTCGGCGCTCGACACTTCGAAACCTCGACGTCCTACGCCGAGTTCGTCCGCGAGCGAGACGGCGAAGTCGTCACGAGCGAGGAGGTCGGTGACGACGCAATCGGCGCGGTGGACCGAGCACTCGATGCGATGGACGACGTGGACCGAATCTACGTCAGCGTGGACTTGGACGTGC
This sequence comes from Halorussus amylolyticus, assembly GCF_004143485.2. Lineage (GTDB taxonomy): Archaea > Halobacteriota > Halobacteria > Halobacteriales > Haladaptataceae > Halorussus > Halorussus amylolyticus. Next base: position 117,410 of record NZ_ML974136.1, on the reverse strand, counting down.
TCGACGCCACGGCCGCACCGGGCGTGAGCGCGCCGACGCCGGGCGGGATTTCGACCCGAGAACTGTTCCGAATGGTCCGCCTGCTGGGAGCCGAAAACCGACTCGCCGGGTTCGAGGTCGTGGAGTGCGCGCCGCCGCTCGAATCGGGGACCGCGAATCTGACCGCGACCGCCGGGGCGAGGACGATCGCCCACCTCCTAAGCGCCCGCCAAACGAGGGGGGAGCGATGAGCCTGACCGCAGTCGTTCACGACGCCGCCGAGGTCGTCACGATAGCGGAGGACGGCGAACTCGGCGTCTACGAGGAGGCCGCAATCGCGGTCGAGGACGGCGAAGTGGTCCGAGTCGGACCGACCGGTCCCGTGACCCGCGAGTTCCCGCCCGAGAACGCGACTCACGCCGTCGATGCGACCGGAAAGGCCGCGGTTCCGGGGTTCGTGGACCCCCACACCCACGCGCTGTTCGCTGGCGACCGCTCCGACGAGTTCGAAGCGAAACTCCGAGGCAAGACGTATCAGGAGATTCTCGAAGATGGCGGCGGCATCCTCCGAACCGTCCGGGACACCCGCGAAGCCAGCGACGAGCGACTCCTCGACAATCTGGTCGGCCACCTCGACACCATGCTGGCCCACGGCACCACCACGGTCGAGGTGAAATCGGGCTACGGTCTCGACACCGAGACCGAACTCCGAATGTTGGAAATCATCGACCGGGCCGACGACCAACATCCGGTGGACCTGGTTCCGACGTTCATGGGTGCCCACGCCGTCCCGCAGGACCGAGAGACGGACGACTACGTCGAGGAAGTCGTCGCCGAGCAGATTCCCGCGGTCGAATCGCAGGGCGTCGCCCGATTTTGCGACGTGTTCTGCGAGGAGGGCGTCTTCGACGTGGCTCAGTCCCGGCGCGTCTTGGAGGCCGGAAGGGACGCCGGACTCACCCCGAAGGTCCACGCCGAGGAGCTCTCGCACATCGGCGGCACGAAGCTCGCGGCCGAAATCGGGGCCGCGAGCGCCGACCACCTGCTCCACGCCACGGCGGAGGACATCGCGGCGCTCGTCGAGAGCGACGTGGTTCCGGTCCTGCTCCCCGGCACCGCGTTCGGTCTCGGTGCCGCCTACGCCGACGCCCGAGCGTTCCTCGACGCGGGCGCGGACGTGGCGATTGCGACCGACTTCAATCCGAACTGCCACTCTCAGAGCATGGGATTCGCGACCTCGCTCGCCTGCGTCGAGATGGGGATGACCCCCGCCGAGGCGCTGGTGGCTTCGACCGCCAACGCCGCGAGCGCGCTCGACCTCGCCGACGACGTGGGAACGCTCCAACAGGGCGCGCCGGGCGACGTGGCCGTCATCGACGCGCCGAGTTACGTCCACGTCCCGTACAACTTCGGCGTGAACACGGTCGAGACGGTGCTGAAGGCCGGGGAGGTGGTCCACCGTGCCTGAGCCGATTCGACCGGACGGCGAAACCCTCGCGCCCGAGGACGTGGCCGCGGTCGCCCGCGAGGACGCCCGCGTGGCCGTCTCCGACGAGGCCCGCGAGAAGGTCCGAACGGCCCGCGAGCGCGTCGAGGAGGTGGTCGAGAGCGGGGAGGTCGTCTACGGACTCAACACCGGCTTCGGCGAACTTGTAGACCAGCGCATCCCCCGCGAGGACGTAGCGCAGTTACAGCTGAATCTGGTTCGGAGCCACGCCGCGGGAGCAGGTCGAGAACTCCGACGCGAGGAGGTCCGGGCGATGCTTCTCGGCCGGGTCAACGCGCTCGTGAAGGGGCATTCGGGCGTTCGTGAGGTCGTCGTGGACCACCTCGTCGCGATGCTCAACGAGGGCATCCACCCGGTCGTCAAATCGCGAGGAAGCCTCGGCGCGAGCGGCGACCTCGCGCCGCTTGCGCATCTCGCGCTCGTTCTCGTCGGGGAGGGCGAAGCCGACGTGGACGGAGCGCGGATGGACGGCGCGGACGCGCTCGCGACCGCCGACCTCGAACCCCTGACGCTCCGAGCGAAGGAGGGTCTCGCGCTCATCAACGGCACGCAACTCACGGCCGGTCTCGCCGCGCTCGCGGTTGTGGACGCCGAGCGAGCGATTCGGGCCGCCGACGTTGCGGGCGCGCTCACGACCGAGGTAACGATGGGCACGACCGCGTCGGCCGACGAGTCCATCGCCGCGGTCCGACCCCATCAGGGCCACGCCGAGAGCGCGCGCAACCTCAAGCGACTCACGGCCGACTCCGAAGTCGTGGAGTCCCACCGGAACTGCGACCGGGTGCAGGACGCCTACTCGATTCGGTGCGCGCCGCAGGTCCACGGCGCGGTTCGGGACGCGGTCGCCCACCTCCGCAAGGCGGTCGAAGTCGAACTCAACAGCGCGACCGACAATCCGCTCATCTTCGACGCCGCCGACGCCGACGACCGGGCGTCGGGCACCGAGAACGCCGCGGTCCTCTCGGGCGGGAACTTCCACGGCGACCCGCTCGCCATGCCGCTCGACTATCTGACGAACGCGATTACCGAACTCGCGGCCATCTCCGAGCGCCGGGTGGACCGAATGCTGAATCCGAACGTGCAGGAGCCACACCTGCCGCCCTTCCTCACCGAGGGGAGCGGTCTGCGCTCGGGCTACATGATTGCCCAGTACACGGCGGCGGCGCTCGTAAACGAGAACCGAGCGACCGGGCGGCCCTCGATGGACAACACGCCCGTAAGCGGCAATCAGGAGGACCACGTGAGCATGAGCGCCCAGAGCGCGTTCGACGCACGTTCGGCGGTCGAAAACGCGACCACGGTTCTCGGCATCGAACTCCTCTGTGGCGCGCAGGCCGCGGAGTTTCTGCCCGACGAACTCGACCACGGCGTCGGCACCGCGGCGACCTACGAGGCGGTCCGCGACGTGGTGGCCCCGCTAGTCGAGGACCGACCCATCCACGACGACATCGAACGCGCCGACGCGCTGGTCGCGTCGGCGCTGTTAGAAGAGCGCGTCGAAGAAGCGTTGGGCGAGTCGCTAGAGTGATTCACGCGGCTTCGCTCGGATACTCGGCGTAGAGCGCGTAAGTGACGACTACGAATCCGAGCGTCACGAGCGCCGTTCCGGCGACCAGTCCGAGCGTCGGGTCGCTCCCCGCGAGCAGATGGGCCGCGCCGGGGAGCACGGTCCCGAGGGTGACGATACCGACCGCAATCGAGACGAGTCGAAGCCCCGGCGAGTCGGTCCGGCGGAACGCCCGGTACGTGAACGAGGTCACGACCCCGCCGATCGCCAGCGTCACGGCGTCGAGCGCGAGGAGGAGTGTGGCGAGGTTCGACATCCTCCTCACATCACCCGAGGAAGTACCGGAGTGCCGGATAGCGGTTCACGACGCCGATATCTTCGAGGTACTCGTCGAGACCGAAGATTCGGCCCGCGCCAAACGCGCCGAGACCGAACAGCAACAGCGCGTACACCACGTGGTCGTCGATGACGATGCCGTTTTCGAGCGGGAGGCTGGCCGCCCAGTAGAACAGCATCATCACCGCGCCCCAGAACGCGCTCCACCGGACGAACGCGCCGACGAGCAGGGCGAGACCGACGAGCGTGAGGCCCCACGCGTTCAGCGGGTCGATGAGCCAGAGCCAGTCGTTCGCCAGCGTGGCCCACATCCCGCCGAAGGGGTTGCCCTCCGGAATCGCGTTGAGCAGGAATCCCGCCGCGCTCCACTCGGGGTCGAGGACTTTCGTGATTCCGGCGTAGAACATCGTCCACCCCATCACGACCCGGAGTGCGAGCAGGGCGTAGCCGACCCACGTCTCGGAGTATTCGAACGTCGTGCGGCGACCGAACAGTTCGGCTTCGAGTGTGCGAGTAGTCATCCTCGTTCACCTCACAGGCGAACCTTGTCGAGCGGCGCCCTTCAAACGCGAATCTGAATCCCAGTTCCCGGGAATCGGATCGAATTCGAGTAAAATGCGTTGCGGTCGTTTCCGGTGAGTGGGAGTCGGAACGATTACTTATCAGTCGGGCAGACGTACCCTCGCACATGTACCGGATACTGGCCGCTATCGGCGACGACGAGGACCGCGCGCTCGAACAGGCAGACGCAATCGCCGACCTGCCCGATTCGGACTCCGAGGTATCGGTCACGCTGTTCCACGACTTCACCGACAACCCCGCGGGCGCGTCGGTCCACCAAGTCGCTGCAGTTCGACGGGCCGCCGAGCGACTCGAAGCCGACGGTATCGAAGTCCACTACGCCGAATCGAGCGGCCCCGCCGCCGAGACTATCCTCGAAACCGCCGCCGAAATCGACGCCGACCTGCTCTGTCTCGCGCCCCGCAAGCGAACCCCGACCGGCAAGGCGCTGTTCGGGAGCGTGACCCAGCAGGTGCTCCTCGACACGAATCGACCGGTGCTGGTTTGCGGTGCAGGTGGTCCGGACGGCGAAAACGACGCGGGCGAGTAATCAGTCGCCGTCACCCACGTCAGTCCGCGGCCCACGTCAGTCCGCCGTCCCCCGTGTCCAATTTCGAAATCGGTCGGCGTCGTCCGACCGCTCGGTGGGTCGAAAGAGACCGTGTTCCCCGCAGTCGTACACGTCCCGAGTGACGTTTCGACAGGCCCGTCCGCAGTCGGGACACCGGGCGGTGGCCTCCTCCGCGCTCGTGTCCGCGCCCATCTCGCGGTACGTCTCGCGCCACCCCGCGCTCGGCGACTCACGCTCGTCGGGCATCGGTCTCCTCGCTGTTTTGGTCATGGATTTTGTGTCGGTCGTGCGTCTCGTTCTGGTCGCAATGGGTCGCATTTCGGTCGCGACGAGTCTCGTTCGAGTCGCGGGACGTCTCCTCGCGTTCGGCGTCCGCGGCGCGACGCGCCGCGGACGCCCGACACCGGAAACACCCCTCGCGGAGTCGCGAGTCTGTGCTTTCGAGACCGCACCGCTCGCACCGCCAGTAGCGGTGGTCGAGTCCGCCGTCCCGGTCGAAACCGAGATGCGGGCCGGTGACGGTCCCGGTACTTTCTTGTAACCGTGATGTATTCGTAGCCATTGGGCTGCTCGTCTCAGAGTCACGCCCAGCGTGCGGGTGCTGGTACCACCCGGACGCGTTTCGTAACGCGGCCGCTGGGCTAGTCGGTCGCCGATTCTCTCGCCGATGTGTCGTCGTCTCTCTCCCGTTCCCCCCGGAACGTCGGCTCTCGCCGAAGTCGGTTTCGCGTCGGTGCTATCCTCGACGCCGTTCGCCGGACCGCAGGCGTAGCCGCGCGGCTACGCCTGCGGTTCGGTCTCGGCTTCGTCTGTTCGGTCGTCGTTCTCGTCGGCTTCGGCCTGCTCGTCTTCGAGACTTTCGAGCGCCGAGATGGCGGTCTGCCGATAGCTGTCGAGCGGCAGGTCGTACTGCTCCTCGGCCATCCGGGCGTACTCGTTGGTGTCGTCTTCGAACGCCTGAATCCGGTCGAGGGTCTGCTCGGCCGTCTCGACCACCCACCGGTCGCGGGTGGCCGCATCGACCAGCGTAATCGACTCGGGTCGCACGGAGACGTTGGTGTTGCCGTCGTCGGTCTCGTAGGTTCGCGGCTTACCGGTGATGGCGACGTACGCCGGGGGTTCGAGGTCCCGGAGCATGCTCGCGGCCTCGGGCTGGTACTGGCCCGCGTAGACGAAGAACGGGTCGCCGTTCGGGTCCACGACCCGGCCCTGCCAGTACTCGCTGTCCTCGCCCACGTCCTCGGTCTCGGTCAGCGTGCCGACGATGAAGATGCGATTGGCTCGCTCTCCGGTCGGCAGCAGGACGTACACCGGGGCGCGCTCCTCGTCCGATTCCTTGAACGTGTGGGTCGCGTCGTTGAACTCCCCCGCGAAGACGCGGCGGGCGACCTCTCGCATTGGTGTTCCGCTCATTTACATCGACCTCGCTTTGATGAGAACGTCCTCGGCATCCGTCGGCGCACCGAGTTCCTCCACGTCGTTGGCGAGGAGGTACCGGCCCATCGTGGGACCGGCGACTCGGTAGTACTTGCCGAGAGTCTTCTCGCGCATCTCTTCGGCGACGACGGTCGTGTCGAGCGCGTCCATCGCCATGTCCTGTGCTTCTTCGAGGCCGATGCCGGTGAACTCCTCGGTGGCCTCTTTGTTGAAGATGGTCTCGTGGACCTCCCGGCCGTCGTCCAAGACGCCCTTGATTCGGAGGTCGAACTCGCCTTCGACTTCACCGTGTTCGGAACACCGACCGTTCTGGAGGACGCGAGTGCAGTTCTCCTCGGGACATCGCTTGATGAGGCCGCTCCCGCTCTGGATGTCCACGAGCGCGCCTTCGACCTCGGCGGTGTCGTCGCCGACCTCGATATCCTCGTCGAGTTCCTCGACGGTGGTCGTGCGGTTGAGTTTCACCGAGTAGTCGCCCTGGTACTCGTCGGAGACGAGATTCCCGAAGCGGTAGACCTTCCCTTCTTCGAGTTCCGGGAGGTCGGAGTCGGCCCACTTGGTGAACTTGATTCGCCCCGTCTCGTCGCCGAGCAGACCGACCTGCCCGACGGCGTCGCTTCGCGGGTCCCAGAGGTCCACGATTTTGGCGGTGAGGCCGAGCCACATCTCGTCCTGGTCGACGTCCTCGACGTTGACCTGCTCGGTTCCGCCGCCGCCGGTTCGAATCTCGTCGCGGTCGAGACCCGCTTCGTCGAGGTAGTGGCTCACCACGCTCCGGCGCGCCTCTTCGAGAGGCACCCGGTATTCGTTGACGAGGTTGTCGAGGCGTTGTTCGACCTCCTCGACTGTGACTTCCAGATGGTCGGAGAACTGTTCGCGTATCTCTTCGGCGTGCTGTCGCACATCGCTCATATGGTATCCGTCTCCGCGTCGTTTTCTTCGGGAGACATGTGAAGGGTTTGCGCGCTATGGTATAAAAATCTCGGTGAGGCCGGAGTGAAAGTGAAAGTGAAGCCGAGAGCGCCTCTATCCCCGGTTTTGTCGGGTTTCGGAGAGACGTGACGGTCGCGATTCGCGACCGGTCGCGAACCGCGACTCCGACCACACAGTTATCCGGTTCCGACGCCACGCTCCGAGTGTGTTCCTCGACCCGTTCCCGCCGGAGGGCGAAGACGACGTGGCCGACCTTCAGGGGAAGGTCCAAGAGATTTCCCAGGACACCCTTCGCCGATTCATCGTCGTGGCGGTGTTGGTCCAGGCGGGGCTGTTCGCGGGGAGTCTCGGAGCCATGTTGGTCGCGTTTCGCGGCCAGCGGACGGTGGGCGGCGCGCTGGTGGTCGGCGGAACGGTGTCGCTCGGGGTGGCGCTCGCAGTCTATCGGCGGCGGTGAGTCCGAGAGACTGGTGTGCTCCGGAGCGATTCTGTCTGCCGGTCCCTGTGGCGCATCTCCGACTGACTACGCCTGCCAGTCGCCGACGTACTCCCCGGTCGAATCGCTCGGCGTCGTGTACGTGCGATTCGACCCCGACTCCCACGTCACGTTGCCGTCTCCGTCGATTTTGACGAATTTGAACTCGATGCTCGTTTCGGCGGGAACGTTGACGTCGAAGTACCAGTTCGGGTACTCGTAGACGACCTGATTGAAGAACGGGCCGACCGACCGGTCGGTGTTCCACTCGCCTAGTTCGTGGACGTTGCCGACGACGTAGACGCTCTCGCCGGGGTCGGTTTCGGCGTTATTGACGACGAACCGAACCGATACTTGGTCGTCGGTCAGCACCTCGAAGTCGGCGAACGCATCGCTCTGAACGCCGTCGGTGTCCGTGACGGTGACGTCGTAGAAACCTCCGGCAAGCGCCGGAACCTCCGCCTCGATTTTCGAATCGCTCCACGAGACGACGGGGGCGTCGGTCGAACCGAACTGAACCGACCCGGCCGAACTCCCGAACCCTTCGCCGCTGACAGTCACGGTGTGGCCGGTTTGGCCCATCGTCGGTCCAACGTGGCCGAGCGCCGGCTCGGTGGTGTTTCCGGTGTATTCCCACACGCAGACAGTTCGGGGGTCGAGCGAGAAGGAGTCGATAGAGCCGTCACCGTTGACGGACGTGCCAAATCCGCCGAGCAATCCGTCGAGTTGGTCGTCGTAGCTCCCCTCCGGAAGCGCGGTAAGCAGGCCGCTGATGTCGTACGACTCTTGACTCCGATTGATGCCGACTAGCACGACGTTGTCGCCGAATTCGCGCTCGTAAAAGAACACGTCGCTGTTTATCCACCGCTGTTGGGTGTCGCCGTACGCGAGCGCGGCGTTCGACTGACGCAGCGGCGCGAGCTTCTGGATTATCTGGTAGGCCGTCGTAGACTGGTCGAACGACGGCATCGGTTTCCGGTTCTCCGGGTCGTTACCGCCGGTCAGATACTGCTCGGTTCCGTAGTAGACCGTCGGCGTTCCGCGCGAAGTCAGCAGTACCGCCAGCGCCAGGTCGGTGTTGGCCTCCTCGCCCGCGACGGTGAATCGCTCCATGTCGTGGTTGTCGATGAACGAGACCTGGTCGATGACCTGGTCGTGTTGGCTCGCGGTCTCCTCGATTACGTCCCAGAAGTCCTCCCAGTCGTCGTTGAATTCGCGGAGGACTTCCCGGATTTCCTGCCCGAATCGGAAGTCAAGCAGGCTCATCCCGCTGTCGTTGGAGAAGTCGTAGTACCGCTGATTCGACTCGCCGGTACCGAGGAACCACTCGCCGAAGGTGAAGACCGGTTTGTGGTCGTAAATCGTGTCCATCAGGGTCTTTTGCCACTTCGGAGCCATGTGGGCCACCGCGTCGACTCGGATGCCGTCGATGCCCTTGTCGAGCCAGCTTCGGATGGCGTCTTTGAGATACTGGTCGATGTACGCTTCCTGCTGGTCGAAGTCCGCGAGATTGTACAGATTCCGATATATCTGGTCCTCGTAGTTGGAGTAGTCGGTGCCGCCGTTGTGGTGGAAGTAGTCGTCGGGGTCGTCGCTGTAGGACGTGACGTAGTCGCCGTCGTCGTACAGAACCCCGTCCTCCATGCTGTTGTCAGCAGTCGAGGGCGAGGTGTGGTTCGGAACGAAGTCCATGACCACCTTGATGCCGTTGTCGTGGGCCACGCTCACCAACTCTTCGAACACGTTCATGTCGCCGAAGAACTCGTTCGTGTCTTTGAAGTCTCGCGCCCAGTAGCCGTGATATGAGGTGCCGATGTCCGCGTCGACGGACGTGACGTTCTCGAACGGCGGCGAAATCCACAGCGCCGTGATTCCCATCTCGGTCAGGTAGCCGTCCCGTATCTTATCGATGATTCCCTGCCAGTCGCCGCCGCAGTACTTCCGGAGATTCGAACAGTCGCTACTGTAGAGGTCCCCGTCCGGGTTGTTGCCCGAGTCGCCGTCTTGGAAGCGGTCCGTGACGATTTGGTAGATTACGTCGTCGGTGTAGTTGACCGTACTCCCAACAGTTCCCGCTTCTTGGGTGGAGTACGCCAAGTCGCTCGATTCCTGTGCTTGGACGGCGTTGCTTCCGGCCCAACCGACCGTCGTCAGGCCGAGTCCCTTGAGCAGCGTTCGTCGTTCCAAATCCATTGTGAAATCCATGTAGAATGTGTTCAACAAACATTTTAAATCTTACCCCGGGAAGTGTAAAATAATAGTGCGCCGTGAACTGCCAGTTCGTCTCGGCTGACGAACAAACCTATCTTTCCCCGCGCACAACGTACTCCCAAATGGACGACCGCCTCGAACAGTTCCTCCGCTCGACGTTTCGCTCCGCGGGGCGACAGTACGCCGACGCCAAGCGGGCGTATCGGGACGCCCGGCAGGCCACGCTCGCGGACCTCCCCCAAGACGACGAGGGCCGCGCCCGAATCGTCTGTCGCCGGTACGTCGAGCGCCGGGCCGTCTCGCTCGACGCGAAGGTCCGGCCCGCCTGTTTCGACCCCGACCATCCCGACTGCCGGGGCTGTGTCGAGGACGTGCGCGACGGCCGCGTCGAGACGTGGTGAGCGAAGATGAGCAAACCACTCGTCGCGCTCGTGATGGCCGGGGGCACCGGCACTCGACTCTACCCCGCCAGCAGGGCCGACCGACCCAAGCAGTTCCTCTCGCTCGGCGGGGGCGACGACTCCCTCCTCGCCGAGACCGTCGAGCGCGTCGGATTCGCCGACGAAATCTACGTCTCGACCGGCGAGGACCACGCCGGGAAAGTTCGCGAAGAAGTTCCGGAGGCCGGCGTCCTCGTGGAACCCGAGGCCAAGGACACCGGTCCCGCGCTGACGTACGCGACCCACCGAATCCGCGAGCAGGTCGGCGACTGCGTCGTCCTCTGCGTGCCGAGCGACCACCTGATTTCCGGCGAATTCGAGACTGCGGCCCGGACCGCGGTCCGGGCCGCAGTCGAAACCGAGGGGTTGGTCGCGTTCGGCGTCGAGCCGACGCGACCCGCCACGGGATACGGCTACATCCAACCGGGCGAGACGAGGGACGAGTACGCCGAAATCGCGGAGTTCCGCGAGAAGCCCGACGCCGAGACCGCGCGGGAGTTCGTGGAGCGGGGTTTCTACTGGAACGCGGGCCTGTTCGCGTGGACGCCCGACGCCCTGCTCGGGGAGGCCCGCGACTCGCGGCTCGCGCCGCTCGTCGCGGCCCTAGAGGAGGGCGACCCCGAGCGCGGATTCGAAGCGGTCGAGTCGGTCAGCATCGACTACGCGGTGCTGGAGCGGACAGAGAGCGCCTACGTCGTGCCCGCGAGTTTCGAGTGGGACGACGTGGGCGCGTGGGACGCAATCGAGCGCGTGGTCGAGCGCGACGGCGACGGCAACGCAGTTTTGGGGGACGCGCTGACAATCGACGCCGAGGACAACGTCGTCGCCACCGACGGCGACACGCACGTCAGCGCGGTCGGCGTCGAGGGCTTGGTCGTCGCGGCGTACGACGACCGAGTGGTGGTCGTACCGAAAGACAACGCCCAGCGCGTGCGCGAGGTCGTGGCAGAACTGCGCAAGCAGGGGCGGTTCTAATGAGACGCCGATTCCGACGGCCACTCGAATTTTGACGCTCGGCGGCGTATCGCGCGTGGCATGGCCGACACACCAAGCGTTCAGACCGTCGAGACCGAAGACGAATTTATTCACGTTCGGTTCCGCGACCCGGACGATTTCGAGGCGATTCGGACTCCGGACTGGGCCGCGAACGCCGCCCGCGACGTGTCCGAAGGCTCCGAAGTTCGGACCGGCAAGCGAAAGGACAGCGACGACTGGGAAGTCCAGAGCGTCCTGATAAAGAAGAACGTGGGCGAGGACAAAGCCGAGGAGCAGGCCGAGCGAATCGTGGAGAAAATCGAGTCGTAGTCGGCCGGGCAGGACCCGCGTCGTCAGTCACCCGCGAGCAGGTCGCAGTAGTGGAACTGTCCACCGCCGACTTCCTTCGTGACCGTCTCGCCGGTTCGAATCGAAACCGAGCCGTCGAAAATCGGCCCGCCGTGGACGAAGGTATGAAACTCCCCGTTCTCGCCGCAGGGGTCGATTTCCTCGGGGAGGTCCGCGAGGAAATCAGCGTCGAGTCGTCGGCCCGCGAAGGAGGCGTCGAGCGCAGAGCCATCGACCGCGACGACAGTCGCCTCGAAACCGGCGTGGAGGAAGTCGCGGGCGAAACTCTCGGTGTCGCGACCCCAAACGGGCCAGTAGCCCTCGACTGCGGAATCCGCGAGGCGTTCCTCGCGGTAGGCGCGCACGTCTTCGAGGTAGAGGTCGGCGAACGCGAGTCGGTCGATTCCCCGGCGCTCGTACTCTCTGGTAACGTCGGCCATCGCCTCGGCGTACGCTTCGTTCGATGCGTCTTCGGGAATCTCCACGAACCGAATCGGAAGCCCGAGTTCACGGGCTTGGCGCTCGTAGAGATTCCGGCGGACGCCGTGCATGCTGGAACGGTCGTTTGCGGCCGAAACGGTCGTGAGGAGTTCGACCACGTCGGCGTCGGACCGGCGCATCTCCCGGAGCGCGAACGCGGCGTCCTTGCCGCCGCTCCACGAGAGGACCGTCGCCATTCAGCTTCGGAGTCGGCCGCCGTCGATGGGGAGCGCGGTGCCGTTGACGAAACTCGCGCGGTCGCTGGAGAGGAACGCCACGGTGTCTCCGAGTTCTCGGGGGTCGCCGACGCGGTCCATCGGGATGTCCTCGGACCACGCTGCGAGCCCCTCGTCGTAGGTGTCGTACTCGCCGCGCTCGACCGCGGCGTCCACGAGGTCGGTGATTCGGGGCGTCTCGTGTGCGCCGGGGAGGACCGCGTTGACCCGCACGTCGGGAGCCCACTCGCGGGCCTGGGTCTTCATCAGGCCGATGACGCCCCGGCGGACCGCGTTCGAGAGGACGAGACCGTCGATGGCCTCCCGGACGCTCGTGGACGTGACGTTGACGATGGTGCCCGAATCGCTCTCGACGAGGTGGGGATGGGCGGCCTTGCTCAGCCAGACCACGCTCATCACGAGCAGGTCGTAGGCCTCGTACCAGTCGCGCTCGGTGGTGTCGAGGAACGACCCGCTCGGCGGGCCGCCCGCCGAGGTCACGACGTGGTCCAAGCCGCCGAACTCCGAGACGGTCGCCTCGACCAGCGCCTCGATTTCGTCGGGGTCGGTGATGTCGCACTCGACCGCGAGCACGTCGCCGTCGCCCGCGGCGTCGATTTCCTTCTCGGCGTCGGTGAGTTTCTCGCCGCCGCGCGAACAGAGTGCGACGTTCGCGCCTTCGGCCGCGAGGGCCTTCGCCGAGGCCCGGCCGAGACCGCTCGAACTCGCCGTCACCAGTGCCGAATCGCCCGCTAATCCGAGGTCCATGTCGGGTCGTTGGCGGGCCACCCTCAAAGCTCTCGGGGACCCGGACGCGCTTGCTCGGAACGCAGACGGCCGAACGAGGGCGAAGATATCGAGCGAGGGCGAGACGGACGAACGCGGGACACCGGAACGTGTTTACGCGCACCCTGCAAATCACCCGTCCGTGTTCCCGGCCCACGCCACCGAACGCGACCGTTCGCACTCTCGCGGGAGGCGGTGTCCGTGAGCGAGGTCGAAGAGTGGCAGACGGACCTCGCGGCGGCCGGACAGTTGACGCCGGACGTCACCGACCGGATTCTGTCGGTCCACGACGACCGCGGCGCACAGGCTATCGAGGCGGTTTCCGAGGGACGGGTCAAGGAGTACCGCGACTTCACGGTCGTCGTGGGCCACGATGACGAGTACGTCGTAGAGGGGCAAGGCTGTGGGTGTCGGGACAGCGAGTACAACCTCGACCCCGACGACCCCACCGACCTCTGCTGGCACGTCATCGCGGTCGCCATCGCCCGGCGAGTCGATGCCGTGGACAGCCACGACATGTGGTACTCGGACGTGCGGGATTTCCTCTGAGGAACCGAGACCGGACTCGGCGAGCGTCGGAAAAAAGGGGACAGTGGCGGCGGTTCGAAATTACCGGGTAATCGGCGCGCCCTGAGTGATGGGGGCGTCGTGGGTGATTGGTCCGTCTTGCGTGATTGGCCCATCCTGGGTAATGGGCACGTCGTGGGTAATCGGAGCGTCGGCCGTAATCGGTCCGTCAGCCGTGATGGGACCCGTAATCGGCGACTGCGTAATCGGTCGGTCGTGAGTAATCGGAGTCGCCTCCGCACCGGGAGCCTCGGCGGTAATCGGGGCGGCGGTCGCCCCTCCGGTGAACGCGAGTCCGAGTACGACGAAACCGAGGAGGACTCCGAGTATGCGTGTATTCGTATTGGTCATGGTGTAGTACCGGCTTCAATTATAATTTATAGCCGTAAAAGTTTTCTGCAGAGAGATAGTGGCGAAATCTGTGCAAAAATTAGTATTTGTGAGAATATAGAATCGGTATTTTAAAATTAGGTGATATAAGAGAGGAGGGGCCAGGATGCCGGATTATCCTATTTGTATTTTCATACTGGTGTTTCAGATAGAAAAACACGTCCGAACTCGTCGCTCTCCTCGGTGCCGAAACGGACGTCTTCGGGCCGAAGCGGCCGATGTCGTTATCCCGGATGCCGTGGTTTCGATGGAGCATGGCAGACTCCGTGTTCGACCGCGAGACGCTGCTCGACATCTCGGTCAACATCATCCCGCTCTTCATCATCGCGTTCTTCGTGGTGATGCTTCTCGTCGGGTCGGCGTGGCCGCCGGACCCGTTCGTGGTGGTCATCAGCCTCATGCTTCACGTAATTCCGTTCGTACTTCTCGCGCTCCTGACCTACGTCGCGGCCCACTACATCTGAATCCAATCCCGTCTCTCCCGTGATAGCTGTTTGCACAGGGCCTCTGTCGTACAGTTTCACTTTCACTCCGGATGGATGAGTTTCATTAGTGTACCCGATAAGTCGTAGGTATGATAGCTGAGTTCGCTCACGGAGAACGGACCCAAGCCGACGACGGCGGCCCTGCGGTACTCGACGTGTCCGGCGTCGAAACCGAGCGCGTCGAGAAGTACGCCGTCGAGTGGTTCGCCGACGTTCCCGACGTCCACCTCGAACACAAGGGCGGCAAGACGTTCCTCGTCGCAGGAGAGTAGGCCGCTGGCGGTGCGGTCGCACATTCAGGGGGTCATACCGCGAGCGAAGCTCTGCCGGTGGTTTTTGGTCCACCGTCAGAGCAAAGTTCTGACGAGCCTTGCCTCGCTACGCTCGGCAAGACAGCTTTTCCCGGCGGCGGGCCGCGCAAAGCGCAGCCCGAACCGCAGTAAAAGGCGGTACGTAACAGTTTAGGCCACCGGGCAAGTAGCCACAGCCATGCCGGACTGTCCACTCGCCGACGAATGCCCGAGCTTTCAGGAGCGAATCGAGGGGATGGGGTGCCAACACTACGGCGACCGCGGCGGGGCCGAGTGGTGCAGCCATTACAGCCAGCCAATCAAGGAACTCAAGACCGCGCCTGTCAAGTTGGGTGAGGAGGTCGTCGTGGACATCGACGACATCCACGAGAGCGGTGCGGGCGTCGGTCGAACCGAGGACGGCTTCATCGTCATGGTCGATGGCATCCTGCCCGATGCCCGCGCGAAGGTGGAGATAACGAACGTCCACAGCAATCACGCCCGCGCCGACCCCATCGAGCGTCTCCCGATGGACGAGGAGGACGCCGAGACCGACACGACCGAGGACGCCGACGACTCGACCGACGCCGAGACGGACGAGACCGAGCGCGACGACGGGCCGTCGCGGCCTCAACTCGGAAGCCGCGACAACTTCTGGGGAAGCTAGCTTCCGTTCGAGTGCGGGACGGGTGGACAGTCCGAACTGCGTTTCGCGCCTGCACTCGAACGGGGTCATGCACCCGAACCGACGGCGTTTCACGCCGCGGGTTTTTTCAGTCCGAGCGCGTAGGAGAGAGCATGAATCGACTTCGAAGCTCGGAGGGCCGACCGTGAGCCACGATTCCGACCTCGACCCCGACGAACTCCTCGACCGTGCGGGCTTCGACGCCGAGACGAACGTCCTGACCCGCCGACAGGCCGAGGTGCTGGCGCTCCGCGAGCGCGGGGCCGCGCAGGCCGCCATCGCCGACCGCCTCGGCACCTCGCGCGCGAACGTCTCCAGTATCGAGGCGAGCGCGCGCGAAAACGTCCGGAAGGCGCGCGAGACGGTGGCGTTCTCGGAGGCGCTCCACGCACCGGTCCGAATCGTGGTCGAGGCGGGAACCGACCTCTACGACGTTCCCTCTCGGGTGTACGACGCCTGCGACGAGGCGGGCGTGAAGGTCAACCACGCCGCGCCGGAACTGATGAAACGCGTCAGCGACGAGGCCGGAAGCGCGGTCGAGAACCGGGCGGTCCGCGAGGACCTCCTCCTCGGCGTCACGACCGACGGCGAGATGACGGTTCGGAAATCTATGGACGCGAGTCGCGAGCGGTGAGTTTCCCGTTTCGTACCGTACACGAAATTTTACATACGAAGCCGGGACCAACCCGAACTGGACGTTTCGCGCGGAGGACGAACTGTCCTCCCGCGGTTGCGAGCAGATAGCTGGCGAGTCAGCCAGCAGTGTCGAATCAGTGGCGGGGGGGGCCCCCCCCCCCGGGGGGGCGCCCCCCCCCCCCCGCACCCCCCCCCCGACAAAACAGAAAAAAACCAGAGCCCAC
>NZ_ML974136.1:76318-101362 GCF_004143485.2 Halorussus amylolyticus | reverse complement strand
TCCTCCTGCCGTGTGTTCTTCGTGGCGGGGGCGCCCCCGCGGCGGCCCCCCCCCCCGCCACCCCACCTCGGAACCGCCAGTCCGACTAACCTGAAATACGGCTGAGCCAACATCGAACGCGACCAGCGGACCAATCCACGAGACAGCGCACCGAAGGTGCGCGCACGAGCAGTCGCACCGCGAGCGTCAGCGAGCGGACTTTTTGGTCTCTTCGTGAGCGATGCGAACGAAGGCTCGTGGGAGCGTCGCTCCCACGGTGCAGATTTTTGCGCCGAGTGGTGCCGCAACGTCCGAACGAAGTGAGGGCGTGAGGACACCCGAGGCGGAAAAAGGTGGGTAATATCGGTTCGCTTTTCGCCGCGGGGTCCCGACTCAGGAGTATGAACGTCCGGGAAGGCGCGGTCGAGGTCGAAGTTCCCGAGCAGACCGACGAGGGAATCGGCGACGAGGTGTTCTTCAACCCCGTCCAAGAGCTGAACCGCGACCTGACCGTCGCGACCCTGCGGGCCTACCGCGAGCGCGAACCCCGCGCCGAGACGTATCTCGACGCGACGGCCGCCAGCGGCGTCCGCGGCACGCGCGCGGCCGCCGAGGGGTGGGACACGACCCTCGCCGACATCGACCCGGACGCGGTCGAACTCTGTCGTCGGAATCTGAAGCGCAACGACCTCGACGCCGAGGTGGTCCAGCGCGACGCTAACGCGGTGATGCACGACTCGGTGTTCGACGTGGTGGACATCGACCCGTTCGGGACGCCGATTCCCTTCGCCGACGCCGCGTTCGCCAACACCCGGGATTTGGTCTGTGTCACCGCGACCGACACCGCGCCGCTCTGTGGCGCACACTTCAAGAGCGGCGTCCGGAAGTACAGCGCAATCCCGCGCAACACCGACTACCACACCGAAATGGGCGTCCGGATTCTGCTCTCGGCGCTCGCACGCACCGCCGCGCGCTACGACGCCGGCGTGACGCCCGTCCTCACGCACGCGACGAGTCACTACGTCCGGACCTACCTCGAACTCGACCACAGCGCGACCGACGCCAACGCCGCGATAGACGAGTTGGGCCACGTCTACCACTGTGAGGACTGCCTCTACCGCGAACACGATTCGGGCCTCATCGCGGACCCGCTCGATTCGTGTCCCGAGTGCGGCGGGAATCGGATGCTGACCGCCGGACCGCTGTGGCTCGGTCCCGCCCACGACGCCGAGTTCGTGGCGGCGGTCCGCGAGGAAGTGGACGACGAGATGGGCACCGCGACTCGCGCGGTACGCCTGCTCGACGCGCTCGAAGACGAGCGCCACGAGCCGACCCACTACGACCAGCACCGACTCTGCAAGGAGTGGACCCGGTCGGCGTCCGGCATGGACGAGTTCCTCGCCCGACTCCGGGACGTCGGTTTCCCGGCGTCGCGCACCCACTACGGCGGAACCACGTTCAAGACACCGGCGACCGTGACAGAGATACGCGAAGCGACACGAGTCGAGTAGGTCGGAGGCGTCGGAACCGAGCGCCCGCGCGAAGTGCCAATGAATATTTGTATCCCGTCAGCGAAATACGTCGCGTGCCCAGTCGATTCGGAAGCGCCGTGAGCGTCGGCCGGTCGGTCTTCGAGGAGGTCCGTGAGCAGGACGTGACGTTTCTGGCCGCGAGCATCGCGTACTACGCGTTCGTCTCGCTCATCCCCCTGCTCGTCCTCGCGTTCGTAGTCGCCTCGTTCGTCGCCGGCGAGGCGTTCGCCGAGCAGGTCGTGACACGGGCGTCGGGCCTGCTGACCGCGACCGGCGAGGAGCAACTCCGGGAGTTCATCCTCGAACCCTCGGGTCGCGGCGGGACGACCGCAATCGGACTGGTCGTGCTGGCGTGGAGTACGCTCAAGGTGTTCCGCGGACTGGACCAGGCGTTTTCGGCCATCTACGCCACTGAGGGGGCCGCGAGCATCGTGGACCAACTCAAGGACGGGGCGACCGTGCTGGTCGCAATCGGGGCCGCGGTCGTGGTTCTCGTCGCGACGGGTGCGGTCACCGCGCTGTTCCCCGAGTTCCCGTTCGTCGGCGTCGTGACGACCGCGATTCAGTTGGCCGCGCTCGTTCCCGTCTTCCTCCCGCTGTACGTCGTCTTCCCCGACGCGAACGTCTCGGTTCGGGAGGCGCTCCCCGGAGCGGTCGTGGCGACCGTCGGGTGGACGACCCTGCAGGTGCTGTTCCGCATCTACGCGGAGTTCAGTTCGACCGGTCCCTCGCAGTTTCTCGGGACCGCGCTGTTGTTGGTGACGTGGCTGTACTTCGGGAGCATCGTCCTCCTGCTCGGTGCGGTGGTGAACGTCGTGGTGGCCGACCACGGCGGGTACGCCGAGCGAACCCGCGACCCCGAATCGGCCAGAGTCGAACGGAAACAGGAGTTACTCTCCCGATACATGACAGACGACGAATCCGCTCCCGACATCGTGGACCTCCGCGACGAACTCCGGGAGCTGCGAGCCGACGTGGAATCGTTCGAAGACGACATCGAATCCCGCACCGTCGAGAAGCCGGAGGTGGAGTCCGAACTCAAGCGGTACGTCCGCAGGCAGATGCGCAAGGGACGCGCCCGCGGGTGGGGTCCGTACCTGGTCCTGCTGTACGGGACCGCGATGACCATCGCGGCGTTCGTCGAACTCACCGGCGGGTGGGCCATCGCCGCGATGGTCGTCATCTGGCTCTCGACGCTCGGACTCTACGTCCTGATGGTGTTGACCGGAGTCAGCGTCAGCGCGCTCGGCCTGCCGAGGCGAATCACCGACCGCGTCCGCGATTTCAGGTCGTAGCGTATAACTGACCGGACGAACGACGTGAGCGCGAATGAGTGACCGAAGCTTCGGCGTGACGGAGACGCTCGCCGAGACCCTCCCCCCCATAGTCCGAGACGCGTTCACGGTGGTGACCCAACTCGGCGATGCGTGGTTTCTCATCGTCGTTGCGGCGCTGCTCTACTGGTTCGACGACCGCGAACGCGGCGCGTTCGCGGTCGCGACCGTTCTCGGCGCGCTCGCGCTGACGGTGACGCTGAAGGGCGCGTTCGCGCTCCCGCGCCCGCCAGCCGAGTTGCAGGTGGGCCACGCCGAAAGCTACGGCTTCCCGAGCGGTCACGCAATCGCCTCGACCACGCTGTGGGGACTGCTCGCGCTCGTGGTCGAGCGCGGGACGCGCGCGCAGCGCGCGACGGTCGCCGCGGCCGCGGTGATAGCGGTCACGTCCGCGCGGGTCATCATCGGAGTTCACTACGTCGTGGACGTGGTGGCGGGCATCGCGGTCGGACTGGCCTACCTCTGGGTCCTCCTGCGGGTGACTCGTTGGAACCCCACCCGCGCGTTCGGCGTCGTGACTGCAATCGCAGTCGCGGGGCTGGCGACCAGCGGTTTGACCGCGGATTCGGTCGCGTCAGTCGCGGGCGTGACGGGCGCAACCGCGACGTGGCTCGCGCTCGGGACGGCCCCCGACGGGCGGGTCAGTCCCGCGACCGCGGTCGCGGGACTGGCGGCGCTCGGTGCGGTCGGCTACGCCGGAACAGGACTCGACCTTCCACTCGTGGCCGTGTTCGGCCTGAATCTGGTGGTGCCCGCGGGAATCCTCCTGCTTCCCCTAGTGGTCGAGCGCGCGAAAAAAGCCGGAGTCGGAACGCCGAGTTAGCAGAAACCGAAACGCCGAATTAGAACTTTTCGAGGTACTTCTCTTCCTCCCACGACGAGACGTGGGTCTTGTAGTCGGCCACGTCGGCGCGCTTTGCTTGCGCGAACTTCTCGGTGACGTGTTCGCCGAGCGCGTCGGTGATGACCTCGTCTTCCTCCAAGGCATCGACCGCCTCGCCGAGACTGCCGGGGAGCGTGTCGATGCCGTACTCCTCGCGTTCGGCCTCGCCGAACTCGTAGATGTCCTCCGAGACGGCCTCGCCGGGGTCGGCGTCGTTCTCGATGCCGTCGAGTCCCGCGCTGATGACCGCGGCGAGCGCGAGGTAGGGGTTGCACGACGGGTCGGGACTCCGAATCTCGAACCGGGAACTCGCGCCCGCGGCGTCCGGAACCCGGATGAGCGCCGAGCGGTTCACGTCGCTCCACGCGATGTACACCGGGGCCTCGTAGCCCGGCACGAGGCGCTTGTAGGAGTTAATCGTCGGGTTCGTGACCGCGGTGAACGCCTGCGCGTGGTTCAGCACGCCGCCCATGAATTTGTAGGCGACCTCCGAGAGATTGTAGTCGTCGTCTGCGTCGGCGAAGGCGTTGCCGTCCTCGTCGAACAGGCTGATGTGGCTGTGCATGCCCGACCCGTTGATGGCGCTGATGGGTTTGGGCATGAACGTGGCGTGGATGTCGTTCTGCTCGGCCACGGCCCGGACGACCGCCCGGAAGGTGGCGATGTTGTCGGCGGCCGAGAGCGCGTCGTCGTACTTGAAGTTGATTTCGTGCTGGCCGTCGGCGACCTCGTGGTGGCTGGCTTCGATTTCGAAGCCCATCCGTTCGAGCGTGAAGATTATCTCGCGACGAACGTCGCTCGCGAGGTCCTTGGGTGCGAGATCGAAGTAGCCGCCCGAGTCGTGGGGCGTGGTCGTCGCCTTCCCGTTCTCGTCCTTCTCGAACAGGAAGAACTCGGGTTCGGGTCCGATGGAGACCGTGTAGCCCATCTCCTCGGCGTCGGCGAGGACGCTCTTGAGGACCTGACGGGGACCGCCCTCGAACGGCGTCCCGTCGGTGTTCATCACGTCACAGATGAGCCGCGCGCTCGCGGAGTCGCCGTTCGAGCGCCACGGGAGCACCGTGAACGTCTCGGGGTCGGGTTCGAGACGCATGTCGCTCTCCTGAATCCGGACGAACCCCTCGATGGAGGAGCCGTCGAACCAAATTCCTTCCTCGAACGCCTTCTCGACCTGCGACGCCGGAACGCTCACGTTCTTGACAGTCCCCGTGATGTCCGTGAACTGGAGCCGAACGAAATCGACGTTCTTCTCCTCGATTTCGTCGAGTACGTCCTGTTCGGCCGCTGTTAGCCCCGATTCCTCACCGGCTGCGATTTGTCCATCCGTCATCTTTGTCGTCAGTATCTACGACTACGTCCACTACTAAAACGTTGCTGTTCCGCGCAATTCTGTCTTTCGGCGCTAGAATTGGATATTCGTAAAATTCTAAAGGGTGGGGTACGTCGGTGAACGTAATGACGTACGAAAATCTCGACGCGAAGTTGGTGAACGCGCTATTGGGCGACGGTCGAGCGAGTCTCCGAAGTCTCGCCGAGGAACTCGACGTGTCGGTGACGACGGTGTCGAACCATCTCAAGGACCTCGAATCGCAGGGCGTCATCGACGGCTACACCCCGAAAATCGACTACGACGAACTCGGCTACGACGTGACCGCGATTCTCCAACTCAAAGTCGAGGGCGACGCGCTCCCCGACGTGACCGAGAGCCTGCGCGGTCACGACCAGATGATAAGCGTCTACGAGGTCACGGGCGACTACGACATCATCGCTGTCGGGAAGTTCTCCGACACCGACGGCATGAACAGCCACATCAAGACCCTGCTCAACGACCCAGATATCAAAGAGAGCAACACCAGCGTCGTGTTGAACGCCGCGACCGAACACGAGCAGTTCGAACTCGACATCGACGACTGATAGTGATTGCTGTGACTCCCTCCCGGGAGGGAGTCACAGCAATCACTATGCGACCCGGACACGTAAGCGAACTGTCCGGCGACCGATACACTTTCAAACGACGGAGAGAAGATAGGCCGTAATGAGCCTCATCGCCGAGTTCTCGCTTCGGTCCCCCGACCTCGCGTTGGCGGGCACGCTCGACGCGGCCCCCGACACGACCGTCGAACTCGAGCATCAGATGGGGACTCAGGCCGACGACCCGCTCACCGTCTTCTGGGCGTCCGGCGGCGACTTCGATAGATTGGAAGCGGGTCTCGAACGCGACGAGACCGTGTTGACCGACGAGGTCATCGAGGAGTTGGGCGACAGGCGACTGTATCAGGTCCGACTCGACGCCGACAATCTCGTTCCAATCTACCCCCACTACCAGCGACTCGGGGCCGCACCGCTCGCCGCGACCGGAACCCACGAGGGGTGGCAGCGCCGGGTTCGGTTTCCCGACCGCGAATCGGTGATTCGAATGCGCGAGTACTGCACCGAACGCGACGTGAGCTTCTGCCTCCACCGACTCTACACACCGGGCGACTCCGAAATCGAGGACGAGTTCGGGCTGAGTCCCGAACAGCGCGAGGCGCTGACGGCCGCCCACCGCGCGGGCTACTTCGACGTGCCCCGGCAGGTGTCGCTCGACGAACTCGGCGACGAACTCGACATCAGCGGCCAGTCGGCGTCCGAGCGCGTTCGGAGAGGGACCTCCCAGTTGCTCACGAACACGCTCCTGAGCGACTTCTCCTGAGCGACGTCTCGTGAACTGAGTCTGCGAGACCGGCGTCACCGCTGGTCGAGCACTTCGACGAAGAAGCAGGAACTCGAAGAGCGATAGCGAAGTCAGACGACAGCACGCGACGACGCCCGAAAATCGGGCGGGCGTGCGGTCGGCGAATGCGGTGCGATTCGGTGCAGCGTCGTCAGAGCGGAACTCCGACGATGTTTTCGATGGGGTGTTTGCCAGCGCAGGACCGCAGAGTCGGGGCGGTCCAAGCGTCGGCGAGCGACCTTACATCGCGCCGCCCATACCGCCCATGCCGCCCATGCCGCCGCCCATACCGCCGGGCGCGCCGCCGGGGCCGCCAGCGCCGCCGTCGCCGCCGTCGTCGCTATCGACCTGACCGCCCTTGAGGTCGCCCGCCGCAATCACGTCGTCGATGCGGAGGAGCATGACGGCCGCTTCGGTCGCGGACTCGATAGCTTGGGTCTTGACGCGGAGCGGTTCGACGACGCCGTCGGCTTCCATATCGACGACTTCGCCTGTGTAGGCGTCGAGACCCGACGTGAACTCGCCAGCGTCGTGCTGGCTGCGGAGGTCCACGAGCGAGTCGATGGGGTCGAGACCCGCGTTCTCCGCGAGCGTGCGCGGGATGACTTCGAGCGTGTCGGCGAACGCCTCGACAGCGAGCTGTTCGCGGCCGCCGACGGAGTCGGCGTAGTCCCGAAGTTCGAGCGCGAGCTCGGTCTCGGGCGCGCCGCCGCCGGGGACGACTTTGCCGTCTTCGAGCGTGACGCGGACCACGCCGAGGCTGTCGTCGATTGCGCGCTCGACTTCGTCAACGACGTGTTCGGTGCCGCCGCGGAGGATGAGGCTCACGGACTTGGCCTCTTCGACGTCCTCGACGAAGATGCGCTGGTCGCCGCCGATGTCCTTCTGGGCGACGCTTCCGGCGAAGCCGAGGTCGTCTTCCTCGATGTCCTCGACGTTGCTCACGAGGTTCGCGCCGGTCGAGCGGGCGAGCTTGCTGAGGTCGTCGGACTTCGCGCGGCGGACGGCGATGATGCCCTCCTCGGCGAGGAAGTGCTGGGCCATATCGTCGATGCCGCCGTCAACGAAGACGACGTCGGCGCCGACGTCCACGAGATTGTCCACCATCTCGCGGAGCTGTTCTTCTTCCTGGTCGAGGAACTGCTGAAGCTGGTCGGGGTCGGTGACGTTGACTTCGGCGTCGATTTCGGTCTCCTTGATTTCGAGCGCCGAATCGACGAGCGCGACGTTGGCGTCCTCGACGAAGTAGGGCATGTTCTCGTGGACGCGCTCCTTGTCCACGATGACGCCCTCGACGAGTTCGGACTGGTCGATGGAGCCGCCGACGACCGTCTCGACTTTGACGTTGCCGGTGTCGATGCCGTCGTCGTCGGCCACGCTCTGGACCGCGCGGACGACGAGTTCGGCGAGGTGGTCCTTGGCGTTCTCCGCGCCCTTACCGGTCATCGCGGTGGCCGCGATTTTCTCGAGCGTCTCGGTGTCGTCGGCGCTCACGTCGATGGCCTTCTCTTCGAGGAGTTCCTTGGCCTTCTCGGAGGCCTGTCGGTACCCCTGCGAGAGCGTGGTCGCGTGGATGTCCTGTTCGAGGAGTTCCTCGGCCTTCTCGAGGAGTTCACCGGCGACGACGACCGCGGTGGTCGTGCCGTCGCCGACCTCGTTCTCCTGCGTCTCGGAGACTTCCACGACCATGTTGGCCGCGGGGTGCTCGATGTCCATCTCCTTGAGGATGGTGACGCCGTCGTTCGTGACGACGACCTCGCCCGTGGAGTCCACGAGCATCTTGTCCATTCCCTTCGGGCCGAGCGTGGTGCGGACGGCCTCCGCGACCGCGGTCCCGGCGGTGATGTTCATCGACTGCGCGTCCTTTCCGGAGGTTCGCTGGCTGTCCTCGGAAAGTACTATCATCGGCTGATTGCCCATTCGCTGTGCCATAGTCACCTGATAGATTGATTGCCATTCTATATAAACGTTTCCCTACCAGTCAGCGAACCGGTGGTACGGGGCCGGAAACGTGATATGGTAATGCTTAACACAGTTGCTTTTATACGAGTGTTCGGCGGCCTTCGAGCAGTCCGCAATCGAGCGGCATCCGGACCGAACTACTCTTCGAACGTCGCCGCCGAGTCCCCGCTAAAGCCATCGACGTCCATCTCGCGAGTGACGGCGTACTGGCTGGACGACGCCAGCGTTCCGGTGTTGACCCACAAGCCGACGTCGTGGGCGACTTCGAGGGCGTTCGTCTCGACGAGGAACTGATACGCGAAATAAATTCGGTCGCAGTTCATCGAGACGGCCGTCTCGACGGCTCTGCTCGGTTCGCTCACGCCGACGAGCGCGACGTCGACCTCGTCGGACTCGCGTGCGTCGTCGGCCTGCATCACGATGGTCGGCTGAATCGCCGAGAGGATGACCTCGTGGTCGTACTCCGAGACGACGTTGAGGACGTCGGTCGCGATGTCGTGGTGCTTGAGTTCGACGTTGACCGCGACGTCAGTCGGGATGACGTCGAGCATCTCCTCCAACAGCGGAATTCGCTCGTCGGAGTCCAGCACCCGCAGTTCCTGGAGTTCGTCCCACGACATCTCCGAAACGGTCCCGCTGCCGTCGGTCTTTCCGTCCACCGTCTCGTCGTGGAAGACCACGATTTCGCCCGAGCCACACCGTCGCACGTCGATTTCGAGTTGGTCGGCCACCTCGACCGCCTCCCGCGCCGCGAGACGCGTGTTTTCGGGATAGTCCTCCGCGAAACATCGATGGGCCTGAATCGGTCGGTCGTTGCCCTGACTATCCTCGTCACCGCTACTATCGCTCTCGTCACTGAACTCCTCGGTGACCGCCGAACAGCCAGCAAGCGACCCCTCGATACCGACCAGACCCGCCAGAAGAAGCCGTCGCCTCGCATTCATTCGAGAATCGCCTCGGTTCGTGCCTGCTGGCCCTCCGAGTGATACACAGTCCGGCCGTCGTCGGGGTCGAAGAGGTGTACTCGCCGGTCGTCCACGTTCACGCCGATGGAGTCGCCGATTTCGTACGACGCCCGCGAGTCCGTGAGGACCCGAAGCGTGTCGTTTCCGACACGACAGTGAACGAGGAGTGCGTCTCCCTGTGGTTCAGTGAC
Organism: Halorussus amylolyticus; assembly: GCF_004143485.2. Lineage (GTDB taxonomy): Archaea > Halobacteriota > Halobacteria > Halobacteriales > Haladaptataceae > Halorussus > Halorussus amylolyticus. The sequence continues at coordinate 91,803 of NZ_ML974136.1, read as the reverse complement.
TTTGACGGTCCCGTCGATGTGGGCGCTCTCGTGCTGGGATTCCCCGACGACGTGGAGGTCTTCGGGTCGGACGCCCATCGCGAACTGGCGCTCGGCCAGACCCTCACCCGACGGAAGCGGGACTCGGAACTGTTCGTGAGTCGCGAACCAACGGTCGCCAGCGTGCTCGACGAGCACGGGCACGACGTTCATCGCGGGACTCCCGACGAACTCCGCCGCGAACTGCGTGTTCGGAAAGTCGTACAGGGTCTGGGGCGAATCGACCTGTTGGATTTCACCGTCGTTCATCACCGCGACGCGTTGGCCGAGGGTCATCGCCTCGGTCTGGTCGTGCGTGACGTACACCGTCGTCGTCCCGATTTCCTTGTGGAGTTGCTGTAACTCCGCGCGCATCTGGTCGCGGAGCTTGGCATCGAGGTTGCTGAGCGGTTCGTCGAGCAGGAACACGTCGGGGTCGCGCAACAGCGCCCGCCCCATCGCGACGCGCTGTTTTTCGCCGCCCGATAGCTCGGCTGGCTTGCGGTCGAGGAGGTCGGCGATATCGAGGATGTCCGCGGTCTCCTCGACCCGCCGGTCGATTTCCTCGTCGGTGAACGACCCGACGGAGTTCATTCCGAAAGTCATGTTCCGGCGGGCCGTCATGTGCGGATACAGCGCGTAGTTCTGGAACACCATCGCGACGTTCCGGTCTTTCGGCTCCCAGTCGGTCACGGCGGTGCCGTCCAGCACGACGTCGCCTTCCGTGGGCGTTTCGAGGCCCGCGATGGTGCGCATGAGCGTGCTCTTGCCACACCCGCTCGGACCCACCAAGACGAGAAACTCCCCGTCCTCGATGGTGAGCGAAACGCCGTCGATTGCGGTCAGTGAGTCGAATTCCTTGACGAGCCCGTCGAGTTCGATTCGTGTCATGTTTCAGTGATTTTCATTGGTGTGTTTCCTCTCGTCGGTCAGTTCGCTTGAATGCCGAGCGTCCGGATAATCGGTCTGTGGAAGGCGACGAGGATGACGAGCGGCGGAATCAGCGCGAGAACCGACCCGGCCATGATGATACCCCACTGGGTGAGGCCCGCGTCGGCGGTTCCCTGGATGTAAGCGATTCCAACCTGAACGACCTGCTTTTGCCTGTCGCTCACGATTATCAGCGGCCAGAGATACTTGTTCCACGCGCTGATGAAGTTGATAACGACGACACCAGCCAGAATCCCCTTCGACATCGGAATCAGCACGTAGACGAGGAATTTGAGGGGGCCGACGCCGTCGAGTTTGGCCGTTTCGAGTATCGAGTCGGGAATCGCTCGGAAGTGCTGGCGCAACAGGAACACCGACGTCGCGCTGGCGACGTAGGGACCCGACAGGCCGAGCACGGAGTTTCCCCATCCGAGGTCGGTGACGAGGTTGTAGAGAGGGACGATTCGCACCGGGAACGGGAGCATGAGCGTCAGCAGGATGGCGACGAAGACGACGTTTTTGTAGGGGAAGTCGTAGTACACGAGCGCGAGCGCAGCGAGCAACGAGAACGTGACTTCCCCGGTGACGATAATCGAAGCCATCACGAACGTGTTCGGAATGTAGGTCAGGAAGTCGTACTCGGTGAGGACGGTGTCGTAGTTCGACAGCCCTTCCGACCCCGGAGCGAGGTTGAACACCTGATATATTTCCACCGTAGACTGGGTGCTCATCAGCACCGCCAGCACGATGGGCGACAGCGACAGCGTGACCAACACGAACAGCGGGACGTGAACGGTCACCCACGGTGGAACCGAGAGGAAGTCTCGAACGGTGCTCGGGTCGGACTGGGCCGAATCGCTTGTGACTGTGGGTTTCGACATCGTGTACTCACCCGTAGTAGGCGAACTTCTCGACTTTTTTAAGCTGGACGTACATGAGGACGCTCACGACGAGGAACAGCACGATGGACTGGGCGGACCCCAGACCGAACTGATTGTACGTGAACGAGTCCTGGTAGAGATTGAAGATGAGGAGGTTCGTCGCCTCGTTCGGCCCGCCGCCGGTCATGATATCGACCAACGAGAAACCGCCGAAGAACGACCGAATGCTGTTGATAATCAGGAGGAAGACGAGCGTGGGCGATATCAGCGGCAGGTAAATCCTGACGAGTCGCTGTGTCCGTCCGATGCCATCAAGTTTGGCCGCCTCGTCGAGGCTCTCGGGAACCAGTCCGAGAGCGGCCACGAGGAAGATGACGTTGTACCCGATTCCCTTCCATATCGTCGCGGCGGAGACGAGCAAGAACGCCTGCGTCCCATCGACGTGCCAGTTGAGCGAGACCCCGAACAGCACTTCGAGGACGTTGGTGAAGATTCCCAGTTCGGGGTGGAAGATGAAGTTCAGAATCGAACCGGCCACCGCCATCGGGAGCGCGTACGGCCAGATAGCCGCGATGAGGTACCACGAGGAACCCCGGACCGTCTCGTGAATGAGGAACGCCAGGTACGTCGAGACGAGCAACGACCCGGAGACGGTGAGTACGGCGAACCACGTGGTGACCCAGAGGCTGTTCCGGTATCTGTCGGAAGTCAACAACTGTTCGAAGTTCGACAGCCCGACGTACTCAGCGTTACCGAGCAACTGCGTCTCCTGCAACGCGAGGTCGATAGTCTGGACGAAGGGGTAGTAGAGGAACACCGCCAGCACGGTGAGCGTCGGAAGCACCAGGAGCGCGGCCTGCCACTTGGACTCGAATATCTCCTTTCGCTGGATAGTACTCATTGGTGACGTGTAATGAGGATTTACGCCGAGCGCGCGAGGAGTTCGTCGACGTCGCTCTTGACGTCCGAGAGGACCGAAGAAACGTCCTCGCCGTCGAACATCCGGTCCGCGCCGTTGCTCAACAGGTCTCGGACCTGTCCGTGGTCTTCGATTAGCGCACCTCTGGTGGCCGGGGTATCCTCCGAATCGAGTAACTGGTCCATAGCGAGACGCATGCCGTCCTGCTCCTCGAACCACCCGTCGTCTTCAAGTATCTCGATGCTGTCCTTGTGGACCGGATAGTAGCCGGTACCTTGGTGCCATCGGGCCTGCTGTTCGGGGCTTGCAACCCACTTCGCGAACTCGCCCGCCGCCCTCGCAGTCTGGTCGTCGATTCCTCGGGGCACGAACATGGCACCGCCGCCGATGAGCGCCCCGGCCCACGTCTCCTCGGACGACGGAACCTCCAGAAGCCCCATCTCGTAGCCCGCTTCCTCCGCGGCTTGGCGCTGGGCGACGATGTTCGAGGAGGAGTCGATGAGCATCGCGGCGTCCTGATTGACGAACGCCTGTCTGGCGTCACCCCAACTGTCCGAGAGCTGGTAGAGGTCGTCGTCGTAGAGGTCCATCCACCAGGTGTAGAACCGCTCGGCGGCGTCGGAGTCGAGATTGACCTCAGTCGGAGCCTCGGCCCGACCGTTCTCGTTGTTGACGAACGGCTGATTCTGGAGCGCGAACCAGTTCTCGACGAACCACGTGATGTTGCCCCACGTGGCACCGCTGTCGAATCCGGCGTCGTCCACGATAGCCTCACAGACGTTTCGGAACTCCTGGAATGTGGGTTCGTACTCCTCGCCTTCGGGGTCGAGTCCGGCCTCCTCGAAGGCGTCCTTGTTGTACATCAGCACGGGAGAGGAGGCGTTGAACGGGAGCGCCATGAACTGATTGTCCTCGCCGACTCGGTAGTAGTCGAGCGCGGCCCCGATGTAATCGTCCGGGTTCACGTCGTCGATTATCGACTGAATCGGCTGGAACGACCCCGAGTTGTACGTGGGCACGGTGTGAACCGCGTTGAGGTGCGCGAGTGCGGGCGGGTCGTTGTTTCGGATGCCTCGCAGCGTCGCGTCGAAGGTTTCGCCGTAGGAGCCTTCGTGGGACGAACTGAGAGCCACGCCTTCGGTCTCCTCGCCGTACTCCTCGGCGAGCGTGGCGACAAGGTCGCCTTTGTCCCCGCCAATCGAATACCACACCGACAGCGAGGCGTCGTTCCCGCTGTCGTCGTTTCCATCGTCGGCGTCGTCGCTCCCGCCGGTATCGTCGGTGTCGGCGCTTTCGTCGCCGCCCCCATCGACATTGTCGGTGCTTCCGTCGTCCCCGTCGTCGCCGCTCGAAGAACAGCCAGCCAGTGCGACAGCTCCTACGGTACCAGACATCGAGAGGAATTTTCGCCGCGATAACAGGTCTGACAGACGGTCTGAGTCGTGTACCATCAGTAGCACCGGAGGAGAGTGGCAATAAATCTCTTAATATGAGTTATATTTGGACGTACCACTAGAGATGTATGACCCTATATCAGACATATCAGTTGGAAAGATATATAGATTTTAGAATAATTCCAGAGTGTAATTGAAATACTAAGATAGTTTGGGCATGAATATTTTATTTCCGAGCCGTCACGACGCTTGCCGCGGCGTCCGCACGGAACACCACTTCAACGAACCCGCGACCGACCGCCGGAACCGTTCAGCCCGTGAACTTGTGGAACTCCATTCCCTGCCGCTTCATCTCGTTGCGCTTGCGTTCGAGGAACGAGTACACCGAGCCGTGGGGCGCGCCGTCTAAGAGCATCTCGGCCGCGCTCCGAACCGCATCGACCTGCTGTGGCTGGCCGATGACGCCGAGCGTGGTGCCGTAGATGACGACGTTCGCGCCGGTCAGTTCCTCCATGAGCTGTCGCGTCCGGCCGTTCTCGCCGATGAGCCGACCCTTCTGTCGCTGGAGGTCGTTCTTGTTCCGGGCGGCGGCGTCGATGTCGATGATGTCGAACAGCATCATGTCGTCTTCCAAGAGCGCGAGCGCCTCCTCGGGCGCGAACCCGCGGCCGATGGCCTTCACCACTTCCGGGCCTTTGAGGCCGCGAACGGGGTCGCCGGTCTTTTCGACCTCGACCGACCCGTTCTCGGAGTCGATGTCGAGTCGGACCTCCGCCCGACTCTCGATTTCGCGCATCGTCTCACCCCCTTGGCCGATGAGAACGCCGATTCGGTCCTGCGGAATCTTCACGTGTTGCATGAGTGTGTGTAGTCGCTCGGGGTGTTTTAAGGCTTTGTCCCGATATTCGGGTAAACCTCCCTCGGTCAGTCGTTCGGGTCACTCGAACAGTCGAGCCCCTCCGGTCGCGCCCGCGTACGTTCGTCCTGAGTAAGCCGGTACGGTTCGAGTTCGGATTTCAGGTCGCCGAGCGCGGCCCGGCGCTCCTGATGAGCTTCGAGGAAGTCCGCGATTTTTTCGGCCGCATACGCCTTGAGTTCGCCGCTCAGAAGGTCGCCCGAGCGATACTCCTCGGCGAGACGCTCGACTACCTCGTCGTCGTCCTCGAAAAAGTAGTAGAGCAGTTGGTACGCGACGTCCACCTCGGGGTCGCCGCCCAGTTCGCGGTGGGCATCGATGCTCGACCGGCCGCCAGAGTAGGCGTGCGTCTGTATCTTCTGCTCGACCGTCTCGCGGTCGTCGGTCAGGAAAATCGCGGGCGCGTCTCCGGAACTGCTCATCTTCCCCGGTCCCGAGAGCGTGGGCAGAAATTTGCTCAGCAGGGCCGCGGGCTTGTCCACGCTGAACACCTCCTTCCCCGCAACGTCGCGCGCGAGTCGGACGTGCGGGTCTGGTCGGCCGCGATTGGCACGAGGCTGGCGTGTCGCCCGTGGACCAACTGGGGCAGGAGGAGGTGGGCGATTTGAACCGCCGGGTAGAACGCGAGACCGACGTTGTCGGGTCGGCCGTAGGTCGCCTCCATCGTAGACTGGGTGACGTGCTTGGCGAACTGGACCGCGAGGGGGTACACCACATCGGCGTCGGCGGTGTCCACGACGATTCGCGTCTTTTCGGGGTCGAATCCCACAGCGAGGAGGTCCCGCAAATTCTCGCGGGTGTGCTCGCCGATTTCCGCCACCGAGAGGTCCTTCGCGAAGTACTTTTCGTCGTCCGAAAGCGGAACGTAGACGTACGCGCCGGTGTGGTCCTGCAGGTGCTTGGCGAAGTAGAACGGCATGACGTGGCCGAGATGCATCGGTCCCGAGGGGCCGCGTCCCGTGACCAGCGAGACGGTTTCGCCGCCCTCTACTGCGCCGAGAAAGCGGTCCACATCCCGACCCGCGTAGAACACCCGCCGCCGGACCAGCGGGTGGACCGGGTTGGGGAATCGCTCAATTTGGTCATCTATCAGTTCGTCCGCGCCGAAGCGGTCGAGGAGTTCGGCGTAATCTATCTCGCCCTCGACCGCGTAGGGCGTGACGGTGAAGTCGTCTGAAGTCGTGTCTTCTGGCATTGCTGTGGATGTGTGGTGAATACGGGTCGCTGTCGCTCGAAACTCGATTCGCGAAAAAGCGAGTGAGCGCCGTCATCCTCGTACGAGCGGTGAAGCCGTCCCGCACGCGGTCACGACACTGTCCGCTCTCCGGGCGTCTGCCAGCGCCATGTCGAGAGAGCGGACTCCATCGCTATCAGGTAGTCACTTCCGAAATTTGAACGTTTCGGTCAGTCGTCGGCGTGCTCGTGAATCCACGCTTCCAGTTCGTCGCCCTGAACGTCCATCCCCTGTCGCTGGAAGAACGAGGCGATGTTCGCACAGTCGCGGGTCAGAAACTCCCCGCTGTTGGGGTGGTGTTTCGTCACGGCCTGCCCGAGGTCGATGATACAGAGTTCGCCGTCGTGGACGATGATATTGTACTCGCTCAGGTCGCCGTGGACGAGTCCGGCGGCGTAGAGTCGCCGCATGTACTCTCGGACTACCTCGAAGGCCGTCTCGGGGTTTTCGAGGTGTGCGTCGTCGAGTGTGGGCGCGCGCCGGTCTACGGTGCCGAGGAGTTCCATGACGAGGACGTTCCGCTGGACGGCGATGGGTTCGGGGACTCTGACCCCGGCCTTCCGTGCGCGCTTGAGATTCGCGAACTCCTTTTTCGTCCACGCCAGCACGACGCGCTTTTTGTTGCCGCCGAGTTCCTCGAATCGAGGGTCGCCGACGAGATACTCGCGCATGTCCCGGAAGTCCGAGGCGTTGATGCGGTAGATTTTGACCGCGACTTCACCCCTGTCCTCGCTCCCGAGGGCGGTGTACACCGTCGCTTCCTTCCCCGAGGAGAGCGGGCCGCCGAACGCCTGCACGTAGCCGTCCTGGACCAGTTTGTAGAGCGCCGCGAGGGTCGCGTCGTCGAACACCGACTGCTCGACTTTGAACTGCTCGGTGTCCGTCAGGCGCTCGCGGAACTCGTTGAACTCGCGGTCGCGCTTGCGGGCGATTCTGTCGGCCTCCGTGTCGGATACGTCTATCTCCTCCCACTCGTCGCCGACGCCGTCGACGTTCTCGGGTTCGAGTAGACCGTACTCCTCGGACATCTATCCGACTTACCGGGTCCAGCGGTAAAAGGGTGCGTTTTGGGGAGGTGACGGGAGTTCGCCCGCTTCGCGTCGAGGACTCACTCCTCGAAGAAACGCCGAGGCGACCCCTTCTTCGAAGAGTCGCTCGTCTGGCTTTCCCACGAGGCGCACCAGCAGTTCTACCGCGACGAACGAAGTGAGGAGCGGACCAAGGAACCCTCGACCGAGGAGATACGGCGGCAAAGCCGCCGTATCTCCGAGGGAGGGGGTGACGCAGTGTTTTTCATGAACGTTTTGCAAGGGCGCGCCTCTCGGGGCGCGCCCGCGGCAAAAGGTTCTATTGGATGTGCCCTTCGCTCCGAAGTTGGTCGGCGTCCTGCTTCTCGTAACGCCACGTGATGTCGGCCTTCTCGTCCTGCCAGTCCCACGGTTCGACGAGGACCACGTCGTCCTCTCGAATCCAGATTCGCTTTTGCATCTTTCCGGGAATCCGTGCCGTGCGCTCTTTGCCGTCCGCACAGCGTACTTTCACGCGATTCGCGCCGAGCATGTTGGTGACGGTGGCGAACACCTCGTCGTCGTCGGGCATGCGGAGGTTCTTCCGCCGTCCGCCGTCGTTGTCACTCATACGTCCGCATTTGTCGCGGGAAGGTTTAAATATGCCGCAGACAGCGTAGAACCATGTCCGGAGCAACGGCTTTTAAGTCGCCGCCGGACTCACCCCGAAGTATGCTGGACAAACTCGGTGCGAAAGGCATCTTCGGCGTCCTCCTCCTGCTCGGGGGAATCGCCGTCATCGCGCTCCAGAACCTCCTCATCGCCGCCGGAATCGGGCTGGTAGTGGTCGGCTTCGTCCTCGTCGCGTGGGGACTGATTTCGGGGCTGATGGCGAGCTTTGGGATGGGCGGAATGATGGGCGGCGGCTTCGAGTAATAGGTTCGAATAGCACGCAGTTCTTTGCCTCCGGAGAGTAGCGCCGCCCGGGCTATCCCACCCGGAACTTTATCAGCGAAAACGCACAACTGTCGGATATGGCCACTGAAGACCGGACGAAGACGACTATCTCGCTTCCCGACGAGGTGTACGACCGCCTCGAAGCACGCAGGCGAGACGGGGAGAGTCTCGTGGAGGTCATCGACCGTCTGATGGCTGACGACGAAGCGACTATCTACGATGGATTCGGCATCCTTGCGGAGACCGACATCGAGAGCGCCGTCGCAGAGGTCAAGCGTGAGATGGACGAGGATTTCGAGAAGCGAATCGATGAAGTGTCTCGACAGTAGCTTTCTGGCGGATTACACTCGGGGACGGGCCTCAGCGATACGCTACCTCGAAGAGCGCGGCGACGAGGACCTCGGAGTGCCGACGATTGCACTCTACGAACTGTTCGCAGGTCGTCTCGCAGTCGAAAGCGACGTTACACTCGACGACTTCGACCGGGCGTTCGACTGGACTACGGAAATCGGGTTTACCGACGCGTACGCTCTCGAAGCGGCTCGGGTTCGTCAGGAACTGATGGACAGCGGCCAGCGGATTCAACATCCGGATATGCTGTTAGCCGGAGTCGCGCGCTCGCTGAATGCGACAGTCGTCGCTTCAGACCGGGATTTCGAGCGAGTCGAGAATTTGTGCGTCGAGAATCACCGCAAGATGTTTTCTAAGTGAATGTATCGGGTCGGGGGCGCTCTGTCCAAAGCGCTACTGCTCCAGTTCTCGCAGTTTCTCGCGACCCGGCGCGACCAGTTCGTCCAGATAGTTCGCCAGCGCGCCCTTGGCGTCCGCCGGGTGGAGTTCGCCGCTCTCTAAATCGTCGGCCAGCGCCTCGTAGTCGTCGTACTCCAGATTCCCGCCGTACTTCTCGGGACGCTCGACCACGACCCGTTCGAATCGCGGGAAGACGTGGTACCGGAAGATTTCGAGGACGGGATTTTCGAGGTCGCCCTCGGGGTCGCGGGTCGGCGGGCAGAACGCCGAGTTGACCTTCTCCTCGATGTCCGCTGTGGAGTCTTCCATCGAGATGGTGACGCCCGAACTGCTCGACATCTTCCCCTCGCCCGTGCCGAGGTCGGCGAGGATGGGGGTGTGGAGACAAGGACGCGCTTCGTACCCGATTTCGGGAAGCTCCTCGCGCATCAGCATGTGGACCTTCCGCTGGTCGAGGCCGCCGACCGCCAAATCGAGGTCGAGGTACTCGATGTCGAGCGCCTGCATCAGCGGGTAGACGACGTGGCTGACCTTCGCGGTCTCGCCGCCCTGAATCTCGGCCATCGCGCGCTGGGCGCGGTTGAGCGTGGTGTCGAGTTCGAGTTTGTGGAGGTCGAGCGCGTAGTCGTCCTCTAGCTGGTACTCCGACCCGTAGACGAACTCGGTGTTCTCCTCGTCGAGTCCGTACGCGAGGAACTGCTTGCGCATCTTCTCGGCGGTCTCCTCAATCTCCTCGAAGGTGCCCTTGCCGTTGAGGTAGGCGTGGACGTCCGCGAGCAGAATTACGACCTCCATTCCGGCGTCTTGGAGGTCGATAAGCTTATTCGCGGTGAGCATGTGCCCGATGTGGAGTACGCCCGACGGCTCGTAGCCGACGTACACCCGCTTGCCCTCGGGGTTTTCCGCGAGGTCTTGCACCTCCTCGTCGGTGACGACCTCGTCGGTGTTCCGCGTGATGAGTTCGTGAGCGTCCATACGCGAGGTGTGTCCCGCGCGCGGCTTTAGAGTTCCGGGACTCTGCTGGCGTCTCGCACGGTAAGTATCGTGGGCTGAGAGAGGTGAAATTACGAACGTCAGTCCCGACCTCGGCGAGAGCCGTCGAGATAGTCGAGTGCATCGTCTGTGATTCTATCCACGAACTCGGTCGTGAGCGACCCTTGCGTGAACTGAATCTGTCCTGATTTGAGCGTGCCGAGGAGCCACGGCGAGCAGTACGACTCCTCGTCAGGGGGCTGTCCTCCCTCGACCCAGTGGTCGTCTTCCACTGCGTGATTGACGGGGAGTTCGGAAGTGGTCAGCGCCGCACAGAGAAATTCGCCCGGGAACGGAAGCGGTTCGACCGAGAGAATCAACCACGGCCGCGGATTTGCACTTGCTTTGAACGGGTCGGGTGCAAAAACGACATCGCCGCGTTCGTTTCTCACTCGTTCTCACGGCCACGGTCAGCCCCATCGACGGCGTACTCGGCCCACTTCCCGACATCGAACTCCTCGTCGTCGTACTGGCTCGCAGTTTCGGAAGTGAGGGCAGTACCGCTTCGAGCGGCGACCTCGTGGTCGCTTACGCGCCAGTAGTTAGCTTTGTGTTCGACTGCTCCCCGCTCCTTTAATCGCTTGAGAGTCGGCCCGACGCTTCCGCGTTTGACGCCGGTTTCTTCGACAATTTCGGTCTGCGTGTACGCCTTGTTCTCGTTGCGAATCAGAAAATCGAGAATACGCTCTGCGTTGCTTCCGGGCAGTGGTCCATCGTCGCTGATTCGCTCGAACGTGTCTTTCGTAATCGGCATTCTGCGACTCTTATCACGAATTTACTGTATCGAGCGTATTAATTGTATTGCTCGTATCGAAAGCCGAGACGTATTATACGTATCATCAGTATCTTCGCCCAGGACTCTACTCCATCGAGCGAGCTACTGCAAAAGATTGGCGACGAGAAACCGGCGCTACGGACTCTGCCCGCTCGCACTTGACGACCGCGAATCGTAGTTGCGTTCGGCCCGGTGTTCGCTGATGAGTTGGTCCAACTGCTCGGCCTTCTGCTCCTTGCGGCGGTCCTCCGCGCGCGCCTCCCAGTCCCCGATGACGGCTTCGACCTCGCGCTCGCGCGTGACCGCCAGTTCGTCCACCTCCTGAATCGTCACGTCGTCGGCCGGGCCGACCGGTATCTCGTTCTCGAACAGCACCTCGTCGGCCACGTCCGAGAGGCCGCCCCGACCCACGAGGACGACCTTGGGTTCGACCGCGACGAGGCGCTCGACCGTCGAGCGACCCGCGCCAGAGGCATCACGGAGGTACACCACGTCGTCGGTCGCGAGTCCGAAGCGTTCGTGGGCCGACTCGATGGCCCCCGTGGTGAACTTCTCGACGGGCTTGACCGGCACGAGACCGGCCTTCTTCTCGGCCACGTCGGCGAAGTTCGAGTGGTCGAGTTTCCAGAGTTCCTTGAGTCGGGCGAGTTTGCCCTCCAGCGACTCGATTTTCTCGTCGCGCTCGTCGAGTTCACGTTCGAGCCTGGCGTTCTCGCGTTCGAGTCGGGACACCTCGCGGCGCTCGCGAACGTCCTTTCGCTCCTCGCTCCGGGCGGCTTCGAGGTCGCCTTTCAGTTGGCCGATACGACCCTCCTTGCTTTCGAGCGTCTCGTTCAGGTCCTCGACGTGGGATTCGAGGCGCTCGACCTGCGACTCTAACTGCTTGATGCGCTTTTCTTCGGCCGTGAGCTCGCGCGGTTCGTGCTCGGACTCCTCAGACTCGGATTCCTCGTCGTCCGAGAGGTCCGCGAGCGCGGTTTCAACTGTCTCGCCGCCCGCGACCACGCGCGCGGTGACTTCCCCAACGTCTTCGCTCGGCGGGACCTTGCCCGCGATGCGCTCGAATCGCTCCTCGTGGGCGTCGAACGCGTAGAGCGCCGCAGCCATCGCATCGCGCTCGTGGTCGTTGTCGTAGTCGTGGTCACGGGTCCGGTGTTGCTTCTCGTCTATCGGGAGGTCCGAGTTCGGTTCCCACCCCGCGGCGTCGAAGCTCCGGCGTATTTTCTCGACCGTCTCGGGCATCGGTTCCACGTCGGCCGCGACGACGATGGGTCGCCCGCGCTCGATTATCCACTCGATGACCTCTGCAGTGTCGGCGGTCCGAGTACTGAGAACGTCGAGCACCTCGCCGCCTAAATCCACGACCGCGACCGCAGTCGTCGTACCGGGGTCGATACCCACGAGGACGTGGTCCCGGCGCTTGGCGAGGGGTTCGAACTCGATGCCGTCCCTGCGGACGCGCTCGACTTCGACCCGCACGTCGCCCGACCGACGGTTCGAGACCGGGATGTCCTCGGGTCGGGCTTCGACCGTGAAGACCGCGTTCGAGAGGCCGCCGTACTTCTCGGTCGCGTCCTTCTCGTAATCGAGTCCGGCGCTATCGAGGTCGGACTCGATTTCCCGGCTTCGCTTGCGGACCGCACCGTGCATCCGGCGGGTGTAGCGGTCCTCGCTCCACCCGCCCTTTCCGGTCGAGCGCCCGCGAGAGACCTTGACCTCGGTGGTGTCGTCGAACGCCGACACCTCGTAGCCGACGTTTCCGGCCGCGAGTCGCGCGGCGGCCTCGGCTTCGGCCATCGGCTTCTTGTCGTAGGGCACCCCGTGGCGCGAGGCGACCCGCGAGAGGGGTTCGGGCCGCTCGGCTCCCGTGACCTGCACGAGTCGGGTCCCGTCCGGGAGACCGCCCAAGAAATGAACGAGCGCGTCCTTGTCGGGCGCGAGTTCGTACATGTTGTCGGTCGCCACGAGCGCGGGCTCCTCGCGGTCGATGAGTCGCCGGAGCTTTCGGTGGCTCACCACGTCGCGGTCGATGTTCTCACCGTCGAAGGCGACGAGCGCGTAGGAAGGTGCGTCGCCGCGAACGTCCCCGCTCTGAACGTCCACGCCGAAAACGAGCGTGTCGAGGGCACTCGTGCGCGTGTTCACGCCAACGGATAGGGTCCCGCCGGATATAAATCCGGCGCGGGAACGGGGACGGGGCGTGCGAATCGCGGCCACTCGGTCGCGATTCGCACGCGAGTCTCGTGCCCTCGGTGTCCGCTGTATCCCGACTCCATTTTCAAAGCCGACTTCTGCAAGTTGCGCGCGCTGGCGCGCCCGGAACCGGGCGCGCCAGCGCGTCCCGACTTCGGGAGGCGGTCGAGCGATTACGGGGAGTCAGCCGATTACGCACGCCGAAGCGCCACGAACGCGGCTCCGAGAAGCGCGAGAACCGCGGTCGCGGGCGTGAATCCGGGCACGCCGCCGTCGGAGTCGGTCGCGGTCGTGGCGGTCGTCGCTTCGCCGCTTCCGGTGCCCTCACCACCGCCCACCGTCGTGGGTTCGGTGGTCGTCTCGGTAGCCGTCGTGGCTGTCTCGGCCGTCGTGGCTGTCTCGGCCGTCGTGGTCGTAGCCGTCTCCGTCGTCTCCTGTGCGCCGACATCGCTGGCCGAAACCTCCGCGTTCATCACGGAGTGGTCGAAGTAGACGCGCTCGTACTCGGCGGTGTCGTACTCGCCGTACACCTGCACGTCGTCGCCGCCCGACAGTTGCCGGAGGTCGGCCGCGTCGAACGCGACTTCGACTGTCTCGCCTTCGAGCGAGACCTTCTCGGCACCGAGTCGGTCGTGGTCGGCGTTTCTCGCGTGGAAGTCGCCGGTGACGTTCTCGGTGCCCTCGGGCGCGTCGAACGCGACCGTGGCGGTGCCCTCGTCCACCTCGACCGAGTCGGTCTCGACCTCGGCGTCCACGCGCCGGATGCGGTCCTCCTCGACTTCCTCGACGGGACTGTTGTCTTGGACGTACTCCAGCAGGGCGGTGCCGTAGAGCATGTCAGTCTCCTCGACGACCGTGGCGTTCTCGAACACCGAGTCGTCCCACCCGGCCATGTAGGAGTTGACCGTGACGGTGTACGTCTCGTCGTCGTCGAGCGGTTCGCCGTTCACCCACGCGTCCCGAATCGTCTCGTCGGTGTCGTTGTGACCGACCCACTCGTAGGTCACGCCGCTGACCTGGAGGCTGGGTTCGGCCCCGAACTGCTGGCCCTCCTCGCTTTCGAGCGTGACGACCTGACTCGCGAGGAGCTCGGTGAGTTGCGCGCCGGTGAGTTCGACGGTTACGAGCGTGTTCTGGAACGGCAGAACGTTGTACACGTCGCCGACGCTCAGATTGCCGGGACCGTAGGCGGCGTCCGACCGGATGCCGCCCGCGTTGGTCACCGCCACGTCGGCGTCGGATTGGGCGCGGAACGCGTCGCCGATGACGTTGCCCAGCGTGGTGTCGTCGTGATAGCTCGCCGACGCGCTCGCGTCGAGTTCGACCTCGGTCCGGCCCGCGCGCTTGTCGAGTTCCTCGTCGCGGGCGTCGGTGATGGCGGTCGCCACCGTCTCGTTCTTCGAGACGTTCTCGGTCACGTCGAGCAGGCGACCGTCCCACGCGGTCACCTCGCCGTCCGCGACCGTGAGATTGATTTCGCTGACGTGTTCGGCGCGGGCCTCGGACTCGGTCACGACCGCACCGCCGACCTCTCGGGGCGGGTACTCCTGTTCGTCGTCGCCGACCACGACGACATCGACGTTGTCGGTCGTGTTCGCGAGGTTCTCGGCGACCGGAATCCCGAGGTGGGCCGACACCACCACGACATCGACGCCCTCCTCTTCTTTGAGTTCGGTCGCGTACTCGCTCGCTACGTCGGAGTAGTTCCGAAGTTCGTACCCCTCCTCGTCGAAGTCGGTCGCGGTCTTCGACTGGAGTTTCTCGTCGGCCACGCCGACGATGCCGATTTTCGTGTCGCCGCGTTCGACGACGTGGTACGGTTCGGTTCCGGGCATGGTCTCGCCGGTCTCCTCGTCCACGAGGTTGGCGAGCAACCACGGGTACGACGAGGCTTCGCTGAAGTTCTCGACCGCGTCGAAGCCGTAGTCGAACTCGTGGTTCCCGATAACGTCGGCGGCGGGGTCGAGGACGTTCATCCCCTCGACCGGCACCTCCCACTGACTCAGCGGCGACAGCGAGTGGGGACCCATCTCGTCGCCGCCGCCCACGACGACCGTCGGATTGTCGTGGGCCGCGCGGCGCTCGTCGATGAGAGTCGCCATCCGCGGCAGGGTGCCGTTCTCGGCCGCCGCGGTCTGGACGTCGTTGTACGACAGGACCGTGACGGTGGTGTTGTTCTCCGAGGCCTGCGCCGCGGCGGACGACGCAGATATGGTACTCGGTTGGAGCGTCTCAGTTTGCTGGTCTGTCGCGGTCGCCCCCGCCGGTGGGGCCGCCCCCGCGACGACCAGACACAGAATCATCGTCAGCACTATCGAGCGTTGCATGCAATGCGCAATTACGAGAATATTTTGATAAGCGTTGGCTATTTTTTCTCGGTTAGACAATAAATATCACAGAGGTCGCGTCGGCGTTCGCCCCGGCGAACGCCGACGTCGCGCCCTGACCAGCGAGATACCCAGGGCCTCAGTGCCCGCCG
>NZ_ML974136.1:0-76308 GCF_004143485.2 Halorussus amylolyticus | reverse complement strand
TATGCTTTTTTTTTTTTTTTCCTGTTTCACACAATAACACACCCTGGGGGGGGGGGGCGGCCCCCCCCCCCCCCCCCCCCCGCGACGACAGAACGAGCGAGATACCGAGGGCGTAAGTGCCGAACGACGCGTCTGAGGACGGGAATTTCGGATTAGGCGTCGGGGTACGGAATCTCACGCATCTCGCCGTCGTCGGGCACGAACACGTCGCCGTCGAAAACCTCGCGCGCCTCAGAGCGGTGGTCGGGCGTCTCGCCCGCGTACCGCGAGGAGATGTGTGTGAGCGCGAGTCGGGCGACGTTCGCCTCGCTCGCGACTTCCCCGGCCTGTCTGGCGGTCGAGTGGGCGGTTTTTCGGGCGCGCTCGGCCCGGTCGTCGGCGAAGGTCGCGTCGTGAATCAGGAGGTCGGCGTCGTCGGCGATTTCCGTGACCGTCTCGCTCGGACGGGTGTCCCCGGTGTAGACGAATTTTCGCCCCGGACGCGATTCGCCGACGACCTGCTCGGGCCGAACCACGGTTCCGTCGTCGAGTTCGACCGGGTTCCCCTCGTGGAGTTTCGAGAACTTCGGGCCGACCGGAACGCCGAGTTCCTCGGCGCGTTCGCGGTCGAATCGGCCCTTCCGGTCGTCCTCGACCAGCGCGTACCCCACGGAGTTGGTGTCGTGGTCGGTCCGGAACGCCCGAATCTCGTACTCGTCGCGTCGGACCGCGACCTCGCCGGGTTCGACCTCGTAGACGTGGACCGGAAACGAGGGTTGGTTGCCCGCGGCGTGGACGAGCGCGTCGATGTGTCGCTCCGTCCCGGCGGGCGCGTAAATCGTGAGCGGGTCCTCGCGGTCGTTGAAGTCCCACGTCTGGACGAGTCCCGGCAGGCCGAGAACGTGGTCGCCGTGGAGGTGGGTGATGAACACCTCCGAAACCGTGAACCCCGTCCGAAAGCGCATCATCTGGCGCTGTGTGCCCTCGCCCACGTCGAACAGTAGTCTATCGCCCTCCCGATTGACCAAGACGGCGCTCGGATTCCGTTCGGTCGTCGGCACCGCCCCGCTCGTTCCGAGAAAGGTAACGCGCATCGACATCCTCGGTGGATGTCGGAGGGCGAGGCGGAAAGCGCCTTCGAAACGCCGGTCGGTGCATCCGCGCTCGTCCGACTCGCGATTGGGGGAAACGCGCCATTACGACCGCAAACGTGGCGGGAGAATGCCGGGATACCTCGGGCCTAGCCAGTCGTATCAGGCGGTTACGCCAGTGAACAGTCGCTTCGGTTTATTCGCAGTCTGGTCGTCGGTTATCGTGCGGATTGGGGGTTACAAATGACACGTGACAGCAGGACGGTTAGCGCCGTTTTCATGGCGGTATTACTCGTACTCGCGAGCGGAACAGCGGTCTCGCTCGCGGTGACAGACGCCGATAGTTCGAACGTCGGAACGAACGCGGCGATGGAAGAGACCACGGACGTCGAGGACGAGGAGACGACCGAGGCCGATGACGAAGACGCGGACGGCGGAGAAACGACAGGCATCCTCGATGAGGAGGCGACCGAAGCCGACGATGAGGATGTAGACGACGAGGAGACGACCGAAGCAGTCGAAACGACTGAGGCCGACGACGCTGACGACGACGCGGACGAGACCGAAGAAGCCGCGAGCGTCAGCATCGACGACCAGGAATCGGACGGTGAGCAGGTCGTCATCGACTCGGTCACGATGGACGAGGGCGGCTTCGTCGCCATCCACGACGAGACGCTACTGGAGGGCGACGCCATCGGGAGCGTCCTCGGTAACTCGGTGTACCTCGAGGCCGGGACCCACGAGGACGTGACCATCACGCTGGGTCGGCCTATCGCCGAGACCCAGACGCTCATCGCGATGCCGCACCTCGACACGAACGAGAACGAGGTTTACGACTTCCTCACCTCGGGCGGTGCGGTGGACGGACCGTACACGACCGCTGACGGCGAGATAGTCGTGGACCAAGCCAACGTGAGCGTTGGCGAGGAACCGGTCGAGACGACTGAAGTCGATGATGTGGAGACGACTGAGGAAGTCGAGACGACCGAAGTCGACGGCGTCGAGACCACGACCGAGGAAGACGACATCATCGAAACCACGACTGAAGACGACCCCGTCGAAACTACGACCGAAGACGACGAAGTCGAAGACGGAGTCGAGGACCCGGCCGACCAACAGCAGTTCGTCTTCAAAGTCGAGCAGATGACCATCGACGAGTGGTCGTTCGTCGTGGGCGACGAGGAGACGCCCGACAGGACCGAGACGGTCGGCGACATCACCGTGCAGGACCGCCGAGTGGAGATCAACCTCACCGAACTGCTGCAAGAGCAGGCCGAAGTGCCCGACGAACAGATGACCACGCCGGACCCCGAGGAGGCCCAGGAGCAACTCGAAGAGGACCTCATGGGTGACCTCGAAACCGTCCGGTTCGTCATCGAGAACGTGAACGTCGAGAACGTGACGTTCGTCGTCACCGCACCCGAGGACATGGAGATGCCCGAACCGCCGACGGACGTGGAGACGACCGAAGTCGAAGACGGTGACGACGTTGAAATCACGACCGAGGAGATAGAGACCACGACCGAAGCGCCCGAAACCACGGAAGAGGTAGAGACGACCGAAGAAGTCGAAACCACGGAAGAAATAGAGACCACGACTGAAGAAGCCGAAATTACGACCGAAGAAGTCGAGACGACCGAAGCGCCCGAAACTACCGAGGAGACCGTAACCACTATCGAGGGTGTCGAGACCACCGAAGAGGTCGAAACCACGGTTGAGGAAGACGAAACCACCGAAGCGCCCGACGAGGACGAGGAGGCCGACTCCTTCGACGTGGTTAGCCTCGACGCGCCCGGGACCGCAGACGTGGGCGAGACCATCCAGGTCAGCGCAGTCGTGACCAACCCCAACGACGTGGAAACCACGCAGAACGTGGCGTTCCGCCTCGAAGGGACGGTCGTCGCTCGCCAAGCCGTCACGCTTGAAGGCGGCGAGCAGACCACGGTCACGTTCGACGTGGACACGACCGACGTGCCGCCCGGCGAGTACGTCCACGGCGTGTACACCGATGACTTCGGCGAGCTCGCGATCATCACGCTAACCGAAGCGGCCGACGACGAGACCGAGGAAACCGTCGAAACTGAAACCGAAGTAGACGACGAGGAGACCGAGACCGAAGTGGGCGACGAAGAGACCGAACTGCCGGACGACGAGGAGGAGACGACCACCGTGGTCGAGACGACCGCAGAAGCCTAATCGCCGACGCGGTTCTTTTTTAGGAGACCGGATTTCGGCGTCAACCGACCGATTCTTACCCGGCGACTCCCTACTCGGCAGTGATGGACGCGCCGCTCTGGACCGAACGCTACGCACCCGACCTCGCCGACCTCCCGCAGGCGGAGGTCCGAGAGTACCTCCAGAAGGCCGTCGAGGAACCCATAAACCTCGTGCTGTACGGGCCGTCGGGCGCGGGCAAGACCGCCGCCGTGCGCGCGCTGGCCCGCGAGGCCCACGACGACCCGGACAACGACCTCGTGGAAATCAACGTCGCCGACTTCTTCGGCATGACCAAAAAGGAGGTCGCCAACGACCCGCGCTTCTCGTCGTTCATCGACAGCAAGCGCAGGCGAAACTCCTCGAAGGCCGACCTCATCAACCACGTACTGAAGGAGTCCGCGAGCTACTCGCCGGTGGCGGGGTCGTACAAGACCGTCGTGCTCGACAACGCCGAGGCAATCCGCGAGGACTTCCAGCAGGCGCTCCGCCGGGTGATGGAGCGCCACCACGAGGCGACTCAGTTCGTCATCACGACGCGTCAGCCCACGAAACTCATCCCGCCCATCAAATCCCGGTGCTTCCCGGTCGCGGTTCGCGCGCCCACGCCCGGAGAAATCGTGACCGTGCTGGAGCGCATCGTAGAGGCCGAGGGCGTCGAGTACGACGAGAGCGGTCTCGAATACGTCGCCGGATACGCGGGCGGCGACCTCCGGAAGGCGATTTTGGGCGCACAGACCACCGCCGAGAAGGAGGGCGAAATCACGATGAACGCGGCCTACGAGGTGCTCGGCGACGTGGGCGTCACCGCCGACATCGAGGCGATGCTCGACGCCGCCGAGGCCGGAGCGTTTCAGGACGCCCGGAAGACCCTCGACGACCTGCTCGTGGACGAGGGGTACAGCGGCGGCGAGGTGCTACAGGAGATTCTCGACGTGGCCCACTCGGGCCGGTACACCGGCGACGACCTCGCCGAGTTGACCCGACTCGCGGGCGAAATCGACGCCGACCTCGCCGAAGCAACGAGCGACAGGGTCCACATCGGCCACCTGCTCGCGGAGTTAGGAGCCGAAGCGAAAACCTGAGAAAACGGAACAATAGTTCCGCATCGGCACAGTATTCTTTTTAGATAGGAAGCGCCAGTTTTCCTTGACCAGCTTTTTTACCTCGATTCCGAAAAGGAATATTAATTTTGATAATTGAAAGCTAAACATTATAGTAGTACCATCCAAGAGACTGGTAGATGGTAGAACACACAGTTCTCTGTATCGGAACCGAAGACGGCGTTTCGGACATCACTGCAACGCTCGAAGGCGAGCCCGACCTCGCACCGGTTGGTCGAACCTCGGTCGCTGACGCTGCAGAATTCTTACAGGCCGAATCCGTCGGCGCGGTCGTGACCGAGTACGACCTGCCGGACGGGACCGGACTCGACGTGGTCGGGTCGATTCGAGAGCACGCGCCGCAGACGCCGTGCGTGCTGTACACCGACGTTCGGCCCGGAGACATCGATACCGGGTCGTTCGGAGACGCAATCGTAGAGTACCTGAACCGCGACCTACCCGACGCGGCCGACCGCCTCGGTTTCGTGGTCGGCGACGTCATCGCCCACAGCGCGCAGGTCGGCTTCCTCGTCCCCGACGACGAGGAGTCCCGGCTGGACGCGCTCGAATCGTACGACGTGGACGAACTCCCAATCGAGGAGAGTTTCGAGCGACTGACCGACCTCATCACGAGTCACTTCGACGCCGCGGTCGCGTTCATCGGTCTCATCGAGAAGGACGAGGAGAACTTCCTCGCCTGCACGGGGGCGGACTGGGACAGTCTCACGCGCGAGAAGACGATTTGCACGCACAGCATGCTTCAGGAGGACGTAATGGTAGTCGAGGACATCAGAGAAGACAAGCGATTCGCCGAGAATCAACAGCTACACGACCTGGGAATCGTCTCGTACGCCGGTGCGAACATGACGACGCCTGAGGGTCAAATCATCGGGCAGGTGTGTCTCATCGACCACGAGCGGCGGTCGTACTCGGCGCAACAGCGCGCCGAACTCCAGCAGTTCGCCGAGACCGCGATGGAGATTCTCGAACTCCGTCAATCACTTCTGGAGGCTGCTGGCCCGGAGGTGACGGCATGAGCGTCACCGGAGCCGGACCGTTCGAACTCGCCGACCTCCCGCTCGGCCCCATCGACGACGGGACGAGCATCCTGCTGACCGGCGACGACACCGACCTCCTCGAAACCGTCTTCTACCGCCTCCTGAGTTCACAGGACGACGAGGGGTCGCTCGTGCTGGCGACCGATGCCAGCGGCCGAGAAGTCAACCGGGCGCTCGAACGCACGGTGGACGGTGCCAGCGACCGCTCGACCGTGCTGACCTGCACGGGACCCGACTCGCCCGAAAACGTCACGACCATCGACGACATCACCGACCTGACGGGCATCGGCATGCAGTTCTCGTCGCTCGTCGCTGAGTCGCAGGAGACTGCGTCTCGGCTTCGCGCGGGCATTATTCTGTGTTCGAGCATCTGTAGCGCGGTCGACGACACGCGCTCGGTGTTCCGATTCCTGAACTCGAACCTGCTCAGCCAGGTCCGCCGAAACGAGGCTATCGGCATCTGTGCGCTCGACACCAGCGCTGACATCGGGACCAGCATGAAGAGCATCATCGCCGGAATGTCCACGTCGTTCACGGGGCGCATCGAGGTCGAATCCGACGGGCCGGGACGAGCGACCCTCCACGTCACGGGGCTCGGCGACGACGAGACGTACGACGTGTCGCTGTAGTCGGCCTCACGCCGAATCCAGCGGACTGTCTTCTTCGGTCAGCACCGCGATGTGCCTGTCGAGCGACCGGTGGACCCGACGCTCGAACTCGTCCTCGACGGTCCACCCCGCGTCGCGGGCCTCGGCGGCCCACGACCTGTCGCCGACCACGACCGCCCGGCCCGCGGCCCGGCGGGCCTCCGCGAGCGCGCCAGCCACGAGGTCGTCCAAATCGAGATTCGCGATTTTCGACTGTCTGCCGTAGGGCGCGTCGAACACCACGGCGTCGATGGAACTGTCCGGGAAGGGAAGATGAGTCGCGTCGCCCCGTAGGGTTGCCCACTCGGTTTCGTCGCCGAGATACCGGTCGAGATTCTTCGCCGCGCCGCGGGCCATCTTTCGCTGGGCGTCCGCGCCGTAGGCGGTCGCGCCGACGAGTCCGGCCTCGATGAGGACGCCGCCGGTCCCACACATCGGGTCGAGAAGCGTCGCGCCGGGTCGAGCGCCCGCGAGGTTGACCAGCGCGCGGGCGAGCAGGGGGTCCATCCCGCCGGGTTGGAAGAACGGCCGGTCGGTCGGCTTCCGGGTGCCGTAGTCCCGGACGCTCTCGATTTCGAGCCATCCGACGACGCAGGTGTCCGCCGAGAATATCGCCCGGAGTTCGTGGTCGGGGTCGTCCAAGTCCACGGCGTAGCCCCGATTCACGAGGGCCTGCCCGAGTTCGCGTTCGGCGCGCTGGGTGTCGATATTTGTGGTGTCGCGCACGGTGCGGGCGCGAACCGCGACGGTTCCCTCGCGTTCGAAGGACGCCGCGTCGAGCAGGACGCGCGCCGACTCGACGCTGGCGTCGGTCGTCCCGACCAGTTCGCTCGCCCGGTGGGTGTAGGCGAGGTTCCGAACCCGGTCGGTAATCGCGGTCGCGGTGGCGAGTCCGGGCGCGACCACCTCGACGCCGGTCGCGGCGCTCGCGGCCTCCGCGGCGGCGAATCGGTCGTCCTGTCCTCCGAGTTCCAGCGCGTACACACCGTACCAGATTGGGTCTCGGCTCTTGGGGGTTTCGTCTGCGAGTTCGGAGGAGCCGACGCGCTCGCAGTCGGGTCGGCCGGATGGAAAGGTAGTTCCCGCGCGAACACGAAACGCGACTTAACACATGAGAATCGCCGTCCCGAACAAGGGCCGACTCCACGACCCGGCGATGGAACTGCTCGAAAGCGCGGGCCTGCACGCCGTCGATGGCGCGGACCGGAAGCTCTACGCCGACACGGTGGACCCCGAGGTCACGCTCCTGTTCGCGCGGGCCGCCGACATCCCCGAGTACGTCAGCGACGGCGCGGCAGACGTGGGAATCACGGGTCTCGATCAGGTTCGGGAGGCCGACCCCGGCAACGTCGAGGACCTGCTCGACCTCGAATTCGGCCGGTGCCGACTCGTCCTCGCCGCGCCCGAGGACGGCGACATCGAGGCGGTGGACGACCTCGCGGGCAAGACCGTCGCCACCGAGTTCCCGAACGTCGCCCGGAACTACTTCGACGAGAAAGGCGTCTCGCCCGACATCGTGGAGGTCTCGGGCGCGACCGAACTCACGCCCCACGTCGAGATGGCCGACGCCATCATCGACATCACCTCGACCGGGACCACCCTCAAAGTGAACCGACTCGCCATCATCGACGAGGTTCTCCAGAGTTCGGTCCGACTGTTCGCCCGCGACGACGTGGTCGGCGACGAGAAGGTCGAGCAGGTCACGATGGCACTCCGGTCGGTCCTCTCGGCGGACGGCAAACGCTACCTGATGATGAACGCGCCCGAGGACCGACTCGGCGAGGTCCGTGACGTGATTCCGGGTCTCGGCGGCCCGACCGTGATGAACGTCGAGAGCGGCGAGAACGGCGAGAAAGACGGGATGGTCGCGGTCCACGCGGTCGTGGACGAGCGCGAGGTGTTCGAGACCATCAACGACCTGAAGGGCGTCGGTGCGAGCGGGATTCTGGTGACGGAAATCGAGCGACTGGTGGAGTGAAACCGAGGAGCGACGGATTTTCTCCGGCGCGTGCGAGCAACGCGCGCGAGGGATGAGCATCACAGGCACGAGCGAAGCGAGTGCCGAGAAGCGCAGTCGGTTGGGGAGGGTGTGGCTGTCGCAGTGCGGTGGCGGTGCGGAACTCATTGGCTCAAGTGATAGCTACCGTTCTCCGACTGTGGTGTAGATGTGGGTTCGAACCGTAGAGACCGCCGTAAAGCGTCCCACTAGCGTTCTCCGACTGCGGTGTAGATACTAGCAGGAGGCTCACCAAAACAGCGACAGACCAGCCGCACAAGCGACAAACCGGGATGCAAGTACTGCCCTACAGCACGCCGTTTCACGTCGGCGCAGTTCCGAGCAGCCGAACCAGATTGAAAATCGTGAGTCCCAGAATCACGCTCACGGTGTAGTGAACGACCGCGACCATCCCTGCGGTCCGGTACCGGAGTCGGTACACCGCCCGGATGGTGAAGAAGTCGGCCGCGAGCGCGAGCACGATGATAATCGCCGGGTTCTGGTACGCCTGTAGCGCGAACGAGATTATCGCGGGAACGAGACCGACGACGAACGCGCGCTTGAGCGGCACGTCGCCCAGCACGAACCGGGCCGCGAGGTGTGCAGTCACGCTGTAGAACACCACGGCGACGACGAACGTGCCGAGTAGCGGGACGACGGAGACTGCCATACTCAAAGTTGAGTCGGGGGTCGTTTGTTCCTGCCGATTCCGAGCGAGTGGATGTCGTTACTCCAGCAGACCCAACTCTTCGAGCCGTGAGACGATTTTATCGACCGCCTGCTCGGCGTCCTCGGGCTTCTTGCCGCCCGTGATGACGAGCTTGCCCGACCCGAACAGGAGCGCGACGACTTCGGGGTCGTCGAGACGGTAGACGAGACCCGGGAACTGCTCGGGTTCGTACTCGATGTTCTCCAGTCCGAGGCCGATGGCGATGGCGTTGAGGTTGAGATTCCGGCCGAGGTCGGCCGAGGTCACGATGTTCTGGACCACGATTTCGGGGTCCTCGTTCACGTCGATTTGAAGCTCCCGAAGCTTGTCGAAGACGATTTCGAGGCTCTCGTGAACGTCGGCGGTGCTCTTGGCTCCCGTGCAGACGATTTTGCCCGAGCGGAAGATGAGCGCCGCGGACTTGGGGTTCTGGGTCCGGTAGACGAGTCCGGGGAACTGCTCGGGGTCGTAGTCGGCCCCTTCGAGGTCCATCGCTACGCTCTGAAGGTCGAGTTCCTGGCCGATGCCGGTGGAGGCGACCACGTTTTCAATGTTGATGGTCTCCTTTGGGTCGGTCATATGCGACTTAAATGTCGTATTTAAGGTTTATAAAGGTTGGTACTCCACCCTGACACGTCCGGAATCGGGTTTTTATAGCGTCGCCGACCGCCACGTCGGTTGAGAAACCGATTTGTGGGTCCAGTGATACGTTCGACGCATGAACGTCCTGACAGCGGCACAGTCGCTTCTCGCGGTCGTTGCGGTCTCCGTGCTGTCGTTCGCGTCGTTTCGCCTCCACGCGTGGCGGGCCGCGAAGGCACCGCCCAAGCGCGCGATGAGTCGCATCCGTCGGGCGCTCGGCGTCGGTCTCCCGCTGACCGCCATCGTCGCTATCTTCGCGTTGCTGCTCGCCGACGCACTCGGTCTGACCGACGCCGCACTCGAAACTGTGAGTCCCGCGCTCGCCGACTCGGCTATCGGGGCGATGCTGGTATGGATGCCGACGCTCGTCGGAGCGATACTAACCGTCATCGCGGGCTACCTCGGCGCGTTCCCCTACATCTGTGAGATTCGGGAGGTGGACGTATCGGCGCGAGACGCCGCAGTCCGATTCGGCCGGGTGTTGGCCGTTTCGGCCGGACTGTTCGCGGTCACAGTCGGCGCATTCCTCTCGCTTCTCGGGGGCGCGCTCACGTCCGCGCTCTCGATAGTCGGCTTCGTCGCAGCAATCGCCGCACTGACGCTCGTCTTCCAACCGAAACTCGTGGCGGTCTCGCGGACGACCCGCGAACTCACCGACGCCGAGCGCGAGCGACTCGACCGCCTCACGGAGCGCGCGGGACTGTCGGCGCGCGCGACGACAGTCGTCGAAATGGGCGGCGACCGAACCGCCACGGTCATGCTCGCGGGACTTCCCGGCCGACGACACCTGTTCGTGACCGACTATCTGCTCGACGAGTTCGACGACGACGCGGTAGCGAGCGTGCTGGCGAGCAAGACCGGGCGAGCGAAACGGTACTATCGGGAGTACAAACTCGCGGTCGTCCTCGCTGCGCTCGGACTCGTCGTCGGCACACTGTCGGGTGATATCGGCACGCTGGCCGACCTTAGCACACCCGAATTCCTCGCGGTGTTTTCGGGGGTGATGGTCGCCCTCGCGTGGTTCGGCAAGCGACTCCTCCTCTCGGCGGACGAGTACGCGGTCGAGCGCGTCGGCGCGGGGACGTTCGCCGAGACGCTCGAAGCACTCGCCGACGAGCATCAGGTGTCTTACGACACAGGACGCGTCCGAAATCTCGTGCTGATGGCCCCGTCGCTCGGTTCGCGTCTCGACCGGATTCGGAGTCAGAGCGGTGACTGAATCGAATCCAGAACTCTGAAGTACACGCCGGAACCCGATGGATTGACACGCCGGGCGCGAAAAGAGGAGGTATGACGACCCTGCGAATCGCGGACGGGAAGGTCCTCCGACCGGACCTGACGGTCGAGGACGGCGACGTACTGGTGGACCAAGACGAAGGAACCATTCTCGCCGTGGGCGACCCGGACGACGTACCGGAGGCCGACGACACCCTCGACGCCGCCGATTCGCTGGTGATGCCGGGTCTGGTGAACGCCCACACCCACGCCGCGATGACGCTCCTGCGGGGATACGCCGACGACAAGGAACTCGGCGCGTGGCTTCGAGAGGACATCTGGCCGGTCGAAGCCGAGTTCACCACCGAGGACGTGCGCGCCGGGACCGAACTCGGCCTGCTAGAGATGATTCGGTCGGGGACGACCGCGTTCGCCGACATGTACTTCCACGAGGGCGAGGTCGTGGAGGCGGTGGCCGACGCGGGCCTGCGCGCCCGCGTCGGCCACGGCGTCGTCACGGTCGGCAAGGACGAGGACGGCGCACACGAGGACCTCGAAACGAGCCTCGAAGTCGCCCGTGAGTTCGACGGCGCGGCGGGAGGACGGGTGAAGACCGCGTTCATGCCTCACAGCCTCACCACAGTCGGCGAGGAGTACCTCCGAGAGTACGTCTCGCAGGCCCGCGAGGAGGGGATTCCGGTCCACTACCACGCTAACGAGACCCGCGACGAGGTCGAGCCAATCGTCGGGGAGCGCGACGAGCGCCCCCTCGAATACGCCCGCGACCTCGACATGGCTCGCGGAGACGACTTCGTGGCCCACGGCGTCCACACCGACGAGACCGAAATCGGCCTGCTGGCCGAGACCGGGACCGCCGTCGTCCACTGCCCTGCGTCGAACATGAAGCTCGCGAGCGGCATCGCGCCGGTCCAGCGCATGCTCGACGCCGGAGTCGCGGTCGGACTCGGCACCGACGGCACCGCCTCGAACAACGACCTCGATATGTTCGACGAGATGCGCGACGCCGCGATGGTCGGCAAACTCGGGGCCGACGACGCGAGCGCGGTCCCCGCCGAGAGCGTGGTCGAGATGGCGACTCGCGGAAGCGCCGCCGCGCTCGGCTTCGACAGCGGGCGCATCGAGGAGGGCGCGAACGCCGACCTCGCGGTCGTGGACCTCTCGGGTCCGCACCTCACGCCGCACCACGACCTCGTGAGCCACCTCGTCTACGCGGCCCGCGGGTCGGACGTGCGCCACACCGTTTGCGACGGACAGGTCCTGATGGCCGACCGCGAGGTGCTGACGATGGACGCCGACGCGGTGTGCGCGCGCGCCGAGAAGCGCGCGGCGGCCGCGGTCGAACGCGCCGAGTGACGCGTGTCGGGCAACGCACGCCGGGTAACACGCACTCGGTAACGCGACGTTTCCTCGAAACGTCGCAAGCAACGATTGATTGAACGATTCGGATTTGAACGGTCTGAACTATTATTGAACGCTCTAAGCACCTCTGAGTGCGTCGCTCGAAACCGACAAACCGTACGAACCGACCTGTACGGCAAGCGGGGTTTAATGAGCCATTTCCCCTCGAACCGAGTGCATGACATCTAAGAAACGACTGATTGCGGTCGTGTTGGCGGCGGCGATGGTTCTGTCCGTCGTGGCCCCCGCGGGCGCGGCACAGAGTACTGCGGCCAACGATTCGACGGCCAACGACTCGCTGGTCGTCGGGGTCGCCCAGTCCGACGACGGCGATGCGACGGTAACAGTGACGGAGAACGACTCGGCGGTCGAGAACGCCTCGGTCGGAGTCGAGACCGCGGACAACGTCACCTACGAAGGCGTTGGAACCCACGCGACCGACGAGAACGGCACGGTCGAACTTCCCGCGCCCGAGCAGAACGTGACCGTCGAGGTCACCGCCGCGGCGGGCAATCTCACGGGCGAGACGACCGCGAACCTGACCGCCGTCGAAGCTGACGACGAGAACGAAAGCGAGAACGGCTCGTTCGGCCAGCTCGTCTCGTCGTTCGTCCACGAGATGCTCGACGCCGGGGGCGACGACGGGGCCATCGGCCAAGCCGTCTCGGAGTTCGTCACGTCGAACAACCCCGGCGCTGACAACAAGCCCGACCACGCTGGCAAGCCGGATAACGCCGGAAACGCCGACGACGCGAACTCGGGCAACGAGACCGACGACGACGGCGACCGTGGCCCGCCCGAACACGCCGGGCCGGGCGGTGACGACAGTGAGGACGACGACAGCGACGACGATAGCGAGAACGAGGACGACGGCGAAGGTGACGAAGAAACCGAAGAGGTCACCGACGACGAAGAAATCGAAGGAGAGACCGACGACGAAGAAACCGAAGAGGAGACCGACGACGAGGACGACGAGAGAGGCGACCGCGGCAACGGAAAGAGTAACGGCAACAACAAGAACGACTGAGCGGTTTCGACACGTTTTGTTTGGACCGCCCGCCCACGAACCGATTCTCGGCGTTCGCGTCGGCCTTCGGTAGCGTTTTGGGCGCGGTACCCGTCGTCTCGGGTATGGCAGACTACCCGACCATCACCGAGCAGGTCGAAGACGTACAGACCGCTCGCGAGGAGGGTCACCGGAAGATGGACTGGGCGCGCGAACACATGCCGATTCTAACCGCGTTGCAGGCCGATTTCGAGGCCGACCAGCCCTTCGAGGGCCAGCGAATCGGAATGGCGATGCACGTCGAGGCCAAGACCGCGGTGCTGGTCGAGACGCTCGCGGAGGCTGGCGCGGAGGTCGCCGTCACCGGCTGTAACCCCCTTTCGACTCACGACGACGTGAGCGCCGCGCTCGACGAACACCCGAACATCTCGTCGTACGCCAAGCGCGAGGTGGACGACGAGGAGTACTACGAGGCCATCGAAGCCGTCATCTCCCACGAGCCGACCATCACGGTAGACGACGGCATGGACCTCGTGGCGGCCATCCACGAGGACTACCCCGAACTCATCGACACCATCGTCGGCGGGTGTGAGGAGACCACCACGGGCGTCCATCGACTCCGCGCGATGGACGCGGACGGCGCGCTCGAATACCCCGTCTTCGCCGTCAACGACACGCCGATGAAGCGCCTGTTCGACAACGTTCACGGCACTGGCGAGTCGTCGCTCGCCAACATCGCCATGACCACGAACCTCTCGTGGGCGGGCAAGAACGTCGTCGTCGCGGGCTACGGCTACTGCGGCAAGGGCGTCGCGAAGAAGGCGGCGGGCCAGAACGCCAGCGTCGTCGTCACGGAGGTCGAACCCCGGCGCGCGCTCGAAGCCCACATGGAAGGCTACGACGTGATGCCGATGGACGAGGCCGCCGAAATCGGCGACGTGTTCCTCACGACGACCGGGAACCGCGACGTAATCACGGCCGACCACTTCGAGAAAATGAACGACGGGGTTCTGCTCGCCAACGCGGGCCACTTCGACATCGAAATCAATCTCGACCAGCTTTCGGAGATGGCCGTCAGCCAGCGCGACGCCCGCGAGGGCGTGCGAGAGTACAAATTGGAGGACGGCCGCCGCCTCAACGTTCTCGCAGAAGGCCGACTCGTCAACCTCGCCTCACCCATCGCGCTCGGCCACCCGGTCGAAGTGATGGACCAGAGCTTCGGCGTGCAGGCCGCCTGCGTCCGCGAGATGGTCGAAAATAGCGAGGCGTACGACGCCGGAGTCCACGACGTGCCCGACGAACTCGACAAGGAGATTGCGGAGATAAAGCTGGACGCCGAGGGTATCGCGTACGACGACCTGACCGACGAGCAGGCCGAGTACATGGGGAGCTGGCAGCACGGGACGTAGAAGCGAGCAACCGACGACCCAGGTTTTCAGCTTTTATATCGGTGGGTAGTTGCCCGGTTCCGGACGGAATCCGATGAGACCTGCGCTGAAAAGACGGGAGACAACAGAGACATCTGGAGTTACTAACCCACAAGACACTTGTTACAAAACTATATATTGACGTTGTGAGAACGATAGCAGTCCTCGCCGTACTGGCCCTCGTTGTAAGCTCGGGGTGTCTGTCCGGGGTTGGCGACCCCATCGGCGAAAACACCCCTGAAAGCGAGACATCGACGATTGCCACGCCATCAGAAACGACACACAATTCGAAAGACATGGAGGGATATCTGGAGATTGAGATTGTGGACGAAGTGCCAGATGACGCCACTGTCGTCGATGCCAACAACGAAACCATCCGAAACGTCACAGTCGTCCAGCGAGCAATCGAGAACGCAACGACGACGGAACAGAACGTCACCGTCCACGTCACCGGTGAGCAAGTTCTGGAAGTCGAGGAAGGTCTGGGCGAACTCCCGTGGTACAGCGGAGGACGAGAAAATCCGAGTGGGAACTACATTCGGAAGAACGACAGGGTCGTCGCCGTGTACCTCAAGGTTCTAGCCTGAAGGCTCATCGCAAGCTATTTTCTAAGTGGAACAATTTGGCCAATGAGCAGGCCAAGTACATATGGGTAGCTGGCAGCACGGGACGTAATCGGACCAACACTTTTCTCTCAACCGTCCGAATTTCGTAGCATGCCCCTCAACCACATCGCCGACCCGAGCGCCGAAGCCGAACCCTTCCTCGACGCGCTCGCCGACCTCTGCGACCACTACGGAGTAACCGCCGAGTCCAAATACGCAGAATTACCCGACCCCGCGAACCGCGTCCACTACCTGACCGCGGGCGAGGGACCGCCCCTCCTCTTGCTCCACGGACTCAACAGCACCGCCCACGTCTGGATTCCGCTGTTCGACGCGCTGACCGACCACTTCACGGTGTACGCCCCCGACCGGCCCGGTCGAGGGCTCTCGACCGCGGTGGACTACCGCGAAACCGGGTTCCGGGAGTTCGGCGTCGAGTACGTCGCCGACTTCCTCGACTCACTCGGAATCGACGAGACCGCAGTGATGGGCAACTCCCTCGGCGGCTTTCAGTCGCTCACGCTGGCGCTCGACCGCCCCGAGCGCGTGAATCGGCTCTGTCTCGTCGGCGCGCCCGGTGGTCTCTCGCGGTCGATTCCGCTCCTGTTTCGGGTGCTCGACCTGCCTTTCGTCGGACAGTGGCTGTTCGGCGCAATCGAACCCGAGACCGTCTCGGAGGCTCGGACGGCCCACCGCCGAATCAACGCCGAGGACGATTCGGCGCTCCCCGACTCCTACTTCGAACCCGGACTCGTGACCGAGGGCCTGCCCGGTCAGCGCGAGAGTCTGTGGTCGCTGATGGAGGTGCTCGGTTCGTTCCGAGGGATGGCTCCGGAGTTCGACCTCCGCGACGACCTCGAATCGGTCGAGGTCCCGACGCGGTTCGTCTGGGGGACCGAGGACTACTTCTGGAAGCCCGAAGTCGGTCGCCCGACGGTCGAGCGAATGCCAAACGCCGAACTGGTCGTGCTCGACGACCACGGTCACATGCCGTGGCTCGAACCGGGAGATTCAGCCACAGAGAGTGCGGTTGGGTTTTTGACGGACAGTTAAGCCGTCTCGCTCCAACTCACTCCACATGAAACGCCGAACAATCTCCAGCGGCACTGAGTGGGAAGCGAAGGTCGGCTACTCGCGGGCGGTCCGAACCGGGCCGGAAATCCACGTCTCGGGCACGACCGCGACCGATGAGGAGGGGAACCTCGTGGGCAAAAACGACCCGTATGCCCAGACGAAACGCGCGCTCGAAAACGTCGAGCGCGCGCTCGACGAAGCGGGCGCGAGAATCGAGGACGTGGTTCGAACCCGGATGTACGTCACCGACATCGAGGAGTGGGAGGCGATTGGCGAGGCCCACGCCGAGGTGTTCGGCGAGGTGCGCCCGGTGACGAGCATGGTCGAGGTGTCGCGACTCATCGACCCCGAGATGGTCGTCGAGGTCGAAGCCGTTGCTCGCGTGGCCGACGACGAATGATTTCCGACCCGCGACGGTTGGCTTCACTTTCGCCGCGCTCCCGGCGGACTTAACATCCCGAAGAAACCACTACCCGATATGACCGACGCGACGGAGATTCGGGGAAGCACCGGGCAGTCTCGGGGGTGTTCGCGTGTCCAACGCCAAGGGTAATCGCCGGGAACGCGAACTCGTGAACCGACTCGACGAGGCCGGATTCGCGGTGATGCGCGCGCCCGCCTCCGGGGCCGCGACCGAGCGCGAACTCCCGGACGTGCTCGCGGGCGACGGCGACGTGTTCTACGCCGTCGAGGCCAAGTCGAGTTCGGGCGACCCCATCTACCTGACCGGCGAGGAGGTCGAGGCGCTGGTCTACTTCAGCCGAAACTTCGGCGCGAAACCCAAAATCGGCGTGCGGTTCGACCGCGAGGATTGGTTCTTCTTCCACCCCGCCGACGTACATCAGACCAAGGGCGGCAACTATCGAGTGAAGAAGGAGACCGCGCTCGAACGCGGTGAACCCCTCTCGGACCTGCGAGGCGACGGCGACAACGCAGACGACGAAAGCGAACACAGCGTCCGAGACGTACTGGTCGCTGTCGAGCAGGGCGTTCTCTCGGTGGACGAAGCCGCCGACATTCTCGAATAGTCGCTTCGTTTCGGAGCCGGAATCAGATATGGAAAGATATATCTGCAGAGTAGACTATTTCGCCAATGTCGGCAGTATAGTCGAAGTAGACTGGTCAGGACGGTGCTTCGACTGCTCGCCGACGTGGCGAAATCACCCGATTGCACCTTTCCGACCCTCAGCGGGGATTCCGAGGATACACTCACCCTCGACGGCGGCCGACTTCGTGGCCGAAGCGGGCCGAGCCGAACCGTCGGCCCGCCGTCTCTCGTTCCGTCGTTTTTCGTTGTGCTACTCGGCGACTGCGAAGTCCGCCAGTTTCGACTGGTCGTCGTCTGCGAGTTCCCGACGGCGGGCGAGTCGCCCGCGCGGGAACGAGTAGCGCCGGAGATGATGTGGTTTGATGTCCGCGGTCCGAAGCCCCGCCGGAACGGGGTACATCGCCTCGACCACTGCGTCGTCGGCGCGGTAGCCCTCGTTGGTCGGGTAGTCGGCGACCGTCGAGTCTCGGCCCGTGATTTCGACCTCGTCGGCCCGCCGAGCGGTCGTCCGAACCACGATGAGCAGGTCGCCCGTCTCGCGGTCCACGACCGCCTCGCCGGGCGCGAGCCAGCACGTTTCGCAGAAGTGCGGTCCGTCAGCGCCCTCCTCGACGAAGGTCTCCGCGCCGCAGTTCGCGCAGGCGACTGTTTCCTTTCCCGGCGGCGGGACGAGTCCCTCGGTGACCTCCATGGCGACCCGCCGAATGTGCTTGCACCGGACCTGTCGGAACGTGTGGTCCGGGCAGGTACACCGGCTGCCGAGCAGGTCCACCGAGTAGGTGTGACCGGTCTGGCTCTCGACTTCGTAGACGCCGCCTCCGAGCGGCGTGACCCCCATTCGCTCCGTCCGAGCGCGCTGGGACCGGATGTCGAACGCGCTCACGTCGGCGGGAGCGAGCGATGCTCGCGTCTGTCCGGAAGCTGTTGTGTTTTCCATTGGCTTCCCTCCTGTGTGCGGCGACCGTCGGCCAGCAAAATCGTCGTCTTCTCCGGGTGAATCGTCGTCTGCCTCACCCCTAATCGTCGTTCCTGCGGTCGATTCCGCGTACAAATAGGTAGGTGCCGAACGAACCTAAGTCTTGCACCTGTCGAGGACGCTAGACGTGTCTTCGAGGCGTTCTTCCGCGCGCTGAGTGGTGATTCGGGATTTCGAGACGACCCGGCCGGAGATACGAACCGCGTCTCACCACGGTTCGTCTTTCAGTCCGAGCGCGTACGCGATGGCGTTCGTGACGACGTGGAGCAGGGGCGTCACGACGACGACGACGGCGAGCGCCGAGAGCGTGAACACCTCGGTTGCCCACGCGGGCGCGGCCAGAAACGCGAACAGGAGCGCGAACACCACGAAGTCGAGTTGGTCGAGTCCGGGGAACGCCGCGCCACGCTCGCGGCCGGTCCGGCGCTTGAGGAATGACGCCGCGATGTCGCCGGTCATCGCGCCCGCCGCGAGCGCGAGTCCCGCGACGAGCGGGAACGTCGGGAGTTCGACGCCGAGCGCGGTGGAAGCGGCCGGTTCAACCGCGTTGAGGGCCACCGCCAGCGCGGTTCCGGCGAGGATGCCGACCGCGGTTCCGCGCCACGTCTTGCCGTCGCCGAGGACGCGCTTGCCGCGCCACGTTCGCCCGGCGTCGATGGGGCGGCCGCCGCCCGCGAGGACGGCGGCGTTGTTCGGCACGTAGGCCGGGAGCATCGCCCAGAGCGCGATTGCGACCGTCTCGAAGAGGCTCATGTCGGAGTACGCGAACGCCGGGGTCTTAAGCGCCGGGAGTTCGAATCCGCGCGAACACCGTCGGAATAGCGCAATTTAAAGGGTCGCGGTCGAAAACGAACGCCAAATGATACCGCCCATCGCCAGCAACTTCGTCGCGGGCGAGACGCCTGCCGAGGCGCTCGAACACGCCCGGCAACTCAACGAGAGGAACGTGAAGGCAATTCTGAATCTGCTCGGCGAACACTACCACGACCGCGGCCCGGCCGACGAGGACGCCGAGGCGTACCTCCGATTGGTCGAAGACATCGAGGAGTCCGGCGTCGAGGCGTGCATCTCGGTCAAGCCCTCCCAAATCGGTCTCGACGCTGGCGTGACCGTGTTCCGCGAGAACGTCGAGCGAATCGCCGACTTCGCCGCCGCCCGCGACGTGTTCGTCTGGATAGACATGGAGGACCACACCACGACCGACGCGACGCTCGACGCCTACGAGGAACTGGCTCGCAAACACGAGGGCGGCGTCGGCGTCTGCGTGCAGGCGAATCTGCGACGGACCGAGGACGACTTGGCGCGACTCGCGGACGTGCCGGGAAAGGTCAGACTCGTGAAGGGCGCGTACGACGAACCCGAATCGGTCGCGCTGACCGAGAAGTCCGAGGTCAACGAGGCGTATCAGACGTATCTCGAATACATGTTCGAGCACTTCGAGGGCGGCGTCGCGGTCGGGAGCCACGACCCCGAGATGATAGCGCTCGCGAGAGACCTCCACGACGAACACGGCACCGACTTCGAGATTCAGATGCTGATGGGCGTGCGCGAGGACGCCCAGTTCGACCTCGCCGGCGAGTACGAGGTGTACCAGTACGTCCCCTACGGCGGCAAGTGGCTGTCGTACTTCTACCGGCGCGTGATGGAGCGCAAGGAGAACCTCTTCTTCGCACTCCGGGCGGTTCTCGGACGGTAGCCGACTCACCGGATAGCATCTAGTTTATAGTGCTGGGGTCGGATACTCGAAATCGAGAACATGTCCTCGTGGAAACGCGACGTCGCGAGCGGCCTCATCGTCCTCGTCCCCATCATCGTCACGGCATACATCGTCGCGTGGCTCTACCTGAAAATCGCGGGTCTTCCGTTCCTCGAAAGTATGGACCACGACATACTCCGAGTCGGGACGGTCCTCGCCGTGTTCAGCCTCCTCGTCCTCAGCGTCGGCTACATGATGCGAACCGCGGTCGGGTCGCTGTTCGAGGGCGTCATCGACGGTCTGATGAACCGCGTTCCCGTCCTCCGCGTGGTCTACAACGCCTCGAAGATGGCGGCCGAAACCGCGTTCTCGGACACCACCGACCTCCAAGCCCCCGTCAAACTCGAAACGTGGAACGGGATGCGGATGACCGCGTTCAAGACGGGAAAAACCGCCGAGGACGGCCGTGAACTCCTCTTTCTGCCGACCGCCCCGAACATCACGACCGGCTTCGTCATCGAGGTCGAACAGAGCCAGTACGAGGAGACCGACGAGACCGTCGAAGACGCGCTGACTCGCGTCCTGAGCGCGGGATTCGGCGAGACGAGCGAGTCGGGCATCCCCATCGACGTGCGGGACGAAAAAGAGGCGCAGTCGCCGCCGTCGCAGTAGTTGTCGTTTCGGTCGTTGTTTTCGAGAGCGGTTTCGGTCCTACGCCTCGACGTAGGTGAACCACTCGTCGTGGTCGTCGATTCTGCGGTTCACGAGGTCGAAGAACTTGCTCTGAATCTCCTCGGTCACGGGACCGCGGCTTCCGTTTCCGATGGTGACGTTGTCCACTTTGCGGATGGGCGTGACCTCCGCTGCCGACCCGCTGAAGAACAGTTCGTCGGCGGTGTTGAGTTCGCCCCGCGAGATGGTCGCGCTGTCGTGGACCGTGTAGCCCAGTTCCTCGGCGAGCGTGATGACCGTGTCGCGGGTGATGCCGTCGAGGATGCTCTCGGAGAGTCCGGGCGTGTAAATCTCGTCGTCGCGGACGAGGAACAGATTCTCGCCCGGTCCCTCGGCGACGTCGCCCTCCTTGTTGAGGACGATGGCCTCGGCGTAGCCGTTCCGGCGGGCCTCCTCACCGGCGAGCATGCTGTTGACGTACAGGCCGGTGGTCTTCGCGTTGGTCGGAATCTGGCTGGAGGCGTGCTTGCGCCACGAGGAAATCATGACCTCGACGCCGTTTTCGAGCGCCTCCTCGCCGAGGTACGCGCCCCACGGCCACGCCGCGATGGCGGTCCGAGTCGGATTGTCGCCCGGACTCACGCCGAGGCTCCCGTAGCCGTAGAACACGATGGGTCGGATGTAACACGACTCAAGTCCCTCGTTGGCGAGGAGTTCGGTAGTCGCCTCGGTGAGTTCCTCGGGGTCGTGGTCGATGTCGAGTTCGTAGGGCTTACACGAGTCGTAGAGGCGCTGGAGGTGTTCGTCCCACCGGAAGATGGCGGGGCCGTTCTCGGTGTCGTAACACCGAACGCCCTCGAAGACGCCCGTGCCGTAGTGCAGTCCGTGCGTGAGGACGTGAATCTGCGCGTCGTCCCAATCGACGAACTCGCCGTCCATCCAGATGGTGTCCACGTCCATCTCGTCGAAGCTCATACGTCCGGACGAACGGAGGCCACCTTTATGAGTGTTCACGGTTCGTCACGGACGATTATCCGCTTCCGGAATCGACGCCGGGGCGACATCTGCAACGGGGCGACCCGCCAGCGGGTCGCCCCGGCGTGCATTCTTAGTCCATCCCCGCGTCCAGACGAGGCGTGGTCACTCCATTCGCGCGTCCACGACGACGTGCCAGACGCCCTCGCTGTGGCTCTTGACTCTCCGGCGGTCGAGGACCTCGACCTCGCGGTCGCGCGAGGCCGCAGCCTCGCGCAACCGCAAGACCGGGCGGTCCCAGAGCAAGTCCTCAGGCGTGGTCTCGTGCATGTGAATCAGGCCGCCGGGTTTCAGGGCGTCGAGGGCGGCGTCGAGGTACTCGTGAGCCTCGTAGTAGCCCATCACCACGCGGTCGGCTTTCGGGTCGATTTCGACGTCCCGGCAGTCCGCCCGGAACGCCGAGACGCGCGCCTCAACGTCGTTGAGCATCGCGTTCTCCACGAGGAATCGGAACGATGCAGGGTTGCGCTCGGCCGCCGTGACCTCGGCTCCTGCGCGGGCCATCGGGAGCGTGAAGTAGCCGATTCCCGCGAACATGTCGAAGACGCGCTCACCGGGTTCGACCGCCTCGCCCATCCGGACGCGCTCGGCCTGATTGCCCGGCGAGAACATGACCTCCGCGAAGTCGAGCGCGTACCGAGTTCCGTGTTCGGTGTGGACCGTCTCGGTGTCGCCCGCGCCCGCGACGACCGACACCGAGGGTTCGCGGTGTTCGCCCGAGATTCCCCCGCGAGCGAGGACGGTGTCGGCCTCGCCGTGGAGGTCGAGCAGAGCGTCACCGACTTCTTCCCTGCGAGGGCAGTCTTCGGGGAACGTCGCGAGGACGACGCTTCCGACGACGGCCCACGATTTCGGCGCGCGCTCGATTTCTGCGTCGGTCCACCCCATCTCGCGGAGGTGGTCGTCGAGGTCCGACAGGCGTCGCTCGGGGGCCACCTGCTCGATTACGTCGAGAACGGCTGTCTCGCCGGGCGGATCGGTCACGGGGAGTTCGACCGTCTCGGCGTCGTGTTCCCGGACTTTTCGGGTCTCGTCGTAGACGCCCTCCGACCGGAGGGACGCGATGGCCGTCTCGCTATCGGGCTTGGCGACGACCGCGGCGAGGGATTCGTCGGTCATTCTCCGGTTCCGCCGCTCTCTCCGTCCTCGGGCACGACGTGGAGGCCCGCCCGACTCTTGAACACCGGGACCATCTCGGCGTCGGGGTCCATGTAGTCGGGGCGCGCGACGGTCTTGGCCCGATACGTCTCGGGGTCGAGGACCTGCACCGCGTGTTCGTCCTCGACGGTCACGAGGGTCGTCTCCTCGGCGTCCTCGATGCGCCCGAGTCGTCGGGCCTCTGGGGCGTCTCCCTCCTCGAATCCGGCCTCGTAGTACTCGCCCGTGGTGAGTCTAGTTCCCTTGAGGTTCCCCCGGACGCTCTTGACGAGGACCGGCCCGCCGTCATCGTCGTCGAGGTCGATAATCTCGCCCGGCGCGTACGGCGGCAGGCGGACCGCGAACGTCACCCGGTACACCTCGTTGCCGTCCTCGTCTTCGGTGACGAGCGTCTCCGAATCCGAGTAGCTCCCGCCGAACTCCTCGACCATCTTGGCCGCGATTTTCTTCCCGATGTTCGAGGTCGAGACCTTGATGTCCATCCCGTCGTCGGTCTCGCTCACGTCGGTCACGAAGGCGTCCCGGTCGCCGGTCGCCTCCATCGAAGCGACGATTTCGCGAGCGACGGTCTCGGCGCGCTCGGTCTCCTCGGCGGTCGGCGTGCGGTCCGCGGCCCGAATCTGGACGATGCTGGCGTAGTAGTCGCCCGCGATGCGACCGCACCGGGTGCAGGTCTGCCGGGAGATTTTGACCGGCACCACGACCGACTCCTCGACCGCGGTTCCGCGTACGATACCCGTGAAGTGACAGTGCATCCGGATGGTGTTCTGGTCCACCTGCTCGGGTTCGACGTGCCACGTCACGTCCCGCGCGTCGAGGTGGACGCCGAGCGCCTCGCTGACCTCCTCGACGGCGACGTCGGTGTAGTCCTCCGCGCCCATGTCCACCCAGCGATTCCCGCGATACACCGCGCCGCACCGGGCGCAGACCCGGACCTCGATTCGGTCGGGGGCGTCAACGAGGTCGAATCGCTCGAAGTAACACGAGTCACAGAGCTTCTGCTCCTTGCCGCGCAGCCCTGCAGAGTCCGGGAGCGGTTCGCGCTCGCCGGGGTCGCTCTCGATGGGGTCCCCGCAGTTCGGGCAGAACTCGCGGGCGTCGGTAGTCATGGCGTGAGGTAGGGGTCTCGCGCTTTTAAGTCTGAAGAAGCGGGCGAACTCATAGCGAGTGCTGTGAGTATTTTCAGCACCCGCCAGAAATTTCGAGGTGTCGAGGCGTGAATCCGTCGGTCTGTAACTTCCTACCGGCAGAAATCACAGCAATCACTATCACTCGTCGCGTTTCGGTGTCCGCTCGCCGACGCGAGCGAGACTTCGTTTCGATGCGCGAATCGCGGCCCAGATTTTCTTCCGACCGAAGAACGCGATGAGCAGTCCGGCGAGCGCGACGAGCAGGTCGAGGTTCTCGACGAACCACTGGGCGAACAGTTCGACCCGGCACGAGACCGGACACCGCGTTTGGAACGCCAGTTCCGCGCGGGCCATGCTCGCATCGACCCGCGACCCGACCCGGACCTCGACCACCGATTCCCCGTGAGGGAATTTTTCGTCCGGCGAGACCGTCACCGGTACGAATTCGTCGGTTCCCGCCTCAGTAGCTGGGATGTAGCCCACGAAGTCGAACTCCGAAAACATCCACGACCGCGGCATCGCGCGGACGGCGGGATGGTGGAACTCGAACGAGACCGGTGCGTCCGAGCGAACGGTAAAGCCGAGGAAAATCGCGTCCGAGGACGCCGAGACCACGTGAACGACGAACGTCATCGGCTGGTCTCGCGAAATGCGGTACGTCTCTGGCAGTACCGTCACGTCCACCGACCCGGTCTGACCGGCCAGCGCAATCTGCTCGGACCCGTGCCGTGCTCCCAGTGAATCGGTAGCCGCGGCGAAAGCAGTCGAACTACCGACGAGGACGGCGAGTACGCAAACCGCGACGAGTGCCTCGCTTCGGTTCATATACGTCCGCCGAGGGCGCCCCTCGACACCTTAGGAATCTAAGACGTACCAGTATATTACTGCTCTGTAAAACGTCGGACAGTTGTGGCGTCGTCCGAGTCGTTACGCGAACACTCCGCCAATCGCGTCGTCAAGCACGCCGACCGCCTCCCGAATCTCGCCCTCGTCCGCACAGAGCGGCGGCGAGACGATAATCTGGAACGCGGGCCGCCCGCTCCCGAACAGCACGCCCTTCTCGGCGGCGGTTTCGAGAACGTCCGAGACGGGGTTGTCCTCGTCGTTATCCGCCGCCCACGGGTGGACGAACGGGTCGCCGGTCTCCGGGTCGGCGAACGTGACCGACCAGAGGAAGCCCCGGCCGCGGACCCCGCTGACCGCATCGTGGGAGTCGGCGACGTTGCGGAGTTCGTCTTCGAGGAAGCCCGAGAGGTCCCGGCAGTTGTCGATGAGTCCGTTCTCGTACTCGTCCATCGCGGCGAGTCCGGCCGCGCACGCGACCGGGTGGCCCGCGAACGTCTGGCCGAGGTCGGTGCCGTCGTCGCGGATTTGGTCGCCGATTTCGTCGGAGACGACCACGCCCGCCAGCGGCGAGTACGAACTGGTGACGCCCTTGGCGAACGTTATCATGTCGGGAGTCACGTCCTCGGTCTGGATGCCGAACCAGTCGCCGCACCGGCCGAACCCCGCGATGACCTCGTCAGAAATCAAGAGGATGTCGTACTCGTCACAGAGTTCGCGGACGCGCTCGAAGTAGCCCGGCGGCGCGGTGTAGGCACCGCTGGTGCCCGCGATTGGTTCGGTGAGGATTGCGGCGATGGAGTCCGCGCCCTCGTTCTGGATGACGAATTCGAGGTGGTCGGCGGCCTCCTTCGCGAGTTCCTCGGGCGAGTCCGTGCCGAACACCTCCGGAAGCGGCGGGAGGAACTTCGCGGTGCCGGTGGTCGCGGCGTAGCGTTCGAGGGTCGCGCGCGTTCCGGGGTCGCCCGTGAGCGACCCAGCGCCGTAGGTGCCGCCGTGGTACGACTGCCATCGGGTCAGCACCTTGTGGGCGTCCTGATGCTCGCGCGCGAACTGAATCGCCGACTCGTTCGCCTCGCTTCCGGAAATCGAGAAGTACACGTCCGAGAGTCCGTCGGGCGCGACGTCGGCGATTCGACGGGCGAGCTTCGAGCGCGTGTCGTTGTGTTTCGACGACGAGACGTAGGGAATCCGCTTTGCCTGCTCGTTCATCGCGTCGATGATGGCGTCGTTGCTGTGCCCGGCGTTGACGCAGTAGAGTTGCGCGATGAAGTCGAGATACTCCGTGCCCTCGTCGTCGTAGACGTACGTTCCTTCCCCACGCGTAATCGTCGGGACGCTTCCGTCACCGTCGCCGTCGTACCAGTGTGGAAGCGACCCTTCCGAGACCGTCTGCTGTTCGGACATACACGCGTGTTGGCGGCCTCCAAGATAAATTTACCCGAACAGACAGCCAGCGTCGGTTTCTCCGAGCGAAAACGTGTCCGATGTCGGAAACTACCCCATGGCGCTGGCGAGGACGGCCGAGAGGTCGTCGCTCGAAAGCACGAGGTAGGCCAGCGCGAACAGGAGCGCGTCGTAGAAGCCGTGGACCAGAATCGGCACGAGCAGATTTCCGGACCAGACGTAGAGGTATCCGAGCAGAATCGACAGTCCGAACAGAATCGTCAGGGTAACGCCCACCGCGACGGGATTCGGCGTGGCGACGAACGAGGTCGGGACGTGGACGAGCGCGAACAGGACGCTCGCAAACACGATGGCGGCCCACTCGGGAATCGACTCCGAGAGGTACGGCTGGACGACCCCGCGGAACAGCAACTCCTCGGCCGGGCCGATTACGAGTATCGACAGCGGAATCAGTACGAGGAGGGTCGCCAGCACGCCCTCTTCGGCGAGCTGGGTGATGGAGTTGCCCGCGAGCGGCAGGCCGAGCGCCTGGGCCGCGAGGATGGCGACGATTCGGAAGACGAACAGACCGACCGTTCCGGCGACGACGAAGCCGACCTCCCGACGGCTCAGGAAGCCGAGATTCAGGTAGTCCCACCCCCGTCCGGTCGCCCGGAGGAACACGAGCGCGGCCGCCACGAACCCCAACTCCGAGAGGACGAGCGCGACCACGAACTCGGTCAGGAGGTCGAGCGAGACGAAGAAGACGGGAATCGAGAGCAGGACGCTGAACGCGACCCCGAGCACCGAGAGACCGGTCGCGGTGGCGACGCGCTTGAGGGGTCTCGTCGTGGACTGGGCCATCGCAGAGAACGGACAACGACCGCGGATAAATACGTTTGGCGGGGGCGGCGGCGACGCGCGTTTACGTTGGAGTCTGCGCGACAGTTCAAAGAACGTTTAAAACGGGTGACCCCCTATGGTCGGGTATGGAATGGAAAGCAGACTGGGGACTCCGCGGTCGGATGGTCCTCACGATGTTCCTACTGTTCGCGCTGTACGTCGTGTTC
The DNA here is from genome assembly GCF_004143485.2 of Halorussus amylolyticus. Taxonomy (GTDB): domain Archaea; phylum Halobacteriota; class Halobacteria; order Halobacteriales; family Haladaptataceae; genus Halorussus; species Halorussus amylolyticus. The sequence continues at coordinate 49,109 of NZ_ML974136.1, read as the reverse complement.
ATCGGCGTGTTGTCACAAGTCGGGGTCAGGTTGGTGTTCCTCGTCGCGATAATGGGCGCGTTCTCGCTCGGGCAGTTCTTCTTTAGCGACAAACTCACGCTGTGGAGCATGGGTGCGAAGGAGGTCAGCGAGGACGAGTACCCCGAACTCCACCGGATGATTGGACGGCTCTCCCAGCAGGCCGACCTGCCGAAACCGAAGGTCGCGGTCGTGGACAGTCGCGTCCCGAACGCGTTCGCGACGGGACGCTCGCAGGACAACGCCGCGGTCGCGGTCACGACCGGCCTGATGCGCTCGCTCGACCAGGAGGAACTGGAGGGCGTGATGGCCCACGAACTCGCCCACGTCAAGAACCGCGACATGATGGTGATGACCATCGCGTCGTTCCTCTCAACCATCGCGTTCCTCGTGGTCCGGTGGGGCTGGTGGTTCGGCGGTGGCGGCGACAGTCGGAACCAGATGCCCGTCTGGGTCGCCATCGTGGCGTCGCTCGTGGTTTGGGTCATCAGCTTCTTCCTCATCCGGGCGCTGTCGCGGTACCGCGAGTACGCCGCCGACCGCGGCGCGGCGACCATCACCGGCAAGCCCGCGGCGCTCGCGTCGGCGCTGATGAAGATTTCGGGCGAGATGGACAAGGTGCCGAAAGACGACCTCCGCTCGGAGTCGGAGATGAACGCCTTCTTCATCATCCCCATCAAGAGCGGTCTCATCAGCAAACTGTTCAGCACCCACCCGGACACCGAGAAGCGCATCGACGCGCTCCGCGACCTCGAACGCCAGATGGAGTCGGCCTGAGACGACGAACTCGCTTTTCGGCCGTCACGGCACCTCAACGTAGGCGTAGCCGCCGCGCTGTCGGTTGAGCGCCTCGCTGACGCCCGCGGGCACGGTTCTACCGCGTCTGGGTGGACTGAAAGGGGCCGCTCGCTCGCGGCCGTAGGCCGTGGTCGTCTGACCGACCACTATCCGCGCCGGGCGGTGCTGAGAGGCGTGGATATGTCGGTCAGCGACCGCGAGCGAGCGGGGGCTTTCTGAGCCACCTTCATCGACTTCCTCCTCGCGGTTCAGAGTAACTCAATAATAATTCCATCCGTTCATAGGACACCTTCCTTTTTACCGACGACTGCGTACACACGCGCATGGGACTGTTCGACGGACTTCGAGAGGTGCTGGGCATCCGCGCCGAGGCCGACGCGACCCGGAAGGCGGACCCCGAGGACCTGTTCGGGATGAGCACGGCCTACATCACGATGGAGGCCGAGATGGGCTACGAAGCGGTCGGCGAGGCCGCGCTGTGTTTCTCGGAAGTGGACAACACAGACTTTCAGGACGCGCTCGACGAGGTACACGATATTCTGGAGTTCGGCGCGGAGGAGACCGGCACCGAGGCCGAGGGCCACACCGACGACTACGGCTACTCGTGGGTCGTCCTGCGCGACGACGACTTCGAGGACCTCGTGACGAGCCTCCACTTCGCGGCCGACACGCTCATCGAACACGGCTACGGCTCTCGGTTACTCGCCGCGATATTCGGATTCGACCGCGACGGGACCCACGCCTACTGGGTGTACTCGTTCCGGCGCGGGTCGTACTACCCCTTCGTTCCGCAGGGCACGAGCGACCGCGACTCGGGCGCGGAGTTCAAACTGGAGAGCAACCTCGACCGCGAACTCGAAGTCGAGAGCGACAAGGAGTACTGGTACCCCCTCTGGCCCGACGCGCCCGGCCAGCATCCGTGGGAGTGAACTGACGCGCCCGAACCGCGGTCGGACCGACGGGAGGCCGACCCGGCCCCGTCTCGTCATCCCTTTTTAAACCGCGTCAGACGCACGTCTGACTCGCTCCGCCTGCTTGCATTTTCACTTTCACTCTACTGTTAACGGGGGTTTATATGACGAGGCGCACAAGCCAGAATTACGATGCCAGACGAAGACCTCGAAGAACTACCGGGCGTGGGTCCGGCGACGGCCGAAAAGCTTCACGACGCAGGATTCGACTCCTATCCCAGTCTCGCAGTAGCGAGTCCCGCCGAGCTCTCGAACACCGCCGACGTGGGCGAATCGACCGCGGCGGACATCGTTCAGGCGGCCCGCAAGGCCGCCGACGTGGGCGGATTCGAGACCGGTGCGGCGGTCCTCGAACGACGCGAGAAAATTGGAAAGCTCAGCTGGAAAATCGACGAGGTGGACGACCTGCTCGGCGGCGGCGTCGAAACCCAGTCCATCACCGAAGTGTACGGCGAGTTCGGAGCCGGGAAATCGCAGGTCACCCACCAGCTCGCGGTTAACGTCCAGCTTCCGAAAGAGCAGGGCGGTCTCGGCGGAGCCGCGATGTTCATCGACAGCGAGGACACCTTCCGGCCCGAGCGAATCGACGACATGGTTCGGGGTCTCGAAGACGACGCGCTCCAGGCGCTCATGGACGACCGCGAGATAGAGGGCACGCCCGACGACGACGAAGCGATGGACGAACTCGTCGAGAGCGTCCTCGACCACATCCACGTCGCGAAGGCGTTCAACTCCAACCACCAGATGCTCCTCGCGGAGAAGGCCCAAGAGCTCGCGAGCGAGACCCAAGAGGACGAGTACCCCATCCGCCTGCTCTGCGTGGACTCGCTCACCGCCCACTTCCGCGCGGAGTACGTCGGTCGTGGCGAACTCGCCGAGCGCCAGCAGAAGCTCAACAAGCACCTCCACGACCTCGACAAGGTCGGGAACCTCCACAACACCGCCATCGTGGTCACGAATCAGGTCGCGTCGAACCCCGACTCGTTCTTCGGCGACCCGACCCAGCCAATCGGCGGTAACATCCTCGGTCACAAATCGACGTTCCGCATCTACCTCCGGAAATCGAAGGGCGACAAGCGCATCGTCCGACTCGTAGACGCGCCGAACCTCGCCGACGGCGAGGCCGTGATGCGCGTCCAAGACGGCGGACTGAAGCCCGAATAACGACCTCGACAGTTCGGCGAACCGAGGCGCTATGCGCCTCGGTTCGCCGACGGTACGGACCCTCGTCCCCCGAATCACGATATAGAACGTGTAGCCACCCGATTCCGGCCCTTCTGCCTTTACGGACGAGGGCCGTATTCGTGGCGCATGAAGGCGCGGACCGGGTTCGCAATCGTGGTTGTCGGAGCGCTGGCGATTCTCTCCGCGCTCGTCGTCCGACCGTTTCTCGGGTACGTTCTCGGAGCGGTGTTGCTGGCGTTCGTGTTCACCCCCCTCCAGCGGCGACTGGAACCGGTCGTCGACGAGCGAGTAGCGGCCGCCGGACTCGTCACGCTCGCGGCCGTGGCGGTCCTCGGCCCGGTTGCGCTCCTCGTGACGGTTGGTCTCGTAGAAATCGAGAGCCTTCCGACCTCGGTGGACGACCTCCGGGGACTCCAGTCGGTCCAGACCAGCGTGGAGAACTCGCTCGGAATCCGGATTGGACCGATTGTCGAGAGGCTGTTCTCGGGAATCACGGCGGGCATCGGCGAGCGAACGTCGCAAATCGCCGAGGCCGGAGTCCACGCGTTCTTGGGACTCCTGTTGCTCGTGTTCCTCCTCTACTACCTGCTCAAGGACGGCGAAGACCTCGTTCGGTGGACCAAGCGCGTCACGCCGCTCCCGCGCGAGGTGCAGGACGAACTCTACGCGGAGGCCGAGGACGCGACGTGGGCCGTGCTGAAGGGACACATCTTCGTCGCGTTCGTGCAGGGGTTCGTCGCGGGACTCGGTCTCTTCGCGACCGGCGTCCCGAACGCCACGTTCTGGACCGGCGTGATGGTGGTGCTGGCGCTGATTCCCATCGTCGGCGTCGCGCCGGTGCTCGGCGGGGCGGCAGTGTATCTGGCGCTGGAAGGCCGACCACTCGCTGGCGTGCTGGTCGTCGTCTACGGACTCAGCATCGTCGCAATCGTGGACGACTACCTGCGGGCGATGGTCATCGAGAAGGGGTCGTCGCTCCACTCGGCCGTGATTCTACTAGGTGTGTTCGGCGCGGCGTACTTCCTCGGTCCCGTCGGCCTGTTCGTCGGTCCGATAATCCTCGCGCTGTTCAAGGCGACTGTCGAGGTGTTCTCCGACTACTACGGCCTCTCGGCGTGAATCGGAAAAGCGGCCGCCTACTCCTCGGTCGAGGTCTTGTCGAGGTTCTTCTCGCCCTCGTAAATCTCCACGCCGTCCTGCACGACCTTCTCGGCGAGGACCGCGCACTTCACCCGCATCGGGCTGATATCCACGCCGAGCATATCGATGATGTCGTCGCGGTCCATCTCGCGCATCTCCGCGACCGACATGCCCGGCAGTTTCTGAGACAGCATGCTCGCGCTGGCCTGACTGATGGCACAGCCGTCGCCCCGAAACGCGACGCGTTCGATGGTCTCTTCGTCGTCGTCGAGTTTCACGTCGATGGCGATTTCGTCGCCGCACATCGGATTCTCGCCAGCGTGTGAGTAGGTCTTTTCGTCCAGTTCCCCGTGATTCCGCGGGTTCTTGTAGTGGTCGAGAATCTGCTGACGATACATGTCCGAGCCCATGCCCATTGTTAGAGCAGTGTAGGTGAGTATCGCGTAAAAGGGTTGCGCAGGCGGGATTACGGCGGTTCAGACCACGTAGCCGATGACCGAGGCGTTCAGTACGAGGAGCGTGGCGACCAGCGCGTTCGTCCGGAACGCCATCTTGAGCCGAGTCGGGAGCGCCGAAACGCGGTCTTCGCGGGCGGATTTGGTCTCCCACCACGCCCAGACGCTCGTGAGCGAGAAGACGCCGTAGAGAGTCATCATCGCTATCAGGGCCGTGCCGCGCGACCCGCCGGGGAGTTCGTTGTTGTAGAGAAACAGGAGCGCCGCGCCGCCCGACGCGCCCATTACTACGATGCCCCCGAGCGCGAACCACTTCAGCGAGTCGAGCACGTCGAGCGCGAACCCGGGCGCGTCGTGACGCTTTGCCGCGGGCACGACGAGCATCGACGTAACCAGATAGCCGCCCGCCCAGAGGACCGCCATCAGCGTGTGCGAACCCATCACCGCCGCGAGTGTCCAGTCTACCATGTTCGGAGCGAGGAACTCACCCGACAAAATACGGACGGTTCGCGTCTCGGAGATTCGGCGAGGTCAGACCTCGCCCGCGACCTCGCGCTCGAATCGGTCGAGAAATTCGACGACGAACTCGCGGCGCTCCGCCGCGAGTTCGCGGCCCGCCTCGGTGTACATCCGGTCGGGGAGCGAGAGAATCTTCTTGTGGAAGTGATTGAACTGGGTCGCTCCCGCGGCAGTGTCGTCGTCCTCGAGCGACAAGTCGGAGTCGTACAGCACTTGGCCGAGTTCGCCGCCGTACGCGAAACACCGCGCGATGCCGACCGCACCGAGCGCGTCGAGATTGTCGGCGTCCGAGAGGAGTTCGGCCTCCCGACTCTCCGGTTCCACGTCGTTCGAGTAGCGGTGCGCCCGGATGCAGTGCTGGACGGCGCGGACGGTCTCGGCGCGAGCGCCGAGACCGTCCGCGAGGATGTCGCCCGCCTCGCTCGCGCCCCACTCGGCGTGGTCTTCGATTTCGCCGCGGTCCTCTCTCGCCCGACCGATGTCGTGGAGCCAGACCGCGGCGAACAGCACGTCCTCGTCCACCTCGTACGCCTCGGCGAGCGTCTCGGCGAGTTCGCCGACCCGCTCGACGTGGTGCCAGTCGTGCGCGGGCGATTCACTATCGAAGTATTCGCGGGCGCGTCGGCGGACTGCGTCTCTCATGGGTCGGCGAACGCAGGCCGAGCGTGAAAAAGAATCGAAACGTCAGGCGAACAGGTCGCTCGCGGTAGTCAGGCGAACAACTGCCGCGCGTCGTCAACCGCCTCCAGCAGAGCGTCGATTTCGTCCGTCGTGTTGTAGATGTAGAACGATGCGCGCGCCGACGCCGCGATGCCGAGTTTGTCGTGGAGCGGTTGGGTGCAGTGGTCGCCCGCCCGGATGGCGACCCCGTGGTCGTTCATGATAGAGGCGAGGTCGTGGGCGTGGACGCCGTCGAGGTTGAACGAGACGAGGCCGCCGCGGTCGCGCGCGTCGGTCGGGCCGTACACCTCGATGTCGTCGAGTTCCGCCATCCGTTCGAGGGCGTAGCCCGCGAGTCGCTCCTCGTGGCGCTGGACGTTGCTCATCCCGATGTCTTCGAGGTACTCGACAGCCACGGCGAGACCGATGGCTTCGGCGATGTTGGGCGTCCCGGCCTCGAACTTCCACGGCAGGTCGTTCCACGTCGTCTCCTCGAACGTGACCTTCCGAATCATGTCGCCGCCGTAGAGGTACGGTTCCATCTCCTCCAGAATCTCTTTTTTGCCGTAGAGACACCCGATTCCGGTCGGACCGACCATCTTGTGGCCCGAGAAGGCGTAGAAGTCGGCGTCGAGGTCCTTCACGTCCACCGGGCGCGTGGGAACCGCCTGCGCGCCGTCGAGGAAGACGTAGGCGTCGTGGTCGTGGGCGAGGTCCGCGAGTTCTTCGGCCGGGTTTATCGTGCCGAGCGTGTTCGAGACGTGGACCGCGCTCACCATCTCCGTGTCGTCGGTCACGAGGTCTCTCGCGGCCGCCATGTCGAGGTAGCCGTTGTCGGTCACGGGGATGAATTTCACGTCCGCACCGGTCTTCCTGCCGATTTGTTGCCACGTCACGAGCGAGGCGTGGTGTTCCATCTCCGTGAGCACGACCTCGTCGCCCGGCCCGAGTTCGTTGAGTCCCCACGCGTAGGCGACCAGATTCTCGGCTTCGGTGGTGTTCTTGGTGAACACAACCTCCTCGCGGCCGTCCGCACCGATGAAGTCGGCGACCGTGTCGTGGGCCTCCTCGTAGGCGATGGAGGCCTCTTGGCTGAGTTGGTGGATGCCGCGATGGACGTTCGCGTTGTACGTCCGGTAGTACTCGGACATGGCGTCGATGACCTGATTCGGCTTCTGGGTCGTCGCGCCGTTGTCGAGATACACCACCTGCTGGCCGTCGTTGACTTCGCGTTCGAGGATGGGGAAGTCCTCCCGTATGCGCTCCACGTCGAACGCGTCCGATTTCTGAAGTCCCATTGTGGATATTTAGGGGTTCGAGGATGAACATTCCTTCGGTCCGGGCGGGGGTTCGTAACCGGAATCGGTTTCGCTCCGCACTTCAATCGGATTCTTCGCAGGAGTACGCACCTCTTTGGCTCGCGGGGGTTACGTCCGGCCACGAGCGACACCGATATCGTTCTCGACAAGGCGTGGCGCGACGACCACCGGAGGCCGAATCGCACGTTTTTCTCAGTTGGGGTTGGACGGCCGAAATTCGAACTCGCTCTCGTCGTCGGTATCACTCAGTTGTTCGCAAGAGTCCTCTATCTTGCGAATCTTCTCACTTTGTTCCTCCGTCGCCGCCGCCACGGCTTCGATTTCGCCCGAGATGTCTTCGGCTTTCTCCGCCGCTTGATCGACCATCGCGGCGATCTCCTCGGTGCTCGCGGCCTGCTCGTCGGTCGCCCCGGCTACCTCGTCGATGCCGTGGACGGTCTCTCTGACGCCTTCCACGATGTCGGTCAGCGTCTCGACTGCCGTCTCGACGTTTTCGAGACCGGCTTCGACCCGGTCTTCGGTCGTCTTCAGGCTCTCGACCGTGTTCTCGGTGCTCTCCTCGATATCACTGATCATCGACTCGATGTTCTCGGCCTGCGCCTTCGACTCCTCAGCCAGCGATTTCACCTCGTTGGCGACGACCGCGAACCCGCTTCCGGCGTCGCCTGCGCGGGCGGCCTCGATGTTGGCGTTGAGCGCGAGGAGATTCGTCTGGTCGGCGATGTCGTTTATCACGTCGACGACCGCGTCGATTTCCGCGACCGTCTGCTGGAGATCAGTCACGTCCGTGTTCACGTTGGTCTGAGCGCGGTCGATGTCCTCCATCGCGTCGATAGCGTCGTTGGCGGCGCGCTGGCCCTCGTCCGCGAGTTCTTCGGTCTCCCGACTGGTCGAAGCGACCTCCTCCGCACTCGATGCGATCTCCTCGACGGTCGCGCTGAGGTCAGCGACTTCGCTCGCGACCTCGTTCATGCTGGCCGACTGACCGTCGGCGAGGTCGCTTATCTGACTCGAACTGGTCGCGATTTCGTCGGCCGAGTCGCCGAGCTCTTCGACCGAAGCGGTTATGTCCTCAGAGACTCGCTTTCGAGTTTCGAGTTCGGACGACAATCGATCACTGTACGAATCGATGTACGCATCCATTGCGACCTGCTGGTCGACGTTCGTGATTCGGAGCACCGAGAGGATGTCTTCGACCGTCTCGTCGAGTACTGACGACGCGTCTTGGTCGAGGTCGGCTTTCGCATCGTCGGCGATGGCCCGAACGAGTCCCTCGTAATAGACGACGTACGCACCGAGGTGGATCTTGGGCCCGAGGTCGAGCAGGTCGTGAATCTTACCGATGCGGGCGCGTCGGTGGAAGTAGTCTCGCCCGTACTCGCCGCTTCCGAGGTCGATGAGGTACTGTGATTGGGTCTGCTTCAACTGTTCGATGCTCCGAGTCGAACGGTCGAGGATGGTGAGCGTCTCGTCGTACTGTTGGAGGTGGTCGTAGAAGTCGGCCACCAGGTCGTCCGCGACGCGCTCGAACAACGGTCCGAGTCGTTCGAGTCGCCGGACGTCGTCGTCGTCGAAGCCCGCGTAGTCTTTCCGCCACTCGATTTCCTCGCCGTCGAGACCGATGGCCGCGCTCGTTTCCTCTCCGTCAACGCGCGCGGCCAACGATTTCTGCGCACCTGTCTTTTTCGCGGAATCCATATCGTTTGTCATGTTGGAGAGTGAATCGTGTGGCGCTGGCCGAGGTGAGTACCGGAATCGTTGAGCTCCTCAGTCAATCCCGACCAGTATGGGTGGACGGTGAGAGACAGGAGATATAACAGTTAGCCCGAATTATTTGCACTTTAATATGAATCGTGTATGCTCGTGGAGTATTACTACGACCAGAATATTGGTTTCAGATAGAAAAAGTATAAGTTGTGGAATTGGAAGAAAGCCTCCAAAAACGGGAAAAATAACAAAACATTCAAACGACGCTTACCCCTCTCAATACCTGTGACCTCCGGTATCAGTGCCCGAATCGGAATCCAGCCCGTCGGTCGCTGTCCAATCGTGGACATGGCGAAGGCCAGTTTTATCGCCGGGTTCGTTCCCGCTAGCAACGACCAAGCTGACAGTCAGATACTCGTCGAAGCTCGCCACACGAACGAACTCGACGATTGGCCCCATCTCGTACCGACCCTTCGGACGGACGACTACACGTACTACCGGGTGACCGGGTTCGGTAAAGAGGAGGACATCTCCACCGACGAAGACGACTCCTCGATCGGCCGTTCGGCGTGCAGAGAATGTGACGTGACGGAGTGCTTGCTTTCGACGTTCTCATTCCTCCCGACGCTACCGTACGAGTGCTTCTGGCGGAAAGAGGAACTACACCTCAAATTCGCGTTTCGGAACCAAGACGAGCTCAAAACGGTCGTGGACCGTTTCCGAAGGGCGGGATACACCGTCGAACTCAAACACCTCGCTCTGGGTGACGCCGACCTCGAAGTCGAGTCGAGCGTCCGTATCGATCTCCAGTCACTGACCGCTCGTCAGCGAGAGGCCCTCAGGGTCGCCGTGGAAGGCGAGTATTTCGGGGCCGACGGAGCGGACACAGAGGATCTTGCCGACGAACTCGGTGTTTCGGCGTCCACGTTCTCCAGTCACACGCGAACCGCAGTTCAAAAACTCCTCCGGCAGACGTTCGACGTCGAGTGATTCTATTTAAAAGAGCGAACTGTTTGGCGACACGTTGATTTTAACATGTTTGGATAAAGCACGTACGGCCGGTAGCTTACCAAACTGTGACAAAAGATGGATTCGGACGACTCCGAACAGTCCACAGTGCTCATCGTGGACGACGAACCCGCACTCGTGACAACATTCGCAGCGTGGCTCGAATCCGAGTACGACGTTCGACAGGCAACCTGCGCAGAAGAAGCGCGCGAAAAACTGAGTGGGGCCGACATAGTGCTACTCGACCGCAAGATGCCGGATACCACCGGCGACGAACTACTCGAAGAGATTCAAGCACGTGACGTCGATGTCGAGGTCGGGATGTTAACTGCCGTCGAACCCGACATCGACGATATGGACATGTCGTTCGATGCCTACGAAGTCAAACCGATTGGCAGCGAAGAACTTCTCTCGCTCGTCCAATCGCTCGAACAGCGAGCGACCTACGGAGACCAACTTCGCGAACTCTACACACTCGCGGTCAAGCGAGCGACGTTGATAGACACCCAAGGCGAGGCTGAGTTAGCCGAGTCTCCGAAGTTCGCTTCTCTCACCAGACGGTTGACCGAACTCCGCGAGCGGACGGATGAGTCGCTACGAGAGTTCACCGGTGGTAAGTACGACGCCGCGTTTCGGATGCTCCGTGAGAGTGACAATGACTGAAAGCGCACCATATCTCGAAGTCGGAGGTCCGACGAGCGACGATTCCTCAATCGACCTCAACGTACTCGTCGTTACCACCGACCAAGGTCGTGGTGACGCGACGGCCGCGCTCCGCGACCACCCCGAACTACGAATCGAGAGCACGGCTTCGCCAAACGAGGCACTTGACCGCCTAGAGGAAGAGCCAGACATCGACTGTGTGGTCGTCTCTGCAACCGCGCTGACGGGTGATGGACACTCGTTTCCGAGCGCGGTTCGGGAGAGCCACCCGGGAACACCCATCGTACTCGCCGAGTGGGGGAAATCGGGACTGCTCGCTGACCAGATATGTCGAGAGGTGAGACGGTGTCGCGGTATGAGCGACCTCGTGGGGTTCCGAGAGGCCGTCGAACACGCTGGACACGCCATCATGTTAACCGGGCGGGACGGCACTATCGAGTACGTTAATCCCGCATTCGAGGAGATAACGGGCTACGACGAGGAGGAAGCGGTCGGAAAGCGGCCCAGTTTGCTGAAATCAGGCGTCCACGATGCGGAGTTCTACGTCGACCTGTGGCAGACTATCCTCGACGGAGAGGTATGGGAGGGCCAACTTCAAAACCGCCACAAGTCGGGGGAAGTCTACCCCATCGAGCAGACCATCGCACCTATCGAAGACGAGGCTGGAAACGTAGTGCGGTTCGTCGCGATTAACCGCGATATCTCCGAGCGAGTCGAACGAGAGCGGCAGCTCGAACGGTCGCAAAAAAAGTATCGTTCGCTCATAGACGCTGCACCCGACGCTATCGTCGTCGCCGATGCCGAAACGGGCGAGATAGTCGAAGTTAATCGGGCCGCGGCCGAACTGACGGGACGGTCCCAATCGGAACTCGTCGGGTCGTGTCAGTCGATTCTCCATCCAGACGACGAGTACGAGCGCTATCGACAACTGTTCGCCGACCACGTCGAGTCGGAGTCTGCGGTCATCCGGGAGTTACCCGACGGGACGGAGATAGAGGTAGTGAACGCCGACGGTGAAACCACGCCCGTCGAGATAAACGCCCAGTTGATAGAGGTCGACGGTAAACAGTTGTTTCAGGGAATCTTCCGCGATATTTACCAACGGAAGGTCCACGAACGCGAACTTCGTCGGCAGAACCGTACGCTCGAATCGTTCGCTCACACGGTTGCCCACGACCTTCGGAACCCGCTCAACGTGGTGCAGGGCAAAATCGAACTCGCTCGAAACACCGGCGAAGGAAAGTTTTTGGAGGACGCTGAGCAGGCGGCCAATCGGATGGAACGGCTCGTTGAGGAAGTGCTGGAGCTCGCCAAACAGGGCCGTACGGTGCTCGAGTCCGAACCGGTGTCGCTTGAGACGTGTGCCGAGACAGCGTGGGAGGTCGTAGACGCTCCGGGCGGTGTGCTCTTGGTCGAGTCCGATATACAGCTGATGGCCGACGAAACTCGACTGTACGAACTGTTCGAAAATCTGCTTTCGAACGCCGTGGAACACGGCGGAACAGGCGTCTCGATTCGAGTCGGGGCGCTCGACGACGGTTTCTACGTCGCCGACGATGGACCGGGAATTCCGACCGACCGACGCGACAGAATCTTCGAGTCGGGATACACGACTTCAGCAGACGGGACAGGCTTTGGTCTCGCCATTGTGAAACAGATTATCGATGCACACGACTGGGAAGTAGCAGTCACCGAGAGTACAACGGGAGGAGCACGATTCGAGGTGACTGGTGTCGAGCTACGAGACTGATTCGACCTTTTGCTCAAGGACGCACCTTTTTGGCTCGTCACGGTTACATCCGGCCATGAGCGAGACCGATACGGGCGACGGGGACGCGGACAATGGGGACGCGAACGAGAGGAACGCAGACGACATCGACGCCGTCCTCGGCGGGGCGTGGACCGACGACTACCCGTGGGAGTTCATCACCCGACTCACCGAAATCGAGAGTCGGATGGGCGGCCACCCGGGCGAGCGACGGGCCGCCGACCTCGTGGCCGAGGGGTTCGAGCACGCTGGCGCACGCGAGGTCGAAATCGATTCGTTCGAGATGTGGCGGTGGACCCGAGGAAGTGCCGACCTCGCAGTCACCGACCCGGTCGAGCGCTCGTTCGAGACCATCGCGCTCCCCTACTCGCCGCCGGGTGAGGTCCGGGGCGAACTCGTGGACGCGGGCCACGGCACGCCCGAGGAACTCGACGAACTCGACTTGCAGGGCAAAATCGTGGTCGCCTCGACCACCACCCCGAAGGGGTCGCGGTTCATCCACCGGATGGAGAAGTTCGGCCACGCGGCGGCGGGCGGCGCGAAGGCGTTCGTCTTCCGAAATCACAAGTCCGGCCAGCTTCCGCCGACCGGGTCGCTCAAGTTCGACGCCGAGGCCGCGATTCCGGGCGTCGGCGTGAGCAAGGAGACCGGCGCGTGGCTGACCGACTACGCCGACCGCGGCGCGACCGCGACCCTCCGAGTGGACGCCGCCACCGAGCGCGGGACGAGCCACAACGCCCACGCCGTTCTCGGGCCGGACACCGACGAGGAAATCGTGGTCGTCGGCCACCACGACGCCCACGACATCGCGGAGGGCGCGCTCGACAACGGCTGTGGCATCACCACCGTCGTCACCGCCGCGCACCTGCTCGCGGAGATGGACCTCGACACGAAGGTCCGGGTCGCGGGCGTCGGCTGTGAGGAGGTCGGCCTGCTCGGAGCCGAGACGATGGCCGAGCGCCTCGACCTCGACGACGTTCGGGCGGTCGTGAACATCGACGGCGCGGGCCGATTCCGCGACATGCTGGCGTACATCCACGGCTCGGAGACGATGGCTGACGTGGTTTCGGCGGTGTCCGAGGATGCGAATCAGCCCATCGACACTACCGACCACGTCCACCCCTTCAGCGACCACTGGCCGTTTCTCAAGCGCGAGGTGCCCGCGCTCCAACTCCACAGCGTGAGCGGCGAGCGCGGCAGAGGATGGGGACACACCCACGCCGACACCCGCGACAAGGTGGACGACAGGAATCTCCGGGAACACGCCATGCTCGCGGCCCTGCTGATTCAGGAAGTCGCGGCGACCGACGAGATTCCGCGCCGGAGCGTCGAGGCGGTCGCCGGAGACCTTCGAGACGGCGATTACGAGGAGGGAATGAAGGCCGCGGAAATCTGGCCCGAGGGCTGGGAGTAGCGACGCCAAGTAAACAGTTTCCGTTCCACGATTCGGCTCCTCATTCGCCGATTCGAGTCACAACCTCGCGGGCGACTCGCGCCCCCGTCGCGCGCTCGACGCGCAGGTCGTCGAACACGTTTCGCGACCTCGCCGCGGCCTCCGAATCCGCCGAGAACTCCAACATCGGGTACGCGGCGTCGGTCAGCACGAGCGGGTAGGCTGGCGCTGGTGGAACGCCCTCGGGACCGTCGATTGGCTCCGGTCCCAGCACGCGCTCGATTTTCGCCAAACCCGCATCGCCGGTCGCCACCGCCTGCACGAGCGACACCACTCGGCGGACCATCTCGCGGACGAACCCCCCGGCCCGGAGCGTGAACACCAGATACTCGTCCTCCCGGCGAACGTCGGCCTGCAAGTCTCGCACGGTTCCCCCGTCGTCGGCCGTGAGATTGTGGAAGTCGTTCTCGCCCGAGAGTCGCGAGAGCGCGGATTTTGCCCTGTCGAGGTCGGCATCGGGCGCGTAGCAGTGGTAGACGTACTCGCGCGATTCGGCGTGGTGAGTCGCGTGAAAGCCCTTCGGGGCGTCCGCGCTCGCCCACGCTCGAATCGACGCCGGGAGTTCGGAATTGAACGCGGCGGGGGTGAGCCAGTCGGGACACTCGAACGCGACGGTCTGAGCGACCGCCGAGACCCCGGCGTCGGTTCGGCCCGCCGCGGCGTACCCTTCGGGCGTTCCGTCCGCGACTCCGAGGGCCGCGAGCGCGTCGAACAGTCGGTCCTCGACGGTGGGTACGTCCGGCTGGCGCTGGAAGCCGTAAAACGGGCGACCGTCGTAGGCGACCCGGAAGGCGCGCATCGGGTCGAAGTCAGGGGTGAGGATATTTAAATCGGCGGTCGGCCGCTTGCATACGCTTCGGTGGAGTACCGCGAGATATCGAAGACTCGTTCTCAGGGGTCAGCTTTCTACTGCTGCAAGGTCGATTTCGAGGTCACTTTCGTCGTAGTTCATTTCGACTCCGAACTCATTCAGAATGTCGAGGAAGCACCAAACCGATACGTCGGCTATTTCGGCGGCTCGGCCGAGCGAGACTAACCTCTCTCGGTACAGTTGGATTGCGATTTCGACCTCCGAACGACCGCTGTCGCTCATGTGTGCGTATTTGAACGACGAGTGTAAGAATGCTTGGCTGAGATGTTGTGATGGACCACCCGCGTAGAGGCTTGCGCCAACGACCCTACCATTGACCTTCGTCACACCGTGTCAACCCCTATCCCACGAACGATACGGTTTTTTGCCGGGAGCGGATTGTGGAGAGTAGGAATGCTCGACAGGAACTACATCCGGGACCACCCCGACGAAGTTCGGGCGGCGCTCGAACAGAAGGGCGTCGAGGACGTGGACTTCGACGCGATACTCGACTACGACGAGGAGTGGCGCGAACTCAAGGCTCGCGGCGACGACCTCCGCCACGAGCGAAACCAAGTGAGTAGCAAAATCGGCGAACTCAAGCAGGCCGGAGAACACGAGGAGGCCGACGAGGCCATCGAAACCTCGCAGGAACTCAAGGCCGAACTCGAAAGTGTCGAGGACCGCGCCGCCGAATTAGAGGCGAAACTGGACGACCTCCTGCTCGAACTCCCCCAGATACCCCACGAGGACGTGCCGGTGGGCGACAGCGAGGACGACAACAGAGAGCGCAGACGCGAAGGCTTCGACGACCTGCGCGAACTTCCCGAGGAGGTGACGCCCCACTACGAACTCGGCGAGGAGTTGGACATCATCGACGAGGCGCGCGCCGCCAAAACGACGGGAAGCGGCTTCTACTTCCTCAAGGGCGAGGGCGCGCAGTTGGAGTACGCCCTGCTTCAGTTCATGCTCGAACTCCACCGCGAGCAGGGGTACGTGGACCTGTTCCCGCCGATTCCGGTCAACAGCGAGTCGATGACCGGGACGGGCCAACTCCCGAAGTTCGCGGAGGACGCCTACAAACTGGAGGGCGAGGACCTCTGGCTCTGCCCCACCGCGGAGGTGCCGGTCACGAACATGTACCGCGACGACATCCTCCTCAAAGAAGACCTCCCCATCAAGCATCAGGCCTACACCCCGAACTTCCGGCGCGAGGCGGGCGAACACGGCACCGAGACGCGGGGCATCGTCCGGGTCCACCAGTTCAACAAGGTCGAGATGGTGAACTTCGTGGAACCCGACACGAGCTACGAGGCGTTCGACCGACTCGTGGACGAGGCCGAGGAGGTCCTGCGCCGACTCGACCTGCCCTACAGAATCTTGGAGATGTGTACCGCCGACCTCGGATTCACACAGGCCAAAAAGTACGACATCGAGGTGTGGGCACCCGGCGACGAGATGGACGACGGCCCCGAGGAGGGCGGCCGGTGGCTCGAAGTGTCGTCGGTGTCGAACTTCGAGGACTTTCAGGCCCGGCGCGCCGGACTCCGGTACCGGCCCGAGCGCCACGAGTCGGCCGAGTACATCCACACGCTCAACGGGTCGGGCCTCGCGCTCCCCCGCGTGATGGTCGCCATCCTCGAATACTACCAGAACGACGACGGCACGGTGACGATTCCCGAACCCCTCCGGCCCTACATGGGCGGCAAGGAGGTCATCGAGGGCCACGAGCCAGTCGGCGAGAGCGCGCTCGGCGCGGGCGAGAAGGACTAATCGGTGTACGTTCGAATCTCCGCGATTTTCCCGTCTTCGAACGCGAAAGCGTCCACGAATCCGAACATCTTCTCGCCCCCTGAATCGAACAGGCGGCCTTCGACTGCGACGCGCTCGCCGTCTTCTCCCTCCGCGAACACAGTCGTCACTTCGTGGGAGGTCCTCTTGTTCGGCCGTCCGTCGCGCATGAACCCCACCAGCGTCTCGCGGCCCTCGATGGTTCGGTCCGGGCGGTCGTGGACGACGCCGGGCGCGAGCAACGACGCCAGCGCGTCGTAGTCGTCGGCGTCGATGGCGTCGTAGTAGGCCAGCGCGGTCGCCTCGGTCATACGTGATTGGACGGACCGAGCGCGTATCAAACCCCGCCCGTTTTCGTCGTTCCCGGATCCTCGTCGAAGTCGGACCGTCCGCATTCGCCGCGTTTATCGGGGTCCGCCAAGATTGGGGTCGTATGGACCCGCTTCACGCCCGATACCCGTTCCTCGCGGCGGCCCGCGAGACCGTTCGGGATGCGGACCTCGGTCTCGGAGCCATCGTGGTGAGCGAGGGCGACGACCGCCATCCCGCGGTCGAGCGCGGGGTCGAGCGTGTTCGCCGGGCGCTCCTCGACGGCACGGTCGCGCGTCCGGCGGATTCGCGGCGGTGGGCCACGAGCGCGGAACTCCTCTCGTATCCGGTCGCGCGGGTGCTGGTCTCGTTGTTGGACGCGCCGGGCGCGGTCGAGAAGTACGCCAGCGCGGAGGCCGACACCGCCTACGACCGATTCACCGCCGACTTCGAGAACCCCGACGACGGTCTCAAGAGCACCCCGAACAACGCCATCTCGCTCGACGCCCTCCTCGCGGAGTTCGACCTCGCGCGAGGCGTCGAGGAGACCGGCGACGGCTACCGGGTCGCGGTCGGGCCGTACCTCCGACTGTCGTCGGGACTCGACGGCGACTCGTGGAACCTCGCCACGCGACAGTTGGCCGAGGGGTACGTCGAAGTGGAGGACTCCGAACTCCACCGCCTCCTCCGGGAGGCGGTCCGGATGCGAGTCGCCGAGGGGCTTCCGACGCAGGTCCCCGACGAGATTCGGACCGCGCTGACCGACGAGGTGGCGGAGTTGGAGGACACCTTCTCGGAAATCGACATCTCGCGGAGCATCGACGTGCTCGCGCCCGGCGAGTTCCCGCCCTGCATGGCCGCGCTGCTCGAACGAGCGCGGGCGGGCGAGGACCTTCCGGCCCACTCGAAGTTCGCACTCGTCTCGTTTCTGGCGAGCGCCGGAGCCGAGACCGACGAGATGCTGGCCCTCCTCGGCACCGACGACCCGGTCGAAGCGTCCGAAATCCGGTACCGCGCGGCCCGCGTCGGCGACGAGGCGGGCGCGCAGTACGCCCCGCCGTCGTGCGAGACGATGGCCGCCTACGGCGACTGCGTGAACACGGACGACCGGTGTGAGACGGTTTCGCATCCGCTGACCTACTACGAGGACGCGCTCGCGGACGCGGGAGAAATCGAGGACTGGCGCGAGAACCGGGAAGCAGAGTCGTAGCCGGAGTTTTTCGACGACTGGCACACGGTCGGCGCGCGTAGTTCTGCGCGCGCCGACCGCCAATGTTCGTACCGGCCGCTCGACCTCGCGCCGACAGCCGACTCACCGAACTTTAAGAGGTGCCCGGCGGTAGAGGCGGACATGATAGACACCGTCGTCATCGCTACCGACGGCTCCGAGAGCGTGACGCGGGCCGTAGAGGTCGCGCTCGACCTCGCCGAACGGTTCGACGCCGCGGTTCACGCGCTGTACGTCGTGGACGCTGGCGAGGTCGAGTCCTCGCCCGAGAAACTCCGCGAGGAGCTTCGTGCGGCGCTGGAGTCCCAGTCCGAGGACGCGCTCGACGCCGTGCGCGACCACGCCGACCGCGAACTCACGACCGCGGTTCGGGAGGGCCACCCCGCGGTCGAAATCACCGAGTACGCCCGCGAACAGGACGCCGACCTCGTGGCGACCGGAACCCGCGGCCGCCACGGCGAGAATCGGTTTCTCATCGGGAGCGTCGCCGAGCGCGTCGTCCGGTCGTGTCCCGTGCCCGTGCTGACGGTGCGGCAGTTGGCCGACGACTGAGTTCCGACTGGCCGGGCGAGGCTCCGAGTTTCGCGGTCTCCGACCGGCCGCTGGCCGGTCGGAGACCGCCAGACCACAACCGGGGCTTCTTTCCTGCCCCGCCCGGAAGAGGACGTATGAAAGACTGGGTCATCGACGACGACAATCTCTCGCTCGAACGCAAGTCCATCCTCCCTGGCGAGGGATTCTTCGTCCCCGACTCCATCGAGGAGGCCAAAGAGGAAGCCGAGGCGGAGGCCGAACTGACCGGCGCGGACGTGGCGGTCGTGGCCGACCCCGACGCCGACGGACTGGCCTGCACCGCGCTCGTCCGAGAAGTGTACGGCGACGCCGCCCTCATTCCGGCGGGACCACACGACCTCGAAGACGCGCTCGAACGGGTCGCCGACTACACCGAACCCGGCGCGCGAGTGTTCATTTGTGACCTCTGTCCCGACACCTACGACGAGGTCGGCGAGACGCTCCCGACCGTGGTCGAGCGGGCGAACGAGGTTCGGTGGTTCGACCACCACCAGTGGGACGACACCGTGGCCGAGGCGGTCCGAGGCGCGGGCGTGAGCCTCGTGGTCGGCGACAGCGACGAGGAGTGTACGGCCGACGTGGCGGTTCGCGCACTGGACTACGACTTCCCGAACTACCTTTCGGAACTCGCGGTCGTCACCCGCGACCACGACCTCTGGCTTCGCGAGGACCCCCGGAGCGACGACCTCGCGGACTTCTCCTACTGGGCCGACCCCGAGGAGTACATCGAAGTCGTCGCCGAACACGGCGCGAATCTGCCCGAGGACATCGAGGAGTTCCTCGCCGAGATGCGCGTCGAGAAGGACGCGCTCATCGAGAAGGCGGTCGCCCGCGCCGACATCGAGGAGGTCGGACCGTGGACGGTCGGCGTGACCTACGGCCGGTGTTCGCAGAACGAGGTCGCCGAGGCGCTCCGCCAGCAGGGGACCGACGCCGCGGTCATCGTCAAGCCCTCGGGGAGCGCCTCGATTCGGGGCACCGACGAGTTCGAGCGATGCCACGAGGTCGCCGGGCAGGTCGGGGGCGGCGGCCACCCGAAGGCCGCGGGGTGCAAGCCCGCCATCTACGACGACATGCTCGACTACGCCCACCACTGGACGACTCGCGGCGCGGTGACCAAGCAAGTAATCGTGGAGGCGTTCTGGAATCTGGAGTGGGACGAGGAGGCGGAGGCAGACGAATCCGAAGAGGACGGCAACGAATGACGACGCTCGACGCCATCGGCGCCGACAACCCCGTCGTCGGGATGGTCCACCTCGGTCCGCTCCCCGCCGCACCGAAATTCGACGGCGACTTCCGAGCAGTCCGAGAGGCCGCCCTGCGGGACGCCCGCCGACTCGAATCCGGCGGCGTGGACGCCCTGATGGTCGAGAACTTCGGAGACGCGCCGTTCTACCCCGACGACGTACCCAAACACGTCGTCGCGTCGATGACCCGCGTTGCCACGGAACTCCGCGAGGCAGTGGACCTCCCCATCGGAATCAACGTCCTTCGGAACGACGCGGCGGCCGCGCTCTCGGTCGCGGCCGCCGCGGACGCCGCGCTCGTCCGGGTGAACGTCCACGTCGGCGCGCGCGTGACCGACCAAGGAATCGTCGAGGGGCAGGCCCACGAGACGGTACGACTGCGCGAGCGCCTCGATTCGGACGTGGCGATTCTCGCGGACCTCGACGTGAAACACTCCGCAGCCCTCGCGGAGCGCCCCCTCGACGCGGAAGCCGTCGCCGAACCAATCGAGCGCGGACTCGCGGACGGCGTCGTCGTTAGCGGCGCGGGCACGGGCCATGCGGTCGCGACCGACCACCTCGAAGCGGTCGTCGAGGCCCGCGACGGCGCGAACATCGACGCCCCGGTCTTGGTGGGGAGCGGCACGACCACCGAGAACGTCGCCGACCTGCTCGACATCGCGGACGGAGTCATCGTCGGCACCGCGCTCAAGGAAGGCGGCGAGACGACCGCTCCGGTGGACGAGGTGCGGGTCGAAGAATTGGTGGCGGCCGCGGACGAGGCTCGTTAATCGGGAGTCGTTCGCTACTCCGAATCGAGCAGGTTTTGCACTTCTTTTCGGGTCGCCAGTCCGCCGCGCGCGCCCTCCGCAGTGCAGTTGAGCGCGGCCGCGGCCGCCGCGAATCGCCCGGACTCCGCCACCGGCCGACCCTCGAGAAGCCACGCGTGGAGCAGGCCCGCGGTGAATGCGTCGCCTGCGCCGGTCGTGTCGGCGGCGTCCACGTCGAACGCCGAAATTTCGAATACGTCGTCGCCGTCGAGCAGGAGCGCGCCGTCGGTCCCGCAGGTGACCGCGGCCCGGCGGACGCCCCGAGCGCGGAGTTCTTCGACGGCTTCGCGCGGTCCGACTCCGAGGTACGACCGGGCCGACACCTCGTTGGCGACGAACAGGTCGCAAATCGGCAGGAGCGCGTCGATGGTTTCGGGGCGAGTCGCGCGGCCGTCGAGTTCCGAGAGCGGTCCCGAGAGGTCGAACGCGAACGGCGGGAAGGGGTCGGAGTCGGCGTCGGGACTTTCGACGGCGTCCACGAGGTCGGAGACGACGGCGTCCGGCGCGTAGGCGCTCGTGAAAATCACGTCTGCCCCCCGGACGTAATCGAGGTCCCGGGCGTCGAGTCGAAGCTTCGGAACGCTCTGGCCGCCCGCGATAATCATTCGCTCGCCGTCGGGGTCGCGCAGAATCATCGAGTAGGAGGTCTGCTCGTCGCCCCGAGTGACCCTGCTGGCGTCGATGGCGCGCTCGCGGAGGTCCGCGAGGACGCGGTCGCCAGCCTCGTCGTCACCGACGCGCGAGACGACGCCCGTCTCGCGGCCCAACTCCGAGAGGCCCGCCGCGACGTTCGCGGCGACCCCGCCGATTGCGGTGGATTCCTCGCGGACGAACGCGCCGCCGTCGGGTTCGGGGAGGTTCGTGAGCGCGTAGATACGGTCCACGACCGCGCTTCCGACCGCGACCGCGTCGAAGTCGGTCATCCGCGTTCCTCACTCATATAAGTCACTGTCGGTCACGGGGAGTAAGACTGCTGTGATTGCGTGCGGGTTCTCTTCCAGCGCGTAAATTACTAATACTATAACGCGGAAGTAATTCCACGTGAATAGGAAGCGGCTCGGTTCGTTCAATATCTACGACGTCTTCGCGAATATCGTTCCCGGAGTCGTGTTTCTGATCGGACTTTCGTTCCCGTTTAAACTCCAGCAGTTCGTCGGCGAGGGAGCGAACGCTGCGATTGCAGTCACGTTGTTCCTCTTTCTTTCGCTCGTCGTGGGGCAAATATTGCAGGCTATCGGCGGTTGGGCCGACGGCGACCACGGCTTCTCCCTGCTCGTCCAGGATATCGTTCACCGTCGTTCCGAATCTAGATTCGACTGTACCGAGTTCGACGAGTACTTTGTGGTCCTGTGCCACGACACGTTCGGGCTGTCCGCCGAGTTCGACGACTACTCGCGCCTATTCAAGCTGTTACTTGCGTATCTCGAATACTCCGGACGTACTCGTGCACTTCGCATGCAGGCTCTGTATCTCCTCGCACGTGGGGTGTGGGTCGGGACAGGGTTGCTCATCATCTGGTTCGTGACGCTTTTCGTCTCGTTCGAGTTCGATTACCTGACAGCCGCGTCCTTGGAGATGGTGAACCTGCAACTAGCGGATTTCCGGAGTACGACGGCTATATTTCTCGCGTTCGCCGTTACGGCTGTCATCGGACTGGTGTTCGCCACAATCAGAAAGGAGTTAGAGGATGACTGGATTAGTTACGCAATTACAGAGTTCTATTTAGACGCGGTGACTTCCCAAAAGTACCGGCAAGGTCGACAAAATACGCAACTTTAACAGTATGCCCACAGATACAAGCCAGTTGAACTGTAATATGACAGTCGGAGGTCGCGGAGAATGAAGAGCGTCGTAGTCCGTTTCGTTCGTGCCGTTCGCACGAACGCGCTACTCGGCGTCCTGTTCGCGCTGCCAGCGGTAGTGTTGTCTTCGGTTCTCTTTCCCGATGGCGTCGGATATCTAGTGATATCCACGACGGTCCTGGTCCTGTTCGTCTCCGCGAAGCGAATCAATACGTCCGACGAGAGTCGACTCGACATCGAAGAGCTATCCGACCGCGCGCAGGTCCGGCTACTCGGGCTTATGCTCGTGTCGACGGTCGTGGCAGTGACCGCACAGTTACTGGCAGTCGTCGCTCTGGCCGAACTGTCGACCGTCCTGTTCGGTCCGACGCTCCTCCCTATCGGCATCGCCGTGCTTTTCCCGGTCGTCGACCGTCGGGTCGGAAGCGTGCATTCGCTACTTTCGATTGGCGGAATAACCGCGTGGTTCGTCTTTCGAACAGCCGGTTGGTACTACAGTCAGAACGGGACGATACGGGACTCGGGGCTGTCCCTCTCGGCGGACGAGAAAATGCTCTACTGACGACGAGCTTCTCGGAGGTGCTCTCAGTTCGTTCCGTCAGCGACCCACTTGTCGGCGTACGCCGTCCCGCAATCGCAGTAGGCGTAGGCATGAATCACGTCGCCTTCAGCGTACAGACCGCCGACCTCCTCGTTTTCGGCCTCGGCGAACGCGAAGATGAATTCGGGGTCGCCGTCACAGTCGGGACACGTGCCGCCCGCGAGGTCGCGGTCGATATCGCCGTCGGTGCCCATCGCTCGCTTCGCGAACCCCATCGCGTCCATCCCGGTCGCGGTCTGGAACACGCTCCGGCCCTGTTCGCCCTCGACCACCAGCACGACGCCGCGGTCGGTGTCCTCGCCGTGTTTGGCGAGACCGTCGCCCTCGACGAACGAGTCCGCGAGGTAGAGCGCCACGTCGTCGGGTCGGTCGCCCGCGAGGAACTGCTCGCGCTTGTGCATACTCCGGGTAGGAAGCGAGTCGGGAAAAACGCCGTGCTATCGTTTCGGTCGTGCGGTCAGTCGTCGGCCGACTCCATCTCGTGGCCGCAGTGCGGACATTCGAGTTCGTCGTGGCGGAGCTGTTCGCTCGCCGACTGGACCTCGCGCATCACGCTCGAAATCCGGTCCTCGGCTTCGAGTTCCTCCTCGACCGACAAATCGACGCCCTCGACTTCGAGCAGGAACTTCGCCACCTCGGTCACCTCGTACATCGTGTCGTCGAGTTCCTCGGCGGTGAAAAAGCCCGACATCGCGCCGTAGAGGAAGGTGGCTCCGGCCTGCCGGACCTTGTCCTCGAACGACGACCGGGCCTGATTGACCGCCTGCGGGGTGTAGGTGTCGGTCATGAACGGCACCAACTCGGGCAGATTCTCGCCGATTTTCGTCATCTCGACCCCGGTCTCGGTCCGGAAGTCCGCACAGAGTCGGGCGATGGCCCACTCGCGGGCGGTGATGTACGTCCGCTCGCGCAGGAACTCGTTGACCCGGTCGTACTCCGCGCCGTCCATCTTCTTGAATCGCTCGTACTTGCGGACGTCTGACGGGACGGTGTTTTCGGGGGGTGTTTCGTCGGCATCTTCGGAAGACGACTCCTCGACGTCGGGCGCGTCCTCGGTATCGGACGCTTCCTCGGCGTCATCGCTTTCCTCGTCGCCCGAAACATCCTCGGTCGCCGACGCCGCCTCGGACGCCGAGGCGGCGTCGGCGTCGTCCGCGGTCGGTTCGTCGTCGGAGTCGTCTCGCGCAGACTCGCGTTCGGAAACCGCTGGCTCCGCGGTCGGCGAGTCGCCTCGCGACTCGCCGACCGCCTGTTCGGCGTCCTGTCGTTCGTTTTCCGGCGGACGCGACGGGTCGTTCGGCATGCGTCGGGGTTACGGGGGCAGGTGGAAAAGCGTGTCGTCTGTCGGGGGTTCCCACGGCGTTCGGACCGCACAACTGTTTTTACGGATGGGGCGGTTGGGTCGAATATGAACGTCCTGCTCGGCATCGGCGGAAGCGACGACTCGATTCGCGCGCTCGAACGCACCGTCTCGCGCGCGAAGGCGGCGGGCGACGAACTCACCGTCGCTATCCTCGAAAATCCCGAGAGCGACCGCGAACCGTCCAACATCGAGACCCGCGTCCGCGACACGCTCGCGGACGCCGGGTTCGACGCCGAGGTCCGACACGTCTCGGGCGACCCCGGTCCCGAACTCGTGGACCTCGCCGAGAGCGACGGGTACGACCAAGTCGTCCTCGGCGGCGGCCAGCGAAGCCCGATGGGGAAGATTCAGCTCGGCCACATCGCGGAGTTCGTCCTGCTGAACTCCCCCGTCACCGTGACCCTGGTACGATGAGTCCGGACGACAGCGAGTACCCCGACGGCACGGCGGGGTCGTTCCCCGAGCCGCCGGTCTCGTTCGCCGATAGGGAGGGCCGCGACATCGAGATTCGCCCCTACGACGAGGACGAATTCGAAGAAGTCGTGGAGATGTACGTCGATTTCGACCCGGCGGACCGCGCGCAGGGAATCCCGCCAGCTACCGAGGAGCGCGTCCGCGACTGGCTCGAAACCCTGTTCGAGGGACTGAACGTCGTGGCGTGGCACGGCGACCGGGCGGTCGGCCACGCCACCCTCGTTCCGGGCGGTAACGACGACCACGAGCTCGCCATCTTCGTGCATCAGGACTACCAGCGCGCCGGAATCGGGTCGCGGCTCATCCGCGCCTTGCTCGGGCACGGCCGCGCGAACGGCGTCGGGAAGGTGTGGCTTACGGTCGAGCGGTGGAACCACGCCGCGGTGGGTCTCTACGAGTCGGTCGGCTTCGAGACGTACGGTGCCGAGAGCTTCGAGAAGGAGATGGCGCTGCGGCTCTGAGTTCGGACCTGGTTTTTAAATCGGATGCCGAAGGAACTCGGGCCGGATGGCACTACACGACGAACACGAACGCCGAGCAGTGACGTACGAGGAGGCGCGAGCAGTATTAGAAGCGCAGCAGAGACGATTTCGGACGTAGACACCAAAGCGGTCCAAACGGTTCGGATTACGGTCGTGTTGGCCGGAATACTCGTTTCAGCGTGGAAAATCGACTCGGGACTTTTCGATCCCGTACTTGCGGTGTTGGGCGGTCTGGCACTCGTTGGGTCACTCACCGCCGGGACGTTCACGTACAGCGAATCGGACCTTTACTTAGGCCCAAATAAAGAGTATATCGAACAGCTAACTGATGGGGACTTCGACGAGAGACAATGGAAACAGGACTTACTGTATTGCTTTGGCGTATGGGTCTCCGAGAACACCAAGCAGGTGCGATTAAACGGCCATCTGCTTCTAACAACGCAGATACTGCTGGTCGTCGGGATAGTGTTTACTGGTCTCTCCGTACTTTTATAATCGAAAGCGACGAACTCTCGTTCAATGACAGACGGTCCAACGACTCCGGCAGAGAAGGGCCAGCGAAGTCACAAAGGCCCAGCGTGGCTTACGAAGTGGCTCATTCGGCGACGGAGATACGACGACAACGAAGACGAGTAGCGACCCTATACCGAAAGCACGGGCTGGCTCGCGTATAGCAACACGTACTCGGCGGCCTTCTCCAGCACCTCGCCGGGTTCGCCGCTGAGGGGTTCGCGCGGGACCACGATGAAGTCGGCGTCGAGGTCTTCAGCGGTGTCGAGAATCGCGCTTCCGGGGTGTTGGGTCTTGCGCGTGGTCGAGAAGCCGTAGGCGTTCGAGGTCGAGAGGTCCACGTCGTACTCGTCGGCGATGGCCTGAACGGTCTCCATGAACGCCTCGGTCTCCGAGAGCACGTCGTCTTCGGCGACCGCACCTGTTTCGATGCCCCGGACGATGTCCTCGCCGAAGACGTACATCGCGTGGGCCGAGGCGTCGTACTTCTCCGCGACCGCGGCGGCGTACTCGACGGCCTCGACCGACTCGTCGCTTCCATCGACGGGGACGAGAACGGTGTCCACTGCGAGCGGCTGGTCGGTCATGTGAGTACGTGTGAGACCGCCCGGCAAAAATCCTCCCTTCGGAACACGAGTCGCCGAACCGCTGCGCGAACGCCTACTGCTGGTGTGCCATCCAGACGCCGATGCCGGTCATCAGGAATACGAAGAGGACGATTGCGGCGACGACCGCTATCGCGCCGGTCTCCGTGAGACCGTTGCCACCGTAGGTCAGACCGACCCACGCCAGCGCCGCGACGAACAGCCCGACCGCGCCCACGGAGACGGCGATATCGCGTATCGTCTCCCGCTCTACGTTCATGGGGATGGCTTCCGGGGGTACCTCCAAAAGGGCTTCGAAAGGACCCGTCGGCGACGCTGACCGCGATACGGCCCGAACCGTCGGCGAAATCGAGCGCCGCGTGACCCAAAGGACACGGTTTATGACGGTCGCCGCCCCGTCTTCCGACAATGGCGAACGACGAACTCATCGCGGCGCTCGAAGACGCGGATGCAGTCAAGTACGGCGAGTTCGAACTCTCTCACGGCGGCACCAGCGACTACTACGTGGACAAGTACCTGTTCGAGACCGACGCCCGGTGTCTCGAACTCGTCGCCGAGGCGTTCGCCGAGCGAGTCGGCGACACGAAACTCGCGGGCGTCGCGCTCGGCGCGGTTCCGCTCGTCGCGGTCACGAGCGTCGAGACCGGAAATCCCTACGTCATCGTCCGCAAGCAGAAGAAGGAGTACGGCACGGCGAACTTGGTCGAGGGGAGACTCGACGAGGGCGAAGAGGTCGTCGTCCTCGAAGACATCGCCACCACCGGCCAGAGCGCGGCCGACGCGGTCGAAGCCCTGCGCGAGGCGGGCGCGACGGTCGAGCGAGTGCTGGTCGTCGTGGACCGCGAGGAGGGCGCGGCCGAGAACCTCGCGGAGTACGACGTGAAACTCGAATCGCTGCTGACCGCGTCGGAACTCCTCGACGCCGAGTAGCGTCCGCGAGGACGTGCTTCTGCGAGGACGTGCGTTCGCGAACGAGAGGGTTGGACGGTTGCACACTCCTGCGCTATCTCTCGCCGAACCGCTTTCGAGGTATTCAAGTTCGTGGAATGATTGTGCGCGGATATGAACCGCGCCGAGAAGGCGACTCTCCAACTACAGGCGGTCGCCGTCCTCCGAATGCTGAAAGAGACCCGAACCTACGACGAACTCGCCGAGGTCACCGGGCTTCCCGCGGGCGATTTGAACCGCTACGTCAACGGTCACGTCCTGCCGAGCGTCGACCGGGCCGAGGAAATCGTCGGCGGCGTGGGCCGCGACGAACTCGCCGCCGAACTCGAAGCCCGGATTCAGGTGGACGGTGAGGGGTACGTCGACAACTCGGCGGTCGTGTTCGACCAGTCGTTTCTCGACCTCGTCGCGCCCGTGGCGGCCGAGACGTTCGGTTTCGACCGCCCCGACGTGGTGTTGACCGCGGCGACAGACGGCATCACCCTCGGCGCGGCGATGGCCGAGTACTTCGACGCCCGAATCGCGTACGCCAAGAAGTCGAAGGAGACCGCGGTCGAGGAGTTCATCGAGTCGCGCCAGCGACTCGCCTCCGGCATCGAACTCACGTACTACCTACCGGCCTCGGCCATCGGTTCGGGCGAGACCGTACTGGTCGTGGACGACCTGATTCGGTCGGGCGAGACTCAAGAACTCCTGTTGGACATCGCCGAGCGCGCCGGTGCGCGTGTCGGCGGCGTGTTCACGCTCATCGCCGCGGGCGAGGAGGGTCTGGAGCGCGCGAAGGGGCGAACCGACGCCCCGGTCGGCGCGCTCACGACGTTCGAGGAGTGACGCAGGTCAACACGGACCTACCCACGTCTGTGCGTTTAACTGTCGTTCGAGACCCACTTTTTCGGCGCTTTTATAGCAAGATTGTGCATATTTGCGTGTTTTCTATGGGAACCCTTAAGTATCGTTTCGCGAATACGCTCACTCGTGAATCATGGGAGCCAAGGACGCTACCGCTGACGGCTCGGCGAGCGGGTCAGGCGCGCTCGCGGAGTACTTCGATTTCGAGGAGCACGGCACCGACATGCGGACCGAGATTCTGGCGGGGATAACCACGTTCCTGACGATGAGCTACATCGTCGTGGTGAACCCGACCATCCTCTCGGCCGCGATTCAGCCCGAGGGCATCGGCCCGAACCGAACCTTCCAGATGCTCGCGGTCGTGACCATCATCGCGGCCGCGACCGCGACCCTCGTGATGGCGCTGTACGCGAAGCGACCGTTCGCGCAAGCGCCGGGCCTCGGACTCAACGCCTTCTTCGCGTTCACCGTGGTCCTCGGTCTCGGCATCGACTGGCAGGTCGCGCTCGCGGCGGTCGTCGTCGAGGGAATCGTCTTCATCGCGCTGACCGCGGTCGGCGCGCGCAAGTACATCATCAGGCTCTTTCCCGAACCGGTGAAGCTCGCGGTCGGCGCTGGTATCGGTCTCTTTCTCGCAATCATCGGCTTGGAAGAGATGCGGGTCGTCGCTGGCGACGGCGCGACGTTCGTCACCTTCAGCCCCGTGTTCGCTTCGGACCCGGTCGCAATCGTCTCGGTTGTCGGACTGTTCGTGACGCTCGCGCTCTACGCTCGGGGCGTCCGCGGGTCCATCGTCGCGGGCATCATCATCACGTCCATCATGGGCTACGCCGCGTCCGCGCTCGGCTACGCGGGGTATCCCGCCGACTCCCCGGCGCTCGAAGAGATGGGTGTCAATCTCCTCGACGTTGCGCTCGCGCCCAACGCGCCCATCACCTACGACGCCGCGAGCTACAACATCGCGCCGCTGGCTGGCGCGTTCGTCTCCGGACTGCAGAACATCGAGGCGTTCTCGTTCGCGCTCGTCGTGTTCACGTTCTTCTTCGTGGACTTCTTCGACACCGCGGGGACGCTCACGGGCGTCTCGCAGGCCGCGGGCTTCCTCGACGAGGACGGCAACCTCCCCGAGATAGAGAAGCCCCTGATGGCCGACGCGGTCGGCACCACCGTCGGCGGCATGCTCGGCACCTCGACCGTGACGACGTACATCGAGTCCGCGACGGGCGTCGAGGAGGGCGGTCGGACCGGCATGACCGCGCTCGTGGTCGCGCTTCTCTTTCTCGCATCGCTCGCTGTCGTCCCGCTCGCGGTCGCGGTTCCGACCTACGCCTCCCACCTCGTCCTCGTGGTCGTGGGCATCATCATGCTCGCGAACGTCGCCGAAATCGCGTGGGACGACCTCACCTACGCCATCCCGGCCGCGCTCACCATCTTCGTGATGCCGTTCACGTTCTCCATCGCGTACGGCATCGCGGCGGGCATCGTCTCGTACCCCATCGTGAAGGCCGCCGCGGGCGAACTCGACGACACCCGGCTCGGTCACTGGGTGCTCGCCGCCGCGTTCGTGCTCTACTTCTTCGTCCGGACGGGCGGCGTCCTCGCGGGGAGCGTCTGAGTCCCTGCGAGACGCTCTCTCGCTACGGAAACAGCTATTACGTCACCCGTCGTTGATATGTTCGACAATGGACGAACACGAGAGCTACCCGACCGATTCGGACCCGATTGCGAAGATATACTACGCCGACGAGGAGGCGACTCAGGTCGACGCCGCGTTCGTCATCGAGGACTGGGACTGGGTGGTCGGGTTCAATCAGGTGGCGACCGACGAGTACGACTACGTCTCCATCCCCGTCGAGAAGGTCATCGGCGTGATGTCGCCCGAGTACGCGTCGTTCACCCGAAACGGGCGGCGCGTGACCGGATACGGCGTCGAGGGCGAGGAGGCCGAATCGTTCGCCGACCGCCTCCCCGTCTGACGTAGCTTTAACCCCGGCGGCGTCGTGACGGATAACATGAACGTCTCCGCGCCCTCTCTCTCGCGGCGGTGGCTGATTCGCGGCGGAGTCGCGCTCCTCGCACTCGCGCTCCTCGCGCCCGCCGTCATCTCCGGCGCGACGTACCTCCTCACCGACGAGAACCCCGGAAATCTCCGCGCGTCGGTGGACGAACCCGCGAACGGCACGACGATTATCTCGATTCAGGGCTTCCACTTTCAGGGCATGGCGAACGAGAACAAGCCCGCGCGCCTCGTCGCCGTGGGACCGCAGGGGGAAATCGAGTGGGTCCACAACGGCTCGGGCTTCGACGCGACGTGGTTCTACGACGTGGACCCCCTCGACAACGGCCACCTGCTCGTGACCGCGACCGCCCAGGGCGAGACGTTGGTGTACGAACTCGACCCCGAGACCCAAGAGCGGGTCTGGACCGAACGGCTCGACATCCACGACACCCACGACGTGGACCTCATCAACGGCGACGAACTGCTGGTCGCCAACATGCGCGAGGACGGCAAGGAGGACCGCATCTTCGTCCACAACATGACGACCGGCGAAATCGAGTGGGAGTGGCGCTTCGACGACCACTACCCCGAGGACGTGGGCGGCCCATCGAACGACTGGACTCACGTCAACGACATCGACAAAATCAGCGACGGCGAGTATCTGGTGTCGCCCCGGAACTTCGACCAAGTCATCGTGGTGAATCGCTCGACCGACGAAATCGACATGAAACTCGGCGAGGACGGCGACCACGACACCCTCTACGAACAGCACAATCCGATGTACCTCGAAAGCGAGGACGGCGACCCCACGATTCTCGTGGCCGACAGCGAGAACGACCGCATCGTGGAGTACGAAAACCGAGACGGCGAGTGGAACCGGACGTGGAACCTCGGCACCGAGGGCCTGAGTTGGCCCCGAGACGCCGACCGCCTCCCGAACGGCAACACGCTCGTCGTGGACACGATGAACCAACGCGTGTTCGAGACCACGCCCGAGGGCGAAGTCGTCTGGGAGTTCCGCGCGCCGTGGGCACCCTACGACGTCGAGCGGATGCACCTCGGCGACGAACCCGGCGGCCCGACCGCGAGCGACATAGGCGAGACCGGCGACTACGACCTGACCGGAAGCAGTCTGTCGGTCCAAGACGGCGAGGGCGTCTCGTTCTGGGTCGTCGAGACGTTCGAGGGGACGATGCTCGAAGAACAGGCGACCTCGTTCGCCCGGACGTGGGCGCACGTCACCCCGTGGATTCGCCCGGTGTGGATGACCGGGTGGGAGTTCCTCGGCGCGATTGGCGGGGTCGTCGTGGCTCTCGCGTGGGGACTCGGCGAGACGGTGTATCACCGCCGCCGGATTCGAGGCGGGATTTCGGCGATGGTCGGGAGAGCAAGGGAGTGGAACGACCGGCGGAGAACGAAGTGACCGGAGAAGCGGATTTCGGACGGTCTGACGTTCATCCTCGGCGCGCGGAATCGCGGCCTGTGGCCGCGATTCTCGTGCGAGGGACGAGTGAGCGACCGAAGGGAGCAAACGAGGAGGCTGGGGAGGAACGAGGTGCGGTCTTCTAGGTGACGGGAGTAGCTAGCTTCTCGCCGCCGAGGTCCTAATCGGCGATGGTAACGCTTTCAACAGAATAATAGAAGTGAATAGCTTCTCGCCGTCGGAATCATCGTCAACGACGACCGACACCGAAACGACCCCGCGACGAACGACGCCGAAACGACCCCGCGACGAACGACACCGAAACGCGAACTCGGGTGGTCGCGTCACGCGCTACCGCGACCAGCACGCTCTTAGGTCCGACACCCCAACGA
This sequence comes from Halorussus amylolyticus, assembly GCF_004143485.2. GTDB lineage: Archaea > Halobacteriota > Halobacteria > Halobacteriales > Haladaptataceae > Halorussus > Halorussus amylolyticus. The sequence continues at coordinate 17,190 of NZ_ML974136.1, read as the reverse complement.
ATGGACATGGCGAACCTCGAACTGTACGAACTCGACGGCTGTCCGTACTGCGCGAAAGTGGTGACCAAACTCGAAGAACTCGGCCTCGACTACGAATCCCACAAGGTCCCCTCGTCGCGCGCAGCGCGCGACGAGGTCAAGGCCGTCAGCGGCCAAGCCGGCGTGCCGGTGCTGGTGGACGAAGACAACGGCGTCGAAGGCATGCCCGAGAGCGACGACATCGTGGCGTATCTGGAGAAGACGTACGGCGACGGGGCGGCGTAGTCGCCGAGCACATCCGCAGAAAACGACGCCCTACCGCACAGCAAAACCTACGTAACCGTGCCGACATCATACGGTATGAGACAGTTCTACGACCGCGCTGTCGAATCGACGACGAGCACGCGGTGCGACACGAACCCACGGAGGCAGTAGTGTGGGCGACACCGAGGGAGCAGAACCCGAAGGACAGAACGCGAGTCGGGCCGAGCAGACCCCGACACCCGACGTTCTGAAATCGCTGATAGACAGCGGTCTCCACGAGATACGCCGCGAGTGGTCTGGATTGGCGCTCTCGGGGTTCTCGGCCGGTCTCGACATCGGCTTCGGACCGCTCTTGATGGCGGTGGTGCTCACGCTCTCGGAGGGCGGCTACGGCGACATCGGCACGGAAATTCTGCTTGCGAGCGTCTACTCCGTCGGCTTCATCTTCGTCATCGTCGGCCGGTCGGAACTGTTCACCGAGCACACGACGCTCGCGGTGATGCCGGTGCTCGACGGGCAGGCGTCGCTTCGCGAACTCGGCCGCCTCTGGAGTCTCGTCTTCGCCGGGAATATCGTCGGCGGCGCGGCGTTCACCTTCTTCGTGGTCACGCTGTTCCCGAACCTCGGAGTCGCCGACCCCGAAGCGTTCGGGACCATCGCGCAGAAACTGGTGGACCACGAACCCATGTGGCTGTTCGCGGCCGGAATCCTCGCGGGGTGGCTGATGGGCCTGCTGGCGTGGCTCATCACCGCGGCACAGGAGACGGTGAGCCGACTGCTCATCATCTGGCTCGTCACGGCGTCTATCGGCATCCTCCACCTCCCACACTCTATCGCGGGCAACGTCGAGGTGCTGTTCGGCGTGTTCGTCTCGCCGACGGTGTCGCTGGCCGACTACGCGACGTTCCTCTCGCTGGCGACGGTCGGAAATGCGGTCGGCGGGGCCGTGTTCGTCGGCCTGCTGAAGTACGGCCACGTCACTCGCGGCGGCGGGTGATGAAGCGGTAGAAAAGACGGATTACGCCGGACCCTCAGCGCGCTCGCGAATCAAATCCCGCAGTTCGTCGGGGTCGTCGATTCGCTCCAGTTCGTCGCGCTCGACCAAGCCCGTGCCGTCCACGTTCTCGCGCTTGGCCTCGTCCACGAAGTAGACCGACCGGGTGTGGGTGACTTCCCCGATGGAACTCATGATTCGGGCGCGCTTCTCGGCGGTCTTGGTGAACGCCGAGTGGCCGGTCAGGACGTTCTCGTGGTCGCCCTCGTCCTCGCTGACCGTCTTGAACGGCGCGCGGAGCGTGGGGTGGACTTCGAAGCCAGCGCGGGTCAGCACCGTCACGATGCGCTCGTCGTCGCTCTCGGGTTCGGGGTCCTCGGGCGTGGGTTCGCCCTCCCGGACCTCCTCGGCCCCGTCGAGGACCTCGACCGGACTGGTGAGGTCGTCCTCGAACATCTCTTCGAGTTCGAGCGCGACCTCGACGCTCGCGTTCATGCCGTCCTCGTACTTCGAGACGGTGCGCCGCGAGACGCCGAGTTCCGACGCGAGTTGGCCGAGGCTCCACCCGCGCTCCTCGCGCTCGTCGCGGAGCACGTCGCCGTCGATGTTGACGTAGAGACCGCCCGGCGCGGCGTAGACGAGCGGAGCCATGCCTTCCACGAACAGTTCCATCGCGGTGTCGGGACTGAACACCGGAACCCCGTGTCGGAAGTAGACGACGCCGGGTTCGAGGTCCTCGTCGCGGGTCCGGAGTCCAACGACTAACGGCGTGGCGTCGAGATACGCGCCGAGACGCCGCATCTCCACACCCGTCGCGGCGTCGAACGCGTCCACGTTCGCGAGGACTTTCAGTAACAGCAGGTCTCGACCGCGGCGCGCCGCCACGTCGAAGCTCTTGGGTCGAATCGCACACCGGTCGCTCACGGAGAATCCGGCATCCTCGAGCATCGCGGTCACGTTCCCGACCAGTGCAGACCGGGACATATCCGCATGTAAGTGATTCCCCTATATATGCGTTGTGCAGACGGTACCGGCTACTGCTTGCGATTGGCTGTTGGAACGGCGATACGTTCATATGGGAAGTGCCACCGGGTCCGAAAGTCGTTAGTCCGACACGCGCCAAACGCCGACAGTGACAGTCATCGGCGTGGACGACACCGATTCGCGCGAGCGAGGGATGTGTACGACCTACCTCGCGGCCCGAATCGCCGAGACGCTCGGCGATTCGGGCCGCGACTCGGAGGGTCACAACTCGAGTAGTCGCAACTCGGGCAGTCAGGACTCGGGCAGTCGCGACACGACTGGTCGCGCTCGGCGTCCGGTCGCCGACCGGACGCCGAGCGTCGAGCGACTGCTCCTCGTGAGACTCAATCCCGCGGTCGAGTACAAGACGCGGGGCAACGCCGCGCTCGCGATTCACACCGATGCCGACCCCGAGACGGCGTTCGAAATCGCGCGCGAGGCGGTCGCCGAGACCGCGGAGACCGACGACCCCCGGACGAATCCGGGGGTCGTCGTCGCGCCGGGCGACCCCGAGGTCGTGCCCGAGGAAGTCGCCGACTTCGCCCGAAACGCCGTCCGGGAGCACCTCACCGTCGAGGACGCCGAGGAGCGAATCGAATCCGCGGGCTACCGCCACGCCGGATGGAAGGTCGGGCGCGGGAAAATCGGGGCGCTCGCCGCCATCGGCGCGTGGGCGGGATTCGGCGGACGGGACGGCGAGTGGACTTACGAGTGCATCTCCTACCGCGAGCGCGACCGGTGGGGGACTCCGCGCGAGGTGGACGCCGAATCCGTCTTCGCGGCCGCGAACGACGCCTACCCGGTCGCGTGGGACACCGTGGACCGCGAGACGGGCGAACTGGTCTGCGTACCCCACACGCCGGGACCTATCCTCCACGGCATCCGGGGCGACGACCCCGAGACGGTTCGGGAGGTCGCCGACGCCATCGAGAGCGAGTCGGTCGAGCGCCGGGCAACGTTCGTGACGAATCAGGGCACCGACGCCCACCTCCGGGACGGCGACCTCCGGGAAGTCGAAGACGGCAAGAGCTACCGCGTCTCGGGCGCGGTCGCGACCGCACCCGAGACGCGACGAGGGGGCCACGTCTTCTTCGACCTCGAAAGCGAGGACGGCGATTCGGACTCGAACGCCGAACTTCCGTGCGCCGCGTTCGAACCCACCAAGCGATTCCGCGACCGGGTGCGAAGCCTCCGACCCGGCGACCGAATCACCGCTTGCGGTGAAGTCGCGCAGGGAACCCTGAAACTCGAAAAGTTCGCGGTCCGCGACCTGAACCGGACGGAGTTCGTCACCCCCAACTGCCCGGACTGCGGCCGGTCGATGAAGAGCGCCGGGGCCGGACAGGGCTACCGATGCCGAGACTGCAAGACGACCGCGCCGGGGAAGGTCGAGCGCGAGGTCGCCCGCGACCTCGAAATCGGGTGGTACGAGGTGCCGCCGGAGGCCCGCCGACACATCGCCAAGCCGCTGATTCGGGGCGGGTTCGACGCGCCGGTTCATCCGGAGAAGTGAGTTCGGGGTTTCCAATTACTGCCGTCTCCCGCGCTTTCCGCCACCCCGAAAGCTAAGCACCGCGTCCACGAGCGTCCGGCATGGACACCCTCATTCGCAACACCACACTCCTTACCTTCCGAGACGACGCGCTCGGCATCGTCGAAGACGGCGCAATCGGTATCTCCGGCGACGAAATCGCGTACGTCGGCCCCGCCTCGGAAGTCGAGGAGAGCGCCGACACCGTCATCGACGGCTCCGGAACCGCCACGTTGCCCGGCCTCGTGAACGCCCACGCTCACACCCGCCACACCCTCCTCCGGGGCGGCGCGCAGGACGTGCCCGAAATCGAGTGGATGAACCGCGCGCTCGGACCGCTGGCGAACCACATGACTCCCGAGGACGAAATCGCGGGAGCGCGACTCGGCGTGCTCGAAGCGGTCCGTGGCGGCGTCACCACGATGGGTGAGTACGCGGGCGAGGTCGGTCGGCTAGTCGAGGAGGTGTACCGACCACTCGGGGTTCGGGTCGCCGCAATCGAGACCATCAACGAGGTGCCCGACGACCGTTCGGACCTCGGACCGCGCGACCGCTACCCCTTCGACCGTGAGCAGGGCGAGGCCGCGCTCGACCGCGCCGAGAGCCTGTTCGAGCAGTGGGGCGACGACTCGCTCGTTCATCCGGCGTACGGCCCGCAGGCGCTCGACATGGTGTCGCCCGACCTGCTCACCGAAATCTGCTCGCGAGCGCGCGAACACGGGCGCGACGTCCACGTCCACGTCGCGCAGGGCGAGCGCGAGCGACTCCAAATCGAGGAACGATACGGCGACGACGAGACGACGGTCTCGGTCCTCGACGAACTCGGCGCGCTCGACGACTTTCTCGTGGCGGTCCACTGCCACGGCACGACCTCCGAGGAGCGCGACCGACTCGTGGAAGTCGGAGCGCGGATGGTCGCCTGCCCGAGTTCCATCGGGATGATAGACGGCGAGGTGCCGCCGGTCGCCGACTTCACCGACCGGGGCGGGGTCGCAGGCGTCGGCACCGACCAAGCACCGGGACCGGGCCACCACAATCTGCTCCGCGAAGTTCGAACCGCGAGCCTCCTCTCGAAGGTCGAACTCGGCGACCCGACAGCGATTCCGGCGTGGCAGGCCCTGCGTCTGGCGACCGTCGAGGGCGCGAAGGCGCTCGGCATCGCCGACGAGGTCGGCACGCTGGAAGAGGGGACGAAAGCCGACATCGTGACCGTCGATTTGGAGTCGCTCGGGGTCGCGCCGACCGTCTCGCGACCGTTCCACACCGCGGTTCCGAATCTGGTCCACTCCACGACGGGCAGAGAGGTCCGGGACGTGTTCGTCGCCGGAGAGCCGATTCTCCGCGACGGCGAGTTCGTGGACGCCGACCCCGAGGCCGTGGTCGCCGACGCGAAAGAGCGCGCGACTCGCATCTTCGCGGACGCCGAGGACGACTGGCGCGCGGCCGACTCGGAGTTAGTCGCACGCGCCGACGAGGGGTGGCTCTGAGCGAGGGACGCGCCCGGGGTCACTCCCGGCCGAACCATTTCCACGCACGCTCGAATCGCTCGCGGTGGGGCGGCAGAAACGCGGCGTCGGTCTCGGCGAACGACTCGGGCGTGAACCACCTGACTTCGGACACCTCCGACCGCGGTTCCGGGTCGCCGGTCGTGTCCTCGCGTCGAACTGCGAAGCCGACCGAGACGATTCGCTTGCCGCCGGCGCCGTCGGCAGCGAACGTATCGAGCAGTGTGACATCCTCGGGAGCGACGCGGACGCCGGTCTCCTCGCGGAGCTCCCGGACCGCGGCCGCCGCGGGCGACTCGTCGAGTTCGAGATGGCCGCCGGGGACCGCCCAGTCGCCGACGCCGGGTTCGATTGCGCGCCGAGTCAGGAGGACGCCCGCATCGGAGACGACTGCGACCCCCGCGGTCGGTACGGGGTTGCGCCAGACGACGCGCTCGCAGGACTCGCAGTACTGACGGTCACGTCCGTCGATTTTCCGGTGTGCGAGTTCGGTTCCGCAGTACGGACAGAAGTCGGCTGAACGGGTCGTCACGACTTGAGACCACTCCCTGTGAGCGGAACCACCACGTCGTCGTCCGAGTCGAGAACGCCGCGCTCGCGGAACTCCGCGAGCGCGGCGGGCGCGACCGCGGAGGTCGGTTCGACGTAGAAACCGCCGCGATGGAGGCGGTCGAGCGCCTCCGTCGCGGAGTCGGCATCGAGCGCGATGGCGTCGCCGTCGGTCGCGTCGATGGCCGACAGAATCTGGTCCTTCCGAGTGGGGTCGAGAATCTGGATGCCGTCGGCCACGTCGTTTTGCCCGGCGTCTCCCTCGCCGTGCAGTTCGTCAGCAATCGGCGCGTACCCGGCGGCCTGCACGCCGAGGAGGCGGGGCATCCGGTCGGTCCACCCGGCCTCGTTCAGCGCGCGAAAGCCCCGGTAGGCACCCAAAAAGAGGGTGCCGTGACCCAAGGGAGTAACCACGGCGTCGGGGACCGCCCAGTCGCGCTGGGCCGCGACCTCGAATGCGAACGTCGCGGTGCCCGCGAAGAAGGCGGGGTTCCACGCGTGGCTGGCGTACCAGCTGTCCCGGTCGTCGGCCTCGACGGCTTCGATGCAGGCGTCGGTCACGTCCTGGCGCGTCCCTTCGACTCGGACGGGGTTCGCGCCGACGCGCTCGATGGCAGCGAGTTTCGACTTCTTGACCGACGTCGGGACGTAGATGTCGGCGTCGATTCCGGCGCGGGCGGCATACTGGGCGATGGCCGCGCCCGCGTTGCCCGACGAATCCTCAACGACTTTCCCGACGCCCAACTCGGCGGCCCGCGAGAGCGTGGCGGTCGCGCCCCGGTCTTTGAAACTCCCTGAGGGGAAGACGTACTCCAATTTGAACTGGACGCCGCCTTCGCCGTCCGCCCACCCGGGGGCGTCCTGAAGCGGCGTGAACCCCTCGCCGAGCGTGACTTCGGGGCTAATTGGCAGAAACTCCTCGAACGCCCAGAGTCCCCGACGGGTGTCGAGTTCGGAGAAGTCGGGGACGGGACGGTCGGGCAGGGGCCGGGTCGCGAATTCGAGCGGGTGGCCGCAGTCACACCGCCACGGTTCGTCGGGTGCGGCGCGGTAGGTCGCCCCGCAGTCCGGGCAGGTGAGGTCGGTGGGCATCGGTCAGTACTCGTCCACGCCCGTCCCGACCGAGCAGACGTACTCGCCGGTCGCCACCTGCGGGAGCCTGCGCGACCGCCAGAAGACACCCGGGTCGTCGGCGGTCACTTCGGCCTTGAGTTGGCCGAACGGGTCGGTGACTTCGAACAACACGTCGCCGGGTTCGACGCTGTCGCCGAGGTCTTTCCGGAAGTCCGCGAGTCCGCCCACGGGCGAGCCGTAGCGGTCGAAGCCGGTCGCGCGAGTCTGCGAGTCGGGATTTACCTCGCCGTCGAGGAAGCCGTAGTGGCGCAGGACGTTGAACACGCCCCGAACGCCGTACTCGATGCTCTCCTCGTCCCAGCCGATTGCGCCACCGAGTTCGGGGTCGATGGTCGGGATGCCCTCGTCGGGTCCCGCGCGGGCGAGTTGGCCGTCGGGTCCCTTCTGGTCGAGGACGTGACCGCAGTCGAACACCTTCGCGAGTTCGAGACACTCGTCGTGGAGTCGGTGACGGCGGCCACACCGGACCCGGACTTCGTTCAGCATTTTGCTCGTCGAGCCCTGATGGAGGTCGAGGATGTAGTCGGCGCGCGAGGCCGCCTCGAACGTCGCGGCCGCGATGCGCTCGCTCGACGTGCCCGACTCGTCGCCGGGGTACGTCCGATTCATCTTCGTGTCGTCGATGGGGTTGCGGTGCTCGGCCACCTGAAACGCGTGGTAGTTCACGATGCCGACCACCAGAATCGTCCCCGAGAGTTCGGACGGGGAAATCTGGGGAATCGCGCGCTGGACGACCCCGAGACCGTTGAGTTCGTCGCCGTCGCTGACCGCCTGGACGTACAGCGTCGGCCCGTCGTCCGCGCCGTTCAGGACCCCGACCGGGAGACCGAACTCGCTCCCGTCTCGGGTCTCGCCCACCTGCAACCGTCCCGTGTCGAACTCGCCGGGACCCGCACTCGCCGTTCCGAGCGTCTTCATTGCGCATAATGGACGTCTACACCCCCTTTAGCGGTTCGGTCTCGGGGTAGAAATCGAGGTGAAACGCGAGCATCCCCGAGAGTTTTGTCGGTACCCTCCAATCCCTCTCACATGGCGACCGGGCGAGACCGAGCCGACCCCCTGGCGGCGTTCAGGCAGTTTCTCGCGCTCGAACGCGACGTGCTGGTCCTCTCGGTGGCGATGTTCGCGTTCAGCCTCGGCTTCCAGATGACCGGGCGGTACATGCCCCAGTATCTGAGCTTTCTCGGTGCGTCGAGCGTCGTTATCGGTCTGTACGGGAGCGTCGGGAACCTCATCAGCGCGGTCTACCCCTATCCCGGCGGCGCGATTTCGGACCGAGTCGGCTCCCGAACCGCGCTGACCGCGTTCGGTCTGACCTCGACGCTCGGCTTCGTGCTGTGGGTTCTCGCGCCCGTCCTCGACGTTCCCGGACTGCCGGTGTGGGTCTGGATTTTCGTCGGCCTGTTCTTGGCCCAGGCGTGGAAGTCGTTCGGTCTCGGCGCGACGTTCGCCATCGTGAAACAGAGCGTTCCGCCCGACGAACTCGCAACCGGGTTCGCCAGCACCGAGACGTTCCGCCGGACCGCGTTCCTGCTCGGACCGCTCCTCGCTGCGGGTCTCATCGCGGCCTACCAGTTCGAACTCGGGTTCCGGTACGTGCTGGCGGTCGCGGCCGGGTTCGGCCTGCTGGCGACCGTCGTCCAGCACGTCCTCTACGACGCCAGCGAGGACTCGTTCGGCAAGTCGTTCGAGGGCGTCGCCCAGATTCTCGCCGACTTGCGGGGGATGCCCGACCCCCTCCGGCCCCTGCTGGTGGGCGACACGCTCGTCCGATTCGCGAACGGGATGGTGTACGTCTTCTTCGTCATCGTCGTCACCGACTTCCTCGCGGTGGACGCCACCCTACCGGTCGTCGGCTACCTCGGTCCCGAAGCCCTGTTCGGCGTCCTGCTCGCGGTCGAGATGGCGGTCGCCCTGCTGGTGATGATTCCCATCTCGAAGCTCGCCCGACGCGTCGGACTCAAGCCCGTGGTCGCGCTCGGGTTCGCTGTGTACGCCGTCTTCCCCGTCCTGCTCATCGCCGCGCCCGCGAACTCCCTCGTGGTCGGCCTGCTGTTCGCGTTCTCGGGTCTCAGATTCGCTGGACTTCCGGCCCACAAGGCGCTCATCGTCGGTCCCGCCGAGAAGGACGCCGGGGGCCGCGTCGTGGGGTCGTACTACCTCGTCCGGAACGCCGTGACCATCCCGAGCGCCGCCATCGGCGGGTGGATTTACGGCTTCGCGCCCGAGGTCGCGTTCGGACTCGCGACCGTGGTAGGCGTGGTTGGCACGGGCTACTTCCTCGCGTTCGGCGAGGATTTGGACGCCTACGCCTAAGACCGTTTGACAGGCCGACGTGCGTCTGCCGTCTCGTCGTGCGTCTGCCGTCTCACACTTTTCGATTCGGCGCGCGCGAGCAACGCGCGCGAGGGACGAGTAACGCAACGGAGCGAAGCGGAGTGAGTAACGCAGGAGGCTGGGGAGGTCCGAGGTGCGGTGCGGTCCTCATTGGCTCAAGGAGTAGCTAGCCACCTGTCCAATTCGGTAGCATTCGCGCGATACACCGAACAACACTTCCGACACTCGACCTCACGGATGCGCCGAACCGACGCGCCTTTTATCCGCCGCTCCGAACCTCCGGACGTGTCCGAAAGCGTCCCCGAGCGCCCGCGGGCGAACTTCGTCGCGGCGCTGAACGTCCGCCGGAACGCAATCGTCGGCTTCGCGTTCGCCCTGCTCGTTACCGCGGGCGTGCTGGCGTTCTTCGTGTTCCTGCCGGGCGCGAACCGACCGATACCCTACTATCTGGGGCTGGCGTTCGTCCTCGCCACCGCGCTCGGTGCGCTGGCGACGACCGTGCTGACCCTGTTTTCGGCGTACCGACTCGCCCAGGAACTCGACTGAGTTCCCGAGAGTCGAGTCTCCGGTCGGGAAGTCATTCGTCCGAGTCGTCCCACCCGTCCGAATCGCCACCCGTGAGTTCGGCGAGTCGCTTCGCCCCGGACCGGGTTCCCTTCGCGAGGAACACGTCGCCGCCCCGGAGTTCCGTGGTCGGGCCGGGTTGGATAATCCACTCGCCGTCGGACCCCGTCCGGCGGGACTCGCGCTCGCTCCGCTCACCATCTTCCGGCCGCCGGACCGCGATGACTCGCATTCCGGTCTCGGTTTTGACTTGCCGGTCGCCGAGGGTCACGCCGTCGAACTCGCTTCCGGGCACGACGGTTCGGCGGACGATGACCTCGTCGCTCTCCCTGACTGCCTGTTCGACCACGGGGTGAGTGCCGAGACCGCGGAGGACGCCCTCGCTGATTTCGACCGCGGCGTCGCTGATGACCTCGGTGGCGTTCGCGAGGTGGACCAGTCCGCGGAGCGAGACGGGGTCCTCGACCCGGGCCGCCGCCCGGAGCGTCCACGCCTCGAATCGCGACTGGAGCGCGTCCACCTCGGCTTCGAGTTCGACCACCTCCTCGGCCACGTCCTCGCTGTCGAAGAGGACGCTCCCGTACGCCAAATCGACGCCGAGTTCGCTCATGTTCTTCATCAGCACGATGGAGTCAACGGCGCGTTCGAGGTCCTCGATATCTGGTTCGACCGGGTCGGGCGGTTCGTAGGCGTGGCCGGTCGCGCGCTCGTACACGTCGGCGACGCCCTCCTCGACGCCGCGCAGGAGCGTCGTGTCGCCCGCTTCGAGGCGCGTGTCGCGGTCGGGGTTCGTAATCCAGTCGCTCCCGCGGCGGATAGCGATGACCCGGACACCGGTGTCGGTCTCCAGATTCAGGTCGGCCAGCGTCCGGCCCGCGAGCGGGGAGTCGGCCGCGAGTTCCGCACGGACAAGCGTCTCGACCGCTTCGGGGAGCGCCGCCCGCATGGCGTCGGGGAGGCCGATGTCCTCCAGAATCACCTTCGCGATGTCGCCAGCGGCGTCGCTAATCTTCTCGGCCGCGCCCACCACGCCGAGGACGGGAGCGAGCTGTTCGGCGTCCTCGGGGCTTCGGGCCGCCATCAGGAGGCTCATCCGGGCCTGAAGCTGAAGCACGTCCATCCGGGCTTCGAGGTCGAGCACCTCGCGGGCCACGTCGTCGCTCCCGTGGAGGACCGCCGAGAACGAGAGGTCGATGAGCAGTTCCGCGGTGTCTTTCATCTCGGCCAACACCGCCTTGACGCTGACCGGTTCGTACTCGACGTCGCCCCCCGTCGGGTCCATGTCCTGACGTTGTACGCGATTCGATAAAAACGTTCGCGGCGGCGAGCGGGACGTTAGAAAATAGAAACGAAAGATAATCCTTTTCCCGACATACCGAGAAGGATTAGAGTATGTCAGACGAGGTCAAGAAAGGGTTAGAGGGCGTCGTCGTCGCTGAGTCGGGTCTGAGCTACATCGACGGCGACGAAGGGCGACTGGTCTATCGAGGGTACGACATCGAGGACCTCGCCAGAGACGCGAGTTACGAGGAGGTGCTGTACCTGCTCTGGCACGGCAATCTCCCCGACGAGGACGAACTCGCGACGTTCGCCGACGCGATGTCGAGCGAGCGCGACCTCGACGACGCGACGCTCGCGACCGTGCGCCGACTCGCGGAGGCCGACGAGGAGCCGATGGCGGCGGTCCGAACCGCCACCTCGATGCTGTCGGCCAGCGACCCCGACGCCGACGCAGACCCCACCGACCGCGAGGCAAATCTCCGGAAGGGACGACGCATCACCGCGAAGATGCCGACGGCGGTGGCGGCGTTCAAGCGCATCCGGAACGGCAACGACCCGGTCGAACCCCGCGAGGACCTCACCCACGCCGAGAACTTCCTCTATATGCTCAACGACGAGGAACCCGACGACGTGCTGGCCGAGACGTTCGACATGGCGCTGGTGCTCCACGCCGACCACGGCCTGAACGCATCGACGTTCTCCTCGATGGTCACGTCCTCGACGCTCTCGGACATCTACAGCGCGGTCACGAGCGCCGTCGGCACGCTCGCCGGGTCGCTCCACGGCGGCGCGAACGCCAACGTGATGCGGATGCTCAAGGAGATAGACGACAGCGACATGGAGCCGACCGAGTGGGTCGAGACCGCCCTCGACGAGGGCCGTCGAGTCGCCGGATTCGGCCACCGAGTCTACAACGTCAAGGACCCCCGTGCGAAGATTCTCGGGGCGAAGAGCGAGGAACTCGGCGAGGCCGCGGGCGACACGAAGTGGTACGAGATGTCGGTCGCCATCGAGGAGTACGTCAAGTCGGAGAAGGGCCTCGCGCCCAACGTGGACTTCTACTCGGCCTCGACGTACTACCAGATGGGCATCCCCATCGACCTCTACACCCCCATCTTCGCGATGAGTCGGTCCGGCGGATGGGTCGGCCACGTCTTGGAGCAGTACGACGACAATCGGCTGATTCGGCCCCGTGCGAAGTACATCGGTCCGAAGAATCAGGAGTTCGTGCCGATTGGCGAGCGGTAGAATCGCGACGATTTTCCAGCCTCAGTTCTTCCCAGCAGTTTCGATAGACCGGCCACTGGTAGTCTCGTGGGTAATATTCGTCACTTCGGAAGAGAGTTCCGCTGGCTTTTGGGGAGCCAGTGCCCCACTACACCAACTACAGATGCGACTATATCGCCTACTCTGATAAATCCTTGGTTCTGTCGGGAGTCGAGACGGTCAGAACCGGTCTGAATTTGCGAAATTTTATCTGTAGTCGATATTGACTACTTACTGCCGGGGTTGTCCCACTACACCAACTGATGACCTCGGCGGTCCGAATGAAGAAGAGAGTTCCAAAGCGAGTACCCACATGGCTCACGAAGGCTTCGGAAGTCGTTCTCAATCTCGCACGAGCGAGTTGGTACGCCATCCGAATCCTGACGCGATTCATGTGAAGGGAAAGCGACCCCGGTACTCCAGAGAGACCGGAATCAGTGAGTGGTTTTACGCCTCCTCGACGCTCCCGCGCTCTTCCATCATCTTCGCGGCCCGGTCCGCCCATCCGCCCCACCGGAATCCGGCGCCGACCACCAACAGCGCCCAGACGTAGTAGCAGAAGATGCCGGCGTAGACGCCCGGCACGCCGTAGCCGAGGTGGACCCCGACGAGCCACGAGAAGCCGACGAGAAAGCCGAACATCCCCGTGGTCCGGGCGACGAACGGGGTTCGGGTGTCGCTCCCGCCCTGAAGCGCGCCCGAGAGGACGACGAACAGCGCGAGGAACGGCGCGGAGAGACCGTACACTCGCGCGAAGTCGGCGGCGTAGTCGAGGGTCGCCGAGTCGTCGGTGAAGAAGCCGACGAACCAGTCCGCACCGAAAAAGAGGGCGAGGCCGACCCCGCCGACCGTGATGACCGCGAGCGCGCCGGTCGCCCAGCCTTCGAACCGGGCGCGGTCAGGGTCGCCCGACCCGAGCGCCTGCCCGACGACCACGCTGGAGGCCACGCTGTACCCGCGCGAGAGCGGCCCCGTGACCTGTTGGTACATCCGGCGTCCGATTTGGTAGGCGGCGTTCACGTCGGTGCCGAACGCGAGGAGGATGGAGTTGAAGGGAAACTCCGCTATCGTGGCGGCCAGACCCTCGGCGATTCGGGGCGCGCTCACGGTGAGGAGTTGGCGCGCGATGATAGTGTCCTTCGGGCGGGCGAACGACGCCTTCGTCCATCCGCCGTAGATGGCCGCGAGGAGCGCGACCGCGGTAAACAGATTCCCGAACGCGGTGGCGATGCCGACGCCGACGATGTGGAGGCGCGGAAACGGACCGACTCCGAGACCGAGCGCGACCGTCCCGCCGATGTTGAGCAGGTTCGAGACGACGTTGATGTACATCGGCGTTCGGGTGTCGCCCGTCCCTTGCAACGACCGCGCGCCCACGAGCGCGACATGGCGCGCGGGCGCGGTGGCGAAGATGACCGCGAGGTAGGTGCCGCCCATTCGAGCGACTTCGGCGGGCGCACCGAGAATCGAAATCGCGGTCTCGCCGAGGAAGAAGCCGAACAGAATGAACGGAATCCCCGAGAGCGCGCCGATGACGATGGCCTGCGTGATAGCCTCGTCGCGGTTGGCGGTGGCGTCGCTCCCCGTATCCTGACTCGACAGCGCGATTGCGCCGCCGCCGAGACCGAGACCGATTCGGAGCGGAAGCCGAGCGTAGAGGTCCGCGAGACCGATGGCCGCGACCGCGGCGGGCGAGAACAGGCCGGTCACGATGATGTCGGTGGTCCGCATCATCGTCCGGAGGACCTGCTCGGCCATCACGGGCCACGAAAGCGAGAGGACGCGCCGCCAGATGGCGAACAGGCGAGCGCGGAGTCCGTCGGCCATTCGGTTCGTTCGAGGGGCCAAAGCGGTTTGAGTGTACGGAAATCCGACGGGATTGCTCGTTTCCGAGCGACGGAAGCCGAGAGGAGACTCACGAGCGAAGGAACGAAGTGACTGAGCGAGCAGAAGACGCTCGATGGACGCGTTCGTCTACGGCACGCTGACCGACCCCGCACAGGTCGCCCGAATCGTCTCGGAGTTCGAGTTCGGCGACGACGCGATTCTCGACGGTCTCCACCGCATCGAAGGCGAGTACCCGACGCTCGCGCCCGGCGGGTCGGTCTCGGGACGCATCCTTCGCACGCCCGACGTGGCGGCGCTCGACGCCTACGAGGGCGTGGATTCGGGACTGTACGTCCGGGTTTCGGTGCCGCGCGAGGACGCGAAAGTCCGGGCCGAAAACGCGGACGAGGTCGAGGTGTACGTCGGCGACCCCGACTCGCTCGGTGCCGACGCGGAGTGGCCGGGAACGGGGTCGTTCGCCGAGCGAGTTCGGCGAGTCGTCCGGGAGCGCGGGGTGACCGTTCGGACGTGCGACCCGAGAGGTGACGTATCACGGTAGCGTCAGACACGGTGTGTGCCGCCCGTCTGACGCGAGGCCTTTCCCGCCGCAGTCGTGCGATTTCACTTTCGCTCCGCCCACCGAGGATTTAAGTCCCATGCGTGACATACTCCAATTGCGCGTCACACGCTTCGCGCCTACGTTCCACATTCCCCCCTTTGGTACTCACAACTGAGAGCGGCAGGGCTATCGGTCGCTCCGAACTGTTATAAAGTGTTAAAGACGCGTGAGGACGTAGGTCTCGTATGCTCGAACTCGCGGACGTTCTCGACGCCCGAGTCCGGGTGTCCGAGACCTCGCGGCGCACGCCGCTCGACTACTCTCACACCTTCTCGGACATGACGGGCGCGGAGGTCCACCTCAAACTCGAAACGTTCCAGCGCACCGGGTCGTTCAAGATTCGGGGCGCGACCAACCGCATCGAGACGCTCTCTGAAGACGAACGCGCCGCCGGAGTCGTGACCGCCAGCGCGGGCAACCACGCCCAAGGAGTCGCGCTGGCGGCTACCCGAAGCGGCGTCGATTCGAAAATCGTGATGCCCGAGAACGCCCCCATCTCGAAGGTGCAGGCGACCCGTAGCTACGGCGCGACCGTGGTCCTCCACGGCGAGGACTACGACGAGGCGTCGAGGAAGGCCCACGAAATCGAGGCCGAGGAGGGCCGAACCTACGTCCACGCCTTCGACGACGAGATGGTGATGGCCGGTCAGGGCACCATCGGCCTCGAAATCCTCGAAGACCTGCCCGAACTCGACACCGTCATCGTCCCCATCGGCGGCGGCGGCCTGATTTCGGGCGTCGCGACCGCAATCAAGGAGCAGAAGCCCGACGCACGAATCGTCGGCGTGCAGGCCGAAGGAGCCTCCAGCGTCGCCACCTCGCTGCAGAAAGGCTCGGTTCACACCCTCGACCGGGTGGACACCATCGCGGACGGCATCGCGACCCGGAGCGTCGGCGAGCAGACGTTCGAAGTCATCGAGGAGCGCGTGGACGAGGTGGTCACGGTCTCGGACTCCGAGATTGCGATTGCGGTCACGCACCTGCTCGAACGCGCGAAGACGCTCGTGGAGGGCGCGGCCGGGGTGTCGCTCGCCGCCCTGCTGTCGGGAGCCATCGAGTACGACGAGGGCGAAGTCATCGTCCCGGTGCTGTCGGGCGGCAACATCGACATGAACACCCTCACGACGGTCGTGATGCGGGGACTGGTCGAGACCGGGCGGTACGTCAAGATTCGGACCGTCCTCAAGGACCGACCCGGCGCGCTCGACGACCTGCTCACGGTCCTCTCCGACCAGCGCGCGAACATCTACGCCATCCAGCACGACCGCACCTCGAAGGACATCGCGATGAACGCCGCCGAAGTGGAGTTGGACATCGAGACTCGCGGCCTCGACCACGTCGAGTCGTTGCTGGCGGCGCTCCGCGAGGAGGGGTTCGACGTGGACGTGCTGGCGTAGCGCGAGAGCGACGGCGGTACTCGCGTAGGTTTAAGTGACAGGGCGCGAAGCAACGTGGTATGAAGCGAATTATCAGCACGCAGGACGCCCCTTCCGCGGTCGGGGCGTACAGTCAGGGCACGACGAACGGCGACCTCGTCTTCACCGCGGGTCAGATTCCGCTGACCCCGGACGGCGACCTGCTCGACGACGAACCCATCGCGGTCCAGACCCGCCAGAGCCTCGAAAACATCAAGGCAATCCTCGAAGAGGAGGGCCTGACGATGCAGGACGTGCTGAAGGTCACCGTGTTCATGGGCGACATCGACGACTTCGACGAGATGAACGACGCCTACAAGGAGTACTTCCAGGACAATCCGCCCGCCCGAAGCGCGTTCGAGGTCGGCAACCTCCCGAAGGGCATCGGCGTCGAAATCGAGGCCATCGCCTCCAGCGAGTGACGTGCGACCGCGAGTGAAGGCCAGCGTTCTGTGGGGCGTCATCGGCGTCCTCGCGTTTCTGGTCCTCCTGCAGGGGTACGAACTCTGGACGGGCTACCGGTACGACCTCGGAGTCAAGGCCGGGGTCGCCGTCGGGGTCGCCGTCGGTGCGACCGGCCTGTCGTACGTCGGTGATTCCGTGCTGTTCGAGTCGAAGGGAAGGACTTAAACGCCGGACGCGACTATCTTCGCGCGGGCCGGGATGGCCGAATGGCAAAGCGCACGCCTGGAAAGCGTGTCCCCTTACGGGGTTCAGGGTTCAAATCCCTGTCCCGGCGTTTCTCCGACCGCAATACTGTGAGCGCTGCGTAGCGGCGCGAACAAACTGCGGTCGGAGAGGCCTGTCGGACTGGATTTGAAGCCCTGTCAGTCGCACGCCCGGAACGGCCGGGGGGGGGGGCGGGGCGCCCCCCCCCCCCCCCCCCCCCCCCCCCCCCCGCC
>NZ_RXOB02000032.1 GCF_004143485.2 Halorussus amylolyticus | reverse complement strand
TCGTTTCCGTCGTCTCCACCGTCATCGTCGTCTCCATCGTTTCCGTCGTACCCTTTGTTTCCGTCCCGTCATCTCCATCCCACCCCTTGTTTCCGTCGTAATCTTGGCCCCATGTTTCCGACGTTTCCTTCCCCCTCACCCCGGGTTTCCGTCGTATGGGCCAGCTGAAAAGCGGAGAATTTATCAAAGGCTTCAACCTCAAACAACACCGTTCAGACTTCATTCTCGTAGAATACGAGACGCGACCGGATGTGGCCGTGAAAAACATCCAACAGGTCAGAGCCGTGTGGAACGGCGACCGTTGGGAACTCCATCTCGTCTGTAAGGTCGATATTCCCGTCGAGGACGCTCCCGGTGACAACACCGCTGGAATTGACCTCGGCATCAGCAACTACCTCGCCATCGCTTACGATGATGGTGACGCTGAGTTGTATCCGGGGAACGTACTGAAGCAAGACAAGCACTACCTCACGCGAGACGAGTACAAGACGGAAGGCGAGAACGGGCCGTCGAAGCGTGCGCTACGCTCTCGACAGAAGTTGTCTCGACGGAAAGACCACTTCCTGCACGCGCTCGCCAAACACATCGTTGAGCAGTGCATCGCCCACAAGGTCGGTCGCATCGCCATCGGCGACTTGAGCAAGATTCGAGAGGACGAAAACGGCGAGTCTCGAAATTGGGGTGGGCGTGGCAACAAGAAACTCCACGGATGGGAGTTTGACCGATTCACCACGTTGCTCGAATACAAGGCGGAGGAACACGGTATTCTCGTTAACCGCACGAGCGAGCGCGACACGAGCAAGACGTGTTCGTGCTGTGGTCGGAAGCGTGACGCGAACCGCGTGGAGCGCGGGTTGTACGTCTGCGAGTCGTGCGGTGCGACGATGAACGCGGACGTGAATGGTGCGGTGAACATTCGGAGAAAGATAACTCAGAATCCTCCTACGGGGGATATAAGTAACGGTCGTTTGGCACGACCAGTAGCCTACCTGTTCAACCAAACCTCGGGGCGTTTCGCACCGGGCGAACAGGCGGGTTGCAAACCTTAATATCCCAACGCTCGGGAATCCTCGCCCTTTAGGGCGGGGAGGATGTCAATCGTTCGCCCAATCTTGCATCCGACCGTCTTCGAGAATAGTTTCGCGAACGACCTGCGGGTCTTCGATAAGTCGATTTTGGAGATGTATACCGCCCGCGCTGCCTTTGTTGATCTTCTCGATTTCGATGACACCGAGAAACGCTTGTTCCTTCACGATGTCTCGGAATCGTCGGACTGAGAGTGTATCCATGTCGAGATGTGCACAAATTCGCTCGTATTGGTCGTACACGCGGCTCGTGAGGAACGCATCGTCGTTTGTATTGACGCTGAGTTCGGTTAGCGCGAGTAGTGCGGCCTTTGCCTGCGTGGGCGCGCCGTTCACGAGTTCGCGGAACCGGTCCTTTTCTGCGTGTTGTTGGGCCTGCCGCACGTGTTCTTCTCGGACTTTCTCTGCATCATCCTCGTACGCGACCTCACCAGCGTGACGAAGAATATCGATTGCTCGGCGGGCGTCGCCGTGCTCTTGGGCGGCAAACGCAGCGGAAAGCGGGATGACATCCTCCGAGAGGACGCCATCTTGGAAGGCGTCTTCCCGATTGAACATAATCTCGCGGAGTTGGTTCGCGTCGTACGGTTTAAAGAACAGTTCCTTGTGCTGGAAGCTACTCTTAACTCGTTCGTTCAGGTTGTTGACGTACTGAATCTTGTTGCTGATAGCGATAACGCCGATGCTACAGTCGATTTTCCCGGCTTCCTCGGCTCGCGAGAGTTTCATCAGAACACTGTCGTCGTTCATTAGGTCGATCTCGTCGAGGATGATAATAACCGAGTCAAATTGTGCATCGAGTACCCTCCAGAGGAGTTTGTAATACTTGGACGTGCTGAGCCCGGTGTGTGGGACGGTAGTGTCGGTGACGGACTCGTCGTTCAGTTTTGCGGCAAGCGAAGAGATTGCCTGTGTTTCCGTGTCGTCTTCCGCACAGTCGATGTACGCAGTCCCGATATCGACATCCGCCTCGGTTGCGTTTTGAGCACGCTGGCAGACGTGCCTCGAAACGAGCGACTTTCCGGTCCCAGTCTTGCCGTAGATCATCACGTTCTCGGGAGAGTATCCGTGAACTGCCCCGTTCAGACGTTTCGCCAATTTAGAGATCTCTTCGTCGCGACCGACAATCCGGTCGGCTTCTGGGACGTGACCGGTCTTCAGGAGGTCCTTGTTCGAGAAGATTCGATGCCCGGAGTCAAAGAGCGGGTCGTCGACGGAGCTGGTCGAAGGGTCGGATGTCATTTATTGTAACACGGTGTGATTGGAAGGCATATAAACCTAGTGGACAGAACCACCCCACATTTCCGACGTATTTACGTCGAATTCGAGGGTTAGATGCATGAATACGCGGGTATGAGATGAGAGGCGTGTTAACCGGGTTTCCGACGTGCGACGAGAAGTTAGATGACGGTGGGGCGGTAGAGGAGAAGCAAGGGTGAAGAATATTCGAACCCACACACCCCACGTTTCCGTCGTAATCTACAATCATGGGGGTGCAGATGAATGAGAAGTCGAGGACGAGGGAAAATCACCAGGAGGACCGTTCGCTTACCGATTCGCGCGGTAAACGAAGTTTGAAGAAAAGCATAGTGAGAGCTGCTGTTCCAGCCGTTGAAACGAAATAAAATTCGTTTCAATTCTAAACGAAGTTAGCTTGACGGAATATTCTCAACATAGGTACTTAAATCTATCTATGATGTGGTTAGCTGTGGCGCGCCTAAATAGTTCAATTATTTATCTGAATGGACTAATTGTCTAATTGCTCCAATAATAGAATTACAATTGGATTGACATCGGCCATTCCGAGATACCCCATCCACTCTCTCCCGATACGACGGAAACGTGGGGTGGGTGGGTACGGTCTAGTCCTCCTGGACAGTCAACCGTCACCCGCGTCGCCGTCCGCTCGTGCTGCCAACATTCGAGAGTAGCGGTGTCTAACGTCTCTTTGCGCAGGTCTGCGACCTGCATCCCAATTAATCGTCCTAGACGGTGCGGGAGTTTACTTCTCGTCGATATCGATACTCTCCCGCCCCCGTGCGCCCGCACCCTTCGCTGGCGCAGTAACAACTCCAAATACAGGTACGGATAGTGATTTAGAACAGTCGTCGTTCGACGGCCCGGCGGAGACGTCCCGGCTGGCTCACCCCATAGACGATGAGCGTCCCGTGTTCCGTTCCGGCTGTCACGGGATCTGCTCCTCGGCTAAACAGCCGGTCTACGAGGTCGCGCTGAACGCCGCTTACGACGAGGACATCGGAGTCGCTGGCCGCGAGCTCGATTGTGTCCTCGGTGCTCGATTCGAGGACCTGAGTCTCGACCGGGGATTCACAAAGTGCCACCAACTCTGAGAGGTAATCGTCGGTGGTGTTCCGGCGGCTTTCGGGCACATCCTTACTGACAGGGAAGTAGAATGTAATTGTTGCACCGACTGCGGTCGCAAGTGCGTCGGCCAACGCAACCTTCGTTGGGTCGAATGGCCCCTCGTCGGTAACGACACCGATGCGTTCGACTGCGTCGTGGTCGAAATTCGAGACCTCGATTACGTCACAGGATGCGTGGTCTTCGATCCAGTCCGCATCGCTACTCGAGAGTGGTCCCGACCGAGGCGACCGTTCGATAATGAGGGTGTCGGCGTCAACTTCCGCAGCGTAGTTGACGATGGCGTGTCGCGTGTCGTGGCTGACGACCTCACCGTATCGAATCGGTATCTTCGAATTGGTTGCCCGGTCGGCCATTCTCGCCTCGAACGCTTGGTCGGCCTCTGTGAGGGTCGAGGCTGAGTGCGGGAGCGGTGTCTGGTCGGGTATCTCGTCGAACTGGGCGACTCGAACCCCTCCCTCTCGGGTGCGCGCTACGTCCGTCGCAAGGTCGATTAGAGAACGTTCGACAGCAGATGTCGTCCGCTCGGTAACCGCCACCAAGACCTCGTGGCTGTCGGTTTTGACCTCGGACTCTGTTTGTTCGACCACGTCTCGACCGACACTCCGACGGAGGGCGTCAGTCATCGCTCCCTCGCGAGCGACCCCTCCTCGGCGGTAGACGAACACGTAGTACCACATCATCGAACCAATCGTGATGACGACGGCTCCGACCAGCGGAACGAATCCGATGTATCGGAGCAGGACGACCCCGCCGACAATCCCAACTAACTGGGGAACAGGGTACAGCGGGGACTCGAAACTGGGGTCGTACGCCTCTATAGAACCCTGACGGAAGGCGATCAGTGCGACGTTGATCAGGATGAACACCAGAATCTTGAACGCGCTGGCGAGTTTGGCGATGTCGTCGATAGGAACAAACGCGATGAGAAGGAGCAATACCCCGCCAGTGATAGTGATCGCGTTGACTGGCGTCTCGAATCGGTCGCTGACGTTCTCGAAGATGTCTGGGGCAAGTCCGTCACGACTCATCGCGAAGGGGTATCGCGACGAGGAGAGAATTCCTGCGTTAGCAGTGCTTATCAAGGCGAGTAAGGCCGCCACTACGACGGCCGCGACGCCGACCGTGGGCAGGGCAGTACTGGCTGCGACCTGCATCGGCGTCTCCGTGTTCGTGAGTGCCGCCTCGTCTGCGACTCCGACCATCACGGTGACGATAGCGACGTAGATGCCAGCCGTGATGATAAGTGACCCGAGGATGCCTAGCGGGAGATTCCGGTCTGGATTCTCTACCTCTTCGGCGACACTGGCGATTTTGGTAACGCCAGCGTAAGAGACGAACACGAATCCAGTAGCGCCCAGGATTCCTTCGAATCCGCTGTCAAAAAACCCCTCAAACCGGGCATTTTCGACGCCCGGTGCCCCGACAACGATGAACCAGACCATCACGGCCAGCATGACGGCCACGATGGCAATTTGCATCCGTCCGGTCTGTTTCGCACCGACGATGTTCAAAACGATCAGCAAGGCCGCAACCGTCAGCGCGACTGGTGTCACCGGCAGGTCGAACAACAACACCAGATACGGCGCACCGCCGACCAGCGCGAGCGCCCCTTTAAACGTCAACGAAAACCACGTCCCGACACCGGCGATTGTCCCGAACAATGGACCCATCGCCCGTTCGATGTACAGATAGGTTCCTCCGGCTTCGGGCATCGCTGTCGCCATTTCGGATTTGCTCAGCGCCGCTGGCAACACCAGTACGCCAGCTAGAAAGTACGCAAACACGACTGCCGGTCCGGCCATCTTCATGGCTAACCCCGGCAGAATAAAGATGCCGCTGCCGACCATCGCACCGATACTGATAGCCGTCACTGCTGGAAGTCCTAAGTCACGTTCTAGCTGTTTCCCCATTATTGTGTGGAAAACTCAGCACTAGAGTTGTGTCCGAACGATCCCTCGACAAATAGTGTCGGAGTGAAAATCGGAACGTCGTTCACGTGTGTTCTACAAAAAACGATAAACCCTTATAAAACGCGCGGTCGGAATGTGTGTTTATTCCCCCGTAAATACTTGGAGCGTTTCCTCAGTGACACCCGACCGCGAATGAATCGTGACGAAATCGTTCTCCTTTATCAATGTCTCCCCTGTCGGCGTTATCGTCCCCGCATCACGATTGATTCGGACGACCAGTACGTCGGAGGGGACGAGACCGTCCTCGTTCGCTTCTTGGAGCGTCTTCCCGGCGATGGGTGCTTTCTCTCTGACGATAACTTCAACCACATCGGCGTCGCCAGCGAGACCTGCGACTCCGGTGACTGGTGAGGCCACCTCTTTGTCCCGAGGTCCGAATGGGGCGTAGGGACGGAAATACTCCCGGTGGATCAGGTCCTCGTCGTCGATTTCGATACCGAGCGAGATGATTCCTTGGGCAATTCGTGTGAGGTCGTCGGTGTCCGTCCCGACGACCGTAATTCGGAGGTCACCTTTCCCGGACATTATCTCCCGGACGTTAATGACCCCCGGAACATCGAGGATGCGCTGAGCCATCTCCTCCCGGTCACGGTTTCCCGTACTGCAGACGTAGTGGTTGGTCAGTCGTCCGCCGACGTTCTGATAATTAATATCGGCGTGGTATCCCCGGATCACACCCTCCTCTTCGAGCCGTCGAATCCGATTTCGGACTGTCGGTGCTGAGACATCGACTTTCTCCGCGATATCCGGTGCGGACGTGTGTCGGGCTTCTTTGGTCAGATAGTACAGAATCTGCTCGTCGACCGTATCGATCTGAAGGGGCATATTTATAGGCTGAAATTAGCTCCGTAGGGACTTTTAAGTTGTCGTTACGTATCTGTTTGACTTCCGGCTCGACTGTCTCAACTAACCGAAAGCCAGTCTACTGAAACACCGCTCAATCTGGTGTAGACGCCCTGACAAAGCTACCAAACGATTCGATTGTATTTGGGCTAGCAGTTACTGAATCGTTTGAAAAAACGGTAGCTATTTATCGTTCCGTAGTATGCGCCCTTATATGATGTTCACTCACGTCGCGTCAGCGACCAACGCGGATTCCCTGAACGACCCAGAGAATGCGCCAATTCACTGGCTTGCTGTCCTCAAATCGGCTGTCTCAGAACTGTCTGCGTTACACTTCTCGAATGGAGCGCCCCCCGAATCGGATGGCTCAGATGCGTCCCCGAGACGGAGGTACGACCATGGGTGACACGGATGAAGATCCGACGCCACCGGACGGACTCCCCGAGACGCTGCTTCAGCGAATCGATGCGTTAGAGCTCCCCGAATTGAAATCGCTCCTTTCGTACATCGAGGGGCGCGTCGAATCGCTTCGAACGCCAATCGAAACGGAAATCGAAGCGAACGCTGCCGGCGAAATCCTCGAAATCGAAACCCACGGAGCGTACGCACTCGTGCGAATGCATCCTCCGGACCCGGATGACTCTGGTGTGAATACCGATATCACCTCTCTGTACCACGTTCGTCGTGAACCGCAACTTGATGGGACGGAATCGCTACATTGGGTGTATCTCGGGGACGTCGATAACACGGCGGCGGCTCGGTGCGAAACCTGCGGACGAACGTTCGACCGTGAGGTAGACGTCTGTCCGAATTGCGGTAGTGACGACGTCGATACTGAGACGGAGGAATAAATCATGTCTGAATCACTAACGAGTCATCTCGTCGTCCCGGTCGCGAACGAGGAAGACGCGAGAGAGACAGCACGCATCCTCGACGCGTACGAATACGACCAAGTAACTGTCGTTCACGTCATCGAAAAGGGTGAAGGTGTTCCCGACAAGATGCCTCTCGAACAGGCCGAACAACGCGCCGCGGACGCATTTGCTGCGTTTCGAGGCTTCATCCCGGGGGCGGATGAGGAAATCGCCTATCGGAGAGACGTGGTCGAGGCCATCATCGATGTCGCAGCAGACGTGGGAGCCAGCGCTATCGCGTTTCGGCCCCGAGGCGGGAACCGGCTCGTCCAGTTCTTGTCCGGAGACACAGCCCTCAAACTGGTTACGGACGCAGACAGGCCGGTCATCGCACTTCCAGAAGAGGACGGAAACGAATGACGGTCGATGTACTTCGAATATGCACGCACGGAGTGACGCCCACAACGACAACGGTGGTCTACGATGAGTGAAACGGACCAAGAACTGGCCCGCGACCTCGGCTTCCTCGAAGCCTACACGATAGGCCTGGGAACGATGATTGGGGCGGGGATTTTCGTCCTCCCCAGCATCGCTTCCCAGCAAGCCGGTCCTGCCAGCATGATTTCGTTCTTCGCCGGGGGTATCGTGTCGTTGCTAGCCGCGCTTTCCCTCTCGGAACTGGCGACTGGGATGCCGAAAGCTGGCGGCAGCTACTACTACGTCAATCGGGCGCTTGGCCCGTTCTTCGGGAGTATCGTCGGCTGGGGGATGTGGGCTGGCCTGACGTTCGCCTCGGCCTTCTACATGATTGGCTTCGGCCAGTATCTCCTCCCGGGTCTCGGGCAGTACATCGGCTTCCTCGCTGGCTGGGGTCAAATCGGGATTACCGTCGCTGCGCTCGTGATGGCGGCCCTGTTGACCGGTGTCAACTACTACGGTGTCAAAGAGACGGGGTCGCTGCAGAACGTCATCGTCCTGACGCTCGTGGGCCTCATCGTTGCGTTCCTCGGACTCGGAATCCTCAGTGGCCCGACCATCGGAGAGTTCAATCCGAACGGCTGGCCTGCCGTCGCAGCGACAATCGGGACGGTCTACGTGACGTTCATCGGGTTCGAGGTGATTGCGACCAGCGCCGAGGAAATCAAGAACCCGAGCAGAAATCTCCCGCTCGCGATGATTGCGTCGGTGGTGACGCCGACGCTGATGTACGTCGGCGTGATGTTCGTCTCCACCGGGACGCTGTCGATTGATTTGCTGGCCGCCTCCGAGGTTCCGGTGGCCGACGTGGCGACCGAGTTTATGGGCTCGCTTGGGGCGCTTGCGATGATTGTCGGGGCGGTTCTCGCGACGGTCTCCAGTGCGAACGCGAGCATCCTGTCGGCCGCCCGCGTCAACTTCGCGATGGGACGGGACCGAATTCTCGTCAACTGGCTCAACGAGGTTCACGAGCGGTTCCGAACGCCCTACCGGGCAATCACGGCGACCGGCGTCATCACCCTCGTTCTGATTGCCATCGGCGTCGGAATCGGCACGCTCGCCGAGGTGGCGAGTTTCATGTACCTCGTGACGTACGCCCTCGTTCACGTTACTGTCGTCGTCCTGCGCCGAGCGAATCCGGAGGCCTACGAACCGGCCTTCCAGATTCCGTCAGCCCTGTATCCGGTCGTTCCAATCGTCGGGATGCTGGCCTGTCTGGCCGTCCTCGTGCAGATGTCGGTCGATTTCGTCCCGACGGTCCTCTCGGCCGGGCCAATCGACCTCGCTCTTCCGGTTACTCCGACGCCGGTCGGGACAATCGGGACGGTTCTCGTCGTCTTCGGTATCGTTTGGTACTACGTGTACGCGCGCGACCGCGCGCTGAGCGAGAGTCTCGTCGGCGAAGCGATTGCCCCCGAGCCGACCGCGATGGCGAACGGCGAAGGCCGCTATAGCGTGGTGGTCCCGGTTGCGAACCCGGAGACCGAACAGGACCTCCTTCGAATGGCTGCCGCCAGCGCCCACGCCCACGAAGACGAACAGGCCGAAGTCATTGCCGTGAACGTCATCGAGGTCCCCCACCAGACCTCGCTCTCCCAGGACCTCACGTTCGAGGAGGAGCGAGTCGAACGACAGCAGGAGTTGCTACACTCTGCTCGCGACATCGCCGCCGACCTCGACATCGGCCTCCAGACGCGAGCAATCGTGGGTCGGAATGCCGGGTCCGTCATTCTGGACGTCATCGAGGAAGAGAACGCGAATCACGTCCTCCTCGGCTGGCAGGGCACTCGCAGTCGGCGCGAACACGTCCTCGGTTCGACCATCGACCCTGTCGTCGGACGGGCCCCGTGTGACGCGACGCTAGTGAAACTCGGCCCAGAGGGCGGACGCGGCGAGGGAGATATCATGGTCCTCGCCGGAAAAGGTCCACACGCGCCGGTTGCGGCACGTCGGGCGGCCGAATTCGTTTCCGCGGCCGACGACGCGTCGCTGACGTTGCTCAACGTCCAGCCCCCGGAGACCGAGTCCGACGAGGATACCACTCCCACCGAGCGTGGTGAAGCTGTAATCGAGGAGTTAGCCGAACGCGCTGGAATTCAATACATGTCGTACGATACCGAGATTAGAGTTGCTGAGAATACCGAACAGGCCATCATCGACGCTGCTGGAGAGTACGATACAATCTGTGTCGGGGCGACCCGGTCCGGGGCGATTTCCCAGGCGGTGTTCGGGTCGCTCCCGGAGACCGTCGGTGCAGGAGTGAATCGAACCGTCGTGATGGCGCGCGGTCCGGAGGAATCGCCGATGTCAGTTCGTCAAGCCCTGCTGCGGAGACTGGAGGTGTAATTCGCATGTACATCATTATCATCGGCGCCGGCGATATTGGGACGCCGCTCATCGATATCGCGACCGAGTCCGGGAACGAGGTCGTCGTCATCGAACGCGATGAACTCAGAGCGAACCGAGCCGCCGATGCGTTCGACTGTTTGGTCCTGCACGCCGACGCGACCACGAAGGATACGCTGAGCGACGCCGGCGCTGAACGGGCCGATGCGCTCATCTCGACGACCGACCAGGACGCGACGAACGTGATGACCTGCCTCCTCGCAAAGGAGTTCGAGGTGCCAGCAATCCTTTCGGTCGTCCATAATCCCGAGCATATGGGGCTGTTCGAGCAGATTGGCGTGAATACGATGCAGAATCCTCAGCAACTCATCGCCGAGTATCTGTACCGTGCCGTGGCGCGGCCAGCGATTGTCGACTACATGCGCATCGGCGACGAGGCCGAAGTGTTCGAGATTACGGTCACTGAGGAGGCTCCAATCGCGGGGAAGACGCTTCAGGAAGCCGCACAGTCGGGGGTTCTCCCCGACGATATGCTGGTCGTCGCAATCGAACGCGATAGAAACTCGCACCCGATCACGCCACAGGGTGATACGACGATCACGGAAGGCGACCTGTTGACTGTGTATTCCGGCGTCGGTGCTGATCCGGAGATTACCGACATCTTCGGCCACTACGAAGACCGTGGGGAGTGAGCTGACCATGTCGAGTGCTGAGATAACTGCAACCAATCTGATCGCCACTACAGGCAACATATGAACGGCTCTGTCGAAACTGTCGGACGGGACCTCGGTCGCATCCTGGAGGCACTTGGTGGGCTGATGCTCGTCTCGCTCGTCGTTCCGGTCGTCTGGGGAGAGTTTTTCGCGCTCCCGGCGTTGCTCGTCTCGGCCCTCATCCCGCTGGGAATCGGATGGATGCTCAATCGGCGATTCCGGGAGGCGGAAGCCCCGGGTCGGTTCCACGGAATGATAGTCGCCGCATCGGGATGGTTTTCCGTGGGAATCTTCGGTTCGCTGCCGTTCCTCTTAATCGCTTGGAGCGTTCAGCTCGGGGTGCCAGGAATCTCAACGCCCGCCCAGACGGCGACACTGGCAGCGTTCACCGAACCGCTCAACGCCATCTTCGAGAGCATGAGTGGCTTCACCGGAACGGGGCTCACGATGACCGACAACGAGGAGGTGCTCCCGCGTACGCTCCAGTGGTGGCGGACGTTCACCGAGTGGGTCGGCGGGGTCGGTGTGATCGTCTTGACGACGGCGATTCTCTCACGGCCCGGCAGTGGTTCGCTAACCCTCTACGAGAGTGAGGCACGCTCGGAGAAGATTCATCCGAGCATCGTTTCGACGGTTCGGACGATCTGGTGGATATTCATCCTGTTCACGTTCGTCTCGATCCTCGCGCTGTGGCTCGCGGGTATGCCGATCTGGGGAGCGATCAACCACGGCATGACGGGGCTCGCGACCGGCGGGTTCTCTATCACGGACAACTCGATTGCGACCTACGACAGCGTCGCAATCGATTTCGTGTTGATTCCGATTATGCTGTTGGGCAGTATCGCCTTCCCGGTGCACTACCTCATTCTGCGGGGCGACCTCCGGAACTTCTACTCTGACCTCCAGACGCGGTGGGTGTTCGGCTATATGGGCATCGGGTCGGCGTTGCTGTGGAGTTTCCTGTACTACGCCGGTCCCTACGGGACGCCTTTTGCCGCCCTCCGATACGGTCTGTTCCAGTTCGTTTCGGCGGCGACCTGTACCGGGTTCCAGACGGCCGTCGACGCGACGAACGTCGCGCTCGGCCGGTGGCCGTCGTACGCCCAGCTCACGGTGACGTTCGGGATGCTCGTCGGTGGAGCAGCTGGGTCGACCGCGGGCGGTATCAAACTCATCCGGGGCCTGACGCTCGCGAAAGGGATTCGCCATCAAATCGCGGACGTGTTCTACCCCGAGACCGCGGTCCGGCGACTGGAAATCAACGGCCGCCGACTGAACGAGGAAGAGGCGAGTCGCGAATTTATGGAGGCGGCGATTATCGTCGTCCTCTGGATAACGTTCCTGGTCGTCGGCACCTTCATGTTGCTGCTCACGCTTCCGTCCGGGGAGTACTCACTCGCCAACGTCGTGTTCGAAGTCGCGAGTGCCCAAGGGAACGTGGGGCTCTCGTCGGGGATTACGGGGCCTGAGTCACTGCCCGTGGTGGGGAAGGTCGCGTTCCTCTTCCACATGTGGATCGGGCGGCTCGAAATCATCCCGGTCCTCGTGATGCTCCGAACAATCTTCAAGCGCGGAGGCCTCTACCAATGAAATTGCGTGACCTCCCGGTTGTTTCCTACGTGTTCGAGGCCGGTGCGGATGACCGGGTCTTCGACTCGCTTCTGCTCGTCGGGCCGCTCGTCATCGGGCTAATCGTCGTGCTCGACCGGTCGGTCGTCACTGAGGCCCTCGCGGTTGCGTACCTCGCTGTGTTCGTCTTATACACGCTGTACCGAGGGATTCGAGAGTAACTATTCGATAACAGACGTCCACTCCGGTTCCCCACGGTCGAACCGAGGTCGCGTAAGTGGATTCCTCGAGCGCTGGTCTGCGGTCTCGGCAGGCCGATGTATGATATGACCTCACTCTTCGTCCTCATTGGGGGTGGGGTCGCGCTGCACGACAAAAACAGGGCCGAGAAATCGGTCGGCGACCTGATCGGCTGGCATACCGAAGACGAACGTCGCTAAAGACGGGTCAGTTTCGCCCATGACGACGGTGTCGAACGTGTCGGCCGTCTCGGTGATCGCATCGAGTGCCTCCCGGTCGCGGTCGATGCGCGTTTCGATCCTCGAGGCGTCCACGCCCTGGTCCTTCAGTCGATTCACCATCCCCTCCAGGAGTGTCCCGACGTCCTCGTCCGTTTCCTCGTCCTCTGCGATGTGGTACAGCGTCACCGACGCGTCCGTCTCCCCGAACAGGCCTGCGACGACGCGGGCGAGGCGGTCGATTCCCACGGCACCACGAACAGCGACGAGCACGTCCTCGACCGCCCCGGTGGCGTTCGGAACGAGCACGGCCATACAGTCGTGCTCGGCCGTCATCCGGTCGATGGTCTTCTGGCCGTCGTGGGTAAACACGAGTCGCCGCTCGACGGTAGCGCCCGCCGCTTCGAACATCGTCTCGTACTCGTCGAGTCGTTCCGTGGCTCGGTCCTCGAACTGCATCTGCGCCTGTCCGGGCGCCGTTTGCTCCGGGATGACGTGATATCCCAGCATGACGACGTGAGCGTGCGCGAGGAGTTCGGGGACCCCTTCAGGAACTGATTCGCCTTCCAGCACGCGAATCGGGACGAGTATCGATGGTCGGTCCGTCATAGTCAGATGTCTCCTTTGAGTGTGACGTCTCCAGCGTAATAACGATACCAGAGATACGAGGCGAGCATCACCACGATGCCGATACCGATGGATGCGGGCTGCATGAAGGCGATCAGTCCGAAGCTCGCGAGCGCACCTATGGCCGGAACCACCGGATAGCCCGGTACCTGGTAACTGGGCGAGTACCACTCCGGATTCCGCCGTCGCAACACGATCAGGGCGACGCACATCAGCCCGTACATAATCAGGTGGAGGAACGAGGCGACCTCCGCGAGCAGTTCGACTTGCCCGGTCGCGACGAGAACCAATATCGGGCCACCGGCAGCGACCAACGCGACGTGTGGCGTGCCGTACCTGAGGTTGACCTCACTCGCTTTACGTGGGAGCAGGGCGTCGCGGCTCAGCGCGTACACCGCCCGCGAGGCGCTGAGAATCGACGCGTTCGCGCTCGAAAACGTCGCCAACAGCCCGGCACCCAGGATCGCGACCGCGCCGGGCAACCCCAGGAAGTCGCGGGCGACTTCGACCATCGCCGTCTCGCCGAACTGGCCGAGCCGGTCCGCGCCGAACGCGCTGGTCGCGACGAATATCGTCACCACGTAGAAGACGGTGACGATGAGGACCGACCCGACCATCGCTAGCGGGAGGTTCCGTCCCGGTTGTTTGATTTCGCCCGCGACGGTCGCGACCTGGGCGAACCCCAGATACGACGTGAACACCAGCGCCGCGGTCGTCAACACCGGGAAGTATCCTCTCGAAAAGAACTGCTCTGGAACGGTTCCGCCACCGAACACGCCCACAGCGTCGAGGACACCGTACGAGAGAAAGCCCGTGAGCACCACGAGGAGGACCCCAACCACCACGTTCTGAATCTTCGCGGTGTTCTCCGTGCCGCCGATACTCAATGCCGTCAGCGCGGCCCCGAACAGCAGTCCGATCCCGATGACGGGACTGAACGGGAGCGCGACACCGAGTTCGGCGAAGACGGCGCTCGCGTAGTGGCCGAGTCCGACGAGATAGAACGCCGAGGCGAACATCAGGCCCAACCACAGCCCCAGACCGACAATCGCCCCGTAGGCCGTCCCCATTCCCCGTGAGATAAAGTAGTAGCCGCCACCGCTCCGCGGCATCGCCGTGGCGAGTTCAGACGTCGGTAGCGCCACGAGCAACGCGATGAGTCCGCCGATTGCGAACGAGAGTGTGGCAGCCAGCCCCGCGTTGGCCGCCGCCAGTCCCGGGAAGACGAAGATACCCGCCCCGATCATGGTCCCGATTCCAATCGCCAGCCCGCCGACTAGTCCGATGGTCCGTTCGAGTTCGACGTCGTCGTCGTGGACGGTCGTGTCGTCGGTGACGGCTTCCGGCTCCTCGACGGGTGCCTCGCCAGCAACGTTCTGGCCCCCTGGCTCGACGTCGACAGGCTGTTCGGCCATAGAGGGCGATTGTTTCGATAGTCAAATAAACTCGGCGGTGAGCGGACTTCGATTAGACGAACTCGGCCTGGAACCGGGTGATGTTTTCGTCGGTCTCGGCGACCACGTCGACGGTCGGGCGTTCCGCGAGGCCGGTGGTCGTGTGCTCGAACCCGGCCCAAAACGGGCGCGGACCCGGGTCGGGATGTCAGGACACGAGTGACACTGGCCGCACTTCTCGTTTTCACCAGCCATGTCCACCTATTCTCCCGTCTCTGGCGTGAGATTGAGTTCGGAAACGAGACGAGCACTCATGACTTGGTCGACGATTGCGAACAACTGCGTGTCGTCAGTCGTATAGTCCGTGAAGATACCGAGCGGCACTTCGCCACCGGCCATCTCGCGGTGGCCTCCGGCGTTGCCGACATCGGAAAACGCCCCGTCAAGCACGTCACCGATGTGGATTCGAGAATCGGTTGACCGGGCAGAGAGCTGAATCCCATCCTCGACGATGCCGAACACGATTGCGGTCTCGACGCCCTCTAATGTCGCGAGGTAGTCGGCCGCCTGGGGCAACGCGTCACGCTCGCTCGTCCGGCCGATTCCCGAGATGAGGACCGAGCCACGCACCGTCCGATTCGTGATCGCCTCCGCGATTGCATCGACGGTCGCCCCGGTAACCGACGGCGTCGAGAGGGTCCGAAGTAACGCATTGTCCGCGTGTTCGTGGAGCCATCCCGCAGCCTCGTACTCCTCGCGTGTCGCTCCCCGGAGGAACCCGAGCGTCTCGCGACGGATCGCGAACAGGAGGGCCGTCCCGAGGGCGGCGTCCATCTCGGTACCCAATTCTCGTACGTACTCCGTCAGAATCGTCGCCGTCGCGCCGACCCGCTCGCGGTGATCGATGAACTGTGCCTCGATTTCCTCGCTCGGATGATGGTCGATCACGATATCGATTGGGGTCCCCTCTGGAACCCGATTGTTCGCCCCCGGAACCGCATGGTCGACGAACGCAAGCAGTGACTCCTTGGGGCGATCTCGAACGGCTGCGGGCTCGAAGGGTTTCAGGTCGATGTCGAGGAGATTGACGAATGCCCGATTCTGCTGGTGAGAGATATCGCCGCTGTACAGGATGTGGTGTTCGTCGATGCCAGCAGCGACTGCGATTCGGCCCAACGCGAATGCGCTTGCGAGACAGTCCGGATCCGGATTGTTATGACAGACAATCGTGAGCGTCTCGGCATCGACGAGGAGTTCTTCAAGATTCTGTGCAGGATGCATACCTCACTATTGTGACGGAGACCACAAGCGTCTACTGCACCGAATCAGTCCTCAACCGCCGGCGGTCGGGGCTAAAGTCGACGCGGGCCTCCAAGCGTGGCAGTGTCGAAGCAGGCGAGGACGGCCTCCTCGTGGCCGCGTGTCTCTCGGGACTCTCGGAGTCCGACCTGCGTATTATAATCCTCGTAGAAATCCCCCCGAACAGTGAAGCACTGTGTCGGTCGAGTACTTTGAGTTGGCCATCGTCTCCAAGCGCGGTCTGGTGCTGAGTCTCGATTTCTGGTCGATTGCTCACGTTCTTGGAGACTCCGCCCGTTCGAGGCTCGAAAAACCTACTGAGGTTGCCAGTCGTTGTTCCACTAGCGATTGAGTGCTTCGACGACATCTTCAACAGTAAACAGACGGAGGTCATCGCGCTCCTCGGCAGCTCCTTGAACGGACGGCTTGAAACCACTCCGGGAGAACAGCGCATATTCCTCAGTTCGCTTTCCGCTCCCGTTCGGCGTCCATCGTAACTCGTCGACGTGGTTTTGGAGTTTCGAGAACGCATCGTAGCCAAGCGGTGAACGCTGGAATTTACACTCTCCTGCGAGAAGGGTGTCGCCGGTCGTGAGACCGACGACGTCGACTTCGTGTTCGCCGTACCACCACTGGCCCGTATCCGTAATCGTGTACTCTGGATAGAGCGTCCGCAACGCTGAACAGCACAGTTCCTCGAACGAGTGGCTCACGAAGTCCGGTAGCTCGGGTTTGATGAGTATCTCGTACGCTTCGTCACCGAGTTCGTCGTATCGGTCGCGCTAACCCGTGGGGAGAGAGCGTCCGTTGGGAACCCGGACGCGATGACTCGCCACAGGACGGGAGCGGTTGTGACACCGCCACAGTCCACCGAGAGACGATTCCGAAACCCGGACAGATGACGCTCTCGGCGTACTCGGACTGAAACCTGTCAAACCGGATTCCCCTCGTAGGGGAAGCCCCGCCGTTTACCGCGGGGAGGATGTCACTTCCGAGAAGCGCTGCTTCTTCCATCATACTGATTGACGACCCGATGAGGACGATGGTTGGGGCTGAGTCGTCGAGTTCGTGGTCGAACATTGCTTGGAGGACGGATGGCAGGCTTTGGTCCTGCTCGACGAGATACGGGAATTCGTCGAGAACGACGATCGCATCTTGGTCGGCGAGATAGCCGAGAATCGCGTCCCAGTCTTCCCGAATGTGTCCAACCCCGGGTAGGTTTCTGCTGCGACGTCGATGAACTGCTGGAGCTGTAGTTCGGCTGTTTTCTGTTTCGCTTGATACACGACTGCTTCATCGGAGTCGCGAAGCGAGTGTTTGACGAGTTCGGTCTTACCGAGTCGTCGTCGCCCGAAGATTACTGCAAGCTCTGAGTTGTCTGATTCATAGAGGCTATGAAGTCGGAATAGTTCTTCCGTCCGATTGACGAAGTCGGGCATGTGGGTCCCTACTTTTGCATCAAATATAGTACTTTGAGTAATCGTACTCTAAAGTATGATACTTTAGAGTATCTTTATTTGTCTTAGCGTGTGTGGCGGTTTTTCACTAGCGCGAATGGTGAGATGGCGAGCAGATTCGAGTCTCCGTTCGCGGCCTGTATTGGAAACATGCATTCGAGCGTGTATCTTGCACAGAATCTCCAACAGAGTCAGTCAGATCGAATCGACAGACACGGGCTGTTTCTTAAGTGCACGGAATGTGACTGTACCCAGTCGAACAAGGCTGTGGTATGCTACGTAGGTGGGTCTGCGTCGTCACCGAAGCCACTCCCGTACGCTTCGACAACTTCTGTGACAGTGACTTCGTACGCATCGTACCACTCCGTCCACCGTTGTTTCGCCCGTTCGTGGGTCGAATCTGCTCTAAACGACGCAAGCCCGTCCAACGACTCCCAATAATACACGACGAGAACCTCCTCGCTCTCCGAGGCGTGCCACGTCCGCTTGCCCAGATATCCCTCTGTGTCCTCGGCAACACTCTGTATCGCATCGTTTAATTCGTGGAACTCCGCGTCGTACTCCCCGGGTTCGAGGCGAAACGTAACCAGATACATCAATACCGGCATTCACGCTTTCGCGGTTAAAAAGACTCTCTTAGGTGAACACGAGATGCATCGCGGACACTTCCACCTGACCGATATGCGCGTTCACCGAACGGCTGATAGACGAGAACAGCCTGACGGCTGGTAACGCGTGCGGCACTGACGGCGGTCACCGGTTACCTCAGTGCTGTTCACTGACTTCAGTTTTTATGACTGTCGCTGGCCGGGTCGTCAATCGAAGGACT
Organism: Halorussus amylolyticus; assembly: GCF_004143485.2. Classification (GTDB taxonomy): domain Archaea; phylum Halobacteriota; class Halobacteria; order Halobacteriales; family Haladaptataceae; genus Halorussus; species Halorussus amylolyticus. The sequence continues at coordinate 159,974 of NZ_RXOB02000032.1, read as the reverse complement.
CGGTCGGTGACACTCCCGAGAAGCGTACGGTATTCTTCCGGGCGGCGTTTGGTTCCGAGCACGAGCAAGTCTGCGTCGTGGTCGTCGGCATACTCAACGATGGTCTCGGCGGGGCGACCGTGGTGCATCGCCGTTTCGACGTCGACGCTGGCCTGCGATGCTCGGCGACGGAGTTCTGAAAGCGTCTCCTCCCCGTGTTCTTCGAGGCCGTGTTCGGGGCCTTCGGCTTCGTTGACGTACTCGTCGCCGCTGTACGCAGTCACGACATCCTCGTCGACGACGTAGAGCACGTGGAGAACAGCATCGTGCGCGGCTGCAAGGTCGAGGGCGTGTGCCTCAGCCCGTTCAGACGCAACCGTGCCGTCCGTCGAAAGTAGGATTCGGTCGTACATTCACTCGGAAATCGGAGACAATACAATAAAACCGTTCTGATTCCGGGTATTAAGGAGGCGCGCGACCCCGTCCGAGACGCTGCAGTCCTCAGATTAGCCCAAATGGGAACCAATGGCGATTCACTGTACAGGTGCGAATCTTCGAGGAAACAGCCGTTAGTGGTCGTGACCCTCCATCACCATCGGATGCCCGGTGGCGTATTCGTCTGGATTCTTCTCGAAGGTCTCCTTGCAGGTCTGTGAGCAGAAGTAGTACGTCTCGTCGCCGTGTGTCACCGACGGTTCGCTGTCGTCGGTCCGCATCCCACAGACGGGGTCGCGGTACTGGCCTGGTGCACCGAGGCCGCGTCGATAGACGTACAGCAGGACCCCGGAGAGCGCGAAGGCGACGAGATTGAGGTAGAACGTGTAGTTGAGTTCGAAGTACGTCTGGTCGGTCGCCGTCTCGCCACCGGCTAGATCCGGAACGATACCGAAGGCGTCGAATAGCAACTCCATGAGGAAGCCGGTGAACGCCATCGTGACGAAGAAGACGCCGAGGATATACAGCATGATATTCCAGCCGTAGTACTTCCGGTAGACGTTCAACACGGGAATGGTGATGAGGTCGGCGTAGACGAACGCGATGACGCCAGCGAAGCTAATTCCGCCGCCCCAGAGGGCAACGGCGAACGGGACGTTGCCCATACTGCCGACGAAACTGAGGACGGCGATGGTGACACCCATAATCGCGTTCTCTGCCGTCACGAGCAGGCCATCGCCTTGGATGAACAGCGTGTTCCACACCCACTGGGGGACGAAGACGATGACGAACCCGGAAATAAGAAAGCCCGCGATGACGTCCTTCCAGATCATCGACCACTCCTTGCGGTACTGATTCCCAAGCTTGTACCAGCCACCCCACGACAGTAGTTCGTCGCGCCACCCGCCACGGCTCGATGTCTCCTGGCGGTAGGTCTCCATACAGCCCTCCGAGCAGAATTTGAGCGTCTCACCGCCGTCGGTCGTGAGCGTGTACTCGTCTTTCCCCTCCATCCCGCAGGTAGGGTCCTCCGTAACACCCGATTCGCGGTCGCGCTCGTTGAGCGTCTTCCGAACTTCGTCGAAGAGGTTCTCAGGGAGCGTGATGTGGACGATGACGGCCATGACGGCGATGAGAATGAGACCACCGAGTAGTTCCGCGAGAAGAAACTCCCAGCCCAGCAGAATCAGAATCATCAACCCGAGCTCGACGATGAGATTCGTCGACGCGAACATGAATGCCAGAAAGTTCACCGCGTGTGCTCCCTTTTTGAACAATCCCTTTCCGATGGCGACGGCCCCGAAACTGCAGCCACTGCTCGCCGCCCCGAATGCGGTCGCCTTGGTGAGGCCGCTCAGGTCACCATCGCCTAGAACCTGCGCCATTCGCTCCTTGGAGACGTAGACTTGGACGAGACTCGTGACCGTGAGGCCCATAATAATCGCCCACGCCGCCGTCCAGAGGAATCCGACACCGATACGGAGAGCTTCGAAGACTCCCTCGATCATCGTCGCCTGCATACATTGTACTATCGTGGGGACCATCTATTGCAGTTGTTCTTAATATAATTCTCTCCAGGGGCTATCTCGCTGTGGATTCAAAATTTTACCGGGGAACTCTCAGAGGATTTTAAGGCACAATCGCATTGAACCGTGACCACGTACGTGATACTAGAGACGGATTTACGGAGGGAACATATGTCTGAAAATACGGACAACACACGACTGGTCGCGACTCTCCTCATTATCATCGGTGCGTTCGTCATCTTCCCGATGTTCTTCATGGGCTTCGGGATGATGGGATTCGGGTCGATGATGGGAGGTACGTGGGGCGGTGGAATGTGGGGCGACGGAACAACGCCGAGTTGGATGTTCATCGTCGGAGCCGTGATGCAGCTCCTGTTCCTGGCTGCTCTCATCGGCGGTGGCTACCTCCTCTACAGGGTGGTAACGGGCAGTGAGGGTGACTCGGGCCAGGCGCTCGAAGAACTCCGGGTCGCGTACGCTCGCGGTGAGTTGAGCGACGAGGAATACGAGCAGCGACGAGCGGCACTCGAACGCGACACGGAGTTACGTTGAAACCAATCTGAGGAATGACGAGGGCATCCGATCATCGTCCCACGACAGCGCAACTGTCGTTCCCTGATTGGCTCGACCGATATACGACGGTGGGCTGTACGGACTACTCGTCGGAATGAGACTCTGTCTGGTCGCAGTAGCCACGAATCCGGTGCCTGACCCCTCGTTCCGTGGGCGACGCTTCCGGAGTTGCTCCGACTTTCCTTCGAGTAGTCACGGATCGAGCACCCACCAACTTGGAATGCCCCTTCTACACGGCCAGTCTCAACTTCTGTGGCCAGTTCTCATCGCCACCACATGCATCAACTAGAGTCGCCGCACGAACGTTGATTGCCCCAGCCGTCCACATAGGACCATGGCTGAGTTTCCAGACGAACGACAGCTCGTACTACGGGCGCGTTCCCAGTTGGACCAGTGGACGAAGAGTGCCCGGAGAGAAGCGTACGCTGAACTGTTCGAAGGCGACGATTCCATCCTCTCGCCCGAAGAGGTGCAACTTCTCGATTCGCTCGATTCCGAATTGGAGCGACAGGGCGGCGATGGTGTATGGGGGACCGATCAGTACGGAATCCACACGGCGGGAACCTCGAGCTCGGATACCGCACTCGGAGTGGTCTGCGTGTACCACCCACAGATCACCAAAGATTCCGTTTTCCGTGGGAGGGACGAACTCGACGACGAGACCGAAGAGCGACTCAACGCAGCACTCTGGACATACAGCGAGCGTGTCGCGACACTTATCGAGGACGAACTCGACGAGTTCGTCCGGCAAACCCAGCGGTAAGTCCCGATCAGATCTACTTTCGGGTGATTCCACGCATCTATCTTGATTCAGCGAGAAAATCCCGCCGCCGACAGCGCTCAGAACAGCGTATACCCGTGTAATAATGCAACTCGATGGAGATACATTCCGGAATCTTTCGAACGCGCGATCATCTCGGTAACCACCACGATACGGGGGAGGGATGACCTTGTAGGTGGGCTCGTATAACGTTTGTACAAAAGTCGCATTACCAAGGAGGGTGTTACACGAAGCAATGACTGAGAAAGACACGCAGCCACCGTGGTTTCTGGATCGTATTGGGTTATCGATGATGGCAATTGGCAGCGGAATTCTCGCTTGTCTCATCGTTCTCACACAGCTTCAATTCGTTCTCCTCGCTATCGTACTGGCGTACGTTCTTGCACCCGTACAACAGCGTCTGGAGCGATATGTGAGTCCGACGATGGCTGCCATCACGCTCATCGCGGTTTCGATTTTCGCGATTTTCGTCCCAGTCGCCTACATCCTCACAATCGCAATTCAGCAAGGACTGGGGCTCATAGCGGTCATCCAAGAGGAAGAGCTCAGTCTAAACATCATTGAGAACAGGCTCGAAACCATCGGGTACGTGATCGATCTTGACCTATTATATGCTACGTATCAAGAGCCAATTGCAGCGGGATTGCAACGGCTCGCTACCGGCGCGCTAACCGTCATTAGTGGTCTCCCTGGACTGCTGATTGGACTCACCGTGACGATGTTTGTACTCTTTACCCTGTTACGTGACGGCGAACAGTTCCTTACCTGGCTGCGCGCAGTCGTTCCCGTCTCGGATCCCGTGCAGGAGGAACTGCTCAGAGAACTTGACGGCCTCATGTGGGCGTCCGTTATCGGGAACGTCGCCGTCGCGGGAATCCAGGCGATACTCCTCGGAATCGGCTTGGCGCTCCTTGGAGTGCCCGGAGTCGTATTCTTGACCGTAGCGACATTCGTCCTCACCTTACTCCCCCTCATCGGAGCGTTCGGTGTCTGGATACCAGTCTCACTCTACCTGTTCGCTATCGGTCGTCCCACCGCAGCGGTACTCCTGTTCGTATTCGGATTCGTGGTCAGTGTCTCGGATTTCTACCTTCGTCCGGTTATCATCAACCGGAGCGGAGCGCTCAACGTAGCGGTCATCGTCGTCGGAATCTTCGGCGGCATTGTCCTATTTGGGGCGATGGGGCTGTTCGTCGGGCCTGTCGTGCTTGGTGGGTCGAAGGTTGTCCTTGACCTATTCGCCCACCATCCACAACGGCGGCATGATTAAGGAGGAAACGTTCCGACTCAAGCAGCTATCAACGGTTGAACGGGCACGGGTCGGCGAACATCCCTATGCGGGATGGATAGGTACTCGCCACATGAGCGCGCTGGAAACCGCAACCCGCGAGGAAGTGACCACGCCGGTCACGCCCAGCACTCGTCTATTTATAGATATCGACCCGATTACCCACCGAGCCACCACCCGTAAAGTCGTGCCTGCTCGTCGGCGTCCGAGTGCTTCTTCGATTTGCCGTAGGTCTTCCCCTTGAGAAGCTGACGTTCAACTGCGTTCGTTGCGAGACGGAGGGCGTGGGGGGCACCGTATCCCTCTCCATCAGCCGTGAAGTACCCCCGGTCGGTTACCAGTCGAATCCGTGCCAGCACCAGCGGCACACCCCGGCTCTGTTCCTTGTGCTCCTGCAGTTGGATACTGGTCTTGATCACGCTCATCTCACCGTACTTCGAGGTCGTGCGCTCGATGAGCGCGGCGACGTCGTCGTAGTCCATCCCCTCCAGCAGGTCGAGGCCGAACACCTGCACGGCGTTCCGGTCGTCGCGCTCCCATGTGAGCGCCTCGATGACGTCCGTTTTCGTGATGATACCCATCGGCTCGTTGGTGCCGTCGGCCGTGACGACGAGCGAGGAGATCTCACGCTCGAACATCGTCTCGACTACCTCGTCGAGCGGTGCGCTCCGCTCGACTGTCGCGACTGCGTCGGACATCAGGTTTCGTACCGGAAGATCGAGCATCCGGTCGGCATCGCCCTCGCGCGCGCCGAACCCACCTCGGTTCTGCCCGCCACCGCCGCGGCCGCCGAAGTCGCTCGACGAACCGCCCTGGCTCTTACTCCCGCCTCGTGTCGTGAACTCGATGACGTCGTACAGGCTCAACATTCCCACGAGATCGCCCCCGCCGACGACCGGGAGATGGGCGATTCCGGCGTCCCGAAGCATATTGAGCGCTTGCCCCATCGTCGTGTCAGGAGTTGCATTTATTAACTCCGCCGTGTAGGCGTCCTCGACAGTCACCGCGTCGAGAAACGGACGCACAGCGTCGAGGACGGCATCGCCGGTCACCACGCCGACAACACGGTCGTCATCGAGCACGGGGAGCGTTTTGGCATCGCTACCGATCATGAGCCGCGCAACCTCGCGGACATCCTCGGTGCGCTCGACGGTCGGGACGTGCTGTACCTGTGAGCCGACCTTCGCAGACGGCTGGTTGGACGAGGAAGCCACCTGTCGGCGGCTAACGACACCGCGGTACTCGTCGCCGTCTGTCACGACGACGGCATCGAGTTCCTGATTCTCGAACGCCCCGGTGACCTTCGAGAGCGGTGTGCCGATGTCGAACTCCGTGAACTTTGTCGAAAGAATCTCTGAGATATCCATGTGTTACTCTCTACTAGAAGGGCGCTGGACGGTTATGCTTGTTCCACCTTGATCTTGGAAGTGGAGGTATGCTGAGCGCCGACGGAGTTATAAGACGCATCTCTAACCACCTCTGTGCCGAGACTCGGACAGAATTTCGGGCCCGAGCAGATTTATTGAGTGCCGTGGCGAACGCACTTACTGAGGTGTGAAAACACGTGAGCTCCTTGCTAGTAATCTATGGGACTGGCGAAGGTCAGACGGCGAAAATAGCAGAACGGATTGCGGCCACAATCAGCAAGCGCGGTCACGAGGCGAGCACGCTCGACGTACGTGACCGACCGGACTCGTTCACCCTGGAGGTGTACGAGGCCGTCGTCGTGGGCGCGTCGATTCACGTCGGAAAACACCAGGACGAGGTTCGCGGCTTCGTCACCGAGAACCGAGACGCCCTGTCGGAGATGCCGACAGCGTTCTTCCAGGTCTCACTGTCCTCGGCGAACGAGGAGAAACGCGAAGAGGCCGCAGGGTACGTTGAGTCTTTCATCACGGAAACCGGGTGGCATCCGGACCGAATCGGGCAGTTCGGCGGCGCGCTCCGATTCTCCGAGTACGGATTCCTCAAGCGTCTCATGATGAAGCAAATCGCAAAAGACCTTCTCACCGAGGACCGAGAAGCGGACGGTGACATCGAGTTCACCGACTGGGACGCGGTCGACGCGTTCGCAGCGGATGTCGCCGCGTTTGTCGAAGGCCGTCTCGGCGTCAACGCCGACACAACCGAGGACCCGGCGGCATGACGGCCTCGCAAACCCCCCGACGCCTCACTCGTCCGTACGTGGTGGCGTCCACGCTCAGCATCGTGCTTTCGGTTGTGGCGTCCGGTGTCGGACTGTTCGTTCCCGAGTTCTACCGGGATGCCGAGGTCCTTCTCCCACAGTTGTACGGGCAGGACCTGTTGACGCTCGTCGTCGCCGTCCCCGCACTCGCTGGGGGCCTGTACTACGCGTACAAGGGGTCACTCCGCGGCTACGTTGTCTGGCTCGGCGTCACCGGCTACCTCCTCTACACGTACGCCTCGTACGCATTCCTCACCGCTTTTAACGAACTCTATCTCGTCTACGTCGCGCTGTTCGCACTGACGCTGTTTTCGCTTGTCGGCGGCATCGCCCGCATCGACCCAACAGACCTGAAGGAAGCACTCCACGGTCATCCGGTTCGCGGATACGTCGGTTACCAGGCACTCGTCGCCGGATTCGTGGCGCTGATGTGGCTCGCCGATGTCGGCCCAGCGAGCTTCGCCGGAACCAGACCCCCGAGCATCGCCGAGACGACGCTTCCTGTTCCAGTCATCCAATCCCTAGACCTCGCCGTCGTCATCCCGTCGTTCGCCCTCTCGGCGGCATTCCTCTGGAAGCGGCGAGCGTGGGGATACGTCTTTACCGGCGTCCTCCTCGTGAAAGGCACCACTCTCGGGCTCGCAGTCCTCGCCATGATCGTATTCATGCTCCAGGATGGCCAAGCCGTCCCTCTCCCCCAGATTGTGCTGTTCGCTCTCCTGAGTCTCACTGGCCTCGCCCTCGTGATTCGTTTCATCGGAGCCATCTCTCCCAGTACCGCTACAACCAAAACGCACGCCGGAGCTGAGACACAAACAGACTGAGCGAGGGGGACTGAGGCCTCCCACCCCATCGAGACTGACTGCTGAGAGCATTTCCTTGCTATGTGGAGAGAGGCCATAGTACGTTACGGATTCGGGGAGATTTATTTCCCGTGGACGGTTTTCAGCTATTAGAGGATTCTCAGTCTGCAGTCTGAGCGTCAGTGTGTGGTGTCACTCCCCGGAACTCCGGGAGAGACAAATCGACGCGCCGGAGCAGTTGCGCGTTGAACGCGACGATTACCGTACTCAACGACATCAGAAGCGCACCCACAGCGGGCGACAGCAGAATCCCGATTGGGGCAAGAACGCCTGCAGCGAGCGGGATTGCGAAGACGTTGTAGCCTGCCGCCCAGACGATATTTTCCTGCATCTTCCGGTAGCTCGCCTTGCTGAGTTTGACGAGTCGAACCACGTCCATCGGGTTGTTCTGGACGAGGATGACGTCGGCCGACTGAACCGCGACGTCGGTGCCACTCCCGATAGCGACCCCGACGTCAGCTCGCGTCAACGCAGGCGCGTCGTTCACGCCGTCGCCGACCATTCCCACGAGCTTGCCCTGATTTTGGAGTTCTTGGACTTTCTCGTCCTTGTCTCCAGGGAGGACCTCCGCGAACACCGTGTCGATGCCCAGTTGGTCGGCGACGGCGTTTGCGACGTCTTGGGAGTCGCCGGTCAGCATCGCCACCTCGACGCCGAGGTCGTGAAGGGCGTCGACGACGCGGTAACTCTCCTCGCGAACGACGTCGGCCATCGCGAAGGCAGCAACCAACTCACCCTCACGGACGAGATACACGACGGTCTGTGCGTTCTGGCCAGCCTCGTCGGCGAAGCGCTGGAGGCGCTCGGGAATCTCGCTGTCGAGCTGGGTCAGCAGATTCGGCCCGCCGACGTACACCTCGTTCCCGTCGACGCTCGCCCTAACACCCCTGCCCTTGATGGCCTCGAAGTCGGCCGCGCTAGGGACGGTGAGGTCTCGCTCCTCGGCCGCCTCGCGGAGAGCTCGCGCAATCATGTGCTCTGAATCACTCTCGACGGCCGCCGCCAGCGCGAGCGCCTCGTCTTCGCTGACGCTGTCGACGGCAGCTATATCGACGACACCATGTTCGCCTTCGGTGAGCGTCCCCGTCTTGTCGAAGATGATGGCGTCCAGCTTCCGAGCCTCCTCCATCGCAATCCGGTCGCGGACGAGCATCCCATTACGAGCCGCCAGCGACGTGTTGATCGCGACGACCAGCGGGATTGCGAGGCCGAGCGCGTGCGGGCAGGCGATGACGAGAACCGTGACGACGCGCTCGATGACTGTCGCGTCGAACGACACCGCGATTGTCCAGGCGATGGCTGTCACACCCGCCGCCGCGACGGCGACGTAGAACAGCCAGGCGGCCGCGCGGTCGGCCAGCACCTGCGTCTGGGACTTGCTCTGTTGGGCTTCTTCGACCAGTCGCATAATCCCCGCGAGCGTCGTCTTCTCACCCGTCGCACCGACGCGAATACGGAGGCTTCCGTCACCGTTTATCGTCCCACCGATGACCTCGTTCCCGGGTTCTTTCGAGACCGGTTTCGACTCACCGGTGACCATCGACTCGTTGACGTCCGAATCCCCCTCCTCGACGACGCCGTCGGCGGGGACGCTCGCGCCGGGACGGACGAGCACCCGGTCGCCCTCGGAGAGTTCGCTCACCGGGACCTCCTCGGTGTCGCCGTCGTCGGTGAGCCGTTCGGCGGTATCGGGCATCAGCTTCGCCAATTCGTCGACAGCACTTGAAGCGCGCCGCACCGACCGCATTTCGATCCAGTGTCCCAGCAGCATGATGTCGATGAGCGTCACAAGCTCCCAGAAGAACGCCGACTCCGTCGGGAAGAACACGCTCGCGAGGCTGTAGACGAACGCGACGGTGATGGCCATCGAGATGAGCGTCATCATCCCCGGCGACCGGTCTTTCAGTTCCGGGACCGCCATCCGGAGGAACGGAACCCCACCGTACGCAAAGACGATCACCGCGAATACGGGGTTGATCCACTCGCTGCCCGGAAACGTCGGGACGGAAAATCCGAGCCACTCCTGCAGCGTTTCGCTGTACAGAAGAACGGGAACAGAGAGGAGCGTCGAGACGAAAAAGCGCTGGCGGAACATCTGCTCGTGGCCCTCGTGCATTCCGCCGTGGCCGTCATGTCCATCGTGTTGATTGTGTGTGCCGTGTTCCGCTTTGTGGGTCGGCTGGGATTCAGCCTCCGTTTCGAGGAGCGATTGCTCACTCCGACTCTCATCGTGCCCGTTGTCAGAGTCCCCGACGTGATGCGTATGGTCACTATCGTCGTTCGATGTTTGGGGTTGGTCGTCCATTACCGGATTATTTACTCCGGATGTGCTTCAACGTGGAGGCCAACGTGAGCTGCCGCTTCTCATGAACTGGCTGGTACTCTTATGGAACGTTCACGAGGCCGATGCCGTCAACGGCGATTCTGAGTTTCGTTGCGGCGGTCTCTGTACGTCTTGGCCGCTAAAAAGACGTATATTGCCCCGATAATCCGTACACCTGAGGTAAAGCGCTCGTTCCATTCGATAGAGTCCGGGCGCTCATAGAGGAGAATGGTCGCGAATTTGCGATACAGGTCAGGAAACAGGAAGATAACCGCACCGAATGCACCGGTGAGGGTCATCATCCAAGCATACGAACGGCCGCCGAGTAGGGATATCACGGCTACCAAAACCCCTTCTGACCGTATCGCAGGGTTGACCCATGACCTAAGAGTGCCTTCGGCAGGATTGGCGATAGCGAATCTCTCAAAAAGCGCGACGATACCATCCGGAAACAGTGCTGTAACGATTCCAAGGACGCCGATGTGTTTCCGTATCATACGCTACTGTACGACCTATACAGATTTACCTATGGTGGTGGAATTCGGTTTGGAGGCTTGACAGACGAACGAGGGTGCCCTCCGTCAAAAACCCTCTTCGTACGCTTCAGCACGCGGCCCGGTCTCCATCGCAACGAGTTGGTTGTACGCCTGTGCAGTCGCGGCCAGGAAGAAGACGCCGATAAACGCTGAACCGAGCTCTGCGATCAGAAAGCCGAGGAAGTCAGGGAGAAAGATTCCTGGGATTCCGAAGCCGATGCTGACTACTATCGCGATGAACACGACGAGAACCCCGAGTCCGAACAACCGAAGCCGATGACCGCCGGTCAACCCCCAACTGTTCTGGAACCCCTCGATGAAGTTCTCATCCTCGACGGCGACGTAAATCTCCCAGAAGAAGAGGCTCACGAGGAGGAACAGTCCCGGAATGATGAGAAAGACGAATCCGATGGCGACGACGATTCCGAAGATGATGCCTCCGATGACGAGGTTCACCCCCGCCCACAGCAGATTGTGTCTGAAATTCTCTCGGGGGACCTGCTCCGTCTCTTCACTCACGAACGTCCGTAATGCTCCGAGGGTAACGACTATGGAGCCAATCGCGAGGAGGAGCGAGAGGAGAGACGCGACCACCGGCGAGAGACCCAACGATGGTGCGTACGGTTGCATTCCTTCTGCTGGAACAGGCCCCATACCCGGGCCAGCTATCGGGTCTGGAAGCATGGACTGTTGAGCGGGGGCAGGCGAGAACAATCCGTTGAGGAGAGAAATCAGATAGAAAATACCGACGAACAGTAACCCGTTTCGTGCCGTGGTCCGCTCGTACCCCTCACTCACGACACGTCCGGTGTCGATTGACATGCGTATCTCATCGACGCGATGCTAAGTATAAAAGGCTGGTAGTCGATGTTCTGGTAGGTTCTTCGGGGACTGCGGTGACTATTTGTATCCCTGGTAATAGTCCGAATTATGGAACGACGAAAGCTTCTCACGGCCGTAGGAACGGGGGCGGTCGGTCTTTTCGCGGGATGTCTCAACGCTGGCGATACTGGGGCTTCGGAAGACGACAGTACGGACACGGCGACCGAGGAACCCCAGAATCCGTGGGGAAAGGACACAGTAGTCGTCGCGTACGAACAGGAGGTGAACGCTCGTCACGGGTTCTCGGACCTGGTCAGTGAAGGCCTCGAATACTGGGAGCAGAACAGCGAGACATACACCGACCACACGATAGCGTATCAGCTCAAGGCGAACGAGGACGACCCGGATATCCTCATCCGACTCGTCGACGAGATACCAAACTGTGGCGAGGTCGACCACGACGACGAGACGGTCGGCTGCGCACCTCTCATTACGGACCGGGCACCCGACACTTCGGAGGTCGAAATCGTCGACGGCTACGAGGACGAACCAACGGTCGAGACCATCAAACACGAACTCGGACACACGCTCGGTCTTGACCACGACGACGAGCCCCAAGAATTCATGTCGAACGACATCGAGGACCGAGTGCCCGGTTACGACGAAAAGATAGAGATACTCGAACTCTACGGCGATGGAATCAACGACCGGAACGAAGGGGTAGATTACTGGGGTGTGGGCGTCGACGGGTGGAACGACGAGTCGTACGACCGTGCTGCTGCTGAATTTGAGAATGCAGTCCGAAAGTACGAGGAAGGACTGACTCGCTTCGAGAAAGCGGTGAGCATAACGGAGAATATCGGGGCTACCGAGGCCACGAAAATATGTGAGGAGGTTGTGGAGTTCGTCGGACTCGAACGGAATGCTGCATCGCTCATGAAACGAGCGTCTGAGGAGGTAGAGGCGGGCAACTATGATGAAGCAGAGAGATACCACGAGGACTCCCAAGATGCGCTGGATGACCTTGATGAACTAGAGATTCGAGATGGCGAGGCACTCGCCGACGCTCTCGGCCTTCCGGGCGAAAAGTACTGACTTGGCCACTCTTGGCTAGGTTGCAACGCGGCCTCGTCACTCGGATGCAGCGGGTTCCAACGGTGTGCGCTCGAGGCCGATGGCGTCGTAATCCTGCGCGCTCGAAAGTACCTGCTCGTTGCCTCTCGTGTTGACATCCTCCCCGCCCTAAACAGTAGTTGCCGAACCTAATTGAGATTCATTTTGTTTCAGGGTCTTGCCTCGCTATGGTTGAGACAACTGAAGCAAAACAAGCCAGTCGGGCCGCTTCAACACTTCTGTTTCCCGCATTGGAATTCGGCGTCAAACCGTGCGGAAAGTACACGAGAGAGGATTTTCTCGAAATCCTCTCTCGGATCGCCTTCGATCAAGAGTTCGAAAATACAGGTGGAAAGATGCTTCAACTGGATCGTGACGAGCACGTGGACATCACGTCCACTGCTCGGAATCCCCTCGCAAAATCGCTGTTATACCACTTGCGAAACCTCTCGACGGACGCCATCAACGACCAGTTCGATGGCGTCCGGGATCGACTCTTCGAAGTTCTCCGATCACAGCGGCAACTTCCCACGTCCGTCGCTGTCGCCATCGATCTGCATGGGTGGCGATTCTACGGGGCAGCCGACACTGACCACGTGATAACGACGTATCCCGACCTCGGAACGAACAGAGCGTTTTGCTTCGGAACGCTCTGTATCGTTGCTCCACGCACTCGATTTACACTTGCTATGGTGCCGATGGACGCGAACGGCTTCCGCGCCAAGCGCGAAGCCGTTCGCTCTCTCCTCAAAACGGCTCGTGAGCACGTCTCGATTCGACACGTCTACCTCGATCGTGGGTTCTATCAGGTCCACGTCGTTTCCGAGCTGGAACAACTGGGCGTTGATTACATCGTCCGCGCTCGCCCGAGTAGTGGAATGAAAGGCCGTCTCAGCGCCAGCGCTGAGACGGTCGTCGATGCATACACGATGCAGCGAAAGCGTCCGCCGACAGCGTCGGTCGATGTCACGGTGTTCGCGGTTCCGCACCGTTCAAACGATGCCGAACACGTTTGGTTCGTCACGAGCCTGGATGTAGATGCTTCGGCAGCGAAAGCGTACGCGGCGGCGCTCCGCCGCCGCTGGGGAATAGAAACGTCCTATCGGCAGATCGGTGACTTTCTCCCGAGAACGTCGTCGCCGACGTTCTCGGTGCGGTTGTTCTACTTTCTGTTCGCCGTTGCGTTGTACAATTTGTGGGTGCTAGCAAACACCCTTGTTGCTGGGAGGAGTCGCCCGGGGAAACCGCGGATTTCGACGCGGATCTTTCGGCGACTCATCTTGACAGACTACGGCTGAGCTAGCCTTTCATTTTGACCGGGACACCGGCTAGCGAGCGTCTTCTGGAGAGGTATCGCTCGGGAACGCCGCTTGACGGCGTTCCCTCGCTCTCTTCGAGCATCTATCACTGGCAGAAGAACGACGGTCGCTACGATTTCGAATCAAACCCAGTCGCCGCTACTTCGACGAGAATCTGATTCGGCAACTACTGTGAAGGGCGAGGTTTTAGCCTTGCAACTTCCATAATCCTGACGTGGAGCACATCGAACTGCGTCATATCGTACTCATTGAGGAAGATCGCGTCTGCGGGGACCGTATCCCCGTGTGCCTCTATAACGGTGGAAACGAGGTCCGTCTGAAATCTATCGTCTCGGAGGACTAATTGTCGAAGCAAGACGGGTACGAGATGGGCGTCGATTACGGGACTGCCGAGGAGGTCGGAAACGAATCGGTGTTCGTCCCCGAGCGACAGTACGATATCACTGTCTGCGACGGAATCGATATCGGGTTGCGGTCAACTCCCATACGGCACCCGAGGCTGAGTATCAAGATGAGGCAACCAAGGTTACTCCGAATGTCGAGACGTTCGCCGAGCAGGTTCGAGAACCCTGCCTGTTCAAACTCACAGGCCTTTCCGACGCCGAACGCGCGGTTGGCGAGGAAGCTATCGACGGAGCGGATTTTGAGGACGACGACTCCTTCTGGTCGGTTATCGACCGCGTCCCAGAGCACGGGAGGATAGAGGTGGAGGGTTTCTACGGAAGTTCCTCGAATGCGAGAGTGTCGAGTGTATCGTCTACACCGAGTGGTGACCGGAGTCTGAGACTTTGAAAGAGAGACTCCGCGACCGGTCTACAAAGGCCACCTTGCTACATCACTCCCTAAAATCAAAATATTTTTTATAACTATATCGGTATTTCTTGGCAATCGTGACGACTACCAGTCGGCTGAACGTGATACCGATGCACCTGTTGGGTATCGGCATCGCGCTATTTGGATTTTACATCGGTGAGACCGTCTTGAGCACGCTTTTCAGTGCAGCAATCTCGCCTACGGGTTTGGCCGTTTTCAAGTGGGCGGTCGTCGGGTTACTCATCGGGTTCGTTTTGATACCAGAGGATGACTCCCTCTCGTCTATCGGTCTCACGCAACCGAATTGGCTGGACGTACTTGTTGGCATTGGGCTATTCGTTGTCGGTCTGATTTCGGTCGGATTGGCCAGCCAAATCGTGGGAATGTTAGGATTAGAGTCGAGTATCGGTGGCAACGGTACCGAAGGGACAGTCGGAGTCCGGTCACTCACAGTCGGTTTGTTCGTCGGACTAACGGCTGCAATCACTGAGGAAGTGATGTATCGTGGATACGCACTCGAACGAACCGAATCCGTGACGAACTCGACATGGTTCGCGGGCACGGTTACGGCGATTCTCTTTGTCGTACTCCACTATGGGAGTCATGGCATCGGCGGACTACTTCTAATCACACCCCTTGCCGCGCTGTTGACGGCCGCGTACGTATGGCGGCGGAATCTTTTCGTTCCGATTATCGGACACGCCCTTATCAACAGTGGGTGGAGCTTTGTCCAGCTCGTAACTCGCCTCTTAGAATCCGTTTAGATAGTGTCATCGCGGCGGCAAAGCTTGATTGCGTCCATGCCAAGCGGGAGGCCTCTGTGATATCAATCTCTTCGATAGACGGGTTTGGCGCGAAGGAGTCCCCGTTACGTGCGCATACTGTAGGCGCGAGTCTCATAGTCTCTGCACGCCGTTCATCGGAAACACGGGGTCGATTTCGGTCATGGTTGTGTTCTTATTCGTTCATTCGCTGTCTTTCTGCGAGGAGAGAATCCCGCCGTTTACGGCGGGGAGGATGTCACCTACTAACATTGCGAATTGCAGACGTATAGCGCATTTTAACTATTTATGCAGCTAAGTGTAGGCAGAAAATATAATACGTTAGACATATATATTGTTGGCGGGTTGTCCACACTACGCAACCCCGCTACCCGCGAGCGCCCTCCACGCGTAGGCCCTCCGTGAGCGGGAGTTGCAACAGAACCATGAAACTTCGAGCACTAGCCCTCATCATACTGGTCGTCGGTGCGTTACCGGCCGTGACAGCCCACACGCCGTCAACCACCGATTCGACCGCCTTGAATGGACAAGACGTATCGTCGATACAAGATACTACCGAGAACGAGACTGACCCTGATTCGAATTCGTCCGACTACACCAAACTCTACGTCGAAAGCGACTACGACTATCCCGAGCTTAAGCCGGGCGAGTCAACGGAATTCACCGTCACAGTGACAAACCGCGAGGACTCCGACATTGACCTCGATCCGCACGTCTACGTGCCACCGGTCGGAGAAAACCTCCTCGAAGAGTCGTGGGTCACCATCGACGGTGACTCCACCGTTGCCGCAAACGGAGAACAGGAGTTCACCGTCACTGTTTCCGTCCCCGAAGATGCAGAGATGGGCCGCTACAGCGGTCAAGTCGCGTTTACCGACGAGAAAGTGACCTACCCCGGTCGTCCTGAGCGTCCGGTCCACGCTACCAGTGTTAACGTCCGTGTGTGGCAAGAACCGACCGTCGACATCGTCTCCAACACCTATATCCACGGGCAGGCTGAGGCCGGAGATACCACGACCAAAGAGATCGTCGTCGAGAACACCGGCGATGAAGCCGTCCCGCTCAGCCCGCAACTCAGGGACGACCGTCATCGAACCTACGGTGGCAGTTCCTCAAAAATCGATCCTGCGTGGCTGAACATCGAAGCACCCTCGAACGTCGCCCCCGGCGAGACCGCGACTGTTACTGTGACGATGTCGCCACCCGAGAACGCTGAGAGCAACCGCTACCGCGGGAATCTCGACCTCGGTCTGAAAGACCCCAACCGCGACGATAACAACAACCACTGGCAGGAAGTCTCCATGAGGCTCGAGGTTTGGAACCAGCCCGACGAAGCGTTCGAGACTTCCTTCGAAGTGAGCGAGGACGCCGAGAACGTCACGCTCACGCTCTCGCCACGGTCCGGGTATGGTGACAGTTCGGACTCTGCTCCCGCGGACTTCGACATCACCTTCGTCAAGCCCGACGGGACGACCGTCACCGCAGAACGTGTCCAAGTGAGCGACCGCGGCACGGTCGATTTGAGCGAGTCGAACAATCCGAACGCTCAGCAACAGGGCGAGTATTTGGTTCGGAGCGGCGGACAAGAGTTCGTCTACCAGATCGACGACCCAGAAGCCGGTAGCTGGGACCTTCAGGTCATGCCCGAGAACGTTATCGGGTTCAATTACGACATCACCCGAAACGAGAGCGCAAAATAACCACCCGCAGACATTTTTTTTTTGAGAGCAGTCGGAAACTTCGACGGTGAGCGCATAGCCCGCCACGGAAGCATGCACCCTCCGGCATAATCCCAAGTCGGCTGTGAAACCGGTAACCACAAATTTTAACAACTGTCCCATAATGCAGGATATATATCTATCGACGGTCTGCACTCGCCCACGGTTGATGGTTCAATTATATGGAGTCTTCGTCTGATACCTGAACTGCCGCATGTCCCCCAATTCACATCGGCCCTCCAGCGACCGACCTCGGTGTGAGTTCCTTTCGAAGTGTACCGCTGGACTCATGGCTTCGCTTTCGATGACGACTGCTGGGCGCTTGTCCGGTCTCCCTCCACTCGGTGCCCAACAGCGCTATGGCCGTGTTGGTGTCCCTCCTGCAGGCAAACCCGAGTACCGACGGTGGATACCAGCTCTGTCGACCCTCGATACCCCGGTCGAGCAGTACTACTTCACCATTCTAAGACCGAAGGATATCCCCCTTGACGCCCCTGAGCTGGCTGTTGCTCGCCGTGTACACGCCAAAACAGACCTCGATCACTTCGGGATCGGCTTCGAGAACTACGACCGACTCATCAACTCCAGCGTCGGAACGGTCATTGAAGCAAATTTCGACCGCGAGAGCGTCCTTCAGACGATTGCCGACACCGGCTACGAGCGGAGCGCTGAGTACCGCGGCTACGAAGTGTTTGCTCGGTCAGACGTGCCACGCCACGTTGCGTTCGGTAATGATGTCGTCGTGTGGACGAACGAGTACCGACATGATGCTCCGAACCTCGAAGCACTCATTGACGCGGGCAAAGGCGCCGTTCTAGGTACCACGAAGAGAACGCCGCCGTTGAGCGACTCACATCGGTCGCAGGGAGATTCGACGTTGATACTGCCTATCAGGTGGTTCACTATCTCTACGAGAAGAACAGGGTACCCACACGGAAGGCGCTCGAAACAGCGCTAAAAGACCACGATTACAGATTCGTTGACGAAGCCGACACGTTCGACGTTCAAATTGACGAAAGACTCGCCACGGTTGAAACCCGAGTGCCGCTCCGCCCCACCGAATGACTGGACCCTGAGTACCAACTCCCGCAGGTGACGTGGGGAATGACCCACGACGAAGAAGCAAAGAGCGTTACGCTCCGCCACGAGGCGGGCGAGTCCGTGCCCGCTGACAGGCTCTACTACGATGTCGATCAACCGTCTTACCCCGGAAAAATCGGCAAACAACCGCTCTGGACCAGGAATGATACTGTCAAGGCCGGCGCAGAGGTAACGATCGACCTGAACGACCATCCGAACGCGACCGACGTGAACCTCGTGTACTCAACCGGCACTGTGAGCCACCACGTTCTCTTCGGCCTCGACCTACGGGGAGGGGGGAAAATCGATGAGTGAGAGGACGGTTCGGTCGTTGTGGAGTGACCGAACCCGATTTGATGTCGCGGAGTTGATCAAATGTGAAACCCAGAACGTATACACGGATTGGATGGCACGTGAGAATGATATGGCCGACGTCGAGCTTGCGACCGTCGTCTCGTTGCTTGACGACGGGCATATACGGTCGGTTTTGACGGCGACGAGCGAGGCACCGCTGTCGGCCAACGAACTCAGCGACCACTGTGGTCTCTCCACGTCGTCAATCTACCGGCGAATCGACCAACTACGCGAGGTCAACTTCATCGAAGAACAAACGCGGCCGCGGTCTGACGGTCATCACGAGACGGTGTACGTCTCCCGACTCAATCAATTCAAACTCACGGTACAAAACGGGGAACTTACGTGGGACATCGACCGTCGGAGCGATGACGTCGCCGACCAGCTGACGCAGATGTGGGGCAGTTTTGATGTTCGGTATCGAATTCAGTTCGCCAATCGGGTTGCTCGCTGGTGCCGTCGCGACGGGCTCTGCGATAATTGGGCTATACATCGGCTATCAAGCTTACCGCGGACTTCGAAGGAATTCCGATCGGTCGATGCGTTGGCTCTCGCTCGGAATGATTCTGCTCTTCGGACTGACGTACGTACTTGCAGTCTTCGGACAGGGACTCATCGCATTCCGTATTGTCCCGATTCACCTCCAAGATGTGTTCCGCTTGCTCGTCAGAGTGACTCAACTCGTGGGTCTATCCTGTATCGCCTACTCTCTCCAAATTGCGACAGATCGAGGATTATACTAGATATCCTGACATAAATAAATGGCCTTGCTGCATCTCTCTATCAGTGATACTTTTCAGCGGTCGTACTGAATACACTGCACACAGTCCGCAATTATCGATTCCGGCGGGTCACTGATTTATATTCGTCATCTCGAATCGCGTACTCCGTCATCAGCCTCCGCAATTTCTACTTCTTAGTTGTGAGTCTTGGCGAGCCCTTCCACAATCGAAAGCCCGGAGTCCAGACTGTCCTCATCTGTCGAATGTCGCGATTCAAATTTCTCTGTGAAGTTCTAGACGCTTAGGACCGAGAGCAGGCGTCACTCAGGCAGTGTTCACTACAACGAGAAATGCGGGTCTGTTTAAATCCTATGCGTTCGACATTATCGTCGCTGAAACAACCGTTAGGTAGATGTGCGTGTTGAGCGGTTCATTCACTGGCTTCGGTCTCAGCGGGAACCTCGAATTCGAGTTGTCCGTCGAGGACGTGTGTTCGGTCGGGTATCCTCGGCTTGACGAGTTTGACGGTGCTTTCGACGACGACTCGTCGGGCCGACTCCGGCCACCGGGTGACGGGGAGGTCAATGAATACGGTCTCGTTGGCGATCTCGCCGAACCGGTGGACTTCGACGACTGCAGCCGTCCCCTCTCGGAACAGTGATACGGACGGATGGGGTTCGTGGTCGCCCATAAACGGACCTTGGAGCGAGAGCTGTGGCGGGGTGCCGTCACCGCCCAGTGCCACAAACCGCTGTGTAAGCGACTGCAGTTCGGTATCCTCAGGGTGCGAAATCGACGTGTGGAAATGGTTCGGCAAGGGGGCAAACCTGGGATCAACGCCCACGGTAGCGAGGTCAGTGCCGTCTTCGCGAAATTCGAGATATTTCCCATCATCCCGGGGATTGTCGTCGGTTTTTACTGTCGGGTCCGTGTGTTCGGTTCGTGAGTCGACAGCACTACACCCCGCAGCGGTGGTGGAGGCGGCGGTCAGGGCGGACGCGAGGAATGCGCGACGGCGCATAAATGGGGATTTCACCGGCGGCATCAAGAATGTTAAGAAGCGGGTATCAATCCCGAACTTGAGCACTCTCTTTTGAGAAGTCAGCGCGTGATTGTGCGCTAAATACGCGCTCTGTATCTTTCACGGGGGGTTCATGAATTCCCGATCGGCGATAAACCCCGATATCACTACATTTCCTCTATCGAACGTTCTGAGTGCCTTGTCGATGTTGTGAGTGAGACAGCCGATAATGAGTTCCCGGAACTGCTTCCACCAGCGTCGTGAGCGGACGAATGCACCGTACTTGCGTTTAAGCCGAGAGTTCACCGTCTCGTTCTGACTCCGTTGGCCATAGAGGTCGGTGTCCAGTCGAGCGTTCCACGCCCTGTGAAGTGACGAGAACTCTCGATGCTTGATGACCGGGCGAACATCCTCTTCGTGGGCTAATGCGCGAATCTTCTGATCATCGTATCCCTTGTCGCCGAGGAGAATCGCTACATCATTGGTATTCCGCTTGATGAGAGACGGCGCGATTTTCGAGTCGTGTTTTCGGGTCGTCGTCACGTGTAAGTCAATGATGGCGTTCGCTCTCGTGTCTACGAGAAGTGTAACTTTCAACTGCTGAATCGTCAGCTTTGTTCGTTTCGTGTAGTGCTTCGAGACGTGACTGCGGTCGAAACCGGAGGCATCAATCCCAACGACACCGTTGGTCGGGAGGAGTGTGACCGAGGGGTTGAGCAGAACGCGCCAGACCGCCATGTCGAGTCGGTTGAACGCTTTACACAACGTTGAGGGAGAGGGGAGTTCCGTCAGACCGATGGCACTCCGAATTCGGGGCATCTCGATAAGTTCGTCAAGAAGCATCCGGTACGTCGTATTCTTCCGTACCTTGAGACAGAGCAAGACGATGTGCTGGTGAAGTATGTACCGGCGTTTCGAGAACTTCGACGAGTAGCGGGCAACAGCTCGTCGAGCCAAGTGATACGCCTGCTCAACGAACCGAAGCAACTGCGACTTTGGGAGGGCCTGCATCCGGTTAGACTACCGGACGAACCTGTAACTCTCCGAGGATTTCGACAGAGCCGAAAAACCCTGATTGACAACCTCCTCCGGATGAAGCCGGAGGAGGATGTCAAACGCGACTGGTATTCGAGGAAATCCGCACGCTCATCGAGGAGAGCACGCGCGAGAAACTGCGGAACGAATTGGCCGCGCTCACCGAGGAAATTGAGACATGGCAGGCGACCTACGACGTCGAGACGTGGGAGGAGCTCGAACAGTCGCTCGCTGACAGTAATCTCTCAAGTGCCGATATTCGCGAACGCCGCGATGTAATCTCGTGTTGGCAAGAGAACGGGGATGAGCGCCGATTCATCAAACACGCATTGGCACTCTATTCGGACGTCGAAGCCGCTCGTAAACGGATGACTGATGTGGCAGACCGCGTCACGGGCTAATTCTCGACTCACATCCAGGTTTTCTTGCTGACTGCGACTGCTATTCGGTTGCGAGCTCTTCGTAGATTTCCTCGTGTTCGTCGAGATCCTGACGTCCGAGGAACCGGATGAGATACTGCCGTGCCTCCTCGGGGGACATCTCATCGGGAATCTCGGGCTACTCACTTTCAGCGGTCATCCTTACTCCTCACTATGGGCGTCGTCGTCATAATCGTTCGGTTCATTGGGTTCCTGATCGACTGTGTCGTGCTCCGTGGGTAGCTGTTCTGTGCCCTCAATACGTGCCAGCCACAGGTTGATGGTCGCTTCGTACTCGGCAAGCGGCTCTGTGTGCGCTCGTAGATACTCGATCACGTCGTCCTCATCGACACTTCCCTTATCTGTCGCGAGCACCTTCAGGATCTCTTTGATCTCCCGATTGTAGTCAAAGCGGCGGCCATTCAGCGCGTAGAAAACCCGGGTCGACATGAGCGCCGTTCGCTTGTTGCCATCGACGAATGGATGATTCGCCGCAATGAGTCGCAGTAGCTGATATGCCTTCTCGTGGAGCGACTCGGGAACCTGACCGAAATGGCCTTCTTGGATATGTTCGACGGAATATTCGATGTAAACCGCTTCCGTGAATAGCGTGTCGAGAATTGTGCCACAGCACGGCGAGCCAGTATCATAGCCCGTTTAGCGAATTGAAGAAGTCGCGACTTCGGCAGGGCATCCATTTTCCACAGATACTCACCGGTCATGTTTGCCAGCAAGGGTTTCAACAAGGACGGCGAAGCGCAAGTCGAAGTATTTGCCTCCGAACTCGCGAGTAGTCCAGACTATTTCCTGCTTTTTATAACTATGTTGCCATAAGCTAGTGTCAATACGATGGTTTCGCGTCGCTCCGCCCTCCAGTGTATCGCTGCCGGAACTCTTACCGGCGTGGTCGGCCGAGCCGAATCTACAGGCGACGAAGACTTGACGAACGTAAATGGAGAACTCCGGGTTTCCCCGAAGACGGTACAGTACGACGAACCGTTCACACTCCAAGTACGTGACGTAACACCGAATGCAGCCGTGGTGCTCACAGCGCGAACGGTCGACCGCAAGGGCAGTCAGTGGTCTTCGTTCGCGCAATTCACAGCACCCCCAGACGGCGTGGTCGACATCACGAAGCACGCTCCGGACGCAGGGACCTACGACGGCGTCGCTCCGATGGGTCTGGTCTGGTCGATGCGACCGGCTGACGGCGACACATCGATATTCGTTCCGCCGGAGGACAATAGCCGGCTGACGCTCACCGCAAGCGTCGACGGGCAACGAATCGGTCGGCAGACGATAACTCGGCGGATCGGTCCCGAGAACCTCGAAGCACGGGAGTCGCCCGACGGGCTCATCGGACGGCTGTTTCGGCCACGCGGTGACGGGCCATTCCCCAGCGTTATCGCCCTCCACGGTTCGGGCGGCCGGCCGGATTACGGGACCGCACTCATGCTGGCCGCCCACGGGTACGCAGTATTCGCCCCGCAGTATTTCGGTCCGCCGGACCCGCTTCCGGACCAACTAGCCGAGGTCCCACTCGAATACCTCGAACGTGGCTACGAGTGGCTACGCGGTCTCCCGGCCGTCCGGGACGCCCCCGTCGGCCTCCTCGGGAGTTCCAAGGGAGCCGAGATGGCGCTACTCGCCGGGGCGACCTTCGACTGGGTCGGGGCCGTCGTGGCATATGCACCGTCGGCCGTCGTCTGGGCGGGACTGACCTACGGAGGCGAGACAATCTCATCGTGGACGCTCAATGGCGAACCCGTGCCATTCGTCCCGACCGCGTTCCCACCATCGGTCGTCGGCGACTACGTCGCGTCGTGGCCGCTCGGGGAGTCGGTGTCGCTCCGGCCGACCTACGAAGTCGGTCTGGAGCAGGCGAGCGACGAGCGAATCGCCGAGGCGACGATTCCGGTCGAGAACATTGACGGCCCGGTGACGCTGGTATCGGGTGACGATGACAAACTGTGGCCGTCGGCCAGGTTCGGGCAGATGGTGACGAGGCGACTCCGTGACCACGACCATCCGTACCCCGTCCGTCACGTCACGACTGAGGCGGCGGGTCACGCCGTCTCGTTCCCGTATCAGCCGACCACCGGGTTAACCGCGTTCGACAGTCCGCTCCCCGGGACCACGACTGCACTAGGTGGGTCCGCAGACGGCCTCACACGGGCCGCAGAGAAGTCGTGGCCTATCGTTCTCTCGACGCTCGAGGAGGGAGTACAGTGAGTTCCCGTAAAATACTCACTGACCCACGTCGGCTGGCACGTCCGGCGCTCGTCGCGGCGGTCGTCCCGACGCTGTTTGGTATCACTGCATTTGCGAATGGCTATCCAATTCCGGCAGACGCCGGAGAATTCGCGACCGTCACAGTGAGCGGCGTGATGCTCGGACTTCTTGGCCTCGTCGGCTGGTGGTGGTCCGCACGTGGCCGTCCAACGGCGGCTGCAATTGCAATTGCGGGAGTCGGCGGAGCCGCGGGGTGGAGCCTGTTTCGACCGGGTGTGACGGCGGTTCGTATCGGAAGCGAAACCGTCCTCTCCGGCAATCCCGTCCTCGCTCGATTAGTCGGTATCAGCCCGTGGGTACTCCTACTCGTCGGCATTGTCGGCGTCGTCGAACCCGTGCTTCCCGGTCTGAGAAGGTTCGCCGAGGACGACGCTTCCGCGTCTCGACGTCGGACGCGCCGAGATGCGTTCCGAGTCGGAGCGACGAGCGGTGGCGTGTTCGCTCTCCTCGCTGTGGCTCCAGTATACCTCCTCGAAGGCAGCTTCGGCGACATGACCTTGCTCGGGTTCAGTCTCGTCGGTGGATTCGTCGGAACGCTTGTCGTCGTCTATTTGCTCGCGCGTCACGGCCTCGTGACGCCCGTCCTCGCGGTCGGTATCATCACGGCTGCGGCAGCGGTAGCGGTAGTGACTGGTGGGTCGCCGGTCGGCTATCCCACGGCGTGGGCGGTCTGGTTCCTGCCGGGACTGCTCCTCGGCGGTGTTGAGGCCGTCGGCCGCCGACTCATCTCGGCCGTTCGCTGACCCCTCCCTTCTCCACTCTGTTGACAGACATCGCCCCCCACTTACTCTCGAGATAGCAGACGTATGACTGGAGATGAGAGCGACCGACGAGAAGTAAACGAGCGGGTGATCCGCCGTGGCAACGCGATACGAGGCTATCCGTGGGGTCGGGAATTCGAGTGTACCGAAGTCGTGCCGACGGATAGCGGGATCGGCGGACTCGTGCGTGCGGGTGCGATTGCTGCCGGGAGTAGAGCCGCTACCGCGGCGATGAAATTCGGACCGACACGGGAAGGGCTGTCTCGATTCGTGTTTCCGGATCCCGGCGAGGGGCCGATGAGAGAACAGATAGAAAACGGATACTTTACCATCCGAGTCCTCGGCCGTGGGACTGCCACAGAGGGTCCGTTCGTGGTAGAATGCCGGATCGGTGCAGACCTCGACCCAGGCTACGGTGCGACCGCACGAATG
The DNA here is from genome assembly GCF_004143485.2 of Halorussus amylolyticus. Lineage (GTDB taxonomy): Archaea > Halobacteriota > Halobacteria > Halobacteriales > Haladaptataceae > Halorussus > Halorussus amylolyticus. Next base: position 134,802 of record NZ_RXOB02000032.1, on the reverse strand, counting down.
GTTAGTGAGGCAGCCATGTGTCTAGTCGACGGACGGATCGATTCGCCGCTTGCGGGTGGGGTACTCACACCGGCATCTGGAATCGGTTCCCCCCTCGCCGACGGGCTTCGAGAGGCCAACTTGACGATCGACGTGGCGGAATGGGATCGACACTCCGTCTGAAGGCAACGAACTCTTTTATCCATCCAACGACGTCCCGGAACTCATCGCCAGGTACGTCTCGATCCACGGTGTATCTCGGTGCGCTTCCGGAGTCAATTCCTCCGTGATTTTCCGATATCGAGAAGAAGCCTTGCCCCTGGGTATACACGCCGCGTTGATCTCCGCGGGAGTTCCCTCGTCTGCCGTCCGGATCAGAACGCTCGTATACGCTTTACAGTTCATCCCGTTGAGACTGGCCCGCGTAGCGGTGTCCGGTCCGCAACCAACCTCTCGAAGCAGAAGTACGAGTGGTCGTGAGGTCGCAACTTAAAACACCCGTAGTCGGTAGCCTTCGAGAGCGGTCTCGTCGGTAATCCGTCCCGCCTCGGATGCGACATCGAGCAGTTCGGCGACGAAATCCTTCGGCACCTCGACGCCGATGAAATCTGTTCCTTCCCGCCCCGTGGTTACCCGTGCCATCGTACGAGCAGTACCGTCGTCGTTGTAGATGCTCCCGACGCGGGTGCCGTCCCGGACGAACCGGAGGGTGACGTCCGTCGGTTCGATCGTGTCAAAGCTCACTTCGAACACCCGGTCGTCACCCTCGACCCGGGCGAGCATCCGTTCGTCGTGTTCGACTATCGTCGTTCTCATACCGGTGCTACGGGCTCGACCCATATAGTCACGAGTACTACAATCGCTCGTCCCGTTCCCGGACGCCGTGATTTCCCGACGAATCCGACACCGGGGCGGTCACCCGCGTCGCCGTCCCGTCAGCGACGGCATGGGGACAGCCCGGGACGTCACGTCACTGCATCAGACGCTGTGGGTCAGTCGCGTCGTAGAACTGTCCGTGGAATCCGACGGGAAGGCGGTGTGGGAGGATCGCCCGTGCCCGCTCAGTCAGCGTCGTGGCATCCAGACAGAACAACACCGAACGGTCGGCACGTGAGTCGAGCGCCAGCGATAACAGGACGCCGTCGTCCTCGGCATCACCATCTGGATCGGGAACGAACAGCGGTTCGCCGGGATGAACGCCGGATCGCGACCACCTGGACGTCTCCGTCGTCTCGGGACGCACCTTCGCTATCGCCGTCGGGAGACTCCCCCTGTCGATGGTCGCGAGATACGCGTACTCGTATTTCCGGCCGTTGACCGCGGCGTAGTTGATCGTCGGGAACTCCGCAGGCCCGGTGTACAGGGTCTCGCGTTCGGCGCGGCCCCCGGTCAGCGGTAGCCGGTATCGGACGAAGTCGCCCCGGGGTACGGTCGGGTCGTCGCTACGAAGGTTCTCGACCGTCAACCCGGTAATGGCACGGAGGTCATCGTATACGACGCAGTCGACGGCAATCGTCTCGCCGGTCTCGAAGGCGTTGGCGAAGTGGTACACGAAGAACGGCTCCGCGGGGATGGCGGCGGTTCGAGCGCCGGTCTCCCGGTCGATCACGTGGAATCGAGGCGTCGCCTCGCGTCGCTCAAACGCATCGAGAAACGTCCGCCCCCACGGAACGCCGCGCAGGAGGGCCCGGAAGTCGACGCCGAAGGACCCCTCCGGGACGACTGCGTACCGCTCGGTCAGCGCGAACGCGTGGACGTACGGTGGGTGCGAGCCGAATCGCAACCGGGTTAGCGCCTCCGGCGGTTGGTTCGGTTCGCGCCGAAACAGCGTGTACGCCGGCCTCCGGCCGAAAGATGGCGCCAGCCCCCACTGGACATCGTCCTCGACGTGCGTATGTCCGAGCGTGGCGTCAGCGTCGAGCCCAGCCGTCAGATCGCGTCGGCCGACCGTCCGCAGCGTGTGTGGACCGATCTCGATTCCGATCGGACTCTCCGTCACCGCGTACACCGAGCCGTCGAGCCGCACGACACCGATCGAAGGATTATCCTGAAATCCGCCCGCGAGGCTCAGGTACAGCCGTCGAAGCGCCGATCCATCGGCGGGCGTTCCCGGCAGCGGCCGGCGAACCCGACCTTCCTGGCTTGCGACGCGGAAATCCTCGCTTCGAACGAGCCGGTTGGTGTATCGGACCGTGTCTCCGCGGATTCGGAAGCCCCTGAGCATCGCCAGCGCGTCGAACCAGTGGTTCAACGGCCGGTTACCGACCTCGAACACGCCGGGGCCGTTCACGATCAACGTTCCGTCGAGCCACGGCGGAAACGACCCCTCCACCTGAAGACGCTCGTTGGACACCTCCTCGAGTTGGCTTTCGAGTCCCTGCCGCCACGTGTTCCTCATCGTGGACTGTTTGGTGTTATGGAACAATGACTGTTGGCACGCCGTGCGGTGACGCTCACGTATCCGGACCGGCGCCGTACTCGCTCACCCTGCGCTTTAGCGCCATCCATCGACGACACAGCAACACGGTCGGCAGTCGATGTGCGGACTGTTTTATTCGTCGGGCTCCTGCCGTCGATCGTGTATGAGTCGCAGGAAACGCTCGCCGGCGTCGCGAACGTCGACGAGACCAGGAAGCAACTGCTCGTGATGGAATCGACCGTCACCGCCCAGGTGGTCGCTTGGTCGAGACGCTGCCGCCACGTCGTCGCCTGGCTCATTTCGCCGCGGTAGGCGTGTGCCATCACCGAGCCCAGACCCGTGCTCTGTTCGACCATTTCTCGTCAGATCTCGCGCTGGTCACGTGCTGTCGGGCCGATATCGTCTGAGTTCGAGTCAGTCACGCGGCTGACTACGGTTCCCGTTCACATAACCAGCGCGTGCCGGCATCCGCAACTCCGAGGTTACGAGGGCGGGGCTGTTGACTCACCGAGCCAGGGATGGCGAGATGATGCTGCCGGTGCGGTGTCGAACTCACGGAAACCGAACGCCCCGTAGTAGCGTATGGGGAGTTCGACCTGCCGAACGGACCAGCCACGGGCTTCATTGTAACTCGGTACCAAGGGACTCGTATACCGTTGCTCAGACGATTATGGCGCATCATTCGCATCGCCGACGATATTCGGAGCGTGCTTCGTGCGTTCGAGCTTCTGGGCAAGCTTCTTCTCGGACTACGTGGGCGACCTGCGTAGTACGCGCTTGAATCTGGTAGGAGGTTAGCTAAGCATGAGCGGTCCCATCGAGAGGGTCTGTTTGGCGAGCGTCGCGACCCGCAGGATGTACGATGTGAACAGGAGAAATGGCAGCGCTGAGATGGCAAACGCGGCGATAACAACCCAGAGAACGCTCTCGATGCCGAGGAACGTGGCGGAGAACGGCGTCGCATCGACGAAGACGACCATCCCCCGGCGACGGTGAGTGCAATCACTGCGGCATACAGGATGGCTCGTGAGAGTTTCACCAGCGCCCACTGGATATAGAGGTCCTTGATATACTCGCGGACTGGCCCGTACATCGTAAGTGCCTCGAGCAAACTTCTGAACGCGCTTCGTTCTTCGTCGGTGAGGGAGTCTTCGTACTCCATCCCGGGCCGGCGAACGTCGTGCATCCAGCGGTTCGAGATGCTCGCGAAACAGATTCTCCAATGGGGCGGCTCATTCTCAACTGAGTCGGTTCTGGAATTCGAGACTCGGGACGGGAACAATTGATTAAAATCCCAGACGAGCACCTAGCGGAGCTGTAACGCCTCAGCGTTGTGATCCGCGGAGGAGCAGCGGCTCGATGGCAAGTGTCCGTTTCGCTATGGTGAGGATGCGAAGGACGTACGAGACGAACAGCATGAATGGAACGAGTGTCACCGCAAACGCACTGCCCACGACGAGGATGATGTGATCGAGACCGAGTGTACTTCCCGGGAACGTCCCCGCTTCGACGATTGCGACCATGATACCCGCAACGGCCAATGCCGGGACTGCAGCATAGAGAATCATTTGAGACATGTTGATGAGTGCCCACTGGAAGTACAGTGTCTTGATGTGCTCGCGCGCCGGACCAAAAAGAACCAGCGCTGTTTTGAGGTCGTCAAGCAAGCCGCGTTCTTCCTCACTGAGGCTCTCTTCGTATTCATTCGAGAGACGTTCAACTTGGAAGATTTTCCAGCTATAATTGAAATTCAGTGCGGCGAATACCACATCGAACGAGCCGAACTGCGCACCCTCAAGTTGGTCACGTACCGTGTCAGCGTTCCCAGTGACGCTCTCAGCGAATTCATCGACCTCTTCTCGGAGGTTCTCATCATCATTCTTGCCAATTGACTCTCGAAGAGCCGTAGTCCGTTGTGCCGTGATTCCGATGATCTGGCGGAGGAATTCGGATGGATCGGCAGGACTCGGAGCCCCGATTAATTCTTCAGTAAAGTCCCGGACATCCATTGAACTGGCCATCCGCTCGCGTTGATCGCCGAGCGGGCCGTTCTCTTGGGTGAGGACGAGTTGGCCGATCGTGACGACGAGTGTCGTCCCAGTCACGATGACCGTGATCATCGTCGAGAACATCGTGTCGATCATGTCGCCGGACGCGATTTGCTGTGAAAACGGTGGATGGAGGACAGAGACGGCGATCACGAATGCGAGGAACATCGCACTGGTCAGGACGGTGGAGACGAGAAGGCGGTTCGCGCGAAGCAGCACCCAGAGTTTTATCCGACTCTCGCCCGCGCGCTCACGCATCGTGTTGGCCGTGCTGATGTCGGTCTCGTCAGTCATACTGGCTCACTCGATTGGGTAGGTCGCTTGAAAACGAGGTACTTGGTGCCGCCTCCCTCGTGGTCGATCGTCTCCACGAACTCCCAGCCCTCTGCACGAGTTGATTCAACTCTGCTTTTGGATCCTCTGCTTCTTTTTTGGTTTCATCGCTCGACGGGCGAAGCGTCTCGTACTCCCAGCGGGTCGCCTCTGATTCTGACATCACTTCTAGTAGGTACTGCAGCCCTCTATATCCCGTTCCACTACCGAAATGGTACATTATACGGAGAACGGATTTATCGGTCTGTCTCTTTCCAGTCGTCCGTGTCTCCTTCACGGAATTCACCCTTGGCATGGCGCTCGTGGGGCCAGAAGGTGACGCCCAGCAGTACGATGTAGAACACACCCACAACGGCAACCACAGCAATCCCGGGGATACGGGCGATTCCAGCGGTTGTCAGCCAGTCTTGGCGCGGCGCGAACGCTGTAATCCTGAAGACCCATGCGACCGAGAGGACACTGAGCAGAGCAAGGTACACACGCTGGAGCCGATTTGCAAGTGCCTCGTATACCGATACTTTCAGTGTCGGCCTGCGATAGTCCCTGCTCAGTTCCGCTCGCCAATCGTGACTTTCAGTTCCTTGGGACGGATCGAGGGCGTTTGCGAATAGGTTCTCTTGGATGACTCGAACACGAGAGCGAAAGACATCGTAGTCCCGGTACCGCCGTGCTTCGATGCCCAGAAAGATGGTGACGACAACGATCCCGATTAGCAAGATATAGTGTGGGTTATCAGCACTCGAAAACGCCCACGTCAAGATTGCTGCCATCAGCGTCACCGCCCACGTCGTCGTCTCGTCGAGGCGCTGCCGCCACGTCCCCACTCGGTCTATCTCTCCGCGATAGGCGTGGGCCATCACCGAACCGAGTCCCGTACTGTCGTCAACCATTTCGCGACCGATCTCCCGTTGGTCTGGGGCTGTAGGGTCGAACTCGTCGCTACTCGAATCGCTCATAGAGGAGAGACATCTCCTCGCTCCATAAGCAGGTATGGTGACGGCGTGCTCTGAGTGTCAGGTACTGGAGAAGGTACGGTTCGCAGGAATCGAAGCACCGCACGAGGAACACTCGCTCCGTGTCGATCTCATTCGATCTGGATACGATTCCGGCCTCTCTCTTCGTTGTCCCTCTGCTCGCCCAACGTTCCCCCGTCCAGAAAGTTCGTCGTCGGGAACGCGAGTCGCTTCACCAAGTGGTCGTAGTTCCTCAAAATCAGATTGTCGTCCATTCATAGAGTCGTCTGGCAGCACCTTCCTTCGTCTCCATATTTAAATATCAGCCACCAACACCGAACTCGAATCGGCCACCGTTCCAACACTCATCACTCACAGCCACGTTACCTGCTTCCACCCGGAGTTTCTCGCAGTTGGTCACTCCGTGTGGTCGTTCTTTTCGACTTCAGTGACGATCACGTCCCAGTCTGGATGTTCGACTCCATTCCGACATTCGAATGCGCCTTCTACATCGAGTCCGTTCTCGTAGGCCCTGCGAAGTAGGGCCTTTAGCTCAGCATTCAATTCCGCTTTCGACGTGAGTGGGATCTCTTCAGACGTCATCTTCCCGCGTTCCTCCCGTAATTCTCCGCTGGTGGTTCGTGGCTGGGTGCGATACTGACCACACCGTAGCTGTACACAGTTATCGCGTGGTCCTCGTGCGCGAATGTAACGTGGATATCTCCGTCCGTCCCGGTGCGAACGCAGATGAGTGCATCCAACGCGTCTGGGTCAACCGTAGAATGGAGCGGGTTCAGTTCAACCGGGTCCGCGTCCATCACTTGCGCCAGCGTTGCGATAACAGCCATGCTTGCCGGTGTCTTCTCCTGATCAAACTGGGTACGAACAGTCGTAGAGTCTTGGTGATACTCGACTGATTCCACTCCGACCCCAGACACAACTGCGTCCATTTCTACCTATACTAGCGGTCTGAATCGGTTGAACAGGGATACTGATAATACAGGGGGTATAAATATGCTGTCCGCCAGAACGGTCACAACGAACCGGCTAGCGTCGCTCCAATGAGGCGTCGATGCCCGCGCCGGAGTCGTGACGAAAGCGATTGCTGGGTGATACCGAGTTCGTCGGCGATCTCTTCGAGCGACGCCTCGCGCGGGCTGTCGAAGTAGCCACGCTGGTACGCCAATACCAGCGCCTCGCGCTGGGTTTCGGTCAACTCGTAGCCCTGCCCCTGGATCGGAAGCATTGCGTGGACAGCGGTGATCTCTATCGGAATGTCGTTTTCCTGGCACTCCTCCCGAAACTCGGCGATTGCTTCCTGACTTTCGCCGCGCACTTCGAATCGCCACTCGTCTTTCGTTCCGATCCCAGTGAGCACGGCGACGTTGGCCCTGGCCAGGGCACTCAGAACGCCAAAGTACTCTTGTTCCCACTCTGCACGCATGAGATACTCGTCCTCGACGCTATCGATCAATCGGATGTCCGTCACGCCAGGGTGTGGGTCGAACGCGGCTTCGATGTCTTCGGTTTCCACGCCACGCACCCAGAAGTACGGGATGATCAGCGTCTCGTGTGGAATCAGTCGCTCCAGTTCGACCGTCACTCCCGGCAGGTTCTCGAAGACGCTCCCCAGCGGAAACTCGTCTGCTGGACTCGTAAACTCCATCACGGTCGCCATGCGGGAGTCTTCGTCTGACAGACGAATAATTGACGTGGCTGGTGTACCATGGCTTCGACCTAGGCCAAAGCACGGTCAATAGATGGAATTAGCGTATTCCGCGAGCCGATAGGGCTGATTGAATACTGGCTGAACATGGTGCACCATGTCATCTATCTTTGTTGGGCCCTGAACAACCTAGTCTCACAAGAGAGTATGAGTGTGATCACGGAGGTTCGAATTCCACCCGAAGACTTCGAACTCGGGCAGATACTCAATCTCGATGAGGCGTCGGCTATCGAACTCGAAACGCTCGTCCCGAGTGGCGACGTTACCGTACCGCTCTTCTGGGTCTACGAACCGGTGGAACACGGTTTTCTCGATACTGTCCAACGCTATCCGACTGTCAACAGCGTAACGGAGGTGGACGTGTTCGAAGACAGGACTCTATTCAGGCTCGATTGGGATGCGAGCCGGGATCATCTCTTTCGGTGCATTCTGGACCACGAGGGGCAAATTTTGGGTGCGACCGGAACATCTGACGGATGGGATTTCGAGATTCGGTTCTCTCACCGCGAGGCATTAAGTCAGTATCAGACGTGTTGTGAGGACGCGCACATATCACTGAAGGTAATCCGTATATATAATCCTGCGAATCCAGGAGTTGGTCCGTGGTACGGGTTGAGCGAGCCACAACGAGAAGCGCTCATGCTTGCCGTTCAAATGGGTTACTACGACATTCCTCGAGGCTGCACGACCGCAGAACTCGCGGACGAACTTGAAATTTCTGATCAAGCAGTGACAGAGCGTCTGCGTCGTGCCATCGGTGCGTTCACACGGCATGCACTCCTCACCCCCGAGACCGAACCCGAGGCGTAAGTGGGTTGGCAGGTTCCTTTGTGCACCATGGAATAGAACCAGGCAGATGGGGCTCCGCTATGTGAGCATGGATGAGAATGTAAATCGAGGGGTGTCTGATCTGCAGGGTGTCGACGATTTTTCCAGGCCTGCAGAACGAGAGCGACCGATTTCCCCCGATAGGATTCTATCGGCAGTAGAGAACGAACACCGACGGGCTATCCTCAACTCACTGAACAGCGCATCCAATAAGACATTGGAATACGATGCGCTCGTTGACCGCGTTGCAGACAGGATTCGAGACGAAGACGCAGAGCGAGAATCTGACGAATATCGACAACGCGTCCGGATCGCACTTCACCATACCCATCTCCCAAAACTGGAAGAAGCTCGGATTATCGACTATGAGGCTGAAACGGGACACGTCCAGTTTGTTGGCGGTGAACTGGAACAGGATCTCCTGACACTGGTCGAGTCACACGATACCAACGAGTGAATGAAATGCCTTATCTAGACCGATTAGATCATGTTTTGAACTTATTCTATCTATCCAGTGGGATGATATTCTTCAACAAATGCAGAAGAGTGGAACCTCGGTGAGCTTTGCTCACAGGAAGGTGGAACACGGCGAGCGGGGCGTACCGTACCGAACCACCCGTTTCAACCAAGCCCGACGCTCAGTAACACAGCCGACATCCTGGTGGACTCAGAAAGGGCGAGGCCGTCTCGGTCACCGGGAGGCTCCGTCTTCTGAGCACACGGCGCAAAGTGCCGTGAACGTCCCCCGACCCCGAAAGCATCGCAGGGGAAGAATCCGTAGTGTGGGTTGCGAGATGCCGAGCAGTTCTTAACCAACACTAGGTAGAATATTGGCTCTCTGTTGGTTAACCTTTGAAGAGACATCGAGTGGCGGCATCCTCACCCGTCAGAGTTTGCTGGTCATCATCGGTATCGGCGAACAGGGTGGATTGGTCGCTCTCGGACAAGCGCGCTATTTTGGGGCGGTCGTCGACGCCGAATTGGTCTACTTCCGGCTTTTCCGATTGAGAATCATGCTCGCGGTGGTCGACTGCTGCGCCGAAATCCTCTAAGGAGGTTTCGACGCTCCCTTCGAGTACCAAGAGTTGGCCATCATCTCCAAACGCGGTCTGGTGTTGAATCGCTATCTTCGGTTGATTACTCATGTTCTTCGAGCCTCCACCCATTTGAGGCTCGAAAAAACTCTCCGCGAGACGGAGCGTTACGCCTTCTCTGAGCGGATTTCTTCTGCACGTCGCTTGAGCCGTCGAAGAATCTGAATGCGATTCTGGTGGGTATTTTCGTAGGCGACACAGGCACGAAGCGTGTCCATGTCCCCTATCGTCGCAATACTCGGGTCGATGAGTCGGATGTTCGGTGGCTCAAGTCGTTGTTCTGGTGAGAGTCCGCTCGATTCATTGTCTGTGGTGTTGCTCACTGGTTGTCGCCTCCGCTCCTCTTGGAGGCGATACAAACAAGCGAAAGCGGCGTACTGGGGAGTGACAATGGTGAAGACGCTATCGCACAGTTCATCACTCGTTTTTGACCGTCGGACTAGTCGGGGAAATCACGTCGGCCAGTTCGATAGCACTCCCAGCACGGGAAATCACCAGAAAGGTTCGCACAGTCACAGTCGTCGTCTTCTGAGTCTGCTGATTCGGTTCCGTTCTCCTCACCGCTGGGAGATTGGTTCGAAGTCGGAGACTGCACACCGCCGTCGGCTACCAGTTGTTAGTGGCGGACGGCATCGAGAATCGGTTGCCGAATTGCAACGGCAACACGGTGTTTGCACGCCCCGCTGTACTTCACGTCCGCTGGACAGGTGCATGCAGTGGGGAGGTCGTCTTCGATTCGGACGATGTACTCGTGATCCTCCGGATTTGCATGGCTTCGATTCCGAACACGCACATCATCGTCTTGAAGTTCGAACTCGAAGGCTTCGTACTGGGCGCGTTTTCGGACTCTACTTGTCGTCTCTAGTCGGGCGAGTGCTGGTCTGTTCATTCGTTGACCGGGACATCGATGAATCGAGTGCCCCGCACCCGTCAGGGGCACACAAAAACAACGGAGCGAATCGGTTTCAAAACCGTGTTGTACAGCCTTGTTGAAACCCTCAGCTGCGGATAGGACTGGATCGGCGCTGAGCAATACAGAACGTGTATCTATCACTGTCACCGACGACTTGACCTACAGTAGTCAGAAATAATGTGCTGAATACAGGGCGCATATCTGCAGACTCTTTTCTTGAATCTCCAGTAATTGAGAACCGGTGAGTTATCGCTACTGTAACAGTTACTTTTGGGGGTGAATATAGACGTATGACCGCTCTGCTTTTCCTTCAGATTTGGTTCGTCATTCAACGATCACGTCAAGTAGTGGATTCTGTGCAGCCGTTCGGATCGAGGATTGCATCACCCCCGACACCTGGATCGACGGGACAGTCGTCATCGGTGGGATCAAGTGATAATCGAAGAACCAGCCCGAGCTGGACCAGTTCCTGCGGGGAGAAAACGGCTTGATGCTCATCAAGTAGTTCGACTGTCTCATGGCTGAACTTGGCATCGTCGACCGAGTGGTTGGTGACGATTTCGAGCATCCGGTTGAGAGTCGCGTTCCCGGGTGTGGCTGAATCGTCTTCCCAGTCGAAGCCGGCCGCGAAGCTGGGAAGGGACACCGCCGAACAGGGGAACACGTTCTCTTCCGACGTCAGCAGCCTGAGGGCACCGTCCTTGTCCCGACTATTTATCCGCGCGAGGAGACCTGTCGAGTTTCGTCTCGACGCTTTCGTCCGATAGGTGGCTAACTCAGGCCATTCAAGCAGAAACTGCCCGAACACCAGCACCTCAATCGCTCTCGCGATCAACACTTCTTGCCCGGTGTTCATCGAATCCCTATGAAGCGTCATGTGGGTTAGCACTGGCGCTAATAAGCGGTGATGCTCGGACTGGTGACGCGACTGATGGCGGTCGTTGAAAACGATCTCAGGTGCTTTCGACCCCGATTCAGGCAGACGGATACATGCAATCCCATCGTGAGGAACGTCACCGAGACGGACTGCATCGAAGTGCCCATCCTTGATAGCGTTGATCGCGGGTTCTCCGACGGTGCCGTAGAGTGACGCGAGTGCGGCTCGAAGCGGAGGATACGGAACGATCTCTCGGATTTCCTCGTCATCGAACACGGCAGTTGCGTCCTCAACACGGTCGTGATTGGGACAGAAGCGTCGTTCGAGCGTCCGTCTGAGTCGTCGCCCGCTTTCGGCTTCGTATACGTCCCAATAGGGAGGGGCCTTCGCTGGCGATGCTTCGTAAACTACGGGGGAGAAAAACTCACCGTTCGTTGGTGGGAATGCTGGGCGCTTCAATAACTCCTCTGTATTGGGGAATTTTTCGTGCTTCTCGTGTTTTACCAACAGGAAATCACCGTCTCCTGTGTAAGCATGGGGGCTTTGCTCCCAAGACCCCCTCTCTGTTTTCCCTCCGACGACGAACTGTCCGTCGGCCGCTTGCATGGCTGCCTCTGCACGAAAACCTTCCAGCATGGTCGTCCATTGTTCTTCGCCTGATGCGTCGATTTTCACCAACCAAAGGGGTTCGCCGATCAACATGAACCCGCCATCAGACGTTTCAACGACAGCTGTTATCTCCCGTAAGTCATCGGAGGTGAATGTCCATTTCTCCTCACCATTCTGGTCTACTCGTACGAGCCAGCCCTGCCCTTCGTCACACTCTTCTGGAGCAGTCCTTCCACCGAGTGCGAACCCGCCATCGCCAGATTGAGTTAGTGAACTGAAATAATCGTGGCCGTCTCCCCCGTATTCCTTTCGTAATTCGACATCCCCGTCAGAATCCCACTTGATCAGTAGTCCCTGTCTTCGATCCCGTGGTCCAGTCCACACCGCAGCGGCGAAACCACCATCGGCGGTGGCTGTGAACCCGCTTCCTCCGGGGAGATCGTAGGCATCGGCCCATTTGAGGGCACCATTTTCGTCAACTTTGACGACCCCCCACCCCTGAAAGGCTTCATATGACCTCCCAAAGAGTCCGAATCCATTGTCACACGTACGGTCGACCGCCGAAGCTTTTGCAAAGTTGTCGACGGTCTTGGACCAGACGTCCCTTCCGTCAGAATCAATTTTTGCAAGCCAGAGAAATTTCCCCCTCCCCCCGGCCACAACGATATCGCCGTCGCCCGCTCGAACGACCGCATTTGGGAAGGATTCTGAGAAGACCCGCCCCCAGAGTTTCTCTCCGGATGAATCCGTCCGTACGAGCCAGCTAGTATAGCCACTGTCGCTGAACGACCGTGTCCTCCCAACAAGAGCGAACCCTCCGTCGTCGGTTTCCGTCATATCATCACACCCGTCCCAATCGTCTCCACCGTAGGTGCGCCTCCAGTCGAGTCGAGGTGGGGTGAATGTTGATGAAGACGAAATAAAGTCATCGGTCCGGCGTGAAGGATCGTCGATCCGCTGCTCTCGTGCGTCTGCGCGACTACTAGCCGATGCCAGATTCGAGATGATTGCCATTGATGACGCAATATCCTTGAGCACGATCCGTCTCGTTGGTTGATCATAAAGCGAGTCGAGCGAGAATGGAGTCAATGTGTAACCGTAGTGTTGCGGGTCACTCTTTGTTATTCGGTAGTTAGGGGGTATACACATCTCCTACTACGCCGGAGTCCTCCCGAAACCGTCTAAACGTTCGAGGGGGCGAAGGATAGACAGAGTTCTGCCTGATGTTCTTGAATCCTCACCCAACAATTACCCGCGCAATGAACGGACTCCGTTGGCTTTGGTAACCGCGCGAGCGAACACAGTGAGCGAGCGCGGTCGCCGAGCGGCCGCGGATTCTCAGTAGTGGTCCACTATTAAAAACCAAATAGCGCCAACTGTTGTCTGAGTCTAAATCTTCAATGAACCGGATGCCATTGATCAACGTGACTGAGTCCTCGTACCCTCACTCTCCAGGACAGTTTTGGCTTCCTCGCCACCGGCGATATCCGTCGTGTGAATGTAGACTTCGGTCGCCACGCCCGTACTGAGGTACTGGGCTACGAATGCAGCAAGGGCGTGTTGGCCCACTCGCCGTGTCGATTACGCGAGTACGGCACCGCTTCGAACCATTCGAAGTTCGTCCTCGCGTCGGAGTCTACTCGCCGATTTTGTGCATGATCGAGGCGACAACAGAGACGCGCCCGTTCGCCCGAGTGTACTCGAACATTGTCGGGACCCCGAACATGCCATTGTGGTGGACTGTTACGGGTCCACGCATTGGCTCAATCGCCGGGGCCAGTGACTCCGTACAGATCTTGCTCTCCGGAGCTATCGAGTTATTCCAGTGGGGAAGGAACGGAGACTCTACTAAATCATCCGGGGTGGCCTCAAACTCTAACTGGGGGCGGTCGTCCGGTGCGTCCACGAATGTGAACGTAACGCATTCCGTATCGAGGTCGCTTTCGATGAGCACGTGCTGATGTGGCCGTATGAGGTTCACCAGCGCTTCCAGTCGCCCCGACGGAATCACAAAGTCGACGTGTTTGTACGTCCAGTACGTTTCGAGAATCGATTCCCGCTGGTCGTCCGAATCGTCGAACGGCGGTCGCTCCCCGTCGATATCGAACCTTTCGCGCCCCGTGTCCAGTTCGAACCCGGCCGTAGGTGAGTAGTGAAGTGCTACACGCTCGCCTGGGTCAGTGGTGTCAAGTGCGCTTGCGAGGGCGTCCGTGTCTAGTCCGAGCTTGACCCCCTCCGTTTGGAAGACCTGGAACGAGTCAACGGGAATATCCACGTACGGCCAGTAGCAGTGCTTGCTCATCCCTCGAGCTTTGAGACCTTCGCTGGCTTCCACGAAGAGGAGGGCGTTGGGTCCGACGTGGCTGAATACGTCGGCTAACGCCGCGAGCACCTCGCGGTCGACAACTGCAAAGAACTCATCGCTGGGGGCAGCAGTCGGTCCGAAATCATCCTCGTGGTCGAGAGCGTGGCTCTCTTGACCGCGGTCTACGGTCGTGTCTTCCATTTAACAGGACTTCATGAACTAACGACAAAAATTTATCTTTTTTCGAGCCCACTAGACCATTGTTTCACTGCCGAACCTTCGCCTTCAGGGAAGGCCGCAGTTACCCTGACCATGTCTGGGTTGACCCGAACCAATTCTTCGATCCACGCCTGCTTTGAAACTGTGGACGTCTCCTCTATCGGGAGTCGCTTGTCGGGATCTTCAACGCCCGAGTAGAGGAGGAACTGGGTGAGGTTTACTGTCTCGGCATCGTCATGAGGTTCGATTACGAGATATGACGGGCCGGTGCGGAACGTAAGCATCGTTTCAGAATCCGTGACGATTGCCTCCGTGGTAGCGAGGAGACGCGCGAGGTCTTCCGATAGCCACACACCGACGTGCGTATCGTCGGTTCCGATCAGATACACTCCATCGACCGTGACTATTAAAGGACCGAACGGATCCGAGTCATTCTCGGCACAAACCGTTGCTGGAAGTTCTCCGTGTACTCAACTTCGTCATCGACACCGCCGTACTTCTCGATGAAGTCCTGTAGATGCTTTTTACTTATTTTCGCCAATCTTGTTGTGGAGTCTCCCTTTTTGAGCTAAATAATCTTTTTATCTGAATCTTTAACCACGAGTCTGGTTTCACCGCACCGTCTAGTCAGCACAGTTTGAGAAACGAGGAGGTTGTAGCGGTTGTGTCCATTCAAGCCGCTAGCCTGCTCAGAGAGACGTTAGACACGGCGACGCTTGAATGTTGGCAGCGGGAGCGGTGTTCGTTACTCGCTCTTTCTGTCGGGGAAGAGATTCGAAAACTCCCCCTGCTTCAGGCTGTGTTCGGAAATAACCCGAGACTCAAAGTCGACGCAGATCACATCAAGAGCATCGACCAATCGGTCAAGTGCTACCGCCAATCGTTCGCGGTTCCGCTCACCGAGTTCGGTGTCTTCGAACCAGATGTCGGTGTACGTCCAAACGGCGATCTGATAATAGTTGCACCTATCGTCCGAACTATCGTTATAGAACACGTCGATTCGAAACACGTCTTCGACAGGCGACTGGTCTATAACCTCCTCACCCGTCCATTGGCGATACCGATCGGATGTCGCGTCTATTAGATGCTCACCGTCTTTGAGGTCGATTCGTGTCCTATTTCCATTGATTGTGAGTCGCCGGAACGTCCCCGTTCCGCCGTCCGTATACTCACGGAGTTCCGTGGTTATCTCGGCGGCGGTTAGTCCGTTAGGCGACTCAATCTTACCTGTTACCGGGACATCCCCGTCCGAGTCGGGTTCGGGAATCCACAGCACGTACTCTGTGTTCGTCGGACAGACGAATCCATCAAAAGAAGCGAGCAGGTCGTTGACGAGAGAGACGGCTTCTTCGATGTTTGCGGACGGTTCGGCGTCCGATACCGTCTTGAAGACCCATGCCGTGTCGATGTCGACCCGGTTGGCGACGAACGATTCGTTTTTCATTTCGGAATGTCTCTTTGACGAGGAATATGGGGTTTACTTGAGTATTTTTACGTCGTCTGTCTTCATTCGTGTTCAAGCAATCACTATAATCGACGTCCCTACTTTTTAGGGCACCCCAGATGGCCCCGCACTCGCTACAGCGTTCGTGATAATACGTTTCGATAGCCATTATCGTTAAATCTCTTGTGTGTCTTATATTTTTTGCTCTACAGTGTTTCTTCCCGTTCTTGGAGGTACTCCCGAAATTCACGGATTTGATGGTGGTCACCTACGTCAGGGTCAAGATTAGTTCTTTGTCGATTGCTTCGTGAGAGAGACGGAGTATTTCATCAGCTAAGGCTTGCCTAATAACAGTAATCTTCCGATCGGACGAACGAGTTATTTTGGTTTATTTTCTGATTCATCAAGGTAACGGTTGGCGTTCGCGATACTAGCTTGAATTCGCTGGAGAAACATATCATCTTCAAGTTCAGGGTTTAGATTCAATATTTTCTCCCGATATTCCTCGGCTTCCCGAACGAGTTCAGTGACCCACGCCCGCTTATCGCAAATAGCAGTCGTGTCTATTGAGAGTCGTTCCTCGGGATTATGGGCCGCTTCGTAACCTCCACAGCCAGTTACAAATATGGTTTCCTCATCTCGTGGCTCAAAAACGAGATAGGTCGGTCCACCGGTGTACTCAATGATCTGTTTTTCACCAGCAAAGATACTATCAACTGCTTCCAGCAACTCCGCGATTGTTCGAGACATAAAACTATCTGCTTTTTTGACTTCTTTGCCGCCTATATAGACACTCATCACGACAATCGGATCGGCAGTTCCACTCTTGATTTGCCGTTCGAACCCTTCTCCGTAATCAATTTCGATTGTGATATCAGTCATCATGGATATCCTCCCAGCCACCTCTTCCCTCTAAGAGATCGGGACGCCACTTCCTAACTGCGTCGCCTTCCAGAGGAATAGCGGTTTCAACTGAGCCATCATTATTAACTAGCACCCGCATTTTCCCAATCCCAGAATACGGGTATCCGTTGTTAGTCGGCTCGAAGTAGTACTTGTCATTATATTTTGATTCCTGATCGGGGTCCTTCACTGCTTTGACGATAATCCTTTTTAATTCAGTCTCGGATATAGTATCCGGTAATTTTCGCCCTTGGACAGTTTGTCCGAGAGGGAAGAAGGAAGTTTTCCCTGTCGTTTGAAGATCCGTACTACCGAGCACGTGACGACTGGTGATGTGGATCCAACCGCCGTCGTGGTCACCCAACTCCATCCACCGAACGTTCCCATCTATATCTTCAACAACAAGTTCTGTTGTACTCAGATCGCCACTTCTCTCCTCGATTTCGAGGAGTTGCTGGGCACTCAAATCAGAGTCACCCAAATACTCCTCGTTACTATCATCCATCAACTTCGACGCCCGCCGAAGGTCGTTCCCACCGATGTCGTCGCGCTTGTACGCCCGAACGAGAGGCGCAACGTCCCTGCCGTCCCGTTCGATTTTATTCAGCCGTCTAGCTGTCTTAGGGTCAACGTCATCAAGCTCATCGAGTAGATCCACATAATTTTGCCCACCGTCGGCGACCCTTTTCGGACTCTCTCCTCGTGCGATTCCCCGACCGAGCTTCCGCTGGGTTCGCTCAGTGAATCCGTCGATCTTGGACAGTGCGACTCCATTCGCGTCTGAGAGCTTTTGATAGACGCGATACTGCTGGCCTGCCGTCTTCACCCCCGACAGTACTTGCCGCCCACTCGCTTTCCCTAAGTGGAGACTCCCTTTCGCCGCACGCGCACCCAGCCTGTATCCGCCTTTCTTGACGGGCTCGGTCGTCCGGCCTTTCGCCGTGTCGAGATACCGATTCGCCTGCGTCACTCGGCCATTGCTGTCGAGTCTCTCGACCACTTTCTGGAACTGAGTCGAACTCTTAATCGACTTCGTGGCCTGGTCGCCCACCACCATCGACGCGAGGAAGTAAACCCCATATCCGAGGTAGTAGCCCGTCTCGAACGTCTGATAGTGGCTCGTCTCCGTGGCGGGGTCGTACGGATTGTTCCGATCCTGCTTTTCTTTCACGTCCTCGACCATCTGTTGGGGCATCGCCGCCAGCAACTTCGAGAGCAGACCGAGGTCGGTCATCACCTCGACCAGCTGCCCGAGTGCGCCTAAGACCCCGAACGGGTCGTCAGCAATCGCCTCAATCGTGCGGGCGGTCCCGCCCATGCCCGCGGTGAATCCCGACAGCAGGCCGAGATTGCCTGCGGTGTCCTCATCGGCCATCGACCCCAACTCGCCTGCGAGTGTGCCGTAGAAGTTCGACCGCTCCATTCCAACGCGCTGGTGCGTGTTGGCATGGCGGTCGCTCGCGCGAACCGTCACGGTCGTGCCGAACACCCCATCGAACGTCGATTCGAGCACGCCCGTCTGGAACTGCGTGCTAGCGCTGTAGGCTTCGGGGGCGTCGTCGAACTGCTCGCTAAACCGTACCTCGTCGCCTTTCACCACCGCCGTCGTATCGAGCCCGCTCGGGTCATCGGCCGAGTATCCGAGCGAATACGTCGTCTCTCCACCATCGGTCCCGAAGTTCGCACGGAAGACATCGATCTCCGGTCCCTTGTAATCGTGAATTGTCGGGTCAGTGCCTTCTGCGAGTTCCTCACTATCCGCGATACCATCGCCATCCGTATCCGTAGCAGCGGGGTTCGTCCCGAACTCGACTTCTTTGCCATCGGGAATTCCGTCGCCGTCGGTGTCGGCATCGTAGGGGTCTGTCTGCACGCTTTGCGTGTCGAGATAGGTGCCCGGATCTGTCTCGCCGTAGAGTGCGTTCAGGAACTGCTTCGAACTTTGGGGCGAATCGGTGTATCGGACAGTCTGGGTACCGTACGTTTCCTCGTAGTCATCCAGTCCATCACTATCTGAATCGACTTTCGTCGGGTCACTTTCGAGTTCGAAGTACCCATTATCCACGTATCCCGAGATGTAGCCAGCGACCTCCTCACCATCTGAGAGCCCGTCGCCGTCGGTATCCGAATCGTACGGGTCAGTGTACACCCGACCCGTACCCGTCTTGATACCGTGTTCCTCCAAGCGATTCGTCAGGCCGTCACCGTCGCTGTCACGCTTGAGTTCGACATCGACGTAACTAACGCTCGCACCCGAAAGATTCTCCGTGCGCACCCAGATGGTTACCTGTTCGCCCGACGGCGGCTCGAATGTCTCGTCGATGTACGCACCCTCATGCACACGCTCGCCGTTCTCTCCATCGAGGTCGACTATCGTCCGCGTCTCGCTTCCGACCGACACTGCGACCTCGGCGCTCGCGTTGCTTTCTTCAGCGAACGCTGACACCAATCCGGTGACATCGACTTCGACGGCGTCGGCCGGAATCGAAATTGAACGGTCAAGTTCGGCCGACCCGAGTTGTGTCGGGGGGTCAGGCGACCCGCCACCACCGTTCTGGGGGTCGTCATCTTCCGGTGTGGTCGTTGTCTCCTCCGGGTCATCATCACCGCCGTCGTCACCGTGGCCCGGACACCTCTCGATGTAGATGCACAGGTCGTCGTCACCGGTTCCGCCACCATCGTCGTCGCTCTCATCATCATCGCCCCCGGTTCCGTCGTCGTCTCCATCGTCTGGCGGCTGGACACAGTCGCCGTCGGGCGTCGGAATACACTCGATACCCGCTCCATCGTCCTGGGCTGAGTCGCCGCTTTTCAGTGCGCTCGCTGTCTCGGGTGCGTCAACACCGACAATCGCACTTCCGTCACTCGTTTCACAGTCGCCCGTACAGTTCCACCCGCTCAGATTCCCGAACGACTCTTCGAGCACGTAGTTCGGGTCGGGCTTCGCGGGCGAGTCCATGTACTTCTCCCACGCCGAGGCGTTCATTGCCACAAACGTCGAAAAGTGCGGTGTCGTCCCTGTCACCGTATTATTCGCTGCATCCACTTCCGAGGGGAGTTTGACGTACGTCTGCTGGGACTCGTTGTACGTGTAGACTGCCACGTCTTTCTCGTTGCTCACCGTCGTCTCGTCGTACTCAATCGAGAGGTTTGCCTCCTCGAACTCCGCGTCAGCCTCGAAGTTCAGGACCTCCGAGGCCGACGCGTTCGACACTGTTTCAGTCTGAATCTGCTCGTTCGATTCGTTTTCAATAGAGACCGTCTCCGCAATATTCCCCTCCCCCGAAATCTCGACGCCTGCTCCGACCGACTCGTTTTCTGTCTCGGTCGAGAACGTCTCGTTACCGTCGAGCACACCATCGCCGTCGGTGTCGTTATCCGTGGGGTCGGTCCCGAGAACGAGTTCCTCGCTGTCGTTCAACCCATCGGCATCGGTGTCGCGAACGAGCGGGTCGGTGCCGTTCGCCAACTCCGCCGAATCATTCAGACCGTCACCATCGGTATCGGCTCGAATCGGATTCGTTCCCGCGGCCTGCTCGCGCTCGTTCGAAAGTGTGTCGTTGTCGGGGTCTTCAGCGGGGTCAGCCACGCTGTCGTTGTCAGTATCAGTTTCGAGCGGGTCAATACCTCGCGTATCGAGTTCGAAACCATCGCGGAGGCCGTCGCCGTCGGTATCATTATCGAGCGGGTCGGTGCCGAACCGATACGCCTCGTAGGCGGTTTCGCCGTCACTGTCGAAGTCCTCGGCTCCGTCGGTCGCGTTATTCCCCGATTCGTTTTGAGAGGTCTGGGTCGCGTTGCTGTCGGGGTCGAGCGGGTCGGTACCCGTAACGTTCAGTTCGTACCAGTCGGGTAGGCCGTCGCCGTCTAATTTGAGGTGGCTGACGCTACTCGTCGCGTTTGCGTCCCCACTGTCCTCGGACGCCCAGCGTCGGTTCGGGTCGGTCGCCACCACGTCGATGTCGGCGACCTGCTCAGTCAGTGTGAGATTTGTTTCGAACGTGCCGACCGTGCCGGGTGTGGTGTTCACGTCGAGCGAGACGGAGCGATTCGCGCCGTTGAGCGACACTCGGAGGGGGTCGAGTTCGTGCCCGCGCACGTCGAAGACCCGACCAGCGACTCGATACGTCGCATTCTCCTCGCGAGGCATATCCTCGCGCGTACTGATGGTCACGTTCGGGCGCGTGGCGAGGTCCATCACGTCGAGTGCGCGCTGAGCGTGCGTCCACGCCACCTTGTAGTGGGTGATGGCGGTATGGTACTGACCGCGGTCGCGGAAGCGCTCGGCGCGGTCGCGGGCGTCCTTTGCGTCGGTGATATTCTCACGGACTGCTTCGGTGTCGAACGAAATGTTTCGAGCGTGCAGAGTCGTATTCACGCGTTCGGCGTCCGCGATGGCACTCCGGGTGAGGCGTTCGTCGGATGCCACGAGCAGTCGCGTTACGTTCGGCGCGAATTTCGGGGGTGTACTCGCCTGTTTGTCGAGGTCGAACAAGCGCGTCGAGTTGGTTCGATTCGCGTCGAGGACGTAGTCGAGTGAATCGTCGAGGGCTTCGAGCGCCTCCGTCCGGTGGCTCGCGGCCGAGTTGCCCGGGCCGTCGAACTCAGCTGTTTGGAGCGCATCGATAGCCGCGAGACGGTAGTCGGCGGCCGAGGCGTTGTCTGCGACGGTGACGTTGATGGTCGCGTTCTCGAACGCGCTGTTGTTGGTGCCGAGGTCTGAGCGGTTTTTGTCGAGGCCGGGCGGTGTCTCGGAACTCTGCACCCAGTCGGGTGGCCCGCGCTCGTCGTCCGAACTCGGCGGCCCGGCCCACGACGGCGGACCCCCACCCGGATTATCTGGTGGACCGCCACCTCGGTCATCCGGTGGTCCGCCGCCCGGATTCTCCGGTGGGCCGTTCCCAGGGTTATCTGGCGGCCCTCCACCGGGGTTGTCTGGTGGGCCACCACTGCGATTCTCGGGAGGGCCGCCACCCGGAGAGTCGGAGGTATTTTCGCTCTCATTTCCGGGCGGCCCTTCACCCGGAGCCCCGGGCGAACCGTTCCCACCGTTTCCATTGTCATTGCCGGGGCCACCGGGAGTTGAGACGGTGGTCGTGGCATCGTTTGCGACGGCCGTCGTCGATGGTGTCTGGGTCGGAGCGTTGCCGTTTCCATTCCCGTTTCCGTTAGACCCATTCTTTTCGGAAGTATCTCCGAAGAAGGGGATGTCGATTTCGGGGAGGACACTTGGAGAGTCATTTTGATGTGTGGGTTCAAAAGCTGCAGTCGCGGGGGTGAGCGTGGCGGTGACGACGAGGATGGAGAGGACGACGGCGAGGATGCGACGTGTCCGACGGTGCATATCGTGGTCAACAAATAGACATACTAAATATCTGTCTTGTAGTATCAAAAACGATAATTTGAGGTAGAAAATATATCGGAACTCGCACTGAATTGGATATGATACGGGCTGATATCACTATCTCGTCGGTGGATTTTGGCGATTCACCGAATTTGATAACCGCGCGAGCGAACGCAGTGAGCGAGCGCGGTTGCCGAGTGAGCGAAGCGAACGAGGTAAGGTCACGAGAAGATGCACATCCAATCAGACGAAGTCTAGCCCACCGACAGAGCGAGGTTTGGTGCTAGCTATTCTTGCTCTCCTACGAGAGTTCGTATTCAACGATATCTGCTGGCCCACAGTACGGACATGCATCCGTACTTGAAGCCACTGTCGTCCCACAGGTACGACATTCGTAGATCGCCACTGGTTCGCGGTGCGTCCTAATGAGTAATCAAACGAGATGAGGGATAGTCATCGCCGAGGATATCTCATTGACCGACCGATTTCTCCCACGTACATTCGTGTCGAATGAACGATGATGTCTTGATCTTTGAGTGTCTCCGCGTCGTCTCTGCCTATCCGAATGAGGACACACCGGGGTACGTCCACTTTTGTCTGGATACAGAGCCAGTACCCACGGGTTGTTTCGATCGCATCGATTCGACTCGGTTGGAATAATGCTTGAGGAGTCACAGGTAGTACCTCACAGACGCAGGTGCGCCTGCACCCCTGCAGGCGTACATAGACCACCAAACGCGAGTAGGTACTACGAGAGTAGTCGAACGAGATATTCTAACTCGTCGCCACTCCACTCGCTGAGTTTCTCGACCATGTACTCTGTTGCTTCTTCTGGGGTGTACACGCCGTCGTCAATTAGATCTCCGACAACGTCTTTCAGCCCCTCAAATTGTCCACGGATGAATCCATCCGAGACTGGCTCGCCCCTGAACCACCGTCTCGTGCAGAGTGCACCATTTCCAACGGTCGACGCGCCCTTTACAGTCTCGCAGTCGTACTGTAAGCCAAACCAGAGGGTTCGATACACCTCGAACTCCCGTGAAACGACGTACAACGCCTCATGATGAAGGAAGTCGAGATACGTCGAGAGGATGTCGTCAATCGTTACTCGAAGTGCAACCGGAGCAGGGTCGACATCGCAGTGTGGGCGGTCTTCGACGATTCCCGTCTCTATTTCCTCGGGGGTACTCTGAGCCCCCAGCAGTTCTCGGTAGTAATGTTGACTCCACTCTGATTCTATTTCGTCACCGAAGGGCGTTCTCTCAGTGATCTTCTGTCTAAGTCTCAAATTGAGCGCGCCCCAGTGCGAGTAATGCAGGTTGTACAGGCGGTCCGGCCGTTCGTATGCGATGAGTGCTCGATGTCCCATTGTATCTCGCAGGCACAACATGGTGCGCCCGCACCCCTGCCGGGCGCAAAAAAAGAGGCGGATTCTCGTTATACCGGCTCTCAGTCTGCTATTTCGAAAGGGGATTCGCATACTGTTGGTGTCTCACGCCAACGGAAGGTTCTTGTATGTTGGCATTCTACACCAACATACGTAGTAGAGATGGGTTCGACAGTCATTTACGAAGATTCAGACACGTTCGACGACGGTACCCGGTACGAAATGATTGCGACTGCGATCCCAGAAAGCGACGAGTACCCTGACGGAGTGAAGTACCGATTCCAGTACATGGCCGAGAATGGACGAACCCTCCTTCGGTTCGATAACTTCCCGGACCATCCCGACGTTGACCGCCACCACTACCACACGCCTGAGGGCGTCTATGACGACATTGAATACAGCAGCTTGAAAGCCCACGTTCAGGCGTTCTATGAGAAAATAGACGACTACCGAACGAGGTAACCACGTATGCCCGATAAACCAAACACCAACGCACCCGACGACACCACCGACGTGAACAGTACCGCCTCTGCGGATGAGGAGATTGTGATGGACGATCTCGAAGCGGAGGCGGGGTTCTTGGAGGATCGCGACCCCGAAGCGTATCCCTCAGTACTGCGAATCACCTCCGATTCCGAGGAGTCACATCGCAACGGGGCACTTGACCGCCTTGAGCGCTGGGAGGCTGGCGAGGACGTTCCACACGTCATTAATTTCCAGAACCCGAGCGACCTCCGGGCACTGCTTACTGACAGGCGTGTTGAACTCCTTCGGAGTATCATGGCCGAACAGCCGGATAGTATCCGCCAACTGGCAGAGCGCCTCGACCGTGATGTCAAGACCGTTCACACTGATTTGGGGGTTCTCGCCGAGTACGATATCGTCCACTTTGAGCAGGCTGGTCGCGCAAAGCGTCCGTTTGTCCCCTACGACACCATCGAAGTCAGCCTTGAGATTACGACGCCGCACTCGGTTGATGATGCGGCACCCGCCTAAGAGTGATCGGCAGTTTAGAATTGTTCGCCGGTAAACCGCCTCGGGGCCAAGCTGGCTCGCTTGAGGAGCGACCTGACCCTATTCTATAACATTATTGATAGCACGGTTGTGGCTGCGCGCGCAGCTCCGAATGGAGCGAGCACGGAGCGGTGGGTGGGGAGGTGGGTGTTGGGTGGCTGGTAACAATAAAAAAGAAGGGAGTGGCGTTTGATTACTCCCAGTACTGACCGCGCTCGGGGAAATAGATCGTACTCCACCCGGTGAGTGCAACCGAGCATCGGCCCTCGTACCAGTTTTTGGCCACACTCCGGAACTCTACTTGCTCGCCTTCCCTGACTATGGGCACGCCGCTTTTGCGCCACGCCGTGAATTTGACTCTCCCCGTCTCGTCTTCGAGTAATCCAACTTGGGAAATTCGGTGATGGCTTGGCTCCCACAGTTGGGTGACTGTGCCGCGAATATCGACCTCTCGTCGCGCTACCTCCCAGACAGCCGCGATTGGAATCACGTGTCCAGGTGCTGCTTGGAGTTCTTCGAACGTCCCAACGACCGCACTCATCACATCTGCGCCATCGACAATTCGCTTGGCCAACCGCCGACTGATCGCTGCCCGCGTCCACCCCGGAAGTTTCTCGTCTAATCGCGCTGCCTGCTTGTTCACTATCGCCAATTCGTCTTGTGACAGTTCCGTCCGAGGATCGTCTCGCTCCGGGTCCACCCACGGGTCCACGCTTGCCGCTCGTTTCTGAAACTCCGTACGTCGCTTCTGGCTTCCTCTTTCGGCTACTTTCCTCGTTCGTGCCTCCCGATCTGAGTCCTGTCCCTTGTCGATTCGGTGGCGCGTCCGCGCGATCTCCCACTCGCGTGCTAGCAGTCGCTCTTCTGCTTCAAGGGTCAATCCACGTCCAACCCCCTCGGGGTGGTTCAAGTCCACCTTCGCCTGTATCTCTAGCTCGACCGTCGGCCGCAGTTCCGCCGTCTCTTCGACGACTTCGACTCGCTCGTCATCTTGTTCTTGGCTCTGTGCAACCGAAAGCTCATTACCGATCTCGTTCGTAGTACTCATTGGTATCACATTCACCGTGCTACCGCCGAAGGCGCGCCCACTACCGCGTCTTCTTCGAGACTCACCACTACATGAGTCACAACTCAACACGTTCCTACAGTTCAGCTGCTACGCTCTCGCTCGCGCCTTCAGTGCGGTCTGGGCGCGAGCGAGAGCAGTACATCGAACGCCCAAACAAGGGCGCGCGCCGTCCCGGCCGGACTGACGCGGCCAGCGGAGTTAGTCTGGCGTGTTCCTGCGCGGTTGCAGGAACCGACTGACTAACCCGCTGGCGTCCGGAGAGCGCGAGCGAGTGTCCGGACATATGGGACGGCGAGCGGGCGGACAACGCGTACACACCGAACAAAACGGGCTCAAGAGCGGTCGAATTGTCCACGGGGTGGGATTGAAAGGGGCCGATTGCTCGCGTTCACATGGTCGCCTCTGCGGGCGACTATCTGTGCTGACTGGTGCTGAGAGGCACAGATATCCCGCTGCGCGACCGCGAGCAATCGGGGGCTTTCGAGGTTATCGATGGGATCAGTCCCACTGCAGCGGCCCGCACCGTGGCGGTGAATCATCCAGTCCGACGTCGACTGCCGACTCATTGACCGCCGTCGAATCTTGCGTATAGATCGATTCTTCTTCCATGAGCAGGTCTCCTTCGGTGGAGTAACGGTCACCGGAATATCCCCTGCTAATCACAGACCTGTGTTCTCAGCCGCCGAAGCCAGTCACGTCAGCGGTCGGCTGATGATGCTCTCGTGATTTGTCGGTGAGTGGCCATGACCGACTTTCAGTTGATTGGTTCATCCCGCTGAACGCCGTTAGTGAGTTCACGATCCGGGTTGCAAACTGGTCCAACAATAAGTTCGCGTCCTGTATTCAGCACGACCACCGAAACCGATCCCGTGTTGAGAGTTTCAATAGATCCGGTAGTTTATCATCGCGGAGAATACCTACCGATTATGGAAACGCAGACACGTTCGTTGCTCGAACTCCTCAGAATCGTTGAGGTCGGCGATACTTGCCCGGAGTCCAGGGCCTTCTCCTTGGTTTTCCGTAAGACGAGTCAAATGTCAGAGACGGGATGACTGTACTACCGGCTTCACTCACCGGGTTTGAATGGGTTCGTCGCGGTGTCTAATCGAGTGAGATCATCAATTGCCTCGAAGTCCGTATCGAAGCTATACAGATACTCAATCTCTTCTCGCATCATGTAGGCCGCAATAGTCGCGTCGCCAAACGAGAGACCCTCGTACTGTTCAAATAACTCAACCGCTTGTGAGAAATCGGCTTTCGCTGAATGCACTAACTCGAAACCTGCCGCTTCTGTAAGTCGTTCGTAGAACGTAACTGCGACATGATGGTGTTGGCGCTCGTGGATGTAATTCAGGGTTTCAGTCAGGACATAATTTGTCACACGCATCGTGGGTAACTTCCCATGATCTGCAGCATCTACGATTGCGCAAGCAGCATCATGGTTAATATCTCGTGCACTCACTCGTGCGACGAGTACATTCGTATCAACCGCTGCGACAGCCATTACTGTCCCTCATCGTATTCTTGCTCTATGCCTGCAATGTTGTGGTCTGCTGTGACGTCCGTTTCTCCCATATCGACTGCTTCGAAATCATCGAACGCACCGAACCGTTGTTTCACAACTTCGATTGTCAACTCACCTCCGTCGGTCACTTCCCACTCGATTTTGTCTCCCGGTTGGATATCGAGTCGGTCACGAATCGCTGCCGGGACAGTGACCGAATAGTGGTCGTTGATAGTTGTTTGCTCGCCATTCGTAGCCATAGGCGGTTGTTCGTACTCAACTCTCTTAAGCCTCATGTGTGCTCTCATGAGAAATCATGGCGAAGTCTTCTGCACTACGATGAACAATTAGTCTGCGCTCGCGGGTGTCCCCTCTGCGTCACCGTCGTCGAGGAGGGGTAGTCGATGTGCATCTCAATCTTGTTGAAGGGCACAACTGGCCGGACTGCGCCACCGGAACCACCCTCCTTGAGTTCAAGAATCCCGAGTACTTCCAAGTGCTTCAAATCTGAATGAACATCGGACACATCACGGTCAACGAGGCGGGCAGCCGCACGCATACTGTCAGGCTGTTTGTTGGCAATCTCTTGAATAAGTTCGACGCGAAGTGGAGTAAGGCTGTCGACAAGATCATCGTAGGTTCCAAATTGTAGGACGGCATGTTCATCGATTTCCTCTGATTCCTCGGCTTCGGTATGCTGAATGAATTTGAGGGTGTCCTCACGGAGGTGTGTGCGGTCGCCGACGGTGATGTAAAGCGTGGTCATGGTGCGGTGTGGCTACGGAAATCTGCGTTGTTCACTGAGTCCTAATCGTCTCTTGTAGTCGTTCGGGGAGACGATCAAGACAGATTTCGAGGAAGCTGAGCGGGGCTTCAACCTCAATCTCTCCCGGTTCATGCACTGATCCGTCCCCAGCCTCAAGCTGAAAGTGTGTTGTCCCGAGCTCTGAATGGTCATCGTCTTTGTGCCAGCCAAGACTTACGACATCGTCCGCCCAGTGGACGCGCTGAACGTCGGTCCCCTCACGCGGCCGCCAGAGCACTTCTATTTTTGCTTCTGTCCGGGGGAATGACTCCCCAATGGATATCTCCACATTGACGTCTGCAACGACGGTTTGTGGGCGAAGCCGCGAGGGGTCGTAGCGAACGCTGTTGAACCCGGGGACGTTCTCCATTCGTTCTTTGATGCAACGAAGGCCTTCACGCCGGGTGAATCCCCGACCACCTGCAAGCAGTAGCACCATTCGTCTCGTTAACCTTCCTGCGGAAGTTTCGTGGATAGCCCATCACCAAGCGACTCAGCGCCCAGTGTTGTGAGCGAACTCTTGAGACGAATTGCCAGTTGGATCGACTCACGCATCTCGACGTTGTACTCCCACTCTTCGATAATTTCGAGGCGCTCACGGCGCTCGTCGCCAGTCAAATCCTCACGGCCAATGCTCTGGCGCAGTTCTGCAAGTGACTCGACTTCGTAGGCGTCCTTCCACGCATCGATCTCCTCACCGATCGCGTTGAGTTCTCGTGTGAGTTCGTCGAGTGAGTGTTCTTCAGCAAGCTCACGAACCTCACGGAGGAACTGAGTGAGGCTATCTGGTTTGTAGCTTCTCCCCTCGTTTGTCTCGACAACTTTCAGATCGCCGCGGTCGGCCATCCGTTCGAGGTACTTCACGGCCGTATCGCGTGAGACGTCTGCTTCCTCAGCGATCCAGCCTGCATTCCGTGGTTCTGTTCTCGTTAGTGCTACGTGGCGGACACGTGCTGCTGCATCCGTGTTTTCGGGCCAGCGTGGGTCTTTCGTACTCATGAGTAGTGTCTTCGTCATGGTTTACTAATAGTTTCGTACTAGTACGAACTATTTGGCACTCGGTGGTGAGTAGTTTACCGCGTTCTCAAGATCTCGGACAGAGTGCGCCTGACTCTTCTGGCACACAAAAAATCACTACTCGTCAGGGTCGCTTCCGAATAACCGCTTTGTTCGACCCCAAACAGACCCTGGTTGTGACTCCTTATCATCCGCACTCGCATTACTGACTTGCTCCTCGTGGGTCTGATCTGTCGCTTGATCATGATCCGTGAATTCGGCTGTGAGCCGCTCAACTTCTGCTTCGAGTTCACGTACCATCACTTTCTTTACGCGTGCCTCTCGACGCTGACGTGATGGATGGACGAGACGACGCGTCCACGCGCCGGGAGTACCTGCGTGGAGTTCTGGCGACCGCGTTGCTCCCGGCTGTCGCGGGCTGTAATGCCCAACAGACCGATTCTTCGCAGTCTACCACGGAAATGACGACCGCCACGACCACCAACAGTTCCGACCGTCCTCCGCGAATCGTTTCGCGTCAGGCTACTCCACGGGACGACGGGCAGGTGCTCACGTTCCACCTAGAGGGCCAGGACGAGCAGGAACTCCAGGCCGTAGTCGTCTCATACGGCGACAAAACCGAGCGCACCGACGTCGAGGGAGAGACGGTCACGCTCGACGGCGAGTTCACCGACCTCCAGCAGGCATCGCTGTCCGACCGACCGGGGCGCGTTCGGTTCCGTCTCGTGAACACGGCAGGCCAGGAGACGACCGCGACTCTCGTCCCGGACGAAACCGCGCCGGAGCTACTTGGCTTCTCGGCCGAGCCGACAAAGAACGTCGGAGAAATTGCTCTCTCCCTAGAGGGACGGGACGACGTCGGTCTCGAACACGTCGCGGCGCTTCTCGGAGAAGAGCCACGGTTCCAAGAAAGCGTTTCGGGCCAGCAAGAATACAGCACGGATCGGGTGATCGACACCCCAGAAGACGCCACGTTCCAGCAGAATACGGTGACAGCATTCCTCGAAGACTGGAACGGCAACGCGACGGAAGGCGAGGCCGACACCTACGTCCGGAAGTACGACTCGATGGACGAAACGCAGATGGATATTGGGACGTACTATCTGCCGTTCACCGGAGAAGTCCTTGCAGAAGTGCTCCCGGACGATATTGCGGATCCGGCTTCGGAGTACGACCAACCGTATCCCCGCGAGACGGTGAGTCGGCACATCGACCAGATGACCGGTCACGGGATCGACCGACTCATATACACCTATTCTGGCCGCGGAACGGCGCGGCGGACGCTCGAGAATGTCCTCGAGTCGGACTTGACCGACCAGATCGATATCCACGCCAAAGTTACACACAACGCGTTCGCGGAGACGATGGACCAGAGTTGGAAGGAGGACGTCGTCCCGGAGGACATGGAATTTCTCCGAAAGAACATCATCGAACGCGATAACGCCGCAACCTACGACGGTCGTCCGGTCTTCAACTTCTGGTGGGTCCACGCGTTCGTATACGTCGAGGAGGAACGCGCGAAACTGATGGACGAGTGGGGGAGTTACGAGGCGTTCGTCGAGGATATCCGGTCACGGCTCACCGTCGATGGGGTCGAACCGTTCCTCGTCGCGAACATGGGCCCAGCAGCGACGGGGTACGAAGACGACGAGTTCCGAACGATGGCGACGCAGTGGGACGGTATTTCCACGTGGACCGGGCCGGACCTCGGCGACCACGATGGCGGTGAAACCTACGACTGGGAGGAAGTGATCACTGATCTCGAAGCGCAGTACAGCGCCACCCGCGAGTTCACGACCAACAACGACATGGAGTTTTTCCCCACCGTCTTTCCGGGCTTCGACGACCGAGCGAATGCGCGATGGGGGGACGACCGACACATCCCGCGCAGCACCGACCGCTTCGAGGAGATCCTCCAGATGGCGGCGGAGTACGCCACGACCGATATGATCAACGTCGCCACGTGGAACGACTGGGCCGAGGGAACCCAGATCGAACCCGGTTCCTTCAGAGGAACGGACTACGGAACGGTGTACTTGGAGATCATCAAGCAATTCCAGCAACCGGACTAAACGATCCTACCAGCTATCCCGTCCCTATCTGTTCAGGGCGATATCTCAAAGTATTCGTAGCACTCTCCGAAGTGTGCGCACACTATCTTTATTAAGATATATACGTCCTGTCTGTAGACAGTGGTCATAACGTGACTTATCGATGAGCGAGGACCGTATTCTGGATCGAAGGAAGTTCCTTAACGGTCTGACTGTCTCCGGAATAGTCGCTCTCGCAGGCTGTCAAGATGGTAGCGATAGCTCCTCGGCGTCAGACACTACCACTGCCGATTCTACAATCGCCAATTCGACGACTGCCAGCAATTTTCCTTCGTAGAGGAGTTCAGAGGCGGTTCGTTTTCGGCCGGTGGTAGTACCGCCACAACCAACCGGGTTTGATTGATTGAATATCCGCAATTAGTTCGTCCCACGGGTGGTCACCCCAGAATGCACGGCTGTAGGTGTCCGAGACGCCCATAGTCTCGCTGACTAGTAGGAGGGAGCCGAAGAGGTCGTAATTCGGGAGGAATGCAACACTTCCCCATCGATACCGGGGCTGAACCCTACCAAGTACCCGCCATGGAAGTGCTGCTTGGAGGGCTGAGAGTTCGTCGGTGGTGACGCCAAGGTCACGGACGGATGCTGGTGTAATCCCGCCGTGGCGAGTACCATGCGCGAGCGTCCCTGCGAGGAGCGCTTTTGCTCGTTGCCTGTTTGCAGCATGAGCCACTGCATTATCTTCGTCGAGGGTGTGAGGAAGTTGTGCGAGTGCTTGAGCCGAAGCTGCACGATCCATTCCTTCCTGGAGGTAGGGGTGGTTCCCGGTTGGGGAGTCAAAGCAGTCTTGGTATGCGTGGAGGAGTTCGGAGGCAAGTAGTGAGTATGCTCTCGGCACGGGAAGTCGGCCAGTACTGACGCCGATGTGGCCTGTACTCCCAGCGTAGCGACCCCCAATCCAGACTAACATGAGTGAGGACGGTGGGTCGCTGGCCATGAGCCTGAGATGCTCTCGCCGAGACACATCATAGACGAGATGATCGCGCCACTGGTTTCGGTAGGGCGTTGAATCCACCTCGAAAAGGTCGTCGTAGATCTGAATGAATTCTTGAAAGCACCGATGGAGATCCGCCTCACTCGCGAAGGGAGTGTCACTGTCGTAGCGGAGGCGTTCGGACAATGGTGGATGGTCCAGGAATTGAGTCCGATACTCCGTAATGGCTTCAGCACACGTCGTGTGGAGTTGGGTCAGAAAATCCTCCGCATTCATCTGGCTGTATCGAACGAAGGGGAAGTACAAACGTCATTCTGTGGCGGAACTCACAGGACAGGGTTCGCTCACAGAGATTGGGTAGGCGATGTTGAAACGAGTAGTAACTGGAAAACAGGTGGTAGTAGATGCGTGGTGCGAATTGACCATGAGACTTCCTACTATCCACATATGATGTCTCAGGATGCGTGCTGAATACAGAGGGTGTATTCAGTAGTGACGAACTCGTCCGATTTGGAACCAAGGCCTGAAGCACCCCCGGCAAGATTCTCGGCCCTGACGAAACCTCGAAATTCAGCCTCCTAGTATCCGTTCGCTGAGCTAGCAAACGCTACACTCCGACAGCATCAAGGGAGACAGACATCCGCTGTCGATGTGGTTCGAACCCAAGTTTCTCGTAGTACGCCACTGCTCGCTCATTGCCAACTTCCACTCCGAGCGAGAGTTCGCCACACCCTTCCTCACGTGCGTATTGCATCGCCCGCAGGATGAGATGATCGGCAAGTCCTGACCCTCTGTAAGTGGATTCGACATACAGATTGCCGATGAATAGCCGTTCCGGCGGGTCAAGGAATCGGTCACCCGGTTCGACCCCGGCATTCAGCCAACCGGCAAAGACTGCGTCAGTCTCGTCAAGGCGGACTGTCTCGTCCTCAACGTCGTCGAGAGCGACCCAACATCGCCTGTCTGGCACGTCGTACCCTTCGAGGTGTTCCTCGACCAGCGCGTCCCGGTCGATGTCCGGAACGAGATGTTGCTCACCGACGGCGTCACCCAGATCTCGCCAGAACGGGAACCAGCACTCCTCAACGAACCGATGCATGGTGTCTTCATCGACCCGAACCCGGCGGAGATGGACAGTCGAGTGAGCACCGGTCATCGGTTCACTGTCACTGACTTCCAGCGTGACGTCCTGCAGAGGCACGTGCATCCGAAAGCCCTGAACCTCGAAGCCGAGGTTCTCGTAGTAGGCAATCGCTCGCTCGTTCTCGATTGCGACGTCGAGTGTCAGCTCTGCACAGCCGTCCTCCCGCGCTTGTTGCATCACGCGTGCAATGAGGTCGTCGGCGAGTCCTGACCCCCGATAGGACTCGTGTACCCAGACATCACTGACGTTGAGTCTGTCTGGCCAGTCGAAGTGCTTAGGAGATTCTCTGAGACGCGTCCGCACGAACCCGGCGAACGTGGCGTCGACCGTCGACAGTGACCTCGTGGGGTCGTCAACGTCGTCAAGTGCAACCCACAAACGGTTCGATGGTGTATCGAGCAGGTCGAGGTGGAACTCGACTACATCCTGTATATCGAGGTCGTCGATCAGGGAATGCGAGGCGACGGTTTCACTCAACTCCTCGTGGTAGGGTATCCAGCACTTCTCAACGTAGTGGTGTAGAGCCGCCTCTTCGTTGCGAACACGCCGAATCTGCATACTGGCACATCATATTGACCACTCTTGAGTATTAGGGCGGTTCGCGTGTGAGTGCCTTACATAGGGGGCTGTCGGACTCACGAAGACGACGACGGGGAAGGTGAATTCTTCCCAGCGTCGATACTCTGTAGGGGGTTAGCGCGATAGTTCAGTAACCGATATGCGCCCTGTATTCAGCACGCTATTTCTGACAACTGTTCGTCAAACCGTCAGTGGCAGTGATAGATACACGTTCCGGATTGAGCGACGGTTACACAGGCAATCCTGAATAATGAAACCGTGCTACTAACTACTGTCACAACTTCCCTACTCTCCCACAGTATGCGCCTCACCTCTTTGGCACACAAAAACCATTACTTGGAGCCTTTCCCGAACAACTGCTTCGTCCGACCCCAGACAGACCCCAGTTGCGCCCCATCATTATCCAGGTTCGCATCATCAACACGCTCCTCGTGGGTCTGATCTGTCGCTTGATCACGCTCCGCAAATTCGACTGTAAGCTGTTCCACTTCCGCTTCAAGTACTTTAATGTGCTCGTTCTTCCACTCAAGAAGTGTCTCTAACTCCTCAACACGCTCCGATAACAGCCGATTTTTCTCGACGAGATACACCTGACCACGGTCAGTATCGACAGACGAGTCCGCAGTCGAAGCGGAGTCCCGAGTCGATTCCTTCCTCGGTTCTGGATCGTAGAATGCCGAGGTATTTCCAACTGCTCGCTCAATCGTCTTCTCCCCGTACGTCGACCCGTCTGCGTAGTGGACCTCGTCCCATTTTTCACGAAGCAATCCCGACTGCCGGAATAAATCGTCCATCCGCGCTTGGTCGCCCCCAGTCCAGAACGCAAGCAGATTACAGAGCGCCATATCGGCCTCTGACTGACTATCGTACCCGCCTGTATTCCCGTTCCAGAGGCGCTCAAACTTTGCACCGTTCGCGGCATTCACTGCCTTCTCAAGCAACTCCTCGTCCGCAAGGTCCACATCGACATCGGCCGATCCGTCCGTCGCGGACGGCTCATCAGCGCTCTCACAGTGGTCAGGTTCGGCATTTGAATTGTCATCGGTGTCTTGGACGTACTCACGATGAATCGCCACGAGCGCGTCCTGTCGCCGGGCGACGCGGGTTGGTGTTCCATCGACATGGTTGCCGGTCACAGTAAAGAACCGCACCGTCTCATACAACTCGAAACTCCCCCGTCGATTCCTTCCTTCGGGGAGGTCGCCCTTGATCAGGACATGATACCCAGTGCCGGACGGAGACACCTCGGTGTACGAGTCGAGACGCTCGATAATGTCTCGTGCCGCCTCGTCGGAATCCTCGGTTTCGGGGTCCCGGCAGTCGTCGAGGTCTACACCCACAATCGGATCATCATCGGTAAAGACGAATCCTACACCGTCAGCATTCCCCGCTTCAACGTACTCAAGTGCGGTTTTCAACTCGGTCCATGTCTCCGAATCCGTCGAGGACGCGAACCCACCACTTCCCGGTGTTACCGGAATCTTCGTTGCCTTCCCATCCCGTTCTTCCTCCTTCCAACACACCCACTGCTCGCGCTCGCACAACTCATCTGGCAGGATACTCGCATCAACACTCACTCGAAGTCACCTCGCATGGCTCTCGCCCCAAGCGAGCCACCAGAAACTCCCCACCATCTCGCTCCCCACTCAATCCGAGAGTTCCAATGGGAACCCCCATTCTATAGTAGTTGGTTTTTGCTGTAACTGAATCCGCCATTCCAACGTACAGTCCGTGAAATGCATTTGAACAGCATTTACAGCATTTCGAGAGGCTGGTTTGCGTGTTACGGCAATCCACCTATTGCCGTAACACGACGCAGTCTTGCGTTTTTCCCGAGATTGCTGGCCGACGGATATCTGGGGCTGCTGCCATACCATAAAATGCTGTTTGAGACGTTCAGCTAGTCCAAAATGGCTGAATCCGCTATTCATCGTCCTCCTCCAGTTGGTGAAGTGCGATGCCAGCGTAGCACCGCACTTGTGACCCACCTTTCCGCTCAGTTGTTCGGTCGAAGGTCACGTGATTACCGAGACGACGACCGAACCAACTCTTTGAATCTGGGTCTACATCATGGGTGTCAGCCCACGTTTCGTAGACCGTGTACACCTCTGCAGAGGTGACTGATTCGTCTTCGTCCTCGCGAATCCATTCGGCCGCGAAGCGTCCGATTGCGGTGTCCGGATCTTCCTTCCAATTCTCATCCTGTAGGGGGAGCTCAGAAACCTCAAGGTCATCAGAAGTGAGTCCATCCGGTGTCTCCGGTTCTGTAGTCTTTTGACCCCGACCGGACTGGGTTCGGTTCTCAAGTGAGTCCGGAGAGCTAACGGTAAACGATGTGTCGAGCAGCGCGTGGAGTGAACTCGTTGTCCCGTTTTTGTAGAACATCGGATCACCGTCTGTCGGGAGAATCACGATTCCGTACGCATCGCTCCCGTAGGTTGGGTGTGGAAGCTCATCCTCAGGGACGAACGGCTTTTTGATGGGAACCCAGGCGTCCTCAAATGCGGATTTCGACTCGTAGGTGTACGTCTCACCATGAGCATGGACAATATACTCGTTTGCAGTCTGATCGTAGCTGTATATTGCTGGCACTCGGTCTTTAGTTACGGACGCAAGCGACGACGTCCGGAGATGCTCCGTTCCAGTCTCGTCCCGGAGGATGATTGCATCATCCTCACGCACCCAAACCGTACGGTTTGTGTTTGTCTCTCCTGCGATAGGACGGCAGTAACTCCGCCGTCTTCGGTCGCACCACCGTTGAACGTAAGGTTAGAGTCGTGCGTGTAGAAGTGTGTCTCACCACTCTTGAGGTGTCGAACTGGCGGGGAGAGAATCCCCTCGACACGTTCGGCCCACGCCGTTTCCGACGAACCGACTGGAGAAGCACCGTATCAAGAAGATATTGGCGTACATGCTCAACAGAGACTTTGAGATACAGAATACGGTTCCACCGATGCTTCAGCGGCGCGGCGGCGGCTTCTATGTGATGGACGACGGGCACCACCGCGGTATAGTGGCGAGAGCAATCGGATTGGACGAATTGTACGTTGACTACGAGGTTGTCCCGCCAGAACTCATTATGAGCGACAATCGCGTTTACCCCAATGATCAATGGATCCAGATTCGTGGCGAGAATTCGGTAGTGTCGCTCCAATAGCAGTCACATTGGCGACTGCGCACGAGAGTTGGTTTCGTCTACTCCACTCGCATAGCGGTTCGTGAGCCACTCTTCCCAAGTGACTCTCCCAACCATGTGATCAGGACAGGTCGCATTACCACTCCGAAACGCCGTCACAGTTTTGCTGGGGATAGGAAACCTGATGATAGGACGTCGGAGACTGCGCGACTCGCGGTACGCTTGTGCGAGTTCGCCGACTGAGTGGATTTCAGGGCCACCAACCGGGCCGACTCGACCGCTCGCTGTCAGCGTCGCGTGGTCCACAATACTATCCGCGACTTCGCCCACATCGATGGGCTGAATCTGCATTTTTGTTGGGAGAGGCCACACCGGGAGTTTCGCTATGGAGTCCAGCATTTCCGCGACGAACGAGTGAAACTGCGTCGCCCGGACGATAGTCGCGGGTACATCGCTCTCCTCGACTGCCGTCTCGGCGGTGACCTTGTGTTTGTAGTAGGAGAATGGGATGTCGTCGATACCGACGATGGAGGGGTAGATGAAATTCTCCACGCTGGCCTTCTCGGCTCCTTCGAGAAGTCGTTTGGTACCCTGTACATCAACCGCCGCTGTATCGCCTTGTGGGGCCGTCGACGTGTGGATGACGATATCGATGTTTTCGAGCGCTGTGTCGATGCCCGTACCCTCGCTCAAGTCGAATTCTACCCACTCAAAGTTCTGTTCAGTCTCTGTGGGAGGTGAACGGCTTGCCGCCCGGACAGCGTGTCCGGTTGCGGTGAGTCGCTGGCAGAGTGCCGTCCCGAGTGTCCCTGTTGCGCCGGTTACCAGCGTTCGGATCATAGGAGATAATTTGTTCTATCACTCCGAGTGGTTAGTGCCGAGTACGCTCGGCGGGTTTAAGTTCTAGATTCCGTATCACCGTTTATGAAACACGTCCGGGTGCGAATTACGGCCCACGGTCGGGCGGGAGATATCCACCCGATGTACGGCGTGATGACCGAGGAACCGTTTATCGAGCGAGCGACGGCACTCCAATGGAATTACACCGGAGACGCGCTCGGTATCCTCCATTATGTGGTAGGTGACGCCGATGCACTGGAGAGAACGATGCAGGAGATTCCGGTGGTTGTCGGCTATGACATAGAACGCATCGATGAGCGGTCGTGTTATGTGTACGTTCGCGACGCGACGACTGACTCGCTCCAAGAAATGTTCGAACCGATCTCCTCCGGCGGACTGGTCATCGTTCCCCCCATCGAATACAATTCTGATGGGACAGTGGTGTTCTCGATATTCGGTCCTGAAGACGAGCTACAGGATGCAATGGACAGTATCTCTGTTCCGGTTGATGTGACTGTTGACGCAGTGGGCGGTCTCGCTGGTACGACGGCTGCTGTCGAGACCCCCCTCACCGACCGCCAGCGAGAAGTTATCGAAACGGCGGTTGAACTGGGTTACTACGACATTCCTCGAACCACTACTCAAAAAGACATTGCCGTTGAACTGGAGTGTGCGCCGAGTACCGTTGCTGAACACCTGCGAAAAGCCGAATCGCGGGTTCTCCGGGCACAGGTAGTCTGAGGACGGTCGTCTTCGAACTACGATGTTCTCACGGAGTGAGTACACCTCCCCTATAGATTTGATATGTAGTTTCTCAATCCTCTCCTTCAAATACTCTGTTGAATAGCAATATCTTCGTGACAGTTCGCAATCCGGTTCTACCTCTTTCTCGCTCAGAAGGCTCGATTCAACAGCGACTAAGGGATACGTCGTGAGCCCCTTCATCTTGTGGTAGACACCGGTTTTCGCACACGTCCACACCCCAGTTTTCCAGTGCTTTCTCACGTGGAGAGTACATTTCGTCTGTTCCGCACGAGAAGAACGGGGTTATGCTGGCGCTTTTGCGAAGGGGAAGGAGTACATTTCGACTGTTCAGCGGTCAGAGTTCGGCCGCCCACGTTCCAGAGAGGGGGGAGTAGATTTCGTCTGTTCGTCCGTTACATCGACGAGGTCCTCTAGGAGGCGACCGCGTTGCCCGGAGAGTCGCCAGCGAAATGAGTCGGCCATTTTTGAACACACCTCAGAATTCGGTGGAATTCTGGTCCAACTGAAATCCATCGGCACTGTCTAGTTCTGCACCTTCTCGGTCGGCGTCTTTCCGTCGAGAGCTTGATTCGGTCTCTGGCGGTTGTAGTAGTGCATGAACTGTTCATCTTCTAAATCCGCGTCGTAGCTCTCGTTGAGCAGGTATGCGTTCGTTCTAGTCCAATTCACTCAACGACCTGCTCGTTCCTTAAACTGGCTCAACTAGACAGTGCCACAGAGCCATTTTCATGCGAAAGCCCACGATTTGAGCCACGGGAGGGAGCCGACCGATGCGACAGTTGTAAATAATCAGATTGATATTGTTTAGGTAATGACTGTCAAGATGAGTAAGTCCAAAATTGATAGACTTCTTGAGGAGGCGAACGCTGGCGTGTTATCGTTGACTGATGGTGCAGAAACGTACGCTGTGCCCGAGTCATTTGGGTATGATGGTGAATATCTCTATTTTCAGTTTGTGTATGACGAGGAGAGCCAGAAGATGGCATTTATTAACACAACGGAGATCGCCACCATTACGATTTTTTCTGAGAATCCCGCACAAAGTGTCGTCGTTCGTGGACGGCTTGAACAAGTCCCAAAGGCCGACCAATCACGTGCAGCGGCAGCAATCGCAGAGAATGCAGAGATTCCTACGCTCAATGTCCTTCCTGAAACAACTCCCGAAGAGCTCTCAATGACGTTCTATCGATTGAAGCCTACCGAATTCTCAGGGAGAATATTTGAAAGTTGCAACTCTGCATCTCTCGATTCCTGAACTGCTTAATTACATAATCTACGTGTTCGTTGGGGTACGCGCTGTGGACGCTCCCGTCAGGCGTACACCGGGTTTCAGACTCGTCGAGAACCGAGATGTCAGCCTGTGTATCATACGTGTCGTCGCTGAGGTGGTCACACAGAAACTCGAACACACCGTCTCGGAGTTCGTAGACGGCACAGTTCGTCGTCTGGCCGACGACAAGGTCAACTCGACCTTCGGCGTCGTAGAGTGCATAGATGTCTCTGACGCGGTTTACAGTCTCATAGACCCCCTCAATTGGGAAGTACCGATCCGAGGCCGCCGCGCCGACGCAGACAGGTCGGGGCGCCAATGCTGCAAGGTAGTCGTCGTAGTCGATGCCGTGGGCGACGCTCCCAGTGATCGCCTGTTCGGCATGCGTCCTATTTCCCGTTTTGAACTGTTCGTATTCGCCTCTGGGGGCGACTATCTGTGCTGACTGGTGCTGAGAGGCACAGATATCCCGCTGAGCGACCGCGAGCAATCGGGAGCTTTCGAGGTTATCGATGGGATCGGTCCCACTGCAGCTGCTGCCACCCTGGCGGTGAATCATCCAGTCCGACGTCGGCTGCCGACTCATTGACTGCGGCCGAATCTTGCGTATAGATCGATTCCTCTTCGATGAGCAGGTCTCCTTCGGTGGAGTAACGGTCATCGGAATATCCCCTGCTAATCACAGACCTGTGTTCTCAGCCGCCGAAGCCAGTCACGTCAGCGGTCGGCTGATAATACTCTCGTGATTTATCGGTGAGTGACTGCGGCCACCTTTCAGCTGATTGGTTCATCCCACTGAACGCCGTTAGTGAGTTCACGATCCGGGTTGCAAGCTGGTCCAATAATAAGTTCGCATCCTGTATTCAGCACGACCACCGAAATCGATCCCGTTCTGAGAGTTTCAATAGATCCGGTAGTTTATCATTGCGCAGAATACCTACCGATTATGGAAGCGCAGACACGGTCGTTACTCGAACACTTCTCATCTGAGCGGCGAGCCGAAATCGAAGAACACGTTGAGACGCTGGTCTCTGAGTTAACTCTCGAACAGAAAGTGGGGCAACTGAATCTGCTGAACGCCGACTTCGCGACGGGGACTGCCGTCGCCGACATGGATATCCAGCAGGGGATTATAGATGGCGACATCGGTTCGGTTCTCAACTTCGAGAACCTCGAAGAAGCCCGCACGTTCCAGGAACTCGCAGTCGAGGAGTCCGACCACGGGGTCCCGCTCATGCTGGCTCTCGATGTCATCCACGGCTACCGGACAATCTTCCCGATTCCGCTTGGCGAGGCGGCGTCGTGGAACCCGAAGATGGCAGAGCTGTCGGCTCGTGTCGCTGCGACCGAAGCGGCCGCCGACGGGGTCCAATGGACGTTCGCACCGTCGGTCGACGTCAGTCGCGACCCACGCTGGGGCCGCGTCATGGAGGCAGCGGGCGAGGACCCATACCTCTCCGGTGAAATCTCGAACGCACGCGTCCGTGGGTTCCAAGGCGACGACCTCTCTGCGGACGACACCATCCTCGCGTGCGCAAAGCACTACATCGGCTATGGTGCCTCCAAGGCTGGTCGCGAGTACAACACTGTCGACATCTCCGAGACGAACCTCCGTGAAATTCATCTCCCACCGTTCGAAGCCTGTCTGGAAGCGGGCGTCGGTAGCGTGATGAACGCCTTCAACCTTTACGAGCGCATCCCGGCCAGCAGCAACGAGGCGCTCGTCAGCGATTTACTGCGCGCCGAACTCGGCTTCGAAGACCTCGTCGTCTCTGACTGGGATTCATTCGGTGAACTCGGTGAGCACGGCGTCGCCGGGAATTTGCGTGAAGCGGCACGAGCGTGCATCGAGGCTGGCTCTGACATCGACATGGTCAGCGGTGCATATGCGACCGAACTGGTCGGACTGGTCGAAGACGATATCATTGACGAGTCGCTGGTCGATGAAGCGGTTCGACGCCTCCTGACCGTCAAAGGTGCCCTGGGCCTGTTCGAAGACCCCTATCGGTACTTCGACGAGGAACGCCAGTCCCAGCGCATCCTCACCGACGAGCACCGCGAGGCCGCCCGCGAGGTTGCCCGTGAGTCTCAAGTCTTGTTGAAAAACGAGGGCGATTTGTTGCCACTGGATGATAGCGAAGAAGTCGCACTCGTCGGCGGACTCGCAGATAGCGCCACTGATATGCTCGGTGCCTGGCGTGCCGAAGGCGACCCAGACGACGTGACAACCCTTAGAACCACACTCACAGACCGCATCGAGAATCTGGCGTACGTCGAAGGCTGTGACCGGGACGGCTCTGTCAGCGACGAGCAATTGGAGACGGCAGTTGAGACCGTCACGTCTGCAGATATCGCCGTCGTTGCCGTCGGCGAACGCTACAGTCGAAGCGGTGAGGCAGCGAGTCGCGCCCACATCGACTTGCCCGGCGAGCAGCGTGCACTGCTCAAAGCGCTCATCGAGACAGAGACACCCGTAGCCGCCGTTCTGTTCAACGGCCGGCCGTTGGCTATCAACTGGGAGGCCGAACACGTCCCTGCGATTCTCGAAGCTTGGTTTCCAGGTCTCGAGGCTGGTCCCGCTATTGCCGATGTACTTCTCGGTGAGTACAACCCATCGGGTCGTCTGCCAATGACCTTCCCCATCACTGAAGGTCAAATCCCGATTTATTACAACCGCCTGAGAACCGGGCGACCGGCTGAGGACGCCGACGTGGATCTGACGGAACCACCGACAGGTCCTGCCGAGAAGTACCTGTCACGATATCTCGACATTCCAAACGAGCCGCTGTACGCCTTTGGTCACGGTGAGAGCTACACTACCTTCGCGTATACCGACGTGTCACTCGATGCAGCGGTGGTCTCGACCGATGAGACCCTTTCTGTCGATGTGACTGTCGAAAACACTGGCGACCGGGCCGGAACCGAGGTCGTTCAGGTGTATATCAATGACCTAGTCGGGAGTCGCGCACGGCCGGTCAAAGAACTGGTCGGCTTCGAGAACGTCGTCCTCGACGCAGGCGAATCGGCGACCGTCTCGTTCGAACTGACGACGGCCGACCTCGAGTTCTGGACGGCCGACGAAGAGTACGCCGCAGAACCCGGCGAGTTTGAGGTGCAGGTCGGCCACGCAGCCGACAACGTCACTGCAATCAAGACGTTCGAATTTGTCGAGTGACGGAGAAGTGGGCGGTACGACTTTTTCATTCGCGCCCTTCAGAGGCATGGTATGGAGTTCAATGCAATCGATGACGTGGATCGGGGCATCCTGCACCAACTCCAACTCAACGCCCGCCACTGTAAACAGTGAACACGCTGTCTCTGTATCGACCGCTAAGATAACGAGTCCGAACCGACGTGTTCGCTCGGACCCCAACAGTCTATTTGATGGCGTCCAATACATCCAGTAATGCCGAGTTCACGGAGGCCCCTGAGCACGAGCGAGCAGGCTGTGCTCGATCACCTCGACACGTATGTCGAGACCACGGCAGATGATGAGGGTATCTCGCAAACAGGCGCTGTCACATACCTCAGTGAGCAAGGAATCACGCGTGCCGACGCCGATGAGCTCGTCGAGCAACTGTTGTTGAAAGGTTATCTGTACGAGGTCGACGACGAACTACGTATTCCGCCTCGCATCTAACCGCTTGCAGTTTGCGCCCACTGTTCACCATACTAACATTTCTCTACGAACACCCACGAGTCAGGGTCGTTTCCGAACAGCCGCTTCGTCCGACCTCAGACAGACTCCGAGTGGGACTCCTCTTCGTCTGAGCTCCCACTACCAATATGCTCCTCGTGAGTCTGACCCGTCGCTTGGTCACGCTCCGCGAGTTCGGCCGTGAGCCGCTCCACTTCTATTTCGAGTTCGATGTCGCCCTCGCCTTCGAACCCAAGGAGGGAGACGTATTGAATCGTCCGCCGCGCTCGCCGGACGAGCGAATCTTCAATCAAATCATGATCGAACGGACGCTCGTCGCCACGCTGGTGATCGGCGTGATCGGGTTCGGGACGTTCGTCCGGTTGCTGGACCAGGAGCTCTCGGAGGCTGCCGTCCGCAACCACCTGCGTCTCCTGGTTGTCCTGTTCCAGATGATTAATATTGGCAATGCCCGATCCGAGACGACTTCGCTGTTCCAGCTTTCACCGTTTCGGAGCCCGATATTGCTCACCGGAACGATTACAGCGTTCTTGGTCCATCTCGGGGGAATGTACTTTCCGCCCGCTCAGGCGGTCCTCGGAACGGCACCTGTCGGGCTAGAACAGTGGCTTGTTCTCGGCGGGATTGCCCTGACCATCGCCGTCGCTATCGAACTCCACAAACTGAGCTGGAAAGCGCGGTACCCCACACTCCGAGACAGAGGAACAGTCATCCTCGCAAACCCACGAGAAGGAGGTCTAAAGATTGGAGTCTGCTAGAAACTCAGTTCTGCTCCTCACCCCGAACGGTTACGACGGGAACAGGCGACCGCCGAACCACTCGTTCTGCGACGCTTCCCATAACGACTCTGTCGAGACCTGTCCGGCCGTGGGTTCCCATGATGACCATGTCGATACCGTGCTCGGTGATGTAGTCCACAATCTCTTCGTGCGAGTTCCCCTCGACGATTTCGATCACGACGGTCAGGCCGGCTTGGGTTCCAGTCACCTCGACATCTCGTACT
Organism: Halorussus amylolyticus; assembly: GCF_004143485.2. GTDB lineage: Archaea > Halobacteriota > Halobacteria > Halobacteriales > Haladaptataceae > Halorussus > Halorussus amylolyticus. The sequence continues at coordinate 90,575 of NZ_RXOB02000032.1, read as the reverse complement.
GCCTTGCGTCCTTTGTCCCGGAGCGTTTCGAGCAACGGTCCGGAGCGCGCCAGGCGAGTATCGACGGCGTACAGGGTATGCAAGGTCGCCTCTCACTGTGACGCGATCTCTATGCCATGTTTGAGAGCGGCTTCCGCTCCTTGACTCCCGTCTGTCGGTACCAAGATATTGTTGTACATATCTCTCACTTAGAGCGGAGACGCCATCAAGGCTACACAGATGATAGGGGGGCAGCAAAAGAAACCTCAGCTCTAACACCGGACTCACCGTAGATTGACAAAATACCGTGGTAGACGCAGAGGATGCTCGAAACTGCTCATATTGAGATAGAAGCAGTCGGATGAACAATCGTGGTGAGAGGCTCTCGGTCGTCTAGAATCTCACCCCCAGAGAATCTAGTGGAGGGGCTGGCCGCTCCCGGGAATACCATTCAGGTCGTCTCTTTTTTCGGGGGCTGATAGCCACGGCGGGAGAGCTGAAAGATGTTGAATGTCCGGAAGGTCCCGTGGATACCCAGACATGGACCGAAAGCTATCGTCCCCAATTTCCCGCCTGATCCCCCGACAAACGGCGTCGTGTACACAACTACCAGCCCGACTCCGATTCCGGTCGTTCCAATCCGCCACTCGCTCGGGATTCGTTTAGGGTCCGTCATCCCAGCGAACGAAGCGGAGTGAACGGCTGCGGCGAGTAGGTCCCCAGAGGCATCGACGAACACTGCCCCATCTTCGGTTCCGTTTCTGGAGATAGAGTGTTCCAACGATTACCGCACCGATAATCAGGGGAACGAACATCCCAACAAAGGCTCTTGTGACAGCGGCTGGTGTTAGCCTCAAGAACGTTGCGGGAGTCGGTTTGGAGTCGATGTGTGGCTCCACTTGAGACCGAGTAACCCCGGGATTTGAGAGCCTGATGTGACGGTCTGTGCAAATTTCAGCGGCGGAGTTCGCGAGATGCACCGTCATACTGTCTGCTGTAGACGGTTACCGCTTGACCGCCGCCCCGCTGGGCGGTCAAGACGATAACTTCCTACAGCAAACCGTATCAGGTCTCGCGCCACTTGTGGCCGCACTCGACGCAGGTGAACAGCCGAACCTCGTAGGAGCCGCCTGGCTTCGGCATCATCTCGTAGTACGCCCGGTCGCCGTCGCAGTCGTCCGCCGGACAGGGTTCCTGCATCGTCTCGGTGGAGCCCTGGGTCGCGTCGGCCACGGCGGGTGCTCCGTCGTCCCGCTGTCCATCCTGGGTCGTCATCGCCGCTTCTGCTTGCGAGTCCCGTGGCTCCTCGTTCTCACAGGAGCGACACACCCACGTGTCGCCCTCCGTGTGCATCATCGAGCCACACTCGTCACAGAATTGCATATAAAGTAGGGGTACACGGTCGTCGGATATATGTGTTAAGTTCCGGTCCGTCGTGGATTTCAGCATTTCCGAGGGTGAGCCTCCGGCCTCAAGAAGCACCGAAGGGGCGAGTAGGCCGGAGAGGAAACCGACGGTGAGGACACAGAGGTTTCGGAAGCTACCGAGCACGAAACAGTCCTCGGTACTGACCTCGGCGTTAACAGTCTCGCCTTTCCCAACCGGGCGTGCGTCTAACACGATTGGGACGGCGTTGCCGACCAACTGAACCGTGGCCCACTGATAGGCATACTCATCGGTCTGCTCTTTTGTCCCGATGATTTTGTCCTTGTGACTATCGCCCGTGAAAGAGTCGGCTTCAGTAATGTCGATGGCGACGATACCGGCGCGGAAGAACTCCTCTGTCTCTGCGACCTCGTCGATGAGGTGCCGGATCGCCTGCCGGTACATCTCGCGAATCTGTTCGATAGAGAAAACCGCAGTACTCGTCGGTATCGAAAACCGCCTTCAGATTCTCGATTCGACCCTCGATCTCGTTCTCGTACTCCTCCTCAGTCTCACATTCGGGGACTTCGAGAAAATTCAGCCCGACCGTCTTATCGTGCTTGGATGACCCCGGCTCAATCCAGATTACATCCTTGAGACGGTGGGTAGGGAATTTCCGCAGAGGGTCACGGGAATCACGACCTTTCGGGTCAACGGACACGAAGCCACGGCCAGCGTACGCTAATTACACCGAGATGGTATTCAGGTCCGTAGATTTCCCGTAGCCGGTTACGCCCTGAATCCAGATATGCCGGAACAGCGAGTCGAATCGGGGCCTTGCGGTCGGGTGTGATCCCGCGTGGACGACGGGTTCGTGCACATGCCCGCGCTATTCTACCTCATCGGCGCCCCGGTCCCCATCGCGGTCGACACCGACCTGGACTCGAGAACTACGTCAGCCTCGTGCTGATCCTCGGCTCTGCGCTCGTGGTCACCGGAGCCGTCGTGTACAGCAGCATCGTCGGCCTCTTACCCAGGTAGTATTGTATAGTATCCACAAAACTATTAAATAGCGCGAGTGCGTACCCCCAGTTGATGGCAAACAACACGACCACGAATGGAACCGAATCGACACCTAACACCCCCGTTAGCGTCAATGACGGAACGGCGCTCGACGAACTCGTCGACGAGCATGACGTAGTCCTCGCGGACTTCTATGCCGACTGGTGTGGGCCGTGTCAGATGTTGGAGCCGACACTGGAACAACTGGCCGCAGACACCGTGGCGACGGTGGCGAAGGTCGATGTGGACGCTAACCCGCAACTCGCAGCTAGTTTCGGCGTGCAGGGCGTTCCGACACTCGTCCTGTTCGCAGACGGCGAACTCGTCGACCGAATGGTCGGACTCCAGAGCAAGGAACAGTTCGAAGCGACGATCGAAGACCACACGGAGTAAGTGACTACTACGAACAAGATGACTGATAACCTACGCGAGCTGGTGATCGCAGGCTCGGGGGTCGCTGGGCTCTCGACCGCGGTCTACGCGGCACGAGCCGACCTCAACCCTGTCGTCCTCGAAGGCGACGAACCGGGTGGCCAACTCACGCTCACCACCGAGGTCGAGAACTATCTCGGCTTTCCCGAGGGAATCGGTGGGATGGACCTCGTCCAGCGCGGTCGTAAGCAGGCAGAGCAGTTCGGTGCCGAGTTCCGTCGAGCGGGCATCGAATCACCCGACCTCGACAGCAGGCCTTTCGAGCTTTCACTATCGAACGACGAGACTATCCGCACTCGGGCGCTCGTCGTCGCGACCGGAGCGAGCGCCCGCTGGGTCGGTGCCGACAAGGAGGACGAACTGATGGGATACGGCCTTTCGACGTGCGCCACATGCGACGGCGCATTCCACCGCGGCGACGACGTACTTGTGGTCGGCGGTGGCGATTCGGCGATGGAGGAGGCTGCGTTTCTCGCTCGCTTCGCTAGTTCGGTCACGGTCGTCCATCGGCGAGACGAACTGGGGGCGTCGGAGATTCTGACCCAGCGAGTATTCGACCACGAAGATGTCGAAATCCGCTGGAACACGGAGTTAGTCAGGCTTCGAGGGTCCCAGCAGGACGGTGTCACCGGCGCGAAACTCGTCTCTCACCCGGATGGCTATCCGGCAGAGAAGTACGAAGATGGTGAGAGCGTGGAGGTCGAAACAGTCGACGTCGGCGGCGTGTTCTACGCCGTCGGTCACGTCCCGAACACGGATTTCCTCCGTGAAACGCCCGTCGAACTCGATACGGACGGTCATATCGTAACTGGCGGTGACACAGGGACGACCGTGGACGGCGTATTCGCAGCAGGAGATGTGATGGATTCCCGCTATCAGCAGGCAATCACGGCTGCCGGAACGGGAAGCATGGCTGCGCTCGACGCTGAAGCGTGGCTTGAAACGCGACAGTTGGCAGCGCCCAATCCGCAGTAATCTGAGCCGGTGGCTATTCGTTCGACCGATTGCTGAACCCGAAAATAGAGTATTTGTGGCCAGAATTGTGCGCATCACACAACACTTTTAGTTCCCCGAGCCGTACACTTAGTACGACAAATGAGCAATTCAATGGCGGAGTACCTTCAACAGGACATGGAGTGCGAAGGACTACTGGAATGTTTCCACGGACTCAAGCAACTCGACAAAGAATGTTTCATGGGACTCGTCGAGAGTGAGGAACCGCTGACCATCGACGAACTCGCCGAGCGCGTCGACCGCGAGCGCTCGACCGCCTACCGGTCGGTCCAGCGACTGCTCCAGGCGGGCTTCATCCAGAAGGAGCAGGTGAACTACGACCAAGGTGGCTATTACCACGTCTACCGACCGACCAACCCCGAGAAGATCGCCGACAACATGCAACGGATGCTCAACGACTGGTACGCTAAAATGGGCCAACTCATCCAAGAATTCGAGGACAAGTACGTCGCGGTCGAGGAGAGTGTGCCGGTTCAAAACTGAGTTGACGACGTTCGCTACTTCCAACTCTTGATGACGCCCGCGGACGAACAGAGAGTGATTCTTCGATATTCGACGATACGCTCGTCTCAGCGGACGGGCTTGATGGCATTGCCACCGAGACGTTCTTTGGCGTCGACACCCGAGACGCATTTCGAGAGGCCGACGAGCGACTCTGGTCGATATCGGCGCTGGTCAGGACATGACATCGACTACAGGACGGACAGCGGTCATCCGCGCGACCACGACGCGGGGAACATCCGCCCGTTTGAGGACCCCCATCGCGAGACCGGTGTCGCCGCGACACGCCCGGGACGGTGACTGTTCGGTCATCGAGTTTCTCGACGACGACGTGAACGCTCGTGATAGGAACGACGGTGTCGACTGTCGTCGGGGTAGTACCCTCAGTATCTGGCCGAGTCGTCGCGAGCAGGAACGACTCCGAACGGCCACTCGTCGACACCGCGACAGACGCTCGTCGGTCGCTCGGTAACCAAAAGCGACGCCACGCGCTCTTCGAACGCCGGAATTCGGACGGTAGAAGTCGCGACGGGGAGCGACAGCCGGGATGCGAGCGCGTACGGCGTGGCCTTCTTTCCGCCAGCACCGACGACGCAGGTGACGCCGCGCTCGGCATCGAGTGCCCTGACGAGAGAACTCCCGGTCTCGTCGTTGCCGACATCTACCGTCATGCGTCTCCCGACACGGTGACCCGGACGGCGGCGTGCTTGTACTCCGGAATCTTCGCGACCGGGTCAAGTTCGTCCGGCGTCAGGGCGTTCACCAGCGGGTCGGCGTAGTGGAATGTCATGAACACGGTACCCCGGCGGATGGCGGGGGTGACCTCGGCTCGAACAGACACGTCGCCGCGGTCGTTCTCGACTCGGACCCGCTGGCCGTCAGTGACGTCACGGTCGCTCGCGTCTTCGGGGTGAATCTGGAGGACGTCTTCGTCGCGCATCCGCATCAGCGTCCCCGAGCGGCGAGTCACGGCGCCACTGTTGAAGTGCTGAAGCACCCGGCCTGTCGTCAGCACGAGTTCATCGTCCGCAACCGAGTCGACGGGGTCGACGTGTTCGACCGACCGTAGCTCCGCGGTCTCGTCTCCGGAGGCGAACTCGTCGGCGTGAAGAACACCGACGCCCGACGACGCGCCTGCGGGGAACGGCCATCGGAGGCTGTCGGTCCCGATGGCGTCGTAGCGCATTCCGGCGTATATCGGTGAGACGCGCGTCAGCTCGTCGAACGCCTCTGCTGGCCCCTCGTAGTCGAACTCAAGGTCGGTGACTCTCGCACCGAGTTCGCGGACGATTTCCAGGTCCTGCCGCGCGTTGCCCGGGAGGTCGGCGTTGGACCGCATTCGCATTACCTGCCGGTCGGTGTTCGTCACGGTCCCGGCCTTCTCGGCCCACGAACTCCCGGGGAGGACGACGTCGGCGTATTCCGCGGTCTCCGTGCGGAAGAGGTCGTGGACGACGAGGAACTCGATATTCTCGAATGCGTCAGCGACCCGGTTTGCGTTCGGCTCGGTGACGACGGGATTTTCACCGAAGACGTACGCCGCGCGGATCTCTTCACCAAAGCGATGGGTCATCTCGACCTCGGTCAGGCCGGGCGTCGGCGGCAGTTCCACGTCCCACACTTCGGCGACGCGCTGGCGTGCCTCATTATCGATAACCGACTGGTACCCTGGGAGGACGTCAGGAAGTGCCCCCACGTCACCAGCACCCTGGACGTTGTTCTGGCCGCGAAGCGGGTTGACGCCGACGCCGCGCTCACCGAGATTCCCCGTCAAGAGTGCGAGATTCAGGAGCGCGTGGACGTTGTCGGTGCCGCAGTGGTGTTGGCTCATCCCCATTCCAGTGAAGATGGCCGCCCGGTCCGCCTCGCCGTACAGTTGCGCGGCCTCCCGGAGATTGTCCGCCTCGACGCCAGCGAGGTCGGCGTTCTCCTCGACATCGACGGACTCGACGAACTTCCGGAACTGGTCGAAGGCCGTCACTCGGTCGTTGAGGAATGACTCGTCGACCAATCCCTCCTCAACCAACACGGCGGCCATGGCGTTGAGCAGTGGAATGTCGTACCCCGGGCGAACCGGTAGGTGGAGCGTCGCGGCCTCGGTAGTGTCGTTCGCTCGCGGGTCGATGTGGATCAGGTCTGTCCCATCCCGGACCGCGGGCAGCAGGTACGACCGGAAGATGATGGGGTGTTGCTCGGCGGGATTGGCCCCTGTCACGAGGAAGACGTCCGCTTCGCCGAGGTCCTCGAGAGTATTGGTCATCGCCCCCGCGCCAAACCGATTCTGCATAGCCGCGACAGTCGAGGAGTGACACAGCCGCGCGCAGTTATCGACGTTGTTCGTCCCGAGGACTCGCGCGACTTTCTGGAGGAGGTAGTTCTCCTCGTTCGTGCAGTTCGACGACGCGAAGAACGCAAGCGCGTCGGCACCATCTTCTGCGACGATTCCGGAGAACGCGTCGGCGATTCGAGTGAATGCTTCGTCCCATGACGCGGTGACGAATCGACCGTTCTCGCGAACTAGCGGTTCGGTGAGTCTGTCTTCGTCATCGACGACGTCGAAAGCGGCGGCACCCTTTGGGCATATTTCTCCTCGCTCGTTCACCGGCGCCTTCCACCCGGTTGCTTTCCCCGACTTCGGTGCGTACTCGATTCCGCATCCGACGCCACAAAAGGGGCAGATGCTCGGCCGGGATTGGAACGAGCGCTCCGGGGTGTCGGTCATGGTGCTACTACCGACCGTGAATACCATGGCTCTAACGGCAGTCGATCGATTCGAATCGCGTTCTCGCTCACGACATGTTGGTCGACTACGCAATTTTAATCGTACGGTACAGGGGGCTAAACCCCCTCCACCAGCGAGCACCGAAGGCCCGAGTCGCCAAGGGAGACAGCGTCCGGAATCGAGTTCATTTCCACTGGACGGCATGGCCGTACTCCCCCAACGGTCAAACGAGGGGAGTAAGACGCTCACCACATCGCGTCCGCCGTTCAAACGCAACAAAAAGCGTGCGTCGAACGCGTGGTCCGAGTGTCGAATCGGTAGGAGTGGGACACTCCGAACTACCCAGCGAGGAACAACGCCCGTGGAGTCTGTCTTCAGATTGAGGAGAGCACCTGAGTTTCTGCTGAATTCCCATCTCTACGTCTCCTTATCATGAGTTTCCGAGGAGGACCGTTCCGCTGTCTCGGAGCGTGGGTATCCAGCGATCGTCGACGAGGCTACTCTTAGCGTTCGCTGGTATACGAATGATGATTTCAAGGCCTATTATCGCGACGTGCATTCAGTGTGCACTTGGGAGTGCCAGTGAAATCGTCATCCGACCCCTGATAATACACGCGACCATTTTCATTCTCCACCGACCGCCCCGACGCCTGGCAAGAACGCCTCGTTGTCGGTCTAACTGATTGATTGCGTGGATGGTTCGACGCCAGTTAGAAGCGCAAGTATCGTAAGGTGGGTGGCGTCTGGATGTGGTGCATCGCCACTCCGAAGCTCCGCAGAATCGATTTCTTCAGACACCCAGGCCCGACCGTCTGCGATGGCCTGGCCGTGGAGCCACGCTGGCGGCCCAGAAAAAACGAGGAGTCCCCGCTGTGCCGTCTGTCGGTCGCATTCGACGGTGAGTTTGCCGTTAACCGCCCGACGAAGCGTTGATTCGACTGCCTTAATTGCAGTTACGTCATCGACCGACTCCTCCTCGGTGTCGAATTGCTGGCGAATTCGGCCCAGCAGTGACTGTGATTCCGTGCCGTTTGTATCTTTGAGCTCTTGGGTCGCATAGCCAATTGTAGTGAGTCCACCGCCGTCCAGTGTTGCGATTATCTCGCTTGCATCCACGACTCGTTGTCCGACAGTGGACTCTGGTGTGACCTCGCCCGCAGCGAAGAGTGCTCCTAGTCGCTCCGTCAGTATCCGGTTTAGCTCTGGAGTCTTCTCCCCGAGTTGGTCACTCGCACTCAGCCATGACTCATTATTGAACACAATCTGGGCATCAGTCACCTCCCCGATGGCTTTGAGTCCACGAACGGTGTTTTCCCGTGGGACGGGTTCGTGATTAGCCGGGAGGACAGAAACGGCATAGACGGGGAGTGCGTGAACCTCTCGAAGGGCGTTGACGAGATGCGGTGTTGCGCCTGAGCCGGTGCCACCCCCAAGTCCTGCCACGACGAGGAGTGCATTCGTTTTTGGCGTGATCGCGGTATCCAGTGCGCGACGTACTTCCTGAGTATCTTCTTTGATAGCTGCGATGCCACTGCGACGGTCTCCATCAGTACCTGTTCCTTTGGTTTCTAGATGACCGAACGAGTGGCGAGCACGTTCGGGAATCGTAGTGAGTGATGAGAGGGCTTCGATGTCCGAATCGAGGGCATGGGCGCCTGTAAGGTACGGTACGGGGCGAGTGTCGCTATCGTGTGCGAGTGCATCGACGATGCGTCCACCTGCACCACCGATGCCAACAGCCGCAATTTTCATACTAAATACGTATCTGATTTTGGTACTTAAATCAATCGCGACAGATAACTGCTATCAGCCGCCTTCGCCGGATTCTGCCCTCAGAAGACCAGCTTGATTTTCCCTATTCGGGGTATCCTCGGCCGTTCAGTGAAGACCCCCGGTACGACAATCCCGCCCTCGACCGCGATGACCTTGACCAGATGCTTGCTGTCGCAGCAGCTGACGAACTTGGAGATGTGGCGACAGCGGCACTCAAAAAATCGTCTCGGTATTCGGTTTCAGTAACAAGGTTTTCATATCGGGGATTAAATGCACTTTTGCTGTAAATGCCGGAATATATTTCGATATCCTCGTGTGCAAAGGGGTATCGGACCGAGGTTTCAATATCGGCGCCGAACTGAGAGTACGTACGGACAATGATGGAGAACCGTTCGGCCACAGACATCTTTCGTCTTCTCGCTGACGACACCCGTGTTGATATTCTCCGCGCTGTCGCTGTTGCGCAATACGAACTTGGACAGGTCGGGTCGGGACCTGCTGAACTCTCATTTTCTGAGATCTATGACCATGTAGAAGTGGAGAATACGTCGAAGTTGTCGTACCACCTTGGCGAACTTACGGGGACTTACCTGCGAAAAAGCGATGATGGGTATTCGCTTTCGCACGCCGGTGAGCGAATCGTTCGGTTCATCCTATCGGGAAATTACGAGCAACCGGAATCATTTGGTCCGCAACCGGTCGATGGAGTATGCGTCTTCTGCGGAGAGGACGCACTCGAAGCCAGTCTCTCGCATCAGTTTTTTCGGATCGACTGTACCGCGTGTGGGCAGCAGGTTACGGGTCAGCCGATAACGCCCGCACAGGTCAAGACACGAGACGCCGACACTCTCGTACAGAGTGCCAAGTTACGGAGTGCCGAGGACGCTAGGCAGATTCGACGAGGAATGTGCCCGGAGTGTGGGGCACATCTTTCTGCTGACGTGGTTGAGATGCCGGGGAGTCCGTTGCCTGATGCGGATTCATTCGTGGTGACGAGTACCTGTGAGGAGTGTCTCCGAGAGTACAACAGCCCATTGACCTACAGCGTCGTCTACCACCCAGCGTCGATTGCATTCCATTGGGATCGTGGGGTCGATATGACTACTCGGGGCATCTGGGAGTTCCACGAATATATCTACGAGGGCCGCTGGACCTCCGAACAGACTGCGTCAGATCCCGACGAATACGAGGTCGTATTGCGTCACGGGGACGATGCAGTTCGACTCCATCTCGATTCGACTGCGACGGTGGTGCGGACGGAGCGCGTGCGACGCGAGAGCGGTGTATTTCGGAGTTCCTGACAGGAGTATTACGAAAGAGGCGTTGAGTGGATATCGGTGCTGACCGGGTGATTTTCTGATTGTCAGTATTAAGAGCGCAATCTCTTCGTTGTCAGCTCAATCCAAGTTTTGAAATAGAGACGACGAATTATCAAATATACAATAGTTTTATTGGCATCGCTGGCCCGACCCATAATCGCGATCAACGGAGGTTCCACCCATGCAATTGAGCAATCCTCACGAACCAACAGACCAGCAGCACCGAACTCAAAGCGAAAATTCCGACCAACAGCAGTCGGCACAGCGACACTCGAAGCCAGCCGACGAGATTGCCGACGCGTACGCCGACGTGGCTGATAAACTCGCACGGTGGCGAAAGGTCGACCAACTGTTCGCCGGTCGGTACCGTCGAAGCCAGTTCGAGGACGCGACTGGTAGAGTGCTCGACGTTGCTTGTGGCACCGGGAGGAACTTCCGCTACCTTCCGTCGTCGGGCGAGGTTGTCGGCATTGACATCAGTGCCGACATGCTCGTTCACGCCCGTGAAGAACTCGAAAGACTCGATCTGGACGGCACAGTCCATCAAATGGACGCCCAAGAACTCGGCTTCCCAGACGATAGTTTCGACACCGTCATCTCGTCGTTTTCGACGTGCACGTTTCCCGACCCGATTGCCGCACTCCACGAAATGGAACGGGTCTGCACAACTGGCGGCGAGATACTGCTACTTGAACACCGTCGTAGCGACGCCGCTCCGCTTGCCTGGGTCCAGGACTGGCGCGCCGAGTCCCACTACGAAAAGAACGGCTGCCGGTTGGATCACGAACCCTTGGAGACTGTCCAGCGAGCAGGACTCCCAGTCGGGAACGCCTCGACCGCGTTCTTCGGTCTCGTTACCGCTATCGACGCCACCCCGAGATGAAAAATCCCTTGCACAATCAAGCTGTGTCGCTTCGTGATCAAGTGCTTCGAGCAACACCTCGGTCTCAGCTCGGCGCGCTGTCGCCGCCGAGATTACCGTCCGCTTGAGTTCCGGCGAAAACGCCGTTTCGTTCGACGGTGCAAGCGCGACGGCGATTGACGGCGAGAACTCGGCTTCGATTGTCTTGAGGAGTGACTCGGATTCGTCCATGTCGGCGACGCTATGCGAGCGGATTGTCTCAGCAAAGGCCGTTCGCACAGGCCGACAGCGGTCTTCAGTCGACGCAGTGTGTCCAGCGAGCGTGCCTGCAGTTGCGGTCATATTCGTTGAGACGGATCGTACCGGCACCGGTGAGAGGGCCTCGAGACGATCGATGAACGCGTCGAAGCCGTCGAGTTTCGCGGCGACGGCAACCCGTTCGGCGTCGACGCGTTCTCTGGCTTGGTCGATGTGAGTCGTGACCGGCATGGTATCCCTCTGAATGGATGAGAGCGCTAACGAGCCCGGACGGCTCGGAGTCGCCTGAAGAGGCGATCGTGACCTGCTAGCCGTCCTCGCGAGCGACGACAACGATCGGGAGAGAAGGACGATCGAGCTGGTGATGGTATCGATTCGCCTGCGTCAACGACGAGCGTGTCCAGTCGATGACGTGCAGTGAAGGTGGCTACCGAGAGGCCAGCGATATCATCGCCGACGATGGCGATATTGTGGTTGCCAGACGAATCCAAGCCGGTTTCGATGTCTTCTGCTGGTGTTGTGTTCATACTATCGTCGTACCTTCATCGGATTTTCAGCGGCGATGAACGCGTCAGTGCCAGGATCCGCGAGCGCCAACCCACCACACTTCGTTCGACAGATTTGCCAAGTGGGCAGTTCGGGAATGCCGTAGTCTTCCGGGGTTCGGAAGTTCCCAGCCTTCGGGGGCCCATGTCGGGCGGCCGTCGACGTTCGTGAAGGGCACGACGGAGAGACACGCGTCGCCGTCGTACGTATCGACCGTGAATGTCGACGGGAGGTGCGCTTTGAGGAGGTCTGAATCGACGGGGCAGTTCACGAACAGAACGTGTCGCCAACCCATGTGGAGTGCAGTCACCATCGATTGGCCACCTCGGTTCGGATACTCGAATCGTGGAGTGCCGTGTGCATAGTCACGTTCCTCCCGGGATCGTGATGGGTTCGAACCGCTGGAGACCGAAGTACGTGTTCAGGACGGCACCGAACCCGACGACAGCGACGGCGAGTGGGGGGACGGCGACGACGAGTGTCAACAGGTCCTGCCCGTACAACTGTGGAAGGAGGACCTCGGCGTCCCGGTAGAACCCTGGGACGAATAGTCCGACACCGGTCGCGATAACCGCGAGCAGAGGGGCGAGCGTCGATGCAATTAATACGGCCGAGTGAGGCGCCGGGTGGGTTGTGAGGCCGTCATGACGCCGGATCCTCGGTGGTATCCAAGACGACACCGAGGCGGTTTTCAACGAACACGGCGATATCTGCTGCGAAGGCGTCAACCGTGCCCCAGTCGGTGAACTCCATGTCACCGTCCGTTTCTCGGTCCTCGGTGAGAAGGTCTTTTGCGATTTGCTTCATCACCGCAATCCGCTCTGCAATCTTCGCCGTCCGGCCTTCGCCCGTCCCGTAGAGTACCAGAACAGGACTCACGTGTTCTCACACCTCAGTAGATGGGTTCGCCCTGCCATAAATAAATTCTATTCGGCCCCGTGATCCCGTCCGAGTCATGGCCTGGGAAATTATTGGTTCAAGGCGTAGCACCTCGGGACTCACGCGGAGTCCAGCGTTGGTGCGTGCTCACTCGACGGCGTCTGGTTTGGTCTCCGGTGGGAGGCCAGCGTCTTGGGGGGTTGGTGGGTCGCGATTCGCGAGGCGGTTCGCGCCGTAGACGACGACCAAGATGATCGCGACCAACACGAGGGGAACGGCGCCGGTAACTTCGGCGAGCAGATTCAGCCAGGGGTCTGGCACACCGTCCGGAATGAGCGCCTCCTGGTCGGCGGGATGAAAGATTCCCATGGTGTTTATGCCGGCGTGGAACACCGCGACGGCGAGGACGCTCCCGCCAGTGCTGTTGTACATCCACGTCCAGAGGATGGATCCAGCAAGGATGGAGACCATCCAGAGGAGTTGCTGGGAGAGCGGCCAGCCACCGTGGGTGGTCGTGGCGTTCAGGAACAGCGGGAGATGCCAGACAGCCCACGTGACGCCCACGATGGCACTCGACACCAGCGCGCTGTAGGAGTTCTGAAGAATGGGCAGCATGAAGCCACGCCACCCGAGATCTTCTTGGCCGCCACCCCACGCGGTCCCCCACGCCATCGCGAACAGATAAATGAACGGTGATTCGAAGTCGGTGAGAGTGATCGGGCCACCAGCAACGACGAACAGCAGGACGCCGAGTGAGAGGATGATGAACGGGAATCCGAGTGCGAGTGCCCACCATTTCGCGCCGATTCGCCACTTGAACATCTGGCCGACCCAGGTGCGGAGGCTACCACCGGACGCCCAGATGACGACTGCCGCGCCGATCGGTGGCCCGAACCCGCCGAAGCCGATCAGGATTGAGTGTGCCCAGGATGCTTCCATGCCTGAATACGCGAGCGCGCCCTGGACCGTCCAGGTGAACGCGTACGCGATTGCGACGAAGCTTAGGAGGCGATGGCGATCGATCCACGCGCGGATCCCGGAGCTCATCAACAATATTAATGATAGAGACCGTACTTAATCATACTCCTCCAGAAATCGGTCAAGATTCGGCGGTGAGTGATTCAGACCAGTCGTATTCCTCGAGAGTAATCCGTTGGAGAGCGCCGTAGATTCCTGTCTGGCCGATCGTAGAGACGTTGCTGAGGACGGCGATCGTGTATTCAGGGTCGTCGTGGTGCATAGCGTTCGCGGAGTACCTGGAGATGGTTCCGGTATGCCCGTAGAGGTCTTCGCGGTCGATGCGAAGATGTCTGATGCCGAGGCCATACTCCACCTGCATCGTGACATCTTCATCGGGTGCGTCAACGAACGTCCGAATCGCGTCAAGAGCTGATTCGTCGAGGATGCGGCCGTTGAAGAGGTCGTTCACAAAACCGGCGACATCCCAAACCGGGCCGACCGTGACATCGTCCGCGACTTCCTCTCGGTCGCGGATCTCCTCGAAGAGCCACAGCTAGCCCAGTTGTACGCGTATCTCGCCCGGGAGGGCGAGGCAACAGTCCAAGACGTGATGGGCGACCTCGAACTCGCCCAGGGCACCGCCTACTCCTACGTCAATCGTCTCGTCGACGCCGACGTCGTCAAGGTAACCCACGACGAGCAACCCCGGCAGTACGCCGCCCGCGAAATCGACCTAACCGTGACGACGACCGCAGGTAACCGAAAGTACACGATCACTCCCGCACTGATCGACGCGGTCGGACGGCGGGAGACGAACTCACACGGTCGGTCGCGGTCGATTACACCAAACAGAACGTTCGGGTCAACAGTGTCTGTCCAGGATTCGTTGAAACACCGATGACCGAACCCGCCTTTGGAGAGGAGGAATTTTACGAATACGTCCACGGCGCGTCGGACGGTCGGAGTCGATATCTGTAGTTGTAATTCATCAACTGGTGCTACTCGTCGGGGTCGGTGGTTCGGACGACTTTCACGTCCGCGCCACGCCACCGTTTCGGGACGAGGACGTGAGCGCCGTTTCCGGTGGCTTTGGCCGTCCCGTCGATGACTTCGTGGCCTTCGATTTCGTGTCTATCCATCACCTGTATTTAAACTATATTTCAACATCAAGGTGGCGGTGGGCCTGTGGACCGAGCGCCGAGCGTGTTTGAGAACCGTGCGGCGCTGTATCCTCTCCCTACTCGCTCGCTCCGCTGGCTCGTTGAGGAAGGGGCCTTAGCGCCTCAATTCAGGTAATTGAGCAAGGTCGACATCTTTTCAGACTTGATTCGTCTCATTCAACGCCACCTCTATCCTGCGGTTGCGAAGGCAATTGGTAGCCATAGATACGTGAGTACAATAATGGCGATGATACCGAGTAGGTTCAACCACAAACCGATGCGCGACATCTGCGGAATCGTTACGTAACCACTCCCGAAGACAACCGCATTAGGGGGTGTCGCCACCGGTAGCATAAACGCCAACGACGCCGCGAGAGCGGCGGTCGCCATCAACATGAGCGGCGACACGCCAAGGGTCAGCCCGAGGCTGATCATAATCGGCATGAAGACCGTCGCTGTCGCCGTGTTCGACGTGACCTCCGTCAGGAACACGACGACCGTAGCGACCACAAGGACGAGAACATATACCGGAACTCCCGCAATCTCGGCCAAGCCTTGTGCGATAGCCGCGTCTAGCCCACTCTCTTGAAACCCGTTCGCCAGTGAAAATCCGGCTCCAAGGAGAATGAGGACATCCCACGGCACACGCGTTGCATCACTCCAGTCGAGCAGAAACTCACGGTTTTCGTAGTCAACGGGAATGACAAACAGGAGCACCCCGCCAGCGATGGCTACGACCGTGTCTGTGATTGCTGGGAACAGTGGCTGGAGGACAAACGGCCGGAGGAGCCATCCAGTTGCGACGAGTGTGAAGACCGCCAACACCCGTCGCTCGCCGCGAGAGATGGCTCCAAGTTCCTCACGTTGTGTCCGAATCACGGCTTCAGCCCCCCGGTTGAGTGGAATCTCCGGTCGAAGAAGTTTCACCAATAATAGCCACGTGACAAACAAAAAGACGATAGAAAGCGGCCCAGCGAACAGCAGCCAGTCGAGAAAGCTGATCTGTATGTCCAAGCGAGACTCTGCCACGCCTGCGAAGACGGCGTTTGGGGGACTCCCGATCAGTGTTGCCACACCACCAATCGATGCGCCGTACGCGATTCCGAGCATCAGTGCGAGTCCAAAGGCTCCCCCAGGACGGTCGTCCGGATCCGGACGGACTCCTGCGGCGAGTTCGTCTGGTTCGTAACCCGCAGTCAGCTCTGGCCCGTGTTCGTCTATGGACCCGACCGAGACGATGACCGCGATAGCAATCGGCACCATCAGCATTGCTGTCGCCGAGTTCGAAATCCACATCGAGAGGAACGCAGTTGCCATCATAAACCCGAGCAGGAGCCGGTCAGCTTGAACTCCCACGAGGCTCACGACCGTGAGAGCAATTCGTCTGTGGAGGCCCCAACGCTCGATACCGAGTGCGAGGAGAAACCCGCCCAATAGCAGAAACACAACTGGATCGGCATACGGTGCCGTCGATGCCCCGGCATCGACGACACCAGTTAGCGGAAAGAGAACGATTGGGAGGAGACTCGTCGCTGGAATCGGGATTGCTTCGGTCACCCACCAGGCTGCAATCCAGAGCGTGGTTGCGAGCGCTGCATTTGCGGACGAAGAGATGTCGAACGGTCGAAACAGGAGAAAGCCGGTGAACAGTGATGGCCCAAGAACCAATCCGATCTGCTGTCGGGTGGCGAAATTAGAGAACCGAGTGTGAGTGACCATTTCTGTAGGCTGAGTCAGTTTACGGGACTGTGAACGGCTACACGGTACGGTTCAGTGAAGCTTCTGGCACGAGTACGTTCTGCCACGAGCACGATTTTGACAGGGAACCATTCCCAAATATCGTGTTTTAGCCCTTGTTTCTTTGCTCCTCAACGCGTAGTGGAGTGCGATGTACAATCGGATCCTCATCGCAACAGATGGGAGTGACAGTGCGCAGCGCGCCACACGCCAAGCCCTCGACTTGGCCCGGCAGTATGGAGCCGAACTCCACGCAGTCTACGTTATCGAAACTCGAACAGGGTACGATAACGCAATCGTCGATCCCGACACCGTACGGCAAAATCTTCGAGAGGAGGGAGTAGAAGCACTAAGAGCCATCGAGACGGAGGGTGAGCCCGATGTCTCCGTTGTCACCTCAATTCGAGAAGGAGTTCCGCACGAAGAACTTCTCTCGTACATTGAGGACCATGGAATCGATCTCGCGGTCATGGGTGCGAAGGGACAATCCGCCTTCAAGACGATTCTGCTTGGAAGCACAACGGAAGCGCTTCTACAGGCAGATAAGGTCTCTATTTTGGTCGCCAATAGTACTGGCGAGTGATACCCCCGATGCTGCTCTCGTGTCTCTAAGCCATCCACGTATCACATGTCACGGTATTCCACTGTGTTGTGAGCACGGAGGACTCTGGACAGTATCTCCCCTCAGGACTATTGGCACATTTTGTCGTATGCCGATTCAGCGAAATTATTTCCGTTAGAGAGCTGTTTGAGTTGAGACGCGGTATTTTGCATATCCGCACGGATTGTTTCGGCTTGCTCTTCGAGCGGAGTCGTATCAATTGAAAACTCGACCAAGGGTTCGAGGGCCTCTTCGATGAGCACCTTCGCGCCAATCGGGTCGGGAACAAACGGATCCAGATCGGTTTTGACGAGTAGGACGGCGGTCGGGATTCCTGCGTGAAAGAAGGCACTGGCCAACGCCCCGGTTGGACCGATAATTAGCCCCTCATCGGTCTCGATAGTGACTTCGGCGTCCTCGAAAGACGACCGAAGTTCTGCAGTAGATCCGACTGCGGAAACGACGGCATCTTCCGTACCAACGACTGACGGGACTTCGACGAGAAAGATTGCCCGTGAAAGACTGTCGGAGAGTTCATCCACCAACGTCTCTCCTAGTTCGGAAAACGCGTCTGGGGGAATTGCGGTATCACTCACCAGCGTGACCACTGGTGTTGAAGAATGCGAGTACACCCTCACTGGGTCTTGGATGTCGCCATTTTCATAGGAAAGGATCGGGAAGTGGTCTGCAGATTCAACGCTGCCGTCGTGTTGCATGTCCAACTGGTCTATGATTTGCTCGACTGCTATCAACGCGACCATCCCGTGACCGGGAAGCCCCTCGATTAGCGTGGCCCCGTCCGTCGGCAGTTCGGCATATTCGTTGAACAGCATCGTCTCTATCGATGGCATCACACGTCAGCTACGACCGCCCCAACACTAATCGGTGAGGGCCATCCGAGCAATTGTCGGACGTCGAAGTTCATCTAAATCGGTACTGTTTGTAATTCTGAATACAAGACATCGCATTCAAACGTCCTAAACAACGCGTTCACTGTGATACGGCTCATACTTCTCCTCGACACCATAGACTGTTGCTTCTTTGATTGTGAGTATCGCTCGCCCATGTTCGTATGTCACACACCTTCCTCAGAACAGGTGAACGATTTGGCGGGGTCAGCGTAGCACTTCCAGCGAACTACTCTGATCTCTCGCTGACAGCCACATTGAATCGCTCAACTTCGTATCTCATTTCGTATTGTCGGTCGGGGAACCCGAAACAGACGTACCAGTCACTTGGCCCCTGCTCGCTGGAGACGAAGCAGGAAGTAGGCTAACAGACCGATAAAAGAGAGGATTACGACGGATAGGAGCGCTCGGTCTAGCGTACTACCGGGAAGAATATGCCAGCCAGGGAAATCGAACCCGAGAAGCAGCTGAGAGGCGATGATTACGACGAGAACCGGGGGAAGGAGGTATTTCGTAGACACAACCGCCAATCGCTCGATGGGCGGTACCCGAACTTCCTCGTGTCTTGCAAAATAGCTGAACGTGATGGAAATCATGAACGCCGTAACAGGTAGCCCAAGCGTCCCGACAGAGTTGTCCAAGAGGTCAAGGAAGGGTATCCCCCACACGCGGAGTTGGAACGGTGTGTAACTCAGCAGTGACGGTATCCCGAGGACGAACACCAGAGCAGAGACGAGTACCGTCGCTTGTCGCCGTGAGAACGGTGTCGCACCTCGAACGGTCGAAACTCCTACTTCCATCATGGAGACGGCTGAGGTAATCGCGGCCGCGAAGAGGAGACCGAAAAATGCCCCAGCAACAATCCGCCCACCGGGAAGGAGCGAGAACGCTGCAGGCAGAGTAGAGAACGCCAGTTCAGTTCCGAGAGACGGTTCGAGGTCGAACGTAAAGACAATCGGGAAGATGACGATGCCAGCTAGAACTGCGACGACAACGTCCGCCACCGCGACGATAGCTGCGGCTTCGGGAACGTCCATCTCTTCGCCCACGTAGCTCCCGTACGTGAGGAGGATCCCCATTCCTGCTGATAGCGAGAAGAAGGCCTGTCCGAACGCGGCGCTCCAGATGAGCGGATCAGTGAGCACAGATAGATCGGGCGTCAAAAAGAACGCCACTCCCTCTGAAAACCCCGACAACGTCACCGAGAACACCGCCATACCGAGGAGAATCAAAAACACGAGTGGCATGAGTATTGTCGTCAGCCGTTCGATCCCCTCTCGCACCCCAAACGAAAGTACAGCTGCGACGATACCGAGAGAGACGGTGAACGAAAGCACCGGAGCGTACGACGCAGTGAAGCTGGCTAACGAAATCTCACTCCCAGTTATCGCGGAACCCAAGAACGCGAGAATCCAGCCGGTGATGACGAGATAGTAGCTGAGTATCAGGACGACGACAGCGACGATGAACCAGCCGAAGATCCGGAATCGTGGTCGAACGTCACGGAACGTAGTAACGATGTCGGCGCGTGTGCGCCGCCCGCTGTTGATTTCGAGGATCATGAGCGGCACCGCGAAGACGAACACGGCGATGAGGAACGGAATCAGATACGCACCGCCGCCGTTTCGACCGACGACTGACGGGAAGCGCCAGATATTCCCGATGCCGACGGCTGCACCGGTGGCAGCGAGAATAAAGCCAGTGCGTGACGACCATAGATCCATTTATACAGTTCTCTTCAGAGTTCGGTTTGTTATATCTCGGTATTGTTCAATACGATAGCAGAAGCTGAATTACCTATTTTATCGCAGTGACGGGAACGGGTGTACGGCGAACGACTGTCTCTGCGACGCTTCCGAGTACCCATCTGGCGACTCCGTCTCGTCCGTGACACCCGATTACCACGTGATCGACGTCGTTCTCGTCGAGCCACCCGAGGATTCCCCGCGACGGGTCCCCCTCCTCAGTTGCGGTTTCAACACCCCGTTCGTGCTGCTCTGCAATTTGCCGTGCCATCTCGAAGACGTCGTGAGTCTCGTTCTCGGTTTCTTCGCCGTCCGCAAGTACGTCGTTGAGGTCGTCTTCTGATTCGATGGGTTCGTACGCTTCGAATAACGGAGACTTCACGAAGAGCGCTGTCACCGTTGCGTCCGGGAACTGCTCGAACGCGTATTCGAGGGCGTTGCGCGAACAGAATGACCGGTCAAAAGGAACGGCTACGTGTTCGGGAGGGTGGTAACCGTCTTTGACCCCTTTGTCTATCGGTCGAACGACAGTCACCGGAGTCGGGGCGCGGCGTACAACTGTCTCTGCGACGCTCCCTAACAAGAGCCGTGCAGTCCCGTCGTGCCCGTGAGAGCCGATAACGATCTCATCGATCCCGTGAGTCTCGACGTATCGCGGAATCGCGTGAACCGGCCGACCGTAGATGAGCTCCGTGGTAACCGTCCCGGTATACTCATTTTCTCGTTCCACCATCTCGTCTAACAGGTGCTGTCCTTTTTCGAAAACCTGTTTCGCTCGCCCTCCTGTGTGTCCCCCTGCTTTCGTGTGGTCGGGAAACGGTTCGATCACGTGCAGAAGGATAATGTGTGCTCCGGGGAACTGCGCGAGAGCATGGTCGAGAGCTAGCCGTGATTCCTCCGAGCCGTCGATTGGCACTAAAATGCGGGAGGACATGCAGTACGGTTCACCGTGGACCTACAAAATAGCTCTCTTGATGAGGGCGTCAATCAGATTGCTTTACCACGAGGACTGGGACGTCGACAGTCCGAAGCACGGTAGACGCGACACTGCCGAGAAATTGACGCTTGAGATTCGACCGGCCGTGCGAACCCATTACCACGAGATCGATGTCGTTTTTCGCAACGTACTCTCGAACTCCGGCAGCTGCCCCCTCGAACGACGTCGTCCGTTCGACGGCAGTTTCCACAGTCAGGTTCGGGGCAGAATCTCCGATTTTGCGCGCAACACTGTCAACGGCGTCTTCTCCTCTCGCTTCGAGCCGTTCGACGAACTCCGTTTCGAGACCCCCCGCGTTGAATGCGCCTCCTGCAGCCTGGAGGTCCACGACGTTCAAAACGTGAACGGTTGAACCATAGCGCCGCGCGATCTCGCTTCCATGGGGAATCGCCACGTCGGCGTTTTCGCTGCCGTCCGTCGTGATGAGGACGCGTGAATAATCGGCCTCTACCTCACCGTCGTGGTTTCTCCCCGACACGACGAGTGTGGGAATGTCACTTCGATGGAGCACCTGCTCGGTAACGCCCCCCAAGAGACGCCGACCGAGCCCAGTCAATCCTTGTCTCCCGACGACGATCAGGCCTGCGTCCTTCTCGTCTGCGTACGCGCAAATTTGGACAGCGGGCTTGCCTTCGAGCAGTTTCGTGGTGATAGCGTGGCCGAACTCTGATGCGAGTTCTTCGATTTCTGTGAGGGCCTCCTCCCCGCGTTCTCGTAACTGGGCTTTCTCCGTAGACGTTTCCGTGAGGCGGAGGGCTTTCTGTTCGACGACGGAGAGGACATCCACGTTCGCATCGAAATCCTGAGCGAGTTCGAGACCACGTCTTGCTGCTCGTTGCGCTTCGTCACTCCCATCCACAGCGATTACAATCCGGTCGTACATTTTGAGTAGGAATTCGGGAGCGACTCTCTTCATCGTTTGCCAAAGCGATTTTGACGTGGGAGATGTTGTGAGAGCGTGCCCCGTAGTTCTACGGAGAGAAACCGTGACGGTGGTACATGACTGGAGTAGTTCACGAACACGGCTAGCGATTCAACTGGAAAGAGTTCGCCTCGCGGGTCAGGGCGACCGAGGGTACAGATCGACCGGAGGCTGCTTATAATACCCAAGTCATCATGGAACTCATGGCCCCATCCGAACTACAACAACACCGCAATCAGCTATAAAAGTAACCTCCCCCCGATGCACTAGCTCGTTATGCGTTCACAAGTGTCAACTCAGACGGGGGAGTTTTCTGTTTTCGAGGTGAGTATAATCGTATGACACGGCAAATCCTCGTACCCGTGGACGGCTCGCCAAAGTCTCTAGAAGGACTGGAATACGCGGTAACGACGTATTCCGAGGACGAGATCACGGTTCTCTCCGTCATGACCCCACACGGCGCTCGGAACGACGGTGACCGGCCCATTTCTCAGGCCCAGTTCGAGAATTGGTACGACGAGGCTCGAGAGGAGACCGACGAAGTACTGGATGAAGCACGCGAACTAGCCTCCGATTACGGTGCGGAGATAACCACGAGAGTTGATGTCGGTGAACCGTGGCGGGCTATCGTCGAATACGCCGAGGAGAACGATATCGGTCACATTATTATGGGGAGCCACGGTCGAGACGACGACTCACCACTTCCATTAGGGAGTGTCGCCGAGACGGTTATGCGACGGTCGCCTGTCCTCGTCTCCATCGTTCGATAGACGACCTTTGAATGCGTAAAGAAAGGCCATGTGGGAGGAGATCGCACTCTTCGTGCTGGGTGCAATTGTTATTTTAGTTACTGGTCCCCGACTCAGTCGCCTCGCAGAGGACCTCGCTGATGCCATCGGCATCGGACAGTCGCTCGGCGGGATGATTCTTTTAGGAGCGAGTACCTCACTGCCAGGTGTCATTATCTCGTTCGATACGGCTCTCGGTGGGCAAGCAACGTTGTCGGTGAGTAATGCGGTCGGCGGAATCGCAGCGCAGACCGTGTTCATCGCCGTTGCGGACGTCGTGATGCGGCGCGGGCCGCTCAGCGAGGAGGTGACGGTGTCCGCGAGTCTCATGCAATTGGCGATTCTGCTGTTCCTGTTGACGCTCGTCTTACTGGCCATGCTGGTCCCAAACGCGTTCACTATCTTCGGCCTTCACCCGGCGTCGTTCGCCCTCGTTATCGCTGTGTTCGTCGGATTTCGGATGATTCAGACATCTGAAATCGAACCGAAGTGGTACGCCCGCCGGTTATCTGGGCAGACCACTCAGCAAGATACTCGTTCCGGGCCCGAACGTGCTCGTCGTGACTCGCTCCTACCACTGACCCTTTTCGGAGAGTATCTCTTGATCGCTGGACTCATCGGCGGGGCTGGGTGGTTGATCTCGTACAGTGGACAGGGACTAGTTGCTGAGACGGGAACCTCTCCGATACTCGTGGGAATGACGGGGATGGCCATCGCCTCATCGATTCCCGAACTGGTCACAGCCGTTTCAGCCGTCAGACGAGGTGCGGTCGCGCTAGCAATCGGGGATATCATCGGGGGAAACGTGTTCGATACGCTCATGATCGCGCTTGGTGACCTCGCCTATTCGGTAGCTCCGATCTATGGAGACGTAAATCCTGAAGTGCTGTTTCTCACTGGGATAGCCATCCTCATGAACAGCGTCCTGATGATCATGTTGATCCGCCGAGAGACCGAAGACCTGGGAACGGACATCGGAACCGAAAGCTATCTAATCCTCGCCATATATATTTCTGGTATTATTTTCATATTAGCTTGAAATTCCTACAGTTATACGTGACAGCTACTGACGAGAGAGTCGATTTTCACGACGGGTGGCCGATTGTGAGTTCAGTAATCTTCAGGCGGTGATACGGTCAGTACTGGGACGTCTGCGACGCGGACGATTTTCTCGGTAACGCTTCCGAGGAGGTACCTCTCTAAGCCAGTTCGGCCGTGAGTCCCCATCACGATGAGATCGATATCACGTTCTTCGGCGTAGTCCAAGATGCCCTGTGCAGGTGACCCACCGACAATCGATGCCTCGACGGACCGTAGTTCCGCTTCGTCGGCCCGGTCAATGACATCATCGACCGCTTGTTGACCCGCCTTCTCTAACGCATCCAGCACCTCAGCACTCCCGAACTCTCCCGAGGCGGCTGTGAGGTCGACGACGTGAACGACGTGCATTGCCGCATCGGTCGCCTCAGCAAGCGTTATCCCGTGATCCGCAGCGACATTCGCCGCGTCGCTCCCATCCGTCGGAACGAGAACCGCCTCGAAGTTGGGGTCGAGAGTGGTGTCTCCGTGGACAGTGAGAAGGGGTACTGGCGAGGTACGTAGCGTCCGCTCGGCGACGCTACCGAGGACGAGACGATTCAACCCCGTTCGTCCCTGCGTCCCCATCACGATGAGATCTACATCGTGGTCTTCCGCGTAGTCGATAATCGCTTGGTGGATTGAGTCAGCGATTTCTATAACGTGAGTCGTCGCTGAAATGCCGACGTCCGTTGCCTGATTCCTGAGCGTCGCCAGAATCTCCTCTCCATGCTGAGTTAATTCCTCAGCGGCTTCTGAACCGACGTTTGCCGGGAACTTATCGAGTTCGACGACATTAATCGCGTGGAGCGAGGCGTCGAAGCGTTGCGCAAGGCCGAGCGCTGTTTTCGTCGCTGTTTCTGCGTCAGTGCTTCCATCCGTCGGAACGAGGATAGTGTCGTACATTGCCCCCGTTCAAAATCAAGAGAGGACAGACTAAGTGTCTATAGGGTAGGTGCGGTCATTCAAGAATCGGTATTCTCACCAGGCCGTACAATAGATTCCCTGTTCTTGTTTCCATCGCTCGGATGAGTTTTCCGATTTCTTATTCGTTCGACTCGGGTTCACGGACCCACATCACCGGAACTGGCGACGTTCGAACGATTTTCGCGCTGACGCCGCCCATCACGTATCGGCTGAAATCCGTCTCCCCGTGCGTCCCCAAGATAGCGAGGTCGATCGCATGTTCTTCCATGTACGACTGCCTCGCTCTGTTGGAGTGGGAATTGTACATCCTTAACCTCCGTTCCCTCTCCGAGAATGACTCTCAGCCTCGCGTACATACGCAAGTGTCTAATTCGTGTTCGACAGACTGCAGCCACTCAAGAAGTCCAGAAGGCATCGGTTTGAATGCTGGTGGTCTATCTATGGTAACCGGGTCTGCAAGCGATTCCATACCGTGCGCTCATCTAATTGCGACTGCACTAACCTTGTCCAGAGGGCAGATTCTCCGGGTGGATTTATGCCACCCAAGGCCGTGGGAATCGTGGGGGATCACAGATGAATTTCGATGAGTTCACAGGCCAAGTACAGCACCGACTTGAGTTTCCGGGGACTGCCGAGACGCTGCGGGCAATTCGGGCGACCCTCATGACTGTCGGACAGCGAATTCCGGAGGGAGCGGCCGAGGACCTTGCCGCATCGCTTCCAATGGAAATCAAGTGGTACATGACGGGCGCCGTGCACGAACATGGCCAGCGATTTGACTGGCAGGAATTCATTTCGCGGGTCAGCGAGACCGAAGGGATAGACCGACCGGAGGCGGCGTACCACGCCCGAGTTATCATGGATCTCGTGAGTACCGCAGTACCGGAGTCCGACTTCTGGCAACTACGCGACCAACTCCCCGAAAGCGAAGACGATGAGAACTGGGGAAAGCTGTTCGAAGTTACTGACGCCGGTGGCTGGGGCGAGGCGCAGGAGAAACAAACCGGAGGCGGTCCACAATCTGACGCTGAAAGCGAAGCCAAATCTGAAGACATATCCGAGTAATTTACCGAACCGGACAACTCGTCCGAACTTTCTTGAGCAACGCTATACGAATCATCGAAATAGTACTTCTAAAGAGCCTGTATCCTCGGGTATTCGCTCGACACGCCTCCCAAAATGCAGATACCCTCGAAGAAATCCGCTGGCGTGAGTGGCTTTATTTTCTCGGTCACCGTGGGTTTCGTACGGCGCTCGACGTGGACCTTCGGACCTCTCGAACCGAGGCATGCCGAGCGAGTTCGAGTGGGTCGAAGCCTACATCTGACTACTCGACAACGGTCACTGGAACTCCGGCACGGCGGACCACCTTTTCTGCGACACTACCCAAGACAACGCGTTCGATTCCTTGCCGCCCGTGACTCCCGATGATGATTTGGTCGATGTCGTGTTCATCAGCATACCGGAGTATCGTCCGAGCGGGTCGTCCGACCTCCGTCACCGTCTCTACCTCACCACTGAATTCGTCCGCGCGTTCCTCTGCCTCCGCATGGATTTCGGTTGCGCGTTCCTGCGCGTCATCGTACCACTCGTCTGCGACGGGCAAACCTCCAACTTCTGCAGCATAGACGGAATCTATCGGGTCGATGACGTGGATGGTCGTAATCGTCGCGTCGGTAAACGTTTCGAGCGCGTATTCGAGCGCCCGGTCAGCAGGTGGTGAACCGTCAACCGGAACGAGTACACGTAGGGTCACAACGAGGCCAACGACGACCATCGAGAAATAGCCTTTGCCACCCCCGGCGAGTACGTGGCCGAAGTTATGGCGCAGACGATAGAATCATTACGACGTATCACGGTCGTTCCGGGCGGAATCGTCGTCGAGTCCGGATCGAACGCGAAATGTTCGGTCAGTTCTATCGTTACCTGCTTCCGTGCGCTCACCTTACCTTTGGAAATCGGTGCTGTCGCGGCTACTCCACCGTGTGGGCTTCTTTCTTCCCCGTCACCTCGGTCGATGTCAGTCGGAAGAATCGGAAGTTCAATTCGATCGGGTGTCTATCGTAGACGTCCACGAGTGGGATTTCCACTCGCTGCATCGCTTCGGCGACATCGGTATCGAGCGTCGACTTCGTAATCTCTTCGAGATGACCGGTCGCTACGACGCTCCGCCAACCACTTTCGGTGTCGTCGTACGTGACGAACGAAACCGGACGATTTTCATCGACGATGTCTCCCTTGCCCGTTTCGGGGCCGAAGGCGAGTCGGAAATAGAACGTCGCCGTCTCCGCATCGTATCCGTACGAGATCGGCAGCGAGTACGGCGGTTCGTCGCCGCTCGTATCGAACGAGATGACGCCCGTTCCACCCCGGCCCAGAAATTCGCCCCGTTCCTCGTCACTCATCTGAATTGAGCGGACATCTTCCATACTGAAAGACAACTTCTGCCAAGGCAATAAGGTGTTTTCTCATCCTCTGATAGTTTTGAGATGGGTCGAACACCCCGGTCCGTATCTTTCCCCCGGGTGTTGTCCTCGCTCTCCACTCAAGAATCGTGTTTCACTTCTTTGCGCCCTGTGAGCTTTTGTGGGTCGAGGCGGAACTGGCGAAACTGCATGTCTTCCGGTGACCGGTCAAAGATATCCACCTCCGGGATGTCGACCGCCCACATCGCTTGGACGACAGTTGCATCGTACGGCATATCAGACACTTCCGTAAGTTGACCGGTTGCAACGACGCTCCGCCACCCGTCGTTCGTCTCCTCGTGGGTGACGAAGGCGACCGGGTTGTCGATTACCGCTTTTTTCCCGCTTTCTGGCGGTAGAGAGAGTCGGAAGTGAACTACCCCACCCTACTCGCTCACCGCTTACGCGGTTCGCTCCTTGAGGGTGGGGCTTCCTGTTTCAACGACGCGCTTTGCAGATACGAGTGTATCCACAGGGAGCGCAGTCTCCACAGGCGTTGATTCGGAGTATCCCGCTCCTAACCGCTTTGTGATACCGCGAGAAAGAATGTTCCATGCTGCGTTCGCATCTCTACCCGCCTCAAACCCGCACGCCGGACAGGAGTGTTCGCGTACCCACAGCGGCTTTTCCGTCGAAACGCCGCAGGACGCACACTCTTTGGTCGTTCCGCGCGGATTCACCGCGACGAAGTGCGTTCCTTCGCGTTTGCACTTGTATTCGAGCATCCGTAGGAACGTCCCCCACGCCGCGCCTGCGCGGTTGCGCGAGTTGCCCGGGAGTTCGACCAAGCCTTTCGCGTCAAGGTCTTCGACCGCTACGAGGTCGTATTCGCGGGCGTAGTAGTTCGAGAGCTTGTGGAGGAAGTCGCGGCGCTTGTTCTTCAACTCGGCGTGACGTTCGGCCACGACGCGGCGCTGTTTCTCCCAATTCGCAGACCCGTGTTCCTTCCGCGAGAGGTTTCGTTGTGCGCGTTCCAACCGCTCGCGTTCGTCTGAAAGGTCGAGCGATTCGACGGCGGTGCCGTCTGTGTCGTGGGCATACGTGAGAATCCCTACGTCGATACCGACGCACTTCTCGGATTTTTCCGGTTTCTCCGGCAGGTCGTCGGGGGTTTCGACGCCGAGGATGGCATACCACTTCCCAGTCGGTTCCTGCTTGACCGTGACGGTTTTGATGTCGGCGTCGTCGGGCAGGTCGCGGTGGAGGGTGAGCGGGATTTCGCCGAGTTTCGAGAGCCACAGTTTCGTCCGACCGCTCGTGTTCTTGAGCTTGAAGCCGGATTGACTGTAGGTGAAACTGCGGTACTCGTCCGGTGCTTTCCACGTGAGCGTCCCGACGCGGTAGCCGTTGTCTTTGCGCCCACGGAGCGTCGAGAGGTTGTCGTACAACCGTTGAACGGCTTTCTGAAGAACCTTCGAGTGAACGTGTTTCAGGTCGTTCCACCACTTCTTGAGACTCGGCAGGCGTTTCTGCTCGGAGTACGCCGAGGTGTCGTCGGTTCGGTTGAGTCGGTGAAGGAAGTGGTTGTAGACCTGTCTACAGGTATCGACAGTCCACGCTAACTGTGCTTCGAGCGTGTCGGACGGTCGAAGTCGATACCTGTAGTTGTAGTTCATCTACGAGCGTTCTTCGATGAGTTCGTCGAGTTTCTCTTGGACGAACGAGGACAGGCTCAGGTGGTTCTCCTGAATCCACTCTTCTTGGTCGTCGCGGATAGAGATGGTCTTGCGCGTTGCCACACAATAAGTTATGCAAACAACGTACTAAACAGTTGCGATTGCGTAGGCCTGTGGGCCGGGCGACGAACGTGTTTGAGAACTGTGCGGCGCTGTATCCCCTCCCTACTCACTCGCTTCGCTCGTTCGTTGAGGAAGGGGCCTTAGCGCCTCAATTCAGGTAAAAAGCCTCCCCGTCTGCGTCGTACCCGTACGACACCGGCACCGAAAACGGTGGATTCTCTGTCTCTGTCGAAAACGACAGCGTTCCGGTCCCGCCGGTGCCGAGGAACTCGTTCATCTCGCTCTCGCTCAGTTGCACCCATCGGATACCCCCCATGGTCGTTGGTACACCTTCTACGGTGGTAAATGCCACTGGCGCAAAACCCTTCGATGGTCGAGTCTGAGTGATGTGACAACCAATTCGTCGCCCAGATGTGTGATGAACGTTATCTGGTTGCTCACCGTAGTCATCGTATGGAGCACGTGGAATACAGATACACGGGAGGAATGAGTCAGGAGGAAGTCGAACAACACCTCCGAAAACAGGACCACGGCGTCCTCGCACTTGCCGATAACGACGACAGTTACGCCGTACCGCTCAACTACTACTATGACGGGTCGCGTATGTTTCTCCGAGTGAGTACAAAACCGGAGAGCGAGAAGGTTGCGTTCGCGGAGGCAACAAAGACCGCGACGTTCGTCGTCTACGAAGTTGAGGAGGGCACAACGTGGAGCATTATAATCCGTGGGACGATTCGCCAACTACCGGAGACTGAACAACAGGAATTCACGGACACGGTTATCAACGAGGAGTTCCCTGCGTTCCGCCTCTTCGACGAGGACATCGAAGAAGTTTCGATGACAATTTACGAACTCAAACCCGACCAGATCACTGGACGTCAGTCGATGGAGCCGAGTTAACGCATTTGGCTTTCTGCTCCGGGTGTCTCTCTGCGACGTAGAATCGAGAACACGCCACGGAACTTTCTTTGTAAACGAGGGCGTTGCTAGGTCGCATGTCACGAGAGATTGGGGTGGAGATGGACGAGTACGAGACGGAAGAATTCTTAAAAGGACGTGGCCTCGGGGTACTGGGTCTGTCGAAAGACGGTGAGGCGTACACGATTCCCATCGCGTTCGCGTACGACGACGAAGGTGGACGATGCATTTTCCGGTTCTTGATGAGCGAGGGGAGTCTGAAACGGCAGTTCGTTGCCGAGACAGATGTGGCAAGCCTCACGGCCTACGAGTGGCGCACGAAAAACGAATGGAAGAGCGTCGTCGCCAAAGGGCCTGTTCGCCCAGTCCCAGACGACGACCTCGCACGGGTCGCTGCGCTGTTCTCCGACGTCGGCGAAGAGTCGGCACTTGAGGTATTCAATAGTCCGATTTCGGAATACGAGACCGTGTGGTACGAAATGGACATCTCAGAGATAACGGCCCGAGGCCGGTTTCCCGGCATCAAAGAACGCTCGGATTGAAACCAGTAGTTCGCTTTGGCGAAATTCACTTTCGGACCGGTCATGCAGGCTGATCACATGGACTGGCACGCCGCTTCCATCGAAGAGACGTGTGACGACCTCAACACGGCTACTGCCGGGCTGACACCCGAGACAGTCGCAAAACGCCGCAAAGAGGTCGGTCCGAACGAAATCACCGGTGATTTCGGACGTGGACCGTTTCGAATCTTCCTCGCACAGTTTTCGAGTGCCCTGATTTGGGTGTTGCTCGTCGCTGCAGTGCTCTCGTTCGCAATCGGACATGTGATAGATGCGGTTCTCATCGGAATCATCGTTCTGGTGAACGGACTGTTCGGATTCGTGCAGGAGTATCGCGCCGAGCGAAGCCTCGAATCCCTCCGCGAGATGGCGACGCCGATGGTTACTGTCCGCCGAGACAGGACAGAACGAGAGGTCGCTGCCGCGGACCTCGTGCCCGGCGATATAATCCTTCTAGATCAAGGTGACGTCGTTCCCGCCGACGGCCGACTCGTCGAAGAGCAGAACTTAGAGGTTGACGAGGCCGCGCTGACCGGTGAGAGCGTTCCCATCGAAAAAACTACGAGACAGGTCGAGGCGGAGACGCCCCTCGCTGAACGCGAAAACATGGTCTACAAGGGAACGAACGTTACCCGCGGCAGGGCCGTCGCGGTCATCGTTACCACGGGTATGGCCACCGAGGTCGGCACAATCGCCACAGAACTGATCGAGGCCGAGGATCCGCGGACGCCACTCCAGCACGACCTCGACCGCCTCGGACGCCGACTCGGCGTCGGAGTCGTGGCACTCTCAGTGCTTATCGGTATCCTACTCGTCTCCGGAGGGCGAGCACTCGTTCAGGCCGGATTGACGAGCGTTTCCCTCGCCGTAGCGGCCGTCCCAGAAGGATTACCTGCGGTCGTGACACTGACGCTGGCGCTCGGGGTTCGACGGATGGCCGACGAAAATGCTCTCGTTCGAACCTTGCCAGCCGTCGAAGCGCTCGGTGCTGTTGACGTCGTCTGTACGGACAAAACCGGCACGCTCACCGAGGGCGAGATGCGCGTCCGCGCGGCGTGGGTCTTCGACGAGGTCGTTGGTGGCGATAAGCGTGAACCCGACGACCGGCTCGACCGACTGTTCGAAATCGGTGCCGTCTGCAACGACGCGACGGCCGACGAAGGCGACCCCAC
This sequence comes from Halorussus amylolyticus, assembly GCF_004143485.2. Lineage (GTDB taxonomy): Archaea > Halobacteriota > Halobacteria > Halobacteriales > Haladaptataceae > Halorussus > Halorussus amylolyticus. Next base: position 59,187 of record NZ_RXOB02000032.1, on the reverse strand, counting down.
CGAGCGTGCCCTCGTCAGGGCTGCCGCCGACCGAGAGTTCGACGTCGAAGCGCTTCGTGAGAACCGTCCCCGACGCGACGAGGTTCCATTCTCCTCCGAACGCAAGCGCATGGCGACCATGCATGACGATGTCGTCTACGTCAAGGGGGCACCGGAGCAGGTGCTACAGCAATCAGCGCGGATTCTCTCTGCCGAGGGTCCGACCGAATTGGACGGTCGAACCCGGGAGCGAATACGACAACAGGTCGATGCATTCGCCGAAGATGCACTCCGAGTGCTCGCCTTCGCGTACAAGAACCGGACCGATGACGGTGATCCAGAGGAGAACCTCATCTTCGTCGGCCTCCAGGGACTACTCGACCCGCCTCGCGAGGAGGTCCGTGACGCAATCGCCGACACGAAGCGAGCCGGTATCGACGTCAAGGTGATCACTGGCGATAATTCGACGACCGCCCGGGCCGTCGCGGCACAGGTCGGTGTCGAGTCGGACGTACTCAGCGGGACGGATTTGGATGGAATCGACGACGACGCTCTACGAGAGCGTGTCGAGAAAGTTGACGTATTCGCGCGGGCCGAACCGACACACAAGGTTCGGATTCTGAAGGCGTTACAAGCGAACGCTCACACGGTGGCAATGACCGGCGACGGCGTGAACGATGCTCCCGCGTTGAAGAACGCCGACGTCGGTATTGCGATGGGAATCCGTGGGACGGACGTCGCCAAGCAGGCCAGCGACATCGTCCTCTTGGACGACAATTACGCGACGATTCGGAATGCTATCAAGCGTGGGCGAGCGATTTTCGATAACATCTGGAAGTTCGTCGCGTACCTGCTCAGTGCCAACGTCGCCGAAGTCCTCGTCGTGTTGATCGCCTCACTGTTTGGCTATCTCATCTTGCCGGCGGTCCAATTACTTTGGATCAATCTCCTCACTGATGGACTGCCGGCGCTGGCACTCGGAACAGACCCCGCAGGCGACGTGATGGACCGACAGCCACGGGATCAGGTTGCCGGAATCATCGACGATTCGATGCTCTGGCTCATCGGGGGTACTGGACTAACAGCGACCGGACTCATGCTCGGGTTGATGTTTTACACACTCGACGGTGCCCCGGCGGTCACGCCGCACGCGATGACGATGGTGTTCACGGGGTTCGTCCTGTTCGAGTTCGTTAAACTGTACGTCGTCCGTTGGGTGAAAGACACGCCCAAGCTAACGAACCCCTGGCTCACCGCCGCGGTCGGCACGTCACTCCTCCTCCAACTCGCTGTCCTGTACACCCCGCTGGGTCAGTACTTCGGCACCGTCCCACTCGACATCACCGACTGGGGACTGTTGGGCGTCGTGCTTCTCGCGGGCGGACCACTCTTGGTCCTCGTCGGTTGGCTGATCAAGCGGCGTTCAACCGAGGGTTCACCGGGAACCCGTCCGACCGAATCTAGTGACACTCCCGAAACGCACGTCGATTGAAGTTCTAATTTGAGACGTCGTTGGCCATGTTGAACTCCCCAATCAATCATAAGTGTTCGCGACTGTGCTGAATTCAGAGCGCCTACCCGTCGATTAACGATACTGAGGAGGGTGCTCGCTCCACTCTGGCCGTGATACCTCCCACCCACGTACCACCCGAGAAGACGAAAATTAGCATCGCCACCACCCGACGACCGCACGATAAGCGACGGTCGGGTAGCCACGGACGTGTCGTGGCAAGGCCTCCCATCGGACTGTCGAGTATGCCGAAGAGCACGATGCGGATGCGATTGTCATGGGAACACATGGACGGGACGGAGCGGCACGAATCCTTCTGGGGAGCGTCGCGGAGACCGTCGTGCGGCGCGCGCCAGTACCAGTGATGGTCGTACGCTGATCCCGTCCGGTCGCGTCGCTGGCTTTGAGACAGCAGGACGACGCGTTGCCGAACTGTGGATCGCTTCCGCGAATAGCGAGTCGAGAACCGTGCTACTGCACGGCGAGCCGGCACGGTAAACGAATCGGGAAAGGCGTGACTTCGGGAGGGCGTTCGTCCTGTCTCACGCGACTCACCAGCCGTGTTTGTCAGCGAGGGTTTCGACGAGGCCACGTCGTTCAGTCTCTACTCGTTCCAGCTATCCCGGAAGAACGAGATTGATTGCCGCGACGACGAGGCCCGCGAGTCCCATCCGAACGGCCGACACGTACCATCGTTGGCCCGAAATCGAGGCCATATATGCGCCGAAAACGGCCAAGATACCGATACCGAGAGCGACTCCGACGACACCGGCCTCCGCCATCGAGAGAACCGACCCCTCGAACAAAAACGGTACGAGCGGGACGATAACGCCGATGAGCGGGCCGAGTCCGCTCATCGTCGCGTGAATAAATCGTGCACCCTGTTGCTCGCGTTGCACCCGCGTATCTTGGAGGTCAGTCAACATCGCCCGCTCGATACGTCGTATTTCGGTTTGAGTCTCTGCACGTTCGATTTCCCAGACGCTCCAGACGGCCGACGTCCCGAGTCCGACGGCGGCACCGAGGCCGATCTGGATGACTGTAGAACCGTCGGGAATCCCAGAGAGCACGGCCCCGACGATGACGCCGATACTCGTCAGCGTACCGTCGAATCCGTTCGAGATGAAGTATCTCCGGGAGATGGAGCGAACGTCCTCCTTCCGAAGAAGCCGGCTTAGCAATCGACGAATGGAGGTCACGGATGGTTTAGCTGTCTTGCAACGTTCGTCGGTCCTCAACGATGTACTCACCACAAGCGACCTGATCGACCGAATGAACGGTGCCACCGAGCTCCTCGACCGTCTCTTGGATTACCTCGAAATCCATGTCCTCGCCCTCGAATGTGATTTTGACGTTCTGAACTTCCTGATCAAGTTCGATGAGCGACGAGGAAACGCCGTTCACGCTGTCGGTTTCGGTTACACGCTCAGTGAACTCCAAGAGGGTTGGATCGTGCGGTTTCAATACGTCGATGACGAGACGGCGGACAGAAGCCATACTGTGACGGGCGGTACGGACATACTAAAAACATCCTCCGCTCGCTATCGGCGTTCGACGTTGCGTGGTGGGAGTCCAGAGAGGACCCTAGCCAGTGTACGTGTATTCTCCATCGACAATTATCGATTCGCCGTTAACGTACGAGGAGAGAGTACTCGACTAACAGCCATCCTACTACACCGTAGTCAGACGACTTGGATGGTAAGCGTGTACGGGAAGAGTTGGCTCCGCCAGTCGTACTCTTTTGCGCCCTCGTACGTCGGCCACTTCGCCCAAATCGTACCGAGTACCTCGTAGGTACCTGCTTGGAGGGAGTCGTCGGTACCGAGGTTGTCGTGTCCGAGGCGGTAGGTCGCAGACTGAGTCTGTCCCGGTTGGAGGTCCATCTCGGCACGCGATTCCGGAACGACGCTACCGTTCTCGATGACAGCGTTCTCGGTCCGCTCGTACGCGTCGTTCCAAAGGACGCGTTCGCCGCCAGGGCCGTACGCCCAGAGTACGCCAAATGGAGTACAGCCCTCCATCTGAAGTCGGAGGATGTCGTCGCCCGAATTCTGGACGGAGAGTTCTACGTCGATAGGGCCGGTCGTTCCATCATTTTCGCCAAGGACGGTCGCGTCGAACGTGACCGGAAGGTCGTCCCAGTGAACGTGGCGGGTGGCGAACCCGAAGACCTCGTCCCCGACGCGAACGTAGTTGCTCCCGTAGTCGATGTCTCTAGCGAACTGCCGGGGGACGTCGTCGGGATAGCGAACGCGGATACGGTCTCGGTAGTCGCCCGGCGTCTTCCGGTCGCTCGCGAGGAGGCGGTCGATGAACTCTCTCGTCGGCGGGCCGTAATCGGCGGTCTCTCGGATGCTGCGACCGTAGAGTTCCTCATCCGTGGCTTCCTGGGCACGGACGGTGTGCGGTGGGGAGCGGTTCGTCCGGGAGACGACAATCTCGCCAGGTCCGTTCGGCGTTTCGATATAATCGAATCGTTCGAGGAAGTCCTGGACTTCTGGGTCAAGGCGGGTGGTCTCGTAGGGACGTGGTGCGGTTTCGACACCAAGTGGTGCGATGGTTGACACCACGTCGCCGATAGCATCGTTCGACCGAACGACGTCTTCATCTCGCGTGACGGTGCGCTCTTCGATGGGTTCATCCTCGGAGATATCGGTGTCGAGACGGACGGTCACCGTCGGGAAGGTGTGTTCGACGTCCCAGACCGTGTCTCCGTACGTGACTAAGTCCACATCGTCGATACCGTCCAGGAGGCCCTGTGATGCGTCTTGGGTCGTGTAGGGCGGGGAGTCGATAGCCGTTCGAACGGCGTCACGAACTGACTCGTCGAGATTCGAGAGGGGAACGGAGTCGCCTTTCGGGAAGCGGAATCTGTCCTGTGAAAGCGTCCATGCTTTCGCCAGATACGATTCTCGGGTGAGGTCGACGAGTGCACGAGGCTCTGTCGTGGTTTTCGAGGTGGTGGTTTTGCTGGTCGTTGTATCGGACGTAGCGGGTTGGTTACAGCCAGTGATAGCAGTGCTGATGGCGAATCCCGTCGTCATTCGGAGCACCTGGCGCCGGGTGGAGGAGGGCGACATACGCTGCAAAGCAGATTGGGAGCAGAAATGTCTTGTGTTAATTCCGGACCAGACCACCTGAATCTCGTGTCGGTTACCTCGACCTCTGGGCCGTAACAACATACAGGTGAATAAATGATGGGCGAACACGACCACTCTTCAGACACACCCCCGACCAACGACCACGAGGACCGTCAATACGAGACTCAATCCCAAGTCGAGCAGTCGATACTCGAAGAGGAAGCCGCAGATGCAAATGAAGCCGAACAGGTGGGCCACGAGCAGATGTTCCGCCGCCGCTTTTTTGTCTCGACGCCAGTGCGATCATAAGTGGCCTGTTAGGGAGACCTACCGACGATGCCACACGCGAAACTCACAATCGACATACCGGACCTCACCTGGATGGGGGACATCTCGACCGGCCATTCGGGGTAGTGTTCCAGGTCGTCACGAGTATCCCCGGCGACGGAACTGGGACCGGACTCGTCCGACCCGTTACGACCGACCCACTGCCGCGCACCACGGGAATCGACGTTAGGTGATATGGCCGAGGCGCTGGACATCGCGAACGCGACGTGCTCCATCGGGCCGAGGGTCACATCACCCACTGGTTCGTTGAGGAACATCTGCAAGCGTAACACCCCCTACAGCTAAAGTCGTGAACGTTCGTCTCGCCCCACGGTAACGACATTGGAGTCGTTTCTAGATTGTTTTCACGGTGAACAGCGAGTCGTCGTCGAGGGCGACCTGAAGGCGGCGGTGCCAGGCGTCAGCAAGGGCCTCCCGGAACTCGGCGACGGGATATTCGTCCTCGATGCCCTCGTTTTTCTCCCGTTGGGTTGGACACGCCCCGAACGGATCTTGGGTGAAGAGGGTGAGTTCGGTCACGTACTATATTGTGATACTGGAATTTAGCCGGGTTACTATTCAGAATCGCAAGCTGAGAGAACTCCATCTCTTCGATTCGAAGGTGCGCTCACAGAGTGGTGACCGGAGTAGCATAACGAGCGAATTCGATCACACAGGCTTGGGGAACACGCACCTCGGTGTGGACTCGTTGGTTTACTCCGACCGTTCGAGTCTGTCGCGGCGGGCTTCGAACTCTTCGTCAGTGAGATCACCACGGGCGTACGCCATACGGAGTTCCTCCATCGCGGGATTTCGAGACGTCTGCGTTTCGCTCATGCGCCGGAAGACGAGGTAACCACCGCCGAGGACGATGAGGAGGAAGATGAGTGGGACGAGCATCCCGACGAACGGCCACCATCCACCAGTACCGCCATACTGACCCATCATCCCGCCGTACCCCATCATCCCGCCGAATCCCATTCCCATTGTGAGTAACGGGAGTAAGATGATCGCTCCGAGGATCAGAAGCAGTATCGTCGTAGCGTCTAGTTGATCCGATGAAGACATTGCAACTCAGGCCCCCGGTGCGGATTCGAATTCCGCTGTAACGGCTGCCAGTACACGATCGAATCGCTCGGTAACCTCGGTTGCGATGGAGTCAAGCGCGTCGTTGTCTGCGATCCCGACCAACTGTTCCGGGTCAACCGCACTCACCACGACGTCGCCATCATCGGTTTCGTAGACGATGACGTTACACGGGAGGAGTGCGCCGAGTTCGATTTCCTCAGTCAATCCTTCGTACGCCAGCGGGGGGTTACACGCGCCGAGGATCCGATACTGACGGAATTCTTCGCCGAGTTTCTCTTTGAGTGTCGCCTGGATGTCGATGTCACAGAGGACACCGAACCCCTCGTCCTTGAGTGCAGCGTTCGTTGCGTCGAGGACGTCATCGAATTCGCCGGTTACGGATGTCTGTATTGTATAGTCCATGAAATACATACCTCGTCCACGGGGTTAACGGTTGGGTGTCTCAACGGCGGGCGAGGGGATGTGACGTACCGGTTGGAACGGCAACTTTTCCGGTCATCCAGAACGTTCGAGCTGTTTTCGCCGTCGGTCGAATTCGTCGTCCGAGAGCTCACCGCGGGCGTAGCGCTCGCGGAGAACCGACAGCGACTGCGCATCGTTCCCGCCCGACCCTCGGTTGAGGAGCGCATAGACGAGGTAGAGCGGGACGGCGATGAGGACCCCCATCCAGAGGAGTCCCCAGAGACCCATCGCTCCGCCGAAGAGTCCCCAACCGTTCCCGCCCATCATACCGCTGCCGTAGCTCCCGCCACCGTGGGCAGCGGCCGTTCCAGTCGTCGCAACCAGCAGCGGGACCGCGAGTATCGCGAGTCGACGAGCAGTGCGTCCGATGTGAGTGGTGAGTTGCGTCATTATCTTGAGTTGGTGAATCGTGGTGTTCAGTTGGAGCGATCGAAACGGTCAGAGCCGTCAGCAGTGGCCCTGCCCGTTCATCCCACCGGGGTACTCGTCGTTAGCCCCGTCGTGGTATTCCTCGTCAGCCATGTCCTGGGCCATCTCGTCGACGGTCACACCCATGTGCGACTCCATCCACTCGACAGCACCCGGACCCATGTGTTCGGTCATCTGCGCTTCCATCCAAGTGGCCCATTCATCTGCGGTGGCATTGTCCGTGGGCGCGTCGTCTGCGGTCGTTTCGTTACCGTGTGCGCTGACCACGGGGGCGGCGAACGCGAGTCCGACGATCGCGAGCGCCACGAGCAGCCAGCGGCCGAGTGCGAAGTTGGTCATTGTCTTTCTCCTCGGTTACTCGTAGGACTGCTTGGGAGTTATCGACGTGGGTGTGAATTCGCACAGGAGAACGTTTAAGAACGTGTATAGGGCGCTCTAAACGTTTTTCAGGACTAGACTCGTTCATCCAGCTCGAATTCGCCGGGTTGGCACTCAACCCATCTCCCAGACAGGACCACGACCACACGAACGGTAGTGTGTACGAGCTGAAACCGGGTCTTCAACCGGGTCACTCGACGTATCTCACGACACGCGCCATCCCCGCATCGAGATGATAGAGGTTGTGACAGTGGAACAACCACTGGCCGGGGTTGTCGGCGTGGAAGTCGATCGTCACCTGCCCTCGATGTCCGGGGACGATGACTGTGTTATTGATTGCGTCGCCGACTTGGAAGAAGTGGCCATGAAGGTGCATCGGGTGAACGACCGGGCTCTGATTGGTCATCCGTATGCGGACGTGTTCATCGGGCCGGCGGTAGCTGACCGGCACAGCCCGCGAGCGCGCCGAGAGTGGACGCTCCCGTCAGATGGAGGAGCCTGCGGCGGGAGAGCGAGTGCTGTTCACGCGGCACAGTTGTTCGGCCCCAGTTCGAGTTCGGTCGCCTCGTTCTCGTCGCCGACGGTCTCTTTGCCGGTGTTGATGGCGATGACTGCCTCGTAGTTCGGGGGTTTCTCCGGGGCGTCCTCGGTCAGGCGAGCGACGAACGCGTCGCGGTCCAGCCCGAGGAAGTCGAGTTCGTCGCGGAGGTCCCCGAGCCGGACCTCGAGGGGTTCGCCCGGAGGGCCGTTCTCATAGCGGCCGTCGCTCGTAACGGTGAGATGACCCGGCAGGATCGTTGTGTCACCTGGGAGCTCGAGGATCGTCTCGTGGAGCGAGTCGTACAGTAGTTCTGCTCCACGGGAGGCGTCGTCCTCGCCGAACTGGAGTTCCGTCCGTCCGACGGAGTCGACGAACAGCGTATCGCCCGTCAACAGGAGTTCGCCGTCGACGAGGTAGTTCATCATCTCCGAGGTGTGCCCGGGCGTGTGGAACGCCTCGACCTCGATGTTGCCGACTTCGATGACGTCTCCATCTGCTAGCGGTTCGTATTCGTACTCGACACCGCGCTCGCTGGCTCCATCGCCGAGGTGGTAGGGCACGCCGACCTCGTCGGCGAGTGCCGGACTGCCTGAGATGTGGTCGGCATGGACGTGCGTATCGAGCACACGCGAAATGGAGAGCCCGGCGTCCTGGGCGGCGACTTTGAACTGATTGGTCTGTCTGGTCGCATCGACCACGACGGCCTCCTCTGCCTCTTTCGAGCCGACGACGTAGCCGAGACAGCCCTTCGCTCGGCGCTGAACCTGCCGAACGACGAGGTCGTCGCTGGACGTCTCGATGGGGACGACCTCGTAGAGTTTGCTCCACTCCTCCATCCCACCGGTGACGACCGAGACGTCGTCGTAGCCGTGCTCCTCGAGGTCGAACGCGAACGGCGTCGACGTTAGGCCTTTGCCACAGATAGCGACGACCGGCTGGCCGTCGACCAGCGCGTTCACCCCGTTCAGTTGATCCTCGTTCAAGCCCTCGTCAGGGTCATACGGAACGTTCCCTGCGTCGCGCACGTGCCAGGCCTCGTAACTGTCTTCGGGGCGCACGTCGACGAGCGTGAACTGTTCGTCCGAGTCGATCTTGTTCGCGAGTTGTTCCGCAGTGATGTTCTTGACCATCGTGTCTCACCTGTGTCGTGTCGTGTGGTGTCCTTCGAGATCGTCGCTCTACGCAGCTGTTCGCGTGCGTCGCCGTCTAGCGCGTTCGATTACGCCCCTCTTCGGGGAAAACGTTCTCGCGCGGAACCATGGCTGTCTCACAGTACGCCTCGCCGTCAGCGTAGTCGACGCCGGGCTGGACGAACGGGTACGTCCCGTCTGCGGGCGTGTTCTGGGCTCGACCGCCGTCGTCTGCGGTCTCGACCAGCCCCATCACCTCGTAGTCGACGGGCGAGTGGTCCGAGAGGTACTCGACGATGACGTCGACCGGTATCGTCCCGTCGTCGACCTCGACGTCCTGGAACGGGAACCCGCAGTTGCCGAGGTCGCGCTCGGGGTCGCCGGGCCGGCGGAACGTCGCCACCGAGTACGTGTCTTCCGGGTCGACCGGCTCGCCGTCGACCTGCATCTCGACGAGGCGGCGGCCGCGCTGGGCCGTCGGGTCGAGGGTCACCTCGACGTTCGAGGAGAAGTTCCGGACGCGACCGTCCTCCTGGTCGTAGGGGTACGGCGAGAAGTTGTCCTGAAGGAACGCCTCCATGTGGTTCGTAAGTTGCTGGCCGAAGGCGACACCGCGAGCGACGGGCGTCGTCATCGGGAAGAACGTGTACAGCTCGCCGAGCGTGATGTCACCCGGCGGGATGGCAGTCCCGTACCGGAACCCGTGCGAGACGGCGAGGTCGGTGTCGAAGTGAGCGCGGAGCGCGTCGTTGAACAGCGTATTCCACGCGCTCTCGAGGAAGGACTGCCGGTAGAGCGGGTGCTCCGTCTGGCCGACGACCGTATCCAGCGGACGGTTGAGCGTGCCCGCCCCTCGCTCGAACCCCGGGTCGTCCTCGAAAAAGGGCGCACGCACCGATTCGACTGTCTCCGCCGCGTCGGCGTCCGGCTCGGGCGTGTGTTCGCCGTCCTCGGTCAGACAGTAGAGGTGGTGTCGGAACTGCAGCTCGTCGTCCCGAACGCGCAGGTCCACGCGGCCGAGCGCCTCGCCCATGCCGGATTCGACGACGACCGTCTCGGTCTCCTCGACGACGATCGGGTCGTAGGTGTACTCGTGGGTGTGCGCGCTGAACACCACGTCCACGCTCGCAGAGTCCTTGGCCGCCTGGACCATCCACGGGAGGCCGATCTCGGTGACCGCGACCACGACGTCCACGCCGTCCTCGCGAGCGGCGCGTGCGGACTCCTCGAGGAGTGCGGGGTGCTTGCCGAAGCGGTACTTTCCTTCGGAGAACGCGGGCGCCATCCGGTCGACGTAGACGTTCGTCATGCCGACGACGCCCACGGAGAGGCCACCGACCTTGAGGACCCGGTAGGCGTCGTACAACCGCTCGTCGGTCTCCCAGTCATAGAGGTTGTTCGCGAGGACGGGCGCGTCGAGCGCGTCCATTAGTTCCACGAAGTTGCCGTCCTCGGCGGCTTCGTTCGAGTAGTCCCAGTTACCGGGGACGTAGACATCGGGCGCGAGGTATTCGTTGATGGGGTCGAGCATCGCTCGCCCGTCGGTGTAGGTGGTCACGGCGGAGCCGTGGAACGTGTCGCCGCTCATGAGCGTACAGACGTCGTGGTCCTCACGGAGTTCGTCGAGTTTGGCCGCGAGCAGGGGTATCCCGCCGCCGCACTCGACGACGCGGTCGTCGTCTTCGAAGTCGAAGTCCGGCTTCGACGTCGGATTGTCGTAGTAGACCTGGGAGCGCGGCGTCAGCTGTCCGTGGAGGTCACTGACGTGGGCGAAGACCGCGTCGGGGGGACCCGTACCGTCACTGACAGGGTCGCCACCGAGGGACGTCCACTCGCCGAGTGCCTTGGTATCGTTCATCGTGGCGGGAGTGTAGATACGCGCTCCTCCTGTTCATGGATTGTGGCTAGTGTCGGAAATACCGCAAAAGACCGTTTACGTGCCCCGTCTCGAAGAAAACCGGGCGCCACGGCCGAGACACACGCTCTCAGTGGCACACAGACACGCGCTTAGCCCGAGCGAGACCGTGGTATCTGGCCGAGGACGCTCTCTGTCGGCTCTCGGCTGCAAGTACGCTTAGGTGGGAAGACATGGTAGTCGCTATCGAGATGCGCCCACTGACCCGCTCGTGGAGGCGGTATCGATGACGAGCGACTGGGTGACGACAGGGTTGTCTGCGGTCGTCATCCTCGTCGCAGCCGCTGTTCACGGTATTGCTGGGTTCGGCTTCGCGCAGGTGTCGATGGGCATAATGCCGCTGTTTCGGTCGCCCTCGAGCGCGTCGATCATCTTCACGGCGACGGCGGTGGTGGCCAACGCCCGCGTCTGGTGGAGCGTCCGGGACGCGTTCGACTGGGAGAAGTGGATCGTTCCTGTTGGCGGGCTCGTCGTCGGGATGCCGCTCGGCATCGTCGTGTTCAGTGGGTTCGACGCGGCACAGATGCGCGTCGCCATCGGGGCGGTTCTCGTGTTAGCGGTCATCGTCGTCGGCGCGACCCAGCAACTCGATGTCGTCACGGACTGGATCGAGGAGAAGGACTACCGACCGGGGAAGATAATTGGCGCGACGGCCGGGCTGCTTGCGGGGATTCTCGGCGGCGCCGTCGCCGTCCCCGGCCCGCCGATGATCGTCTACGGGGCCTTCATGTCGGCAAGTGGGTTCTGGACCGACGAGGAGATGAAGGCCACGTTCACCGCCTTCTTCGGGACGCTCATGCTGTACCGCCTCGGGAGTCTCACCTACACGGGGGACGTGACGACGCCGCTGATGATCGAGGCTGCCGTCGCTATTCCGATGGTGTTCGTCGGTGCCTGGGTCGGCGTGTACATCTTCGACCACATCCCCGAGCGCATCTTCCAGTGGGTCGTGCTCGCGCTACTGACCGTGAACGCGTTCGTCCTGCTGTTCACGTCGGTTCCGGAACTCTAACCGCGTTCGGCTGTCCTCTGTGCGAGGATTCCGGGTCCCCTCGATACAGCGGTTGTAGCCAAAAAACAGCGTCGCAACGGTGCTAATTCGTGCGCTATTCGGGCGTCGGTCAGGCACTCATCATGTTCCGACAGCTCTCGGTGCATTCCGTGAGGACCTCGGCATAGACCTGGCAGTGCTGGGCATCGTGACGCTCACATTCTTCGGCACACTCCTCACAGACCTCAGTGGCTTCATTGCAAATCTCGATGCACTCGCGCTCTTCCTCGCTCAGATGGTCGATCTTGGACACTGTTTCTGCAAGTGACATTGGACGTCACCGTACGAGGCCCTTCTAGTTCATCGGCCTGCTTGCCCTTGCGGGGTCATCCCATGTCTGGCCGCCAGAAGGCGTCGAGGAGTGCGGGCACACCGCGCGGGAACGCGGGGTTCTGATGGCCTGAGCTCGGACAGCCTGAGAGGCCAACGGGCGCGATAGAACTCGGTCCAATTATACGGCGACGGGAGAGCGTTGTGGGAGTCATAGCCCTACTTTTCTGGGAGTCGAGGATTGGCCTCCTGGTGAGGATGGTGATACACGAATGTCGCTCGTCTCCAGTGCAAGCACCCACGACCACGGTTCCGAACAGTTCTGGATCTGCAGTAGCGATTGCTAGTTCGCCTGTTTCTGTTGTAAGTCGTCGCTCGGATAGATGCGATACGTCCGCCCTTGGCGCTCGCGGTACAGTAGGCCGCGCTTCTCGAGGGCGCTGACCGTCTGGCTTACTTTGCTCTTCGAGAAGTCCGAGCGATCTCGTAATTCGATCTGTGTAATGCCGGGCGAGGAGATGACTGGTTCGAGGATACGGCGTTCATCATCTGGCAGGAGGTCTAACACGCGAGCCTGTGGCTGAGACTCGGGATTGATGGCTCCGTTCGATTGGATAGCTCCCTCTGGTGATTCGACGCTCTCACGGTCGGTCGAATCCGCCGTCTCATTCTGTGAGCGGTCGTTTATGCCTGTGCTGGTGACCTCATCCCGAACCACGAGATACCCCCCACCGATGACAGCCGAGACGAGGAGAGTTCCGAGGACGTACCAGAGTGGATTCGTTCCGTGGACTGCTCCCATGGACGTGCCCATCATCGATTCCATCTCCTCGAAGGCTTGCTGTTGCTGGTACGCTTGCCAGCTGAGCACACCGCCGACGATGAGGACGGCAGCGACCAAGCCGCCGACTACCGTATCGGCTCGCCGTCGATTCATCTCCCCCACCTCGATCCGCTGGTGTACTTGCTCATGCGTGAGAGTTTGCGAGACATCGCTGTACCCGTTTTGATTTTCCGAAGCAATACTTGTGGCTGCCCGGCCGTGATACTTGATATCCACGATTGATGCGAGGGGACGAAGCACAGGCGACCGTCCCTGGTTCTTGCCGTTCATCTTCAGAGACACTGGTACAGCCAGTAAATGAGGGAACAGAAACTACCCCCACCCGTCGGAGATACTGGCGTCGGTTCATCGGTCGGACACCGAGCTACAGACACTTGATACTGTTCCCCGGCTTACAACGAATCAGTAGCGAAACTCCTCCCAAGACCAGTTAAGAAACAGTAAGGTACGAAGCCTTTGACTTCCCAGTAATCGACTACGAAGTCTGCATTCGCGATGGGAGTTAGGCCGACCCCGAGAATCAGGAATACACGGACAGAGTCGAACACGGAATTCCGACGTATCCCATCGGGCCACCGAATCCCTCCCAGCGTGAGCAACGGGAGCAAGAGTAGCGTTCCGAGGATGAGGAGCACGGTGGTCGTGGTATGGAGCTGGTTCGGTGACGACGTCGAGAGTTAGGCCTCCGAGACGGGCCCGAGTCCGCTCTCTTCGGTCAGTCACACCCAAGAGCGCATCTTCCACCGGGTCGTTCTCGCATTGCTTTCCGAGGGCGGCATCGTTTTTTCGTTCACAGCGACCCCGGAACGCTGAGGGAGTCGGCGGACGATATCAATTACCGGACACGTACCAAACCAAAACACCGCCGCCGAACAGGAGTGTCGAGTACGTGATTGGCATGTAGAATCCGCCGTGGTGTGACGCGAAGAGGTGAAAGACTCCGATGCCGAGCGGGACGCCCCCAGTGAGAAGCACGCGAGCGCGGGGGCGGTCCGAGAAGAAGGGAATGGCGACAGCGTAGAGGAAAAAGCCTCCGGCGAACAACCAGACGGGGATTCCAAGCTCCGCTGGCTCACCACGCATCAGGTCCTGACCGCCGTGAAGGAACGCCGCGGCGACAGCGAGGGCTTCCAGATAGCGAACGCTCCCCGGTTCCGTGTTTGACGTGAGTGTCGTGTCGGCCATCTCTGATACCTTGCTGTACGTACCGGGTCGTGTTAAGTTTGGCATGAATTGTGCCAGACGGCGCAGGCTTGGAGCCACGATTCAGCGGTTTCTAGCTCGACGTTGCGGAACGCATTCGAAAACGAGGAGGTTCGCCGTTTTACCTCGCGGAAAACACGTTCGACGCTATTCCGATTTCCATGGCGAATATACTGAAATCGGAGTCCGAGCCGGGTCAGCGCGGTCTGGAGGTGATGGGCTTCATCAACCAGAAACGTGGCTTGCTCGACCTGCTGTTTCTCGCGGAGGTCTCTGAAGAACAGCAGAGTGAGCTGAGTCGTGAGCGCCTGAAACAGCTGAGAATGAAGGAATTCGTTCGTCGCCGGGTTGACCGCGGCGTACAGCCAGCACCGCTCACCAGTGACCCGAATCACCGTCTCGTCAACCGCGATCTGATTCGGAATCGTATCGCTGGTCGGCTGTAAATCGGTCTTCTGCACCCAATTATGAATCGCAGTGCGACTCCGTTCGACACCCAACTTCTCAATTTCTCGTTTGGTATTCGAAAGTGAAAGTCCCGCCAAGTGGAGGCGAATACCCACCTCAATTGCAGGCCGGGGTGTCCGCTCTCGCTCCACAAACTCCAGGTCAATCTACGGACTAGGACATCTGAGGCGGCCGTTTTGGGTCATAGAACAACCGAAGCACGACCGCCTCACTCTTAGTTGAACACGGCCTGTGAATCAGTACCATTTTTCAAGTACCCCCACGACGATACCTGGGCATGCATCTCGGAATCATCCTCGAGACGAACGACCCCGAGCGCGTCTGGAACGGATTTCGACTGGCGAACACTGCGCTGGACGCGGAACACGCCGTCGAAGTTTTCCTCCTCGGTGACGGTGTCGAAGCGCCCGACCTCAAGCACGAAAAGTTCAACCCTCATGGAGTAATGCGCAAGTACACGCAAAACGGCGGCGACCTCTTCGCCTGCGGAACCTGTCTCGACTCTCGTGATATCGAACCCGACGACCTCAGGCCCCACTCGACGATGAGTGACTGCCTTCGCATCGTCGAAGAAGCTGACGAAGTACTAACCATCGGCTGACCCTTCGACGGATTCCGACGGAGCGCGTTCAGTCAGCGCTCTGTTCGGACAGCTCTGGCTGATCGACGTGCAGTGGGTCTCCCGAGGAAGTTGCCGTCACCAACCGTAAGAACTCGCCCGCGTTCGTGAGGAGTTTGTTCTCCGCTTTCCGAAGGTGTTCCTCGTACGTCGACCGAGCTATGGACGTTCGCTCGGCCAACTCGCGTAGCGACGTCTTTCGGGGCTGTTCGTAGTAGCCGCTTTCGAGAGCCAACCGAAGTGCCGCCAGTTGTCGGTCGGTAAGGTCTTCGAAGAGTCGATCAACGGGAGCTAACATACTGTGCGGAATCTGTTGTTCCGCGATAGCGGTCTTCGAAAGTACGTCGATATCCCGTTCGGATTCCAGGTCCCGGATAAGCGCTCGAACGTCAGACTCGTCGAACGCGATTACCGTGTAGTGCTCCCAGCCCTGTCGGTGAATCGTCGGCGGTTGGTAGAGACAGTTGTACTCTTCGAACCGGTCGATTATCGACCCTTCGAGCGAGCAGAGACAGGACTGCGTAACGACGTGTAACCCGGAATCGTCAACCGACCGGTGAAGAATCGTTCCCAGACTATCGATCTCGTCGAGCAAGTCGTCCGTCGGGGTTCCCGTGGAAGTGATTTCGAGCACCTGACAGTCGCTCAAGTACCACTCGCGTATCGTGAGGTCCGGATACCGTTCGGATACTTCCCGATAGGGACACTCGTGTTTCACCCGGAACGAGGCTTCGTACAGGCTCATACACTACGATTCGGCATCGAGCTGAATAGTAGTACCGGTCATGACCGGCACCACATATATTCAGAAACACCCCCTACAACTGAACACCGATGACAGAAGTGAACCCAGACGAACTCAGTGCACGATTGCACGCAGACGGGAACGACGTTCTCGTCCTCGACATTCGGCATCAAGAGGACTACGACGACTGGCATATCCCGGACAGCGTCAACGTCGACGTCTACGACGAACTGCAGGACGATCCGGAGACGGCAAAGGATGCCCTCGAAGACCTGCCGACCGAGAACGAAATCGTCACCGTCTGCGCCGCGGGAGTCGTCTCGCAGACGGCGACGGACGTCCTTGGAGAGTTGGGCTACGACGCCACGACACTCACCGACGGAATGAACGGATGGAGTCGCGTCCACCGAAGCGCGCCCGTCCGGACCGACCTCGACGGTACGCTCGTTCAGGTCGCCCGTCCGGGGAAGGGCTGTCTCTCGCACGTCCTGATTTCGGACGGTGAAGCCGCCGTATTCGACCCCTCTCACTACCTCGGTGAGTACGAGGAAATTCTCGACGAGTACGACGCCGACCTCGTCGCCGTCTTCGACACGCACGCGCACGCCGACCACGTCTCCGGTGGTGCAGACCTCGCCGAGAGGCATAACGTTCCGTACTACCTTCACCCGAAGGACGCGCTCGCCATCGATGCGACTCCGATCAATGACGGAGAGACTATCGAAATTGGGACCGTCGATGTCGAAGTGATTCACACGCCGGGACACAGCGAGGGCAGCGTCTCGTTCGATGTCGGCGGCGAGGCGCTCGTCACAGGAGACACGCTCTTTCACGAGAGCGTCGGCCGCGTCGAACTCGGCGTCGAAGCCGGTATCGAAGATTCCGACGTTGAGGCTAACGCCGCGGAACTCTACGAGAGCCTCCAGCGCTTGCGAGAACGGGCAGACGGCGCCGTCGTCCTCCCAGCACACGACCCAGGATCACCCGAGCCACCGGTGACCGCGGCACTCGGTGAAATCAAAGAGCAAAACGAAGACCTCAGCCGTGACCGCGAGGAGTTCATCGAGACGCTCGCCTCGGACGTCCCGGACCATCCGCCGAACTTCGAGCGCGTCAAGCGAACGAACGTCGGGCAGGAAGACGTCCCCGACGAAGAACTGTCCGAGGTCGAGCTCGGCCCCAACCGCTGTGCGGCCGAGTAATCAATGACTGGGAAAACTGACCTGAAACAGGGAATCCGTGAACACCTTGGGCAGTTCTCGCTGCACGTCCTGCTCGTGTTCGCGACGGGGTTGACGATCGGCTCGGAGCGGACCGTCGTTCCCGTTCTCGGCGAGGAGGTACTCGGCGTCGAGTCGTTCTTCGTCATCGGCTCGTTCGTCGTCTCCTTCGGCTTCGTCAAGGCGCTGCTCAACCTCTACGCCGGCAAATGGGGCGAGGAGTACGGACGCAAGCCGGTGCTCGTTCTCGGCTGGATCACCGCGCTGCCGATCCCGGTGATTCTCATCTTCGCGCCGAGTTGGGCGTGGATCACCGTCGGGAACGTCCTGCTAGGTGTCAATCAGGCGCTGACTTGGAGCATGGCGATCAACGCTAAGATTGATCTCGCGAGCCCAGACCAACGCGGGCTCGCTGTTGGCATCGACGAGGCGTTCGGGTACACCGGCGTCGCCGCGGGAGCGTGGATCACGGGCGTCATCGCCGGCCAGACGAATCTCCGGCCGGAGCCGTTCTACTTCCTCGCGGCTGTGGTAGTGCTGGCGTTCCTCATCTCGGTCTTTCTCATCAAAGAGACGGTCCAACTCGCACGACTGGAGGGCGATGACGACCACCACGACGCGAACCTCCCGTTCAACGAAGTCCTGAAGCGAGCGACCTACGGCGACAAGACGTTGTTCGCGGCGGCGCAAGCTGGCCACATCGAGAACTTCGTGGATACGTTGTTCTGGATCGCCGTCCCGCTCTATCTCACGAGTCAGGGACTCGCTATCGAAGCCGTGGGCCTCGTCGTCGGCGTCCACAGCGCGATGTACTTCCTCCAGATCGGGACCGGCGGCCTCGCCGACCGCATCGGACGACGTCCGCCGGTCGTCGCGGGGATGTTCCTCGCGGGGGCTGGCGTCCTCGGGATGGTGTTCGTCAACAGCTACCTTCAGTGGGTAACCCTGGCCGGAGTTTCAGGACTCGGGATGGCACTGCTCTACCCGAACCTGATGACCGTCCCCAGTGACGCGGCCCACCCGACGTGGCGGTCGGCAGGAATGGGCGTCTACCGGATGTGGCGCGACGCTGGCTACGGCGTCGGCGCAATCGTGATTGGCCTCTCGATGGAGTTCGTGAACGCCGAGGCCGCCTTCTACGTGACTGCGATTCTGATGTTCCTCTCCGGGGCTGTCGTGTACGTCTGGATGGAAGAGACCCATCCAGACTTCGGGACTCACGAACCACCGGCACCTGCCACAGAAACACCGAAGCAAGTCGCGCCGGATGATTAAGCGCCAGTCCGCTCGTTTTTCGGAGTCGTGGTATCGGGATACCAGTACAGGGGATGCGTGCTCGTACCCGTCGTGCCCTTCCTCCGGTTCGGCGAGTTCGACGCTCTCGGTGCATTCCTGCCGAGTAGCGTCGACGTCTGCGTCACGGACGATGTCGCCGTGAGTGCTGTCGACTCGACACGTTGGTCGAACCAAAGGAGTACCGAATCGAGTGACGTCGTGACCCCTCTCGACTGCTTCAGCCTTCGAAAAACGACCGAACCTCCTCGAGTGACTTCGTGTTGAGAACGTCGTCGCCGGTACACCACCCGCGTCGATGCCTCGCTCGGTGGCGTACGCCAGCATCGCTTCCGAGGGGTCGACGCCGACCTCGACACCCAGCGGCGCGGCGAACCGGCCGCTCCCGACACCGATTTCGACCCCGTACCCCGACGATGGGAGGAGACGGCGGAGCGCCGCCAGCTCCGACTCGTCGGCCTACTCGTTCTGTTCGAACCACTCCTCGTATCGGTCGGTGTGCTCCTCGAACGGTTCGACTTTCGACACGATTCAGCGTTCGCTCGCTTCGGTCTTCGCCTTGTCGGCGGTCACGAAGAGCGCAACAGGTTCGGCACGATGCCTTATATTAAAGCTCGGCGTAGCGCCTGCATCCCAGTCGAACGCGGAGGCCTCGCCGTCATGGGACGCACGGTCGGGCCGGTTTCGACTGGTATCTCCTCGGAAGCGTTACCGAGCGCGTCGTCCGACTGGCTGACGTTCCAGTCCTCACGGCGTCGATGGCGCGCGACGACGCCGCGGACGGTGAGTGACCGACCGGGTCACAGCCCCCACGGGTAGAGTTCGGGGACGGCTTGGCGGTCCACGTGGACGTCGAGGGGATGCAGAGCCTGCGTTTCGTCGATGTGGAGAAACGCGTCGTATCGCTGGGGAAGCACCGTCGGCACGTAGTTTCCGGACTCACGCTGCGGATGGTAGACCACGCCGATAGCGCGGTGCCCTCGCGGTTCGGCGAGTGCCGTTTCAGCGTCGAGGTCGTCCATCTGGAGGAGCCAGTCTCGGTCGCCCGCGCGGTGGAACGCGTGTTCGTAGCTTCCCGCCTGGGCCGGCGGGACGGGGAGTTCCGCCATCGGGGCGTTCCACGAATCGGCCGCAATGACGCTTCCCCGATGGGACCCGAACCCGACCAACGACACGTCTCCGGAGTGGTGCTCGCGGACGAGTTGGCCGACGTTGAGTCGGCCGCGTTCTTCCATGTCCGTCGCTCGCGCGTCCCCGACGTGGGTGTTGTGCGCCCAGACGATACCCTTGGCGTTCGGCCCGTGATGGTCAGTGAGACGCTCTAATGTCTCGAACATGTGCCTGTCTCGGACGTTCCACGAGTCGGTGTCGCCACTGACCATCTCCCGATAGTAGCGCTCGGCGTTTCTGGCGACCAGCGCGTTCTGCTCGGCGTTGAAGTAGTCTTCTTCGTCGTCGGTGTCGTACTTCGGCGTGCTCGCTCGCAGTCGAGACAGGATGTCCACGACTTCGTCCTCACACGTCTCGGGTACCATCCGAAGCGCTCGCGCGTACTCTTGGGCGTCCTCACCGTACGGTTCGAAACAGCGATAGGCGTTCTCGGCTTCCTCGGCGGCTTCGAAGTCTACGTCTTCGAGATAATCGACGACAGCGTCCATCGACTCGAACAGGCTGTACACGTCCATGCCGTAGAAACCGACGCGTTCGTCTCGGGGTCGCTGTTCGTTGTGAAGGTCGAGCCATTCGAGAAACTCCACCATCTCCCAGTTAGCCCACATCCACGCCGGCCAGCGGTCGAACGCCTCCAGCACCCCGCGGATGGTCTCGCCCGAGTCTGGAAGCCCCCGTACGTAGCGATTGACTGCGTAGCAGTCGGTCCAGTCGCCCTCGACGGCGACGAAATCGAACCCCCGTTCCTCGACGAGTCGAGCGGTCAGTCGGGCACGCCACCGATAGAACTCGGAGGTCCCGTGAGACGCTTCCCCCAGAAGGACGTACCGGTCGTCGCCGAGGTCGGCAACGAGGTCGTCTAAGTCCGCCGGACTCGTCAGTTCGGTCGCGGTCGACCGGATTCCGGCGGCGGCCACCTCGACGTCGTTCGGTTCTTCCCACGACGTTCGGTCTCGAAGTTCGCTCATCGGACGTCTCTGCGTTCGTGGCTCTCTGGCTATTCGGAGTATCCTTCGGTGAGGAACTCGCCTTCGGTCTCGTACACCGATACCAGTTCCGCGATGAATTCCTCGTACGATTCGTCCTCCTCCAGATGCTGTTCGATTCGCTCTGTGAGTTCGTCGTCGAGTTCTACTGTGGTGGTCATAGGTGGGACGAGTTCGGTCTCAGTACGGCGGTGATTCGGCCTCGACGACCCCCGTGAGGTGCTCCATCTCGGTCGAGAGCAAGACGAGCAGGTCGTCCATCGTCACGATGCCCGCGAGGCTCCCGTCCTCGTCCACGACCGGGAGTCGTCGCACGTTGTTCTCGAACATCGTCGCGGTCGCTTCGAAGACGCCGTCGTCGCCCTGGACCGTGACCAACGTCTCGGTCATGACGTCCTCGGCGGTCACTCCAGTCGGGTCCTCGCGCGGTTCGAGCACTTGCAATACGAGGTCGCGGTCGGTGACGATACCCACGGGTTCGTCGTCGGCTTCGATTATCACGCTTCCCACGCCCTCTTCTCTCATCACGGTCGCCAGATTCCCGGCGGTCTGGTCGCTCGGAGCGGTCATTACCCCAGTTCGAGCTACGTCTAGTACTGTCACTGTTTCCCCCCGATTCTGGTACCACAAAGAAGCCCATAAGTGTACGCCTACGACAGATGGTCGGCGAACCAGTCGGCGGCGAGGTCGGCCACCTTTTCGAGTTCGCCCGGCCCTTCGAACAAGTGGCCTGCGCCTTCCACCACCGACAACTCCTTCTCACAGTCGAGTGTCTCGAATGCCTCACGATTGAGTTCGAGGACGTCGGTGTCCTCACCACCGACGATGAATACCGTTGGGGCCCGAACGTTTCCGAGGAGTTCAGATGCCATGTCGACTCGGCCGCCACGAGAGACGATGGCTCCGACGTCTGAACCGCGTTTCCCAGCGGCCCGGAGCGCGGCGGCCGCCCCTGTACTGGACCCGAAGTAGCCGAGTGTGAGGTCGCTCGTCGAGTCCTGTTCGTGGAGCCAGTTCGTGACCGCTAGCAATCGCTCGGTCAGGAGAGGGATATCGAATCGGTTCTCGCGGAACTGGTCCTCCTCTTCGGTGAGCAGGTCGAAGAGGAAGGTTCCGAGACCGCGTGACCGGAGTACTTCCGCGACGTAGTTGTTTCGCGTGCTGTGCCGACTGCTCCCACTGCCGTGTGCGAACACTACCAACCCAGACGCGTCCGCCGGGACGCGAAGGTCGCCCTCCAGTTCCACCCCGTCGACCGGAACGTAGACGATGTTCACCTCCTGTGACGACATCGCCCGAGATGCGATATGTGTTAGCATAATACCACCGGCACTTCTCGGAATGCCAAGAGGAGGCGGTGTTATTTTCTACCGAACGGTCGTAGCGGAGCGTATGTCCGGGGGAGAAAGGGGGGCCGACCGATTCCGCGACCGCACCGACGCCGGCAGACGTTTGGCGGGGGCGGTCGACGAACGCGACGTGAACGCCGACATCGTGCTCGCAATACCGCGGGGTGGGCTCCCCTTAGGTCGGGAAGTCGCGGACGCCTTGAGCCTACCGCTCGACATCATCGTCGCGTCGAAGATCGGCGCGCCGGGCAATCCGGAGTACGCAATCGGCGCAGTGGCCAGCGACGGGAGTGCGTGGCTCGACGACGGGGCCATCGAACAGGTCGGCGCGTCCGACGACTATCTCGAACGAGAGCGCGAACGAGAGGCGGAAAACGCACGCGAGAAAGCCGAGACGTACCGAGGCGACCGAGACGAACCGGACCTCGCGGGAAAGACGGTTCTGGTCGTCGACGACGGAGTGGCGACCGGTTCGACCGCAATCGCCGCGGTCCGGTTGGCTCGCGAGAAGGGGGCCGAGCACGTCGTCGTCGCCGTTCCCGTCGGACCACCGAGTACGGTGACCGACCTCGAAGCGGAGGCCGACGAGGTGATCTGTCCAAAGGTCACGTCAGCGTTCCGTGGGGTGGGACAGTTCTACGAGAACTTCGAGCAGGTGACCGACGAGGAAGCGATGGCGTATCTCCGCGACGACGGGTCGTCGTAGTGCAATTCGGAGGCGTCGTCACGCGTATTTCGGAAACGTCAGCACGTGCGAGAGCGGGGCGTACGAGGAGAAGTGCTCCATCCCGAGTTCCCCCGCAGACGGCCGCCGGCTTTGATTCGGGGCCTGCTCCCGGAGCGTCTTCGCCACGGCGTAACAGAAGGCGTAGTTGAGTGCGAAGTAGTCCTGCACCAGCGCCGCACCGAGTTCTTCACGAAGTACTTCGTACACGCGCTTGCCTGCGGCGCGTGCGGTCGCGCAGTCCGGTTCCGGGAAGAACTCGCGGGCGAAAAACGAGTAGGCGTCTTCCGATTCGAAGAACTCCGGAAGCACGTCGTCTATCGAGGGATTCTGCTCCTGCCGGAACACGTCTCCGCGAAACCGTGCGGCCAGCGGTTCGACCGAGCGCCACTCCGGTCCCGGTCGGTCCTGCGTGCGGTCGTGAAACGCCTCGATACAGCACTGGGGGTACCCGTGAAGTTCTCCCTGATACCGCTCGAACTCGGGCCTGGTTCCGTTCACGACGGCGTCGATGTTCTTTTCGAGGATTTCGTCGGACGTCGGCGCATCGCCCTCGCTGAAGAAGTAGGCGCGCACTCCCCAGTCGGCCACACGTCCCGTCCGTAGCCACTCGGGGACGACGACGCACTCACCGGGGTACTCCGAGCGAAGGAACTCGACCTCCGGCAGTCGCTCGGCAGTCTCGTACAGGTGGTCCGAAGCCGTTCGAAGTTCGTCGCGTTCGAACGAGTCGAGTTGGACCGAGGCAGTACTCAGCAGCAGTCGAGACTGCTGGACCTGACTAGTGCGCGATTCCGGGTCGATACCGCACTCTTCGTCCGACAGCGCCTGGACCGCGCGCGAAATTCCGCCGAAGTACGTTCCGTCGAGCGGGACGCTCGCTCCCCTCCGCTCGCCTTGCAGAACGGAGAGAACTTCGAGCGCGACGAACGTCGGGAGTCGTTCGACCGCTGTTTGCGACACCATACCGCAAGTCTCGCTCGCGTCCCCGATAATCTCTCCGCCGATTCAGCTATTGGACTTCCGAACGGACGACGACGGCGCGTATCCCGGTTTAACGGCCGTGGTAGTACACCCCTCAATATAATTAGTTCCGCGTGTTCGCTATCGCCTGCCGTCCGCGTGCGATTTCCAAGCCCAACGACCCGAGTCGGGCGGCGATACTCTCTGGTGCTGAGCATTCACCCCTCGTTTTTTGGTACAGGCGTGGTAACACACCTGATGAACAGCAACGACAGGAACGTATCACGACGGAGTGTATTGCGCGTCGGAGGCGCGGCACTGGTGGGAATCGCAGGAAGTAGGGGAGTGCGTGCGGGTAACCCGGGGTCCGTCGCCGAGTCACGAAAGGACGGACAGGACATGACGCTGGTGGCCAAAGAAGGACAGGCCGAGGTAGCACCGGGCGAGGCCGGCAGCACGTGGCTGTACGACGACCGGTATCCCGGACCGGAACTCCGCGTGAGCGAGGGTGACACGCTTCGGGTCACCGTCGAGAATCGGTTGCCGGAGGAAACGACCGTTCACTGGCACGGCGTTCCCGTCCCGAATCCGATGGACGGCGTTCCGAACGTCACGCAGGACCCGGTCCCGCCCGGCGAGACGTTCACGTACGAGTACGAAGCGTCGCCAGCGGGCACGTACGTCTATCACAGCCACGTCGGACTCCAACTCGACAGAGCACTCAATGGGCCACTGATCGTCGAGGAGGAGTCGCCCCACGTCGAATACGACCGGGAGTACACGTTAGTCGTCGACGACTACCTCGCTGGCGACCCGGTACTCGACTCTATCGAAGCGCCACCCGGGAGAGGTGGTGGTGGCGATGGTGGCGGACCCGGTCCCGGCGGGGGAGGCCGGGACGGTGGTGGCGATGGTGGCGGACCCGGCCCCGGCGGGGGAGGCCGGAACGGCGGAATGGGAGGTGGCGGTCCGATGCAGGGCCGCCGTCCCCCGTACGAAGGGATGGTCGTCAACGGGCGCCTCCCCTCGAACCCGCCCGTGTTCGAAGTCGAAGAAGGCGAGCGCGTCCGACTGCGGTTTATCAATCCGAGCGGCGCCACGACGTACCGCGTCGGCGTCGGCGGGCACTCCATGACGGTTACGCACGCCGACGGGCGGCCGGTCGAACCGGTAGAGGTCGACTCCTTCCACATCAGCATGGGCGAACGCTACGACGCGATCGTCGAAGCCGACTCCCCCGGGGACTGGACCATCGTTGCGGTGCCGGTCGTCGGAAACGAGCGGCCTGCGGAAACGATACTGCGGTACGATGACGCAGGCGGGACCGGTTCTGCCGGACGACCGCAGTTCGACGGTCGAACGCTCCAGTACGGCGACCTCAGGGCGCTCGAACCGCTCGACGTTGACGGCACACCCGACCGGACGTTCGACCTCACCCTCTCGGGAGGGATGATGCGGGAACCCGG
Organism: Halorussus amylolyticus; assembly: GCF_004143485.2. GTDB lineage: Archaea > Halobacteriota > Halobacteria > Halobacteriales > Haladaptataceae > Halorussus > Halorussus amylolyticus. Next base: position 33,976 of record NZ_RXOB02000032.1, on the reverse strand, counting down.
CGCGTGGACCATCGACGGCCAAGTGTACCCGAACGCCGACCCTCTAGAGATCAGCGAGGGCGAGCATATCCGGGTTCGGATGGTGAACCTTAGTCCGGCGATCCACCCGATGCACCTTCACGGCCACTTCTTCCAGGTCGGCGACGCGGTCAAGGACACCGTCCTCGTCCCGCCCCACCGAGGTCGGGTTTCGTTCGACTTCATAGCGGACAACCCCGGCGACTGGCTCTTCCACTGTCACAACAACTATCACTTGGAACGAGGGATGGCTCGCGTCTTCGAGTACGTCTAAGGAGCGCTCCGGGTTCGCAGACGTACTCAGTAGAGCCAGTGGCATGGAGCGGTCTCACCGGATGTCAACCGAGCATCGGACGACGGTTATCGATACCCCGTCCCCAAGATACTGGAGTAATCGACGCCAGGACATCAATCGTCGGGGACGAACCCGGCGAGCAACAGGAAGATACTCGGGTCGGTGAAACCGGCGACGGCCTTCCCGGCGGCGGTTACGGCGCGACGGTCGGCCATCTACGCGAGTCCGCCGAGGGCGTTCCCCGTGGCGAACGCAACTCCCGCGGCGAGCATGCCGACCGCCAGCATCTCGCCGCCCGCGGCGTACCATCGCCGGTTCGTTACGAGGGTCCGGCCGGCACCGACGACGAAGAACGCGACGCCCGTCACTACGACGGAGAGCCGGAACGTCGAAGCGAGTCCGAGCGCGTACGGGAACAGTGGTGCCCAGCCCGCGACGACGAACGCGAGAAACGTCACTGCCGCCGTGTATCTCGGCGGTTTCCCTCGCTCGGTAGCGTTGCCCTGGGCTACCTGGTAATCCCGTTCGGACCGCTGGCTGAGGTAGTTGCTCATGCCCATCGAGAACCCGTCCGCGAGCAGGTTCGCCACGCCGAGGATGAGCACGATTGCCGGGTCGAGTGCGGCACCCGCGACGCCAGCGACGACCGCGAACGTCGTGACGATGCCGTCGTTCGCCCCGTAGATGACCTCCGCGATATACCCGCCAGGCTCGTTCAGTTCGTCACCGAACAAGAGTTCGATCATCGTACGCGAAGTCGGCCGCTACGTCCATAATGGTACGGTACAGTACTCGGCTAGAATGTTCCCGGACCCCAACCACGATATCGATCCGGCCGTGATGTCGCAGTCATCGGACGGAGACTCCGTGCGAGACGTGGCTCGCGTCCGGTCCCGAAACGCGACCGGTCCGAGGAGAACTGAGACGGCGCGCCGTTTCGCGGACACCCCCTACAAATTTCCGAACTTCTCACATAGAGGGCGTATGGCCACCGCCACTAGACTTCTCGTGGGACTCTTCTTCGTTCTCCACGGGTTCGTCCACCTGTGGTACGTCGTGCTGAGTCAGGGCTGGGTCGAAGTCGAAGAGCAGATGGGCTGGACCGGCCACTCGTGGCTCCTCTCGTCGGCTCTCCCCAGAGAGACCGTCCTGCTGCTGTCCAGTGCGTCGTACGTGGTGGTCACGCTAGGGTTCGTCGCTGGCGGCCTCGGGTACGTTTTACGTCAGGATTGGTGGCCGACGGTGCTGGTCGGTGCGGCCGTCCTCTCGACGGTCACAATAGTAGCGCTGTGGGATGGCGAATTCGACCGACTAGTCGAGAAGGGAGTACTGGGCGTCCTCATCAACGTCGGGATACTACTCTACCTGTATGTCCGGCAGCCCCTACTCGTTCGTCTGATAGCTCTTCTCGCCGGCTTCGATAGCGACATCCAGCCAGTTCTCCATCGGGGGAAGCGGGCACTCGTAGCGGTCGGAGTACGCGCACGTCGGATTGTACGCCTCGTTGAAGTCGAGGAGCCAGTCGCCGTCCGCGGTACGGTGCGTCTCGCGTTCGAGGTCGAGATATCGACCAGCGCCGTAGGTCTCGTCGCCGCTCGTCGCATCGCGGAACGGCACCCAGAGGCGGTCATCTTCGGAATCGGACTTGTACGCTTGGAGGGTTACCTCCTCGACGCCGACGGCGAAACGGAACTCTCCCCATCGGACGTACTCCTGCTCGCCGTCCGTACTCGTGGCGACGGTGAGTCGCTCCTTGTCGTCGTGTTCGTGGAGCGGAAGCTCGAATCGGTACTGCTCGTCCAGCGGATAGTAGTTCAGGCCGTCGAAGGACGCCTGCTCGCCGTCCGGAATCGGCGATCTGGGGTTCTCCCCGAAGTATCGGTCCTTCTGCTCGCGTCGTTGCTCGACTTCCGCTCGCCAGTCGGTGCTCATGTGAGGGGGTACGCGCCAGAGCAGTTCAAGTGTTTGGTATTGTGAGTTCTGCGAAATATTTTTTGACGTCCGAGGGCTTTGAGTACGTATGGGAGAGACGTTCGTCATCGTCGGCGGAGACGCGGCCGGTATGAGCGCTGCAAGCAAGGCAAAACGCGAAAGTCCGGAACTGGACGTCGTCGTCTTCGAGAAGGGCGAGTGGGTGTCCTACGCAGCCTGTGGGATGCCTTACTACGTCAAGGGCGACGTCGCGGAACTCGACGACCTCGTGTCCGTGACGCCCGAGGAGTTCGTCCAAGGGCGCGACGTCGACCTCCGGACGCGCCACGAAGTCGTCGCGGTCGATACCGACGCGAAGACCGTCACGGTCTCGGCCGACGACGAGCGCTTCGAACAGCCCTACGATCACCTCCTGATCGCGACCGGGGCGAGCGCCATCCGGCCGCCGTTCGACGGGATGGACCTCGACGGCGTGTTCACCATCCACGACATGGACGAGGCGGACGCTATCGACCAATTCCTCGACCGGCACGACCCCGAGACCGCCGCCGTCGTGGGTGGTGGCTACGTCGGCGTCGAGATGGCGGAGGCGTTGTCGGGACGCGGGCTGTCCGTCACCCTCTTCGAGATGTTACCCCACGTCCTCCAGCCGTTCGGTAGCGTGGTCGGAGAAGCGGTCGAGGAGCACCTCCGCGAGCAGGACGTAGACGTCCGGTTGGAGACCGCGGTCGAAGGATTCGCGGGGAGCGGCCGGATCGAGGCCGTCGACCTCGACGACGAGGGCGTGTCCGCAGACCTCGCCATCGTCGGGGTCGGCGTCGAGCCGAACGCTGAACTGGCGGCCGACACGGGCATCGAACTCGGACCGACCGGGGCTGTCGCCACCGACGAGCACGGCCGGACGACCGCGCCCGACGTCTACGCGGCCGGCGACTGCGCGGAAGCTACCAACGTCGTCACCGGTGAACCGGACCACGTTCCACTCGCGCTCACGGCCAACCGTTCAGGTCGCGCCATCGGCCAGACCGTCGCGGGCGAGCCGACCGAGGTCGGCGGAACCGCCGGAACCGCCATCGTCAAGGCGTTCGACCTCGGCGCGGCCCGAACCGGGGTCCTCGACGAGTCGGCCGCCCGCGAGGCCGGTTTCGACCCGGTCTCGGTCACAATCACGGACGAATCGCGGGCCAACTACTACCCTGGCTCCGAGGAACTGACCGTCCACCTCGTGGCGGACCGTGACACGGGGCGAGTGCTGGGTGCGAGCGTCGTGGGTCGAGAGGGAGCCAAGCGCATCGACACCGTCGCCACCGCGCTCCACGCCGGACTCACCGTCGAGGACCTCCAGAATCTCGACCTCGCGTACGCGCCGCCGTTCAGCCCCGTCTGGGACCCCATTTTAACCGCAGCGAAGGTACTCGGCGGACGGCTGGACGACGGGAAATAATCTCCCGCGGTTCGAGTGGATCGAGGCCACGGTCGACCGACTGCTCACACGTCTCTGGACGCCGATGAGTCCGCTTCCTGCGTCGCTTCCATGATTTACAGAAGTAATTTCGTATATCCTTAGAACAGCAAAATATTGCTTTAGAGATCAGCAGTTAGTTCGCGGCGCAGTTGTTAGGCCGAGTTCGAGGTCCGTGACGTCGCCCGTCAGCGGTTCCTTTCCCCAGTTGATGGCCTTGATCTGGTTGTAGTTGGCCGGTTCGTCCGAGAGGCTCTCGACGATGGTGTCGACGAACGCCTCGCAGTCTGCCATCCCGAACAGCTCGTTGGTCTCCTCGACCCGCCCGAGCGACGTCGAGAGCGGCCGCAGGTCCTCGGCGGAGAAGTGGCCGGGGTGGACGACCGTCTCTCGGGGAAGTCACCGAGTTCGGCGAGGCTGTCGAACAATTCCTCGGCCGCCTCGCGCACGTCCATCTCGTCGTTCCCTTCGAGGTCGGGCCGCCCGACGCTGTCGATGAACAGCGTGTCGCCCGAGAGCAGGGCGTCGCCCCACTCCAGCGAGACGCTTCCGGGAGTTTGACCCGGCGTGTGGCGCACTTCCAGGTCGCGGGCGCCGACCGCGACGCTGTCGCCGTCTTCGAGCGGGTCGTACTTGTCGAGTTCGCTGCCGTCAGCCGGATTGGGGTAGTACGGCGCGTCGAGGTCGTCCGCGAAGGAGCGACCGCCGCTGACGTGGTCGGGATTGGCGTGCGTGTCGACCGCCCCGACGAGTTCGACGTCGCGCTCGGCGGCGAGTGGGCGGTACTCGTCGAGATACAGGCTTGGGTCGACGACGGTCCCCCTTGCCGCCGTCGTGGACGAGGTACGAGACGCACCCCGTTCCGGGCCGGACGATCTGGACCACGCCATCGGCGTCCTCGACCTCGTACGCGACGTGGACGCGGCCCCAGCCGTCCATACCGTCTTCCATCGACTTGGCGTCGTAGCCTCGCTCGCGGAGGAACTCGGTAGCGTCGACCGACGTGACGCCGGCGACGCACACCACGACGGTCTCCTCGTCCTCGGGAATCTCGTCCAGCGAGTCCTTCAAACCGGTGAAGTCATCGTCGAGCAACTGGTCGTAGATCGGGACGTTGTAGCTGCCCACTACGCGCCACTCCTCGAAGTCGTCCTCGTTGCGAACGTCGAGGACGAACAGGTCGCCGTCGCGCCGTGCTACGACTTCGTCGGGGATCATCGTCGGCTGGCCCTAGACTATATTGCTTATTCTGAGCAAGACTCTGGTGCCCTTTGGTAAAATCGTTGTGACCGGTGCGCCGACCACGTTCCGACGACTACCTCGTCGACGGTGACGGACCGCACGGCCGAATTTCGTGAGCTGCGCGACCGAAAAACCCTTCGGTCGGTATCGTATACAATTGGACATTCATGGACGAAGAGGACACGATTACGCGCCGGCGGGCGCTTCTCGCGGGCGGCGCGACCCTCGCGTTCGGCGGCAGCGTCGCGTACGTCGCGTCGCGGTCGGGGTCGAGCGAACGCGAGTACGTGCCGTCCACCTTTCACCGGAGCGACGAGACGACCGGCTTCGGCGTCGAACTCGCCGGTCGTCCCATCGCCGGCGAGCGCGACGCCCCCGTGGACGTCTACTACTGGACGGATTACCTCTGCCCGTTCTGCAAGGAGTTCGAGACGGGAGCGCTCCCGGAGGTCGGACGAAACTACCTGGACACCGGCGAGGCCAGACTCGTGACGCTGCTGTACCCTAACATCGGAGAGTACTCCACGCCGGCAGCCGTTTGGGACCGATGCGTCTGGCGTCAGGTCGCGGATGCCGACCCGGCGGCGTACTGGAACTGGCACGGCGAGGTCTTCGACGCGCAAGCCGAGCAGGGCCACGTCTGGGCAGACGAGGCGACGTTCAGAGCGGTCACCGAATCGGTGGAGGGCGTCACTGCAGCCGACGTCAACGAGTGTCGAGACGCTCGGGGCGACAGGGTCCGCGAGGCCGTCGAGGTGGACGCCACCGCCGCGACCTCGGCCGGCATCCGGGGGACGCCGGGGTTCGTGCTGTACAACCGAGAGACCGACACGGCCGGCCGGCTCGTCGGCGCACACCCCTACGACACCTTCTCAGACACGCTCGACCAGGTGCTACAGTCGTGACCGGGAATCGAACGACCGTGGCCCGCGACTGGACGCGAGACCTCCGGGACGCCCTCGCCTACCCGCTCACGTCGAACCGGCGTCTGGCCGTCGCCGGTCTCGTGACTGGAGCGACCTACGTCTTCACCGTGCTGAGCGCGTTCCCGCAGTTCTCGATGCAGGTACTCGCGAGGTCACCGACCGACATCGGCTACGCCGTCACCGCCCTCACGCGGGAGACGTACCTGAGCACGGGCTGGCTCGGCGTCGGCCTCGTGACGGCGTACGCGCTCCTGACCGGAATCGCGGTGACCAACGCCGCCGCGCTGGTCCGGCGAGCGCGACGCACGAGTGCGTCGACGCTCGCGGGCGTCGTGCCGGGGGTGCTCGCCGCGGGCTGTGCCAGTTGCGGTGCGGGCGTCCTCGGGGCGCTCGGCTTCGTCGGCGCGATGGCTGCGCTCCCGTTCGACGGGAACCTCCTGCGGCTGGGCGGCATCCTCCTCCTGGCGTTCTTCCTCGGGCGAGCCGGGGATCCGCGAACGTGCGGAATCGACAACCGGCCATGACGGCCGTGTGTCGTCACTCGAAAGTGCATGCAGAGAGTCCACAAGATTCAACACTACTAAGGGCCGTCGGACTACGGTAAGCGGATGATGTCCCCGACTCGCACGCGACGCCTCCGAAGTGTGGGCGTCGCCGTCGGCGTCTTCCTGCTGTTCGGAACAGTGACCGGGCTCCTGTCGAACCCGGTCTACGTCCGGATGGTTCCCCGTACGCCGGCCGACTACCTGTTTCTCGTCGCGACGTCGGCGTTCGCCGGGGCGTTCGTCTACCAGCGTTCCCTCGCAGAGAAGCCAGTGGGGGATCGGTTCGCGGCCGGGAGCGTCGTCGGCGGGTTTCTGGCGTTCGGCTGTCCGATCTGTAACGCCGTATTGCTCGCACTCTTCAGTTCGTCCGCTCTCATGACGTACTTCGACCCGCTCCGACCCCTGCTCGGCGCGGTGAGCGTCGTCCTCTTCGCCGGACTGTTGTATTACCAGCGTCGGAACTGCAAGAGCTGTTGAAAAATCTCGGTTCTCGGCGCAACCTTCGAAACGGCTCCAGAAACGTTCGAGTCGTCCGTTAGACGAGGAGTTGGATGTCAGCGTCGGCCATATCCTGCAGGGCGGTAGCCGCGCCGACGCCCGTAGTGACGCCGTCGTAGAAGTCGTTCTCGTCGTAGTCCATCAACTCGATCGTCATCTGGCAGGCCTGAAACTCCACGCCCATATCGAGGCTCATCTCGATGAGTTCCTCGATGGTCGCCGTGTCGTTGTCGGCGATCTTCTTCTCCATCATCTTCGTCGTCACGCGGTCCATCCCAGGGAGCGCGGCGACAGCGTTTGGCACCGGCATGTTGGGATTCCCAACGGAACTCAGCTTGAGGTTCTTCGAACGCTCCTCGTGGAGGATGTCCAACCCCCAGAACGTGTGGAAGACATTTACTTCGTAGCCGAACGCGGCGGCGGTGCTGGCGAGGATCAGCGGCGGGTACGCCATGTCAAGCGTCCCCTTCGTCGCGATGATGCTCATCTTCTTCGTGTCGTCCTCGCCGGTCGCCTCGGCGAGGGACTCCTCGAGTTCCTCGATTCGTGCGGCGAGTTCCGCGCGCGAGGGAGCGTCGTCAGCCGTCACATCGGGCGTGTCCGTGCTCATCGTTATCGTTACTCCGTCTTGCGGACGTAGTGTTTGTACACGTCGCCGTCCTCGACCTGGTCGAGGAGTTCGACGCCCTCGGTCCCGGACGCCCAGCCGTCGATATCACTCATACTGCCCGAGTCCGTCGAAAGCACCTCGAGAACCTCACCGGATTCGAGGTCGTCGGTGGCATTCTTCGTCTTGACGACGGGCATTGGGCACGATGCACCTTTCACGTCTAGCGTCTCCGTAATGTCGAATTCTGCACTCATTGGTTATCTGCTCCGTTGATCTGTATTGGAGCTATTGCACAATACCGTTTAGTCCGTTATAAGGATATCGGTTCTTGCACCAACCACCAATTACTGCGTCCTCGCTCCCGTCCGAAACACCAGTGAAAACGCCCTATATGCAGGTGACGCAACATCAGCCCATAACAGTATTGCATTGTTCTGAATATACTATGCAAATCTTTATGGTGGGCCAGCCAGTAGGTCCAGACGCACACAATGAACGCAGACGACTTCCCGACTCCGGACGTGCCGATCGAGACGATCGCTCCGGACGAACTGAAAGGACGAATCGACGCCGGCGAGAACATCACGCTACTCGACGCACGCATGCAATCCGAGTACGAAGAGTGGCACATCGACGGCGAGAACGTCACGTCGATCAACGCCCCGTACTTCGAATTCCTCGACGACGACATCGACCAGGACGTCCTCGCACAGATTCCCGACAACCGCGAGGTCACCGTCCTGTGCGCGAAGGGTGGTGCCAGCGAATACGTCGCGGGCGAACTCGCCGAACGCGGCTACGACGTCAACCACCTCGAAGACGGCATGAACGGCTGGGCGAGCATCTACGAAGCGGTCGAGGTCACCGACTACGACGGTGCGGGCACGCTCCTCCAGTACCAGCGCCCGTCCAGCGGATGCCTGGGGTACCTCGTCTACGACGACGGCGAAGCCGCCATCGTCGACCCGCTCCGAGCGTTCACCGACCGGTATCTCGAAGACGCCGACGACCTGGGCGTCGACCTGAAGTACGCAATCGACACGCACGTCCACGCCGATCACATCTCGGGTGTCCGCGCGCTCGACGAGCGCGGCGTCGAGGGCGTCATCCCCGAGGCCGCCGTCGACCGCGGCGTCACCTACGCCGACGAAGTCACCCAAGCCGCCGACGGCGACACCTTCGCGGTCGGCGACGCCACCATCGAGACGGTGTTCACGCCCGGACACACCACAGGCATGACCTCGTATCTCATCGACGACAGCCTGCTCGCGACCGGCGACGGCCTCTTCATCGAGAGCGTCGCTCGCCCCGACCTCGAAGAAGGTGACGATGGTGCGCCTGACGCGGCGCGCATGCTTTACGAGTCGCTCCAGGAACGCGTGCTGACGCTTCCCGACGACACCCTCGTCGGCGGGGCGCACTTCAGCGACGCCGCCGTCCCCGCAGACGACGGCACCTACACGGCACCGGTCGGCGACCTCGTCGAGCAGATGGACGCGTTGACGATGGACGAAGACGACTTCGTCGACCTGATCCTCTCGGACATGCCGCCGCGGCCCGCCAACTACGAGGACATCATCGCGACGAACCTCGGTCAGAACGCCGTCGACGACGACGAGGCGTTCACGCTCGAACTCGGGCCGAACAACTGCGCCGCGAGTCAGGAGTCGCTCGCGGGTGACTAACGACGCCAATGGTGATTGACGTACTCCCGCTGCAGGTCGCCGCCGAGTTGTTCCCGAACGGGATTAGTCGCTACGCCGTCGGCGGCCTGCTCGTCGGACTCGGCGCGGTCGTCATCTACCTCGGAACCGGCATCGCCGCCGGCGCGAGCACGTTCCTCGAATCGACGCTGTCGTACGTCTCCGACCAGTCGCGGTTCCAGCAGTACGTGTCCTCGCGCGACTGGCGCGTCGTGTTCACGCTGGGAATCGTGCTCGGCGCGGCCGTCTACGCCGCCTTCTGGCAGGGCGGCGCGTGGACGACCGACGTTCAGCCGTGGCGACTCCTAGTAGGCGGCGTCTTAGTGGGCATCGGGACGCGCGTCGGGAAGGGCTGTACGTCGGGCCACGGCGTCTGCGGCGTCGGGTCGGCCTCGAAGACGTCCATCGTCGGCGTGATTACGTTCCTTGCGGTCGCCATCGTGACCGCGCAATTGGTCGCCGCACTCGGGGTGAGTCCATGAGCGACCGGCATCCCGCGTTCATGCCGCTGATCTTCGTCGGCGGCTTGATATTCGGGTTCGGACTCGCGTTCAGCCACATGGCTCGTCCGGAGGTCGTGCTGGACTTTCTCCAGTTCGAGGACTTCGGACTGCTGTTCGTCATGTTCGGCGCGGCTATCGTCAGCGGTATCGCCTTCGCGGTCATGCCGCGGTTGCGCGACAGCGCGCCGCTGACCGGCGACGCGTACGGACGACGACTCAAGTCGTTCGACCGCAACGTCCTGTTCGGCGGAGCCATCTTCGGCGTCGGCTGGGGGCTCTCCGGAATCTGTCCCGGAGCCGCCTACGCCAGCCTCGGTATCGGCAACGTCACCATCCTGTGGGCGCTCGCCGGGATGTTCCTCGGCGCGTACCTCCAGGGCTACTGGCGCAGTCGCAGCCAGGCCCGCGACACTACCGCAGCGGGCGCTGACTAACTCCCTCCCTTTCAGATGGACCCCACTCTCATCGCCCTCTTCGTCGGTGCAGCGTTCGCCAGCCTATTCATGGCGTGGGTTATCGGTGCCGGGTCGAGCGGTGCGACCCCCTTCGCCCCCGCTGTTGGGGCGAACGCCATTGGAACGATGCGGGCCGCCCTCTTGGTCGGCATCTTCGGGTTCATCGGTGCCGTCACGCAAGGCGGGAACGTATCAGAAGCTATCGGGAGCGGTCTCATCGGTGGCATGAGCCTGCCTGTCGCCGGCGTCATTCTGGTGTTAATCCTGGGCGCCGGGCTGATGGTGGTCGGCATCACGACAGGGTACCCCATTGCGACCGCGTTCACCGTGACGGGCGCCGTCATCGGCGTCGGACTCGCGCTCGGGGGAACGCCGGTCTGGTCGAAGTACCAGCAGATCACCGCTGTCTGGGTGTTGACGCCGTTCGTCGGCGGTGGTATCGCGTTCATCATCGCGAGCGTCCTCCCGCGGCCTAACGTGCCCGAACGGTACAGCATTCCCGCGCTCACCGGTCTCGTCGCTGCCGTCCTCGCGAACGTCGAGTTTAGCTTCCTCGGTGAGGGAAACTCCACGGGGACCGTCCGAGAACTCGGACAGCACGCGTTGGCAGTCGATGGACGTGCGTCGGCGGTCGTGGTTACTGGTGTTGCAGCGTTAGCTGTCGCCGCCGTCGTCTATTGGGATATTGGCCGTGACCAACGCGGGGGGCTGCGGCGCGTACTGCTTGTGCTCGGCTCGCTCGTCGCGTTCTCCGCGGGCGGGAGTCAGGTCGGACTCGCCGTCGGGCCGTTGCTTCCGCTACTCGACGAGGTGGGGATGGTCTCGATGTTCGCGGTACTCGTTGGTGGCGGTCTCGGGATGCTCGCCGGGTCGTGGACGGGTGCGCCCCGGATGATCAAGTCGCTCGCGCAGGACTACTCATCGCTCGGGCCGCGGCGCTCTATTTCGGCACTCGTGCCGTCGTTTCTGATTGCGCAACTGGCCGTCGTGCTGGGCGTGCCCGTTTCGTTCAACGAGATCGTCGTCAGCGCGATCATCGGAAGTGGAGCCGCAGTCGGCGGCCGGGAAGCGGTGGACGCGCGAAAGATTCTCTTGACGCTGGGGGCGTGGGCCGGATCGTTCGCCCTTTCGTTCGGACTCGCGTACGTTACCGCCGCTCTCCTGTTGTAGGCAGCGACGAGCCAGACACAGTACCAGTTGGCCGCCACCCCTCGGAATGGAGATAGTCTGGTTCAGACTGCACGGGGCGGCGGGACGAGGAAGACGTTTCCCGTCGCCCGCGCGACGATTTCCTCCGAGACGCTGCCCAACAGGAGCCGCCGGATACGGCTTCGCCCCCTCGAACCGACGAGGACCGTCGACGGGGTTACCTCCTCTTCGACGGCGAGGATTTCGTCGGCGGGGTCCCCCTGCCGGACCTCGATTCGCGTCTCGATGTCCCAGTTTTCGAGCGTGCGAGCACGCTCGGCCAACCACTCGCTTGGGTCGCCCTCGGCGTCGGCGGCCTCGTCTTTCGGCGACCGGACGTGAACGAGTGTCGCCTCCTCGGTCGCGTGGCGGAGGTACGAGAAGGCATCGAACGCTCGGTCGGCGTTCTCGGAAAAATCCGTCGCGAAGAGGATACGCTGAAAGAGGTGTTCGCGGAGGACGTCGGGTTCATCGGTCGCCCGCTCGATGCGGTTGACCAGTAACGGAACGACGGTCGTCCGTGCGAGGTTTCGTGCGGTCGAGCCGAGGACACGGTTCTCCAGCGGGCTCTGGCCTCGTGAGCCGACGACAGATATGTCGGCCTGGACGGCTTCGGCAATGCCGTTGATACGGCGATAGGGTGTCCCACGGACGACGTGAGTCTCGACATCGAACCCTGCGGCTTCCATCACACTTCGATAACGGTCCAGTCCCTGTCGGCGTCGCTCATCGAAGTTCACGCCAGGCATTCCGGAGTGGACGTTCGCCGGAACGACAGTCACGAGATGGATTGTATCGATGCCGATACGGCCTAAACACTCGAGACAGGTTTCGTTCTCTATTGCAGCCGCACTGGCGGCCGATAGGTCGGTCGCACACAGGGCCCTCATATAGGCCATTTCGTCGACCGATGACAATACGATTTTGTTTAATAGTCTATCATTGCGCGCGCGGTCGACAGTCTGGGGTTGCACCGATCGGTTTCTGAAGTTGGCGGGGCGCTATACGTTCTCCATAAGTTATCGATAGTCAAACGGAGGTTACTCAGATATAGTATTGTGCGATGTATCCAAAACCGTTAAAGGCACTCACCGGGTAGGAGATATTGAACAGAAATGTGGCAACAGCGAATTACCGATTTCGAATGCTGGAGGGAGAATCAATGGCAGGACTAGAGATTCCCACGTGGGACCCGGAAACAGCCTTGCTCATCGGCACGATCCTACTGGAAGCGGTCGTGCTATACGTGGGCTACGGTGGCCTTGAACGGCTTTTCGGGCCCTACCTCATGAAACTCTTAGTCGGAGGTGAAGAGAATGCTCAATAGCCTACTCGACGGACTCGGTATCTTGGGAACGAGCCCCGAGATGCTGGCGATGTTCGTCGGATTCGGCCTCGTCGTCGGAGTCTTGTTCGGGTTTTTCGGCATGGGTGGGTCGTTCCTCGTTACCCCCGCCCTGCTGATGCTAGATTACCCGGCGCCTATTGCGGTCGGTAGCGGGATGGCGTTTGTCTTCGGGACGGCTATCATCGCGACCCTGAAACACCACGACCTCGGCCAGGTCGACTACAAGCTCGGCGTGATCATGATCACCGGGACGACCATCGGTATCGAGGTCGGACGCGCCAGCGTCTACTATCTCGAGTCGTTGGGATTTGCCGGTGGTATCATCAGTATCGCCTACGTCGTCCTGCTCGGCGGCGTCGGGGCGATGGTCACCCGTGACGCCCTGAAAGGCGACGGCGGCGGTGGCATCGACCACGAGGCAGCTGACAAGGATCTCAGCGAGTACGAGATTCCCGAAGTCGCGAAGACGATCCAGCAGAAGGTTCGGATTCCGCCGATGGTGACACTCCGTGGAGATGTCCGCGTTTCCGCGTGGGTCATCACGGCCGTCGCCTTCGCAACCGGCCTCCTGTCGGGCTTCCTCGGCGTCGGTGGGGGTTTCATCCGAATGCCCGCGATGATCTACGCCATCGGCGTCCCGGTACCCGTCGCTGTCGGGACGGACCTCTTCGAGATCGTCTTCTCCGGCGGTCTTGGGAGTTACCTCTATGGACAGGGCGGCGGCGTTGACCTCGGTATCGTCGCTCCGCTGCTACTCGGGAGCGCACTCGGTGCTCGTATCGGCTCTGCAGCGACAGCTGTCGTTGACGCCGACGGCATCAAGATCTACTTCGGTGGCATGCTACTGGTCGGCGCCACCGCGGTCGGCGTCGGAGAGATCGGCTCCTACATCGGCAACTCGACCCTCGAGTTGCTCGGACTGGTACTCGTCATCGGCGCGGCGGTCGTCGTCGCTCTTGCGATCCTCTATACGGCGATTTCCTCGCTACGTGTGACGCATCGCCAGCAAACTTCCACTGCGGACTAATCCGTTTTCGCGCCAATCCGCTACTCGCTCGTGATTGAATGTGGGCCTCTTCTACTTGGAATCCACGAGTGGACGGCTAGCCGCTCGCGAGTTGTCACCGTCCCGACTCAGTTTGGCTCATCGCAAAATTGTGCGATCCATGCAAAAGTCTTTTAATGGCTCAGTGCCTACGTATCATCGATAATAATGCCGGATTCGATGTCCGAACAACTGCGTCGAGACATGAAGTGCGAAGGGCTACTGGAGTGCTTCCACGGTCTCAAAGAACTCGACAAGGAGTGCTTCCAGGCACTCGTCGAGAGTGAGGAACCGCTAACCGTTGACGAACTCGCCGATGCAGTTAATCGCGAGCGTTCGACCGCCTATCGGGCCGTCCAGCGACTCCTCCAGACGGGCTTCATCGAAAAGAATCAGATCAACTACGACCAGGGCGGCTACTACCACGTCTACTCGCCGACGGATCCGTCGCAGATCGCAGACGAGATGCAGCGGATGCTCAACGACTGGTACGCGAAGATGGGCCAACTCATCCAAGAGTTCGAAGACAAATACGAACTGCCCCAGGCCTCGGCTCCCACTGTCGAAGGCTAACCCCGCCTCTTTCTCTCTGCGTAGTCTCTCACTTCTCCCGACGGTGAGCGTATTTTCGCGCGGGAAGGAGGGATACTACGATACTCCGGGCCGCCTATTAGACGCGTATAGTATTGTATACATCTCACAAGATTATTAATTGGCGCTGGTGCGATAGTTCGGCGCGGAGTTCCAGCACGGCTGCAGCACCGGCGGCCGTCTCGGCGGCTTCGGCCTCGGTCTCGCCTTTTGCACCGTTCGGTATCGTCGTTGACGTCGAAATGGGGTACTGCGTGGGCGCACTCGTGGGTCAGCGTCTGGGCGAGGGTTGCGTCGTTCTTCCGGTCGCAAATCTCGCCGCGTTCGAAGATTCGGCACAGTTGGCGGTCGAAACCATCGAGGAGCAAGCTACCGAAGCATCCGTGTCTGCGGCCGAAACCGCGATAGAACGCGAAAAACCCTATCGAGAGATTCCTACATCGAAGAGCACGACTTTGGAATATCGATATCGGAACGAGATCGTAGTTAGGCGATTGAAGACCCTTCGCCGATTTTCCCACGGATGGCCAACAGGGCGACGATGACTGCGACCACGATGCTCACGCCGATATGAACGGGAAACGTGAACACGCCATCGGCATACGGCACGTTGACGTAGCTCATCCCCGCGATTGTGACGAACGCGACGCCAAACGTCGCGTAGGCGACGAGGACCGAAGTAGCGATTCCGGAGAGGCGGTCAGCGTACACGCTGGCAATCCCGCCTGCCAGCAGTCCGACGACAACACCGACGAAGACACCGATGATACCGATTGCAGGAGCCTCTCCAGGTCCAAGCAGTTCGATTGTCGCGGCACCGGCCAACAGGAAAGTAGTGATGGCGGTACCCGCTCCGAGAGCGATCGTACGAGCGGTCATAAGTGAAATATCGCGGTAGAGAGAATAAATTCACAGGGAAGGCGAGTACGAGGGGTTCGTCGTGCTGCATTCGTCTTCTGTATACGGGACACAGTTATCATCAACTATTGAGGGTTTCAACAATGCCGTCTCACGAGAACCGTCTTCCTCGGCTGGAACACATGATACGCGTACACGGAACAGGCTCCTTTTCGATACGAGAGTCTGCCGGTAAACGGATTCCAGCTACGGTGTCAGTGTGAGTACCACCGTCTAATAGGACCGAAGTGTCATTGCCACGGTCAGAAACGAGGGCTCGAAGCGCGAGGATGAACCGGGGAACCCACAGTAGTTTGGCGGTTTACTGCCCCGGAAACAGCAGGAGGCGTCCGACCACGAATACGAAATACAATCCCAGTAGGTAGCCACCCTCGGTCCGTGTGAGTTCTCCGTTTTTTACGTACAACGTCCACCCGAGTAACCCAGCACCAGTCACGAGCTTGAACGGGAGGTCCCAGAGGACGACGGCCGGTGGGATGTAGTAGGTGGAGATGGCACCCCCGAGACCGATGCCGACGAGGGGGTTGACGATGTTGCTCCCGATGAGAGTTCCGAGAGCGACGTTGGGCGATCGCCGGCGGATAGCGTCCATCACGGCCGTTAACTCCGGTAGTGCGGCAGCCACGCCGATTGTAACGATGCCGACCATGGACCCACCGAGAGAAAGCATGTCAACGACCACCTCGATGCTCGAAAGCATGAGCGACGCAGAGAGCAGGACCAGAGTGAGCAGACCCACCGCGACGATGGCATCCCGGCGAGGGTCGGTACTTGGCGGCTCTCGAAGCGCCTGAGTCCGTTCCCGACGGGTGACACTGACCCCGACGTACACGAGGTAGAGGGCCAACAGCAGCAGCCCGTCCAGCCGACTGATATTTCCATCCCAAGCGAGGACCATCGTCACGACAAACACGCCCAGCATAGGCAGGTAGCTCTCGCGGACGAACGTCTCGGTGAGGTCGAGGCTGCCGTACCCGATGAGGAGGACGCCGACGAGGAGAAGTTGTTGGACGGTCGAAGAGCCGGTGTTGCCGCCGATGACGACGGCGGAAGTGGCCTGATAGTCCAAGACGCCAGAGAGGATTCCCAGTGACGCGATGAGGTGGGAGCTGAGTTCCGGCAAGCTCGTTCCCAGGGCGAGAATGGTCATCCCAACGAGTACCTCGTCGACATCGTAGTACTCGGCGAGCGCCAGCAACCGGTCGATAGCACGACTCGCCGCAGTCACGAGGGTGTACAGTGCCACCGCCCCAATAGAGACCAGGGTCAAAAACTCGCCCGAAACCGGCATGTCAGCGCTCGGCCAGCCAGGTATCGGCCCAGAGTCGTTCGTGGTCGGGGTCGAACTGCTCTGCGGTCCAGACCGGACAGTTCTCGCACTCCCAAATCCTGCAGACTGATCCGGCCCGGGTCACGACGCCGACGGAGGCCCAGGCGTGGCGCTCGCAGGTTTCATCCTCGGACATACGTGGGCTAACGGTCGGTCCACACCAAGAAAAACGTATCTGCCTTCCTTCACGATTCGCTGGGCCTTCCTGCTCGTATCGGACGTATTTCGCCGCTCTCGCGGACCAGTACAAACCCGGAGAGTCCCTTTCGAATAGATCGAGGCGTTCGCCGGACAGGTCCGGGAGCAGCGCCTGTTCGAATTCACGGACCTTTCCGACGCCGAACGCGAAGTCGTCGAGGGAGCGATTGACGGGGCGTACTTCGAGGATAACGACGCCTCCGGGTCGGTGATCGACCGTTTCCGAGGCTACGAAGGGGTCGAGGTTGAGAATTCGTATGCATTTGGCTCCTCAAATACGAGGGTGTCGAGTACCTCGTCTACGCCGAATGGTGACTGTAACGTGCGTGATTCTCGGTGAGAGCCAGATTGTATGAAATCACACACATATCTGAATCGCCACCCCCCTCCCGAGACTTCATTTTGGGTCGCGCGGTAACAGTCCGCTATTAGTATGGCCGACACGACCGCCGGCATCGGATACGACTTCGGCGCGGTTTCCGTGTGGGTACACGGGTACGGGGCCGTGGACAGCCCGACAAAGCTCTCTCGCGGCGTGTACGGTGCCGAAGTCGCGGGTTCCTCGACTCCTCAATCTCCACGACGAGCTCGGCGTTCCCGCGACGTTTTTTAGGCCCGGCCACACCGTCGATAGCTTCACGGAGGTCACGGCGGCGATATGGGACCGCGGCCACGACGTCCAGCACCACGGCTGGAGTCACACGAACCCGCGCGAGTTCGAGAGCAAGGCGGCGGAGAAGACCGACATCGAGCGCGCCATCGGCTCGATACGCGACGTGACCGGCCGACGACGTCGCGCGCGAGTTCGCACGATAGCCCGTTCTCGACGAATTCGGTTTCGTCGCTCACACACGAGACGAGGTTCCGGCGTCGCTCACCGTCTCGCAATGTCCGCCATCGCCCCGGCCAAGATTCGCGTCGCGTTGGCGCAGTCCTCCCAGTCGGTCCACTCCAACGGATTGTGCGAGATGCCGTCCTTCGAGGGCGCGAACAGGAGCGCCGTGTCCGTGACTCCCGCCAGGTTCGCGGTGTCGTGCAGCGCCGCCGAGTGCATCCGCATCGCGTCGAAGTCGGCCCGCTCGGCGGCGTCCGCCGCGGCATCGACACAGCGGTCTGCCATCTCGCTCGGTTCGGTGAGCCGGTACTGCTCGAAGTCGGTCTCGACCGGCCGCTCGCGCCGGAGGCGGGCGGCGCTGGCTCGCGCCCGCTCGACGATGGCGTCCATCGCGTCGCGGTCGACGTCTCGAATGTCCATCGTCATGGCAACCTCACCGGGCACGACGTTTGATGCGTTCGGGGTAACCGCGACCTTCCCCACGGTGCCGACGGCGCTCTCGCTCGTCGTGGTAACGACCTCCTTAGCGGCCCGCTCGGTGTCGACGACGAAGTGGCTCGCCGCCACCAGCGCGTCTCGGCGCTCGTACATCGGTGTCGCACCCGCGTGGTTCGCCTCGCCCGTCACCGTCACCCGGCAGTTAGTGATGCCGGAGATGGCGTCAACGACTCCGATGGGGGCGCCGGCCGACTCGAGTTTCGTCCCTTGTTCGATGTGCAACTCAAACCACGCCTCCCAGCTCGAAGGGTCGATGTCGTCGTCGCCCCGAAAGCCGACTTCGCGGAGTGCCTCGCCGAGGCTGACGCCGTCATCGTCCTTGAGCGCGTAGGCTTCGTCAAGCGGTCGGTGGCCGGCGGCGACCGACGACCCGAGCAGTCCTGTGTCGAACCGCGCACCCTCCTCTTCGGTCCAAGAGACGACGACCAGCGGGCGTGTCGGCTCGACGTCGCTCTCCCGAATCACTCTCACCGCCTCCAGCGCGGCGTACGCGCCCAGCGGACCGTCGAAGATTCCACCGCGAGGGACCGAGTCGAGGTGGCTTCCGGCCGCGACCGGGTCGGCGTCCGGGTCGGCACTGGACGGCACCCACCGACCCGCGACGTTCCCGACAGCGTCGACTGACACTTCCATGCCCGCGTCCTCCAATCGCGTCACAAAGTATTCGCGCGCCTCCCGGTCGGCCTCCGAACCGGTGAGAACCGTCCGTCCTCGACCTTCCTCCGCGTCGATGGCTCCGAACCCCGCGTTAGTTTCGATGTCGTCCTGCAGGCGGTCTGCATTCACGTCCATGGCGTTCTCGGTGATGGGCGATGCGGTGTTAAACTCTCCCACCGAGTAAGCTCTGAGTGTGTGGATTTCTTGTCTCGGGGCCGTCACTGCGGATACGGTATCGGACACCCGTCGACGGACTCGTCCAGTATTACAGAGATAGGTACTTCATGGACAAGTGTTGTCTCCCGATTCGCACGTACCGGCTCTCAATTCACCGGTCTACAGCGTCGAACGCATCACTCGCTTCATCTGCCGTCTCCTCTGCCGAGATGTGCGAGTAGGCGTCCATCGTTGTCTTCGGGTCCGCATGAAGCAGGTGCTTCTGTGCCTGTTCCCACCCTTTCTCGCGTACGAGTGTATCGCCAGCACCCCGTCGCCCACCGTGTAGTTCCAGGTACTCGCCGTTTTCTGTATCGAGGTCCGGCACGTCCGCGGCCGCCGAGAGGCGCTTCATGAGACTCCGCGCCCCGGCGGTCGTCAACGCGGGCGGGGCGATGTCGTACTCGTAGCACACCTCCAGCGCCGTCTTCCCGTCGCGTATCGCCTCGATGTCGCTCTCCTCGTAGCCCTCGGCGGAGAGGCCGTCCACGACGACCGCCGCGAGCGAGGGTGCGTGGAACGTTGGGAACACCGGCCACTCCTCACTCGGCGGGTCGAACACCGCGTGCCAGCGGTCGAGCGCCCGCAAAGCTTGCGCGGGGACGCCCGTGTCGCGGTACGCCTGTGAGCCTTTTTCGAGAATGTTCATCGTCCCAGTATCGAGATCTGCGTCCTTCCAGCGAACGCCGTTACGGCGGTCGTCGTTGCGATCGCGGAGGACCTCACCGCCGCGAACCCCGGAGTACGCAATCGTGGCGACGAACGCGCGGTCGCGGACCTCCGCGAGCGCGTCCGACCCCCGTTCGTCTACGGCGTCGTGCGCTCGTTTGTTCACAAATTCGATGATTGCTTTGCGCTGTTTGGGTGTCCAGAGTTGTTGGTGATGTTCGTCGCGCTGGTCGTCGTCGGGGAGCGCGCCGGTCGCGCGACTCTTCGCCGCCGGGTTGTCCGTGAGGTATTCGCGCTTCTGGCAGAACGTGAGGTACGCGCGCACGTAGTCGAAGTACTTCCGGGCGGTCGAGGCGGCGATTCCGTCGGGACCGTTCGTGCGGCGTTTGAGGTGGCGTGCGTAGGCTTCGAGGTCGTCCACGTCGAGTGTAGCGAAGGTGTACGTCGAGCGTTCGTCGTGGGTCCAGGAAAGCCACTCGCCGACGACTCGCTCGGCGTTCCGTCTGTAGTTCCCCGAGTCGTTTCCTTTCGACTTGTCGGTGAGGTAGTCGTCGAGCGCACCGTCGAGGGGTTGGGTGTTCTTACTGGGCATCGTGTTCTCCGAGCGCCGAATCCGGGGGTTTGGCCGCCGAGAAGCGGGTTCTCGCTGGATTGGCGGTTTCGTGCTTGTCCGAGGGCTTGGAGGTACTAATATTTACTTGTGATTCCTCGCCTAATCACGAGTGACGCTGTTTCAGGCTATATCATCACGGAGAGAGTCTGAAACGCTTGATACCCCTGAATTATGATGGCTCGCAGTTCAATAAATTGTATAACGATATATGGAATCCCCGAGCGTTGTGTCCCAAAACCTCAGTGAAGGCCATCGAGTTCGCTATCGGGCGAGTCGGCGCTCGAGGGGTGCCGAAAACCGCGGTCGCGTCTACCAAAACGGGAACGCGACCGCACTGAACGGGTAGACGAGCACGACTGCTCCGGTACCGACGGTTTCTACAAGCACTTCCTTTCGGAGCGAGTGAGAGTCGGCGAATGGGCGCGAACACGGCTCCGTCAGTACTCCACGTCGACCACAGCGCCCGACTCGGCCGACTCGTAGGCCGCCTCCACGACCGCGGCTTCGCGAGCCCCGTCCTCCATCGTCGAGAGCGGGTGTTCGTCGTCTCGAATCGCATCGACGAAGTTCCGTAGCGACCCTCGGTTGAAATCGCCGCCGAACGCGACCGACCGGATTCCGGGGTCGTCGCCGGTGTCGCGGGTGTGTTTTATCGCCTGTTCGGTCGAGTCCATCGAGACGACGCCCTCGGTTCCGAGCAGTTCGAGCGTGGCGTCGCCCCACGTGTCCCACTCGTCGGGACGGCTCCACGACCCGTCAAGCGTGAACGGCGTGCCGTCTGAGAGGGTCATCGAGAGTACGTTCACGTCGTCGACCGGAATGTCGTGGAATCGGGTTCCCGACTCCGCGTAGACCGTCTCGACCTCCTCGTCGGTTATCCACCGGACGAGATTGAGGATGTGGACGGTGTGGTCCATTATCGCGCCGCCTCCGGCGAGGTCGGGGTCAACAAACCAGCCGCCGGGCATCTTCCCGCGATTGGTGCCGGTGACGAATCGCAGGTCGCCGACAGCGCCCTCGTCGAACCGCGTCTTGGCCTCGCGGGCGAGCGGACTGAACCGGAGCGGCATCACGAGGCCCGCGTTGATACCGGCGTCCTCGCACGTGTCAGCTATCGAGCGCGCTTGGTCGTAGGTCGGTGCGAGCGGCTTCTCACAGAGTACGTCCACGCCAGCGTCTGCCGCCTCGGCGACCCACCGCTCGTGGGTGGCGTTCGGCGAGCAGACAACGACGCCGTGGGCGTCGTTGAGGAGTTCGTCGGTCGGTCGGCATTCGGTTCCGTACGCGGCGGCCAACTCGGTCGCAGCGTCTGCATCGTCGTCAGCGATACCGACGAACTCCACGTCGTCGAACGCCGACAGGAGTTCGGCGTACGCTTCGGTGTGGACGTGCGCGGTCGAGAGGATTCCAACGCGAACGGGGTCGGTCATGCCTTCACCTCCGAGACCGCGACCGGTTTGCCGCGCTCGGCGGATTCGAGCGCCGCGAGCGAGACCCGCGCGGCGTCTATCGCGTCTCCGACCGAGACGAGCGGTTCGTCGTCGCCCTCACAACACGCGAGGAAGTGTTCGAGTTCCGCCTGCATCGGCGTCTCATCCATCGGATTTGCGACTTCGGCGTCGTCGCCCGCGTACAGTTCGAACGGGCGCATCGCTCCGCCGTCGAATTCGAGGAGTCCCTCGTCGCCCGCGACCTCGATGGAGAACTGGAACGTCCGCGACTCGGGTTGGGCCCACGACCCCTCGACGTGCGCGACCGTCCCGTCCTCGAACCGGAGGATTGCGACCGCGTGGTCCATAAGGTCGCCGTCGTCGGTCCACGTCTCGGTCGTGGCGTGGACTCGCTCCACGTCGCCGACTGTCCATCGCAGGAAGTCAAAGTCGTGGATGACGAGGTCGAGCAACACGCCACCGCTCTTGTCCATGTCACCGAACCAGTTTTGCCACCCCCAATCCGGGAACGGCCCCAC
The DNA here is from genome assembly GCF_004143485.2 of Halorussus amylolyticus. Lineage (GTDB taxonomy): Archaea > Halobacteriota > Halobacteria > Halobacteriales > Haladaptataceae > Halorussus > Halorussus amylolyticus. The sequence goes on along the minus strand of NZ_RXOB02000032.1, from coordinate 11,712 downwards.
ACGGGAGGCGCGGACGACACCGGGGGTACCGACCTCGCCGTCGTCGACGAGGTCCTTGATTCGGCGGTAGGGCGCGGAGAACCGGACCGCGTGGCCCACCATGAACGTTACGTCGTTCTCCTCGGCGACCGCCTGAATCGCCTGCGCGTCCGCCAGCGTGGACGCGATGGGCTTCTCGCACAGCACGTCGTAGCCACGGTCCGCGGCCAGTTCGACCAGTTCACGATGGGTGTGAGTCGGGGTCGCGACGTCCACCACGTCGGGGTCCACGGCGTCGAGCAACGACTCGGCGTCATCGAACGTCTCGGCGTCGGGGGCGTGTTCGGCCGCGAACTCATCTTTGTCATCGTCGAGCGACGCGATGGCGACGAGTTCGGCGTCGTCTATCGCCGCGTAACTCGCCGCGTGGCTCCCGGCGATGAAACCGCTCCCGAAGAGTGCTACCTGTTGCATAAGCGTATGCCACGAATCAGCATAGGTTAAAAATTGTGAAACTCGCGGCATGAAAACGCCGAATCCGGGGTGTTAGAACGGAAATAGACGCTCTACGCGCTCGTCGGTCAACGGCGGCTCAGTCATCATGGACGCCGCCGCCGAGTTGCCCTCGGTTGTGAACCTGCAGGCGTTTACCGACGCCGGGGCGAACCTCCTCGCGTTCAGCGGCGGGAAAGCGATTCGAGGTCCCCAGATCACCGGCATCCTCGCCGGTCGGGCCGACCTCGTGGAGTCGGTCGCCCCCGAAGTCATCGTCACAATCGACCCCGAGCCCGATGTATCTCACCGACGAAGAGGCCGAGTACGTCCGTGTGAGGATTCGGAGTTACGGTTAGATAAATACCGTGAGCGACTGCAGCGAGAGCGGACTACATTCAGAGATATTCACATCCCCATTCATCTAAAAGACTAGCCACCTCGTCCGGGTGGTTCATCGCAACGAGATACGCGGCCTCGCGCACGTCCGTCAGATACGTACCGTAGCCGGTTTCCGTTTCGACCTCGTGTTGAAACTCGGTTTCGCGGTCCTGAACGAAACCGCGAAGGTAGAACTGTACCATTTCTCGGTCACTTTTCACGCTACTCCGCCGGACCGCCCACGGCAATTCCACACTCTCGTCATCAACCCCGCTCTCGGTTTCAACCCGGTTCTCCGTCCCAACCCCGTCGTCCGCTACCGCCGGTTCTCCCGGCGCACTCTGTTCCCCGTCGCTCAGTGATTCAGTTCTATCTCGTCCCCCCTGCGCCGTCGCATCTGTGTCGGCGTCGTCGGAAGACTCCTCAGTAACCGAATCGTCGTCCGCAAACGGGTCGCCTCCAGTACCTTCCTTCATAGGTCACCACGCTCCTCAAGGTACGTCGCGAGGTCGTCGAGTTTGTCAAGGGTCTCCCGCTCGTGCTCGCGCTCTCGGTCGCGGTGCTTCTCGACGTATTCGAACGCGCTGCACTGCTGGGCCCAACAGCCTTCGAAGAGACTCGACCGCTTTCGGAGCGTCACGGGGTTCGAATACGGCATGGCGGACACTTCGTCGAGTACGGCTTGCTGGTCGTTCGTCCCTTCGAAACGATTTACCACAGTGGCAAGCACTCCCACGTCGATGTCGAGGTTCGATTCGATACCGGAAACGACGGATTCGAGACCGGTGATTGACTCGCCACCTTTGCCGCTCGGCTCGACCGGGATAACGAGGCTACGCGTTGCGTCGATAGCATTGTATAGATGCGGACCGCTCGTCGCAGGTGGGTCGACGATGAGGACGTCGTACTTCTCGGGAACGTCGTTCGCGGCGAGGACGTGTCGTAGCCGTCCGTACTTCGAGAAGGATTCACCGGTTTGTTCGGCGATAGAAGCGGCTTTCTCCAGGAGGTCGCCGAGTCGTTCGAGCATGTTGTGACTCGGGACGATATCGATTCCCTCCCTCGTGTGAATCAGATCGCCGAAGTCGTCCCCACGGTCAATCAGGTGATGCACGAGTGTATCGATACTCTCGTCGCTTCGATGGTCGTCGACTCCGAGGAGATACGAAAAACAGCCGTCCTGTGGGTCGAGGTCGATGACTAGAACGCGGTGACCGTGGTCGCTGTGAGCGCGCGCGAGGTTCGCCGAGAGCGTGGTCTTCCCAACCCCGCCCGCCTCGCTGTACGTCGTGTACGTTAACATACGAGGCTAATCAGAGAGGGTACATATAAAACCTCGTCAGACAAACCAATTATGTAGAGAAACTATAGAGCATAGTTAGAGTGCATAGATAGCCACACCAACTAGATGGTCTAGTTAGGCCACATAGTTATACTAGAAAGTTAGGCCGCATAAGCACACTAGAAAGACAGCCATCATAAGTATACTAAAAAGGTAGCTCGTATAAGAAGAGAGACTGGAAAGTCCTCCTACTCAAGCTGCATCGACAATCGAGCTAACACGACAGTTCAGGGGAGACATCTAGTTACGTAGTCGGATACTTCCCAGCAATCTCTCTCCGTCTCGGGAAATTTCAGTGACTAAACGACAGCAGTGTCCGTAGAAATATCACCAGAGTCGAACAACAATTCAGGAGGTCACACAACTATATCAATAATATATTAGTTCCTTGTAGACGGGGAACGGCCCTAAATCTCACAAAGCGTATATACGTTGGAATGTTCTGGTTTTCAGTATGCGAGTTGGTATCGCGGGAGCGGGCTTCATGTCTCGGACGCACGCCGAGGAGTACGCGGATATGGATGTCGATGTCGTCGCCGTCTCCACACCGAGTGGACCCGAACCGTTCATCGACGAACTCGGCTTGGCCGCGGAGGCCTACACGGATGTAGAGGAGATGTGCGAACAATCAGACATCGACTATCTCGATATTTGTACGCCGACGCACACGCACGCTGATATCGTTCGGACCGCGGCCGAAGCGGACGTGGACATCTTCTTAGAGAAACCGATAGCCGGAACTCTAGCGGAAGCCCGCGAAATCTCCGAAACTGTCCGCGAAGCTGAATTGACGTGCATGGTCGGCCACGTCGTCAGATACATGCCGAACTATCGGAAAGCGAAGAATCTCGAAATCGGATCGCCGGGCGTCGCTCGGGCCCGGCGACTCTCGCAATTTCCGGACTGGGGGTCTAACAACTGGTTCGCCCAGCGCGAAAAGAGCGGCGGCATCTTCGTCGATTTAGCGATTCACGACCTCGATTACCTTCGGTGGTGCTGGGGCGACGTAGAGCGAGTATTCGCTCGTCATCACTGTGAGGAGGGTAGCGAACACGCTTCGGCCACCCTCCGATTCGAGAATGGGGCCGTGGGCATGGTCGAATCGTCGTGGAGCATGCCGGAATCGAGGCCGTTTACCAACGAGCTCGAACTCGCTGGCGACGACGGTCTGGTGGAGTTCGCGAGCGAGGACCAATCGCCCTATGGTGAGTGGACCGACGGGGAAAGCGCCGTGAAGAATCCGGTCGGAAAGAACGGCTATCGACGCGAACTCGAGCATTTCGTTTCCTGTCTCGAATCAGGTATCGAGGCGGACGTGACCGTCGAAGACGCCACCGAATCGCTTCGCCTCGCGCTCGCGGCAGAACAGTCGGCCCAGTCCGGGAAGCCGGTGAGTCCGGAGGAGGTAGTCCCGTGACTGCCTCGACAGGTACGAGTCGAAGCGGGTGACAGACGGCCCAGTAGGACGGGACAGATTACGTCGAGACGCCCCATAATTTTCGAACCGATGGGAATCGAATCCCCCGGAATCCTCCAAAGAGCGAGTTTGCGAGATATCTATCAGGCGGCAAAACGGGGGGTGTGTCAGCGGTATTTATATTATAGACGGTAGCTGAATACCGAGCACATGCCAGCAAACGATTCGTTAGGAATCGGGTTCGTCGGTGCCGGATTCATCACCGACACGTTTCACTCCGAGACGCTGCGCGGGATTCGCCACGCTCACGCGGCCGGTGTGATGAATCCCACCCGGAGCAAGGCCGAGGCCGTTGCCGAGAAGCTCAAAGGGTACGAGTGCGGTGACGCGACGATTCACGAGTCGGTCGAAAGTCTCACCAGAGACCCGGCCGTGGACGCGCTCTGGATTACCAGCCCGAACTTCACACGCCTCGAAACGGTCGAAGAAATCGTCAGTGCGGTCGAGAACGGTGCAGACCTCGACGGAATCGCCATCGAGAAACCCCTCGCGCGCAATCTCGCGGAGGCCGAGCGAGTCGTCGAGTTGATCGAGTCGATTGACGTCGCCCACGCGTATCTCGAAAATCAGGTGTACATGCCGGGCGTCGAGAAGGTCAAATCGCTGCTGTGGGACAGTGCCGAGGCGACGGGTCGCCCGTATCTCGCACGCTCGGCCGAGGAGCATGCGGGGCCGCACTCGGCGTGGTTCTGGCAGGGAGAAAAGCAGGGCGGGGGCGTCCTGAGTGACATGATGTGTCACTCTCACAAAGTCAACAAACACTTGCTCGAATCGACGACGGGCGAGGACCTGACGCCGCTCGCGGTCACCTGCGACCTCTCGACGCTGAAGTGGACGCGCGAGGAGTACGCCGACCGGCTCGCAGCGGATTTCGGCGTCGATTTCCAGTCGGAACCGACCGAGGATTACGCCCGCGCGACGGTGTTCTACGAAACCGACGACGGCGACGTTGTCATCGCAGAATCCACGAACTCGTGGTGTTTCGTCGGGTCCGGCCTTCGGATAACCATCGAACTTCTCGGCCCGGAGTACTCGGGGACCATCAACACGCTCGAATCCGGCGTCGGCGTCTTCTTGTCGTCCGATGTCGAAGACGACGCGGGCTACGTCGTCGAGAAACAACAGGCGGGCCAGGGAGAGATGGCCGTCATCCCCGACGAGGTGACGACGTACGGATATTTGGACCAGAACCGTCACGTCGTTTCGTCGTTCCGCGCGGGTGAGAACGCGCGCGAGGACCTCCACGACGGACTGGAGGTGGTCGAACTCTGTATGGCCTCGTACCTCGCCGCCGAGCGCGGCGAACGCGTCGAGTTCGGAGACGTGGATTTATCGGGGTATATCCCCGCACCTGCTCGAGGTGAGTTCGACCCGGCTCCGACTGGACTGACAAACAACTAATTCGAACAGCTCCGCCGAGGTAGTTCGACACCCGTCGGGAGAGTGTTTTCACGAGTATGGTGAATGGGAGCAAGTATTACTCGCCGACGGTATCGGAGAACAGATATCAAACAAGCGGTAATACTGTTGAATGGGCATAGAACTATATACTCGAATTACAGTTAATGATGGTATAATGTCCCATAGGACAGACACGAACGGCGATTGCGGGGATGCGAGGAGCGACACATCATCGATCGGTCGCCGGACGTTCCTTCGGTCGGGAGCGGCGGCAGCTGGCGGATTGTCGCTCGCCGGTTGTATGAGCGGCGGTGGTGGCGACGACGACGGATACGAGATGACGATTATTTCGAGCCCGGCGGGCTTCGACGACCAGGCGTTCAACGACAACGCACTCGAAGGGCTCGAAGATGCGGCCGACGAGTGGGACATCGAAATCAATCAGGTTGAGGAGACGAATCAAGGGAATTACGCCGAACGGCAAGCCGACGCCGCCGAAGCGGGACCCGACCTGATAGTGCTGGTCGCCGACCAGCACACGGACCCGCTCGAAGAGAACGCGCCCGAGTACTCCGACGTTAACTGGATGCTCATCAACAACGTCGTCGATGAACCCAACGTCTCAGGATGGATCGAGATGAACCACGAGATGTCGTTCCTCGCCGGTGTGGGTGCCGGGACGCTGACGCAAGAAGAAATCGAACACGAGGGAAGTTCGACGAACCCCGACGAGAACATCGTCGGTTTCGTCGGCGGTGAGGAGATTCCCCTCATCGAGGCGTTCGAGGTGTCGTACATACAGGGCGTCGAGTGGGTGGACGACAGCATCGAAGTGCTCACCGGCTACGGCGGCAGTTTCAGCGACCCGTCGGGCGTGAACGACCAAGCGGTTTCGCAGATCGACAGTGGGGCCGACATCGTCTGGCACGCGGCAGCGGCCGCGGGCGAAGGGGCGTTCCAAGCCGCGGACGACAACGACCGATTCGCAATCGGTGTCGACAGCGACCAGTCGGTCGCGTTCGACAGTTATCAGGACGTTATCCTCGGTTCCGCTATCAAAGCTCTCAACGAGGCGACGTACGAGGTTGCGGGGGCCGTCGTCAACGACGAGTGGGACAGCGTGCAGGGAGAACAGAACCTCTCGACGGAGCAAGGGGGAATCGACTGGGTGACCGGCCAGGCGTTCGACGGCGACATGCCCGACTCGCTCGACCAGAACATCCAAGACGCCAAGGACGCCATCAGCAACGGCGAAATCGACTTCGAGTGCGGTCCGACCGGCTGCTAGCGAAAACGCAGCTTTTCGGTCGATATTTATGCTCGTATTCAAAGGAGCGTATTATGATTAAAAAGAGCGCACCATGACTGCAAACAACACACCACCGGCCGTGAGGCTAGAGGGAATCACGAAGCAGTTCGGCGACGTCGTCGCGAACGATAGCGTCGACTTCACGCTGGACGCGGGTTCGATTCACGCGCTTATCGGCGAAAACGGGTCCGGAAAAACCACGCTGATGAGCATCCTCTACGGTCTTTACGACCAAAGCGAGGGAACGATACACGTTAATGGCGAAGAGCGGTCGTTCGACACACCCCGTGACGCGATGAACGCGGGCGTCGGCATGATTCACCAGCACTTCCAGCTCGTGATGCCGATGACCGTCCTGCAAAACATCATCCTCGGGCACGAACCGGTGGAGAACGGTCTCGTCGACGAAGCGCGTGCGAGAGAAGACATCGAAGCCATCAGCACCCGCTACGGGTTCGACGTTGGCGAACATCTCGATACCCCGGTCAGTGAACTCGACCTCGGAACGCGCCAGCGCGTCGAAATCGTCAAAAGTCTCTACCGCGGGGCCGAAATTCTGATTCTCGACGAACCGACTGCGGTCCTCACGCCACAGGAGGTCGAGGGCTTAATCGAGCTTATGGAAGACCTCAGGGCTGACGGCCGCTCGCTCATCTTCATCTCGCACAAACTCGACGAAGCGTTGGCGGTCGCCGACGACATCACCGTTCTCCGCGACGGGAACGCGGTCGGAACGGTATCGGCTTCCGAGACGTCCGAGGAGGAGCTCGCGCGAATGATGGTCGGTCGCAACGTCCTGTTCGATAGCGACGCCCGCGAGACGACGATTGGCGAACCGGTCCTCGAAGCCGAGGGCCTCCGAGTCATCGGAGACCGCGGCTTGGAAAAGGTTTCGGAGGTCAGTCTCTCGGTCAGGGAGGGCGAAATTCTCGGCATCGCGGGGGTTCAGGGGAACGGCCAGACCGAACTCGTTGAGGCGCTCACGGGTCTCCGAACCCTCGGCTCGGGTGTCGTCCGGTTCGACGGTGACGACATCTCAGCGATGTCGAGGCGCGACCGAATCGAGGCGGGTATCGCCTACGTTCCCGAAGACCGTCACGTCGAGGGATTGGTGATGGAGTACGACCTAGTCGGAAACGGACTGCTCGGAAACCAGACGATAGAACCGTTCGCGAACGGCGGCTTCCTCGATTGGGAGGCGGTTCGCGAACACACCGAGGAGATTATCGAGGAGTTCGACGTGCAACCGCCGAACCCCGACACCGAAGCCGAGTCCCTGTCGGGAGGGAACCAACAGAAGTTCATCGTCGGCCGGGAAATCGGCCACGACCCGGACGTGTTGGTGGCCTCCCACCCGACTCGCGGCGTGGATATCGGGTCGATAGAGTTCATTCACGACCGACTGACCGAACTCCGCGACGAGGGACTCGCGCTCGTCGTCGTCTCCTCGAAGTTGGAGGAAATCCAGAAGCTCTCGGACCGAATCGCGGTCATGTACGAAGGCGAGTTCATCGACACGGTGGACCCGAGCGACGTGACCGAGGAAGAACTCGGCCTCCTGATGGCCGGACAGCGCCTCTCCGGCGAGGATGAGGTGTCCGGGGACGGGATGACTGAGGGCGAGATGTCCGAGGGTGGGGTGTCTGAAGGCAGGATGTCAGGAGACGAGTCAAGTAGCGGAGTCGAGACATGAGTGCGACCGACGAATCCGGCGCTCGGTCGCTTCTGGACCGCGTGAGCGATCGACTGCTCGACGCCACGGTATTGGAGCGGTTCGGAATCGCGCTCGCGTCGATACTCACGGCGATTCTCCTCGGGCTGCTCATGGTCGCCGCCGCGGGCTACAATCCGATAATCTTCCTGAACAACCTAATCGTGGGAGCGGTCGGGAGCGAGCGAGTGCTGGCGCGGACGCTGCGAATATCGACATTCTTCATCGTGACCGGCGTCGCGGTCGCGGTCGCGTTCAGAGCGGGCGTGTTCAACATCGGCGTCCAGGGCCAGTTCGTCGTCGGCGGACTGGCCTGCGCCATGTCCATCCTCTGGGCGGCCCCGTACCTGCCGAGCGGGAGTCTCGGCGGGGTCGGACTGATGCTCATCGGGACCGTCGCCGCCGCGGTCAGCGGCGGATTGTACGGCGCGTTCCCCGGCGTGTTGAAGGCGTACGCCGACGCGAACGAGATAATCACGACGATAATGCTGAATTTCATCGCAATCGGCGTCGTCAGTTGGCTGATTACGAACCCGTTTCGGGAGGCGGGTTCGACAAACGTCCAGACCGAACCGCTCCCGGCCAACGTCGGACTGCCGCCGATTGTCTTCGGCGAGTCGGGTTTCTCGGTCGTCGGACTCGTCCTCACGCTCGCGCTCGTCGCAGTCGTCGCCGTCGTCATGACGCGAACCCGCTTCGGCTACGACATGATGACGAGCGGCTATCAAGCGTCGGCCGCGGTGTACTCCGGCGTGGACGCGAAGCGAAACGTCGTCGCGACGATGTCGTTCTCCGGTGCAGTCGCCGGACTCGCGAGCGCGCTGTTCGTTATTATGTATCAAGGACGGTTCCTCGAACCGGCCAGCATCCACACGTACGGATACGACGCAATCGCGGTGAGTCTGCTGGCGGCGAACAATCCACTCGCCGTCGTTCCGGCGGGCCTGTTGTTCGGCGGACTCAACTCCTCGACGTCGTACATTCAGATCTACAGCGACGTACCGGTACAACTCATCGACGGCATCGTCGGTATCGTCATCCTATTCGTAGCCGTCCCGGAACTGTTCCGTATGGCCGCGAATCGGGCCACCACCGGAGGTGAAGACGAATGAGTGTCGTCGAGTACGCCAGTCACAGGCGGGTCAGACTGGTCAGTCTCGCTGCGGTCACGGCGCTGGCCGTCGGCGTGGTGGCGACCGTCGCGTTCGACATCCCGCTCGACCGCATCTTCACGGCCGGATACGTGGCCCGGTCGATGGAGATGGCGGCCCCCATCTCACTCGCGGCCATCGGGGGCCTGTATGCCGAGAAGAGCGGTGTATTCAACATTGGTCTCGAAGGCTTCATGATATTCGGAGCGTTCTTCGCGGCGGTCGGGACGTACTTCGCGGGCGGTGGCGGGGCCGTCCACGCGTGGGCCGGAATCGTGTTCGCGACGGCTCTCACGACGGTGCTGGCGGTGTTGTTCGCCGTTCTGTTGATTCGGTACAAGGCCGACCAAATCGTCGCGGGTCTCGGCGTTTGGTTCATCGGTCTCGGACTCGCACCGTTTACCGCGTCCATCATCTGGGGGTCGAGAAACAGCCCCCGGATGCCCGGCGTCGGGCGACTGACCGTACCGGGCCTCAGCGAGATACCGTACCTCGGGCGAATCGTTTTCGACCAGTCGCCGCTCGTGTGGCTCACCGCTCTCGTCGCGGTCGGGTCGTGGGTGTTCCTCTACCGGACGAACTACGGCTACTGGATTCAGGCCGCGGGCGAGAATCCGGAGGCGCTCGATACGGCCGGTATCGACGTCAACCGCGTCCGCTACGCGACGGTAATATTCTCCGGTGCGATGGCGGGTCTCGGCGGTGCCGTGTTGCTCGCACACAGTTCGTCGTTCATCGGTACCGGCCAAACCATGGTTGACGGTCGCGGATGGCTCGGCATCGTCGCCTATCTGTTCGGGAACTACAATCCACTCGGTGCGGCAGCAGCGGCGCTTCTCTTCGGAGGGGTGGACATGTTGCAGGGACAGCTTCAAACCCTGAATATCGACCTCTCTGCGAAGTTGCTGGGACTGCTCCCGTACATCGTGGTCATCGTCGTTCTCACCGGTTGGGGGAAGACGCGGGTACCCGCTTCTGTCGGTGAGCCATACGAGACCGAAGAGTAATTTCGGTCTCTTTCAACCGCTTTCGCGACAGTTCCGCACGCGGGACGCGGCCGAAATCGACGATGACCTCCATCTCTGCTACCGTCGCGTATTGGATGGATTTAGAGCGTATTTCGGAGGTTCAGGAGAAAAACGAGACGTTCTTTCCGATCTCTGGAGGTGAAGGTCGTTAGGATTCGATAAGCAGGTCTGATTTTGAAACCTATTGTGCGCCGAGGTCGGACAAACGATTCGGTGTGAAAGGGACTAGCGAACAGACAACGCTTTCAGATGTGGTCTATCACTTCAGAGTATGCGCTGGTGGAAACGAGGCGTGGTCATCGCGGTCGTGATTCTCATCATCGCCGTCGGTAGCGTCGCTGTCTACTTCTCTGTACCCCATCACGGAACCCCGGCGTCGATTCAATCGGTCGAAGACGACCCACGAATATCGGTCACGTCCGACGACGGCGTGCGAATGCTTTCGCCAGCAGGCGAAAACTCGACCACGGGATTCGTGTTCTATCCGGGGGCGCGGGTCGCCCCGGACGCGTATGACAGCACGCTCGCACCGCTGGTAACACGGACTAACGTCACGGTGTTTATTCCGAAAATGCCACTCAATATTGCACTCCTCGATACTGACGCCGCCGAGAACACCCGCTCCCGTCATCCCGGCATCCGAACGTGGTTCGTCGGTGGCCATTCACTCGGCGGTGTTGCCGCCTGCCAGTACGCGGACTCGCACGATGTTCGGGGTCTCGTTCTGTTCGCGTCCTACTGTAACGTGGACGCGAGCGACGAGTCGCTGGCCGTCCTCAGCGTCTCCGGAAGCGCGGATACGGTCCTCGACCGCGATGCCTACGAGGAGGGGCGAAGTCGTCTACCGCCAAACGCGACCGTCCACGAGATTCAGGGCATGAACCACACGCAGTTCGGGTCGTATCGAGGCCAACGTGGTGATTCGGCAGCACCGCTCTCCTACGACGAAGCACACCAACGCCTGGATGGCGTTCTCGTGGGGTGGTTCGCGAACCACACCACGAGCGAGAAGCCTCCAACGACCGGTTCACTTCAAGTAGTCTGAGACCGGACATAAACCGGGTCGCTGGAGAACGGACGCCCCTCGTCGGGAGTTTAACCAACAATACGGAGAGTCGAGTCGGGGCGTTGGTTAATAACCTCTCGTAGCACACGTTTTGTTGCCGATGTCTCTCCACCCCACCTCGGTTTTTGTCGTCTCTCCCTCACCCCTCGTTTCCGTCGTATCTTTTGGCCCCCATGTTTCCGACGTTTCCTCCTACCCACCCTAGACTTCCGTCGTTTCCGTCGTCTCCACCGTCATCGTCGTCTCCATCGTTTCCGTCGTCTCCACCGTCATCGTCGTCTCCATCGTTTCCGTCGTACCCTTTGTTTCCGTCCCGTCATCTCCATCCCACCCCTTGTTTCCGTCGTAATCTTGGCCCCATGTTTCCGACGTTTC
>NZ_ML974135.1:203080-216420 GCF_004143485.2 Halorussus amylolyticus | reverse complement strand
GAGGAGAGGAGAGGAGAGGAGAGGAGAGGAGAGGAGAGGAGAGGAGAGGAGAATCAGTTCGTCGTCTGACTGTACGTTTCGACCCACTCCTGTAGCGTGATTCCCATCGCGGACTGGGTGATGGCGTTCGACGACGCCGAGTTCGCGCTCTTGACCAGCTCGGCTTCGAGCGTTCGCTTCGGCACCTCGCCCAGAAAGTGCGGGATAGCGCGCTGGACCGCGAGTGGGCACCCGACCTCGTGGGCGAGCGCGTATCCGGACAGCGAGTGAGGAATTTCCTCGCTGACGTAGGTCGGGTCCGGGTCGCGGATGCGGTCGGACTCGACGTGTTCGACGTACTCGTAGCACTTACCCACGTCGTGGAGGAGACACGCCGCCAGAATCACGTCCTCGTCGGGGTCCGCGCCGTGGAACTCCCGCTGTTCGGCGGCCGACTTCGCCGCGATACGGGTCACGCCCCGGACGTGTTCGACGTTCGAAACCTCGTGGATGTTCCACGCGTAGGGCACGTCGTGAACATCCGTCCAACCGCCGCGGTCGAGCGCGAGAACCCACGCCTCGACCACCTGCTCGCGGAGGTCGGCGTCGTCGATGTCTTGAATTTCGGGAAACGCTTCGCGGACCTGCGTCTCGTACTCCGGTTCGACGGGCATGTGTAAGTACTCTGTCGGACGGAACGTAAGGATTCGTGTCCTCGCTCGTCTCGGAGTGGTCGCGGCCAGCAACCATTTCCGACGGAGCGAGGTAGCGAAACCGCATGCAAACCGTGTTCCACCTCATCGCTGGCGAACCGGACGAACGAAAAACCGCGCTCACAATCGCGGAGAATTTGGCGAACGACGAGAGCGTCGAGATGGACGATATCGCGGTCGTCGCCCAGTCGAAGGGCATCGAACCGCTCCGAGCGGACGGCGACGGGAGCGAGCAGGTCGAATCGCTCCTCGGAAGCGGCATTTCGTTCAAGGCATGTGGCAACACGCTCGACACGATGGACCTCGACGAGTCGGAACTCGTGGACGGCGTCGAGACGGTTCCCTCGGGCGCGGGCGAACTGACGCGGCTTCAGCACGACGGCTACGCCTACATCCGGCCGTGAGAGTCGGGAAAAAGACTATTTCCTCTCGTCAGTCACGAAGCGTGTGGACTGGCGAATCGTCGTCGCCGGATTCGTCGTGAGCGTCGGATTCGGTCTCGGATACGCGAAGTTCGGCACGGTCAGTGCAGGAGTCGTCTCGGCCGTGCTGGTGGCCGGACTGTTCCTCGTGGACTGGCTAATTGACGCGCGCATCTATCGATTGTAGGTTTCTCTCGCGCTTTCATCAGGGGTCTCCTCGTCGTCGCACATCTACAGACAAAACGCGCCGGGCGGACAGTCCACGCTCTCGGCGGACTGAAAGGGCGACCGCGCGAGGGCGTTCTGGGCGGTCGTTGCTTCGACCGGAGCGCAAATTCGACGGAAAAAACGACTAATTGCTCCTACGTCTCGTCCTTCTGCACCGTCTCTTGGCCGATAAATCGGGGTCGCTCGTCGATAGCCAAGAAATTGTTCACGTCCTCGCGGGCCTCCTTCGCCTTGCCCTTCTCGGGGTCGTAATCCCGGCTACCCTCGCTCCCGAGCGCGTCGTGAAGTTTGTCCAAATCATCGAAGTAGAGTTCGGCGATGCCGTCGAACTCCGCGTTCTCGGGGTCGGTCGGCAGGACCGTGGCGTACCGAACCACGCCGTCGATTTCGCGGGCGATGGGCGTGTGGTTCTCCTGCCAGTACTCCACGAACTCCTCGTGGGTCATGTCGTCTTGACGGACGAGGAACGCCGAGTGCTTGTAGAGACCGTCTGTTTTGCCGTCTACCTCGTCCTTCTGGACGATTTCCTCGCCGATGAATCGAGGGCGACGGTCGATGTCGAGGAAGTTGTTCACGTCCTCGCGCGCTTCTTTGGCCTTGCCCTTCTCGGGGTCGTAGTCCCGGCTTCCTTCGCTTCCGAGCGCGTCGTGGAGTTTGTCCAAATCCTCGAAGTAGAGTTCGGCGAGACCGTCGAACTCCGCGTTCTCGGAGTCGGTGGGAAGCACGGTCTGATACCGGGTGACGCCCTCGATTTCGCGGGCGATGGGCGTGTGATTGGTCTGCCAGTAGTCCACGAATTCGTCGTGAGTCATTCCCTTCTGGCGGACGAGCAAAGCGACGTGTTTGTACATAATTGAACCCTCGCTCGGAACGGTGATAAAACCACACGGAGAGAGTGTACCTGCGTAGACCCTGCGCCCCGAAAGCTTATGCCGACCGTGTCAGAAGTCCGAACGCAAATGCCCTCCACCTACGGCAGTCGCTCGCGGTCGAGACCGCTCGGCGTATCGATTCTGTGCGTCCTCGGATTCATCGGCGTGTTCTTCTCGTTCCTCGGGATGCTCGGCGTGATGGGCGGGGGCGGCCCGCTCGCCATCGTCGGTCTCGTCGGCCTCGTACTTACCGTCGGGAAAGCCGCCGTCCTGTACGGTCTCTGGACGCTCCAGCAGTGGGGCTACAAGTGGGCGCTCGTCCTCTACGGAATAAGCGCGCTCCTCAACCTCGTGAGCCTCAGCATCTTCGCGATGATAATCGACGTGTTCATCGTCGCCTACCTGCTAAGCAAGGCCGACCACTTCCGATAACCGCGAGGGGCGCTCGCCTCGACGGTGTCGGACAGCGCGACCGTCCGACGAAGCCACCTACTTTCATAACGAACCTCGATGTATCAACCGCCATGGGATTCTATCAACGCGATTTCATGGAAGGCACGCGCGGCACGATGGGCGTCGATTGGGAGGAGCGCATCGACTTCCAGCGCATGCGACGCGAGCGCAAGGAGCGCGCGCTTGAACGCCTGCGCGAGACCGAACTCGGGAGCATGCTCCTCATCAACGACCCCAACGTCCGGTACGTGACCGGTCTCGCCATGACCGGCGGGTCGGGCGCGGACCACTACACGCTTCTCACCGAAGACGGTGACGTCGTCCACTGGGACACCGCCGACCACGCGAGCAATCAGCGGTTCAACTGCCCGTGGCTCGACGACATCAGATACGCCGCGCCGGGACTCGGAAACGTTCCGCGGGCGTCGGGGAGCGATTCGGCCCGAAGGTGGCTCAAGGGCAAGATGGCGGACTTGGTCGTGGAGGCGATGGACGAGTACGGCGTCAAAAACGAGCCGATGGGCATCGACGTGGGGAATGCGGCCCTCATTTCGAAGTTCGAGGAACGTGACGTGGACGTACGAACGAGCGAGTGCGCGGCGGTGATGGAAGACGCCCGGAAGATAAAGACCCGCGACGAAATCGAATGTCTTCGGATGGTCGCCGCGCTCTGTGAGGCCGGGTTCCAGCGCATCAAAGAGGTCGCCAAGCCCGGCATGCGCGAGTCGGAGGTGTGGGGCGAAGCAACCAAAGAACTCTGGCGACTCGGCGCGATGGTCCAGGGCGGCTACGTCACCTCCGGGCCGAACACGTGGCCCAAGCATCAGGCCAACACGACCGACCGTGTGATTCGGCCCGGCGACCTCGTCTATGCCGACTTCTACAACATCGGCTTCATGGGCTACCGGTCGTGTTACTACCGGACCTTCAGCGTTGGCGAACCGACCGCGGCCCAAAAGGACGCCTACGAGAAAGCCCGCGACGACCTCTACGACGTGCTCGAACGAATCGAGCCGGGTGCGACCACCGACGAAATCTGTCAGGGGTTCCCCGACGAGGAGGGCGAACACATGGACTGGTACGGCGCGGAGGACTTCTGGGAGATGACCACGAACCACTGGGCGCACGGACTGGGCCTCCAACTCTACGAAGTCCCGCTCATCTGGCGCGGTCTGTCGCCCGACCACCCCATCGAAATCGAGGAGGGGATGACGATGGCGGTCGAGACGATGCGACCCGCCGACCGGCAGGGCGTGCGGGTCGAGGAGATGGTCGTCGTGCGCGAGAACGGCGTCGAGATTCTGAGCCAGTGGCCGGTCGAGGAGATTACGACCATCGAACACTGAGCGGTCTCGTCCTGTCCCGCCCCGTCCGCCACATCTCGTCGGTCCCGGCGAAGACGAGCGCACAACACACTTTCATGTGAGCTAAGCCCGTAGTTCGGGCTAATGACTGACGACTGTTGCCAGCCAACCGATGCTTCGACCGATACATCGACCGATACGCCGACCGCTCGCGAACAGCGAAACGCCGTGCGCGACCGATACGGAAGTATCGCCACAGAGTCCGAAACGCTCGGGGGAGACTGCTGTGAAGGCGACGCCGACACCCCGGAGACCGCCGAGAAACTGGGCTACTCCGCCGACGACATCGAAGCCGTCGCGGAGGGGGCAAATCTCAGTCTCGGCTGTGGGAATCCGACTGCTATCGCCGAATTATCCGAGGGCGAGACCGTCGTGGACCTCGGGTCTGGCGGCGGTTTCGACTGTTTTCTCGCCGCACGCGAGGTGGGCGAGTCCGGGCGCGTCGTCGGCGTGGACATGACGCCCGAGATGGTCGAACGCGCCCGCGACAACACCGAGACAAACGACGCCGACAACGTCGAGTTCCGACTGGGCGAAATCGAACACCTCCCGATGGCCGACGGCCAAGCGGACGTAATTATCTCGAACTGCGTGGTCAATCTCTCGCCCGACAAGCCGCAGGTGTTCGCAGAGGCCTATCGCGTCCTCGAACCCGGCGGCAGAATCGCCATCACCGACGTGGTGCTGACCGCCGAAATCCCGACGGAACTCCGGGGTGACCTCGACGCGCTTTCGAGTTGTATCTCGGGCGCGGCTCGAATCGAAGAACTCGAAGCGATGCTCGACGACGCGGGGTTCGAGGCGGTCGAAATCGAACCGAAAGAGGACAGCGAGGAGTTCATCCGCGAGTGGACCGAAGACCGCGACCTCAGCGAGTACGTCGTCTCGGCTCGGATTACGGCTCGCAAGCCCGCGTGAGTTTTCGTCGCGGGGAGAGAAGTTTCTTATAAAACACTAAGTCGGCCGCGCGCGTCCACTCGGTATGGAAATCGGCACGGGACTGTTCACCTGCCAGCGGCGACCCGACGACGACCGGTCGATGAGCGCGATTTACGACGAAATGCTGACCCTCGGGCGGGCCATCGACGACGCGGGTCTCGCGAGCGCGTGGGTCTCCGAACACCACTTCGCCGACGACGGCTACCTCTCGGCGACGATGCCCGCGCTCGGCGCGCTCGCGGCCGAGACCGAGCGCGTCGAACTCGGGACGTGCATCGCGCTGGCTCCGCTCTACGACTCGGTGCGACTCGCCGAGGACGCCGCGACGGTCGATTTGCTCGCGGACGGCAGGCTCACGCTCGGTCTCGCCATCGGGTCGAACCCCGAGGAGTTCGCTGAGTTCGGCGTCCCGCGCGAGGAGCGCGTCGAGCGCATGGCCGACGCCACCGACCTCCTCCGGGCGGCGTGGTCGGAGGGGCCGCTCGACTACGATGCCCAGTTCCACGACGTGTCCCCCGACGCGACGGTGACGCCCAAGCCGGATTCGGAGATTCCCATCATGTACGGCGGGTCGGCCAAGCCAGCGGTCCGGCGGGCCGCGCGGGTCGCCGACGCGTGGTGTGCGCCGTCGGCGCTCTCGATTGAAGGCGTTCGCAAGCGCAAGGAGGACATCGAGCGCGTGCGCGAGGAGGAGAACATCGACGGCGACTTTCAGGTGTACGTCCTCCAGCACGGTTTCGTCGGCGACTCGAAGGAAGACGCGTGGGAGCAGATGAAGGAGGGGTATCTCTACATCCAACGCCGGTACGCGGAAATCTTCTCGGGCGAGGAAGTCGAGGAGCTATCCGACGACCGGAGGCGGGAGCTGAAAGACCAAGCTATTTTCGGCACGCCGGACGACGTAATCGAGGGTCTGGAGGCGTATCGCGAGGCGCTCGGTGACGACGTTCATTTCGTGTTCCGGACCTACCACCCCGGAATCGGGACCGAGGCGATGGTCGAGTGCATCGAGCGACTCGGCGAGGAAGTCGTCCCGGCGTTCGAGTGACAGTCGTCCCGGCGTTCGAGTGACAGTCGTCCCGGCGTTCGAGTGACTGAGATTTAGCCCGGCAGCCGGGTGGCGGACGTGTTTTTTCGGTGTTCGACACCGAGCGAACTCACCACACTTAACTCTCGGGAGGCCGTCCTTCGGCGTATGGCTTCGATGTGGCGACAGCTCGTGCCCCAGTTTCTCGCGATGATGGTCATCTACTTCGCCTTCGTCATCGTTCTCGAAGCGGTCGGAATCTCGGGATTCGTCCCGCGAATCATCGTCGCGCTGGTCGTCGCGTTCGGCTACCCCGCGACCTTGCGTCGGCTCGGGCGCGCGCCGCCCGCGTGGCAACGCGACTGAAATTCGTGCGATAGCGCAACCGAGTTCTACGTCGAGAGGAGCGCGACCGCGCCGACCGCGAGCGCGATGGCGGCCACGTCCCGAACCCCGACCGACTCGCCGAGAAACACCACGCCGAGAATCGCCGCGACCACGAAGTAGAGCGCCGTGACCGTGGTCGCGATGGCCGCGCTCCCGTGCTGGAGCGCGGCGTAGTAGCTTATCGCGCCGACACCCGAAAACAGTCCACCAGCGATTGCGTAGCCGACTCCGCTACCAGAGAGCGTCGGCGAGAGTCCCTGCGAGACGATGTAGCCGACGGCGACCGTGACGCCCGCGACGTAGGAAATCACCATCGCGACCTCGGGTTCGAGCGTCCGGGTCGCGAGTTCGGCGAACATCGCCCAGACGCCCCACGATAGCATACCGACGCCCGCCAACAGAATTGTCGTCCGAGTCATAATCGAGCGATAACGGCCGGGTGACCTATGCCTTCGGATTCGACAGGACGGGCCTATGCCCGCACAGCAGACGCATACCAAACAGCGTCGGACGCTTAGTGACGCGCATGCGAAATCTCACAGGGTCGCTCGCGCCGTCCGCGGTGGCGCTCGCGCTACTCGTCACCGGCGCGGGGTTCGCACTCGCCGGGACGGCGAGTGCGTCGGATGGACCTGATTGGACAGACGGAGTCGATGGAACGGGCGAAGCCGACACGGCGAACGCGACGAATCCAATCGAGAGACAGGCGTCTCCGGACCTCCCCGAGCAGTGGCAACGTACGTACGGCGGCGACGGCGACGACACCTTCGCCGACCTCGTCCGGACCGGCGACGGCGGGTACCTCCTCGTCGGGGCCAAAGAGGGCGAGAGCTTGGACGGATGGGCCGTCAAAATCGACTCGGAGGGTGAGACCCAGTGGGAGCGCACGCTCGGCGGACAGGGACTCGACCGCTTCTACGGGGTCGCCGTGACCGACGACGGCTATCTGCTCGCGGGGCGGACTGACGGAACTGTCCGGGAGAACGGAAGCGCCGAAGACGCGAACAACCGAGACGGAGGCCCGAACGGATGGGTCGTCGAACTCGGACCCGACGGCGAGGTGCGCGACGAGCGAACCCCCGGTTCGGGCGCGTTCTACGCGCTCGAATCGGACGGGTCGGGGTTCCTGTTCGCGGGATGGACTCGCGGTGAAGAAGGAGGTCAGGGAGAACGCCGGGAAGGGTGGGCGCTGAGGCTCGACGCCGAGGGGACCTCCGAGTGGTCGCAGACCTACGCGACACCCGAAGGGTACAGCGCGGGATACCTCCGGGCGATAGTGCCTATCGAGACCGACGAAGGCGCGGACGGCTACTACCTCGCCGGAAAAGTCGAGGGCGACAGCGACGACGCGTGGGCGCTCAGGGTCGAATCCGAGGGGAGCGCGCGGTGGCAGGCGACGGCGGGCGGTTCGAGCAGGGACGACGTGTGGGCCGCCGCGCCCGCTTCCGCGGGCGCGGCGGACGGGTTCGTCCTCGCGGGGGAAACCGAGAGCAACAGTACCGGCCCGCGCGACGGGTGGCTCGTGAAGTTCGACGCGAACGGGTCGGTCGGGTGGGAGCGAAGACACGGCGGCGACGGAACCCAGTGGCTCGACTCCGCGATGCGGACCGCCGACGGCTTCCTCTTCACCGGAAGTTCGAACGCGGGACCGTACGGAAGCGCCGACGGCTACGTGGTGGCGACCGACGCGAGCGGCGTCGTCGAGTCGGAGTCCTACTACGGCACGGACGCGTGGGACAAGCCGTGGCCCGCAATCCGCGCCCACGGCGGCGGGTACCTCCTCGCGGGCCAGACCGCGGGCGACGGTGCGACGGGGAGAGACGGGTGGGTCGTCCGAATCGGCGGGAGTGCGACCGGGGACGCGACCGTGGCGACGAGTGAAACCACGACTGCGAACACGACTACGGCCCCGGGCGCAACCACGACGGCGAGCGGTACCGGGAACCCGGCAGGTGACTCGGATAGCGAGACGACGGAGAGTGTGGTTCGGGGCGGGCAGACCACGGCGACCGAAAACACCACGGAATCGGTCCCCGGATTCGGTATCGGGGTCGCACTCGTCGCGTTCGCGGTAGCCGCGACCGTCGCACGGTTCGTCCGAGCGTAGTCGGCGGGTAGAGGTCGAAAAAGTAGAGGTAGTCGGATTTCGAAGCGGTCGGGTCGGCCACTCGGACCCCACCGTTTCCGCTGTTTTCAGCGGCGGGAAGCCGAAAGGAAACGGAAGTATCCGGAATAGACGGATGACCCGAAGCCCGGAATCGGATATCGGAGTCGGATTTTCGACCCCACCGTTTCCGCTGTTACGACGGGAGGGTGTTCGCTGTAAGAGACGGTTTCAGGCGTTGGTAGGAGTGTTTTAGGCAGGAGGCGTATTTCGGGACGGTGTGCCGAAGTAGAAACGAGGTCGGTAAGCGGGGGACACCCACCCCACCGTTTCCGCTGTTTTCGGAGAAAGGTGGGTGGGGAGGGGGGAGGAGGGTGAGAAGAGAGGAGGGTGAGAAGAGAGGAGGGGGAGAAGAAGAGAGGGAAGAGAGGAGAGAGGGAAGAAAGGAGGGGGAGAGGAGAGAATCAAACGAGGGAAACTACGAACGCGAGAGCACACACCCACCCCGTCGTTTCCGCTGTCTTGGAAGCGAGTGGTAGGGTGGTCGTTGTTTTCGAAGAGACGTGGATTCGGGAGAGATTCTGACAGAGCTCAGATGAGACAGTGCAGCATGCACTTACTGATACTCTTCTCTTATCACGTATCCATTTATACTATTTGGTATACGGGTATGTTTTTTCACCTATAGTCATAAACCTTCCGACTACTATGCACCCAATTGAACCCCCACCCACCGTTCCCGCCAAAAGCTCCGGAAACGATGGGGTGGGTGTGTCTTTAAGTCAATCTAAACACCGGAAACGACACCGTCACGACTTCCACTCTAAACATAAATATCCTCGGGACAGAAGAAACAGCGGACGCGCCAGTCTCCCCGTGATTTTATATCCTCGTCGGTCCAACCGTGGTTCATGTCATCGTTCAGTTTCGACCGGGACAACTCCCTCTACAAGAACCGCGACGCGCTCTTGGAGGAGTACACCCCGAACAACCTCGTCGGGCGCGACGACGAACTCGAAGAATACCACGCCGCGCTCCAACCGATTATCAACGGCGAGGCACCGTCGAACATCTTCCTCTACGGCAAGAGCGGGGTCGGCAAAACCGCGGCCACCCGATTCCTCCTCAAGCGACTTCAGGACGACGCCGCGAAGTACGACGACATCTCGCTCAACGTCATCGAAATCAACTGCGACGGGCTGAATTCGAGCTACCAGGTCGCCGTACGACTCGTCAATACGCTTCGCGACCCGTCCGAGCAGATTAGCAACACCGGCTACCCACAGGCGCAAGTCTACAGCTTCCTCTGGAAGGAACTCGACCAAATCGGCGGCACCGTCATCGTGGTCCTCGACGAGGTGGACCACATCAACGACAACTCCATCCTCTACCAGATTCCGCGCGCGCGGAGCAACGGCTACCTCGAACACGCCAAAATCGGTCTCATCGGCATCTCGAACGACCTCTCGTTCCGCGATTCGCTCTCCGCCAAAGTCAGGTCTTCACTCTGTGAGAAGGAGGTCTCGTTCCCGCCGTACGACGCCACCGAACTCCAGAAAGTCCTGAGCCAGCGCGAACAGGTCGCGTTCCACGAGAGCGCCCTCGCCGAGGACGTGATTCCGCTCTGTGCGGCGTACGGTGCCCAAGACGCCGGGGACGCCCGTCAAGCCCTCGACCTCCTGCTCGAGGCGGGCGACCTCGCGCGCAAGGAGGCGGTCGAGCAGGTCACCGACGAACACGTCCAAGAAGCGCGCGAGAAGCTCGAACGCGACCGAATCATGGAAGGCGTCGCCGACCTGACCGAGCACGCCCGGCTCATCCTCTACGCGCTCACCTCGCTCGAAGCCGAGGAGAAGACTCCCGCACGCTCGCGGGACATCCGCCCGCGCTACGAACAGCTCTGCAACCACGTCGGCACCGAACCGCTCACCAGCCGTCGGATGCGCGACCACCTCGCCGACCTCGCGATGCTCGGGGTCATCTCCTCGACCGAGAAGAACGAGGGGATGTCGGGCGGCAAGTACCGCGAACACGCCCTGAAACAGGACCTCCAGCTCGTCGTCAGCGCGCTCGAAGAGACCATCGAGTTCGCCGGGGTCCACGAGAGCATCCGCCCCTACTACCAGACGACGTTCGGCGACGGCGAGGAGTGATTCTGCTCGCGTCGAACGGTCGCTCACCCCGCTATTTCCGCTGTCTTTCCACCCTGTGACAACACCACCGTTTCCGATGTCCTACCGGCGTTGCTCTCGACCGCAACCCCACGATTTCCGTTGTCGTCGCGAACGCCACTCGCGCTCGGACGGACCGTCCGAGACAGCGGAAACCGCGGAGTAGTTCGTGTACTCGGAGCGCTGCAAACACGACGCCGAGTCCGTAAAACAGCGGAAACATTGGTGTCGAAACTCCGGAAACCCCGGTGTGCGAAACAGCGGAAAATCCGGTGTCGCCCGGCGACACCGGCATTGGCTCGGTACGAGACGTTCGTGGCGAACTCAGTCGAGCAACACGGCCTCCGGCGGTCGGCGCGGCGACGGCGCGCCGACGCCACGCGCGTAGCCGAGTCTGAACAGGTGCTGTGGCGTCTTCGTCGAACCTCCGGACGCGTCGGCCAGTTCCCGCCGAAGGCTCGGAACTTCCAGGACCGCGCTCATCGAGTGCGTTCGCACGTCGAGCGCGGTCGCGAGCAGGCTCATCCGTTCGAACGCCTGTCCCGCGCAGAGCCGCGACTTTCGGTCGTCAGAGTCGGTGCGGAGCAGCGCCGCGACCGGCGCGGTTCGCAGTCGCTCGGCGTCCTTGCGGGCCTGCTGCCGACCGATGTCGAGATGAGTAAGTAGAAACTTACCGACCTTCGCCTCGGGCCACGAGTCGCCGAACGCGCCCCGCCCGACCCACCGGGCGAGTTCGCGACGGTACGCCGGGTCGGCGAACTGCCGCCGGTTCGCGCGGGCCGCGAGGGCCGCGATGTCGGCCTTCGTCTCCGGGTCGGCGACCAACTGGACGCTCACGCCCTCGTCGGTACAAGCGTCCACGATTTCGCCGAGGTCGGATTTCGGTATCGGTCGCTCCTGGTACGGTCCGCGGTTGGTCCGCCGTCGGACGATTGCGTCGAACAGCCGGGAATCCCGTTCGGGCGGCCCGTCGCGCTCGGGCGCGAGCGTGACCGTCGCGACGTGAGCCGACTCGACGGATTCGACCGTCGGACCCGAGTCCTCGGTCGAAGGGTATCCGAAGTTCCCGGCCGGGCGGGTCTCGAACTCGTCGCTCGATACGTACTCGAAGCTCCCGTCAACGTACTCCACGTCGTGGCCCAGTCCGAAGTGTTCGACCGCGATTAGCAGATTCTCCAGTGCGGCCCCCAGACTCAGGTGGAGTTCGCGCCGGTCGGGGTCGGCGACCCTGAGCCATCGCTCGCGGTCGGCGAACAGTCGAATCTCGTCGTCGAAGACGGTGAACAGCCACGGCTGGCTGTTGTGACTCGACGGAGCCAACACCGCGTACCGGAGCAGGAACTGGGCTTTCTCGCCCAGCGTGCCCTGGTCCGGAAACCCAGTTTCCGAGACGTTCCACGGTTCGGTGCTCCCCGCCCACTTGCGCCGCCACGACCCGCGGACGAGCGCGCGGAGACTCGCGCCACCGTCCCAGTTCGAGGGCGTTCCGTCTCCGGAGTCGGCGTCGGGTGAGTCGGCGTCGTGTCTTCCGGTACGACCGGTTCGGCTCGATTCTCGGTTCCCCATCGTTTCCTCACACGAAACGCTGGGCGGGAACTTAGTTTTCGTGCTCGTGTTGCTCCGTCAACTGTTTGCGGCCGGGCGCTCACCCTCGGACGAATCGCAACGGTGGGGCGACGGTGGGGCGACGGTGGGGTGACGCTCCCGGCCCCCATCTCGTTAGAAACTGACCCGCGAGCGAGACTATCGCTGTGCCACCACGAACAGCGTCTCCGGGCGCTCGTCGGCGCGCACGATTTCGAAGCCCGCCTTCTCCAGCAGTTCGACGGCCTGCTCGCAGTCGTATCGCTCGTCCAGCGGCGGGCCGCTCTCGCCGCGCCCGTTCGCGGTCCAGTCGGCGACCACGAATCGCGCGCCGGAAGCCAGCACGCGCGCGACCTCCGCGACCGACTCGGGACTCGCAAACTCGTGGAACGTCTGGGTCGAGAACGCGCCGTCCAACTCGGCGTCGGCGAACGGGAGGTCGGCCACGTCGGCGGTCACGAGTTCGACGTTCTCGGGCACGCCTTTCTCGCGGTAGAGTTCGTGCATCTCGGCTTGGAGGTCCACGGCACGAACGTCACCGGCGAACGGGGCCACGTCGTCGGTAAAAAAGCCCGTCCCGCTCCCGAGGTCCGCGACAGAATCGGCCGGGTCGGGGTCGAGTCCGGCGACCAACTCCTCGCGCGAGAGGTACCTGTAGCGCGACTCGTCTTCGAGCTTGTCGGCCCGCGACGGGTCGAACGTGTGAAATCCCATAGTTCGAAGTGGGTGGGGAGCGGGCTTAAGAGCCGTGGTTGTGCTGTCTTGTCCCGACTTCGCAATTCAGCCTCTCGCCTCCGCGCTCCGAGCGCGCCCCGACTCAGAGCGACACGTCGGCGTCCCGAATCAGCCGTCGGACGTGGCCGAGCGAGTAGGAGACGCCGTACTCGCGCTCGATGAACACCCGAACGAGTTCGGGGGTCCACCGGGTCGCGTCGAAGCCGTGGTCGTCGGGCGACTTCGCGAGCGCGTCGAACACCGCCTCCCGGTCGGCGTTGTCGAGCGCCTTCGGTCGCCCCGGTCGGGGGGGGGGGGGGGGGGGGGCCCCCCCCCGCCCCGGGGGGGGGGTGTGGGGCCCGGCTTTGGGCGGGGGGTTGGGG
>NZ_ML974135.1:198760-203070 GCF_004143485.2 Halorussus amylolyticus | reverse complement strand
CCCCGGGGGGGGGGGTGGCCGCCCGCGGGCGCCCGCCCGGGGGGGCCCCGGCCCCCCCCGCCCCCCGACACCGGCCCGTCGGCGAGTCTGTCGAGCCAGTAGTAGAGCGTCGATTTCGGGATGCCGTACCGCTCGGAGAGCGCGGCGACCGACACTCCGTCCTTGTAGGCGAGCGCGACCATCAGGCGCTTTGCCGCCTTCGCGGTCTCGGCCGCTTCGAGTTCGTCTCGGAGGGCGTCCCGCGACACGCCGTCGAGTTTGTCCATCGAAATCACGTCTCGGCGCTTCGACCATAATTTTGTCCGTTCGGGGTGATTTCGGGCGATTTCGGGGTGGCCGAGTGCGTTCGCACTCGGCCACCCCTCGGTTACTCAGAATCCTGTCTCTCCGGACACGCCCCACCCCCGGACGTTTATGCGCTGGCGAGCGTAACCCACGCCATGCACGTCACCGACTACGAACTGTTCGAGGTGCCGCCGCGGTGGCTGTTCCTCCGCCTCGAAACGAGCGACGGACTCGTCGGGTGGGGCGAACCGGTGGTCGAGGGGCGCGCGAAGACGGTCCGGGCCGCGGTCGAGGAACTCCTCGACACCTACCTGCTCGGCGAGGACCCGAGCAGAATCGAGGACCACTGGCAGACGATGTACCGGGGCGGCTTCTACCGTGGCGGACCAGTTCTCATGTCGGCCATCGCGGGCATCGACCAGGCGCTCTGGGACATCAAGGGCAAGCGGTTCGACGCGCCGGTGTACGAACTCCTCGGGGGACGGGCCCGCGACCGCGTGCGAGTGTACCAGTGGATAGGCGGCGACAGACCCGCCGAAGTCGGTGAGGCGGCCCGCGAGAAGGTCGAGGCGGGGTTCACCGCGCTCAAGATGAACGCCACGCCCGAGATGGAGCGCATCGACTCGCCCGCCGAGATAGCCGCGGCCGAGAACCGACTCGCCGAGGTGCGGGCGGCGGTCGGCGACGAGGTGGACATCGGCGTGGACTTCCACGGCCGGGTGTCGAAGCCGATGGCCAAGCGCCTCGCGGTCGCGCTCGAACCCCACGAACCGATGTTCATCGAGGAGCCAGTCCTGCCCGAGCACAACGACGCGCTGCCCGAAATCGCGGCCCACACGACCACGCCCATCGCCACGGGCGAGCGGATGTACTCCCGGTGGGAGTTCAAGGAGGTGTTCGAGTCGGGCGCGGTGGACGTGGTTCAGCCCGACGTGTCCCACGCCGGGGGTATCACCGAGATGCGGAAAATCGCGTCGATGGCCGAGGCCTACGACGTTGCGCTCGCGCCACACTGCCCGCTCGGTCCGCTCGCGCTCGCGTCGTGCGTCCAGGTGGACGCCTGCACGCCCAACGCCCTGATTCAAGAACAAAGCCTCGACATCCACTACAACGAGGGAAGCGACGTGCTGGACTACCTCGCCGACCCGACTGTCTTCGAGTACCGCGACGGCTACGTCGAACTCCCCGACGGACCGGGCCTCGGAATCGAAGTGGACGAGTCGGTGGTCCGCGAGCGCGCGGGCGACGTGAACTGGCACAACCCCGTCTGGCGACACCACGACGGGAGCGTCGCGGAGTGGTGACGGTGGCCGACCCGCTCGACGCGTTTCCGGACGTGACCGACGAGTCCGACCGCGACCTCGTCGCGCGCCACCAGCGCGCAGTCCGGGAGTTTCCCGACCTCTCGGTGGCCGACTTGGTGTACGACTACCGGACCCAGTTCCACGAGGACCCGCTCGTCGAACGCGACGAGTCGGCGTTCTACCTCTCGGTCCGGAGCCACGTCTGGACCGAGTTCGCGGACTGGATGGACCTCTCGGACGACGAACTCGCCCAACTCAAGGCCGCCCACGCTCGGCAGTTCGAAGCCAGCGTGGGGCGGTCGGCAGATTACGATGCGTTAGTGCTCGCGAAAGACGAGTGACGAACCCAAGAGGCTTCGAGGCAGAAACCGGGGACTTTTTATCCAAACGCGTGGTGCGAGAGATAAGCCGACACCCGAGTCGGTCGAACCGAGACCGAAGTATGAACCGGAACACGACACACCGCGTCGAGCGCGCGCCCTCTCTCGACCGAGACGGACGTGCCGCGTACCGAATCCGAACGAACGGCACCGACCTGAGTATCGCGGTCGTCGAAGGCGTCGCGGAAATCGCGGACTGCGACCCGACCTCGGAGGGAGAGGTCCTGTACGACGTGGTGGACCCCGACGCGCTCGAACGCCTGTTCGACGACCGCCACGACGGAACCGCGCGCGTCTCCGGGCGTGTCTCTTTCGACCTCCGAGAGTGCTCCGTCGAGGTCTACGCCGAGGGTGAGCCGGTGGTCTTCGCGCCAGCGGACAGTCCGACTCGCTCCGAACCCGGGTCGGCGGATATTACTTGGTGGGTGTCGCTCGGCCAGTATCGCTTGACGGCCACATCTCGGCGTTTCGATGGGTCAGAACGCGGTTACGAAAAGATAATCAACCGATAGTCGGAGGCTTCGCCACGGACACATGGACGCCACGAGCGAAGTCACGTTTCGAGAGATGTTCCGCGAACTTCCGGGTCGGACGACGGTGGCGAGCGTCGTCCCGGTGGTCCTCGGTCTCGCACAGGTCCTCAACGGCCACCTTCACGGAGTTCCGGTCACGCACACCGGGGCCTTCGCGGTGGTGATGGCGATTGCCGCTGTGCTGGTGACTCAGTACCATCTCGTGGTGTTTCGCCGCGGGAAACTCCAGCGGAGCGTGTTCGGCGACGGCGGCGCGCTCGGTCAGAAGGTCGGCGGCGGAACCGACGCGCGGGCCGACGATTAGCGCGCCGGGTCGAACCGTTCGAACCACTCGCGCAACTCCGTGAGGCGGTGAATCGCGCGGTCCGGGTCGCCGATGTTGTGGTGTTCGTCGGGGTACACGACGAGTCGCGCGGGCACGCCCTGCTTTTTCACGCTGACGTAGAACTGTTCGGACTGGGAGGGCGGACACCGCCAGTCCTCGCCGCCCGCGGTCACGAGCAGGGGCGTCTCGACCTCGCCCACGTCCGCGATGCTCGACCCCGCATCGTACCCATCGGGGTTCTCCCACGGCAGGCCGAAGTCGTCCTCCCACCAGACGTGGCTGTCGTCGGTGCCGAAGGCCGACCGGAAATCGTAGATGCCGTGTTCGGCCGCGGCCGCCGCGAATCGGTCGGTCGCGGTCACGAGGTAGCCCGTCGTCATCGCTCCGTAGGAGAACCCGGTCGCGAAGCACCGGTCGGGGTCGGCCCACTCGCGCGCAACCAGTTCCTCGACGCCAGCCAGCACGTCGTCGCGCTCGCGCGGTCCCCACTCGCCGCGAATCTGCTCGCTGAATTCCCGGCCGTACGACGAACTCCCGCGGTAGTTCGTCCGGAGAACGACGTACCCCTGTCCGGTGAAGTACGAATGCTCGAACGAGAACCTCGGCGCGTCGTAGGAGACCGGCCCGCCGTGAATCGACGCGACGAGCGGCCGGGGGTCGGTGGAGTCGGTGTCGGAGTCAGCGTCCGGGTCGTCGGGGTCGAAATCCGCGGGCAGGTAGGCGATGGCTTCGATTTCTTGGCCGTCGGACTCGAACGTGATTCTGCGACACTCGGGCGTCCGGCGGCCGGAGAGCAGGTCGTCGTTGACCGCCGAGAGTCGGGTCAGGGCGGCCGCCTCGGGCGCAACGCGCCCGAGTGCGGCCGCGTCGAGCGCGTACACGTCCGCGCCCGACGCGGGGTCCGAGAGGACGAGCGCCGCGGTGCCGCCCCGGCAGTCGAACCCCTCGACGGTTCGATGTCTGCCCTGCGACTCGAAGGTCCGCTCGGGGTCGCGTCCCTCGGAGAAGCGCGCGAGTCGGGTCAGTCCCTCGTCGCCGATGGTCGCCAGCACGTCGTCGCCGTCCCACCCGAGTCGGCCGAACCTCGCAACCGTCCGGTCGAGGTCGCCCGACCACGACTCGTACTCGCCGCGCTCGCGGTCGGCGACGAAAACCTTGGCGGGCGCGTATGCGTTCTCGGGGTCGTTCCCGACGAACGCGAGTCGAGAGCCGTCGGGATGCCACCGAAGGCGGGACGCTGTGAGGTCCGAGTCGGTCACTTTCCGGAGGTCAGAGCCGTCGGGCGCGACGGTGTACACGTCCATTACGTGGGTATCGTCCGGGCGGTCGGTCCGGTTCGAGAGGAAGGCGATGCGGTCGCGGGTGGTTTCGTCGGCCTCGCGCATAGTGATGAGTCGCTTTTCGTCGGACATAACCCTTTCTCACCGGCGAACTTTTACGTGTGGGTGAGAATAGCAATCACCACCCGTGAAGACGGACGATT
>NZ_ML974135.1:132285-198750 GCF_004143485.2 Halorussus amylolyticus | reverse complement strand
GGGGGGGCGGGGCGCGCCCGCCCGCCGGGCGGGGGGGGGGCGGCCGCCGCCCCCCCCCGCCCCCCGCGACCACGAGGGCTGAAGCCCGGTGGCCGGTCCGCGCGCGCCGTCGCCGCCGTGGGCGTCGTCCAGCCGGGTGGTCTCGCGCGTTTCGAGGTCCACCATGAACAGGTAAGTCGTCACGTCGTCGAGCCACCCCTGCCCGTCGTACTTGTGCTGGAGTCGCTCGGTCTCGATGGGGGCGTCCTCCTCGCGTCGGCGTTCCAGATACTCGCGCTGGTCGTCGGTCGGGTCGCGGGCCGCGACCGCGAGGCGCTCGCTCCGCGGTCCCCAGTCGAACTCCGTCGCGCCCTCCTCGAACTCGGTGACCTGCCGGGCGTCCCCGCCGCGTTCGAGGTCGAACACCCAAATCTGCGACTCCGGCTCGTCGTTCTCGTCGCCGTTTTTCGCTTCGGACTCGTCTGCATCGTCCGTGTCGCCCCGCGAAACCGCGATTTCCGTGTCGGTCTCGCGGGCCGCGGCGAACGCCAGTTTCGACCCGTCGGGACTCCACTCGGGCGCGGACGCGTCGGACGCGCGCGTGAGCCGATGGGGGTCCCGAGAGCCGTCGGCGGGCGCGACGAACAGCGAGCTTCGGCGGTCGTCCTCGGCGCGGTCGAACTCGTCGGCGACGAAGGCGACTCGGCCTCCGTCGGGCGAAACCGCGAGGTCTGTGAGGAGCGTGAGGTCGTAGAAATCCTCGACTGCGAGTGGGTCGGTCATGGCTCACTCGTGGCACCCGGCCTACATTAGCGTGTGGGGACGGGCAAGGAGCGCGGGACATCGCCGGTGGGTCGCCCGAGCGAACGCGTCAGTCGGGGAGCCGAACGTCCTCGATGGTGATTCTGGTGGCTTCCACGTCCTCCACGAACGCGCCCCACCCGCCGACCGCGCGTTCGCGCTCGCCGTCGTCCACGTAAATCGTGACCTTCCCGGCCAACTGCGAGAGCGGGACGGTCTCGTCGGTCTCGCTCGACACCCCGGCGTAGGTCGCGCGAGCGATGGTCCCCGAGAGTTCGCACGGGTCGCCAGACTCGGTCTCGTATCCGCGGATGCGAACCTCGATTGCCGCGCCGTCGTTCAGGAGGGGTTCGATATCGCGCACGCACTGGCGGATATTGGTGTACTCGATTGGGGGGTCGCTCGCCCGCTCGGTGTGGACCGTGTCCCAGACGCCCCACAGCGACGTCAGGAAGAACCAGTGGAACACGTAGGTCAGCGTGTAGTCCTCGACCAGCACCCCGTACTGATTCACCGACCTGTCGTGAGGCGCGAAACACGTCTTCGTGCGGTCCACGAGCGCGAGGAACGGGGACGGAAGCTCGCGGTGTCGGACCTCGGTCGCGGCCCCCTCCAGTTCCTCGTCGCTCGGAAGCGTGCTGACATCCTCCGTGTGAATCGACACTTTGACCACCACACCGTTTTCGCGGGCCTGTTCGAGTTGGGGGCGCAGGTCGCGGAACTGCTCGGGTGAGACGGACAACTGCACGTCGTTTTCGGCTTCGGTCACGAGGGTTCGCGCCCGGTCGAACACCGTGTCGAACCGCTTGACGATGCTGACCATGTGGTCGTCCACTGCGGGGCGCTCCCAGCGTTCCGCTATCTCCTCGGCCGCGGTGGCGAGCGTCTCGGCCTGCTCACGGAGGCTCGACAGCACCTCCTCGGGGTCCCGAGCGCGAGCGTGGAGGCTGTCCTGCTCGTAGGTCTCGATGTAGCCGTCGGCTTCCAAATCTCGGAGCACGTCGTAGATGCGCGCCTGCGGGACCGAGCAGGCGTCGGCGATTTCGACCGCGGAGGCCTTCCCCAACTCCAGCACCGCGACGTACGCGTCGGACTGGTACTGCGAGAGTCCGGCGTCTTCGAGCGCCGCTCGGAGTTCCTCGGTCTCCATTCGTATCAGAAAGATGAGTGTGCGGGCAGTTAAGCCCATGCATTCCCACCACGCTTTGCGAGATGGTATTGCATACTTTTTGCACAACAGTTATGGCCGCTCGGCGATTAGGTGAGCGTGATGACCGACGAGGAACTCGAATCCATCCGGGAGCGAAAGCGCGAACAGCTCGCACATCGCGAAGCGAACGCCGAAGCGAACGGCTCGTCCGGCGCGCCCGACGAGCCGATTCACGTCGAGAGCGTCGAGCAGTTCTCGGAAGTCACGACCGACCACGGCGTCGTGGTGGTGGACTTCTACGCGGACTGGTGCGGCCCGTGCAATATGCTCGAACCAATCGTGGCGTCGGTGGCCGCGAACACCGACGCCGCGGTCGCGAAGGTGGACATCGACCAGCACCAGGGGCTGGCGGCCCAGTACGGCGTCCGGAGCGTCCCGACGCTCCTCGTGTTCGCCGACGGCCAGCAAGTCGAGCAGTTGGTCGGCGTACAGGACGAGGCGACCCTGACGCGACTCGTCGAGCGCCACGCCTGAGGCGGTGAATTAGGTCTCCGTTCTGTTTCTGCTCTCTCGCGACTCACCCCTGCGTCGTTCCGCAGTCGGTACAGGTCAGTTCGAACGCTCCGTCCGCGAGGTCCACGTCGTGGGTGCGCTCGTCCTCGCAGTCCGGACAGAACGCGCGCGACTGGAGTTCGTCCCAGTCGTGGCCCGCGCCCGGCGCGCCGAGCGCCCACCCTTCCACGGTCTCGCCGTCGGCGTTGTACCCCTTCTGGAACTCACCCGGCGGGAACCGAATCAGCTCTCCGGACTCGACCGCGACCGTCTCGCGGTCGAGTCCCACCTCGAACGTCGCGGTTCCCGACTCGACGTAGAACACCTCCTCCTGGTCATTGTGTCGGTGGAGACCGCCCGAGAACGACTCTCCGGCTTCGAGTTCGAAGTAGTTCATCGCGAAGTGGTCGGTCCCGAGCGCGCGCGAAACGGGTTTGCGAACGCTGTGGACCTTCATCGGATTCCGCTCGTTCTCGACGGCTTCCACTGCGACTTTCTCCATGGGCCGACTTCAGTCGCTTCGCCGAAAAATAATTCGACTGACTACTGTAGCGGTTCCAGTCCTTCTTCGGCCCGCAACACGTCGATGTACTCGCGGAACCCGGTTTCGAGGCCGAACTCGGGGTCGTAGCCCAAATCTTCCTGCGCGTCGGTCATGTCGAGCATCTGGGTCCACGGGAGTTCGCCCTCGTCGCTCACCTCGATGTCGGCGTCCGGGACGATTCGCGCGACCGTCTCGGCGGCCTCCCGAATCGTCGCCACCTCGCCTCGGACGTTGTAGATTCGCTGGCTCAGGTCCTCCTCGGGCGCGAACGCCGCCTTTCGGAAGGCTTGGGCGATGTCCCTGACGTACTGCCAGTCGATGACTTGGTCGCCGTACTCCACCGCGAACGACTCGCCGAGCGCGGGCTTCTCGACGATGTTCGCGAGGAACGCCGACCCGCCGGTCTCGCGGTAGGGTCCGTAGGCGACCGTCGGGCGCAGACCGACGTGGCTCACGTCGTGGTCCTCGAAGTACACCTTCGCCTGATGCTCGTTGTACTCCTTGGTCGCGCCGTACAGCGTGTCGGGGTAGACGAGGTCCTCCTCGTCCACCCAATCGCCGTCGTAGTTCGCTGGCGGAGCGTACACCGCCGCCGAGGACGCCCACGCCACGCGCTGGACTTGGTCGAGGCTCCGGGCGGCCTCGAAGACGTTGTTCGTTCCCATGACGTTCACCTCGACTGCGCTCCGGGGGTTGTCCCGCGCGAGGGTCGTGAGAAGCGCGGCGAGGTGGACGATTCGGGTCGCGCCCGACTCCGTGACCGCTCGGAACACGCTCGTCGGGTCGGTGATATCTCCCCGGACGACTTCCACGTCGTCGGCGACGCCGAGCTTTTCGAGGATTCGGTCGTCGGTCGAGAGGTCGTAAGCCACCACGTCGTGGCCCGCCTCCACGAGGTCTTCGGCGACGTACGACCCGATGAATCCTGTCCCTCCGGTGACGAGTACGGTCTCTGATTCGGCCATCGTATCGCAAATCTGTCCGGAACCGTAAAAAATCACCCGACCCGGATTTCCGCGAGCGCAGGATACTTGCCCTCGGTCGTACCACTTCGCGAAAGTGACCCTCTCGTCGCATCTCCCCGACGTTCGGAGAGACACCGCGGTAGTCGTCGGGCTGGTCGGCGGCGCGGAGTTCGTCAATCACACGTATCTGGTCCTCTTCCCGCCGATTCTCGGTATCCTCGCCGCGGAGTTCGACGTGTCGCTCTACATGCTCGGTATCGCGATGGGCGTGCAGGGGTTCACCAACACCGCGTTTCAGCTTCCGTGGGGCTACCTCTCGGACAACTACGACCGACGGCTCACCCTCGGCCTCTCGCTCGGTCTCGCCACCGGGAGCGTCTTCCTCATCGCGGTCGCGCCCACCTTCGAACTCCTCCTCGCTGGACAGGCTCTGCTCGGCGTCGGCATCGCGGGCCACCACCCCGCTCACTTCCCGATTCTCGCGGCCGCAACCCCCGAACACCACCGCGCTCGCGCCTTTTCAGTTCGGGCGTTTCTCGGCAACCTCGGCTTCGCCGCGCCGCCAGTGGTCGTCACCGCGATAATCGCGTTTCCCGGTCTGACGTGGCGGCACGCGGTCGGACTCATCGGCGCGGTTGGCGCGGTGTACGCCCTTCTCGTGATGGTCGCGTTCTATCGGTACGTGGACCCGGCGGTGACGGCTCCCGAGTCGGATGACGGGGACACCGATGAAGATGTCACCGCCCACTCCAACACCGACGCGGACGCCGACTCGGACGAGTCGGCGTCCGCGCTCGCCTCGCTGTTGGGTGGCGTCCGCCGGGAAATCCGCGCAATCACGGGGTCGCCCGCCATCCTCGCGCTCGCGGTGCTCGCGCTCGTCGTCTCGACCGCGAGTTGGGGTATCACCTCTTACGCGGTCGTCCTCCTACAGGACGGCTACGGTCTCGGTCTCGACACTGCGAACCTCACGCTCTCGGCGATGTTCGCGGTCGGCGCGGTCATGGTGCTGGTCGGGGGCGACTTAGCCGATAGGTTCGCGCCCGGCCCGGTCATCGTCGGGGCGTACGTCACCGTCTTCGTGTTCGTGGCGGCGGTCGCCACCATGACGCTCCCGCCTCTCGCGGCGGTCGCGTGCCTGCTCGTGGTGGGTGGCGTCCGGAGCCTCGCGGGACCGCCGCGGTCGAAACTCGCCGACCTGCTCTCGGCCCGCGCCGACCTCGGCCGGAACTTCGCCATCATCACGGTCGGCATCATGACCGGAAGTTCGGTCGCGCCGCCGCTGTTCGGCGCGCTCATCGAAGGCCGGGGACTCGGCGTGACGTTCTCGGCCATCGCGGCAATCGTCGTGCTGGCGGTGTTCGTGACGCTGTTCGTCCTGCACCGACACGGCGAGGAGAGCGAGGCGGCCGCGGGTGCGGTCGAAGCCGAGTGATTCGGCGCTCGGACGCCGACTGAACCGACGTCACTCCGATTCGGTCAGCAGGAAGTACGCCAACAGCACCGCGAGTCCGACTTGGGAGGCGATTGCGACGAACTCCACCGGCCCGGCGAACAGGTGGTCCACGATGAACTGGACGGTCGGCACGTCGTGCTGAGAGCCTTGCCCGAAGAGCAACAGCGGTCGGTGGCCGGTGAGGTGCCACGCGAAGTAGCCGAAGATGTACGTCGCCATCAGCCCGATTCCGCCGAGGTAGAGCGGTCTTCGGTATCGGTTCTGCGCGGCCAAATACAGGCCGACGACGATGGCGAGAGCCGAGATGGTGAACAGCGGCCACCGGAGGTCCCGCGGGATGAAGAATCCGGCGCTCGCCCACCGAACCCAGTTGTACAGGCCCATCGTGAGGTGAATCACCGCGGTGATGACCGCGAGGTGGGCCGCGACGAGTTTGGCTGGAGAGGGGAGGTCTGAGTCCATTGGCTGACCGAATGCAGTGAGTCCTGAAGGGTGTCACGGTTTCGCGCTCGAGGGGCGATTCGTTGCGAAACAACTACACGCTTCTGCGTGACAAATATTTGTATGGATGACGACATCCGGGTCACTGACGAGACGCCCTCCCGGTCGAAACGCGCCGACGAGGAAAATCCAGTCAGTATCGGCTCGTGGTCCGAGGACGAAACTGACGGCGCTCGTGAGACGGTAAACCGCTCCCGAAAGAATTTCGAGCGGTGAAACGTTCTCCTGTCTTTCAATAAATTCGGAGTAAAGCAGTACTATGACGAACTCACCACGGAGTGACAGAGCTACCGAGGAACGTCGAGCGTTTATCGAACAGTGGGCCGAGTACGTTCGTACCCACGACGACGAGGAGTGGGCACGCCAGCAACACAAAATCGTCAACTCGCAGCTCCAGTCTGCAAAGGAACTCGCGGAGAAGGGGGACACCGACCCGGCCGAGTTTTTTAGACGGAAGGACGAACGCCGGAAGTCCCGAGGTAATGACAAATAACGCTCTATTCGTGAAGTCCGCCGACCTCGGCGTAGAACGACGACTGTAATTTCTCGGCCATGTCCTCCTCGCGGTCGATTCGCACGTCGATGACGGTCGGCACGTCGCTCGCTTTCCCCTCCCGAAGCGCCGCGCCGAGTTCGTCGGGCGCGGTCGCGCGAATCCCGTCCGCGCCGAAGCCCTCCGCGACTTTCACGAAGTCGGTGTCGTGGAATTCCACGCCTGCGATGTCGCCGTCCTCGTCCTGCATCTGGCGGACCATCCCGAGACTGGTGTCGTTCAGCACGACGAATGTGGGTGCGACCCCTTGTTCGACCGCGATTTCGACGCTGGTCATCGTCATCGTGAATCCGCCGTCGCCCGCGACGCCGATAACGTCCTTCTCGGTCGTAATAGCGGCCGAGACGGCCGCGGGGGTCGCCCACCCCATCCCGCCGACGCCGCCCGACCCGAAGTAGGTCCGGACGGCCGGGGTCTGGAGGTAGTTCAGGAGCCAGAAGCGATTGTTGCCCGAGTCGGCGGTCACGATTGTCTCCTCGTCCACGACGGCTTCGATTTCCTTCACCGCGCGCTGGGGCTTGATGGGCGAGTCGTCCGAATCGCACTCGGGCGCGTGGAAGGACTCGCAGGCCTCGGCCGCGCGGGCGCGCGCCCAGTCGTTCTCGCTCGCCTCACCCTCGCTCGCGCGCTCGGCGGCGTCCGCGGACGCCGCCGAGCGCGCATTCGCGAGCGCGCGCAGACTCTCTTTTGCGTCACCAATCAGTCCCACGTCGGCGGGGTACACCCACCCGGCGTTCCGGGTGTCAACGTCGGCGTGGACGATGGTCTGCTCGTCCGGGCGGACGAAGGAGGGCGCTTGCCAGTTCGTGTCCATCGGATTCATCCGACATCCGACCACGAGGAGGGCGTCGGCCTCGCTCACCACCTGATTCGCGCCTTCGTGGCCGAACGACCCGATGACGCCGCCCGCGAGGTCGTGGGTCTCGGGAATCGTGGACTTGCCGAGGTAGGAGGTGACGACCACCGCGCCGTAGGCCTCCGCGACCGCCTCCAGTTCGTCGTAGGCCTGCGCGGCGTGGACGCCGTTGCCCGAAATTATTACCGGCCGTTCGGCGTCAGCGAGGTGGTCGGCGGCCGTCTCCACGTCCTTGTCGGTCGGCGCGGCGTCCCAGTTCCGGACCTGCTCGTCGGCGTTCCAGACCGGCGGCACGGGGTCGTCGGGCACCTCCTCGGTGATGGCGTTCCCGTCGAGAATCACGGCGGTAGGACCCGGCCTTCCTGCGGTGGCGTGTTTGAACGCCAACTGGACGCTCCGAAGCGTCTCGGTCGGCGAGCGCGGGAACCAGTGTTCCTTGGTCACGCCGTCGAGGATTTTGGGTAAATTCAGCCCGCCGTAGTCGCCGCGGGCCTGCTGGTACGGCGCGAGCGTCGAGTAGTCGCCGCGCTCGCTGGCCTCGGTGAGGACGACCATCGGTGACGACGACAGGCGGGCCTCCATCTGGCCGATGGTGCCGAGGCTCCCAATCCACGGTCCCTGTCCCGCGAGGACGCCCGGATTCTGCGTGAGTCGGCCGTACATCTCGGCCATCACGCTCCCCTCGCGCTCGTCGCGCGGGCGAATCACGTCGATGTCGGTCTCGGGGAGTTCGTCCAGCAGTTCGATGACTCGGCCGCCGGGGTAGCCGAAGACGTACTCGACGCCGAGGTCTTCGAGTTCGGCGACGAGGGCTTCGTTCGTCTCGGTCATCCGTCCTCCAATCGTGGTTCGGTGGTTCGGGATTCGGGCATGGTGATTGCTGGTCGAAGCGACATGTTCCGGCAACTTTTGCTTGTCGGTCGAAACTCCGAAGCCACCCCGACGCACACCATACCTGTCCGAATTTAGAAAGGTATTTGATTCGTAACTGCCAACTTTTCATATCATGGCAATCCCCTTCGTGTCTCGCATCTTCGAGCGAGCGGCCGTGACGACGAAGGACGGTCGTCTCAGGGCGACGTGGCGGGGACTACTTCCCCTGGTCGTCTCGTATCTCGTCCAGTTGCTCGTCATCCTCGGACTGTTCTCGGCCTTGGTCCCCGAAACGGATGGAGCGCCTCCGACCCCTGTGGCGCTGGCGGTGTTGGTCGGAATGGGACTAACTCTGATGGCAACCGCCGGCATCGCGCTCATCGTCGCCGCCCGATTGGACGGGCGGGCCTACGCCGAATACGGATTCGACTGGTCTTTGGGATGGCTACGCGACTGGGTCGGCGGTGTCGCCATCGGAGTGCTGATGGTTGGAGTGGTCGCTGTGTACCTCTCGGTTCGCGGGTACGCGACGCTCGCGCTCGACGTTTCTTGGAACGGTGGCACGTTCGGACCGTTTCTCTCGATTGGTGTCCTCACCGGTGTTCTGTTTTACTTTTTGGCGAACAACGTCTACGAGGAGGTCGTTTTCCGCGCCATCTTGCTTCGGAACTTCGCCGAAGGATTGACGGCGCGGACCGTGGGAGCGCTCCCCGCCGTGGGTGGTGCGACGGCCGCCAGCCTCGTTGTCTTTGGTTTCTATCATCCTCTTCCACCGGGTGGCGGTGGCATCCACTCGGCGCTTACCAGTGCAGGACTTGGGGTGGTCTTCGCCCTCGCGTACGTCGTCTCCGGGCAACTGTCGCTCCCAATCGGGATTCACTTCGGCGGTGTATCTCTGCTGAGTATGTCCGGCGAAAGTGTGTTCGGTATTGCCCTTCCGACGGTCGTGACGCTCACCTTCACTACCGCCGCCCCCACTTACGAGATTTTGTTCGTTCGCATACTCGCGGGCGTCGTCCTCGTCGTCGGATGGGCCGCTCTCCTGTACGACGGCGTCTCCGTCCACAAGTCGCTGTCTCGGTAAACTAGCGACGTGCGAGCGACCGAAAACGGTCGCTCGTTTTCGATTGAGCCTTACTTCGGCCGCTTTTTCATTCCACGTCGTCGAACGGCCAGCTATCCGTGTTTCGCATGCCCTCCTCGTAGCCCTGCTCGACGGTGGCGTCTCGAATCTCCGCGACCGGCTTGTGTTCGACGGTACGGTCCTCCTCGGCGAGTTTGACGACGCCGCCAGCGAGACCCACCGCGAGTTCGCGGAAGTCCCGAAGGTCGAGTTTGTCGAGGGTGTCGCCGTGCGTGTGGCCCCAGCCGCGACCGCTCCCCTCGGAGGTCGAGCGGGCCTGACATCCCGCGATGCCCTTCTGGACGAACGGCCAGTGGTCGCTGTGGGGTCGAATACCCGAGTTCACTCGGATGGGAATCCCGAGTTCGTCGCTGACCTCCTCGAAGGCGTCGCCGATGGCGTCGAAACCGTGGGTGTGGATGTCGAGGTTCCGGGAGTAGCCCGCGCCGTCGATGTTGACGATGCACTTGACCTGCTCGGGGTCGTGGGTGTCGGCCCAGTGGTACGCGCCGAACAGGCCGACCTCCTCCGAACCGAACACGAGCAGGCGGACCTTGGTTTCGAGGTCGTCCTCGATTTGGGTCAGCAGGCGGCCCACCTCCGAGACGAGGACGGTGCCGACGCCGTTGTCGTTCGCGCCCTCGCCCACGTCGTGGGCGTCCACGTGCGCGGTCAGCAGGACCTCCTCGTCGGTGTCGGGTCCGATGACCGCTTCGATGTTTCGCGAGGTGGCGGGTTCGTTGCGACACTCCACGGAGAGTTCGGCGTCTATCGGGCCGTCCTCGCAGTACCGGACGAGTCGGTCGCCGACTTCCTTGGAGACGCCGACCGCCGGAATCGGGCCGGGACCGTCCTCGTTGCCGATGCTCCCGGTCGGCGGGAGACAGCCCTCGATGTGGTTTCGGAACAGGAACGCGGCGGCCCCGGCCTTCGCGGCCGCGCCGTACTTCTCGGCTCGGTGAATCCACCGGCCGTAGTCGTCGGGGGTGACGCTCGACGCCATCACGATTTTCCCGTCGAGGTCCGCGCCCTCGAAGTCCTTCGGAAGGCCGTCCCCCACGTCCACGATTTCGGCGTCCACTTCGCCGCTCGGGGTCCCCGGCAGTTCGACCATCTCGAACCGCTCGTCGAAGGTGTGGGTCCGGTCGGGTTCGACGGTGAGCGAACACGACCCGCGCCACCATCCCGGAATGCCGAACTCGTTGATAGACGCGTCGCGGAAGCCGTGTTCCTCGAAGGCGTCCTTTACGAGCTCGGCCCCATCGGCTTCGCCTTGCTGTCCCGCCATCCGATTGTCGATATCGACGAGGTCACAGAGCAGGTCCCACGTGTGGGTGCTGGTGTACGCGTCGCCGACGAGCGTGGTCGGTAGTGTTGACATCGTTGAAGACGACTGGAGCAAGGGAGACTACCTACATGGTCATTTGGTTAGCGGTAGCCTCGTCTCGTCAGAGTTTGGCCTTGGTATCGCCGTCGGTCACCTGACGTTCGGCGTTCGTGCGGCGTCTCGCGGTGATTGTGTTTTCGTCGCTCGTTTCGGTGTCGAGACATACGAGACGGTTCGGCGTTCGAACCTCTCCGCGCTTCGAGTACCGAAACACATTTGGACATAGATAATCCTTATTAAATTGGCCGAAAAATATAATTTTTAGACGCTTACGACGCCGATATTCGGCAATTTGCTTCCTGCCGTTTTTAACTATCGGTAGGTTTTTATAGGCGCTTGTGTAACGATGTCACGTTCCATGGCGAAGTCAGACGATTTGAAACGGCGAGATTTCCTGAAAGCGACCACCGCGGGCGGCATGGTCGGCATGACTGCACTGGCTGGCTGCTCAGGTGGCGGCGGTCAGGACGATGAGACGACAGAAGACTCCGGTGGCGACGATACCGGTGGCGACGAGACGACCGAGGACTCCGGCGGCGACGACGGTGGCTCGGGCGAGACGCTCCCGACGTACACGTACGTCAACAACGCGCAGAGCTACAACCCGCCCCGACACGACGCGATTAACATCATCGCCGACCAGTTCGGCGACATCGGCCTCGATGTTGAAGTCGACGTGCTCGAATGGGGTACCCTGTTCAGCCGCGTGTCCGAGGAGTACGACTACAGCTTCGCGACGTGGCACACGTTCTTCGTCTCCGAGCCGGTGACGGAACTGAACAACCTGTTCAACTCCGACAACACCGACCCCGGCGACGGGAACTACTCGGGCTACGAGAACCCCGACGTGGACGAGCTGATGTCGAGCTACCTCGCGGAACCCGACGAGGACACTCGTATCGAGCAGTGCCACGAAATCCAGCAGACGCTGATGGACGACGTGCCCATGATGCCCATCACGCACATGCCGCAGTTGGCCATCTACAACAACGAGCAGGTCGACAACTGGCAGTCGGACCTGGCCAACGGGTACAACTCCTACTGGACCATGATTAACCTCGAGATGCAGGGTGACGAGGACACCCTCAAGGGCTACTGGCCCGAGACGCTCTCGACCATGAACGTGCTCGGCCACAACGACGAGAGCAAGCACGTCTACCAGTTCAACGTGATGTACGACAAACTGGTCCAGCTCAACAACGAGGGCGAAATCGACCACGACGTGAGCCTCGCCACCGACTTCGAGCGCGTGGACGAGACCACCATCGAGTACACCATCCGCACCGACCACTCGTGGCACGACGGCGAAGACCTCACCGCCGAGGACGTCGCGTTCACGTACAACTACATCAACGACAACGAGGTCCCGCTCTACTCGACGCAGACGAGCTACCTCGAAGGCGCGGAAGTCGTCGACGAGGAGACGGTCCGCATCAACATGTCCGAACCGCTCGGTCCGTTCAACCTCGCGGTCGCGAACCTGATTCCCATCATCCCCCAGCACGAGTGGGAAGATGTCGACGAGCCGAGTCAGGCCAACATCGAGGAGCCCGTCGGCAGCGGTCCGCTCCAGTTCGACTACTGGAACGAGGGCAGCGAGTTCGGTCTCACGAAGTTCGAGGACCACTTCGCACCCGTCGACTTCGAGCAGCGCTTCTGGCGCATCATCCCCGAAGCCTCGACCGTGTGGGAGAACCTCATCAACGGCGACCTCAACTACGAGCCGTTCGGTCGTGTCGACCGCAGCCTC
Source organism: Halorussus amylolyticus (assembly GCF_004143485.2). Classification (GTDB taxonomy): domain Archaea; phylum Halobacteriota; class Halobacteria; order Halobacteriales; family Haladaptataceae; genus Halorussus; species Halorussus amylolyticus. The sequence continues at coordinate 186,260 of NZ_ML974135.1, read as the reverse complement.
GACGAGAATCAGGACGAAGACGTCATCACGGTCGAAAGCAACCCGGCCGCGACGTTCTGGAAGTTCACGCCCAACGAGCGCGAGGACTACCTCGACGACGCGCAGATGCGCAAGGCGCTCGTGGAGACGATTCCGCGGACGCCCATCGTCGACCAGGTCCTGTTCGGCTTCCCGGAAGTCGGCTTCAACCTCGTCTCGGAGGCGTTCGGTCCGCTCCACACCGAAGACGTGACCGAGTACGAGGAGAGTCCCGAGGCGGCTCGGAGCCGCCTCGAAGAAGCGGGCTACTCGTGGAATGACGACGACATGCTCGTCGCCCCGAGCGAGTAACGATTCATCGGGCGTTTGTACACCCGATAGATTTTTTAAGAACGAAGGACAGAGGACAACGTAAATCAGTAACATGGGAAAAGCTAGCTTTGTTGTAAGACGGTCACTCCAGCTCGTGGTGACGTTCTGGGCGGTCGGGACGGTCCTGTTCGGACTGTTCCGGCTGATGCCGGGCGACCCGACATCGTACATCGTGTCGTCGTCGATGACGCCCGAGGCGCGCCAGGCGATTATCGCGAGTTACGGACTCAACGAACCGATGCACATCCAGTACATCAAGTTCCTACAGAACATCGTCGTACTGGACTTCGGTCAATCGTTCCACTCGAACGCTCCGGTGAGCGAAGTAATTGCGACGTACCTGCCGAACACGCTCGTCTTGATGCTGACGGCGTTCGTGCTCGCGTACGCCGCCGGTATCACGCTCGGCGTGCTGTCGGGATGGTATCGCGGGTCGCGCTTCGAGCGCACCGCGGTCATCGTCGCGCTGGTCGCGCGGAGCGTCCCGACGTTCTACGTCGGCCTGTTGGTGCTCTGGATATTCGGCGCGGGTTTCGGCGTTATCCCGATGAGCGGGATGACCAGCGCTGGGACGGCGAATCTGAGCTTCTTCGCTATGATAACCTCGGTGGACTTCCTGCAACACCTCGCAGCACCCGCGCTGGTGCTGGCGTACTACTTCATGGGCTACCCGCTGCTCATCATGCGGTCGAGCATGCTAGAAGTTCTCTCCGAGGACTTCATCGACGTGTGCCGGGCGAAGGGCCTCAAAGAGCGCACCATCATGTTCAAGCACGCCGCGCGAAACGCGCTGTTGCCCATCGTCACCGCCGCAGCAATCGCGCTCGGCTACGCGGTCGGCGGAAGCGTGCTCATCGAGACGGTGTTCGCGTGGCCCGGTATCGGTCGGGAGATGGTCCGTGCGGTGCTCCGCCGTGACTTCCCGGTCGCGCAGGGAACGTTCATGGTGCTGGCCGCGACCATCATCATCCTGAACTTCATCGCCGACCTCGCCTACGGCTACCTCGACCCGCGGGTGACCTACGACTAGAATCATGGCACAAGAAGAAACTACAGGCTCGATATTCACGGACATCGACGACGGCGGTTCCGGCGAAGAGATAAATCGGTGGCAACGGACGGCTCGACTCTGGCGCGAGACGCTAAGCGAGCACTGGGGGCTGCTGACCGACGAGCTGTCGGTCAAGCTCTCGATGCTCATGGTGGCGTTCTTCATGGTCGTGGCGGTCATCGCCCCGTACATTACGGAGAACCCGCCGCTCCAACGCCAGTACGAGTCAGACGCCGAAATCATCATCCTGAAGTGGGCCGAACCGTCGCTGTTGGGAGCCGACAGCGGCTATCTCCTCGGAACGACGGCCGAGGGATTCGACATCTTCAGCCAGCTCGTCTACGGGACGCGCGCCGCGCTCCTCGTCGGACTCATCGCGGCGGTGTTCACCGCGGGCATCGGGACGATGGTCGGACTAGTCGCGGGCTACTACGGCGGGAAAATCGACGACGCGCTGATGCGCATCGTCGACTTCCTGTACGGGATGCCGATGCTCCCGACGGTCATCATCCTCGTCGCGTTGCTCGGGCCGAGCCTCTGGAACATCATCTTCGCGCTGATAATTCTCCAGTGGCGCTCGACCGCGCGTGTCATCCGGTCGCAAGCACTCTCGCTTCGCGAACGGCCGTTCGTCAAGGCGGCCGAAGTGGCGGGTGCGGGCGACTGGCACATAATCAGCAGACATCTCGCACCGAACGTGCTTCCGATGTCGTTCCTCTACGGGTCGTTCGCAATCGCGTGGGCGATTCTCACCGAAGCGGGCGTCTCGTTCATCGGTCTGGGAGACCCCAACACCGTGTCGTGGGGAACGATGCTTCAGGCTTCGCGGGCGTACTCCGCGCTCCAGTTCGGCGCGTGGTGGTGGTTCGTGCCGCCGGGAATCTGCATCGGCCTACTGGTCATCAGCGGCTTCCTGATCGGCCGCGGCTACGAAGAAATCACTAACCCCAAGCTACAATGAGTCTACTCGAAGTCGAAGACCTCGAAGTGTACTACGAAACGGAACAAGGACCCGCTCAGGCGGTCGACGGCGTCTCGTTCGAACTCGAAGAGGGCGAGAACCTCGGCATCGTCGGCGAGTCCGGGTGCGGTAAGACCACGCTCGCGAAGTCGATAATCGGGATTCTGCCCGACGCGGGCTACATCAACGCCGGGAGCATCAACTTCAAAGGCGACGACCTCACCGAGATGAACGGCGCGCAGCGCCGCCGTCTCAAGTGGGAAGAAATCTCGATGATTGCCCAGTCGGCGATGAACAGTCTCGACCCGGTGTACACGATTCGCGAGCAAATCGTGGAGGCCATCGAGACCCACCGACCGGGGACCGGGCGAGTGGAGTCGAACGAAATCGTGACCGAGATGTTCGAACTCGTGGGCCTCGACCCCGAACGGGCCGACGACTACCCCCACCAGTTCTCTGGCGGGATGCGCCAGCGCGCGATGATTGCGATGTCGCTCGCGCTCGACCCGTCGCTCGTGCTGGCCGACGAGCCGACCACCGCGCTCGACGTCATCATGCAGGACCAAATCCTGAAGCGCATCAGCCAGATTCAGGACGAGATAAACTCCTCGATGCTGGTCATCACCCACGACGTGAGCGTGGTCGCGGAGACGTGCGACCGCGTCATCGTGATGTACGCTGGCCAAATCGCGGAGGAGGGACCGGTCGAGGACATCTTCAACAACCCCTACCACCCCTACAGCATCGGGCTGAAGCGTGCGTTCCCGAACATCCGGATGGAGAACCAGGACCTGCTCTCCATCGCTGGCTACCCGCCGGAGCTAATCGACCCGCCGGAGGGCTGTCGATTTGCCGAGCGGTGCCCGATGGCGACCGACAGGTGCCGCGAGGAGGTCCCGTCCGAACACGAGATGGGCGACCTCCGGACGTACTGTCACTACGCCGAGGACATCGACCAGGAGCTTCGACCGTACGCCGACGACCCCGAGACGTGGGAGAACACCGTCGCAGCGAAGAACGCTGGCGCACAGGCAGGTGATGACTAAATGAGTAAAACCGACGACGACGTGATTCTTCACGTCGACGACCTGAAGAAGCACTTCAAGGTGGACGAAGGCTGGATAGCGAGTCTCCTCCAGTCGGTCACCGGTGACGACCCCGACTACGTTCACGCGGTCGACGGCGTCTCGTTCGACCTCAAGCGAGGCGAGACGTTGGGTCTCGCGGGCGAGTCCGGATGTGGCAAGACCACTACCGGCATGTCGCTGGTGAAGCTTCACGAACCCACCGACGGCGACATCCACTACAACAACAAGCGCCTCTCGGAGGCCAGCGACGAGGAAATCAAGGAGTTCCGCCAGAACGCCCAGATGATTTTCCAGGACCCCTTCGAGAGCCTCAACCCCCGGATGACGGTGTACGACATCGTGGCCGAACCGCTTCGGGTCCACGACATCCGGAACGAGACCGCTCGGGTCCAGCGTGCGCTGGAGTTCGCCGAACTCATGCCCGCCGAGCACTACTTCGACCAGTACCCCCACGAACTGTCGGGCGGCCAGCGCCAGCGGGTCGCCATCGCGCGGGCGCTCGTGCTCGACCCCGACTTCATCGTGGCCGACGAACCGGTGTCGATGCTCGACGTGAGCCTGCGGGCGGGCGTGCTGTCGCTGCTCGACCGGATGACCGAGGAGTTCGGTCTCTCGGTCGTCTACATCAGCCACGACCTCTCGCTCCTGCGTCACATGTGCGACCGACTCGCCATCATGTACATGGGTAAAATCGTGGAGAAGGGGCCGACCGACCAGATTATCGAGAACCCCCAACACCCCTACACGCAGGCGCTCATCAACGCCGTGCCGGTTCCCGACCCCGACGTGGGTCGCGAACGCGTCGAACTCCAGGGCGAGGTCGGCGACGTCATCGACGTGCCGACCGGATGCCGGTTCAAGGACCGGTGTCCGAAGTACATCGGCGACGTGTGCGACCAAGTGGTGCCGCCGCTCGAAGCCAAGTCCGACACCGGCGCCGACCAGGACATCGCGTGCCACCTGTTCGAGAGCGCAGAGGGGTACGACCCCTACGCCGAACTCGACGGGGGTCGCGCAGAGAACGCGACGGCGGCCAACGACGGTTCGGAATCGGCTCCGGCCGACGACTAGTCGATTCGAATCGGCACTCGATTTGAAAACGGAGTCGGTTCGAAAATAGGGCTGGTTCGAAAACGGACCGACTCACGGACGATTACTTCGGTTTTGGGCGATTTTCAGTTTTTAGATGATTAGTTCCGTTCCTTTAGCGTCGCTCGGAGTCTGACTCCGGGCGCGCTCACCGCCCACGGCAGCTGTGATTTGTGCTTCTCACAGACGCCCGTGACCGTGGCGCGAGTCGTTCCGATGTCGGTGATGTCGCTGACGGTGTCGGGGTCGTAATCTACTGCGACGTTATCGACGCGTCCCGCGCGCTCGCCGTCTTCGAGCCGATAGCCTTCGGCGACCGGGAGTTCGGCGCAGCCTCGGTCGGGCCGGTCCACGGTTTTCCGGTCGATGTCCTTGGCGTAGAGGACGCTCGCGGGCATGACTCCGGTCCGTTGGACGCGCTCGAACTCGTCGCGGAGCCACGGCGTTCCGAACCGTTCGACGTACACGTCGGCCGACTCCCGGAGTTGCTTGGGGTCAGCGTCGCCGGGCGCGACCTCCAGATGCCGGGCGTGGATTCGTGGTGCCTGTTCGAAACCGAGGCTCGGTACGGCATTGCCCGCGGGGTAGGTTTCCTCCTCGGCCGCCGTCGCGGTGTTGTGGAGGAGTCGCGTGACCTCGCCGTCCTCGACCAGTTGCACCGGCGTCGTGGGTCGGAGTTCGGCGTCGTACGCGAGCGCGGCCCACGACCCTGCTCGAACGCCGTCCTCGATGGTGAGGTCGTCGGGACCGATTTCGTCGCCGACCGAGTAGGGACTCAGCCCCATGTAACCGTGGTCGGTTTCGAGGTAGTGGGAGACGAAGTGGAACAGTTGGGCGGCGGCTTCGGGACTCAGCGCGACCGTCCGTTCGCCGGTCGGCGATTCCGCGGCGGTCGCGTCGGCGAGTTCTCGTGCGTCGGCGAGCGCGCCGTCGAAGAACTCCGGAAGGGTGTCGAGGAACTTCGCGCCCCGGGTCGAACCGGCGTGACGTTCGAGTTTCGGCCCGTCTTCGAGGTCGAGGACGAGAGTGACCTGCGCTCGGTCGGTCGTGGTCTGGACGGTGCTCCCGGTGGTCGACCCCCACGACGCCTCGACGTGGGCGTCGGCGTAGTTGGCCCAGACGTGGCGCAAATCGAGGTCGTCGGCCGGTTCGAGACCGTCCACGACCGCATCGACTTTGGCGTCCTTCTCGCGAGCGTCGATGCGCTCGTTCGCCCATCCGCCGTGGACCGCCCGGTGGGTGGTGTAGGCGTCGAACTGTGCGGGGTCGTCTTGGGCGAGGACCTCCCCGCTTCGAACCGCGCGGTCGGCCACGTCCTCCAGACTCTCCTCGTCGATGCTCGACGAGTAGCGGTAGTCGGCCGACCCGTTGGCGAACACTCGCAGACAGACCCCCGTCTCGGTGAATGCAGTGTTCTCCCGCGGCCCGTCCTCGGTCACCACGAGGTCGGTCTTCTCCTGATAGATGCCCCCGACTTCGGCGTACGCGACGTCGTCGTCGTTCTCGAATCGGTTCAGTAGCCAGTCCATCGCGTCCAACACTTCTTCGCGTTCGTCGCTCATGCTTCGTGGATATGTAATCGCGAACCATGAAACCCCCGTTACCGGTCACGCCTCGCAGGTCGAATTTCGCTCGCGACTCAGTCCCGTTCTCTCACGCCGCCCTCCATTGCCGCCGCGATTCGCTCGGAATCGACGCCCTCGACTGCCTTCGGCGAGTCGGGGTCGGGCGGGCGCTCGCCGAGCGAGCGTTGCCACCACCCAACGTCCCGCCAGTCGCCGTTTTTGAAGCCGACCGACTCGAACGTCCCGACCGACTGGAACCCCATCGACTCGTGGAGACCGACGCTCGCGGAATTCGGGAGCGCGATAACCGCGATTGCGGTGTAAAAGCCCTGTGCACTGAGAACCGGGAGGAGCGCGTCGTAGAGTCGGGTTCCGACCCCGGAGCTACGCGAGTCCGCACGAACGTACGCCGACACGTCCACCGCCCACCGGTAGGCCGCGCGACTCTTGTGGGGTCCGGCCTTCGCGAATCCCAGTACTTCACTCTCGGTCCCGCCCCGAGACTCATTCCGACCCTCGCGCTCGTAGACCAACCACGGGTACCGGTCGTCCGCGATTTGCTCCCGAAACTCCGCCACGCTCGGAGGCGTCTCTTGGAACGAGATGGCGGTCTCGCGGACGACGGGCGCGTAGATGTCTCGAATCGCCCCGGCATCGTCCGGGGTCGCGAGTCGGATTTCGGAACTCACGCCGATTTCCCCCCGGTCTCGGTATCGGAATTCCCCTCGGTCGCGTCCACCCCACGCGCCATGCAGACCGCCGAATCGGGGCACAGTTCCGCGAACTCGGTCGTGTCACGAATCTCGAAGGGTGCCGACTCGCGCTCGACCTCTGCGAACCCCTGCGCGTCGAAGAACTCGGGCGCGGTGGTCGTGAGCAGGTACGCCGACTCGACGCCCGCGTCGGCGGCGTCGTCGAGCAGGCGCTCGCAGATGGTTCGTCCGTAGCCGTTTCCGCGCGCGGTTTCCTCGACCGCGACCGAGCGCAGGAGTGCGGAGTCGCCACAAATTTCGAGGCCGCCGACGCCGACGCGCTCGCCGTTGACTTCACAGATTCGGAGGCAGTCGATTTTCCCGTCGAGGTCCGCGACCGGGAGACCCTCGTCGGTGAGCAGTCGCTCGGCGTACTCGCGGTCGCTCGCGTCTGCGGCACGCAGTTGGGATTCCGGAGCCATGGAAAACGAATCGAGACCTACGGATATAAAATTTGTGAGCGAATCGCACATATCCCGGCAGTATCCGGAAAGAAACCGCCCCAACTGCACACTACGAAAACGTTTATGTAAATACGAATCGTTCTAGCCCGATATGAGTGATGTCGATTCGAACGCGCCGACCGACGACGCCCGAGAGACGCTCGAACGCCTGTACGACGACCCGGACGAGGAAATCCCGGAACTCCTCGACCACCGCGCGGACGAGGACGCGGTCGAGTCCCAGTATCCGGTGTTCCGGGCGCTCGCGAACGAGGACCGCCTCCGACTGCTCGATATCCTCCGGAACGGCGAGCGATGCGGCTGTGAACTCATGGTCCTCATCGACGCGCCCCAGTCTACGGTCGCGACCCACCTCCGCAAACTCCGCGAGGCGGGACTCGTGACGAGTCGCAAGAAGGGCAAGTGGAACTACTACCGCATCGCCGACGCCGCGGTCATGGACGTGCTCGACCTCGCGGTTGCGGTACGGGAGGACTGAGATGGTCGGGTTGCTCACTGGCGACGTCGCGGCCGCGTGGGACTTCTTCGTCCACCTCGCGGTCGTCCTGATTCCGCTGTTCGTCGCGGGGGCGTTCCTCGTCGGCCTCCTACAGGAGTACATGCCGCCCGAGCGCGTCGAGGGGATTCTCCGCCGACACGACGGCGGGACCGGGAACGCCGTCGCGGCCGGAATCGGTGCAGTCACGCCCTTCTGCTCGTGTTCGACCGTGCCGGTCCTCGCGGGTCTGCTCGGCGCTGGCGCACCCCTCGGTCTCGCGTTCTCGTTCTTGCTGGCGTCGCCGCTCGTGAACGAACTCGCAGTCATCCTGCTCGTGGGACTGTTCGGTCTCGAAGTCGCGGCCGCCTACGTCGGCCTGACGCTCGTGGCCGCGGTGGTCGGCGGCATCGTCATCGGACGACTCGACCTCGAAGCCCACGTCAAGGACGTGTCGCTGCTCGCGCCCGACGAGTCGCCGGACGGCGACTCGTCGGGCGATTCGGAAGTCGCTACCGACGGTGGGACCGCGAGCTGCGGAACCGCGGACAGCGGGACCGCGGGCTGTGGACCCACCGACTGTGGAACCGCGGACGCCGGAGCTTCGGAGTCGTGTTGCGACTCCGGGTGCGGCGGTGGGACGCCGCGGAACGCGGCGTCCCACCGCGAGCGCGTCGGCCGGGCCGCGACTGGCGCGCGGGAGTTCTTCGTGGACCTCCTCCCGTACCTCCTGCTCGGCATGACGCTCGGCGCAATCGTCCACGGCTTCGTCCCGGCGTCGGTCGTGCTGGCCGTCATCGGCCCGGAGAACCCCCTCGCGGTTCCCATCGCCGCGATAGCCGGAGCGCCCATCTACGTGAGCATGAGCGCGATGCTCCCGGTCGCGGCGTCGTTCGCCGAGCAGGGCGTCCAAATCGGCACCGTGCTCGCGTTCGTCGTGGGGAGCGCGGGCGTGAGCATCCCGAACCTGATTCTGCTCAACAAGCTGTTCGACCGGACGCTGCTGGCGACCTACGCTGTGACCGTGGTCGCGACCGGCGTCGTCGTCGGACTGGCGTTCAACGCGGCGTTAGCCTGAGGTGGGCTACCCCGCCGGAACCTGAACGTTAATAGCCCGCCGAGAGCTACGTGATGCCATGTCAGGCCCAACGTACCAGCCGGTCGAGTCGCCCGACGCGACGACGGTGTTTCCGTACCACGACCTCACGCCGCCGACCACCAAGGACGTGTTCCGGGCCAGACGAATCGTGAGCAAGTATCTCCCGAAGACGCCGCTCGTGCGAAGCGAACTCCTCTCGGAGGAACTCGACGCCGACGTGTACCTCAAGCGCGAGGACACCCTTCCGACCGGCGCGTTCAAGGTCCGGGGCGGAATCACGCTCGGCGCGCGACTGGACGACGAGTTCCGCGAACAGGGCCTCATCGCGGCGAGCACGGGCAACCACGGCCAGTCCGTCGCCTACGCGGGCCGGGAGTTCGGCCTCCCCGTCACAATCGCGGTCCCCGACGACCCGAACCCGGGCAAAGTCCGGTCGATGGAGCGAATGGGCGCGACCGTCGAGGAGCGCGGCGAGGGCTACGACGCCGCCCGTGAATGGGCGGAGAATCAAGCGGCCGAGAAGGGCTACCGGTACGTCCACTCCGCGAACGAACCCGACCTCGTGGCGGGCGTCGGCACCGCCGGACTCGAAGTGCTCGACGAACTCCCCGACGTGGACACCGTCTTCTGCCCGGTCGGCGGGGGAAGCGGCGCGGCGGGCTACTGCCTGACGCTCGGCGCGATTTCCGACGCGCGCGTCGTCGGCGTGCAGGCCGAGGGCGCGAACGCCGTGTATCGTGGCTTCCACGAGGGCCACCTCGACCCCGGCGACGGCACGAATACCACCGCCGAGGGAATCGCCTCGCACGTCCCGTTCGCGCTCACGATGGAAATCATGCGCGGGCGTCTGGCCGACCTCGAAACCGTGAACGACGACGAAATCTGGGACGCCGTGGTCGCGATGTTCCGCGAGGAGAACATCACCATCGAGGGCGCGTCGGGCGCGGCCATCGCGGCCGCGCTCCGCGCGGGCGACGACCTCGCGGGCCAGACCGTCGTGGTCCCGACTTCGGGCCGAAACGTCGCTGGCGACAAACTGATTCGCGCGCTGGAGGAACGATAACCATGACAGCAGACACACCTTCGACCCCGATTCGTGACCGACTCAGCGAACTCCGCCGAGAACTCCACCGCTACCCCGAACCCGCGTGGCGCGAGTTCTACACCACCGCCAAACTGGTCGAGGAAATCGACCGAATCGGCGTGGACGAATTGTACCTCGGCCGAGACGCGATGAACCCCGGCGAGCGACTGGCGGTGCCGCCCGCCGACCAAATCGCCGAGTGGCGCGAGATGGCCCGCGAGCGCGGCGCCGACCCCGACGTTCTCGACCGACTCGACGACTGTACGGGCGCTGTCGCGGTCCTCCGTCGCGGCGAGGGACCAACCGTGGCGCTCCGGGTGGACATCGACGGCCTGCTCCGCGAGGAGTCCGAAGACTCCGACCACGTCCCGGTCGCCGAGGGCTTCCGGTCGGAGCGCGACGACACGATGCACGCCTGCGGTCACGACGCCCACATGACCATCGGCCTCGCGGTGCTGGAAGCGGTCGCGGAGAGCGACTTCTCGGGGACGTTCAAGCTGTTCCTCCAGCCGGCCGAGGAGAAGGGCGGCGGCGGCCGACCGATGGCGAAAAGCGAACACATCGAGGATGTGGACTCGCTGTTCGCGGTCCACGTCGGCCTGAACCACCCGACCGGCGAGGTGGTCGCCGGAATCATCGAACCCCTCGCGGTCAGCAGCGTCGGCGTCGAGTTCCGGGGGGAGTCGGCCCACGCGGGCCTCGCGCCCAACGAGGGCAACAACGCGATGCAGGCGCTCGGCACCGCCATCCAGAACGCCTACGCCATCCCGCGCCACGAGGACGGCGCGACCCGGGTCAACATCGGCGAGGTCGAGGGCGGCACCGCGTCGAACATCGTGGCCGAGCGAATCGAGGCCGGGGCCGAGGTCCGGGGCGAGACCACCGAACTCATGGAGTACATGAAAGAGAAGGTCGAGCGCGTGATTCACTCGGCGGCCGAGATGCACGGCTGCGAGGCCGAAATCACGACGCGCGGGCAAGCCCCCCGGTCCGACAGCGACCCCGAACTCGCGGCGCTGGTTCACGACGCCGCGCTCGACCATCCCGCGGTCGAGAACGCCATCGCCGAGTCGTCGTTCGGCGCGAGCGAGGACGCCACTTACCTGATGGACGCGGTTCAACAGCGCGGCGGTCTCGCGGCCTACGCCATCGTCGGTACCGACCACCCGACCGGCCACCACACCGCGACGTTCGACGTAGACGAGGAGACGATTCCCATCGCGGTGGACGTGCTGACCGAGGCCGTCCTCGCCGCGGGACGCGGCGAGGCGGCCCGCGACAGCTAAGTTCGTCGCGACGGTCCGACACGAATTCCGAATGGTATTTTAATCTATCTGGTCATCGCTAGACGAATGGAGTGGAAACGGTTCGTCTCTCGCTGGTCTGTCGTCGGCGTCGGCGGACTGCTGCTCGCGTTGGCGCTCACCTACGGTTACGTGGACCGAGACCGCATCGTCGTCGATTCCGCGGAGATTCTGCTCCCGGTCGTCGTCGCGGCGGGTGTGATAGGGTTCGGTCGGTGGCTCCACTACAGTTCGTTCGCCGACCGTGACGTGGCGCTCGTCGCGCTCGGCCACCTTTCGGGCGGGGTGCTGTTCACCCTGCTCATGGGGTGGATTCTCTTCGTTCAGGGGCTGGACGGCGACGTGCCGCCCGAACCGGGCTACACCATGCTTCACGGCGTCGCAATCGGTACGTTCGCGAATGGCGTTCTCACGGCGGGCGTCCTCCGTCTGCGGGACCAGCGCGAGCGACTTCAGCGACGCGCCGACCAACTGGCCGAACAGAACGACCGCCTCGAAGATTTCGCGAGTATCGTCTCTCACGACCTCCGGAGTCCGCTCAACGTCGCGCACGGCCGCCTCCAACTGGCTCGCGAGACCGGCGAGTCCGAGCAGTTCGACGCGGCCGAACGCGCACTCGACCGAATCGAGGACATCGTCGAGGACATGCTGACCCTCGCGCGCCAGCAACAGGCAATCGGCGAAACTCGACCCACGAATCTGGAATCGGTCGCCGCCGACGCGTGGCAGACGGTCGAGACCCGGGACGTGGACTCGCGCTTCGACGCCGAGGTTCGAATACTCGCGAACCGAACGCGCTTACAGCAACTGTTCGAGAATCTGTTTCGCAACGCCATCGACCACGGCGGCGAGTCGCTCGCCGAGGTTCGGGTGGGTTCCCTTGACGACGGTTTCTACGTCGAGGACGACGGCGTCGGGATTCCGGAACCGGACCGCTCCCGAGTGTTCGACCGCGGCGTGTCGAAGGACGCTGGCGGGACCGGTCTCGGACTCGCCACCGTCGAGGAAATCGCGCAGGCCCACGGGTGGTCGGTCGTCGCGGCCGAGGGCCGCGACGGCGGGGCGCGGTTCGAAGTCACGGGGGTCGAAGTGGCGTCGGATGCCGAGACCGAACCGGACGGGGAGAAGCGTTCGGAGGGAGGGGCGAGGCCGGACAGAGGGACGGGGCCGAAAGGAGGGACGAGGGCGGACGGGAAGACACGGTCTGACGCCGAGGGTGAATCGACCGCCCGCCAGTGACCCCCTCGAACTCGCCTCCTTCGGTCCCGCGAATCCGCCTACTTCTGTCGTTTCTGTCGCTGTTCCTCGGCCTCGGCCTCGTAGCGCTCGGCTATCTGCTCGTCCTGTCGCTTGCGTCGGTACTCCCAGTAGCCCGCGACGAGGACTAGAACCGCCAGCATCGCCCCGCTCAGCGGTTGGCCCGCGAGCGCGAAGTACGCGAACGACCCGACTGCGAACAGAAGCGTCAGTCCGAGCGTCATCTTCGCCCACCCCTGCGTCGGCGTCTTCCGTTCCTGCATACTCCCGATTCCGGGAGCGAGCGTATCAAAGTTCGCCTTCCTTCGGACTTATACCGCACCCGGTGCAAGGAGGGCACATGGTAACCGAAAGTGTACTCGTGGGCGAGTTCTCTCACGAGACCAACACGTTCGCGGTCGGCACGACCGACAGGTCGTCGTTCGCCGACCGGCGGGAGTTCTTCGGCGAGGACCTCGTCGCCGGTCTCCGGGGTACTAACACCTCGGTCGGCGGCATCGTCGATGCCGCCGACGCCGCCGGACTCGACCTCGTTCCGAGCGTCGCGGCCGCCGCCACGCCCGGCGGGATGGTGACTGCCGAAACGTACGACTTCTACACCGACGAAATCGTCTCGGCGGCGCGCGAACACGCCGACGACCTAGACGGCGTCTCGCTCTCGCTCCACGGCGCGATGGTTCCCGAGGGGGGGACCGACGGCGAGGGGCCGCTCCTCTCGGCGGTCAGGGAGGCCGTCGGTCCCGACGTGCCAATCGTGGCGACGCTCGACCTCCACGGCAACATCACCAACGAGATGTGCGAGGCGGCCGACGCGCTCGTGGCGTTCGAGACGTACCCCCACGTCGATACCGCCGACGCCGGGCGGCGCGCCACGGAGCTTCTGGTCGATATGATGCGCGAGAACCGGAGTCTGTCGATTCACATCGAGCGCCCGCCGATGCTCCCCTACGGCCCGCTCCAGAACACCCGCGCCGGCCCGATGGCCGAGGTGATGGCGACCGCGCGCCGATTCGAGGAGCGCGACGGCGTGGCGAAGGTCAGCGTGTTTCCGGGGTTCCACAAGGCCGACGTGCCCTCGATGGGGTGTTCGGTCGTCGCGCTCGCCGACGACGACGCGGCCGCCGCGCACGCCGCCCGCGACCTCGCGGCTGAGATGTGGGAGATGCGCGAGGCGTTCGTCGGGTCGTTCCTCGACGCCCACGACGCGGTCGGCGAGGCGCTCCGGAGCGACCACGTCGAGGACCCCGAGGCGGGTCCCGTCGTGCTCGCCGACAGCGGCGACAATCCCGGTGGCGGCGGCACGGGCGACGAGACCGCGGTCCTGCGCGAACTCATCGACCGCGGCGCGACCAACGTCGGGATGGCACTCCTCCACGACCCCGAGGCGGTCGCGGCGTGTCTCGACGCCGGAGTCGGCGAGCGCGTCACCGTCTCGCTCGGCGGGAAGGCCGAGGGCGGATTCACGCCGCCAATCGGCGACGTGGACGGCTACGTCGCCACCATCACCGACGGCGAGTTCCGGAACACCGGCCCGATGGGAACCGGGACCGAGAACCATCTCGGGCGAACCGTCCTCTTCCGGTGCGGGCGCGACGACGGCGTCTCGGTCATCCTGACCGAGAAGCGAATCCAACCCCTCGACGCCGAAATCTGGCGACACGTCGGGGTCCGACCCGAGACCCTCGACGTAATCGCGGTCAAGAGCAACAACCACTACCGGGCGAGCTACGAACCAATTGCGAGCGAAATCATCACGGTCAACAGCCCCGGAATCGCGGCGTTCGACCCCCACCAGTATGACTACCGGCGAATCGGCCGCCCGAAGTTCCCCATCGACGAGATGGCGGCCGACGACTACCCCGACTGGTGCTGATTGATTCCGCGGTCGCGACGACTTCGACCGACTCCGACCATTCTGCCGCCAAATCAGGGTTGAAATGCAGGGCCACCTTCGGATGTGAGTATGTCGGGCAGTGACGAGGCCGAACAGTTGTTTCGGGGCTACGAAGGCCGCCTCCTCGTCGCCTGCTCGCTCGGGTGGGTCGGACTCAGCGTGGGTCGGTTCGCGCTCGCGCCGATGCTCCCGGCCATCATCGAGGACCTCTCTATCACGTCGTTCGAGGCCGGACTCGCGCTGTCGTCGCTCTGGGGGTTCTACGCGCTGACCCAGTACCCCGGCGGTCGGCTCTCGGACGCCCTCTCCAGAAAGACCATGCTAGTCGCGGGTCTCGGCCTGCTAATCGCGGGGTTCGCGCTGTTCGTCGTCACCGTCGAGTACGCCGTCTTCGTGGTCGCCGCCTCACTCGTCGGCGTCGGCGCGGGCACCTACTCGACGCCGACCAAGGCGCTCATCACCGACCTGTTCGCCGCCCGACGCGGGCAGGCGTTCGGGGTCCAGACCGCCGCGAGTGACGCGGGCGGAGCCATCGCGAGCAGCGTCGCGGTCGCCGCGCTCGCGGTGGCGACGTGGCAGACCGCGTTTCTCCCGGTCGTCCTGCTCGTCGGCGTCGCGCTCGCGATGGTCCACGTCTGGAGTCGAGAGCCGTACTCGGTGGCGCGCGTAGACCTCGACCTGCGCGCGACGGTGCGCCGACTTATCGCGGACCCCGACATCCGGAATCTCACGCTGGTCTACTCGCTCTACTCGCTCGCGTGGCAGGGCGCGATTAGCTTCCTCCCGGGGTTTCTGCAGGCCGACAAGGGCTTCTCGCCCGCGCTGGCGAGTACGGCGTTCGCGGTGCTGTTCGGGGTCGGAATCCTCGTCAAGCCCCTCGCGGGCGCGCTCGGCGACCGTGCCGCCCACGGCACGGTCGCGGCGGCGTCGCTCACGCTCGGGATGGTCGGCATCACGGGCGTGGTCGCGTTCCTCTCGCGCCCGGTGATACTCGCGATGGTCGTGGTGTTCTCGACCGGATTCATGGCGTTCTCGCCCGTGATGCAGGCGTTCCTGATGCAGACGTTCCCGGACGCGAGCATGGGCGGGGACATGGGTGCGACTCGAACCGTCTACCTCGGCGTGGGTGCGCTCGGCCCGGCGTACGTCGGCTACGTCGCGGACGTTGCGAGCTACACCGCGGCGTTCGTCGGTCTCGCGCTCTGTCTGCTCGCGAGCGCGGCGATTCTGGTCGCGATGGTGTCGCCCACATGGCTCCGGCTTCCCGCGGCGATTCGGTGACTGACAGTCGCTCGCCGCTCGCCACCCGCCACCTGCCGAACCCAGACGCTATCGGTTTATACTCGCGGTGCATACATCGCTTCTACATGATGGGGACGACGCACGCGCTGGTCGGCGTATTCGTAGCGACTGCCGTGGCGCAGGCCATTCCGGAGTTCGGTCCGGTCGCACTCGCCGCCGCGGTCATCGGGAGCGTGTTCCCCGACTTCGACCTCTATTCGGGCCACCGAAAGACGCTCCACTTCCCGGTGTACTACTCGATTCTCGCGGTGCCCGCGCTCGCGCTCGCGCTCGCGGCCCCCGGAACCGCAACCGTCGCGGTCGGCCTGTTCCTCGTCGGCGCGGCGCTCCACTCGACGATGGACGCGCTCGGCGGCGGTCTCGAACTCGAACCGTGGCGCGAGACCTCCGAGAAGGCGGTGTACGACCACTACCGAAGCCGGTGGGTCGCCCCCCGGCGCTGGATTCGCTACGACGGCGCGCCCGAGGACCTCGGGTTCGCGGCCCTGCTCGCCGCTCCTGCGCTCGCGCTTCACGACGCCCCGATTCGGTGGTTCGTCCTCGCGGTGCTGGCCGTTTCGGCGGGCTACACCCTCCTCCGGAAGCCGCTGGCGAAGCTGTGGGCCGCGGTCGTCCCGATGATTCCGCACGGCGTTCGGCCGTACGTGCCCGAGCGATTTCACGAGACGGACGAAGACGGACGGGGTCGAATCCTCTCGGACGCCGACTGACCGCATTCGCGCGGCGAGATAGTGACCGTACTCATTCGCCGAGCGCGCGACCGCTTCGGTGAGATTTATAAGGCGTGACGAACCCATCTCTCTCAATGCGATTGGAGAACAGTTTCATCCCCGCGAGCGGCGTCGGGGAGTCCACCGAACGAACACTCTGGCGGCAGGGCATCACTCATTGGGACGACTTCGAAGACGGCCTCCTCGGTCCGAAGATGACCGAGAACGTCCGGGAGTTCATCTTCGACGCCCGCGACCACCTCGACGACCCCGACGCCAGTTTCTTCGGCGAGTATCTGCCGAGCGGGAGCCTCTGGCGGGCCTACGACAACTTCGCCGAGAACGCCTGCTTCTTCGACATCGAGACCACCGGTCTCGACAGCGCGCGCAACGACGTGACGACCGTCAGCCTCCACCGCGCTGGCGACACCCGGACGTACGTGCAGGGCGACGACCTCACCGCCGAGGCGCTCCGCGAGGAGTTCGCCGCGTCGAGCATGCTCGTCTCGTTCAACGGCAAGCGGTTCGACCAGCCGTTTCTCGAAGACAACTTCGACCTCGACGTGACCACGCCCCACCTCGATTTGATGTACCTCTGCAAGCGCGTCGGTCTCTCGGGCGGGCTGAAAAACATCGAGCGCGAGGTCGGCATCGGCCGCGCGGACGACGATGTGGACGGTCGCGAGGCGGTTCGACTCTGGCACCGCTACGACCGCCGCGGGGACGACGCCGCGCTCGACAGACTCGTCCGATACAACCGCGAGGACGCCGAAAATCTAAAGACCCTGCTCGAAACCGTCCACGGGAGCCTCCGGGCCGACGTGTTCGAGTCGTACCTCTAATCGCGGGTCCCCTTCGGTTCGGTCCCGTCGTCCGGCGTGCGCGACGGGCGCTCTGCGACACGGTCGGCGGATGGGTCGCCGGGTCGGTCACCCTCGGTCAGCCGCGACACCCGGATGTGGGGACGCGACCCGAACAGGCGGTCGATTTCGTCGGACTTCGTCTCGGCCGCGTTTTCTGTGACCATCTCGTCCGCGTCGTCCGTGACCATACGCCGAGTTCGGGCGCACTAAACTTCACTCTATCTTACAACTACTCGGGTCGGGTGGGAACCGCTATAGAGCGCTACGGAGTCAGTACTCGGTTCGGAGGTAGTCGAACACGTCGGCCACGATTTCCTCGTCGTAGCTCCAGAACCCCTCGAACGCGTTCGGCTCGCGCTCGTCGGCCACGAGCGCGCAGTCGGTGGCGTCGGACGACTCGAACGCCACGAACCACGCGTCTCGCATCTCGGGCGCGTCGGACTCGTGGACCGTGATGCGCTCGGTCTTCGGCGGTTCCCAATCTGGAGCGCCGTACACGTGGACCTCGACGCCTTGGTCGGCGAGTTTGGCGTAGACGTCCCACTGGTCGCGCAGGAGCGAGAGGTGTTGGAAACCGGCGCGGAGTTCGCCGCCGCCCGCGCGCCACGCCCGCTCCTCGATTTCGCGGGACGCAAGAATCATCCTGCGCTTTCCGTAGTCGGAGAACGTGGTGTCGCTGACGTGTTCGAGCACGTCCGGCCGGTCGAGCGCCTCGAAGTCGGTGTTCTCGACCAGCCCCGTCTCGAACGACACCGCGGCCCGGAGGTCCTCGACGCCCGACGCCGCGAGGAACTCCCCGTCGTCGTGGAGCACCGCGAAACTGTGGGGGGCGTCCGGCACGTCCGCCTGCTCGACTTCGACGTTCTGAACCGAGAAGTGGCGCTCGATGGCGTCCAAGGCGTCCGGGTTTCTGTGATTGTAGACGGTCAAGGTGCGCGCGCTCCCAGTCACGTCGTCGATAATTGATGCAAGCGTCATCTGGCTCGTCAGACGTATCGTTACGCTGGACGACTATAAATCCTGACACACCGACGCGATTTTCCGCCGATTCCGCGGTCCAAGCGACAGCTATTACACTCTGCCATCGCAAGGTTCTATCATGACCACAGGGGTCGTCCTGCTCAACTTCGGCGAGCCGTCAGAACCGACCCGCGAAAACGTCGTCGCGTATCTCGAACGCATCTTCCTCAACAACGCCTCGCTGGAGGAGGCCGACACCGAGGAGGAGGCCCGCGAGCGCGCCCGCCAGCTCGCGGAGCGGCGCGCGCCCGGACTCATCGAGGAGTACGAGGAAATCGGCGGCTCCCCGCTGAATCCGCAAGCGGAGGCGCAAGCCGACGCGCTCGGCGCGGAACTCCGCGACCGGGGCTACGACGTGAAGACCTACCTCGGGATGCAGTTCACCGAGCCGTTCATCTCCGACGCGGTCGAGGCCGCCCGCGACGATGGCGTCGATGAACTGGTCGGGCTTCCGGTCTACCCGCTCTGTGGAGCTTCCACGACCGTCGCCTCGCTCGAAGAGATGACGGATGCGGTGGCCGACAGCGATTGGGACGTGTCGGTCGCCGAAATCACGGGCTGGCACCGCCACCCGCTCTACAACGAGATTCGGGCCGACAACGTCCGCCGATTCGCCGACGCTCACAACCTCGACCTGACCGACGACGACACCGAACTCCTCTACTCGGCTCACGGCACGCCGAGCCATTACCTCGACGAAGGGAGCCGATACGACACCTACGTCACCGAGTTCTGCGAGGTTATCGCCCGAAAGCTCGGCGTCGAGTCGTACACGCTCGGCTACCAGAACCACGAGAACCGCGACATTCCGTGGACCGAACCCGACGTTGAGGACGCCCTCGAAACCGTCGAGGCCGACCGCGTCGTGGTCGAACCGGTCAGCTTCATGCACGAACAGAGCGAGACGCTCTCGGAACTCGACGACGAACTCGCCGAGGAGGCGGCGGAACTCGGTCTCGACTTCTACCGGGTGCCGGTCCCCCACGACGACGACAGATTCTCGGACGTCCTCGCCGACCTCGCCGAACCGTTCGTGGGCGACTTCGACCCCGGCTACTACCAGTTCCGACAGTGCCAGTGCTCGGATTCACCCGGCGCGATGTGCCTGAACGCGCCGCGATGACGGCAGACGGACACGCCGACCGCGGCCGAGCGGCCGCGGTCGGCATCGTCGGCGGCGGCGTCACCGGTCTCGCGCTCGCCCACTATCTCGACCGCGAGGGCGTCGAGTTCGAACTGTTCGAGGCCGCGCCCGACCCCGGCGGCGTCGTCCGGAGCGAGCGCGTCGCGGGCCACCTGCTCGAATACGGACCCCAGCGAATCCGGCGCACGGACCACATCGACGAACTGATTCGGGACCTCGACCTCGAATCGGAGGTTCGAACTGCCGACCCCGACCTCCACATTCGCGTCTACGCCGACGGAAAGCTCCGACAGGCCCCGTTCACTCCCGAGGAGTTCGCGACGACCGACCTGCTCTCGGCCGACGCCAAGCGCGAAGTCCTCTCCGAACCGTTCACCGCCCCCGGCGACCCCGAGGAATCGGCCGCCGAACTGTTCACTCGGAAGTTCGGACGAGAGGCCTACCGGAATCTGCTCGGCCCGCTGTTCGGCGGCATCTACGGCTCGAACCCCGAAGCGATGCCGGTCGAACACGCGCTCTCGGGCCTGCTAAAGCTCGAAGCCCGCGACGGAAGTCTGCTGAAGACCGCGCTCAAGCGCGCGGCGAGCGACCGCGAGACGCCGCCCGCCATCTCGTTCGACGACGGTCTCCAGCGACTGCCGGAGGCGCTCGCGGAGGCGCACGCCGACTCGATTCGGCTCGGAACGCCCGTCACGGCCGTCCGCGGAGCGGACGGCCGTGACGACGAGCGCGAGGGTGGATGGCTACTCGAAACGCCCGACGGAACGACCCACGTTTCGGACGTGGTGCTGACCACGCCCGCGGACCTGACCGCCGACCTCGTTTCGGACCTCGCGCCCGACTCAGCGGACGCGCTTCGCAATCTGACCTACAATCCGCTCGCGATGGTCTATCTCCGGGCCGACCTCGCTGAGGGCGACGTGGACCCCGACGCGCTCGGCTATCAGGTCGGCTTCGGCGAGGACCTTCGCACCCTCGGCGTCTCGTGGAACGCGAGCATGTTCGACCGGGGGGTTCGCGCGAGCGAAGCGAGTGCGAGCTCGTCACGAGCGGAGCGAAGTGACGGTGTTTGTACGGTCTTCCTCGGCGGGATGCACGACCCCGAGATTCTGGCCGAGAGCGACGACTACCTCGGCGAGGTCGCGAGTCGGGAGTTCGAGGAAGTCACGGGCGCGCCCGCGGAGGTCGTGGAAGTCCACCACCTCGGGCGCGGCTTCCCGGCGTACGACGACTCGTGGGCCGCGCTGGACGACGTGAATCTGCCCGACGGGATTCGACTGGCGACGAACTACACCGCCCGGATGGGCGTGCCGTCTCGGATTCGGGAGGCCGAGTCGGTGGCCGAGGAGTTGGCCGCGCGGTAAGTCCGTCGAAGGTCGCGCATCGAAGCTTCTTTTCCCCCGACACGTCTCGGCTCGAACGATGGTCCCCGAACTCACGCGCCGCCGACTTCTCGCGGGCGGCGTCGCAATCGGCACGGCGGGTGTCGCGGGCGCGACGACCCGAATCGGCGTCGGCCCCCTCGATGCGTGGACGCCCTCTATCGGCACGTGGCCCCACGACCGCTACGACCTCCGCAACGCGGCCTCGAATCCGCACGCCTCTCCGCCTTCGAACCCGACCGTCGCGTGGCGCGCGCGACCGGTCGAACACGTCCAGTCTCTCGTGGTCGGCCCCGAGCGCGTCTACGTCGGCGGCCGAGTCGAAGACGGCGGTTCCGGTGTCGCCGCGCTCGACCGAGCGAACGGCGAACTCGCGTGGAGTTCCGACGTGGTGGGGTCCGCGCTCGCGCTTCGGCGCGGAACGCTCTACGCGGGCAGTTCGCGCGGAGAATCGAGCGGCTTGACCGCCTTCGACACCGAGACCGGCGAGCGCCGATGGCGCGAGGCGGTCGGTGACGTGGAGGGTCTCGTCGCTCTCGACGGCACCGTCTTCGCCGGGTCGCACTACCACCTGACCGCGGTCGCCGCGAATTCGGGTGACACGAAGTGGACCGCAGACGGCGGACTCCCCGCGGTCGCCAACGGCGCGCTGTTCGCGTCCGGCGGCGGCGTGCGTCGGTATCTACCCCGCCGAATCAGCGACGTGTTGACTCGGGAATCGCCGCCCGTCGAGTGGGACGAACGCGGCGGCGGAAGCCTCCGTCCGCCCGTGGTGTCGGCCGACCGAGCGATGGTCGGGCAGGGCCTTCCCTCCCACTCTGGCGGTGAGAGCGTGTACGCCTTCGACCTCGAAACCGGGACGCGCGAGTGGGGCGCAGTCGAGTTTTCGGACGGCGAGTATCCCGTCGTGACTGGCTCTCCGGCGGTCCGTCGGGGTCGGGGCTTCTTCTCGTTTCGGCGTGGCAAACAGCGCGCCCGCTCCCACGCGCTGGTCGCCTGCTCGCTCGCAGACGGCACCGAGCGGTGGCGCTGGGAGTCGAGCGACTGGGTCACGTCGGTCGCAGTCGGCGGCGAGACGGTCCTCGCAGGGACCTCCGCCGACGACGATACGCCCGGAGTCGCGCAGAATCGCCTCCTCGCCTTCGCTCCCGACGGCTCACGGAAGTGGGCGTTCGACACCGAGGGCGCGGTTCGCGGCCTCGCGCCGGTCGGGGAGACAGTGTTCGTGGGAACCGGCGTCTCGCTCGCGAAGGGGACGTCAGGCGTGGTGTGCGCGCTTCGGTAGCCGAGAGTCACTCTCCGGCGGTTGGCGAGCGAGGCGACGAATGGGAAGCTAATCTTATTGATGTACGCTCTGACAGCTACCACGTGTCCTCGAATCAGCCCTCCCGACGAACCGTACTCACCGCTGGTGTCGGTGCAATCGGCCTCGGCATCGTCGGCGTTTCGGCAATCGAGTTCGCGACGGACGACGACTCGCCCGGTGCCGAGGGATTCACCGCCAAGACGGTGCCCGCCGGGAGCGACCCGCTCGTGTTGGTCGATGCCGACGAAATAGCGTCATCGGATACGGCGAACGGCGTGACTCGAACCCTGCTCGGCGCGGGTCAGTTCGACGACCTCCCTGACGCGCTCGTCGGGATGTTCGGGGACGAATCGCAGTCCGTCATCGACCCGGAGGCGGTCGGAAAGATGGCGTTCGTCGGTTCGGAGACCGGTGACGGTGGCGGCGCGGTCGTCTGGGCCGACTGGACCGACGACGAACTGCTCGAAGTCCTCGAATCGGGAGGCGGGAATGCTACTCCTTCGGAGTCGTACCGGGACCGGATGATGTACGGAACCGACGACGCGAGCGCGGCGGTCCTCGGCGACACCGAGTTCGCGCTCGGCACGCCCGAAGTCGTCCGTACTATCGCGGACGTGTGGCACGGCGACGCCGACCCGGTCGGCGGGACGACGTTGGACTCGTTCGAGCGCACGCCGTCGGAAGCGACCGTCCGGTTCTCGTTCGAGGAGATTCAGTTCTCCTGCGACGACACGACGGCGTCCGACTCGGACGCGTACGACGCCGTCACGCAGGTCTACGGGTGGGTTCCCGCCAGCGACGACGGAATTCGACTCCGCCTGCGCGTCGAGTCGAACGACGCCACCGACGAGGTGGCGGCCGCCGTGCGCTCCGAC
The DNA here is from genome assembly GCF_004143485.2 of Halorussus amylolyticus. Taxonomy (GTDB): domain Archaea; phylum Halobacteriota; class Halobacteria; order Halobacteriales; family Haladaptataceae; genus Halorussus; species Halorussus amylolyticus. Next base: position 163,224 of record NZ_ML974135.1, on the reverse strand, counting down.
CCCGGCGTCGATGGCGACGCCGTCACCGTCGGTCACGACGCCGATTTCGTTACGGTCGAGTACAGTCCCGACGACGAAAATAGCGACTTCGCGGGCGACGGAATCGAGACGACCGTGTGTGCGATTGGTCGCTCGGGATAGCCGAACCGCGCGCTCGGATTTCCGCGCCCGACCGTCTCGGCTGTGTCTGCTCAGTTTGCTCCGTCCTCCTGCCGCCGCCGATAGAGGACGATTCCCGCACCGACGAGGACGACGCCGAACAGCAGCCTCGCCCAACCGAATCCGGATTCGCTGGTGGTGGCTTCGGTCGTCACTTCGCCTGACTGTTCGGTCGTCGCTTCGCTTGGCTGTTCGGTCGTCGTCGCGGCCGATTCGGTCGTCGCTCGGGCGGTTTCGACCTGAATTGCTCCCGCGGACTTCCCGGCGGCCGACACGTCGTAGGTGCCCGCGGTTTCGAACTCCACCGGAATCGTAACCGTCCGATTGCTCCGGGCGGGGACGGTCACCGACTTAGTTTCGGTGGTCTCGCCGTCTGCGCGGACGGTCAGGTCGTAGGTGCCCTCGGCGGCCCCGACGTTCTCGACGACTGCTCGGACTTCCACTTGCTCGCCCGGCGAGGCGTCGTTCGAGTCGAGAGCCACTTCACGCACCTCGAACAGCGGCGAGGAGACGCCGACGGTGAACTCCGAGAGACCGGGCGAGACCGCCTCGAAGACGTAATGGGTGTCGGTTTCGGCGACCTGCTCTGTCGAGAGCGTTCGCCAGCGCACCTGTTCGTTCCGGTAGAGTGCCACCGACTCGGGGTCGCCGACGGCGTCCAGATAGGTTTTGCGGACCTCGAAGGTGAAGGTCACGCCGTCGATGTCGTCGTCGCTAATCGAGTGGTTCACAACGACCTGCCCCGCCGAACGCGCGCCCGTCTCGTTGGCGAACTCGCGGTCGGTCTTCGAGAGACTCTCGGCCGACTGTCTGTCGGCGGTCTGCTCGCCCGGAGTTCGCTCGGAGTCGTCGCTGGCGTTCGTGCCGTTCAGCGTTCTGCTTCGGGAGGTGACGTTCAGCGTGAAGCCGCCCGAGCGCGTGACGTTTATGTCCATGCCCGTCACCGAGACGTTTTCGACCCTGTCGGTCGGTGCCGAGGCGCTCCCGTCGTCGGGTTCCTCGGACTCGTTCGAGGCGTCGCCGAGGTCGATGGCGACCGTCGAGTTGGCCTCGGCGTTTCGAACCCGCGCATCGACCGACGACCCCGAATCGGTTTCGTTTCGGTCGGCGTCGTCGCTCGCGTTCACGACGATTTCCGTCGTTTTATCGTCCGAATCCGAAGGTCCGGAGTTCGACGGCGACCGACTGTTCGAGTTGTCCGGAGGGGCGGTCACCGTCACGTTTAGCGATTCGGTGTCGGTGTGCCCCACGTCGTCGGTGACGGTGAGGTTCACGGTGTAGGTGCCCGACTCAGCGTACGAGTGGGTCGGGGTCGCGCCGGTCGCGGTGTCGTTGTCTCCGAACTCCCACGAGTAGGCCGCGATGGCGTCGTTGTCCGAGGAGTCCGTGGCGTCGAACGCGACGTTCTCGTTCACGTCCGCACTTCGGTCTGCTCCGGCGTCGGCGGTCGGCGGCGTGATGTCGTTCACCGTCACCGTGACCGCCGAGGTGTTCGTGTTGCCCGCGTCGTCGCTGACCGTGACGTTCGCGATGAAAGTTCCGGGGTCGGCGTAGGTGTGGCTCGGTGTCGCGCCAGTCGCGGTGTTCCCGTCGCCGAACTCCCACGCGTAGCCCGTGACGCCGACGTTGTCCGACGAACCGCTCGCGTCGAACGAGGTCGCGGCGTCCTCGTCTGTCGTCCTGTCGCCTCCCGCGGCGACCGTCGGCGCAATCGCGTCCTCGACTGTGACGGTCAGCGTGTCGGTGTCGGTGTGGCCTGCACCGTCGGCAACAGTGAGGGTGGCGGTGTAGTCACCGGGAGCGGCGTAGGTGTGGGTGGGATTCGCGCCCGTTGAGGTGTTTCCGTCCCCGAAGTCCCAGTCGTAGCTGTCGATGGCATCGTTGTCGGTCGAGCCACTACCGTCGAAGGTGGTCGCGGTCTTCTGGTCGATGGTCTGGTCGCTCCCGGCGTCGGCGGTCGGCGGGGTCGTGTCTTCCACCGTGACGGTAAGAGAGTCGGTGTCGGTGTTGCCTCCCCCGTCGGTAACGGTCAGGGTGGCGGTGTAGGTTCCGGGGTCGGCGTAGGTGTGAGTCGGAGTCGCGCCGGTCGCGGTGTTTCCGTCGCCGAACTCCCACGCGTAGCCCGTGACGCCGACGTTGTCCGACGAACCGCTCGCGTCGAACGAGGTCGCGGCGTCCTCGTCTATGGTCTGGTCGTTTCCGGCGTCGGCAGTCGGGTCGGTCTTATCCTCGACTGTGACGGTCAGCGTGTCGGTGTCGGTGTGGCCCGCGTCGTCCGTCACCGTCAGCGTGACCGTGTACTCGCCCGTATCGGCGTAGTCGTTCGTCGCTGTCTCACCCGTGGCCGTATTCCCGTCGCCGAAGTCCCACGAGTAGTCTGCGATACCGAGGTTGTCCGCCGACCCGCCCGCGTCCACTGACACCGTATCGCCGAACGCGACGGTCTGGTCGTTTCCGGCGTCGGCGGTCGGGTCGGTCGTGTCGATTGTCACGCTGTCGGACTCGCCGGTCGCGCCGTCCGCGCCGTCGGCGTCTTCGGCGGTATCGACCGAGACCTCGTACTCACCGTCCGCACCGGTCTCGTACTCGGACGAGAGCGTGTAGGTGTAGGGACCGCTCCCGGACTCGCTGAAGTCGTTTTCGGTGAACGTCGTCGAAGATGGCCCGTCCACCGACACCGAGAGACTCGCTAGTGCCACCGAGGAATTGAATTCGACGGCGAGATTCTGCCCGGAGGGGTTCGTCGCACTCACGTCCGAAATCGAGGGCGCGGGCGGTGTGAGCGCGTAGAAGTGACTGCCTGACCCGTAGTACACGTAGTTGTCCCAGACGAGCGGTGTGGGGTACAGCGTGCCCGTCGGTGAGTCGTACTCCCAGAGTTGGTCGCCGGTATCCGCGTCGAAGGCGTGAACCGTCGTGTTTCCGAAGTCCGAGACGTAGACGACGCCGTTGGCGACGACCGGCGCGCCTCGGAAATCGGTTCCAGATTGGGTCCAGACCTCGCTCCCGTCGGCGGCGTCGAGCGCCGCGAGGTCGCCGCCCCGACTGGCGGCGTAGACGACGCCGTCGGCGTAGACCTGTCCGGAGTCCACGTCTCCGGCCATCGTATAGCTCCAGTCCTCCGCGCCCGTCTCGGCGTCGAGCGCGTGAATCGTACCGTCTCCAGATGTCTCCCCCATACTGCTGTCGCTCCCGATGAAGACGGTTCCGTCGGCGACAGTCGGGTCCGACTGGCTCTCGTCGGGGAGCGTGAAGTTCCAGATTTTCTCGCCGGTGGTGGCGTTCAATGCCGTGACGTTGTCGTCGTTGCCCCCGAAGTAGACCACGTCGTCCACGACCGCCGGGTTCGATTCGACGAGAACGGGCTGATAGAGTTCGTAATTCCAGATTTTCTCGCCGGTGGTGGCGTTCACCGCGGTCATGTTGCCGTCGTTGCTCCCGACGTAGACGACGCCGTCCACGACTGCGGGGGCCGAGCGAACGTTGGTCTGCGTGTCGTAGTGCCAGAGTTCGTTTCCGGTCGCGGCGTCGATAGCGTGGAGTTTGTAGTCGTTACTCCCGAGATAGAGGACGCCGTCGGCGTAGGCGGGCGTCGTCCACGTCGAACCCTCGGTGCCGCCGGGATTCGCGCTCCATTTCTCCGCGCCCGTCTCCGGGTCGAGCGCGTAGAGGTTACCACCATTGTGGAACGCGGTGTACAGCGTCCCGTCCACGATGGTCGATTGCATCACGTGGGGGACCCCTTCCGAGATGCTCCACGCTTCCTCGGGTTCGGTCGTCGGTCCCTGCTGGTCCGGATAGTGTCCGAGATTTCGCGCCCCGCCGTGGTAGTTCGCGTTGGCGTTCTTCACTGTCACCGTTTCGGTCGCGCTCGCGCTTCCTGCGGCGACGGCGACGGTTCGGCCGCCGGTCTCTTCGAGCGTCTTCCGAACCGAGACGCGCTTGGTCGTGCTGGCCTCAATCGTCCCGTTCTCCCACGCCACGACGCTCCCGTCGAGCGTCAGCGAGACGTTGTAGGTCTCCGTTCCGCCCCCCGTATTCTCGACGACGACGCTTCCGTTGACCGTACTCCCGGTGTACAGCGAAGTCGGAGTCACGGAGGCGTCAGAATACGAAACGTTCCCCGCGGCCGCGCTTCCTGCGGGAACCCACGCTATCGCTGAGAAGAGAAGACAGACAGTCAATAGTACCGCCCGCGACCGGTCGTGCGAACCACGACCCACGTCTACTGACCTCTACTGCGAACGCCTTCCACGTCCTGTTCGAAATATGTCCTTTTTTCCGCTGCAATTCCTCTGTACATGAGAATATATCGAAATACATATGGTATGAGTATTCCGGTTGTTCGAACTTCAGCGTGAGTGTCACCACTCCCACTGCTTCGCAGTCTCCACGAACGCCTGCGCGTTCTCGACCGGCGTGTTCCGATTGATGCCGTGACCGAGGTTCAGGATGTGGCCCTTCGGTCCGGCCTTCTCGATGACGGATTCGGTTCGCTCGCGGATGAATTCCCTATCGCCGAGCAGGTACGTCGGGTCGAGGTTGCCCTGCACGGGCGTCTCGCCCAACTGCTCGCGGGCGTCGGCCATGTCCACGGTCCAGTCGAGGCTCACCACGTCCGCGCCCGAGTCGGCGAGTAAATCCAGCTTTCCGCCGGGGTTTCGCGCGAAGACGATGGTGGGAACGTCGGCCGCGTCGAGGATTCGCCGGTGGAGCGGTTGGACGAACTCCGCGTAGTCGTCGGGCGTGAGGAGTCCGGCGTAGGTGTCGAACAGCTGAATCACGTCCGCGCCCGCCTCGACCTGGTACTCGACGTACTCGACCACCACGTCGGCGAAGCGTTCGAGCAGGTCGGCGAAGGCGTCTGGATGCTCGACCCGGAACTTTCGGATGGGAAGCTGTTTCTTCCCGGCTGGCTGACCCGCCACCGCGTAGGCCGCGAGGGTGAACGGGCCGCCGGTGAAGCCGATGATGCTGGTCTCGTCGCCGATGCTGGCCTGCAGGCGTTCCAGCAGGGCACCCACGTAACCGAGTTCCTCGCGCACGTCCGCGTGGCCCGCGGGCACGTCCGCGGGACCGTTCACGGGGTTCTCGACCACGGGGCCGACGCCGCTCTCGATGTGATAGTCGAGACCGAGGGGTTCGAGCACCGTGAGGATGTCCGAGAACATCACCAGGCCGTCGGGTTCGAACAGCTCCCACGGCAGGAGGGTGATGCGTTCGGCGACCTCGGGGGTCGAGATGGCCTGCTTGAAGGTGTACTCCTCGCGTATGTCGCGGTACTCGGGGATGTACCGCCCGGCTTGGCGCATCAGCCACACCGGGGGACGCTCGGTTCGCTCGCCGCGGGCGGCCCGCACCAGTAGGTCGCTCATTGCCCGGTTCTTCTCACGCGACGGGCTAATGGTTTCGCAATCCGGTCGGGTCGAGCGGCGCTCGACCCGACCGGTCGCGCTGGCACAGCTCCCTTCAGTCTGCGATTTCGGGACAACGTTTAAGCACCACCCAGCAGAATGTCAACATCTCTCATGAGTGTTAATGACATATCCGGTCCGCTCGACTACCCGACCGAGGAAATCGCGCTCTCGGTCAACGGCGAGGAAGTCACCGCGGAGGTCGAACCCCGTCACAAGCTCTCGGACTTCCTCCGGGACGCCCGAGGTTTGCGCGGCGTTCGGGTCGGGTGCGAACACGGCGTCTGCGGAGCCTGCACGGTGCTGATGGACGGCCGGGCCGTCAAGTCGTGTCTCACCTACGCGGTCCAGGCCGACGGCGCGGACATCGAGACGGTCGAGGGACTGGCCGACGACGGCGCGCTCCACCCGATTCAGGAGTCGTTCCACGAGGAACACGCGCTCCAGTGTGGCTTCTGCACCAGCGGTTTCGTGATGGCGACCAAGGAACTCCTCGACAGCGAACCCGACCCCGACCGCGACGACATCGAGGACGGACTCGCCGACAACATCTGTCGGTGTACCGGGTATCAGAACATCTACGACGCGGTGCTTCGCGCCGCCGACCGGATGGACGGCGAAGCGGACGACGAAGGAGCGGCAGACGACGAGGAAGCGACGGGCGACGGAGCGACCGAGACGGAGGCCGACCGATGAGTTCCCGTCCCGACTCCGACGCCGACGGCTCCACCTCGGCCGACGCCCGGGGGTCAGAGCGCGCTACCTCCGAGAAATTCACCGGGAGCGGTCTCAACCGCGTCGAGGACCGCCGCATCCTCACGGGCGAAGCCGAGTATATCCACGACAAGGCCCCCGAGAGTGCGCTCCACATGGCGCTCTACCGGAGCGTCCACGCCCACGCCGAAATCGAGTCCATCGACACGAGCGCCGCCGAGGACCACCCCGGCTGTCACCTCGTGCTGACTGCCGAGGACATCAAGGCCGACTACAACCCGATGCCTGCGGGACTGACGGGCTTCGAGGAGTGGTCGCTCGCCGACGGCAAGGTGCGCTACGTCGGCGAACCGGTCGCGGTCGTGGTCGCCGACGACCGGTACGTCGCCGAGGACGCGGTGGACCTCGTGGACGTGAGCTACGACACGCTCGACCCGGTGGTGGACCCCCGGGGCGCGCGCGAGGACGAGACGCTGGTCCACGAGGACTTCGGAACCAACGTCGGCGACCACGAGGAACTCACCTTCGGCGACCCCGACGGGGCGTTCGCGGACGCCGACCACGTCGTAGAAGGCTCTTACTCGTGGGGTCGAATCTCGGGCGTCCCGCTCGAAACCGCGGGCGTCGTCGCCGACTACGACGACGATTCGGACTCGTTCGACATCGACTGCAACATCCAGCTTCACACCCTCGTGGACGACACCGTCTACGACACGCTCGGCTACGACCCCGACGACGTGAACCTCGACGTGCCGCCCGACGTGGGCGGGAGCTTCGGGACGAAAATCGCGATTCACCGCTACTGCTGTCTCGCCGCGATGGCGAGCAAGGAACTGAATCGACCGGTCGCGTTCGTGGAGGACCGCATCGAGAATCTGCAGGGCGGCGACATGCACTCGACCGAGCGCGAGTACGACGTGAAACTCGCGGTGGACGACGACGGCACGATTCGCGGCCTCGATTTCTGGTTCGTGGACGACTTCGGCGCGTGGCCGCGCTACCCCGTGAATCAGGTCCTCAAGCCGCTTTCGGTCCTCACGAACGCCTACGACGTGCAGGACGCCCGGTACGAGTACGACCTCGTGCTGACGAACAAGACCTGTCAGACAGCCTACCGGGGATTCGGCGTGCCCGCTCATCTCTACGCGTTGGAGATGATAGTGGACGAGGCCGCCGAGGAAATCGGAATGGACCCCGACGCTCTCCGCAGGCGGAATCTCATCGAGTCCGACCAGATGCCCTACGAACTCCCGTCGAAGAACATCTACGACTCGGGCGACTTCCCCGCCGCGCTCGCGCACGTCCAAGAGAAAATCGAGGACGAGCGCGACGGCGGCCTGCTCGACCCCGAGGTCGTCGAAGCCAAGCGCGCGGAGGGAAAGTACCGCGGCGCGCGCCCGACGGTCCACATCGAACCCGGCGTCTCGGGGTCGGACTGGACCGACCGCCAGCGTTCGAATCGGGAGAGACTCGCCGACCGCGACCGCGACGACGTGGCCGAACTCCCCGAACACCTCCGGGCGGAAATCCGGCCGGACGGGACGGTGCGGGCCTTCCTCGCCACCGACTCGTCGGGACAGGGCCACCAGACGCTCGTGACCCAACTGCTTGCCGACGAACTCGGCGTCCTCTCGAGCGACATCGACGTGCGCTACCTCGACAGCGTCGAGGCCCCGACCGAGTACGGCACCGCCGCCTCGCGGATGGCGGTGATGGTCTCGGGCGCGGCGAAGGGTCTCGGCGAGGCGCTGACCGAGAACCTCGAAACCCTGGCCGCGGAGGTGTGGGACTGCCCCGACCGAGACGTGGTCTACCGCGACGGCGCGGTCGAACGCGCGGGCGGCGAGCGCCTGTCGCTCGCGGCGCTCGCGGAGCGAGACCGCGAGCGACCCGACGACGACCGACTGACCCGCGCGAGCTACGACTACCAGCACCCCGCGACCGACTTGGAGGAGTTCGACGACGCGCTCGCCAGAAAGCTCCCGGTGTACCCGACCGCGGCGTTCGCGGCGAACGCGCCAATCGTGGAGGTGGACGCCAAGACCGGCGAGGTCGAGATTCTGAAATTCTACTCGCTCCGGGACTGCGGCACCCAACTCAATCCGACGATAGTCGAGGGGCAGGCCCACGGCGGTCTGGCGCAGGGCATCGGCGCGGCGCTCCTGGAGGAGTTCGGCTACGCCGACGACGGTCAGCCCCAGGCCATCACGATGTTCGACTACCGCCTGCCGTCCATCGAGAACATCCCGGAGATGGAACTCGACCACACCGAGACGCCGTCGCCCTTCACTCCGACCGGCGCGAAAGGCACGGGAGAAGGCGGGATGATTGACGGACCGGCGAGCCTCGCGTGTTCGATAAACGCGGCGTTGGAGCCGTTGGACGTGCAAGCCGACCAGATTCCGTTCACGCCGAACCGGGTGCGAGAGCGGATTCGGGAGAGGGAGGACGAGTAGCGGGATTTCGGTCCGTGTCTGTCTCGCGTTTGTTACTGATTCTGTCCGTGTTCGAAGTCAGTGGCTTTCCACTCCGTCGCTCGTCGGTTTTCACACTCCGTCCGGCGCGTCTGCGTGTTCGGCGCGTCTGTGCGTTCGGCGCGTGCTGCGCGGCGCGTTCATGCGCCGCGCAAGCGCGCGAGGTCATCGGGAACGGAGTGACCGATGGCTCGTCGGACGTGTCCGACGGTGGACGAGGACCGCAGCGAAGCGAGGACCGCAGGAGGCTGGGGAGGTGTGAGGCCTGTGGTCGCGGTGCTGTGCGGTTTCCCCTAGGCTCAAGCAGAAGCTAGTTCGGTACCGTCTCCGTGAACATCACGTCGCCGTCTTCGGACAATTCGTGTTCAAGCAGAAGCTAGCTCAGTACCGTCTCCGCGAGCATCACGTCACCGTTTTCGGACAATTCGTGCTCAAGTAGAAGCTAGTTCGGTACCGTCTCACAACGGGGGCGTATCCGAAGCGAGGGTAGCTATCGTTTGAGCCTCGGAGACGCCGCAACCTCACGCCTCTGGCCTCCTTGCTCACTCCGATTTCACCTACTCGGATATCACAGATAGTCGAACGCCCGGTCGTCGCCCGCGAACCCGGCCCGGTCGTGGGCCCACTCGAACACCGAATCGTCTCGCCGGTCGTCGAGGAACTCCACTATCTTCTGGCTCACGTTCTCGCCGTACAGCTTCTCGTTGGATTCGAGGCGGTCGCGAACCGCGTCGGTCTCGTACACGTACTCTATCATCTCGCGGACCCCCTTGCCCGATGTCGGCGGGACGAGCAGATTCGATTCGGCGTCCATCACGGTCTCCGGGCGGTCGGTGTTGAATCGCGCGGTGAGACACAGCGCCTCGTCGATGACGTTGAGTTCCTCCTGCATGCTCCCGGAGTCGGTGAACTCCGCGAAGCACTGGCCGGACGTGAGGAACTCGTAGACGTGGGCGTGCTTCTTCCAGAGGCCCGTAAAGAGGAAGTTCTCGCGCTCCGCGTCGAGTTCGAGCAGGCGCTCGCGGTAGCCGTAGTTCTTCAGCGCCCGTCTGGTCGCGTTCAGTTCCACGAAGTTCACGTTGTACCCGTCTTCGACCAGTCCGACGACGCCCTCCACGATGGCCGAGAATCGCTCGGGCAGGAGGTTCGCCCGTCGGTGGATGTCCACTCGAATCCAGTCGTCGCGCGCTTCGAGGGCCGGATAGATGTCGAAGATGGATTCGTCGAGGTCGGGGTCGCGCTTCGCCTCGATGGCGTCCACGATGGAGTTGCCGACCACCGGGATGCGCTCGACCCCGTCGGACTCGCCGGGGTAGCCCTCGTTCAGGAGGTGCTGGCGGTTGCGTTCCACCGGCGCGAAGTGGTATATCGACGCCGCGCTCCCGACGAACGTGTCGTACTGCTCGGGGAACGGCTCCGCGCGGTTGAGCGTCCACTCGCCCTCGAACTGGTCGGTGACGAACGCCTCGGGGTCCTCGACGTTGTCGAACGAGGGCATCATTCCGCGAAGCCCTGCTTCGTTGTGGGCGACGAATTGGTTCGTGGCGAACGCCCACGCCTGCGGGAAGACGCCCGCCGCGTGCGTGTCGCCGTGAACGACGGGGAGAATCGTCGTGTCGGGGAACTCCGACTCGAAGTACTCCGCGACCGACTTCGTGCGAGTCATCAGGTCGGCGGTCTTCTCCGAGAGGCCGCCGCGGATTCGCATGTCCACGCCGATGTGGGATTCGACGTCGTACTCCGCGAGTCCGTGGCCGAGCACGTCGTCGTAGTGTTGTCCGGTGTGGAGGACGAAACAGGGGAGGCCGCGCTCGTCGGCCGCCTTCACTAGCGGTGCCTGCTTGTAGAAGTCCGGCTTGGTCGCGGTGACGACGGCGACGGCGAACTCCTCGCCCGCGAGTTCGCGGGCGAGGAGTTCCTCGTTCAGTTCGAAGGACGTCATAAAATCCGATACCGAACTCGGTTGTAAAACCGTTGTGATACTCGAACACCGCGTCGGCGTCCGGATTCGGGTCCGAGTTCGAGTTTGAGTTCGAATCCGACGTCGCCGAGTCGTCGATGGCCCTCCGCGCGCCGCGAACTCAATCCTCCAACGACGCTTCCGCGTCGGGCTTGCCCTCCAGTTTCGATTCCGCGGGTTCGCCCTCTCGCGCCTTCTCCTCTAAGTCCTCGAAGAAGTCGTTCACCAGCTTGTTCGTCACGCTCCCCAACGCTCGCTGGCCGAGACTCGCTATCATGCCGGATACGTCGGTCTTGGCCGCCCAGTAGGCGGTCGTCCCGCCGTCGTCGCGCTCGTCTAAGCTCATCTCGGCGACCGCGTCGAACGCGTTCCGGGACGCGCTCCCGTCGGCCTGCATCTCCAGCAGTTCGGGTCGGTCGGCGCGCGTGACCACCATCTCCACGTCGAAGGTGGGTTTGACGCTCCCGACGCCGACCGAGATGGTCGCGGTGACCTCGTGGGGCGACTCTAACTCGATGGCGTCGGTTCCGGGCGCGCACTCGGCCAGCACGTCGGGGTCGGTGAAGTAGCTCCACAGTTCGTCTCGGGGCAGGTCGGATTCGAATTCGCCGTCAAATTCCATCATGGTTACAGTTGGTCAGTATCGGTCTCGCCGTTCGTCGCGCGGTCGTACGAGGCCGCGAGCGAGCGCCGCGCGTACTCGCCCGCGACCTCGCACTTGAACTCCCGGTCGGCGTGCATCTCGTCGGCGGGGTCGGCCGCGGCCGTCGCCGCCTCGGCGACGGCCGCGAGCGTTTCCTCGGAAAGCGGTTCGCCCTCGATTGCGGTCTCGCACTCCTCGACGCGGAGGGGAACGTCCGCGGCGTTCGCCAGCGCGAGACGGGCCTCCTCAACGACCGGCTTTGTGGCGTCCGGGTCGTCCACCCGTATCGCGCTCGCGGCGCTGACGGTCGGCCACGTCTGGGCCGCGGGCTTGAGTTCGAGGAACGCCATCCCGGTCCTGTCGGGCGGAAACGGCTCGGTCGGTACCCTCGCGGCCGCGATAATCTCGTCCTCGCCGAGGTCGGTGAACATGTACGCGATGAAGTAGTCGGAGACGGGGACCTCGCGCTCGCCGTCGGCCGACACGAGTTCGAGGGTCGCATCGAGCGCGAGCAGCGCGGCGGGGTAGTTCCCCGCGGGGTCGGCCTCGCCGACGCTTCCGCCGAGCGTACCGCGGTTCCGGACGCTCGGTCCCGCGATTTGCTCGGCGGCCTCGGGGAGCATCGGCAGGCGCTCTGCGAGCAGGCCCGAACGCTCGATAGTCCGGTGGGTGGTCATTGCGCCGACGGCGACGGCGTCGCCGTCGGCGCGCTCTTCGACGTAATCGAGGTCTTCGACCGCGTTGAGGTCGATGAGGTGGTCGGGGGTCGCGAGTCGATTCGCCATCACGATACCGAGCGACTGATTTCCGGCCAGAAGTTCGGCGTGGTCGCGGTCGGCGAGCAGGTCGGCCGCCTCGGCCACGGTCGTCGGTCGGTGGTATTCGAACGGTGCGGGTTTCATATCGTGGATGTTTCGTGTGCGGTTTGCGAGCAGTGCCTGAAGTTCGCCGAAAGCGTCCCGAATCGAGTCGGGAAATCGGTGAATCCGAAACTTCACGTACGACTGTTATAAACCTTGGCGTGATTTCCCATACCAATGTCGAGGGTCTCCGCACCCGAACCGGCGTTTTAGTACGGTACCCCCACGAAGCTTTAAGTCCCTGCCACGACCTTTCAAGAATTCAGAGGTGTTCACGACATGTTAGACGGATACGAAATGTACGACCTGACCCAGCCGTGGTCTCAGGACACGCCCGCGTGGCCGACTTACGACAACCCCAAGGTGTGGTACGAGAAGAGCCTCGACACCGAGAAGGTCAACGGCCAGAAGATAGAGTTCATGAACCACACCGGCACCCACCTCGACGGCGAGAAGCACTTCGTCGCCCACGGCCGGGACATCGAGTCGATGCCGCTCGACGAACTGGTGAGCGACGCGGTGGTCGCCGACATCTCCGACAAGGTGGGCGACTACGACGTGTACACCAGCGACATGATAGAGGACGTCGCCGACGTGCGCGAGGGCGACATCCTGTTCGTCCACACCGGCTATCAGAAGTACGCGTGGCACCGCGAGGAGGCCGACCCCCACGCGTTCTTCTGCAAGCACCCCGGACCGAATCAGGAGTTCGCCGACTGGTGCAAAGAAAAGAACCTCAATTACCTCATCCTCGACTGCGGGAGCGCCGACCACCCGATGAACACGGTGGTCCGCGACGTGCGTCCCGAACTCGCGGCGGAGGCCGCAGACCACCTCGGCGTGGACGACTTGGACGAAATCTTCCCGCCGGAGGGGTATCAGCTCATGCACACCGAACTGTTCCCCGAGGGCATCGTTCACGTCGAGAACGCACAGGTCCCCGAGGAACTCCTGAACGAGCGGGTCCAAATCGGGACGTTCCCGTGGCGGTTCCGCGGCGGCGAGTCGAGCGTGTCTCGGTGCGTGGCGTTCAAAGAGGCGTAACCGGCTTCGATTTTCCGTTCTTCGCTGTCCGCGCCGACAGTCAGACGTCGAAACGCGCGGGGCGGTTACCTCGAAGTAACCTCGTTTCACTGGGGTTAGCAAACGTATAATCCCCCGGCGCGACATACTCCGAGTGAATGTCCGACTGTCTCGACCCTGACGCACCGCCGAGCGCGAAGCTGGTGGTAAAGGTGCTCGAATACGCCGACCAACCCCTGACGCAGGGCCAACTCAGCGAGCGAACCCGGCTCTCGCCCCGAACCGTCCGGAGTTCGATGAAACGGCTGAAAGACGACGGCGTGGTCGAAGAGCGGGTGTACATCCCCGACGCCCGCAAGCAGATTTACGTCCTCGCCGACCCCGTCAGGGAGTGTCTCCAGTCGGGAGCCGAGGGCGTCGAAGCCGTCTGAGAATCGAAATATTTTGGATTCGCCCGCGCGCAGACGAGCGCGTGACCGAGTACGACAAACTCGTCCGCGACCGGATTCCCGAGATTATCCGCGAGAACGACGAGACGCCCGTGACCCACCTCGCCGAGGGAACGGCCTACCGCGAGCGACTCCGCGAAAAGCTCTGTGAGGAAGCCGCGGAGTTCCGCGAGAGCGCCGACCCCGAGGAACTCGCCGACGTGCTCGAAGTCGTCGCCGCGATTCGGGACGCCGAGGGGTTCGACCCCGACGAACTGGAACAACTTCGCGAGGCGAAAGCCGACGAGCGCGGTCGGTTCGAAGACGGCGTGGTTCTAGAGCGCGTGGAGTGACGGCATCGTTCGGGAAAACGCTGAAGTGATGTCAACGCGAACGTTGACACGACATGGGGACCGCGAACAAGCAGATTCGTATCAGCGAAACTGTCAAGCGCGAAATCGAGCGACGGCGACGTGAAGGCGAATCCTACAACGACGTTCTCGAACGCGTCTTCGAGGACGACGACCGCGACCTCCTCGCAGGGTTCGGCCGGTGGGACGACGACCACGCCGAGCGGGTACGTCGCAAGCGTGAGGCGACCAAGCAGAAGTCGAAGGACAGGATGGCGGACCTCGGTGAAGAATGAAAGTTCTCGACGCGACGTTTCTCATCGACTATCTGAACGGCGTCGATTCGGCTGCCGACTATCTGCTCGCCAACGACGACGAGACGTTCGTGTTTCCGGCCCCGGCGTACGCCGAAGTCCTCGTCGGGGAGGGCAACGCCCCGAACGGCGACGTGGCCGCCGCGAAGGCGGACCTCTCGTGGGGTGAGGTCTACGAAACCGACGAAGATACGGCCGCACTCGCCGGAAATATCGCCGCCGAAATCTCCGACGAAGGCCCGTTTCTCGCGGGGGCAGACGGACTAATCGCGGCGACGGGCCGAGAACTCGGTGCCCCGGTCGTGTCTAACGACAGCGACCTCACCCACGAGGAGACGAAGGCCGTCGTGGCCGTCGAGGAGTATCGAGACTGAATCGTTCTCGTGAGTCGCGGGGTCGCTCAGTCATCGGTCGCGGGGTACTCGCTCTCGGAGTCGCGGTCGGTTTGGCGGCTTCCATTCGATTCGTGGACTCCGACGGGTGGACGATTCACCTCCGCGGCAGGTGAGTTCGCGAGGTCGGTCTCGTCGCCGAGTGTGTCCATCTCGCCCGCGTCTCTGGCGTCTTGGTCGATTCGCATCGAACAGAACTCCGCGCCGCACATCGAGCAGAATCGCGCCTCCTTGTAGTTGTCACCCGGAAGCGTCTGGTCGTGGTACGACCTGGCGCGTTCGGGGTCGAGCGCGAGTTCGAACTGGCGCTCCCAGTCGAAGTCGTACCGGGCCTCCGAGAGCGCGTCGTCCCAGTCGCGCGCGCCCTCGCGACCGCACGCCACGTCGGCGGCGTGGGCCGCGATTCGGTAGGCCGCCAGTCCCTCGCGCACGTCCTCGGCGTCGGGCAGACCGAGGTGCTCTTTCGGGGTCACATAACACAGCATCGCGGCCCCGGCGCGGGCGGCCTCCGTCGCGCCGATTGCGCTGGTGATGTGGTCGTAGCCCGGTGCGATGTCGGTCACGAGCGGACCGAGGACGTAGAAGGGAGCGCCGTCACACACCTCCCGCTGGCGCTCGACGTTCGCCGCTATCTGGTCCATCGGGACGTGCCCCGGTCCCTCGACCATCACCTGCACGCCGTGGTCGCGCGCGGTTCGTGTGAGTTCACCGAGCGTCTCCAACTCCGCGAATTGGGCGTCGTCGCTCGCGTCGGCCAGACATCCCGGTCGAAGTCCGTCGCCGAGGCTGAACGTCACATCGTACTCCGCGAACACCTCGCAAATTCGCTCGAACTCGGTGTAGAGGGGGTTCTGGCTCTCGTTTCGCTCCATCCACTCCGCGAGGATGGACCCGCCTCGCGAGACGATGCCGGTCTTGCGCCCGTCGGTCAGCGGGAGGTGTTCCATCAGCACTCCCGCGTGAATCGTCTGGTAATCGACGCCCTGAGCGGCCTGTTTCTCGATGACGTCGAGGAGGAGGTCCGGGGTGATGTCCTCGACGCTCTCGGCGCGCTTGACGGCCTCGTAGATGGGGACGGTCCCGACCGGAATCGGCGACCGCTCGACGTTCGCCACCCGGATTCGGTCCAAATCCCCGCCCGTCGAAAGGTCCATCACGGTGTCCGCGCCGTAGTGGACCGCGACGTGGAGCTTTTCGAGTTCGCCGTTGACGTCGCTCTCCGGTTCGCTGTTTCCGATGTTGGCGTTGACTTTCGTCGCGAACTCGCGTCCGATTATCATCGGGTCGAGTCGGTCGTGTTCGACGTTCGCTGGAATCACCGCCTGCCCCTCGGCGACTCGCTCGCGCACGAACTCGGGTTCCACCTGTTCGCGCTCTGCGATTCGTTTCATCTCGTCGGTCACGATTCCGCGTCTCGCCGCTCGCAACTGCGTCATGAATCACTAGGTTATACTACTAGGTAATAAGTGTGCCCGAACTCCCGAACACGTTTAAGCGTGACACCGAAATCACCTCCTGATGGACACGTGGCAGCGCCGGACCGTCTCGTATCTCGCCACGCTCGCGGCGGTCATCCTCGGCTTCTCGGTGGCGTACGACTACGGGATGTCAGCGTTCGAGAACCGACCACAGCCGTTCCACCACTCGCTTCAGGTCGTCGTCGAGACGTTCACCACGACCGGCTACGGGTCGAACGCGCCGTGGGAGTCGGTCGAGATGACCGCGTTCGTCGTCCTGATGGACCTGACCGGCGTGCTGCTCATCTTCATGGCGCTCCCGGTCTTCATCGTGCCGCTGTTCGAGGAGGCGCTCTCGACCACGCTTCCGACTCGCGTCGAGGACGTCGAGGACCACGTCGTCATCTGCACCTTCTCGCCGCGCGCAGAGGCGCTCGTCGCGGAACTCGAATCGTGGGGCGTCGAGTACGTCGTGGTCGAACCCGACCGCGAGCGCGCGACCGACCTCTACGAGTCGGGCTACCGGGTCGTCCACGGCGACCCCCAATCGGTCGAGACCCTGCTGAACGCTAACGTCGAGGAGGCGTCCGCGCTCGTCGCCGACGCGAGCGACGAGGTGGACGTGGGAATCGTTCTCACCGCCCGCGAGGCCGCCGAGGACGTGCGAGTCGTCAGCGTAGTCGAGGACCCCGAACTCGGAGCCTACCACGAACTCGCGGGCGTGGACGAGGTGCTGTCGCCGCGCGAACTCCTCGGCGAGAGCCTCGCCGCCAAGGTCACGACCAGCGTCACCGCCGAACTCGACGGGAACTTGAGAGACTCGCGGGACGGTCGCTCCCCGTCGGACGCGACCGTCGAAATCGGCGAGGAGTTCGAGGTCGCCGAAATCCCGGTCCAGCGCGGGAGCGACCTCGTGGGCCAGACGCTCGCCGAGAGCGGTATTCGGGAGCGAGCGGGCGTGAACGTCGTCGGCGCGTGGGTCCGCGGCGAGTTCGATACGCCGCCGTCGCCCGACTTCGAACTCGCCGCCGGAACGATTCTACTGGTCACCGGCAACCCGGCCCAACTCGACCGCCTCACACACCTCACGCGCTCGCAGGTCCGCCCGTCTCGGAGCGGTACCGTCCTCATCGTCGGTTTCGGCGAGGTCGGTTCGACTGTCGCCGGGGAACTCGCGGCCGCCGACATGTCGTACACCACTATCGATATCGAGGACAAGCCCGGCGTGGACGTCATCGGTGACGCGACCGACCCCGAGACGCTCCGCGAGGCAGGCATCGACGACGCCCGCACGGTCGTGCTGACGCTGGCCGACGACACGCTGACCGGCTTCGGAACGCTCGTGGTTCGGAACCTCGACCCGGACGTCGAGGTGCTCGCCCGCGCCGAGGAGACCGAGAGCGTCCAGAAAATCTACCGGGCGGGCGCGGACTACGTGCTGGCGCTCGCGACCGTCTCGGGTCGGATGCTCGCCTCGACTATCCTCGAAGACGAGGACGTGATGTCGATGAACAAGCAGGTGGAAATCGTCCGGACCTCCGCCCCGAAACTCGCGGGTCAGACCCTCGCGGAGGCCAATGTGCGTGCCCGAACGGGCGTTACCGTGGTCGCTGTCGAGCGCAACGGGGAAGTCGTGACGAGCGTCGGGCCGGAGTTCCGACTTCAACACGGCGACGACGTAATCGTCGCGGGAACCGACGAGGGCGTGCATCGGTTCACCACGCTCGCGAACTGAGAACGGAGACGGCGCTACCGGCCGCTTCTGACGGACTTGAAGAGCGACGAGCCACCGACCACGGCGAACAGACCGCCGATTCCGACGAACAGGAGCGGACTGTTCGACTTCTCGTCCTTGAGGAACGCGTCGCCCGGCGAGTCGGGGTTTACGTACGCGGTCACCGTCTCGCCTTCGTCGTACCCCTCCAGCACCGACGCCGCGGCCGACCGCGTATCGTAGTTCCGGCTAATCGTGGCCGGGAAGACGTTGTTTCCGGTGTACGTCTCGCCGTCGTACTCGTACTCGAAAGTCACCTCGGGTTTGTAATCGACGCCCGGCGAACTACCGCCCCTGACCGAATCGACGCCGGTCTCGACGACCGTGGCGTCGACTTCGACCGCCTCGTTCACCGCGTCGGACTGCTGGACGTAGTCGTACGCGCCGAAGCCGCTGGCTCCCAGTCCGATTACGAGGAACAGCAGTCCGCCCTGCGCGGCGCTCAACTGTTTGCCGCCGACGCTGAAACCTGAACCATCTGACATACTCGAAGTTGACTTCTCATCACCGTTAAATATGGCGATTTTCCTGCTGTAATTTGTCGCCGGTGCTGTGGACCCCCGGACTCAGAACACTCCCGCGACGAACCCGACGCCCATGAGTATCAGCACGGCCGCCGAGAACGCCGGGAGGTAGTCGGTGTATCGCTCGACCCGCTCCTCGTGGCGCTCGTATCCCGCGATGAGCAGGAGCGTCAGCCCCACGATTCCGACGATAACCGTCAGCGCGTACGTCGTCATCAGCGAGAGGCAGTAGTCCGACCCGGCGCACAGCGCGATGATTTCGAACTCCTCCTCGTGGGCGAACCCGAGGACGAACGCGAACCACGCGATTCCCCACAGGCCGCGGTCGGCCGCGTCGTCCGCGGAGGCGTGTTCGTGGCCCCCGACGAAGGGGAGGGCGATTCGGACTTTGTCGAGGAAACTCCGGTCGGCGTCGTGGTTGTGGTCGTGAGTGTGTCCGTGTTCGTGGTCGTGTTCGTGGTCGTGAGTGTGTCCGTGGTCGTGGTCGTGAGTATGGTCGCTGTCGTGCGACTCGTCGCCTTCGCGACCGTCACCGACGTGCGAGTGGCTGTGCCCGTGGAAATACTCGCGCACCCCGAGCAGAATCAACAACACTCCGGCCACGATACCTACCGGACCGCCGACTTCGACGCCCCAGACCGACAGCGGTTCGTTGACCTCCGTGAGTTCGAAGTACGACTTCGCGAAGAAGAACGCGAGCACCATGGCGATGCTGCTCACGAGGTGGCCGAGACCGAGAATGAAACTCGCCGCGAAGCCGTAGAGCCACTTGTTCGACTGGTCGAGGGCGTAGCTCGCCGCGACCGGCCAGCCGTGTCCGGGTTCGACACCGTGAATCGCACCGAGCGCTATCGCCCCGGCGAACAGCCCCACCGCGTCACTCGGAATCATCGGTCGGAAGTTGTCCGACCGACCGTAAACGAATTGTTATTACCGATTCGGGGCGGCCGTAATAATCCGGCTCCTCGAGTCCGCGCCCGCCGGTCACGCGACCAGATGCACGTAGTCGTCGAGCGACAGCGCGAACTCCGACCCGGTGGGGAGTTCGACCCACGAGAGTTCGAACTCCGCCCCGGACTCCTCGCCCTCCCCGGTCACGGTGTGGGTCCACTCGTCGCGAGGTTCGTGGACGGTCGCGTGGAAGAAGTGCCGGACGTATCGCCGGGCGGGACGCCGCCGCCACACGTCGGTCGCGACGTGGCGCGTTCCGTCGAGCGCCCCCAAGCCGGTCTCCTCGACAATCTCGCGAAACACCGCTTCGCGGGGCGTTTCGCCCGACTCGATGGTCCCTTTCGGTATCTGTAAGTTCTCGTGACCCGGCCCCTCGAACACGAGCAGTTCGCTGTCGCCCCGCGTGATGTACGCGCACGCCTTCTGGACGTACGTCACTCCCCCCGCGGACACTTCCGTCTCTGCAGACATTTTTGTCACTCGACGACGGTTTCCCGTAAAAAGGTTTCTGCAAGGTGTATTAAGGAGGGTAAGGGCATCGAACGCGCCCCTTTTTCGCAGATTCCCTTCGGCCGTGTCTCGGCGAGACGCGACGAAAACTGTTTCTCGGTGGACACGCAACTACGAGGGAAATGCGCCAACTCGACGAAACCGACCTCGAAATCCTCCAGCACCTCGTCACCGACGCTCGCCGCCCGTTCAACGAAATCGCCGACGCCGTCGGCCTGTCGCCGCCGACGGTGTCGGACCGAATCGACCGCCTCGTCGAACTCGGCGTCATCGAGCAGTTCACCGTCGATTTGGACCGGTCGCTCCTCTCGGAGGGGGTCGCGGTCCTCGTGGACCTCCACGCCGAACCCGGCCGGGTCGCCGAGGTCCGGTCGGGCGTCGAGGATATCGACCGGGTCGAACACGTCTTCGTCACCGCCGACGGCCACGTCGTCTTCCACGCCCGCGTGCGGGACGGTGCGGTCGAACCCCTGCTCGCCGAGTCGTTCGACGCCGACGCGATTCGGGAGTACGACGTGAAACTCCTCGCCGACTCGTCGTGGAACCCCGAACCCGAGGGCGTCGAGTTCGCGCTGGAGTGCGACGAGTGTGGCAACACCGTCACCAGCGAGGGCGAATCTTCCCGCATCGACGGCGACCTCTACCAGTTCTGCTGCTCGTCGTGTCAGGCCCGGTTCGAGGACCGGTACGAGGAGATGAAGGAGGCGGCCTGACGCTCGCCCCCGAAACATAGATTTGCTTACAAAATTCGGTTTCAGCGAATCGTTTTGAGGGATGGTGACAAATCCCTATCCATGGCAACCGAAGAATCTGAGCAGGCTGAAGGGGCGACACCGAGCGTGGAGTTCGTCGGCGTCTGCGACGCCGACGAACTCCGCGAAGAAGGCCGGACGGTCGTGCGCGCCGACGGGCGCTCGCTCGCGCTGTTTTACCACGAGGGGGTGTTTCGCGCCGTGGACAATCGGTGTCCCCACATGGGGTTTCCGCTCGCGGACGGCACCGTGGACGACGGCATCCTGACCTGCCACTGGCACCACGCCCGATTCGAACTCTCCTGTGGCGACACCTTCGACCCGTGGGCCGACGACGTACAGAGCTTTCCGGTCGAGGTCCGGGACGGCGAGGTGTTCGTGAACCCCCATCCCGACCCCGACCTCCCGCCGGTCGAACACTGGACGAACAGACTCGAAACCGGGCTGGAAGAGAGCTTGCGCCTCGTCGTGGCAAAGTCGGTCCTCGGGCTGGCCGACGAGGACGTGCCCTACACCGACCCGCTCGAACTCGGCCTGACATTCGGAGCCACGTACCGCGACGACGGGTGGAGTTCGGGCCTGACCATCCTCTCGGCGATGGCGAACCTACAGAAGTCGCTCCGAACGGAGGACCGAACGCGCGCGCTCTACACCGGCCTGTATCACGTCGCGGAGGACTGTCAAGGGGAACCGCCCAAATTCGACCAGCCCTCGTTCTCGGCGCGGGACCTCTCGCGCGAGCGCCTCGAATCGTGGTTCCGAGAGACCGTCGAGGTCCGGGACCGTGATGGTGCCGAACGGTGTCTCCAGACCGCCATCGCAACGCTCGAACCGGAGGAAGTCGCGGACATCCTCTATCTGGCCGCGACCGACCACCTCTACATGGACGCGGGCCACACCTTCGACTTCGTCAACAAGGCGTGCGAGGCGCTCGACCACGTCGGGTGGGACCACGCGCCCGAAGTCCTGCCGAGCGTGATTCCGCGACTCACGCAGGCCACGCGCTCGGAGGAACTCTCGTCGTGGCGTCAGCCCATCGACATCGCCGAACTCACGTTCGACGCCTACGACGAACTCCCCGACCTCGTCGAAGACGGCGCGGACGAGAGGTGGGACGCCCCCGACGGCTTCACCGACACGCTCCTCTCTGACGACCCCGAGGAAATCGTGACCGCGACGAAGGCCGCGGTCCAGAACGGCGCGACCCCCGAGCAGGTCGCGGCAGGGGTCGCTCAGGCCGCCGGAATCCGGGTCGCGCAGTTCGGCACGAGCAACGAGTTCAACGACTGGAACACGGTCCACCACACCTACACCTACGCGAACGCGGTCCGGAAGGCCGCCCGCCGGACCGACTCCATCGCGGCCTACCGTGCCGCGTTCGCCGGGGCGATGAGCGTCTACCTCGACCGCTTCCTCAACACCCCGCCGACGCCGATTCCCGACGGGACCGAGGTCGAGGCCCCCGACGACCTCCGGACCGAACTCCTCGACGCCTTCGACGAGGAGGGCGAGGTGAACCGCGCCGGGCGTCTGGTCGCGGCGTATCTCCGTGACGGCGGCGACCCGGCCGAACTCAAGCGCGTCCTCGGCGAGGGCCTGCTTCGGGAGGACGCCGACTTCCACACGCTCCAGAACGTCGAGGCCGCCTTCGAGCAGTTCGACCTCGCGGACGACCCCGCCGACGCTCGCACGCACATGGTCGCGACCGCGCGCTACGTGGCCGCACACGTCCCCACGCGCCGGTCGGCCGAGCAGACGTTCACCATCGCGGACAGGCTGAATCGGGGCGAGAAGGTCCACGAGTCCTGATACTGTCGGCTGTAAGCACGCGAATATCACTCGGCGGGACTGTTCGTTCTATCGACTCTCTCCGTCGGCTTCTGTGTCACCCCCGTTCGAAGAATTACAGCCGACAGTATGAGCCGCCTCCCCGGCTTTGAAAACTCACTTGACTTTCTGAAACCAAGCTTGGAAAACTTTATCCGGGTCGCGCCGAACAGCCACGGGTACGGCCGGGGAAATCGGGAGTGACCGTCTCACGAGGCCGATTAGTGGCGATGCTGTCGGACGAATCCGGCTTCGAATCGCCGAACGCGGCCCGCGGTCCCCGTCTCGGCCAGACCCAACCATGAGTCAGACGACCACCACGACAGACACGATACGCGCGGTCATCGACCGCGCCCGGAGGGGTAACGAGGACGTCGTCACCGACGAGGTGCTGGCGGACCTCGTGACCGAGACCGAACGAAGCCTCTACGAGGGAGCGTCCCGCGAGGAACTGTACGACGCCGCCATCGGTGCGGCGACCGCCCGCGTCGAGCGCGACCCCGCGTACAAGCGGGTCGCCGCGGCGCTCTTTCGCGAACAGTACAACCGGGAGGTAATCGGCGAGCGCCCCGACGACCTCGATTCGGCGTACCGCGAGACGTTCGCCGAGAACGTCGTCCGGGGCGTGACCGAGGGCCTGCTCGACGAGCGAATGCTGGCCTACGACCTCGACGAGATGGCCGGGGCGCTCGTCCCCGACCGCGACGAGCGATTCGACTACATGGCCCTCGACACGCTCTACCAGCGGTACTTCCTCAAAACCGCCGACGGCGAGCGCCTCGAACTCCCGCAGGGCTTCTGGATGCGGGTGGCGATGGGCCTCGCGCTCCGCGAACCCGTCGCGGAGCGCGAGGAGCGCGCGCAGGAGTTCTACGAGGTCATGTCCACGCTCCGGTTCGTGCCGTCGAGTCCGACGCTGTTCCACGCCGGGACGACCCACGCCCAGTTGAGTTCGTGCTATCTGACGACCGTTCCCGACGACCTCGAAGGCATCTTCGACTCGTACAAGGGCCACGCCCAGCTCTCGAAGTGGAGCGGCGGTCTCGGAAACGACTGGACGCCCCTGCGCGCGTCGGGCGCGCTCATCGAATCGACTGGCGTCGAGTCCACCGGCGTCGTGCCGTTTCTCAAGATTTCGAACGACGTGACCGCGGCTATCAATCGGTCGGGCAAGCGCCGCGGGGCGGCCTGCGCGTATCTGGCGTGTTGGCACCTCGACTACCCGGAGTTCATCGACCTCCGGCGCAACACGGGCGACGAGCGCCGCCGGACTCACGACATGAACACCGCGGCGTGGATTCCGGACCTGTTCGTCAAGCGCGTTCAGGCGGGCGAGGAGTGGACGCTGTTCTCGCCGGACGAGGTGCCCGAACTCCACGAGACGTACGGCGCGGAGTTCGAGGAACTGTACCGGGAGTACGAGGAGAAAGCCGAGGCGGGCGAACTCCGCCAGTACGAGACGGTCGATGCCGCCGACCTCTGGCGCGACACGCTCACCCGCCTGTTCGAGACCGGCCACCCGTGGATTACCTTCAAGGACCCCTGTAACGTCCGGTCGCCCCAGGACCACGAGGGCGTGGTTCACTCGTCGAACCTCTGCACCGAAATCACGCTCAACACGAGCCAAGACGAACACGCGGTCTGCAATCTCGGGTCGGTGAATCTCTCGGAGCACACCGGTTCGGACGGTCTCGACCGCGAGCGCCTGCGCGAGTCGGTCGAGACCGGCATGCGAATGCTCGACAACGTCGTGGACCTCAATTTCTACCCGACCGAGGAGGCCGAGCGCTCGAACATGCGCCACCGGCCAATCGGCATGGGCGTGATGGGATTCCACGAATCGCTCATCGAGCAGGGCGTTCCGTTCGCGTCCGAGGACGCAGTCGAGTTCGCCGACGAAGCCCAGGAGTTCGTCTCGTATCACGCGATTCGGACCTCCGCGGAGTTGGCGGGCGAGCGCGGCGCGTACCCCTCGTTCGAGGGGTCGAAGTGGGACAGAGATATCCTGCCCCACGACACCCTCGACCTGCTCGAAGACGAACGCGGCCGGGAGATTCCCCTGCCGCGCGAGGAGCGTCTGGACTGGGACGCGGTTCGCGAAACGATTGCCGAGTACGGCATGCGAAATTCCAACACGATGGCAATCGCGCCGACCGCGACCATCTCGACCATCGCGGGCACGACGCCCTCCATCGAACCGCTCTACTCGAACCTCTACGTCAAGTCGAACATGAGCGGCGACTTCACCGTGGTCAACGACCACCTCGTCGCCGACCTCAAGGACCGAGACCTCTGGAGCGCGGAGTTGGTGGACCGAATCAAGTTCCACGACGGGTCGATTCAGGAGATAGACGAGATTCCCGCGGACGTGCGCGAGCGCCACCGGAGCGCGTTCGAAATCGACCCGCGCCACCAACTTCGGTTGACCGCCCGGCGCGGCCAGTGGATAGACCAGTCGGTGTCGCACAACGTCTTCTTCCCCTCCACCGACGGGTCGCTGTTAGACGACGTGTACCAGACCGCGTGGGAACTCGGCGTGAAGACGACCTACTACCTCCGGACGCTCGGGGCGTCCCAAATCGAGAAGTCCACGCTCGACATGGCGGAGTACGGCAAGACCCAGACCCGCGGCCAGTCGAGCGCGGACGATGGCGCAGGCGGCGGGGACAGCGAGGACGATGAATCGAACGACGAGAGCGACCTCCCGAGCGTCGAGGACCCGACCTGCGAGGCGTGCCAATGATTCTGAGCGACGACAAGACCGACCCGAACAAGATTCTGCCCATCGAGTACGACTGGGCGCGCGAGTACTACCGCGCCGGGGTGGACAACAACTGGGTGCCCGAGGAGGTCCCGATGGGCGAGGACGTGGCCCAGTGGAACGGCGACGCGCTCACCGACGCCGAGCGCCAGTTGGTCGAGTGGAATCTCGGCTTCTTCTCGACCGCCGAATCGCTGACCGCCAACAACATCGTGCTCGCGCTTTACGAGTACGTCACCGCCCCGGAGTGTCGCCAGTACCTCCTCCGGCAGGCCTACGAGGAGGCCATCCACACGGACACCTTCATCTACTGCTGTGACTCGCTCGGACTCGACCCCGACTACGTCTACGGGATGTACGACGAGGTGCCGTCCATCGCCGAGAAGGACGAGTACGTCGTGGACCTGACCGAGTCCATCCTCGACGACGACTTCGAAATCGAGACGGACGCCGACGTTCGAGCCTTCCTCCGGGACCTCGTGGGCTTCTACGTCATCATGGAAGGAATCTTCTTCTACGCGGGGTTCGCCATGATGCTCGGACTCAAGCGCAAGAACAAGATGGTCGGCATCGGCCAGCAGTTCGAGTACATCATGCGCGACGAGTCCATCCATCTGGCGTTCGGCGTGGACCTAATAAACACCGTCCGCGAGGAGCGCCCCGGCGTCTGGACCGACGAGTTCGGCGCGGAAATCGTCTCGCTCATCGAGGACGCGGTCGAACTCGAACAGATTTACGCCCGCGAGGCCTGTCCCGACGAGATTCTCGGCATGGGACCGGAACAGTTCGCGGAGTACGTCGAGTACGTCGCCGACCGTCGGCTCCGCCAACTCGATTTGCCCGAATCGTACGGCACCGACAACCCCTTCCCGTGGATGTCGGAGGCGACCGACCTCAACAAGGAGAAGAACTTCTTCGAGACGCAGGTCACGGAATACCGGTCGGGCGGGTCGCTCGACTGGTAGTCTCCTCGTGGAACTCGGGGTAGCTACTCCTTCTCTGCGAACTCGGCCCGTCGTCGCGACCGCTCTTCGAGCGCGACTCTGCGCTTTCGCTTCTGCTCGTCGGTCGGACACTCAAGTTCGGGAACCCGGGCCGAGTTCTCGTCGTCGTCGAGCGCGACGAAGGTGAAAAACGAGGTCGCGGTCTCGCGGCGCTCGTCGTCGGTCGGACGTTCTGCGTACACGTCTACCTTCGCGTCCATGCTGGTCTCGCCCGTGTCGAACACGTAGGCTTCCGTGACGGCGATTTCGCCGAGGTCGATAGGGCCGAGAAAATCGACGTGGTCCATCGACGCCGTGACGACCTGCCGCCGGGAGAACCGTCGGGTCGCTATCGCGCCGCAGATGTCCATCCAGTGGAGGACCGACCCGCCGAGCGCCCGCCCGAGGTTGTTGGTGTCGTCGGGCATCAGAATCTCGCTCATCTCGGTGTACGAGTCGGCCAGCGTCGCGGTCTCGACCGCGGTCTGCTGTTCCATACGCCACGTCGGACGCCGGGCGAGATAAAACCACTAGGATTTCAATAAAGCAAATAAACTTTCATAACTGTTCGTCGCGGGCGCGCTCCGTGAGCGCGCCCGCGACGACTTTCTCGATTTGACTCCTCTGTTCGACTCCCCGATTCAGCCGCCGAGTCGCGCCCGACTACGCGGGGTCCTGTACGAACTCGCCCCCGCACTCGTATTCGATGAGCGTTCGCTTCCCGTCGGAGGTGGTCCCCTCGTACGGGTCCGAGACCTCGTAGAGGTAATGAATCGTGACCGATTCGATGTCGTCGTCGTGGTGGCGGTTCCAGCGGTCACAGAGGTAGCGTCCGAGGTACGACCGGTGATTTCGGTTGTCGGCCGACCGGACGTTCGAGAGGTACTTGCGCCACCGCGAGGTGGGATACGTCCGCTCGACTCGCTCCGGCCTGTCCAAATCGACCGCCGAGCCGTCGAACGCGTCGATTCGCTCGCCGCTTTCGAGGTCGGCGGGGGCCGCGAACCACCGGGTGGACCGCGTGGGATACGGCGCGAACATCTGCCAGCTCTGGTCGGCCTGCACGGTGTCGAGGGCGCTCTCGGCGATATCGGGCGCCTCGGTGTAATCGACCGCCTCTGCGTTCGACATGACGACCAGCGCGAGAAGGACGTACGGAATCAGCGCGAAACACGCCGCGCGACCCCGCGAAGCGACGCCGCCGACGGTCGAACCGCGCGGGAGCGTCGGCGCACGGACGAGCGCCGACGCGGAGTCGCGTGCGGATGTCGAGGGAAGCACCGAAGCCCACCGGGCGAGCGCATCGAGGACATCTCTGTCGGCCGGTGCGAGACGAGCGGCCAACCGGGCCACGGCGTCCCAGACCGCGGGCGGGTAGAACGCGAGCAGCCCCGCGACCACGACGAGCGGGAACAGGTCGATGCGGAGCGTGACGAGCATGCCGAGGTGCATCCCGACGAACACCGTCGCGAGGACGGCCCGCGGAATCCCGGTCAGCACGAGTAACAGCGGGGAGACGACGATGAGACCGAGCCACAGGTACGACGCCACCTCCAGCAGCGCGTGGTACTCGGCGAGGACGTTCCCGAGCAGAATCGTGAAGTGGTCCGCGCTGAAGATGTAGACGAGCGCCTCGCCGTCCACCCAAGCCTCGCCTCTGAATTTGTGAATCGCGTTCGTGACGTACATCAGGACGACTTGGACCAACAGCGCCGCCGTCGCGACGGAGGCCACGGGTGCTCGGTCTCGACCAGCGTCCGCCGAGTCGTCCGACCGTTCGCCACCGTTTCGCAGTGCGGCGACCGACCACCGCTCGTCGAGGGGCAGGAAAATCGACCACAGCAGCAGCATTCGCAGCAGGGTGTCGCCGCTGTTGAGGACCATCGGATTCCGAATGTGGAGTGACACCAGCAGGAGCCACGACGCGACGGTCGCGGTCCGGGTTCGGTAGCCGACGACGAGCGCGAACGCGAACCCGCCAGCGAGCGCGAAGAGGACGACCTGCACCCACGCCTCTCCCGAGAGCGCGTGGAACGAGTACGCGCCCGAGTAGTCCGCGAACAGCGCCCGACGAGGGAGCACGCCCGCGTCGGTGTAGAACGCGACGAGGTCGCGCGACCGGAGGAGCAGGTCCGCGACGACCAGCCCGCCGACCGCGATTCGGAACGCGGCGAGCGCCCGGTAGTCTACCTCGAAGCGCCGCGCGACCCCGGCCGAGAGTCGGTCTGCGAGGGCCGCAAGCCGACCGCTCGAACTGTCGGGAGTGGAGGGTCCGTTCATGGATACGTCCGGCGTCCGTGTGGGACTCTCTCAAATTCTCATAAGCTTTCCGCAGTCCGAAACGCTCAACTCGCCCGCGTCCGAACTCTCAGTGATGAGCGCGGAGATTCCGGACGGCGGGCCAATCGTCCTGTTCGACGGCGTCTGCAACCTCTGTAACGGGTTCGTGCAGTTCATCGTTCCGCGGGACCCCGAGGGCCGGTTTCGCTTCGCGTCGCTCCAGTCGGAGGTCGGCCAGCGACTGCTGGCCGAGCGCGGACTCCCGACCGACGAACTGGAGTCGCTCGTCCTCGTCGAGGGCGACGACTGGTACGTCAAGTCGTCGGCCGTCGCTCGAATCGCGGCCCACCTCGGCGGCGTCTACGCGCCGATTTCGGCGCTTCGGTTCGTCCCGCGTCCGATTCGCGATTGGGCGTACGACTTCGTGGCTGCCCGACGGTATCGGTGGTTCGGGAAGAAAGACCAGTGTACGATTCCGTCGGGCGATGTCGGAGCGCGCTTTCTGGAGTGACCCTCGGCCTTCGAGGTCGTCGCTCTCGCCGCCATCTCCGCGAACGCTTCCTCTGGCTTTCGAAACCAAAGCTCGAACTCACGGAGACGAACGTTCTTCGGTCCGAACCCGACTCGAACCGTGATTTCTAAGGGACAAATCGCTTCAACGTGGGTCCCCTACGTTTAGACAGAGTGAACACCATGTCCAGAACCGAGCGCCTCGAAATCCGAGGCATGAGCTGTGCCAACTGCTCGGGCACCGTCGAGGACGCCCTCGGGGAGTTGGACGGCGTCCTCGCGGCGAACGTCAACTTCGCCACCGACGAGGGGACCGTCGAGTACGACCCCGAAGTCGTCTCGCTGGCCGAAATCTACCGTGCCATCGAGTCGGCGGGCTACGAACCGGTCGCAGAGCAGGTCAGCATCGGCATCTCCGGGATGTCGTGTGCGAACTGCTCGGAGGCCAACGAGAGCGCGCTCGAAGCTACGCCGGGCGTCGTGGAGGCCGAAGTCAACTACGCGACCGACGAGGGTACCGTCCGGTACAACCCCGAAGAGGCCGACCTCGACGACCTCTACGACGCCATCGAGTCGGCGGGCTACGAGCCGATTCGAGAGGACGAATCCGACGACGAGGGCAAATCTGCGGGCGACCGCCGGGAGGACGCCCGGAAGGCCGAAATCCGCCGCCAGCGAAATCTGACGTTGTTCGGCGCGGCCCTCTCCGCGCCGCTCGTCTTCTTCATGCTCGAACACTTCCTGTTTCCCGACCTGCTCGGCGAGAGCCTTCTCGGGGTTCCGCTCGGGTGGGTGATGTTCGCGCTGGCGACCCCGGTGCAGGTCGCGCTCGGCAAGGAGTTCTACGAGAACTCCTACACCGCGCTCGTCCGGAACCGGACCGCGAACATGGACGTGCTCATCGCGCTCGGTTCGACGACCGCGTACCTCTACTCGGTCGCGGTCCTGTTCGGTCTCTCCGGAGGTCTGTACTTCGAGACGGCCGCGCTCATCCTCGTGTTCATCACGCTCGGGAACTACCTCGAAGCCCGGTCGAAAGGCCAAGCCAGCGACGCGCTCCGGAAACTGCTGGAGATGGAGGCCGACACGGCCACCGTCGTCGAAGACGGCGAGGAGAAAGAAGTCCCCGTCGAGGACGTGCAGGTCGGCGACGTGATGGTCGTCCGGCCCGGCGAGCGAATCCCGACCGACGGCGACGTGGTCGAGGGCGAGAGCGCGGTGGACGAGTCGATGGTCACCGGCGAGTCGGTCCCGGTCGAGAAGTCGCCCGGCGACGAGGTGGTGGGCGCGACCGTCAACGAGAACGGCGTCCTCCGAGTCGAGGCCACCAAGGTCGGCGAGGAGACCGCGCTCCAGCAAATCGTCCAGATGGTCAAGGAGGCCCAGAGCCGCCAGCCCGAAATTCAGAAGGTCGCCGACCGCATCTCGGCGTACTTCGTGCCCGCGGTCATCGTAAACGCCCTGCTCTGGGGGGCGGCCTGGTTCCTGTTCCCCGAGACACTCGCGGGGTTCGTTCAGTCGCTCCCGGTCTGGGGTCTCGTGGCTGGCGGCCCCGAAGTCGTGGCGGGCGGCACCGTCTCGACCTTCGAGTTCGCGGTCGTCGTCTTCGCCTCCGCGGTCCTCATCGCGTGCCCCTGCGCGCTCGGCCTCGCCACGCCCGCCGCGACGATGGTCGGCACCTCCATCGGCGCGCAGAACGGCGTGCTGTTCAAGGGCGGCGACGTGCTGGAGCGCGTTCGGGACGTGGACACCGTGGTGTTCGACAAGACCGGCACCCTGACTGAAGGCGAGATGCGCCTGACCGACGTGGTCGCGGGGGGGGGGCGCCCCCGCGGGGGCGCCCCCCCCCCCGGCGGGGGGGGGGCGAAAAAAACCACAC
>NZ_ML974135.1:34898-132275 GCF_004143485.2 Halorussus amylolyticus | reverse complement strand
CCGCCCCCTGCCCTGCCGGCTTGCGGCGCCGCCCGGCGGGGGGGGGGCCGGGCCCCGCGGGGGGGGGCCCCCCCCCCGCGACTGACGGGGGAAGCGAAACTCCGACTGACGGTGGGGACCCCGCCACGGACGGCGGCGCGGTCGAAGCTCCCACCGCCGAAATCGACGAAGAGTTGGTCCTCGCGGCGGCCGCGAGCGCCGAGAAAGGGAGCGAACACCCCCTCGCGGAAGCCATCGTGGAGGGCGCGCGAGAGCGCGGCATCGAAGTCGAAGACGCCGAGAGCTTCGAAAATGTCCCCGGTCACGGCGTCCGGGCGACCACCTCCCGCGGCGAGGTTCTCGTCGGCAACCGAAAACTGCTCGAAGACGAGGGCATCGACCCCTCGCCCGCCGAGGAGACCATGGAGCGCCTCGAACGCGAGGGGAAGACCGCGATGCTGGTCGCCGTGGACGGAGCGCTAGCGGGGGTCGTCGCCGACGCCGACACCGTCAAAGAGAGCGCGAAGAACGCCGTCTCGGACCTCCGCGAACGCGGCAAGGAAGTCATGCTCATCACGGGCGACAACGACCGGACGGCCCGCGCGGTCGCCGAACAGGTCGGCATCGACCCCGAAAACGTCCGGGCCGAGGTCCTGCCCGAGGACAAGGCCGACGCTGTCGAATCGATTCAGGACGAGGGCCGAAAGGCGATGATGGTCGGCGACGGCGTGAACGACGCGCCCGCGCTCGCGGCGGCCTACGTCGGCGCGGCAATCGGCTCCGGAACCGACGTGGCAATCGAAGCGGCCGACGTGACGCTGATGCGCGACGACCCGGCAGACGTGCTGAAAGCTATCCGGGTCTCGGAGGGGACCTTGGCGAAAATCAAACAGAACCTCTTCTGGGCGCTCGGCTACAACACCGCGATGATTCCGCTGGCATCGCTCGGCCTGCTCCAGCCGGTGCTGGCGGCCGCCGCGATGGCGTTCTCCAGCGTGAGCGTGTTGGCGAACAGTCTGCTGTTCCGGAAGTACACGCCCGACCACGACTATCGGCTGTTTGGCTTCCTGCGGTGAGCGTCGCCGTACAGCGCGTCGAAAAGACGCCGGAAATCCGCGAACGCGAACGAATGCCCCGTCCCGCTACCGAGTAACGTCGCTCTCCGCTCGCACTCTGCCGACCGAAACACAGCCTTTTTATCATTCCTGAACTGATATTTCTCACTCTCACTATCTACCTATGGACACACGCGAAATCGCACGAAGGCTCCACGAACGGAGCCGAAGCGCGGTCGCTCGTCGCCTCGGAATCGACGCGCGAGCGCTGGCCGCGTTTCGCGTGACGCTCGGCCTGCTCCTCTTCGTGGACCTCCTCCTCCGGTCTCGGGACCTCGTGGCGTTCTACACCGATGTCGGCGTCCTGCCGCGGACGGCGCTCCGAGAGGGCTTTCCGATTCTCGCGACGCTCTCGATTCACACGATTTCCGGGGCGGCGTGGGTACAGGTCGTGCTCTTTCTGCTCGCTGGCGTGTCCGCGCTCGCACTCGTCGTCGGCCACCGGACGACGCTCGCGGCGACGGTGTCGTGGCTCCTGCTGGTGTCGCTTCATGCCAGAAACCCCCTCGTCCTGAGCGCCGGGGACTCGCTCCTCCGGCGACTCCTGTTCTGGGGCCTGTTCCTTCCGCTCGGCGCGCGGTGGTCGGTGGATTCGCTCCGCGCCGAAGCCGCGTCTCGAAATCGCGTGGTGAGCGCCGCTACCGCCGCGCTCCTGCTTCAGGTGGTCGTCGTCTACGCCGTCAACGCTGCGTTCAAACTCCGGGGCGACCGCTGGATACAGGGTGACGCGGTACGCTACGTGTTCAGCCTTGACCAGTTCACCGTGCTATTCGGCGACTTCGTGGCACAGTTTCCCGCGCTGCTCGTCGCGTTCGACTGGGTCTGGCTCGCGATGCTCGCGTGTTCGCCCCTGCTGGTCGTCCTGACGGGACGCCGTCGAATCGCGTTCGCGTCGCTGTTCGCTGCGATGCACCTCGGGATGGCGCTGACGATGAATCTGGGGCTGTTTCCGTTCATCGCGCTCGTCGGCTTGATTCCGTTCCTCCCAGCCCGGGTCTGGGACGCTGTGGGGCCATTTTGGAACGTCACGGTCCGATTTCGGAATTCGTCGGAGCGATTTCGAAACGCGACGAGCCGATTTCGGAATGCGACGGACCGACTTTGGAACGCGACAATGTCGTTCCGCATCGCCGCGCGCTCCCGAGCATCCCGGCCGCAGTCCTGCGATGGAAACGCCGCGTCGCTCCCCCCGTCGTGGTCGGTCTGCTGACGCTCGCGCTCGTCTGGAACGCCGCGGCGCTCGGCTACGTCGCCGTCCCCGACTCGGGACCCGCGGCCGACGCATCTCCCGCCGACAACAGTTGGGACATGTTCGCGCCGGAACCGCTCGAAACCGACGGTTGGTACGTCGTGCCGGGCGAACTCGAATCCGGGGAGCGAATCGACGCCTTCCGCGGGTCGGCGGTCGAGTGGGACCGCCCGGAGAACGTGTCCCGAATCTACCCCGACTCACGGTGGCGCAAGTACCTCGTGGACCTCTGGCGCGCGGAGGACGCCGACCTGACCCGCGGCTTCGCGGAGTACCTCTGCTGGCGGTGGAACGCCGACAACGACGACGAACTGACTCGCGTCGAGGTCCACTACGTCGAACAGCCGACCCGACTCGACGGTCCCGAACCCACTCGGAGGGTCGAACTCGGGCGCTATTCGTGTTCGGTGGTCGATTCGGGTCGGTAGCGCGCGCCGACTCAAAATTCGCTGTCCCGTCGCTGGCTCGGTGTTACGGCCGGGCTAACCCGATTACTTCGGGCACAATCGTTCACTACCGTCAAAAGATACTTACGGAAATTCGGCGAACGTTTTCAGGAGACGCCGCGCGCGGTGCGTGGCGGGGGAAATTGGGGGAAATCATGACACGGACACGCACGAGTGTACTGCTGACGACACTTCTCGTCGTCGCATCGTTGACGGCGGGAGTGTCGGGCGTAGGAACCGCGTATCAGGCGCAGGACGACGGAGTCGAGGACGAGACCGTCGAATCCGGCGAAGTGTACTGGGAAGGCCAGTTTCTCGCGTTCTCCGCTGGCGCGGAGAACGCGAGCGAGGTCTGGGAGGTTCGGGAGGTGAGCGACGGCGACGTCGGCGGACTCGTCACGGAAGTCCTCCTCGACGGCTCAGGGTCGGCGACCGTCGGTACGTCCGGTCTCGACGGCGAGTACGTCATCTTGAACGAAGCGGGCGACCCCGTCGCGTTCGAGAACGGCACCGCCACGGGTCAGGTGGGCGTGAACCAAGCCGCGTGGGAGGTCGCCTCGCAGACGCTCGAAGCGTCGTTCTCCGACGTGGCGGTCAGCAACGACGACTCGGCCGACGCACAGACCCAACTCGAACTCGAATCCAACCGCGCGGGCTACGATTTCCAACTCTTCTCCGATAATCTGACGTCCGAACAGCTCGCGGACGTCTTCTCGGACGTCGAACTCCAGGACGGAGAGGCGGTCTCGACCCGGAACACGAGCGACTCGGCCGCGTTGGAGGCCAACTTCTCCGGCGTCGAACCCGGAACGTACACCGTCGCAGTCGCCTCGTCCGACGGGGCCGCCCGCGATTCGGCCACGATAACCGTCTCCGAACCGGTCGACGGGACGGTCTCGCTCGCCAACGCCACCGTCTCCGAACAGCGTGGCGACGTGGCCCGGTTCAATCTCACGTTCGAGGGAACCGACCGGACCACCGTCACGCTCGGTTCGGAGAACGTCGGCTACCTCGCGCGCTTCGACGTGGTGGACGAGGACGAGGACGGCGAAGCGACCGTCGAGGTCAACACGTATCAGGCCGGACTCTCGGCCGACGACTCCGGCATCTCCGCGGTCGGCGAGGACCGAGTCGAGGGCTACCAGCTTCAGACCGACCCGGTTCCGGACCGACTCGACGCCGCGACGTACCCGATTCGGACGTTCGCTGGCGGCGAGCAGACCACGACGGGGTCGCTGATTCTGAACGAACCCTCGATAGACGGCGTACAGGTGTGGACCGCACCCGGTGCCGAGAGTCCCGAAACCGCGTCCGAACTGGCCGACGTCGTCACGCAGGACGACGACATCGCGGCCGACGACTGGGCCGTCATCCAGATTCAGGCGTCAGGCGTGTACGGCTACGTCGAGAATATCTCCGACCTCAACGACAACGAGACGGGCCTCTCGATGACGCTCATGCGGGGTATGGAAATGAACATTGCCGAGACAGAGGTGCCGATTGACAACGCGACGATGCTCGCCGACGAGGAGAACGACCAGCTGTTCCTCGTCTTCGACGCCGCCGACTTCGACCGGGACACCTCCTACGGGGCGAACTTCACGGTGACGGAGGCGAACCCGTACGTCTCGGCCGACAACGCCTCGTCGTACACCGCGAACTTCTCCGTCGTGGAGCGCACCGCCTCCATCGACGAACCGCTCGAAGTGGCCGCGTCGAGTGACGCGACGGTCTCGGGCACGAGTTCGGTCGCGCCGGGTACCGACCTCGAAGTTCAGGTCGAGAGCACGGGCGCGAATCCGTTCTTCGAGCGCCAGACCGTCACCGTCGAAGAGGGCGGCACGTGGGAGGCTAGCTTCGACCTCTCGGGCGTGCCGAACGGCACCGAGTTCACCGCTTCGGTCGCCGACCCCGCCGCGAACGCGACCGGCGTCGTCGTGACCGACGACGGCGCTGAAGACGCGGAGGAGACGGAGACGACCGAAGCCGAGGAGACCGACGAGGAAGAGACGACCACCGAAGAAACGACGACTGAAGACGACGCAGACGACGAAGAAGAGACGACCGCCGAAGATGAAGCCGATGCAGAAGACGAAACGCAGGTCGAAGACGACGCGGAAGCGGAGACGACGACCGACGAGGACGCTGAAGACGAGGACGCCGCCGACGAAGGTGACGAAGCCGACGAGACCACGACCGAAGACGAAGTCGCGGTAGTCAGCGCACCCGGCTTCGGACCGGTCGCGCTCCTGCTTGCGGGCGTCCTCGCGCTCGCGGGTGCGGCGCTCGCGACGCGGCGGCGCTGAGCTACCAGGATGGCGCTGTGCGGCCGCGAGAATCGGCCGAACGGCCGATTCTCGCGGCGCGTAACACCGGCTTACTCACGCTCTCGCGACCGTTTCCGACTGAACGCACGACCCGTTTTTTGCGTGGAGTCGTCGCACGCCCGGCCATGACGACGACCGCCGAGATGGCCGACTTCGCGCTCGGTCTCGACTTCGAGGACCTGAGCGACGACACCGTAGACGAACTCAAAAAACGGATTCTCGATTCCATCGGCATCGGGGTCGCCGCGATGGACGAGGGCCCGGTCGGCATCGTTCGCGACACCGTGGGGGAGTTCGGCGCTGGCGGAGCGGCCGGGAGCGACGGGACGACCGGCGACGAAGCGGCGTGTTCGCTGTGGGGCGGCGGGTCGGCCTCGCCGCCAGACGCCGCGATGTACAACACGACGCTCACGCGGTATCTCGACTACATGGACTCGTTTCTCGCGCCGGGCGAGACGCCCCACCCGAGCGACAACGTCGCGGGCGTGATGGCCTGCGGCGAGTACGCCGACGCCTCCGGGAAAGACCTCGTTACCGCTGTCGGTGTCGCCTACGAGGTGCAGGGCGCGCTCGCGTGGGCCGCGCCGGTCCGCGACAGGGGGTGGGACCACGTGACTCACACCGTGATTTCCGCGGCCGCCGGAGCGAGCAAAATTCTGGACTTGGACCGCGAGGCGTTCCGGTCGGCGGTCGGCATCGCGGGCACCGCCCACAACGCGCTCCGGGTGACGCGGACAGGAGGCATCTCGGAGTGGAAGGGAATCGCGTCGGCGAACGCCGCCCGGAACGCGGTGTACTCGGCGTTCCTCGCGAAGAACGGACTGGAGGGACCGACGAATCTGTTCGAGGGCCAGAAGGGGTGGAAACAGGTCGTTTCGAAGGATTTCGAAGTCGAGTACACGCCCGCCGAGCGCGTCCACGACGTGATGACGAAGAAGTACGTCGCCGAGACGTACGCCCAGTCGGCGGTCGAGGGCATCATCGAACTCGCCGAGCGCGAGGACATCGACCCCGAGGCGGTCGAGAAGATTCGACTCGACACTTTCGCGGGCGCGAAACTCATCATCGGCGGCGGCGAGGGGAGTCGCTACGAAGTCGAGACGAAGGCCCAAGCCGACCACTCGCTCCCCTACATGCTCGCCGTCTCGCTCATCGACCGCGAGATGGGCAACGCCCAGTACGACCCCGAGCGAATCCAGCGCGACGACGTGCAGGAACTCCTCCGGAAAGTCGAAGTCTCGGAGGACGACGAACTCACCGACCGGTTCGAGGGCGGCGAGATGCCCGCGGTCGTGGCGGTCGAGACGACCGACGGGACGACCTACCTCGTGGAGAAAGACTGGTTCGCGGGCCACCCCAAGAATCCGATGTCGTGGGACCAAATCGAGACGAAGTTTCACGAAACCGCGGGAGAGCGCTATGACGAGGCCAAGCGCGAGGAGATTGTCGAGACGGTGTTGCAGTTGGAAGACCGCGACGTATCGGAGTTGGTGGACCTGCTGGACTGACCGAAGTCGCCCGCCTCGGCGACCCGACCGAACGTGTTCGGGAGTGTGCTTTCCGGGTGGCGCAACCAACGTCTCGGTATGGACGCCACCAGTCACCACCACGCCGACGACCGAGATGCAGAAATCGAACCGATTACCGACCGCGTCCACGACAATTCGTGGTCCGCGAACCTCGAACAACCTCGGCACGCCGAGAGCCGCGCCCTCGTGGTCGAACAGGCGGTTTCGGCGGTCGAACACACCACCGAGGGCCACCACGTCAATCTCGTGACCCACGGGGACCACGGCCGTCCGGAAACGTATTTGTTCGGCGCGCTCGACGCCGCTTTCGGCGACGACGCCGAGTGGGAGTACGTCGAACAGTGCGGGTGCGGCGGGCACGTCACCCGCGTTCACGTCGAGTGAGGTTCGATTTCCTCTACTGTCGGACGTAGAGGAGTACAATTCCCACGACGAGCAGGCCGAGACCCCACCAGAGCGAGTCGTAGGGGAGCACTTTGAGCAGGAGCGTGACGATACCCGAGGAGACGAGCGACCAGCCGAGAGTCGTCTGATATGCCATGGAAGTTGGACGGTTTCGAGGCAGTTAGGCTTCGGGGGCGATTTGGGTGGTGTTTTCGGGGTTCGCGGTGCGGATGCGGTTCTCAGTGGCTCAAGGAGTCGTTCGCTTCTCTCACTTCACGCCGTCGCTCGTTTCTGTACTTCACGACGAACTTCGTCGCGGTGTTGTAGAAAGCTCTTTTCAGCCACTACGACCACGCCAACCGATGAAATTTAGAACAGCCAGAAAGCCCCCGCCCGGTCGCGGTCGCTCAGCGACATATCCGCGCCTCCCGCAACGCACCGCGTCGGCGCGGATAGGGGTCGCTGAGACGACCATACCCTTCGGGCGCGACCGGGCGGCCCCTTTCATTCCCACCCCGTGTGGATTGGTCGGCGTGTCGTTTTTTTGTGGTTAGTGTCGCCGAGCGATGTCTCCCAAAACACCATCTCGTCGCACTGGCGAACAGTAAAGTGCGCGTTCGTCGTACCCCGTCCGGGGGTTCCGATGAGTAGAGCATTCGACTTTCTGCACGTCAACGAGCGCGAATCGAAGCCGAGAGACACGGGCATCACCGAGATTCGGGGACCGTACTACGACCCGATGGGGCCGCGCGAACTCCGGGATATCCTCGATACGATGGGCGAGTACGTCGATATCTACAAATTCTCGGGCGGGTCGTTCGCGCTGATGCCCGAGGAGGCCGTGACCGAACTCATCGAGATCTGTCACGACCACGACGTACAGGTCTCGACCGGGGGGTTCATCGAGAACGTCCTCGTCCGGGACCACGACAACGTCGAGCGATACGTCGAGGAGGCCGGAGCCTTGGGCTTCGACATCGTGGAAATCTCGTCGGGGTTCATCGCCATCGGCACCGACGACTTGGTGGCGCTGACGGAGTTGGTACAGGACCACGGCCTGAAGCCAAAGCCCGAAATCAACGTCCAGTTCGGCGCGGGCGGTGCGTCGAGCGTCGAGGACTTAGAGAGCGAGGAGGCCATCGACCCCGCGAGCGCGGTCCGGGAGGCCCAGCGCCACCTCGACGCGGGGGCCTACAAAATCATGGTCGAGTCCGAGGGAATCACCGAGCAGGTCCGCGAGTGGCGGACCGACGTGGCGTTCACCATCGCCAACGAAGTCGGCATCGAGAACTGCGTGTTCGAGGCGGCCGACCCCGACGTGTTCGAGTGGTACATCAAGAACTTCGGGCCGGAGGTGAATCTGTTCGTGGACAACTCCCAAATCGTCGAACTCGAATGCATGCGGTCGGGGCTGTGGGGCAAGAAGAGTTCGTGGGGACGAATCGCGTCGTTCGAATCCGAGGACTGACGCGCCGCCTCATCTCTCGGAACTGATAGTAGCTATTCGTTTGCGAAGAATTTACGTCTCCCCACCTCAATTACATAGGTATGGCTCGCGTTGAAATCAAAGAACGTAGAAGGATGTTCGGTCGCGGATGAACCTCAGCTATCAGCACGTCAACCCTACAAACGGTGGCGGGTCGTATCTCCTCCGACTTCGTGACGGCGTGAGTCGGAACACGGCGTGCGTCCTCGTGGACTCGGGGTCGGGCGTGGACCTCGACTCGGTTCTCGGTCCCGACGAGTACCTCGCGGCCGTGCTGCTCACGCACTCCCACCTCGACCACTACGGGACGCTCGCGGACTCGCTCCGCGACGGTGCGCCGGTCTACGCCTCCGAAGCGACCGCGAACGTCCTCGAAGACGTGCTGACCGAGGGCGGGAAGAACTACGACCTCGGCGCGACCGACGACGTTCTCGACGCGCTCGAACCGCTCTCGGACTGGGAGACCGTCTTCCCCGACGTGGAAGTTCGGCCGATTCCGGCGGGTCACGCGCCCGGCGCGGCCGGGTTCCTCGTCCGGTTTCACGACGGGAATCGAGCGAACCATCTCCTCTTTACGGGCGACTTCACGACGCGCCGGGTGGCTGGCTACCCCGGATTCCCGACCGACCTTCCGGTCGGTATCGACGCCCTCTTCGTCAACGTCTCGACCGCCCCGGAGTTCGAGGAGACGCTGTCGGACTCGCTTTTCACCATCGTCGAGCGCGCGCGGGCGGGGTCTTCGGTTCTGGCGACCGCGAGCGCGCTGACCGGCGTCCACTACGCGTACCTGCTCGGTCACCTCGGCGACCGACTGGGCGAGTCGCTCCCGGTCACGCTCGTCGGGCAGACCGCCAAACTCTACGACGACTTGGGCTACGACGTGCCGAACGTCGAGTCGGTTCCGACGTTCGCGGACACCGAAGACCTCCTGAAACGCGGCGCGGTCACGCTCGCGGGACCAGAAATCCCGTCCGAGGGGAGTGCCAGTCGTCTGTTTCGAACCATCGAAAACGACGCGACCGCGACCCTCATTCAACTCACGGGCGGCGCGACCGACCCGGTGACAACCGCGGCCTGCACCGTCTACGATTACGAGGTCGTGAACCACACCTCCCGCGAGGTCATCGACGACCTCGTGACCGGATTCAATCCGATTCACGTCGTCACGGGTCACGGCCCGAGTCGGGTCGTCCGGGAGTACCGCGGCCGGTACGATGAGCGGTTCGTGTGGGCCAGCACCGACGACCGGCCACAGACGCTCTACGCCGACGGTCGGTGGTCGTCGCCGCCGTGGCTGAGCGAGAGCGCGGTCCAAGCGATTCGCGCCCAAGATTGGCAGTCTTCGGGCGGGCGCTTCGGCGAACTCGTGGACGGGGACCTCGACGTACTGCCCGCGGTCGAGCGAATCGGCGACCCCGACCTCGAAGCCGAGGGCCTCGACGTCGAACGGTTCGAGCGCCGATTCGGCGGGCGCTCCGATGAGAGCGCGACCGACGCCCGGCCGACTTCCCCCCGAGCGTCGGCCGACGGGGGTGCCGTCGCGTCGGCGGACGGAGAGGCCGTACCGGCGGACGGGGAGGCTGTACCGGCGGACGACGGAACCGCCGCACTACCGGACGACGAAATCGCCGCGGCGTCCGCCGCGGCGATTTCGTCCGACGGCGAGGCGTTCCGACGCGAAGTTCTCGACCGCCTCGACGCGCTCGACGACGCGGTCGGCGGTCGGCAGGTCCGCGCCCGCGTCGTCGACGGCGGCGACGACGTGACTCTGCTTCGACTGCTCGGTGACACCGACCTCGAACACGGCGAGGAACTCACTGTCACGCTGTCTGCCGACGACGAGTAGTGATTCGGGGTGTTCGTCCCACTGGGTCGGTCGTCTTTTCGATTCTCCCTCACCGGCCACCAAGTTTATAATTATAGACTAGCTATCAAAAAACGCATATCATGCACGACCTGACAGGGTTCCAGCGCGACCTTCTGTACGTAATCGCCGGAAAGGACGAGCCACACGGGCTCGCAATCAAAGACGACCTCGAAAATTACTACGAAAAAGAAATTCACCACGGCCGACTCTACCCGAACCTCGACACGCTGGTCGAGAAGGGGCTGGTCGAGAAGGGCGAGCGCGACCGCCGGACGAACTACTACGCGCTGACCAGCCGTGGCAGTCGGGAAATCGACGCCCGGCGTGAGTGGGAAGCGGACCACCTCGGCGAGAAGCCCTCCCTCTCGGCCTGACCCGGCGAGGACGTTCGATTTCACAGCAGTCGCGCGCCCTCCCAATCGCACCGTCCCCGAACCATCTCGGGGCGTTCACCCGGAGAACGCCCCCGGACCTCCGCACACGCCTCTCGACGGCGACCGTCGGCGACGATGTCGCCTTCCGACTCCCTCGGACAGGCCTGTGCGGACGACCCTTCTGTCGAACGACACGCCTCCGAGACCCATCTTCGGGTCGCGCCCCCGTCGTTCGGTCCCGATTGCTCGTCACGCCGTTATTCGCGGCCCCACGCGGCGCCCGGAGCGATTTCAGGCTCCGTATAACAATACGCTGTCGGGGCGTTTCGGACGTACGGACTGCCGGGCCGCGCCCGGTGACCACACATCGAGTACACCATGAAGTACCTGTTCTTCACGAACACGCCAGCACAGGTCCACCAGTACAGACACGCCGTCGCGGAACTCGACGCTCGGGGCCACGATGTCCTCGTCCTCGCGCGCGACTACGGCTGTACCGAAGCCCTCCTCGACTATCACGACGTTCCCTACGGACTCTACGGTCGGTGTGACACCGAGAAGTTCTCGCTGTTCCGCGAACTCCCGAAGCACTACGCCCGAATCGCGGCCAAGGCGGTGCGATACCGCCCCGACTGCGTCTTCGGTCGCGGGTCGTACGCCGCGCTCGCGGGGGCCGTCGCGCGCGCGCCGGTCGTCCTCGTAGACGACTCGGAGACGACAGACCTCGACCACGCGCTCTCGAAGCCCTTCACCGACGCCTTCCTCACTCCTCACACCTTCGAGAAGGACCTCGGCGCGAACCACTACGAGTTTCGGGGGTTCAAGGAACTCGCGTATCTCCATCCCGACGTCTACGACCCGCCGACCGGCATCCGCGAGGAACTCGGTCTCGGCGCGGACGAGGCGTACGCAATCGTCCGCTTCAACGCGTTCGGCTCCCACCACGACGTGGGTCGCGAGGGGTTCACGCCCGAGAAGCGCCGCCGTCTCGTCGAGGCGCTCGCCGAGCGCGTCACCGTCTTCGTCTCGGACGAGGGCGGCGAGATGGACCTCTCGGAGACGCCTGCCCGCGCCTTCGACTGCCATCCCGCGCTCCTCCACGACGCGCTCGCGGAGGCCTCGCTGCTCGTCGCCGACACGCAGACGATGGTGACCGAGGCGGCCCTGCTCGGCACGCCCGCCATCCGGTCGAACTCCTTCGTCGGCGACGACGACATGGGAAACTTCGTGGCGCTCGAACGCCACGGTCTCGTCTACAATCTCAGGGCGTTCGACGCGGTCCTCGACGCCGCGACCGACCTGCTCGACGACGACCGGGCGACCGACCGCTGGGAGAACACGCGCGACGACTTCGTCGCCGACAAAGTGAACCTCACCGCGGTCGTCGTGGCGGTGGCCGAGCGCGCCCATGAACTCGATGCGAACGGACACGCCGAAGCCCTCTCGCGAATCGATGGAATCGCGCGCCGAAAGCCGGGTCGAACCGGGGGGCGAACGCTCGCGACCGAGACGGTTCGGAGCGACGGTGGCCGCCGATGAACGTGTTGAATCTGGTGTCGAACGAGGAGGCCCGATTCTTCCAACAGCAGACGAAGATTCTCGAACGTCGCGGCGTCACGTGCGACGTCGCGACCCCACCGGGAAACCACCTCGCTCAGGAGGAAGTCACCGCCCGGTCGCCGGGCGACTACCTCCGATTCGTTCCGAAAGCCGTCCGGGAGTCGCTCGGCGAGTACGACCTCGTTCACGCGAACTACGGTCTGACCGCGCCGATGGCGCTCGCTCAGATTCGGCTTCCCGTGGTCCTCTCGCTGTGGGGGTCGGACCTGATGGGCGAGTACGGGTGGCTCTCGAAGGCGTGTGCGCGGTTCTGCGACGCCGTCATCGTGATGTCCGACGAGATGGCGCGCGAACTCGGCGAATCCTGCTACGTCATCCCCCACGGTATCGACATGGAGCGGTTCGCGCCCCGTCCGACCGACGAGGCCCGCGCCGAAGTCGGGTGGGACCCCGACGCGCGCCACGTCCTGTTTCCGTATCCACCCTCCGACGAGGTGAAGAACCTCCCGCGCGCCGAGCGCGTGGTCGAGCGCGCCCGCGAGCGGGTCGATGCGCCGGTCGAGCTACAGGTCGTCTACGGCGTCCCCCACGCAGAGGTACCGACGTACATGAACGCCGCCGACGCGCTCCTGCTGACCTCCGAGCGCGAGGGGTCGCCGAACTCCGTGAAGGAGGCGATGAGCTGTAACCTCCCGGTCGTTTCGACCGACGTGGGCGACGTGCGAGAACAGCTCGCGGGCGTCTCGCCCTCGCGCGTCGGCGATTCGGACGCCGAACTCGCCGACGGACTCGCCGACGTTCTCGAATCGCCGCGGCGCTCGGACGGGCGGGACGCGGTCAGCGACATCAGCCTGGACCGAATGGCCGAGCGCATCGAGGGCGTCTACGAATCCGTAGTGTAGGTGGTCGCTTCAGTCGCCCGTACTCGCTTCGCGTTTCTCCGCGAGCGAGAAAAGCATATATCTACTGCTTGAGATAGAAAGCCCTAAAATACTTATGCTATAAGTGGTAGTGTCTTCGTAAGTAACGTCATTCGAAGCTCAACGAGTCTTTCTGAAATCCCTCTACACAAATAAATGAGTGACCAAACGCCCGAAGCGTGGAGTTCCGAGGAGAAGGCGAGCCACATGGCCGAACAGCTCTGCGTAGGATTTCGGGCCCACGACAGTCGGGACCGCGAGGAAGCAATCGAGGCTTTCTGGGCGGTCGATTCGCTCCAGTTCGCACATCTCGACCGCGACACCGCCCGGCGCGCGAGCCTCGCCTACGTGGACGCGCTCTGGAACAAAGACGACCTCGAAGTGTCCCACATGCCCGACGGGGAAATCGACTACGACTCGCTTTCGGACGCCGACTGGGAGCCGGTCAGGTCGAA
Source organism: Halorussus amylolyticus (assembly GCF_004143485.2). Taxonomy (GTDB): domain Archaea; phylum Halobacteriota; class Halobacteria; order Halobacteriales; family Haladaptataceae; genus Halorussus; species Halorussus amylolyticus. The sequence continues at coordinate 118,584 of NZ_ML974135.1, read as the reverse complement.
GTTCCGAGAGCGGGCATCGATAGTCGGTATCGACCCGCGATACGCCGACGCGAGCACTCGCGCGTGGAAGAACCACAAGGTCGGGGGCGACTACTGGTCGCCGATTCAGCGGGCGCAGGTGTACGAACTCCGGGCCGCGATGCAGGACCCCGAGTATCCGTACAAGCCCAGATACGGCAAGTCCGGACACGGTCCGGAGGCCTCGCGGTACGCGCTCGCGGTGGAGTTACACGACATGCGCACGCAAAAACACTGGGAGCAGGCCAAACGGACGATGATTCCGTACTTCGAGCGGATACTCGACTCACACCACCATGTCTGAGTTCAGTCGGTTTCAGAACGCGCTCACCGATACCGGGCGATTTCAGAGCGACGACACCGCGGTTCCGGAGACGATTACCGTTCTCCACGTCGACGACGAACCCGACCTCGCCGACCTGACGGCGACGTATCTCGAACGCCAACACGACGACTTCGAAATCACGACTCAGACGACGATAGATAGCGCGCTCGAAACCCTCGAAACCGAGTCGGTAGACTGCATCGTCAGCGACTACGACATGCCCTCGATGAACGGACTGGAGTTCCTCGAAACGGTCCGCGCCCGAGACGGGGACCTCCCCTTCATCCTCTTTACGGGGAAGGGAAGCGAGGAAATCGCGTCGGAAGCCATCTCGTCGGGCGTCACCGACTACCTCCAGAAGGAGGTCGGGACGGGACAGTACCCGGTGTTGGCGAATCGTATCCGGAACGCGGTCGAACAACACCGCGCGAAACGAGCCGTCGAGCGCGCACAGAAGCGGTTCAGCAAGCTCATCGAGAACTCGACCGACGTAATCTCGGTCGTCGGCGACGACGCGCGGTTCCAGTACCTCTCGCCGTCCGCGAAGCACATCTTCGGCTACGAACCCGAGGAGATGGTCGGCGAGTACATCTTCGATTACGCTCATCCCGACGACCGACAAGGTGCGATGGAGAGCTTCTTCGAGGCGGTCAAGGAGTCCGACCAGCAGCCGGTGGTCAAGTTCCGATTCAAACACGAGGACGGGTCGTGGCCCGTCCTCGAATCGAGGGGCCGGAATCTCCTCGACGACCCCGACATCAGGGGGTTCGTGGTGAACAGCCGGGACGTGACCGAACTCGAAGACCACGAACGGACGTTGAAGCGCCAGAGCGACCAGCTAGAGGGAATCACGAACGCCATCTCGCACGACCTCAGAAACCCTCTCAACGTGGCGCAGGGGTCGGTCGAACTGGCCCGGGAGTCGTCGGAACCCGAGCATCTCGACCGAATCGAACGCTCGCTCAGCCGAATCGACGAAATCGTCGAGAGCACGCTCGTGCTGGCCGAACAGGGTCGAAGGGTGAGCGAGACCGGCGACGTGAGTCTGGAAGCGGTCGCCACCGCCGCGTGGGAGATGGTCGATACGGCAGGCGCGAATCTCCGAGTCGAGGGGTCGGCCACGCTCGTCGCCGACGAGAGCCGAACGAAGCAGTTGCTCGAAAATCTGGTGTCGAACGCGGTGGAACACGGTTCGCCGAGCCCTCGCACGTCGTGCGAGGACGCCGTGGAGCACGGGTCCGAATCCCACTCGGACGACGCGGCTTCCGACGAGGGCGTGGCGGTACGGGTCGGCGTGACCGACGACGGCTTCTACGTCGCCGACGACGGACGAGGGATTCCGGCCGACGAGCGCGAGCAGGTGTTCGAGTCGGGCTACTCCACGACCGAGACCGGAACCGGGTTCGGACTCGCAATCGTCAAACAGATTGCGCACGCACACGGCTGGTGCCTCTCGGTGGGCGACAGCGCCGACGGCGGGGCGCGGTTCGAAATCACGGGCGTCGAGTTCAGCGACCGGTGACTCGGACGGCGCTCGCCCGATAGCCCGACCTTACGTTTCGCGTACGGAGTCACAACTCCGTGCCTACAACGTCTCGTTTCCGGAAGGGGTGCTACGCTGTACCACGCGGTATTCGGTGTGGTCGGCGCACGCCGGGCCTATACTCGCGTAAAGACCGACTACGCGCCGTATAGGGAATGGAGAACAAAGGGGCCGGAAATGGTCGCATAATCCGACCGAATCATGAGTTTACAGGTCCCGAAGGACGGGTGCGCCGCGAACGACGCCCTCGCGAACGCGCACGTGGTCGTCGGTATCCCCGCGTACAACGAAGAGAGCGGTATCGGAAGCACCGTCCTCGGCGTCACGCGATACGCCGACGACGTGGTGGTAGTGGACGACGGCAGCACGGACCGCACCCCCGTGCTGGTCGAGCAGACCGACGCGACCGTGATTCGCCACGAGCGAAATCGCGGGAAGGGCGCCGCGGTCCGGACCCTGTTCGACCACGCCGCTGACCTCGACTGCGACGCGCTCGTCCTGCTCGACGCCGACGGCCAGCACGACCCGGCCGACATCCCGTCGCTCGCCGCCCCGGTCGTCGAGGGCGAGGCCGACATGGTCATCGGAAGCCGGTACCTCGCGGCCGAGGACTCCGACGAGACGCCCGTCTACCGGCGCGTCGGCCAGTTAGTCCTCGACTACTGCACCACGCAGGTCACGGGCGCGGACCTCACCGACACCCAGAGCGGCTTCCGGGCGTTCTCGCCGCGGGCGCTCTCGGACCTCTCGCTCACGACCGACGGGATGGGCGTCGAGTCCGAGATGATAGACTCGGCGACCACCGAGGGGCTGACCATCGCCGAGCGCGCAATCGACGCCCGATACGAAAATCTCGAAGGCCAGACGTACAACCCGGTCAAGCACGGTCTCACCGTGATGGTGTTTCTCGCCAGACTCGCCAGACGACGACAGCCCTTCACCCTCCGCTCCGAGCGGGGACGATAACATGACTGACTTCACACTCCCTCCGGACCTCAGCGACCGCTACGAATCACTCGCCGACCGACTCGACGGCTTCGACGACGCCGACGAACTCGCCCGCTACGTCCTCGACGGCGCGGCCGCCGAACTGGAGCGCGGCGGCGACGGCGGTGCCGTCGCCGCCGACGGCGACAGCGCGAACGACGACGTGGTCGAAGACCGCCTCGAACAACTGGGGTACCTCGAAAAGTGACGGGGTCAGTGTACGTCTTCGGACTCGACGGCGTCCCGCCGGAACTCGTGGACGCGGGTATCGACGCCGGACGCCTCCCCAACTTCGAGCGAATGCGCGCGGAGGGGACCGACGGGACCACGCGCTCGACGGTGCCGCCGCTCTCGATGATTGCGTGGAGTTCGTTCGCCACCGGACGGAACCCCGGCAATCACGGCGTCTACAACTTCATGCTCAAGGACGCGGGCGGGTACGACACCGAGTTCGTCACCGCCGACACGCTCCGCGAGCAGTCGGTCCCGGTGTGGGAGTACCTCGACGCCGAGGGGCTTCGCTCGGGCGTGATGAACGTGATGCCGGGCTACCCGCCGTCCCGGACCGCGGGGTTCCACATCTCGGACAACATCACCACGCCGCCGTCGGGGTCGTACGCCTACCCCGACGAACTCGAAGCCGACATCGAAGACCGGGTGGGCGAGTACGACGTGGACCCCTACGAGAGCTACGACGACGGCACCGACGAGGGGAACCTCGGCGACCTGCTCGACACCTTCTTCGAAATCGAGCGCAAGCGAATCGCGGTCGCGAAACTCCTCGTCGAGGAGTACCCCGCGGCGTTCTACTCGCTGGTGTTCTCCGGGCCGGACAACGTCCTCCACGTCCTCGGGCACGTCCTGAACGAAGACCACCCCAAGCACGACCCCGGAGTCGCGGCGCGCCACCGCGACAAGCCGCTCGAACTCCTCGAACTCTACGACGACTTCCTCGGGTGGGTGATGGACGAAATCGGCGACGACGACACCCTGATGGTGCTGTCTGACCACGGCCACGGTCCCATCTACCAGACCATCAACCTCAATTCGTGGCTCTACAGCGCGGGCTACCTCGACCTCGAATCCCGGCCGTGGACCCGTCTCAAGCAGTTCGGCTACAACCACATCTACGACGCGGTCGAGACGGTGATGAGCGAACTCAATCTGTTCTCGAAGCTCAAGATGGGCGTGGCCCGGACCAGCGGCGACGGGTCGGGTCCCGACCTCGCAGAACTGTTGACCATCTCCCGGAAGGACATCGACTGGAATCGGACCGCGGCGTTCACGGTCGCCAGCGGCGGCCAAATCTACCTCAACACCGACGACCACGACGAGGGCGCGATTTCGCCCGGGAACTACGACGAGATTCGGGACCGACTCCGCGACCAGCTCCTCGCCATCGAACACCCCGAGCGCGGCGACCGGGTCATCGACTCGGTGCTCTACGGCGAGGACGTGTACGGCGACGCATTCGCCGACACCCGCCCGGACCTCGTCTGTATGCCCGCGCCGGGCTACCAGATTCAGTACCCCCAGACGATGAAGACCAACCGCGTGTTCGGCGAACCGCCCAAGACCGGGTCGCACACCTCGATGAACGAGATGAACGGCATCTTCTACGCGTGGGGCGGCCCGGTGAAAAACGAGTCGGGGGTGACGGTGGACCTGACCGACTTCGCGCCGACCGCGTGTTCGTTGCTGGACGTGCCCGTGCCCGAGGAGATGGACGGCGACGTGAGAGGTGACGTGGTGGACGTAGAGAGTAGGCGTTCGAGGTACGACGGGAAGGTCGAAGCGAAGCGGGCGGTTAGGGAGGTGGTGGGTGGGCTTTCGGCGGAGTGAAATAGTTTTGTCTCGACTCCGTTAATTCGAAATCAGTATTATAACTGTATTTGTGTAGAACCCTGAATTTGGGTAGCGGTGGATTTTGGGCTAGGTTTAATATCTCGCCACTAAGCCGGTCAGGTTATATATGACTAGATTAAAGTATAGCAATCTCATTCTAACCTGAAGCTACCCACGCTCTGCACAGTGCTGACGTTCACTGTTATCAGTGGCTACAGAAACTCTCGCACTTCGCGCGACCCGAACACTTCTCCGTCCAGTTCCTCGTAGAAGTCTGCTTCCGAGTCGATGGCTGCGTATCGAGTTTGAAGCTGTCTCGCTCGTCGCTTCTCCACGCCCGCCCTCTCGTACTCGTGTTCTGACACGCTCAGTAGGATTACCAGATGGTCGAACTCCGAGAGATACGTCAGGTCTTCTAAAACCACTCCAAAGAGACGCATTTCATCGCCACATCGAAACACCTTGAGGTCGCCGTACTGCTTGTACACCAGTTTCGTTGGTGTGTATCCCGCTTCAGTAATTTCCAACAACTGGGTCTGGACGTGGTCGGATTGCGTTCGACTCAAACTGGCAATCCCGCCTAAAACTGAGGGTGGAATCGCAACCCGATTTTCTTCACCTAAACTGACAGGCACTGCCTGATTCTTTCGAACGAGGGAATTTAAAGAATTAGATTGAAGCCGAGTTAACTCCGAAACGCCTCTTTGACTTCCTGAAGTGACGCGAAGTCGAGGTCGAGGGCTTCGTCGATGGCCCGGTCGATGCTCTCTTGGGCCTCATCCTCCACCTCCTCGTCGCGCACTTCGGTCTTACTCATATCTACTCCAATGACCTCACACCTAATTAGTATTTTGCACAGAGCTCTCCTCACTCCAACTCCACGACTACTCGCTCCCCACTCCTAGCCGACTCGTAGGCCGCCTCGGTCAGCGCCGTCACCGCGAGCGCGTCCCGAGCGGTCGCAGGCGGCCGTTCGCCCGTCTCGATGCAATCGACGAACGCCTCGGCCTTGTCGCGCTGTTGCTCGCGGTCGATGTACGGAACGACCGTGGTGCTGTCGGCGTCGATGCGACTGATTTGGCGCTCCTCCCACTGGCGGCCTTCGAGGTACACCGCGCCCTCGCGGTCCCAGATGTGGATGTGTTCGCGCACGCACGGGGCGTCGCTGTGGACCGCGATGGTGCCGTGCGCGCCGTTCTTGAACTCCACCGTGAGGATGGCGCGCTGGTCCACCCGCCCCTCGTCGTCGGCGAACACCATCTCGGCGCTGACCTCCTCGGGGACGAGTCCGGTGGTCCAGAGCACGCCGTCGATGAGGTGGCTTCCGGTGTCGTAGAGGTTCCCGCCGCCCGAGAGGTCGGGGTCGGTCCGCCACGTCTCTCTGAATCGGGAAATCCAGTTCTGCGTGATTTCGGCGCTCACGTAGTCGGGTTCCAGGTCGCCCTGCCACCGCTCGCGCGCCGAGATGAACGCGGGGTTGAGGTGGCGCTGGTAGCCCACCATCAGTACGCGGTCGCTCGATTCGGCGCGGTCGGTGAGTTCGCGGGCCTGTCCGAGGTCGGTCGTCAGCGGCTTGTCGCAGAAGACGTGCATGTCGCGGTCGAGCGCCGCCGTCACCTGTTCGTAGTGGAGCGTGTGAGGCGTGCCGACGAGAATCGCGTCCAACGGCTCCGCGTCGAGCATCTCGACGTAGTCGTCGTACTGCGACCCCTCGCCCACATAGAGCGTCTCGCCAGCGGTTCGCCGCGTCTCGGGGTCGATGTCCGCGAGCGCGGTCACCGTCGAGCGCGGGTCGTTGTTGAACAGCCGTCCCACCGTGGTCCCGATGTAGCCGCCGCCGATGACGCCGACTCTGAGCTTATCCGTACTTGACATGTGTACTCCCCCTCGCGAAGAAAGTAGTACGTCGTTCGACGGGGGGCCCCTTAATTCGTCCGCCCGGACGGCCGCGAAGCGGGTCGAGGTGCGCCCTCGGCCGTTGCGCGGATATCGAGGATGGAGTCACCGCCGGGTATCGCGGCGGGGTCACCGTCGTCACGGGCGACGGCGGATAGAGCGGATACCGAAGCGAGACCACCGCAGTTCCAACAGTAGCAGGGCGCCGGCGCTGGCGGCCAACGCGCCCGCGACCGCCACGTCGGAGACGGTCATCCACGCCGGTGCGACGTATAGCACCCCGTTGACGGCCGGTCCGGTCAGGAAGGCGACGGCCCACGCGAGGCCCGTCTTCGACTCCATCTCGCCGTCACCGCCGCCAACGTACTCGCCACTCTCGCCCTCTATCGCGGCCTTGCTCCACCCGCCCGCGCTCTCGTCGCCGGTGCCGAGTCGTTCGGCCTCGTAGGGAGTGGGGACGCTCACCGTCCAGACGACCTCGTCGTCCTCGTCGAGTTCGAGGATGCGGTTGCCCTGCGAGTCGGTGACGAGCGTGTGGTCGTTCGGCAGGCGGTCGGCGTCGCGGGGCCACTGGAGGCGGTCGTCGGACCACTCCCAGCTTCGGCTCCACTCCGACTCGTCCCGCTGATACTCGACGACGCGGTTGTTCTCCGAATCGGCGACGATGACGGCCGGGCCGCCGCGCTTCTCGGGGATGTAGTCCGGGTTGTGTTGCTCGTAAAGGGTGTCGTAGGCGTCCTCCGCCCCGAGCGTCCAGTCGCGCTCGACGCCCTCGCCCGGTTCGACGAACGCCACGCGGTCGTGATTGCGGAGGCTCACCATCACGCGCCCGTCCTCTAGGGCCTCCACGTCGTTGATGTGCGTCCAGTCGCCGGGCGCGCCGCCGCTCTCGTCCTTGTCGTAGTCCTCGTCGGCGTTCCAGGTCCACTCTCGCTCGTCGGTCGTCAGGTTCAGCACGAACGCCCTGTCCTCGGCGATGTCGGCCACGAGCAGTTCGTCGTCGCCGACGCGGTCGACGTCGTGCCAGATGTCCCAGCCGGTCACCGCCGTGTGGAGCCGTTCGGTCTCGCCCGTGGTCAGGTTTGCCCGCTCGACGACCACCTTCGCACAGCCGTCCTCGAAGGACTCCTCGGCGCGGGCCGCAACGTCCGACGGACACGAGTCGTACCGGCTTCCGGCGACGTAGAGGACCGACCGGGAGTCCTCGGGGTCGGGGTCCACGTCGAAGTAGTTGCCGTACGTGTCGTTGTGGTACAGCGGCCGACCGTCGGGTGCGAACGCCACGATGGCCGCGGTTCCGTCGTTCGCGCCCGGCGGGTCGGTCGTCACCACGGTCGCACCCGCGCGGTCGCCCGCGACCGGGTCCCGTTCCTCGAACGGTCTGTCCATCTGCTCGGCGGCCGACGCGGTCGCGTCCTCGGGGGCCTGCAGCCAGCCGACCGCGAGCAGGCCTGCCGACAGCGCGATGACTGCGAGGAGCGTCCCGCGAAGTATCGTGCGACGCTTCATGACTGAGAGTCCCGTTCGTGTCGGTCTGCGTTCGTCGGGCGTTCCTGCTGTCTTCGCCCCGTTCCAGCGTCCGTCATCTCACTCCTCATCGTTTTCTCCGGCGGTCGATGCTCGCTCGGGGACGGTCCCGCTGATGACGTTGACGTACCCGTTCGCGGGCAGATACAGGCAATCGTACCCGAACTGACTGGTGATCTGGTGGCTCTCCCACTTCATCTCCTCGGGCAGTTCGACCGCCGGTCCGTCGACGGCGTCTAGGTTGCCCGTTCCCGACCCGCCTCTAACGCCGGGCGGGACCACGTAGAGGCCCTCGCGCGACCCGAAGTATCCGAGATCTGGGCGGGCGAGGGTGGGGCTCGTTCCGTGGTTCTCGTACGCATGTGGTATCTCCTCGCCCGAGTCGAGTCCGTACCCACGGCACCCGGCGGTCGATCCGACGTACACGACTTGCTCGTCCAGCCCAGCGGCCGGTTCGACGAGGATAGGTTGCGTGACCTCGGGCAGGATGTACGTGCCATAATCGCTCCCCTCTGCGGTGATCGCGTCGCCCGGAACGACTCTATTCTTGTCGTACTCGTCTTCGTGGATTGTCCCGCCGAGCGTCTTCGTCCAGCGCTCCTCGCCGCTCTCGCCGTCGAAACAGTGGAGCAGGAACCGCGTGTCCTCGTAGTCGCGAACGTGGCTCACGAGAACCAGCGCGTCTTCGGTCGCTATACCGTGGTTCGTGAAGCTGTGGGGGTGTCCGATCTCGACTTCCTCTTCGGTCGATTTCCGGTCGAGGTCGGCCGTCCACGCCGGTTCGTCGCTACCGGGCTCGTATCGGCGGGCCGTCCCCCCGTCCCACGTGTACACGCTGTCGCCTGCGAGGACGGGATACGCACCCGCTAGCAGGCGCTCGCGGTCACCGGTCTCCCTGTCGAACACCGCGACGCCATCGGGCACGCCGACGTAGAGTCGGTCCTCCGTCGGGACCATCATTGCGGCGGCGCCCTTGTACGGTTCGTCGCTGACGGTCCGTTGCCACCGTTCGTCTCCGTCCATCGACCGGGCGGTCAGCGTCCCGCCGTCGAGCAGGTACTCCGTGTCGTCGAAGACGACGAGGTCGGCAGGGTCCGCGGCCAGTTCCTGCCAGTGCTCCTCGCCGCTCCAGCGGTCGTACGCCGCCAGCGCCTCTTGTTGATTCCCCCACCGGAACCGCATGTATATCCGGTCCTCGGTGACGGCCATCGTCTCCATCTTCTCGAGGTCCACATCGACGCCATCGGGTTTCTCGACCGGGAAGCGCTCGACGATTTCGGGTTCGGAGCCGATTACGCCCCGCGGGACCGACGGGCCGCCCCGGTCGCTCTCGCCGTAGCGGGCGGCGAGCGGTTCGCGCTCGGTCGAGGCGGTCCCGATGGACTCGCCGTCGAGCGTGACCTCGTACGTGTCGCCGACCTCGACTTCGCGGTGGGCGACGAGTCTGGTGAACTCGTGAGTCTCGAGTTCGCCCTCGAACTTCCCGTCATTCCGTTGGGCGACCATCTCGTCGTAGTAGAACTCCTCGACGGGTTCGCCGTCTATCTCGACCGTCGGTTCGTACGAGAGCGGGAACTCCGCCTCAGATGCAACCGACACCCACACGGTGACGACTCCCCGGGTTCCGTCCGGCGAGGCGGCGAACGTGCCACCCGTCTCGCCCCTCACCTGCAAGTCGGCCTCTTCGGTTATCTCGACCCGTTTCTCCCGGTCACCGGCGGTCACGACGTACTCGCCGGTCTCCTCGAAGGTGTACTCGACGTAATGATAGTTTCGCCCGTCGCCGACCGTTTCGCTGAAGGTCTCGACCTCCTCGCCGTCGACCGAGACGGTCACGTCTCCCTCCGCCTCCTTGCCGCCGGGGTTGGCCAACGTCAGCACGATGTCGGACTCGGTACGGGCTATCAGTTCGGATTGGTCGTCGTGTGCCGGTTCGACCTCGATACGCTGGACTTCGACCGACCCCGTGAAGGGGTTCGAGATGCCGACGGAGGAACAGCCGGCGAGCGCCGAGATTCCCGTCCCGAGCGCCGCTAGGGCCTTCCGTCTCGAAAACCAGTCCATACGTAATCAATTTAGGCACCGTTAAAAAACGTATCGTTGCCGTGTGTATTTGCCTGTCGACCGGATTTCCCGTGGATTCGACCCTGCCACGAACACCTCACGCCGAGTAGTCGAGCGCCACGACCCTGCCGTCGCCGTACATCACGAGCGCCTCGTCGTCGCCGTCGCCGTCCAAGTCGGCGAGGACCGGGTACTTGTAGACGGGCACGTCGCGCTCGTAGGTCGCCAGCACGTCGCCCGAGTCGGGCGCGACGACCGAGACGGTGCCGTCGTTGCCCGGCGCGACCAGTTCGGGGTCGCCGTCGCCGTCCACGTCGCCGAGTTCGGGCGGGGGCATCATGTTCACGTCGTCGTTCGTGAGGCGGGTCGTCCACTCGACGTCGCCGGTCGCTGCGTCGATGGCCCGGAGTTGCCCGTCCTTGGCGACCGCGTAGACCTCGTCGTCGCCGTCGGCGTCCCCGTCGCCGACGGCGTGGACTGCGGCCTTGTCGCCGAGTTCGCGGCTCCACGCCCGGGTGCCGTCGGCTTCGTAGGCGACGACTTCGCCGCGCGTGGTCGCCGCGACGACTCGGGGTTCGCCATCGACTTCGCCGACTCCGAGCCAGCCGACTGCGGTCTCGGGGGTTCGTTCCCAGAGCGTCGTGCCGTCCGGTTCGAGGACCGTGACCGCGCCGCCCTCGGCGGGTGCGGAGCCGACGACCAGTTCGTCGGTGTCGTCGCCGTCGAAGTCGGCGAGTCGGGGGTTCGCCCACGTCGTGCCGAGTTCGCGCGACCACGCGTTCGTCCCGTTCTCGTGGACGACGAATAGTTCGCCCCGAACGTCGGCGACGATAATTTCGGTCCCCTCGCCAGGTGCGAAGTCCGCGACGATTGGCTTGGTGTAGCCGTAGGAGCTGAGTTCGTGGCGGAGTTCCGACTCGCCGGTGGTCGGGTGAGCCGCCGCGACGACGTTTTCGGTCGTCGCCGCCAACACCTCGGGAGTGTCGTCGGCGTCGAAGTCGGCGACTGCGGGGTCCGCGACGGCGTGGGTCGTGCAGTTCTCGGGCGGGATGGGGTAGGTCCACTGGGTCGCGCCGTCCGCGCCCGAGAGCGCGACGAGTCCGCACTCGTCGGTGCCGCCCGCGCCGCTGACCGGCGCGTACACCCACGTCTCGCCGTCGATTTCCGCGACCGCGGGCGCGTGGTGGTTCCCGGTCATCTCGCGGGCGGTGTCGCTCGCCCACTGTTCGGTGAGGTCGCCGCCGGAGTCGGCGAACACCACGCCGTAGGTGACGACGCTGCCGAGCGCGAGAACGACGGCGACGAGCGCGAGCAGGGTCCGGGTTCGCATTACTCGGAGATTGGCATCGGGGAGCCAAAAGCGCACTCATCGGCCTTGGGGAGTTTCGGGTCGGCAAGCGAACCTCAGTTAGCGCGAATCTTCACCGACCTCACGGCGCGCGCTGGCGTGACCCGCGGTTTGGGTCACGCCCAAAGCGCGCGAGGGAGGACCGGAGCGACTGAAAGGAGCGAAGGGAGTCGGTTGGGGAGGCGTGTGGCTGTCGCGGTTGCGGTGCGGTCTCATTTGTGACGTGCGAGCAGGACGCTCGATAGTAAAAACACCCGAAGATATTGCTCCGAGAAATCAGACACTGTCACTCCCAATTTCACTTCATCCCACTCTCATTCGTAGTCGGCAACAACGCACTTGCCCGACGCCGCCGTCCCACCGCACATGGCAACGATTCTCGGCATCGAAGCCGACGGCGGCGCGGTCCTCGCGGGCGACCGACAGCTAACCGAGGGCGACACCGTCAAGAGCCAGTCGAAGCGACACGTCTTCGACTTCGGTGATGTTGGCGCGGCCGCTGTCGGCGACTCGGGCGGCGTGGACGAGTTCGAGCGCCGTCTCGAATCCGAGGTCAGCGACCACGAGACCCGGCAAGGAGACCCGATGAGCGTCACGCGACTCGCCAACCTCGCTTCGGACCTCGCCGCAGAGCAAGGAGTCGAGGCAATCGTCGCGGCCCGCGATGACCGCGAGGTGGCCCGCGTCCGGGGTATCGGAGCCGACGGCGGCGTGGTGACCGACGCGACGGTGGCGCTTGGGAGCGGCGCGCAGGTGGCTATCGGCATCCTCGAAGGCTCGGACAGACACGTCAGCCTCGACGCCGCCGAGCAGTTGGCGCGCGACGTGCTCGACACCGTGGCCGAGCGCGATACGGGGACCGGTGACACTGTGGATACGTTTCGTTTAGAAAGTAACTCGGAGCGTCTCTGACTGCGACAGTACGGATAACTGAGAGGGTTACGCAACTGGGAATTTCTCGAAAGCCCCCGCCCGGTCGCGGTCGTTGCGCGACATATCTGGACCTCTCAACACCGCCCGGTCCAGATAGTGGCCGCGCAAGCGACCACGGGCCTACGGCCCGCGACCGGGCGGCCCCTTTCAGTCCCGCCCGTGGTGTTTGATTCACCGGTCGATTCCCGGCGGCTGATTTACCGAGCGCCCGCCTCCAATCCCGCTCGTTCCGCGGAACCGTCTTTTAAGTACCGCCGTCACGTATCACCGGACGTACATGACCACAATCGAAATCGAATACTGCGTTCCCTGCGGCATGCTCGACCGGGCACAGGACGTCCAGCACGCCCTTCTCAGCGAGTACGGCGAACAGTTGGATTCGGTCGCGCTCGTGACCGGCGATAGCGGCGTCTTCGAAGTTCGGGCCGACGGCGAGCAGGTGTTCGACAAGGACGAAGACGAGTTCGACGTGGACGCCATCGTGGCGTCGGTGGGCGAGGCGGCGTCGGCGTAATTTATCGAACGCCCGGATTGATTACGACTCGCTCTCGAACTGCCAGTATGCTATCTGAGAACGTACCCGAAAATCGCTGTGGGTACGTCGTACATCCCGAAGACGCGAGAGCTGAGAGTCTCTACGGGGATATGGAATCCGAGCGTTGGCACGAACGGAATCGGGCGGTTTGCTGCTGGCGAAACGAGTGGAACGGGACCGGACGCTGTATCTGGCACGCCGAAGGGTCGGAGAAATCCGCCGTCGCATTGCAGAACGCTCGGCGAGACGGCCCGGAGCGTCTCGACGGGATACGACTTTCGGGTGTCCGTGTCCCGGCCAGCGTCGGACTCTCGTTTGCGGGATGTGTCCTCCACGGGGGCGATTTCTCGGACGCGGACCTCCGCGGGACGAATTTCGCAGACGCGGACCTCACCGACGCCGACTTTCGAAACGCCGACCTTCGAAAGGCGAGGTTCGAGAATGCGGACCTCTACCACACAGACCTCGGGAACGCGAACTTCCGACACGCGAACCTCGACAACGCGGACCTCAGTCACGCCGCGGCCGAGAATGCGCGCTTTCTCCGTGCTACCCTGGAGCGCGCGGACTTGTTTCGGTCCGATTTCGAACGCGCGGACCTTCGAACTGCGTCGCTGGTCGATGTGGAACTCCACAACGCCGCTCTCGGTGGTGCGACGCTTCGTCGCGCCGACCTCCGACGAGCGAATCTCTACGACGCCGACCTTCGCGAAGCGGACCTTCGAGACGCGAACCTCGAAGACGGTTCGCTCGACAAGACTGACCTCCGAAACGTGGACCTTCGAAACGCTCGTCTGTACCGGGCCGACCTATCGGAGGCGCGAATCGACTCGGACACCGAATTCGGAACGACCGTCGCGTACGAGGAGAGAACCGACTTGGACGGATGGGACGTTTCACCGACCGACGCCGCGGTCTGGACGTATCTTCGCCTCCGAAACCTCCACGAAGCACACGGACTGACCGTGCGGGGACGCCAGTACCAGACCAAAGCGGACCAGATTCGCCACGAGTAGCGCGAGGCCGTACATCGACCGCCGTATTACGCACCGCCTGACGCCGACCGCGTATCGCCCGCAAAACAAAACCGTGCTGAGGATTTATACCGGTTCCCGTGGTGCCGTGCGTCGGGGGCTATCGAATGTACAGCAGACAGTACGGGGGAGACGTAGCGGCGACGGGTGCCGACCGAGCGCTCGACGGGCACCGATTCGGGCCGACGAACCGACCGACCGCGACGAGGGGGTGTCCGTCGTGAAACTCGCGATGATAGGCTTCGGGCAGGCGGGCGGGAAAATCGTCGATAAATTCATCGAGTACGACCAGCGCACCGGGAGCCAAGCGGTCCGGTCGGCCGTCGCGGTCAACACCGCGAAGGCCGACCTCGCGGGCTTGGAGTACGTCCCGCCCGAGAATCAGGTCCTCATCGGCCAGTCGCGGGTCAAGGGCCACGGCGTGGGCGCGGACAACGAACTCGGCGCGGAGTTGGCCGAGGAGGACATCGACGAGGTGCAGGGAGCCATCGACAACGTTCCGGTCCACGACATCGACGCGTTCCTCATCGTCGCCGGAATGGGCGGCGGGACCGGGAGCGGCGGCGCGCCCGTCCTCGCGAAGTACCTCAAGCGAATCTACACCGAACCGGTGTACGGTCTCGGCATCCTTCCGGGCCGCGACGAGGGCGGTATCTACACCCTCAACGCCGCCCGCTCCTTCCAGACGTTCACCCGCGAGGTGGACAATTTGATGGTGTTCGACAACGACGCGTGGCGGCAGTCGGGCGAGAGCATGGGCGGGGGCTACGACCGAATCAACGAGGAAATCGTCCGGCGGTTCGGCATCCTGTTCGGCGCGGGCGAAGTCGCGGGCGGTGACGCGGTGGGCGAGAGCGTGGTTGATTCGAGCGAAATCATCAACACGCTCGCCACCGGCGGGGTCTCGACCATCGGCTACGCCGCCGAGGAGGTCGAGAATCAGACCGGCCTGCTCTCACGGTTCACGAGCGAGAACGGCGTGGACCCGACCCACGCCACGAATCGGCTCACCAGCCTCGTCCGGAAGGCGGCGCTCGGTAGGCTCACGCTTCCCTGCGACATCGAGAGCGCCGACCGGTCGCTACTCGTGGCAAGTGGTCCCTCCCGATACCTGAACCGGAAGGGCATCGAGAAGGGCCGCAAGTGGCTCGAACACCAGACCGAGTCGATGGAGGTCCGGGGCGGCGACTACCCGGTGGACGAACCCCGGGTGGCGAGCGTCGTCCTCCTGTCGGGCGTCTCGGAGGTGCCCCGGGTCGAGGAACTCCAGCAGGTGGCGGTCGAAACGCAGGACAACATCAACGAGATTCAGTCCGAGAGCGAGCGCCAGACCACCGACCTCATCGAGGACGACGACGGTGAGTTGGACCCGCTGTTCTGAGTTCGGATTCCTTTATCACGTCGAGTCGCCGTCGTCACCCGCTGAATCCGCGCCGCCACCGTCGCCTTCGCCCATCGTTTCGAAGATGATGACGCCGTCGTTCTCGTAGACTGTCTCGTACCGCGGCGAGAGGTGCATCGACATCGCGAGCTTGCTCGTGCGCTGGTACTCCATCCCGCGGACGGTGAATCGGCCCTTCGGGAGGTAGACGTAGTCGGGTTCGACGTTCGCGTTCGAGAGGGTGGTCGTCATGCACTGGGCGCTGTTGCACGCCGACATGTCCCGATACAGGTCGAGCTGGTGGGCGTACTCCTCGGTCCCCTCCCATTCGACGCCCCACGGCCCGACCAGCATCGTCCTGCGAGTCCGTTCGGGGAACCACTCGGCGGCGTCGCCCTGCACGACGAAGGTGGCGTCGGCGGCGGTGTTCTCGGCGGTCCACGTCATCGCGTCGTCGTCGTGACGGTCGATGAACTGCGGGAGCGACGGGCTTCCCCCGTGTGCGTTCACGTCGCCCGAGGCGTACATCGCGCCAGCCGAGAGGCCCGCGATGGCGAGGAGCACGAGCGCGACCGTCACGACGCCCCGGCGACGCGTGCCAGCGTTCGACTCGTCTCTGAGCCACTCGCCGACGCCCTCGAACAGGAAGACTGCGGCGACGAGCGCGCCGACGAACACGGAAAACCTCGGTTTACCGAGGACGACGACGACCGCGGCGAACCACATCGGGAGGAAGAACCGCCGCTCTTTGAGGAGGTACGCCACGCCCGCGAGCGGCACGACCTGCCACACCGATTCGACTATCGACGTGCGAAGCCCGAGCGCGTCCGACGCCGACGGGAGACCGCCGCCGAGTCCGCCGTGGGTGCCCGCCGCTCCCGTAAACACGTCCACGCCGTGGTGGGCCATCACCTGCGTCCACCACGGCGACGCGAGCGCGATGCCGCCGAAGCCGACGACCATCCCGTGTTTGAGTCCCCAGACCGTCCGGTCGAACTTGAGATACATGAAGACGTACGACAGCGCGAAGAAGACCGTGTAGACGGGGTGGGTCAGCACCGTCAGCGCGAACAGTCCGAGCGAGGGGAGGACCCACCGGAGGTCGCGGTCGCGGTAGAGTCGAAGCCCGGCGTAGATGCCCGCGAGCGAAAAGAGGAACGCCGGAGCGCGGACGACACCGCCCGCCGAGATGTGCCACCGAAGCACGGGCGGACTGACCGCGACGACGAGACACGCCAGCGCGGCCTGCGGGCGGGACTTCAGCAGGTCGCGGGCCAGCAGGTAGAGCGGGACGAGGTACGCCACGCTGACGAGACCCGGCAGGAATCGGCTGATGGTGATGGGGTCGAGTCCGGTCACGTCCCGAATCACCGCGACGACGTAGAACATCAGCGGCGGGTACGCGAACGGGACGCCGCCCTCGGTGTAGAACGGAATCGTCTCGGGCAGGGCGTACCCGTTCGCGACGATGCGCTCGGAGATGAGCATGTACAGGCCCGCGCCGAACGAGGGGTAGGGATGTGACTCCCAGTAGACGTAGAGCAGACACACCGCCGCCAGGAGCGCGGGCGCGAGCCAGAGTAGCTCGCGCTTGAACCCCTGTTTGCGGACCGTCGCCTTCCCCGTGACGTTCTGTTCGGACATAGTGACGACTCCCCTTCGAACCGGACTCGCTCTCGTCTGACGGTTGCTCGCGGCCAACTTTGTTATCTAGTGGCTATTCCCGTCGCGGCCGCGTCACCCCCTCTCGACGGTGTCCTTACCGCACCGCTTCCGGATTCAAGCGAGCGTTTCGTAGAACGCACCACGAAACGAGCCAAAGGGTTTGCGGCCGAGATTTGCGGCCGAGGTTTGTGGCCGAGGTGTCGCACCTCGCGCCCCGACGCGCATTCGTAGACCGTCTCGTGTGCCAGCGCCCCTGACGCAGTCACTCGTACCGGAGCGCGTCGATGGGGTCGGTCTTCGAGGCGTCCCACGCGGGGTACAACCCCGCGAGAACGCCGACGACGACCCCGACGAGGACCGCCGCGCCGAACCATATCGGCTGGAACGCGAGCGGCAGGCCGATGGCTTCGGCCCCGAGATAGCCGCCCAGGAGTCCGACCGCCGCCCCGAGCGCGGACCCGAGGACGCCGAGCATCACCGCCTCCAGCAGGAACAACTGGAGCACGTCGCGGCTCTGCGCGCCGACGGCCTTCATGATGCCGATTTCGCGGGTGCGCTCGGTCACCGACACCAGCATGATGTTCGCGATGCCGATTGAGCCGACGATGAGCGAGATGACCGCGATACCCGTGATGTAGGCGGTGAACGTGCTGGTCAACTGCCGGACCTGCGTGATTATCTGCTCCTGCGTCGTGACCTGGAAGTTGTACTCTCGGGACTTGTGGCCGCGCGCGTCGGACTCCCCGCCGAGGTAGTTGTACACTCGGCCCTGCACCGCGTCCACCGACGCGGGACCGTCGGCCATGACGAGGATGCGCCCGAACACCTGCTGGCGCTCGCGCTCCGACGGACTGTACACTGTCCGACCGTAGTAGGGGTCGGTCGGCGCGTAGACTCGTGGCTGTGGCCCCTGCCCGAATCCGGCGATGCCCTCCTCGCCGGTCGCTTCCACTATCCCGACGACCGTCGCGTTGAGTTGCTCGCCGTTGGCCGCCCGCGTGAACGTGACGTTCTCGCCGACCGAGACGTTGCCGCCGCCGAACATCCGGGCGGCGGGCCGATTCAGAACGATTTCGCGCTCGCCGACGGTGTACGGTCTCCCTTCTATGAACGAAATACCTCGAACTTGGAAGTATTCGGGCGTCGAGACCGTAACCCACTGGCGCGCGACCGACGAATTGTTGTAACTCATCGACGACGCCGCGATGCCGCTCTCGGGGGCCGCCATTTCGACCCCCTCCAACTGTCGGATTTGCTCGACGTCGTGTTCGGTGAACACGGCCTGTCCGCCCCCGCCAATCGACGGCACTTGGCCCTCTCCCGGCGATTCGGCGGTCACGTACATCGTCGCGGCGTTACCGCCCGCGACGGTGCCGATGATGTCCTGCTGGAGACTCGCGCCCAGCGTGACGAAGGTGATGACGGCCGCGACGCCGATAATGACGCCGAGCGTGGTCAGCGTCGAGCGGAGTTTGTGCTCGCGGATGTTCCGCCAGCTAATCCGAACGCTCTCGGCGATGTTCATCGCATCCCCCTCGGCATCATGGTCCCCCGTACGCCGGATTACTGCGCGCACCGACAAAAACCCAGTAGCCGAAACGCGACGTTACCGTACCAATGGAGTCGGATTCGGGAACCGATTCCGAACGAGGGCCCTCTCACTGAGACCGTTTGCAAAGCCCCGACGCGCACTCGCGGTCTCGGACCGCGAGTGCGCGTCGGGGCTTTCGGTTCTATCACTGCTTCCGGTCCCGCCGCCGCTTCCGGTCCCGCCGCCCGAAGCTACATCCGACTACGCGAAGTACTGCCGTCGATTATGGACCGAACCAATCCCGCCACCGGCGAGTCGCTCGACCCGATTCCCGACGACTCCGAGGCGGAGGTCGAGGCCGCACTCGACCGCGCGGTCGAGACGTTCGCCGAGTGGAAGGACGTACCCATCCAGAAGCGCCAGCAGTTGCTCGCGGCGGCGGGCGACGTGCTCCGGGACAACGAGGAGGAGTACGCCGAACTCATGACCGAGGAGATGGGCAAGCCCATCGAATCGGCCCGCGCGGAGGTCGAGAAGTGCGCGTGGGTGTGCGACTACTACGCCGAGCGCGCGGCCGAACACCTCCAAGACGAACACATCGGCGGCGAGTCGTACGTCGAAGCGTACGTCTCGTACGAACCGCTCGGGCCGATTCTGGCGGTGATGCCGTGGAATTTCCCGTTCTGGCAGGTGTTCAGATTCGCCGCGCCACACCTCACCGCTGGCAACGTCGGCCTGCTCAAGCACGCCTCGAACGTGCCGGGGTGCGCCGAGGCGATTCAGGACGTGTTCGAGGAGGCCGGATTCCCCGAAGGCGCGTTCCAGTCGCTCATCGTCGGCTCAGACAAAGCCGAGGGCGTCATCGAGGACGACCGAGTCGCGGCCGTGACCCTGACCGGAAGCGAGCGGGCGGGGCGGGCGGTGGCGAAAACCGCGGGCGAGAACCTCAAGAAGTCGGTCCTCGAACTCGGCGGGTCGGACCCGTTCGTCGTCCTCGACGACGCCGACCTCGATTCGGCGGCCGAGACCGGCTCGCTCGCCCGGACCATCAACGGCGGCCAGTCGTGCATCGCGGCCAAGCGGTTCGTCGTCCACGCCGACGTGTACGACGAGTTCGTGGACAAATTCGTCTCGGAGATGGAGTCGCTCGAAGTCGGCGACCCGACCGACGAGGACACCGCCCTCGGCCCGCAGGCCCGCGAGGACCTCATGGAAGACGTTCACGAGCAGGTCGAAGCGACACTCGACGCGGGCGCGACCCTCGAACTCGGCGGCGAACCCCTCGACCACGACGGATTCTACTACCCGCCGACGGTGCTGACCGACGTGCCTCGCGACTCGCCCGCCGCGACCGAGGAGGTGTTCGGTCCCGCGGCCGCCGTCTTCGAGGTCGAGGACGAGGACGAAGCCGTCGAAGTCGCCAACGACCACCACCTCGGACTCGGTGCGTCGGTCTGGACCGACGACTTAGAACGCGGCAAGCGGGTCGCCCACCGCCTCGAAGCCGGTCTCACCTACGTCAACCAACTCACCAAATCCGACCCGCGACTCCCCTTCGGCGGCGTGAAGGACTCGGGCTACGGCCGGGAACTCTCCCGGCACGGTATCCGGGAGTTCGTGAACAGAAAGCTGGTCTGGGCACAGGAGGCCGACGCGAGCGAGGACGACGTGACCGTCGTGACCGAGTGATGGCGGGCGACGAGTCGCCGAAAAACGCAACTCGGAGCCGCCCCGAAACCGAATCGAGCTACGGCATTCCCGACGGCGACGACGGCGCACTCCCGTGGCCGTTCGTCGCCGAGAGACTGGCGGGCGACCGAAACTACTGGGTTTCGACCACGCGCCCGGACGGTCGCCCGCACGCCAGGCCCGTGTGGGGCGTTTGGGTCGATGGAACGCTCTACTGCGGCGGCGGCGAGCGCACTCGATGGGTCCGGAACCTCGCGCGAAACCCCGGCGTCGTCGTCCACCGCGAGGACGCCGAGGAGGTCGTCATCGTGGAAGGTCGCGCGGAGAAAATCACTGCCGAAACCGCCGACGCCGACCTCGTGGAGTCGGTCGATGCCGCCTACGAACAAAAGTACGACGTGCGCCACGGAACGCCGTTCTTCGCGGTCTGACCTGAGAAGGTGTTCGCGTGGAGCGACTACCCTCACGATGCGACCCGGTGGACGTTCGACGAGTCGTAACGAAAACTGAAGTCCAATCCTGTTTTACTTACCTGTTCGAAAACACTTTTGGCGCGAACGCGACGTTTCCGCGTATGGCAACTGCCGACAGACGCGGTATTCGCGGACTGGCCGACAGAGCGAACCCGGCGTTCGCGGCGGGAGCGGTCGTGATTCCGGTCGGCGCGCTCGCGTACGCGCTCGCGCTCGGCGACCTCCGAACGCTATTTTACGTCCACGTCATGGCTGGCGTGCTGTGGACCGGAATCGACGTGTTCATGGGCGCGATTCTCGGTCCCGTCATCGGCGGACTCGACCCCGAGGAGAAAGCGAGCGTGTTCACCAGATTCACCCCGAAAATGACGTTCTTCATGCCGGTCGTCGCGGCGGTCACGATAACCGCGGGCATCGAACTCGCGAGGGAGATGGGCTACTGGGCCGCTGGCGGCCACTGGCTGCTGGCCGCGCTCGGGGTCGCCGGACTCCTCTCAGTCATCGGATTCGGCATCATCCTCCCGAACGAGATTCGAATCTATCGGGAAATCGTTTCGTCGTCGCCCGACACCGACAAAATCTCGCGACTCGGGATGCGAAACGCGAAGTTGGGCGGGGTGCAGGGTCTCCTTCAGTTGCTCATCATCTTCGTGATGGTGAACCTCAGACTCTGATATTCACGAACTTCGGCCCTGAGGCTTCTGAACCTCCCGCGAACGAATCTCGCTCTCGCGACATCTATCATCTCGTGGCAAAAATAATTATGAACGCCGGTGTGTTGGTGAGTCCCATGCCGGAGGACAGCCGAGAGGGGGCGACCGACACCGATTTCGAAGACACGACCGGCGACGAGTCGGAAGACTCGACGCTCGACTTCACGCGCAGGGGGGTGATGCGCGCTGGCGGCGGCTTGGCGGCCGCCGGATTCATCGGCGACACGTGGTTCGAAGACGACGCGTTCGACCTGAGCGAGGCCCAAGAGGTCGAAGTGACCGCGCAGGGCTTGGAGTATTTCAGTATCGGGCAGGCCCGCGTGGTCCACGACCTCACGGGGCGAATCTACCCGTCCGACGAGAACGGCCCCGGCGCGCCCGAGGCCGGCGTCGTCTACTTCGTGGACGACCAGATGAACTCGGCGTGGGGTCGCGGCGACCGGTGGTACATGGACCCGCCGTTCGCGGGCAAGAATCCGACGCCGTCGTTCGAGGACGAACCGCAGACTCCAGAAGACCGGGAGACCGAGGTGTCGTTCGCTCAGGAGGACCCGAACGACACGCAGGGGTGGCAGTACTCGGTCACTCCCAGCACGGCGTGGGACCAGGGTATCGAGGCCGTCGAGGAGTACGCCCAGAACGAATACGGCGACCCGTTCGTGGACCTCGACGGCGACCAGCAGGACGAAATCGTGCAGGCGCTTCAGGACGGCGAGGTGAACACCTTCGAAGACAAGGGAATCGACGCGGCGGCCTTCTTCCTCTTGGCTCGCCAGAACACCCTCGAAGGAATGTTCGCCGACCCGATGTGGGGCGGGAACCGCGAGATGATAGGCTGGCGGCTCAAGAACTTCCCCGGCACGCCCGGCGCGCTCGGGAGCTACCGGGAACAAATCGCGGAGGACGAGTACATCGAAGTCGGGTCCGACGAGTTCCGAAAGATGGCCGACGACGTGGAATCGCTTGGCCTGAACGGCAACGGCGGCGAGGTGGATTTGGGCGGCGAGAACGAAACCGACACCGCCGGTAACGCGACCACCACCGGAAACAGCACCAACGCGAACGAGGGCCACGGCCACGTACACAACGCTGCCGAGGCGGAGTATCCGAAAATCGTGGACAGGGAGGCCGCCAGGGGGAACGCCGATAGGGACCCAGACAGCGATGACGACGACGAGGGGGGTGAGGACTGATGGCGCAAGAACTCGAACCGGTGGACCTCGTCACGGTCGGTGCGGGATGGACCGGCGGTATCGTCGCCAAGGAATTGGCTCAGGAGGGCTACGACGTCGTGAGCCTCGAACGCGGCGGCGAGGTCTCGACCGAGGACTTCCTCACGGTCCACGACGAACTGGGGTACGCGCTCCGGTACAAGCTGATGCAGGACCTCTCGAAGGAGACCATCACCTTCCGGAACAATCTCGACCAGCCAGCGCTCCCGATGCGCCGGTACGGCGCGTTCCTGCCCGGAACCGGAACGGGCGGCGCGGGCGTCCACTGGAACGGCGTGACGTGGCGGTTCCTACCGTACGACTTCCAGATTCGGTCCCGGACCATCGAACGCTACGGTGAGGACAAAATCCCCGAGGACATGCAGATTCAGGACTGGGGAATCTCCTACGAGGAACTCGAACCCTACTACGACCAGTTCGAGTACACCGCCGGAATCTCGGGGACCGGCGGAAACATCGAGGGCGAGGTACAGGACGCGGGCAATCCGTACGAGGGGCCGCGGTCGCGCGACTACCCGCTCCCGCCGATGCAGACCACGCCGCCGCTCAGGCGGTTCATGAACGCGGCCGACGAACTCGGCTACGAGCCGTTCATGCAACCGTCGGCGAATCTCACCGAGTCGTACACCAATCCCGACGGGGTCCAGATGGGCCGATGCGAGTACTGTGGCTACTGCGAACGGTTCGGGTGCGAGTGGGGCGCAAAGTCCTCGCCCATCGTCACCGTCCTGCCCGCCGCGCGCGAGACCGGCAACTTCGAACTCCGGAATCACGCCCAAGTGGTCGAACTGCTGTACAACCCCGAGCGCAGGCGCGTGCAGGGCGTCCGGTACGTCGATAGGCAGACCGACGAGGTGTACGTCCAGCCGGCCGAAACCGTCGCGCTGACCGCCTACGTCCTCAACAACGTCCGCCTGCTCCTGCTGTCGGACATCGGCGAACCGTACGACCCCGAGACCGGCGAGGGCGTCGTCGGAAAGAACTACTGCTACCAGAACTTCGGGGCCAGCGCGACCGGCTTCTTCGACGACGAGCAGTGGAACCTCTACATGGGCGCTGGTGCGCTCGGTGCGTCCCTCGACGACTTCAACGGCGACAACTTCGACCACTCGGACCTCGACTTCATTCACGGCGGCAACGTCTCGATAAGCCAGACCGGCCAGCGCCCCATCGCCAACAATCCGACGCCCCCCGACACGCCCGACTGGGGGTCGGAGTTCAAAGCCGAGAGCCTGGACAACTACCACAGCACGCTGTCCATCTCGGCGCAGGGGTCGGTGATGCCGTTCCAGCGAAACTACCTCGACCTCGACCCGACCTACACCGACCAGTACGGTCAACCCCTGCTCCGGATGACGTTCGACTGGCGCGAGCAGGACCGAAACCTCGTCGAACACATCGGCCCGCAACTCGAAGAGATAATGGAGGAGATGGGCGCGGACCAAGTCTCTGCGAACACGAGTCTCGAAGGCAGTTTCGACATCACGCCGTACCAATCGACGCACAACACCGGCGGGGCCATCATGGGGTCGGACCCCGACGAGTCGGTCGTCAACAGCTACCTGCAGGCGTGGGACGCCCACAATCTGTTCGTACCCGGCGCGTCGGCGTTCCCGCACAACAGCGGCTACAATCCGACCGGGACGGTCGGCGCGCTCGCGTTCCGCGCGGCCGAGGGCCTGCTGGAGTACCTCGACGACCCGCGACTGCTGGACGACCCGGCCTGAAGCGGTCGGTGAACCATCCGGCCTGAAGCGGTCGGTGAACCATCCGGCCTGAAGCGGTCGGTGGACCCCTCGGCTGACCGCGCTCCCGCGGCCCGAGAGACGGTCGCCCGCTCGCGCGACGGTTCCGTCGCGCGAGCGGGCTAGTCTCGGTCGAGTCGGTCGAGAAACACCGCGAACTTCGCGCCGCCGAGGTCCGAATCCGACACCTCGACCCGGCCGCCGTACGCTTCGGCGATTTCGCCGACCAAGTGAAGTCCGAGTCCGGCCCCGGCGCTCTCGCCGGTCTTGTATCGCGGTTCGAACACGCGCCCTTTTTGTTCGTCGGGAACCCCCGCGCCGTCGTCTTCGACCGCGACCACTGCACGGTCGTCCGTCTCTCGAATCGAAATCCGGACCGTGGTGGCGTTCGCGTGCCGGAGGGCGTTGCCGACGAGATTCCGGAACAGTTCTTCGAGGAGCGGCCCCGCGCGTACGGTCGGGCAGTCGCCGGTCACCGACACCGAGACGCCCCGTTCCGCCGCTCGGGGTTCGAACCCCTCGACGGCGGACTCGACGTGGGACCGCACTTCGACTTCCTCGGTCGGGTCCGTCGCGTGGCCGGTCCTGACGAGCGAACTCACTTTGTCGAGGATTTCGGTGCTCTCGTCGAGCGCGTCGAGCGACTGCTCGACGCGCTCGGCCGCGTCGTCGGGGAGGTCGTACTCTTGCAGTCGTTCGAGCGACCCCCGAACCACCTGCTCTCTGTTCCGAACGTCGTGGCGCATGAGCGAGTGGAGGAACGACTCGCGACGCTGGGCCGCCACGCGTTCGGTGACCTCCGTGACCGCGACGTACACCCGCGAGTAGTCGTCGGCGTACTCGTCGGGCACGTTCACC
The DNA here is from genome assembly GCF_004143485.2 of Halorussus amylolyticus. GTDB lineage: Archaea > Halobacteriota > Halobacteria > Halobacteriales > Haladaptataceae > Halorussus > Halorussus amylolyticus. The sequence goes on along the minus strand of NZ_ML974135.1, from coordinate 93,242 downwards.
TCCATTATCTCGTGTTTGCGCTCGCCGTCGAGGGTCTCGACCACCGACTCGGTTCGGGAGTGGGTCTTCCCGCGCGCTATGTCGGCGATGAGCGACTTGTTGGCTTCGTGGGACTCCTCGGTGAACATCTCGCCCATGTTATCGAGGAGTTCGCGCTTCGATTCCGCGCCGTAGTAGTCGAGCGCGTTCTCGTTCACGTCGATGATTTCGAGCCTGTCGAAGTGGTCCCGAACCTCGTCGGGATTGTCGTCCAGATAGGATTCGACGTCCTCGACGTCGCTGATGACCTCGTCGATGTGGGCCTTGATGTCCGAGAAGTCCTCGACCCACAGCACCAGCGGATTGTTCTCGAACAGCGACCGGTACCGCTTTTCGGTCTCCCGGCGCGCGTCCTCCGCCCGCCGGTGGGCCACCTCTTGGCGTATCGTTCGGGCGAGGACGCCGTACTGGGAGTCGGCGTCCCCGCCCTTCTGGAGGTACCGATTCGCGCCCAAGTTCAGCGCCTCCATCGCGACCTCCTCGCGGCCCTGTCCGGTGAAAATTACGAACGGAATCTCGTCGCCGTAGCCGTCGCGCACCGCGTCGAGAAATTCGAGGCCGTCCATCTCCGGCATCCGGTAGTCCGAGACGATGGCGTCGTACTCGCGCTCTTCGAGGCGTTCCAGCGCCGGGCACGCGCCGTCCGCGGTCTCGACCGACAGCCCGTCGTCCTCGCGTTCGAGGAACGTCTTCGTCAACTCTAGAAGGTCCCGGTCGTCATCGACGTAGAGGACGCGCAGATTCGACGCCTCACTTTGGGAACCCATCTCAAACAAACTGTGGGAACATTGGTTTAAATAATCTTGTGCCGGTGTTCGGACAGGCGCGTTCACCTGTGACTGAATATCTGCGACGTGACGGTCACGGGATACCTCGGCGAACTTGACAATTCGGGAACACCCCCATCTATTTTAACAGAACGAACACTCCGAGTATCATCGCGAGCAAGAGCCAGCCAGCGGGACCCGCTTGGAGGCAAACGATAGGTAATACGATGAAGACACCGATACGAATGAGGATACCAAACATGTACGCTGTTATGTAGAGTCAATCTATAAGTATTACTCCCCGTCCGTTCGGCAAGCGAGTCCGGATAAAATAGACGTGTTCGCGCCGCACCGATTCTCCTCCTCGCGAGGGGCTTCTCCCAATGACCCTACCCCAGAACGACCTCCACCACCGCCATCTCGTCGCTCTCGACCGCCGCCTCCAAGTCGTCCCGGAGCTCGTCCCACCCGTCCGGGCGGTACGCTTCGATTCCGAAGCTCTCGGCGAACGTCTGAAAGTCGGGGTTCGAGAACTCCGTGCCGAAGTGCTCGCCGCGGTGGTCGGTCTGCTCGTCGGCGATGAGCCTGTACTCGTCGTCGCGAAACAGGAGAATCGTGTATCCACAGTCGAGCCTCGTCGCGGTCTCGATTTCAGCGGCGTTCATCATGAAGCCGCCGTCGCCGGTCGCGGCGACCACGTTCGAATCGACGGCGAGGTCGGCCGCGAGACCGCCCGGCACCGAGATGCCCATCGACGCGAGACCGTTCGAGACGATGCAGGTGTTGGGTTCGAACGTCCGGAAGTTCTGCGCGATGACCATCTTGTGGGTGCCAACGTCCGAGACGAGCACGTCGTCGTCGGCCATCGCGTCCCGGAGGACGGTCACGACGCCCCGGTGGGTGAACGGGTCGCCAGCATTGATTTCGGGGGTCACGTCCGCGACGATGTGGTCGCGCACGTCGTCGTACCAGTCGGTCTCGAACTCGGCGTCGAGGTCGGCACAGCAGGCGTTCAGCTCTCGGACCGCGGCCGCGATGTCGGCCACCACCTCGACGTCGGGGTTGTAATGTTCGTACACCTCGGCGGGGTCGCTATCGAGGTGGACGATGGTGGTCTCGCCCGAGGGGTTCCAGTCGGCGGGGTCGTGCTCGGCGATGTCGTAGCCCACCGTCACCACGAGGTCGGCCGACTGGATGGCGTCCGACGCCTCCTCGTGGTCGCCCGAGTCGAGGGTCAGCAGCGAGTGGTCGTCGGCGTCCGACACCGCGCCCTTCCCCATGTAGGTCGCGGCCACCGGGAGGTCGTAGTCCGACGCGAGCGCGCGGAGCGCCGCGCTCGCGTCGGTTCGGACCGCGCCGTTGCCCGCGATGCAAATCGGTCGGTCGGCGTCGGCGAGCAGTTCCCGAACCGCGTCGATGGACGGTTCGTCCGGGTCGGGCCGTCGAACTCTCTCGCGCCGGTCGAGCGGCCGCACGTCGCACTCCTCTGACGCCACGTCTTCGGGGAGTTCGACGTGGGTCGCGCCGGGCTTCTCGTACTCGGCGACCTTGAACGCCTTCCGGACCGACTCGTGGACGATGTCGGGGTCGGAAATCTGAGCGTTCCACTTCGTCACCGGTTCGAACATGTCCACCACGTCGAGCGCCTGATGGCTCTCCTTGTGGAGTCGCTCCAGTCCGCCCTGTCCCGTTATCGCCACGAGCGGGGCCTTGTCGAGGTTCGCGTCGGCTACCCCGGTCAGTAGATTCGTCGCGCCCGGGCCGAGCGTCGAGAGACACACCCCCGCAGTCCCGGTCAGCCGACCGTGTACGTCGGCCATGAACGCCGCGCCCTGCTCGTGGCGGGTCGGCACGAACGTCACCTCCGAATCCCGGAGCGCGAACAGCAACGCCTCGGTCTCCTCGCCCGGAATCCCGAAGACGCACTCGACTCCCTCTCGTTCCAAACTCTCCACGAGCACTTCGGCTGTGTTCATGCCACTCCGTAACGAGAGCGTCCCACATAGCTCCGGTTGCCGAACTGCGTCGAAACCGGCGTGACTCGTCCGACTCTCACGTGGCCGGTACTGTCATACTCCCCGAACAGTCTTGACGCCGGTCATGACGACGACTGAGTCGCTCGCCGGTCGGGAGATTCGCGACCGCTTTCTACTCGTCTAAGAACGATTTGAGCAGTTTTCGCTCGCCGACGCGGAGGTGCTGGTGGAACGTCGGCGGCGAGACGCCGAGCGACTCCGACACTTCCTCGCCCGTGCTCTCGCGGGGCCAGTCGAAGAACCCGGCGTAGAACGCGGCTTCGAGCGCCGACCGCTGGCGGTCGGTCAGGTCGTCCTCGACCGCGGTTTGGAACTCCTGGACGGTGCGGTCGGGGCGCTTTCGCTCACGCTGAGCCACCACCTCGGAGTTCGGCGCGCTGTCGGTAATCGACTCGATGACCGCCCGCACGTCGGTGTTCATCGGGAGTTCCACGAGGCTTCGGCCGCCGTCTTCGGTGAACGTCGATTCCCGAAGCTTCCCGCCGTGGTCGGCCAACGCCGGAAGCACCGACGGCCCGGTGTAGACGAACTCGAACAGGTGTTCGTCGCCGTGTTCGTTTATCAGTCGGGCGTTCACGATGTCGTCGGCGTCGTCCGCGCGCTCGCGCACTCGGTCGGGAGAGAGACCGTCCACGGTCACGAAGTGGACGAAAGACCCGTCGGACGTAATCGTCACGCCTTCGAGCGTGAGCGTGCAGGATTCCTCGCGGGCGGTCCGTGCGAAGAATCCGTCGCCGTCGTAGATGTCGAACTCGACTTCGACCACGTCGTCGGCGAGGAGCGCGCGCTTGTTCTCGACCGCGTTGATGGCGTGGCCGATGGTCTCCCCGAGTTCGGTTAGAACCGCGGTTTCGCGCTCGTTGAGCGCGTTCGCCCGGTCGGCGTAGACGCAGAGGACGCCGTACACCGTGTCGCGGTAGCGGAGCGGAATCGACGCCATCGACCGGAAGCCTCGCGTGAGCGCCTGCTCGCGCCACGGCGCGAGGAGGTCCGAATCGGGAATGCTCTCTATCACCGTGGGCTCGCCCGACTGGACCGCCTTTCCGGAGGGTCCGGTGCCGAGTTCGTCGTCGCCGACCGGAATCGTCACGTCGTCGAGATAGCCGTCCTCGACGCCCGCGGACGCGGTGGGAACGATTCGCTTGTCCACGATTTTCGACCCGCCGGTCCACGCGAATCGGTAGTGGTCGGAGTCGGCGAGTCGGTCGCAGACCGCCTGCTCTATCTCCTCGCGCGTCGAGGCCCGGACCAGCAGTTGGTCGATGTCGCGGATGACCTCGTTGATTCGGTTGAGTTCGGCCAACTGCTCGCGCTGGTCGGCGAGTTCGGCTTCCCGGCTCGCCCGGTTCAGCGCGACTTCGGTGTTGGCCGCCAGCACCCGCGCGAGGTCGAGTTCGTACTCGTCGAAGACACCGGGGGTCTCGGAGATGACGGTCATCACGCCCCAGTCGTCGAGCGGGATGATGTAGAATCCGCGAATCGCTTCGTTCCCGTTCTCGTGCTTGTGGACCTCCTCCTGGGCGTCTTCGTACATGCGCTCTTCGCCCGCCGCGAACGCCTCGCCGACGAGCCCTTCGCCGCGTTCGAAGTCGGGCGGGTTGCCGAACTCCCCGCTCGTATCGGACGGAATGCTGAACGATTCGAGAAGTTGGGTCTCGTCGTTCCACCGGAACACGGTCGCGTGGGGCAGGTCCAGCACCTGCCGGGCGGTCTCGACCGCGATGTCACAGATTTCGCCCTCGCGCTCGGTCGCCATCAGGTCGCGAGTCGCGCCGTGGAGCGCGTCGAGCATCCGCTCGCGCTGGACGCGTTCGGTCACGTCGTAGTACAGTTCCATCCGACCGCCCGCGTACAGTCCCGACTCGATGGGCTGACTGAGATGCTGGAGATATCGCTCCTCGCGACTGTGGTTCGCCGGGAGATGGACCGTAAACTCCTCGACGTAGCTGTTGTCGTCGTACGCGTCGACGACGGTTTCGGCGAACGCCTCGGGATTCTCGGTGAGGTGCTTGACGCGCTCGTGGACCAATGCCCGTTTGTCTTCCCCGACGACCGACTCGCGGTCGAGTCCGAAGTACTCCTCGATGGCGGAGTTTATCCACGCAACGTCGAACTCGTCGTCGAGGACGAAGATTCCGACGTCGGTGTTGTCGAGCACGTCTTCGGTCATCGACCGGTACCGCTCCTCGTTTCGCTTGCGCTCGGTGATGTCGGTGTAGATGGCGTAGCCGCCGGTGTGTTCGCCCGGTCCCTCGGCGTTCCGAAGCAGGAAGCTCCGGATACCGTCGACCGTCTCGCGCCGAACCTCGGCATCGACGCGCTCGCCTCGGCCAACCATCTCGTTGTACTGCGCCGCCGTGTCTCGATGGGCGTCCGGGACGATGAGGTCGTCTATCGTCTCGCCGACGGCGGTTTCGGCGTCGTGGCCGAATACGTTCTCGAACGCTTCGTTCACCGACTGGATTATCGGGTCCCCGTCGCAAATCCGGTAGTCTATCGTCGGCTCGGGGATGTTCTCGAACAGCGCGGCGAATCGGTCGCGCTCTGCCTCCAGGGCGCGCTCGGACCGAATCCGGCCGAGGGCCTGGGCGACGTGGGCCACCAGCAGTTCGGCGAGTTCGCGGTCGTTCGCCGCGAACGACCCGACATCCTTCGAGACGGCCTGAAACACGCCGAGTTCGCCTATCGGGACGGTCAGCGCCGACCGGTAGCCGCTCGCGGCCGGAGTGACTCCCTCGCCTTGGAGGTCGGCGGTTCGAATCGTCTCGCCCGCTCGGTAAGCGCGGGCCGCGAGTTTGTCGTCGGCTTCGAGCGCGGTCGTGGTGTAGTAGCCGTCCGACGGGACGCCCTTCGAGACGGCCTGTGGGACGAGTTCGCCGTCCTTCACGAGGTCGACCGCGGCCAAGTCGAATTCGAGGAGCTGTTCGGCGGTCTCGACCGCCAGCCGACACACCTCGTCGGGCGTCTCGCACTCCTCCAGCATGACCGCGACCTCGTGGAGGTCGTGAGTCTTGCGCTTCTCGGCGTTGAGTCGCTCTTCGAGTCGCTTGCGCTCGCTCACGTCGCGGACGATGCACGAAAAGTAGTGGCGGCCCGCGCGCTCGGTCTCCTTGAACGACACCGCGAGCGGAATCTCCCTGCCGTCGCGGTGCTTGCCGGGTAGCTCGACGTAATCGCGCTCGACGTACCCCGCGTCGTCCCGGAGCGTTCGGACCGTCTCGCGGACCGACTCGTGGACGCGCTCACAGAGGAGCGTCTCGACCGAATCGCCGACGAGCGAAGCCGAGTCGCGGCCGAACACCCGCTCGGTCGCGGGGTTGGCGAACACGATTTCGCACTCCTCGTCGATGGTAATCATCGCGTCGGGCGACCCCTCGACCAGCGTCTCGAATTTTTCGGCGAACAGGTCGCGGGTGCGCTCGACGCGCTGGCACTCGACCACCCGGTCGATTCGCTGGGCGAGTCGGGCCGAGAGGTCGTCACCGGGCCGGGTCGAGACGAACGCGACCCCTTCGGGTGCGGCCGCGACCGATTCGCCGACGAGAATCCGGGCGACCTCCGGAAACAGTTCGCCGACTGCGTCGAGCAGTTCGGCACCCTCCGCGTCCGGGAGGTCGGCGTCCGCGACCACGCAATCGACCGGTTCGACTTCGAGGCGGTCGAGCACCGCGGCGGCGGTGCGTTCGCTCGCGACGCGTGCGGTCGTGGCGTCTGCGACCGCCGCCTTTTCGGCCGGACCGCCGACGCACAGCACCCGTTGCAGTCCCCCCTGCCGTGACACCGGTCCCTCCGACTGCTGGAGCATCGTTAGTCGTGACAGACGCTCCGTGGTTGTAGTCGTTTCGCCTCGTTCGGAGGCGAAAACTGTTCGAGAACCATTAAGACCCGCGAGCGTCACGCCTCGGGTATGCGACTGGAGGAGTACTGGGGCGTCGGACCCAAGACGAGCGAGCGCCTCGAATCGGCGCTCGGAACCGAGCGCGCGGTCGAAGCCATCGAGTCGGGCGAGGTCCGGGCGCTGGTGTCGGCGGGCCTGCCCCGCGGCCGAGCGACCCGCATCCTCCGCCGGGCCAACGGCGGCGACGGGATGTCGGTGCTGGCGACCCGCGACACCCGGTCGGTGTACAAGCAACTGCTCGACGTGGCGAGCGACTACGCCGTCACGGAGGCCGCGGCCGACCGCATTCGAGTGTTGACCCCGCTCCTCTCGCGAGAGGCCGCCCGAGAGCGCCTCGACGCCGTGACCGACGCCGCCGACTCGTGGAGCGGCCTCGACACCGACACCCGGCGCGAAATTCTCGACGCCTTCGAGACCCACGCCGCGGACGACCGCATCGGCGACGACGAGGCCGCGGTCCGGACCGCGCTCGCGATTCAGGACGCCGACCTCGAAGCCGCGGCGTCGGCGCTCGCCGACTTGGACGGCGGCGACGTGGCTCGGGGCGTGGACGACGAACTCGATTCGGCTCGGGACGCGCTCGAATCCGCGGCGGCGCTGTCGGCCGACTCGATAGACGCGATGGCGGAAATCCGCGAAGAAGCCCGCGCCGGAGCCGAGTTCTCGGAGGTCGTCGTGGACTACGTGGCGACCGAGACCGACGCGGGGTTCCAGCGGGTCAGGGACGCCGTGCCCGACGACGCGGTGGACGCCACCGACTTCGTGACCGCGACCCTGCGCGACCTCGTGGCGGACCTCCGCGAGGAAGTCGAGGAGCGCGAGCGGTCGGTCGCCCGGCGACTCCGGGGCCGAATCGCCGACTCTCAAACCGCCATCGACGCCGCGAAGGCCGCGGTGGACGACCTCGCGTTCCACCTCTCGCTGGCGCGGTTCGCGGCCGAGTTCGACCTCGAACGCCCCGATTTCGTGGAGAACGGCTTCGCGGTCCGGGGCGCGCGAAACCTCGCGCTCGCCGCGACCGACGACGACGTTCAGCCCGTGAACTACGCGGTCGGCGGCCACGGTCTCTCTGCGGACGACCACGACGCGTCTGCCGACCCTTCCGACGGCGACGGGACCGCCGACCTCCCCAACGGCGACCGAGTCGCGGTCCTGACCGGCGCGAACTCCGGGGGGAAGACCACCCTGCTCGAAACGCTGTGTCAGGTCGCCCTGCTCGCCCAGATGGGCCTACCCGTGCCCGCCGAACGCGCCGAGGTTTCCATCTCGGAGGACATCGTGTTCCACCGCAGGCACGCGAGTTTCAACGCCGGCGTGCTCGAATCCACGCTCCGGAGCATCGTCCCGCCGCTGACCGAGGGCGAGGACACCCTGATGCTCGTCGACGAGTTCGAGGCAATCACCGAACCGGGAAGCGCTGCCGACCTGCTCCACGGTCTGGTCAGGCTGACGGTGGACCGCGGAGCCTTGGGCGTGTTCGTGACCCACCTCGCCGACGACCTGAAGCCCCTGCCCGAGAAGGCCCGGAAGGACGGCATCTTCGCCGAAGGGCTGGACGACGACCTCGGTCTCAAGGTGGACTACCAGCCCCGGTTCGGCACGGTCGGCAAGTCCACGCCCGAATTCATCGTCTCGCGCCTGCTCGCGGGCGCGGACGGCCGGGCCGAGCGCGCTGGCTTCGAGACGCTCGCTCGGGCGGTCGGCGAGGAGGCCGTCCAGCGAACCCTGGACGACTGGTCGCCCGAAGACGACTGATTTCGACACTCATGCCCACCTCAGACCCTGACTCGCCTCGTTCTCCACCGTCGCCGTGGCCCGCCAGACTCGTCCTCGTCGCGGGCATCCTGCTCGGCATCTTGGGCGCAGAGGCAACGCTCACCCGGCGCGCATCGCTCATCGGCGTGGATTTGAAGGTGTACTACCTCGCGGCCGAGACCGCGCTCGCTGGCGGCGACTTCTACGCCGCCTCGCCCGACGGCCACCCGTACAGCTACGTCTACCCGCCGATTACGCTCCCGCGGTTCTACCCCTACGCCCTGCTCGATAGCTGGCAGGCCGCGTTCGCGGTCCACACCGCGTTCAACGTCGTATGCGCGCTCGGCGTGGCGGTCCTGCTCGTGAAGTTCACGGAGCGATACCGCGAAGATTCCCTGCCGTGGCTCGACCGCGTCCTCGTCGCGGGGTTCGTCGTGCTCTCGCTCCACTCGATGCCCTCGATGCTGTACGGCGAGACCAACTTCTCGCTCCTGCTCTGCATCGTTGCGGGGTTCTGGTGGCTCGACGCCGACTCGGCGGAGTCGGCGTCGAGCGAAGCGCAGGGCGAAACTGGGAGTGAAGCACGAGACGAAACCGGGAGCGAGGCGCGCCGCGCCTCGCTCCCGGTTTCGCGCGAGACGCTGGCCGGAATCGCCTTCGCGATTCCCGCGGTCGTCAAACTGTTCCCCGCCGCGGTCGGTCTCTGGCTCCTCCGGGCGAAGGCGTGGCGGACAATCGCCGCCGCGACCGCGACCGGCGTCGGCGCGTTCGCGGTGGGGTTCGCGGCGTTCGGCGTCGAGACCCATCTGACGTACGTCCGGGCCGCCGTGGTCCCGCGACTCTCGGGCGAGGAGTTCGTCGGCGGACTCGACCCCGCGACCCAGATGGTGACGCTCCGGCGGCCGATTTCGGTGCTGTTCCCGTCGCTTCCCGAGAGCGCGTACGGCGTGCTGGCGTTCGCCCTGCTCGTGCCCGTTGTGGCCTACACCTTCCGGCGAATCGAGACGCCAATCGAGCGCCTCGTCGCCATCTTCGTCACGATGACCGCGATGGTCGTGGGGTTCCCGTCGCTGTTGCTCTACTTCGTGTTCGTCTTCTTCCCGATGATTCCGCTCCTCTACCTGCTCGATTCGGGTCCCGCCCGGAAACTGTTCGTCGCGGGCGCGTTCGTCGCGAATTTCGCGCTCACCGCGGCCAACGTCGAGACGCTCGTGACCGAGACGCCGGTTCCCCACGCTTCGCTCGCGGTGCTCGACCCCCTGCTCGCGCTGGCGACGCCGCCGCTCTACGGGACGATGTTGATGCTCGCGGGGTGCGTGCTGGCGGTCAGAAGAACAGCACCCACGCCAACAGCCCCATCGTGAGAATCGAGAGCAGCGCCGGAAACAGCGCCAGCGCGACATCTAGAATCCGACCCAACTGCCGTTCGTTGTCCACGGGCGTCAGCACGCTGTAGCCACACGACACGCACTGCTTGCGGTCGGTCCGGTGCTTTCGCCCGCAGTCCTTACACTTCCACGTGTTCGACCCGAGTCCCATCGGCGTTCGGCCGAACCCACGAACCGGGGGTTGTTATGCTTTACCCCCGAGCGAAAACAAGTCGTCGCGTCTCGTCGGTCCTCGTCCTCTGCCGTCCACCCCACCAGTTTTCCGACTCGGCGTCGAGACTCGCGAGAACGGGGAGTACCTTATGCGGACCAAGACCAGATGGTACCAGAACGCGACCATCTACGCCATCGACGTGAAAACGTTCGCTGACGGAACGGGCGACGGCGTGGGGGATTTCGCGGGGCTGACCGACCGCCTCGACTACCTCGCGGGTCTCGGCATCGACTGCGTCTGGCTCTTGCCGTTCTACCCGTCGCCGAACCGCGACAACGGGTACGACGTGACCGACTACTACGGCGTGGACTCCCGGTACGGTACGCTCGGCGACTTCGTGGAGTTCGTGCGCGAAGCCGACCGCCGGGGGATTCGGGTCCTCGTGGACCTCGTGGTGAACCACACTTCCGACCAACATCCGTGGTTTCGGGCGGCCCGGTCGGACCCCGATTCGAAGTACCGCGACTACTACGTCTGGGTGGACGATCCGCCCGAGTGGCCTGACCCCGACCGCGGCCCGGTGTTCCCCGGCGAGGAGGACGCGGTGTGGAGCTACGACGAGGAAGCCGAGGCGTTCTACTACCACCGGTTCTACCACTTTCAGCCCGACCTCAACGTTGCGAACCCAGACGTGCGCGAGGAGATTCGGAAAATCATGGGCTTCTGGCTCCAGTTGGGCGTCTCGGGGTTCAGGGTGGACGCCGCGACCCTGCTCATCGACAACAAGGGCGGTCTCGAATCGACGCGGCTCGACGACCCCCACGGTGTCCTCAGGGATATGCGCCGGTTCGTCGAGCGCCGGGGTGACGATGCCGTCCTGCTCGCGGAGGCCGACGACGACCCTCGAAACCTCGCCAGCTACTTCGGCGCGGGCGACGAGGTGAACGTCCTGCTGAACTTCCTGCTCGACGCCTACCTCGTCGCGGCGCTCGCCGAGGAGCGCGCCGCCCCGCTCCGGGAGGTGTTCGACCTTCTCCCCGAAATTCCAGAGGAGGGCCAGTGGGCCAACTTCCTCCGGAACTTCGACGAACTCAATGTCGGTCGCCTCCCGAAGTCCTACCAGAAAACCGTCTTCGAACGGTTCGCGCCCGACGACGAGATGCGCATCTACGGCCGGGGAATCAGACGCCGACTCGCCCCGATGCTCGCGGGCGTCTCCGGGAGCGAAGCGACCGGAGGCCCGCCGGACGAGTCCGGCGGCGACCGCGACCGCATCGAGCTCGCGTACAGCCTCCTCTTTTCGCTTCCGGGAACCCCGCTCGTGGTCTACGGCGACGAAATCGGGATGGGCGACGACCTCTCGCTTCCCGGCCGAAACGCGGTTCGGACCCCGATGCAGTGGTCGGCCGAAAAGAACGGCGGCTTCTCGACCGCCGAGTCCGAAGCCCTCGTCCGGCCCCCGATTTCGGGCGGGAGGTACGGCTACGAGACGGTCAACGTCGCGGACCAGCGCGGCGACCCGAATTCGCTCCTCCAGTGGTTCTCGCGGCTGATTCACGCCCGACGGGAGTGTCCGGAAATCGGTCGGGGCGACTGCGAACTTCTCGATACAGGCGACCCTGCGGTCTTCGCGCACCGGATGGTCGGCGAGGAAAACGCTGTCGTCGCTGTTCACAACCTCGGCGAATCTCCGACGAGCGTCACGCTATCGCTTGCTGGTGACCCGATACGCCTGTTCGGACGCGACGGGGGCGTGGAGTTCGAACGGGTCGAAACGGGCGAGTGGCGCTTCGAGTTGGGGCGGTACGGCTACTGTTGGGTGCGAATCAGGTAGCGCCGAACTCGGCCTCCAGAATCGCGACGTTGCGCTCGTTGGCCTTGAACACCGCGTCGAATATCGTCCCGATGACCGGAATCGACCCGAGGACGGTGTCGATGCCGATGTTGACGAGCATCTGGACGAGCGTCTCGCGCGACGCGCCCATCCGCGCGGCCTCGCCGACGGTGTAGAGCGAGACGGCGGCCGAGACGGTGTCGCCGCCGACCGGGAGGATACCGAGAATCGGGTCGAGACCGATTTTGTAGTTGATAACTGGAACCTCGAACGCCTCGTCCAAGAGCTTGCTGATGGCCCGAATGCGCTCCATTCCGGGCGGTTCGTCCTCGACGGACACCTCGATTCGCTCCCCGCCAGCGTCGGATTCGGAGTCGATTCCCATGCCGGATAGATGGTCGTGCACGGAGAAAAGTTCGCTGGCTCTTTCGGAGAACTGTGAAGACGACAGCGCCGCGAAGCGACCGACTCCCGGTGCCTATGAAACCGCATCGGCCCCCATCCGCCAGCATCCACCCGCAACCGCCCGCACAAGCGCTTCCGTCGGTGCTGACGCTCGGATTCCGCCCTGCCGCCGAACCCACCTTTATGGCCGTCGCACGTGAGGTCCGGGCATGGAGTACACAACGCTCGGACAGACGGGAATGGAGGTCAGCCGAATCTGCCTCGGCTGTATGAGCTTCGGGTCGAGCGACTGGCGGCCCTGGGTCCTCGACCCCGAGGAGGGCGAGGAGATAATCGAGCGCGCAATCGAGTTGGGAATCAACTTCTTCGACACCGCGAACATGTACTCGAACGGCGAGAGCGAGCGCGTCCTCGGGGACGCGCTCGACGGCCGCCGCGACGAGAGCGTGGTCGCCACGAAGGTCTACTTCCAGATGGACGAGGACGACCTCAACTCCGGCGGTCTCTCGCGGAAGGCCATCGAGCAGGAACTCGACGCCTCGCTCGACCGCCTCGGAATGGACACCGTGGACCTCCTACAGATTCACCGCTGGGACGACGACACGCCCATCGAGACGACCATGCGCGCGCTCGACGACGCCGTGCGTCGGGGGAAAGCCAGATACGTCGGCGCGAGTTCGATGTGGGCACACCAGTTCGCCGAGGCGCTCCACGCCAGCGAGTCGGCGGGCCTCGAACGCTTCGAGACGATGCAGAACCACTACAATCTCGCCTACCGCGAGGAGGAACGCGAGATGCTCCCGCTCTGTGAGAAGGAGGGAATCGGCGTGATGCCGTGGAGTCCGCTCGCTCGCGGCTACCTCACCCGACCGCACGAGGACATCGACGCGACGACGCGCGGCGACACCGAGGAGCACATGTACCGCCATCCCTACCGCGAAGGCGGCGGCGAGGAAGTCAACGAGCGCGTTCAGGAACTCGCGGCCGAGAAGGGCGTCACGATGGCTCAAATCGCGCTCTCGTGGCTCCTCCACAAGGACTGGGTGGACGCGCCAATCGTCGGCACCACCAGCGTCGAGCATCTGGAGGACGCAGTCGAAGCCCTCGAAATCGGCCTCACTTCGGGTGACATCGCGTATCTGGAAGAACCCTATCAGCCGGTTCGGGTGTCGGGCCACGACTGAGGCGCGACCGAGCTAGACAATATATTTTGGCCGAAGAAAGAAATATATGCTTCAATCTCGTTGTACCGAGTATGTCGGACGATGCTCACCGCGATGGCCCACCTCCGTTCGATAGACCTTTCGAGGGTGAGGATACGAAGCAACGCGTGTACGGCGCGGTTCTTCACGCCCGAGAGCCGATGACCGTCTCCGAGCTCGCTGAGCGAGCGGACTGCTCCGAGGAGTCGGCGCGAACGCACCTGTCTTTCTACGACGACCTCGGTATTGTCATTCGCCACGAAGGCAGGCCGGTCCGGTACGAGCGTAATACTGACTACTTCGAGTGGCGACGAGTGAACAGACTGGCACGGGAGAACACCGTCAACGAGTTGCAGGTCTACGTGTCAGAACTGACCGACCGGATTGAAGTATATCGTGACGAATACAACGCTGACTCACCTGCCGAAGTCAACGTCCTCGAATTCGACGCGACGCAGATTGACGACGTATACGTGGACCTCGGCGACTGGGCCACCGCTATCGAGGAGCGCCGCCTTCACGAACGCGCTCGGAGGAAAGCCGCTGGCTCCACGGCCCCATCACACGGCTAACGATGGTGCCGATGGACGACGGCGCGAGTCCCGCGCCGATAGACCGGTCGGTGTTGGAGCGAATGCAGTCCCGATTCGTCGGCAGTCGAATGGTCGAGTCCGCGGAATTAGTCGAAGAACGAAATCTGTATCTCCGTGTCGAGTTGTCCCGAGAGTACTACCCCGGTGAGGTGTCCGCTCGCTTCGAGATTCGCTGGTACCGCAACGATGATTTCAACGCCCACTACCAAGAAGAACGGCGGGAAACTTCGTGGAAGTGTCGGTGGGACCGACATCCGAACGCGCACAACTCACGGGACCACTTCCATCCTCCGCCGACCGCCAGCCGCACCGACGCGGAGGACGCTCAGTGGCCTCCGGACCATCGGGACGTGAGCCGCCTCGCCTTTGGCCGCATTGAGAAACGCATAGAGACACTGTGGGAACGGCGATAGGCAGGCGAACTCTTCAGTCGCTCATACCCGACACGCGTTGGTATATTTGCATCTCGCACTTACCGAAGCTCACGCTTTAGGTCGCTTCCGTCTCCGAATCAAGGAACCGATACCAACTACGACGAACTCTCAGTCTCGTTCTCGGCCTGCGTTTGCCCGACGCCGCCGTCGCCTTCGACCGTGACGAAGGCCACGGCGCTGACCGGCAGACCGTCCGCGACGTACGGCCTGTCGGTCAGGTCCACGTCGGAGACGTTGCCCTCTTGGGCGGTCGTCGCCGCGGCCTCGGCTTCGGTCACGTTGAAGTCGAACACTTCGTCGTCGTCGGTGTCCACGTGCGGCACCGCGACCAGCACCTGCGACCGGTCGATGCCGGGTTCGAGTTCGACCGTGAGGTCCTCGTGTTCGCCCGGTTCGAGGTACGTGGAGTTACCGAGCAAGGTCCCGTTTTGGGCGAACACCGCGACGAATCCGCCCTCCGAGAGGTTCGTCGCGTTCACGACGACCGCCGACCCGTTCGAGGACTGGTCCTCGAAGGTGACGGCCGCGTCACCGTCGGTCGAGTCGTTCGCGGGCGTCTCCTGTGCGAGGGTCGTATCCGCAGTTGGCGGGCCAACGAAGTCTGGACCCGCGTCGGGCGCGGCGACTATCAGTGCGACGACGACGGCCCCGAGTCTCGCGTTTCGTGTCGTTTTCGCTCGGACCATTCTCGCTCGGACTCTCGGCGGGACCGCGAATAAACGAGCGCGACCGTTCGGCGGTGTTCACTTCCGTAACACCGAGATACGCTGATTAGGCCCGACCTACGCCGAGGGCGCTCGACTCGGCCGACCGCGGCGATTTCACTTTCGCTCTCCTGTATACGCCTCCTTATGACCCCCCGACGCGAAGGACGGTCGATGGCAACTACAGAGAAACTGGACGTCCTCCCCGGGGTCGGCCCCGCCACCGAAGAGAAACTCCGAGAGGCGGGCTTCGACTCGTACGCCGCGCTCGCGGTCGCCAGCCCCGGCGAACTCTCGAACACCGCCGACGTCGGCGAGTCGGCCGCCTCGGACATCGTCCGGGCGGCCCGCGACGAGGCCGACGTGGGCGGCTTCGAGACCGGCTCGACGGTCCTCGAACGCCGCGGCGACATCGGAAAGCTCGGGTGGGGCGTCCCCGAGGTCGCCGACCTGCTCGGCGGCGGCGTCGAAACCCAGTCCATCACCGAAGTGTACGGCGAGTTCGGTGCCGGGAAGTCGCAGGTCACCCACCAACTCGCGGTCAACGTCCAGCTTCCGGAAGCCTACGGCGGCTTGGCGGGGAGCGCGCTGTTCGTGGACAGCGAGGACACCTTCCGACCCGAGCGCATCGACGACATGGTTCGCGGGCTGGAAGACGACGCCAAGCAGGCCGCGATGGACCTCCACGAAGTCGAGAGCGAGGACGACCTGATAGAGTCCGTCCTCGACAAGATTCACGTCGCGAAGGCGTTCAACTCCAATCACCAGATGTTGCTGGCGGAGAAGGCCAACGAGGTCGTCAAGGAGAACGCCGAAAGCGAGTGGCCGATTCGGCTGGTCTGCGTCGATTCACTCACGGCCCACTTCCGGGCTGAGTACGTGGGTCGCGGAAAACTGGCCGAGCGCCAACAGAAACTCAACAAGCACATCCACGACCTCGTGCAACTCGGGAGCCTCCACAACCTCGCGGTCCTCGTGACGAATCAGGTCCAGTCGAACCCCGACGCCTACTTCGGCGACCCCACGAAGCCAATCGGCGGCAACATCCTCGGCCACGCCTCGACGTTCCGCATCTACCTCCGGAAGTCGAAGGGCACCAAGCGCATCGTCCGACTCGTAGACGCGCCGAACCTCGCGGACGGTGAGGCCGTGATGCGCGTGGAAGGCGAGGGGCTGAAGCCGGAGTAGGGTTCGCTTTCGTCCAGTATCTGATGATTTCCTCTCCGATTCGGCTACCTTATAGAGAGCGATACGTGAACGGCACGGTGCCGGTGGCGACGGTCCGCTGTAGACGGCCACCAGTTTTTATTATGAATTACGTCGTCTCATATTTCGATGAAGACGAGGCCGTCCTCTCTTTCGAGACTTTGGCGTACACCACGGGATGCTGACTCGGATAACGCGTTCACAATCGAACGCTTGACGACGTAAGAACGTGTGTGGAGCATCCGATTCCAAACTCGAAATCGCTGTCCTCGTTAGCGACGAGTCTATCGAGAAGTGGCAACGGAACGCGTTAGCGACGCTCGTGGCGGAGCCTGATATCGACATCACACACGTCGTAATTAACAACGGGAATAACGTCTCCGATTACAGGAGAGAGTGGATGGCGTTCGCCCGGGACGCACTCGAACGAATCCGTGCGTATCCGCTCTGGTCGCTCGTCGGTGTTGCCCGACTTCTGACGCCGACCCCCGAATACGAGCGACACGTTCGAATCGACTCTATCGAGGGCGTCTCGAACGCTGAACGACTTTTTTGCTCGCCACAATCTGAAGGCGAGTTCTGGAACACATTTCCGGGCGAAATCGTTGACCGCATCGAAAACGTGGACGTGGTCGTCCGATTCGGCTTCGGGATGATAAAGGGCCGAATACTCGAAGCGCCGGAGTACGGCGTTCTCAGCTACCATCCCGGTGATATCCGCGCGTATCGCGGTCAGCCCGGTGGGTTCTGGGAGTTTCTCGACGGCGAGGACGAGATGGGGGTGACGGTACAGCGACTCAACGAAACGCTCGATGGCGGTGAAATCGCCGCGCTCGAAGTCATCGACATCAAGGAAGTGAACACGTGGCAGGAAATCAAAAAGAAAGCGTTCTCGACGGCGGAGGGAATGTTGCCTCCGGCCGTCCGGTCGCTCACAGACCCGGAGAAGGCGGTCGAACATCCCGACGAGATTGGAGCGTTATATTCGACTCCGACGGGATGGGCCGTGGTACGATACGTCTTCAAGAACACTCGCGGGCGGATTCGGAACTACATCTCCGATAGGGTCCCGCCACTAGGCCACGAGTAGTGTTGACCGAGGCTCACGGACCGATGCCCCACAGCGTCGAGCCGAATGACAACAACCGTTTTCACTTTCCGTGGCGTACCCCCACTATTGGAGTATGTTACCATGGAACACTATCGTGGAGACTCCCCAGTTGCCGACATCGCGTATCTCGCTCGGTCCGACCATCGCGTCCCGACGCTCGTCGCACTGACGGAGCGGCCCCGGAGTCGCTCCGAACTCTGCGAGCTGACCGGGGTTTCGTCCTCGACGATGCGCCGGACGCTGGACACGTTCGACGACCGGCTCTGGGTTCGCAAAGAGGGGTATCAGTACACGGCGACGCGACTGGGGGAGGTCGTCGCATCGGGGATGGAGGACCTTCTCGAACGAGTCGAAATCGAGCGAACGTTGCGTTCCGTCTGGCACTGGCTCCCCGACGCAATCAGCGAATTCCCGTTCGAGACGTGGTCGGAACTGACCGTAACCGTCGCCGAACCCGACGCTCCGTACCGTCCGGTGGGACGGTTCGAGTCGCTTCTCCGGGAGTCGACAACCGTACGGTTCCTTCGCCCCGAGGTCGCGCTTATGGACCTGTGTTTCGACGTGCTTCACCAGCTAATACAGGAGGGCGTAGACGTGACGCTAATCGACCGACCGGAGTGTCACGCGTACTTTCTCTCGACGTACCCGAATCGCAGTTCGGAGATGATGCGACGGGAAAATTTTACCGTTTTAGAGCACGACGACCTCCCGCAGTACGGACTCGGCCTGCTCGACGAACGCGTCACGATTAGCTGTTACGAGCGTGACAGCGGAACGGTACATGCAGTAATCGACACCGACGCGGCGCCGGTCCGTGAGTGGGCGGCGTCCGTCTACGAGACCTACAGGTCCGGTGCGCGCAGCGTCGAACAGCAAAACCGCGTCGAGTGAGGTTTGTAGCGGCGCAATTCCGGTTCTGCTCCAATCGCTTTTTCGAGGAGCGTGAGGCGGAGTGACTCTCGTGACGTGGTCGGACCCAACGACCGTCGGATTGCAGTCGGTGGTTCGGTTGCAGTGGCTGCAAGAGCGCCAGTAACCGCCGAATCTCCACGAAATAGCTACACGACTCTCGGCTTCGTACGTACTCCTGCGGGAGGAGACACGAGCGTCGCTCCGAACGCTGGGAGACAGACGTTTCCGACCGCGGAGACACGAACCATGACCGACGAACGACAACTGTCGCACGGTATCGACCTCGAAACGCTCGAAGGGTTCGCCGCTCACGCGGCGGCGAACCCCGAAGCCGTACAGTTCGGCCTCGGGGCGTCCGCGACCTACGAGGGGACGGCCGCACACAGCCTAGCGAAAGTCGATAGCTACGAACTCGGAGGCGAGACCATCGCTCGCGAAACGCGCGAGTACACGGTTCCCTACGGGGCTTGGAAGGAAGTGTTGGACGCTGGTGGGTGGGTCGGCGCGACGGACCGACTCGAACCGATAGAGGCGGCGCTATCGGCGCTGGCCGCCTGTATCAACGTCGGCATCACGATTAACGCCGCCGCCAACGGCGTGGCCATCGACCACCTCCGGACGCGCGTCCGAGCCGATTTCGACCCGGCGGTCCTCTTCGACCTCGCGGAACTCAGGGAGGCCGACTCGGTCTTCGAGAACCTCACCGCCGAAGTCGAAATCGACGGGGAGGACCTCGACCGGGACCTGATAGACGAGTGGGCGCGGCGGGCACCCGTCTACGCGTTCGTCTCACGCGCCCAGGACATCGAGATGACTATCGACGCGCCCGCCGAGGTGGCGGGCGACGACTAATCGGCCCGGCAGCGATTCGGTCTCGAATCAGACACGAGCGACAGCGACGGGTCAGTAGCCATCTCCATCCGTGCGCCCGCCGGTATCTACGTCGCGAGACTCTGTCGGGGCGGGACTCGCCACCGGCCCTCGGAGGTCGCTCGTAGGCGACGCTACTGAACGCCGATACGCGAACCGCGACGTGCAGAACGCCTTTAGCCCGAGGCGACCTACCGACGATTAATGGACGTTTCAGCGTCGGCGGGCGCACGGCCACAGATTCACACCGCCCCGCGAACGGACGTTTCGCAAAATCAGGGCGCGTTCAGGATTCATTTCAATTTCCCCGGGCGCGCCGTTCCGGGCCACGACGACCACGGCTACGGGCCGCTGGCGACGGTCGTCGAGTCGTTCATGGACCCGGGGACGCTCATCCGGATGCACCAGCACCGCAACGAGGAGATTATCTCGTGGGTGCCCGACGGCGTGATGCGTCACGACGACCGGCAGGGCAACGAACTGGTCACCGACCCCGACCACCTGATGGTGATGAACGCCGGTCGCGGTTTCTGGCACGCCGAGGAGACGCGCGCGGACGACCCGCCGTTGCGGATGCTCCAAATCTTCGTTCGCCCCCACAGCCTCGGCCTCGAACCCGGTATCCAGCACGAACCGATTCCCGACGCGGTTCCCAACGAGTGGCGACACCTGTTCGGTCCCGAAGACGGTGACGCCCCGCTGTACGTCCGTAACGACGTCCACTTTTACGACTGTCGGCTCGACGCCGGTGCGACCGTCACGCTCCCGTCTCGTCCCGGATGGGACACCTACGTCTACGTGTTCGACGGGGCCGTGACGGCGGGCCGCGACGAGACTACTATCGGCTACACCGAAAGCGGACTCGTGACCGATGAGGAGGACGTGTCCGTCACGGCCGACGAAGATTCGCTCGTCGTCGCCTTCTGTATCAATCTCGATGCCCCGGTCACTCGCCAAGGGATGATTGGCCGGTGAGAACGGCCTTCTCGAACGCGGCAGACGCCACCGCGATATATGGACCTTTGTTCGTAAAGCCCGCACTCGAACACGTGGTAAAAGCAGCTATCGTCGTTCTGGCTGGTACCGAATCGCACGCCGACCTCGGTCGGGTCGTGAACGCATTAGAGGCGGCGAAGGAGTTCAAAGACGAAGGCGACGACGTGACGGTGATATTCGACGGCGCGGGAACGCAGTGGGTCCCCGAACTCGAAGACGAGTCTCACGACGCCCATCCGCTCTACAAGACGCTCGAAGACCACGTTCAGGTCTGCGATTACTGTGCGGGCGCGTTCCACGTCGGCGACGAAGTCGACGAAAGCGGGGCCGAACGCATCGCAGAGTACGACGGCCACCCCAGTATTCGGAGTCTGGTCGCCGACGGCTACGAAGTCATCACGTTCTGAACCGAGGCGGAGCCTCTGAATCCGTATCGAACGCTCGCAGGACGGCCGCACTCCTGTTGAACTCATACTAGATACTGCCCTCGTACTACGTTACCTTTCGGTATCTTCTTCGAAAGCGATGCACATAAACCCGACCTAACTCGGTGGAAACCGGATTACTACGGCGTCACCGCCGGAATTTCCGACGGGCGAACGTCGGGACTCAGCGCCATGGCGCTGAGCCCCGACGAATTAAATAACCAAGAGTAACTACATTTCTCGTAGTTACTCTTATACCCCCTCGGATTGACGGTTCACGCATGACGCACGCGACCGACGAGACCGACGCAATCGGACAGCTCGAAATCTGGTGCGCCGGGGAGGACTGGTGCCCGGTCACGACCACGGCGTCGCTCATCAGCAAGAAGTGGCACCCCGTCATCATCCACCGCCTCATCGAACACGGACCGAGCGGTTTCAACGACCTCAAGGAGGCCGTCGATGGGATTTCGAGCAAGGTTCTCTCGGACAGCCTGAGCGACCTCGAAGAAAAACGGCTCGTGAACCGCGAGATTGTCAGCGAGAAGCCGGTCCGCGTCGAGTACTCGCTGACCGAACACGGCCAGTCGCTCCAGCCCGTCATCTTCGCGATGCGCGACTGGGGGATGGAACACCTGTCCGAACCGGACGAGTAGCGCGCTCACGACGACCGGCTAAACGGCCGCCAGTACAGCAGTCCGACCGTGAGGACGAACACGACCGTCGAGAGCGCGTACGACTGGGAGTACACCGCCGTCGCGAGTCCAGACGTTCCCCCGGCGACTCCGGTCGCGATTGCGGCGAGAACCGGGAACGTACAGCTCACGCACGAGAGCAACCCCAGAAGCCCCGAAATCGGCGTTCCGCTCGCGTCGAGGACCGTCGCGTAGACGAGGTACGCGAGCGCGGCGTAGCCGATTAGCTTGTACGGCATCAACACGACGTTGAGATACGCTCCGCCGTAGAGGAGCGCGGGACCCCACCCGGGCGGAAGCGACGTCACGGCGAATCGGAGTCCGGTCGAGTGGGTGTGACCGTGGGTGACGTGTCCGGGGCCGAAGACGCCGCCCGCGACGAGGAGGACGAGCAGATAACTGCCCGCAATCGCTCCCGCCACCCGAACTTGCGTCCGCGAGGCCGAGGCGGGAGTCGTCCCCAAGACGGCCCACGCTCCGACGTTAATCCAGACGAACGGGTACACCAACGTCGCGAGCGATTCCGGCGTGGTCCCGATGACGCCCGACGAGGCGAGCGCGAAGTAGCCTAAAATCAACAGCAGTTCGAAGTTGAGCACGACTCCCCATCGGAGAAGCGTCTCCTTGTTCGTCTGCAGATTCGTCACTCCGGCGAATCTATCAGTCGCTGTCATCGTTTCGGTCGGTGGTCATGGTTTCTGCCTGTCGTCGTTCCGGGTGGTCGTCGTCGTTCCGGGTGGTCGTCGTCGTTCCGGGTGCTCGTCGTCGTTCACGAGTGGTTCACCGGCCGGTGAACCACTTGTGAACCGTCTGGGTTTCTCGCATGGAATCGGGCAGGTAGTTCCGCGGATGTGTAGCGTGGTCGGTGTGCGGTAAAGAAGACTCGTGAAACGTCCGCTTCTGCCGGATTCGGGAGTGTATTTTGTGAACGTCCCCGAACTGGAGTCGAATGCCCCCCTCGCCTACCGGGCCATCTACGAATCCGACCGTCTTCGAGACTCTCGACCGCGTCCGCTCCCATCAGTTCCATCCGCTGAACGAGAAGACGTTCACCGCCGACCGAGACCTCGGCGTCGAAGGAATCGCGGACCTCGACGACGACGATTGGAGCGTGCGGTTGCTCGCGGTCCGCGACCTGATTCGAGCGGGAGGCGACGCCGTCTCCGAGATAGCTCGCGGACTCCGGGACGACGACGTTCAGGTCCGGTACGTCTGTGCGACCGCACTGGGCGTGCTCGGGGTGGACGACGCGGTGGACGACCTGCAGGAAGTCGCTCGAAACGACCCCAGTCCGCTCGCGCGCTCGCAGGCGGCGGTCGCGCTCGGCCACATCGGGGCAGAACGGTCGCTGGCGACCCTCCGGGACCGTCACGACGAGGACTCCTCGAAGGACGTACGCCACCAAATTGAGGTGGCAATCGACCGAATCGAAAAGGGGGAGAACGCAACTGACGAACTCCGGGCCGTCTACCGAAACCTCGACCCGGAGACGTTCGGCCGACTGAAGCCCGGTGACGCGGCACCCGATTTCAGCCTGCCTGACACCGAGGGCGAGACGTGGCAGTTGAGCGAGGCGCAGGCCGACGGCGAGTGGGTCGTGCTCATCTGGGTGTTCGCCGACTGGTGTCCGGTCTGCCACCGGGAGTTCGACGAGCTAATCGACCTCCGAGCGGAACTCGAAGCCGCGAACGTGACGGTCGCCACCGTCGAGTGCCACGACCGATACCGCGGTCGGGTGATGGTCGGCGAGGAGTTCGAACCCGACTACTGGTTCGCCGAGGAGTCGTTTCAGGAGGCGTACACCGACCGCATCTGGTGGCCCCACCTGCTCGACCGCGCGGGTGCCGTCGGCGCGACCTACGGCGTGGACCCGATGGCGTTCTCGGTCCACGCCGAGTACATCAACCGCCCCGCGACGGTCGTCATCGACCCCGAGGGGGAGGTTCGCTTCGCGTACTTCGGGACGTACTGGGGCGACCGCCCCTCCGTCGAGGAGACACTCGACATGGTCCGGACCGAGGACTTCGACTTCGAGCACCCCGAGCGGCGGCACCCGAACGACGACTAACGGCGTCCGATTCCGTGCGGACCGACACCCACGGAATTTACTCTCTCGAACGCGACCGTCCGACCATGAACGTAAGACAAGTCATCCCCCGAGATGCGATACCGGGCATCGACAGCCCGGAGTTCGACGAGGCGCATTTCGGCGACCCCGACGACCGAGTCATCGTCGTCGAGGCGTCTCCGCCCCGCGCGTACCCGCTCCGAATCCTCCACTACCACGAAATCGTCAACGACGACGTCGGCGCGGACGACCCGGAGCCGATTGCGGTCACGTGGTGTCCGCTATGCGGGAGCGCAATCGTGTACGACCGCCGAATCGACGGGCGGACGCTCACGTTCGGCGTCTCGGGAAAGCTCGCGGACGACGACCTCGTGATGTACGACCGCGAGACCGACTCGGAGTGGAAGCAATCGAGCGGTAAAGCAATCGCTGGCGAGTACGAGGGCAAACGTCTGCACGTCCGACCGGGAGCCATCGTATCTTGGACGACGTTTCGGGAACGGTATCCGAACGGCGTGGTTCTCCAGCCTGCAGACGCCGAGAGCGAAGCCGCCAGCGACAGCGACGACCCCGAACCCATCGACTACGACGAGAAACCGTACGACGACTACTTCCAGAGCGAGGGGTTCGGACTGGACGCCCACCGCGGTTCCGAGTCGAGACAGTGGGACCGCGACGACCTCGAACCGAAGACGGTCGTCTTGGGCATCGAAGTCGCCGACGAGGCGGTCGGCTTTCCGTTGCCGCGAATTCGAGAAAACGGGGGCGTCGTGACGGCTTCGGTCGGCGGAACCGACGCGGTCGTGTTCGCCACCGACGAGGGCGTCCACGCGTTCGAAAATCCCGGATACGACTTCGAACCCGACGACTCGGGGACGTTCGCGGCCGACGGAACGACGTGGAACGGCGCGACTGGTGACGCGACCGACGGGAGACGGCTCGAACGCCTCCCTGCGAGGCGACTGTTCGCGTTCGCGTGGCAGGACGACCACGGCCCGAACGCCTTCTACGCGCCCGAGCGACGGTGACGCCGAACAACATGACCGCCCCGGAATTTCGGACGCCGGACGGAACCCCGGTTCCCGCGGTGTCCGCCGACGAGATGCGCGAGATAGACCGCATCGCGGTCGAAGACCTCGGACTCGGACTGCTCCAGATGATGGAGAACGCCGGGCGCGACCTCGCGGGTCGCGTCCTCGAACGCGACCCCGACTCGGTGACGGTTCTCGCCGGAAACGGCGGAAACGGGGGCGGCGGACTGGCCTGCGGGCGGCATCTCGAAAATCGCGGCGTGTCGGTCACCGTCGTCCTCGACCGTCCGGCCGACGCTCTGGACGGTGCCGCGGCGACCCAGTATCGGATTCTCGACGAGGCGGGGGTCCGAGTAGCTGACGCAGACGCGTCGCTCGCGGACGACGAGACGGACGTCGTCGTGGATGCGCTCGTCGGCTACGGACTGACGGGTGCGCCTCGCGGCCGAGCGCGCGACCTCATCGAACGATGCGGGAACGTCGATACGACGCTCGTCTCGCTCGACGTCCCGTCGGGACTCGACGCGACGACCGGCGACCGCCCCGGTCCGGTGGTCGAACCCGACGAGACCGTCACGCTCGCACTCCCGAAGTCGGGACTCTCTGAGGTCGAGTGCGAACTCACGCTCGCGGATATTGCGATTCCCCGGACGGTGTACGACCGGGCCGGTATCGAGTACGACATCCCGTTCGAACGCTCTTACTGTGTGCCGTTGACTCCAGCGTCGAATTCGTAGACCGCGACTTTCGGGGCACCCCCGACCCATCCGTTCGCTTCGGCGGCCAGAACCTCTCGTCTCACGGATTGGAACGCTACTTCTGATTACCGCTCGGCACCCGCCAAGTCCGCGATTGCGCCGCCCATCACTCGCGCCGCGGCCGCACAATCGTCCCAGTCGGTCCACTCTTTGGGATTGTGCGAGATGCCGTCCTTCGAGGGCGCGAACAGGAGCGCGGCGTCGGTGACGCCCGCGATTCGCTGAGTGTCGTGGGCCGCGCCCGAGTGGAGGTCCATCGTCTCGATTCCGGCGCGCTCGCCCGCGTCGTGGGCCGCTTTTCTGGCGCGGTCGGTCATCGGCGAGGGTTCGAGGTCGAAGGGTCGCTTGAACTCGGTTTCGACCCCGCGCTCGCGTTCGAGGCGCGCGAGGCTTCGGCGAGCGCGCTGGACGAGTTCGTTCATCGAGTCGTAGTTCACGTCACGAATATCGACGCCCGTCTCGACCTGTCCGGGGACGACGTTGGTCGCGTTCGGTCGGACGTTCAGCTTCCCGACCGTCCCGACCGCGGTGTCGCTGAAGCCCGCGACCACCTCGTTCGCGGCGCGCTCCACGTCGAGGACGAACTCGCTCGCGGCCGCCAGCGCGTCGGTCCGGTCGTCCATCGGGGTCGCTCCCGCGTGGTCGGCCTCGCCGCGAATCACGGCGTCACAGTGGGTGATGCCTGTGATTGCGGTGACGACGCCGACCGGAACGTCGGCGTCCACGAGGCGCTCGCTCTGCTCGACGTGGAGTTCGAACCACGCGTCCCACTCGCTCGCGTCGAGGCGACCCTCGCCCCGGAAGCCCATCGATTCGAGCGCGGATTCGAGCGTGGTTCCGTCGTCGTCTTCGAGCGCGAGCGCCTCCTCGACCGTCCGGTCGCCGACGGCGACCGACGACCCGAGCAGGCCTCCGGCGAACTGCTGGCCCTCCTCCTCGGTGAACGAGACCACGTCGATGGGTCGGTCGGGTTCGAGGTCGGCGTCCTGCATCGCCCGGACGGATTCGAGCGCGGCGTACACCCCGAGCGGGCCGTCGAAGATGCCGCCCTCGGGCACCGAATCGAGGTGGCTCCCGGCCGCGACGGGCGCGGCGTCCGGGTCGGCGCTCTCGGGCGTCCACCGGCCCGCGACGTTCCCGACGGCGTCGATACGCACGTCGAGTCCGGCGTCTTTGAGTCGCTCCACGAAGTACTCGCGGGCCTGTCTGTTGGCGTCGGTGCCCGTCAGCACGGTCCGGCCGCGGCCCTCCGCGACGTCGATTTTCCCGAACTCGGCGTTCGCCTCGATGTCCGCCCGGAGTCGGTCGCTGTCCACGTTCATGCGAAAAAGGACGGAACCGGGGCTAATGAGTGTCGCGGGACCGGCAAGGGTCGAATCGTTGGGTCGAGTCCTCGACAGTGTCACAGTCCACAGCTATTAGTCGCCCGTCGGAGACGACTGAGTGATGACCGACAACTCCGTGCGCGCCGAGTGGGAACCCCTCGATGCGGTCAGGGTTCACACCCCCGGCATCGAACTCTGGAGCGGGAGCCTCGACCCCGGACCGAATCTCTTCGAAAACCACGTCCCGCCGGACCAAGCCCGCGCCGAACACGAGCGCATCGTCGCCGCGCTCGAAGACGCTGGCGTCGAGGTCCACCAGCTCGCCGACGACCTCGAGGCCGCCGGAACCCTCGACGAACTGGTCCGAGAATCCGTGTCGGTCCGGACCGACGACGGCGACGAACCCGCCGACGTGGACGGAATTCTCTCGAATTTCGACGCTCGCGAGAAGCTTCAGTTGGCACTCGCACGAGTCACGATGGACCGACACGCGGACGACCCGGCGTCCTCGGACGGCGTTCCGGGAACCGACGGAACCGGAACCCGGAGTCCGGCGACCTCGCTCCGAATCGACCGGCCCATCTCGAACGTCTACTTCCAGCGCGACACCACGATTCTCGGCGACCGCGGGCCGGTGCTCTGTGACATGTACGAACCGGTCCGCCAGCCCGAAATCCCCATCGTACGAGACGCGTGGGACGGAGTCGGCGCGGAGATTCACTACGAGATGTCGGGCGAGCCGATAGAGGGCGGCGAGTTCATGCCCGCGGGCGAGTTCGCTCTGCTCGGCGTCTCGGCCGAAATCGACGGCGAGGAGCGAGTCATCCGGACGAGCTACGCGGCCGGCGAGCGCCTGATGGACGACGGTGCGGTGGGATACGACGAGTTCGGACTGGTGCGGGCACCGCTCGAAGCCGACCGACGACTCAGGCGCGAACACGACGCTGGCTCTCGGGTCATGCATCTCCTCGGATGGTTCAACATCGCGGCCGAAGGACTCGCGGTTCTCGACGCCGACTTGGCTCGCGCCGCCGAAATCGACGTCTACGAAAAGCGCGGCGACACCTACGAGTTCGACCACTCGACCGACACGCTCGCCTACGTCCGCGACGAGAAGGGCTTCGACGTAATCGACATCTCGTGGGACGAGCGGTGGCCGACCAACTTCCTCGCGGTGGACGACGGCGTGGTGGTCCCGCTGTACGAACCCGACGAGACCGGCGCGTATCGCCCCGAGAACAACCCGACGATAGAGGCCCTGAAAGAGCGCGGCGTGACGGTGTTGCCCGACGGCGAGGGTCTCCCTCGGGCCGCGCTCACGAACGGTGCGGGCGGCATCCACTGCATGACGACGCCTATCCACCGGGGATAGACGCGGAGGGTGATTCCGGCGTCTCGGCCACGACCATCTATCGCGCTCATTCCTCTTCGTCGGACCGAATCCGTTCGAGATACGCCGCAACCCGGTCGTTGCCCCAGTATCGAACCGACTTCGAACGCGGGTCGTAATCGAGGATGGCGGCGTCAGACAGTCGCGGGAGGTGCTGGTGGTGGAGCGTCGCGGCGACCTGCTGGCGGTGCTGTTCGGGGTCCGTGTCGCCCCGTTTCTCCTCGGTTTCGTGCTCGGTCACGTACGCTACGATGTCGTCGAGTTCGACCGTTTTCCCCGACATATCTTCGAGGTACGCGAGCGTAAGCCGACACCGCGGTTTCGACAGCATCTCGAACAGCGTATCGAGCGAAAGGTGGGGGTCGTCGGGTGGTTTCGGTATCGTTTCTCGCGAGGGGTCCTCGTCGTCCTCGCTTCTGCTACCACTCCCGGCCTCGTAGTCGTCCCCGCGCCCCCGAGCGGTATCATCACACATGTTACTCTGTGTCAGTGGAACCATCGGTTTAGCTCTGTCGGGGATAACTGCGAATAGGAGGTTAAATTCAACTATTCGTTCGATTTATCGCTATAAATAAATATTGAAAGCGTGATGCCCCGGGAAATTCGATTTTCGAGCGTGAGGCGACCGTGAGCCGACACGAGACGTTTGCGTTTACGTAAACGCAAATATACTTCGGACAACTCCATTCGACGATACCCAGATTCGTCGGAAATCCACCGCAGGCGGCCATCGACACCCGGAATTGTCTCGGCAACGATATGTTCCGGGACGCCGATTGTCCGAACATGCGAGCGTACAAATCGAAAGTCGTCACGCCCATCCGTCTTCCCGACCGCGAGGAGCGCGAGACGAATCTCGACCGGGCGGGCTACAACGTCTTCAATCTCGATTCTTCCGACGTGTTCGTGGACCTGCTGACCGACAGCGGGACCGGAACGATGAGCGACGCCCAGTGGGCCGCTCTGATGCGCGGTGACGAGGCCTACGCCGGGTCCGAGAGCTTCGACCGATTGAAATCCGCAGTCTCGGACGTGATGGGATTCGAGCGAGTGATTCCGGCCCATCAGGGCCGGGGAGCCGAAAACGTCCTCTACGGCGCGTTGGTCGAGGACGGCGACTACGTGCCGAACAACACCCACTTCGACACGACGCGCGCCCACATCGCCAACGCGGGGGCCGAACCGGTGGACTGCCCGCTCGACGGTGCGCTGGCGGGCGACCGCGACTTCGCGGGGAACCTCGACGTGGCGAAAGTCCGGGACCTCGCCGACGAAGTCGGAGCCGAAAAGATTCCCGCAGTCCTCGTCACGATTACGAACAACTCGCTGGCTGGCCAGCCCGTGAGCGTCGAGAACGTCCGCGAGGCGCGCGCGGTCGCCGACGAACTCGACGCCGTGCTCGTCATCGACGCCTGCCGATTCGCCGAGAACGCCCACTTCGTCCGGGAACGAGAGGCCGAGTTCGAAGGCGCGTCGGTCGCCGAGGTCGCGCGCGAACAGCTATCCTACGCCGACGCAATCGTGATGAGCGGCAAGAAGGACGGCCTCGTCAACATCGGCGGCTTCGTGGGCCTGCGCGAGGACGCGGACGCGCTCTACGAGCGCGCCCACGAGCGAGCCATCCTGTTCGAGGGGTTCACGACCTACGGCGGGATGGCTGGCCGGGACGTGGCCGCGATGGCGGTCGGCCTCCGCGAAGCCGTCGAGGACTCGTACATCCGCGACCGAGTCGAGCAGGTCCGGCGACTCGGCGACCTGCTCGCCGACCGCGACGTGCCCGTGCATCGTCCCACTGGCGGCCACGCGGTGTACGTCGATGCCGCGGCGTTCCTGCCGGAGATTCCGCGTGCGGAGTTCCCGGGACAGGCGCTCGTCTGCGAACTCTATCGAGGGGGCGGGGTGCGCGCAGTCGAACTTGGAAGCTTCGCGTTCCCCGACTCGAATCGTCCGGAACTCGTCCGCCTCGCGCTCCCCCGTCGGACCTACGGCGCGGACCACCTCGAACACGTCGCCGAGACGTTCGAATCCGTGGCGGAGCGACGGGACGCGGGCGAAATCTCGGGCCTCGAAATTACGAAGGAGCCGGAGATGGCCGAACTCCGCCACTTCAGCGCGGAGTTGCGGCCGATGAACGAGTAGGCCTGCGGCCCGGCGCGACGAAAGCCGCAGCCCGCGAATCTTCGCTCGGTGACACAGCCGCCAGACAAGGACGGTGGCACATTCCACCGGACAAGGCCGGTGTCACAAATTTCAGGGTGGGACTGAAAGGGGCCGCCCGGTCACGCTTGTCTTGGTCGTCTGACCGGCCCCTATCCGCGCCGATGCGGTGCGTTGCGGCGAGGCGCGGATATGCCGCAGAGCGACCGTCTCGTGAGCGAAGCGAACGGGACCTCGGAAGTCGCAGCCCGCGCAGCGAAGCGAGCAGGAACGTCTTCCGGTGGCGACCGGGCGGGGGCTTTCTGGCTGTTAGTGTTCCATCGTCTGCGATTCGTAATGAGTCGATGCGCGATGCGAGGTGCTTTTCCGACCGCCGAACCCTACTGAACCCATGAACGACGACCGGAGCTATCGCGTGCTCGCCGCCCCCGAGTCGGGGCCGCTCCGCCTGCTCGACAGGGAGACGTACGAACCCATCGTCACCGCCGAATCGGGCCACGACGACGCGGTCGCAGACCTTCGCGCGGGCTACCTCGTGGACGCGGACCTCGACTGGTCGAGCGCCGAACCGACGGTTCGCTCGGCGTCGGTGCGCCGTCCGACGCTGTACGCCTTTGCCGACGGAATCGACCCGGTGTTCGAAGTGGCACAGGAGGCGTGGGCCGACGCGCGCGCCGTCGGCGACTCGATGAACAGCCGCGTGACTCGAAACACCGACAACGAGGTCAACGGCGTCCTCTACGTCTTCGCCGAGAGCGAGACGGGCGGCACGTTCGACGCGTTCCGCGACGGTTCGCGACCGCTCGAACCTCTCGTGGACAGGGTGAACGAACGCGAAGGGTCGGCTCCGCGGGAGGTGTTCGTCCTCCGACCCGCCGACGGGGAGTTCGTCGTCGTCACCATCGCGCTCCGGAAGGGGGGCCAGTTCGCCGACACGCTCCGGGAGACGTACGACTGCCCGCGGCCGTCGGAACCGCTGGCGTAGACGCGTACCCGAACGCTTATGAATATTATTTGAATTTTTGAGTACATGCCCGGCGCAATTATCGAACGCGGCGACCGAGTCACCCTCCGGACGGTCGAACGCGACGACGCACCCTTCGTCCAACGCGGCTACACCAACCCCGAAATTCGCTATCCCCTCGGCAATCTGCGACACAAGAACCTGAGCCAAATCGAGGCGCAGTTCGAGAACTTTATCGAAAATCCGAGTCACGCCCAGTTTCTCGTCTGTCTCGACGCCGAGGACGCCGGACCCGGCCACCCCGACGACGGCGACGTGACGCCTATCGGTGCGGTCGCCGCGACCGACACGGATCAGGTGCGTCCCGAACTCGCCTACTGGCTCGTTCCGGAGTATCACGGTGACGGTTACGGCTCGGAGGCGGTCGCGCTCGTCGTGAACCATGTGTTTCAGTCGTACGACACGCCCAGTATCAGCGCGGCGACTCTCGACTTCAACGAGGCGTCTCGCAGTCTACTGGAGTCGCTCGGCTTTACGGAGGAGGGCCGCCTCCGGAAGGCCCGTTTCATCGGCGGCGAGTACCGTGACTCCATCGAGTACGGACTCCTCCGCGAGGAGTGGCACGAGCGAGACGAATCGTAGGCAAAACGTCGGACTCTCTCAGACGCCTTCGACGGTCTCGCGGTAGGCCCGGACGTGCGCCAACGCCGACCCGACCGCCTCGGACTCCTCGCCCGAGAGGTCGGCCTCGACCTCCCGAAGCCCGTGCATCAGACGGTCGAGTCGGCCGTGGTCCGGTCCCCGCTTGGCGTCGGCCATCCTCCGCAGTTGCTCGGCGAACGTCCCGAGCCGGTCGGCTGTTTCGGCGTTCGAGACGGTTTCTCGGACGGCGTCGAGTCCCTCGGCGGCGTCTCGGAGGTCTTCTCGTGGATTCTCCGTCACAGGCGACCGTACGAAGAACGAAGGCAAAGGGTTTGTGCCGAGTCGGACACCAACAGTTACCTTTCGAACCCGCGAACCGTGGTCCATGAGCGAGATACTGCCCGAGACGACCGAGCGGTTCGTTCGCGCGATGGTCGCCGAACAGAACGACGTCCTCGCCGAGATGGAGGCCCACGGAGACGAAATCGGCTTTCCGACGGTCGGTCCCGGCGTCGGGTCGTTCCTCCGACTCGCGGCCCGGATGGTGAACGCGGAGCGAATCTTCGAGTTCGGGTCGGGATTCGGCTACTCGGCCTACTGGTTCGCCGAGGCGCTCCCCGAGGACGGCGAAATCGTGCTGACCGAACACGACGCCGACGAACTCGAACAGGCCCGCCAGTACCTCGCTCGCGGCGGCTACGCCGACCGCGCGGTCTTCGAGGAAGGTGACGCGCTCGAAACGATAGCGCGCTACGACGGTCCCTTCGACGTGGTGCTCGTGGACTGCCACAAGGACGGTTACCCCGACGCGCTCGACGCGGTGCGCGAGAAAGTTGCCGAGGGAGGCGTACTCATCGCCGACAACGCGATGGAGAGCGGGATTCAGGACTTCGGAAAAATCCTCAAAATTTTGGAGGGCGACGACCCCGACGCGGACGCCGAGACGCAGGGAATCGCGGACTACCTCGTGGAAGTCCGCGACAGCCCGGAGTTCGAAACGTCGGCGATTCCGCTGGGAGAGGGAATCGCGGTGAGCTACAAGCGGTAGCCTATCGCGTTCTGATTTCGAACTCCACCGGCGGCTCCGGATGGAGCGTCACCATCGGAATCAACTCCGGGTCGTCGCGTCCCGCGTAGTCCAGTTCGAACCGCCGTCCGATGGTCGCCAGAATCAGTTTCGCCTCCCGCATGGCGAACGCCTCGCCGATGCACCGCCGAGGGCCGCCGCCGAACGGGTAGTAGGCGTAGTCGGGCCGGTCCGTTTCCTCGGCCCACCGCTCCGGGCGGAACTCCTCGGGGTCGTCCCACCATCGCGGGTCGCGGTGGACGACCCACTGAGGCATCGCCACGATGGCCCCCTCAGGGAGCCGAAACCCCGCCACGCTGTCGTCGCCGGTCGCCTGCCGGTAGACGACGTAGACGGGCGGGTAGAGCCGAATCGCCTCCTTCACGACGCGCTCGGTGTACGCCAGCGCGTCGGCGTCGGCGGCGGTCGGGTCCTCGCCGTCGAGGACCGAATCGAGTTCAGCTTGAAACTCCCGCCGAACTTCGGGGTGTTCCGAGAGCAGATACCACGAGTACGTGAGCGTCAGCGCGGTCGTGTCGTGGCCCGCGAGCAGCATCGTCAGCACCTCGTCGCGGAGTTGGTCGTCGGTGATGTCGGTCGCGCCCGCCTCGCGCGCGGCGAACAGGAGCGCGAGCATGTTTCCGTCCTCCCGAGCGACACCGCGCTCGTGCTGTCGAATGATGTCGCGGACGATTCGTCGGAGTCGGCGCTCCCCGAGTCGGTACTTGACGTTTCGGGGCGTCGGCACTTCCTCGGGCACGAGCGTCCGCACGTCGTCCGACCTGAACTTCTGGCCGACGTTCTCCAGCGCGTCGGCGATTTCGCGCTCCATCCCGCCGAGTTCCGCGCCGAGGACGGTCTCGACGATGATGCGGAGCGTGAGCCGAGACATCGCTCGGTCGCCCTCGACGCGGTCGCCGTCGGCCCACGTCTCGGCGAGTTCGCGCGCGTCGGCTACCATCGTCTCGGCGTAGCGGTCGAGCATCGACCGATTGAACGACGGTTGGATTCGCTTGCGCTGGCGGAGCCACCGGTCGCCCTCGCTGGTCAGCAGGCCCTCGCCGAGCAGGCCGTCGAGGCCCTCGCCGCCGAGGTCGGGCTTTCGGTAGTTCGCGTTGTTCCTGGTCAGAATCCGCTCGATTTCCGCCGGGTCGGTCAGGAGATATATCTCGCCGTTGAGCGTCTCGACGCGAACGAAGTCGCCGTACTCCCGTGCGCTCCGCTCGAAGAATCCGAGCGGGTCGGCGGCGAACGACAGCGAACTCCCGAACAGCGGTACCCCTGTCGGCCCACGCGGCACTCTGTCGGCCATGCTTCGAGTTAGCGCGCCGAAGTGTTAAGGAAATCGTCCGGCCGGGCAAAGCGGCGGGGGGGGGGCCCGCGGGGGCCCGCCCCCCCCCGCCGCCCAGTCGGAAGTGTCGCCTCCTCACGTCACCCTGTTCAGCACCCACGCCGCGAGACCGACGAGGATGAGGAGGATTCCGATTCCCGACGTCGCTGGCTCCGGGAAGAAAAACAGGACGACGCCCGCGAGGATGACCAGTCCGATTGCGCCCTCGGATAGCCAGCTATCGTCGGATTCGTCGCCCTCGATGCCCGAGGCGGCCGGCGAGCGCCGCTCGCCGGCCGCCTCCTCGTCGAGGTGGTTGCCGTACTCGTCGCCGGTCGCGTCTCGCGGTCGGTCGCTCATGGCCCGAACGCCGACGCGGTCAGGGTTATGCGTTCGGGCCGACTCTGGGTTGGCGCGGCCGTCGAAGGCGGCTAAATCGCGTCTTCCGGGTCGTGTTCGTCCGCCATTCGCGCGGCTTCGGTGGCGTACTGCTCGCGCGTCTCGGCGTCGTCCACGCTCCCGAGGTTGTCGGGCGAAACGTCGATTGCGGCGGTCGTGTCGCGCACGTCGGTAAAGCTCGTGAGCGCGCGCTCCTTGCGGAAGTACCGCTCTCCGTCGGTCGTGGCGTAGACGAGGATGATGAGATTCTGCTCGTCGTCCGAATACGTGCGCTCGACCAGCCACACTCGAATCGTCTCGGTATCGGCTTCGGTTCCGGTTTCCTCGACCATAGCTTGACGAACGGGCGGTACGGTTTTAGTTCGCCCGACTCGCGCGATTTCGGCGCTACCGCCGACTTCCGGGTTGGGGGTCCACGTGTGGCTTCGCCATCAGGTCCCGGAACTCTTGGTCGTCTATCCACTCCAGCAGGTGGACCAACTGCTCGGCCGCGGCGTCGAAAATCTGCTCGCCCTTCTCGGGAGTCGCGTCGGTCTGGTCGCCGAACACGCCGTTGTCGGAGTTGTCGATGGAGTCGTAGAAGTTGCGCGCGCCGTGGACGTACGAGTCGTCGAGCGGGTAGTCCGGCACGCCGTCGTCGCGGGCGTCCGCCAGTTTCTCCTCGTGCACGAGGTCGGGGTCGATGTGCATCATCATCGCGGTCTCCTTCGGCCCGCCGTGGGGTCCGTTCACTTCGAAAATATCGTTCACGAGGTCGGGAATCGACTCGTCCCACATCCACTCGACCGCGTAGGCGACCTCGTCCTCGCGCAGGCGACGACCCACTTCGCGGAGGTGGGTCTGGTTCCCGCCGTGGGCGTTGACGTAGACGATGCGGTCGATGCCGTGGTACGCCAGATTCCGCGAGAAGCTCTCGACGTAGTCCCGAAACTCCGGCGGGTCGGCCCACATCGTGCCGTGGAACTGCTTGTGGTGGACGCTCATGCCGACGTTCACGGTGGGCGTACAGAGGTAGCCCGACCGGTCGGTCGCCTCGCGGGCGAGCGACTCGGCGATTCGGTGGTCGGTCGAGAGCGGCAAGTGAGGGCCGTGTTGCTCGGTCGAACCCAGCGGCACGACCGCGAGCGACTCCTCGGCGACGTAATCGCTTAGCTCCGGCCACGTCCGGTCTGCGAGGTACATGGTTCCGAGAGTGTGGCGGACCGAGTTAATTCTTCCGCGGTGAAAGTGGTGTTTGGAGGATTGTGGTGGGTGTCGGTAGCGAGACACCATGAATCGGTTACGACGCTCGTCGCGAATTGTAATTCCGAGAACCAACAACAGACAGAAAGCCCCGGCGCGCTCGCGGTCGCTCAGGTGACATATCCGCGCCTCACCGCGCCGTCGGACACATCCGACGAGCCTGCGGTCGCTTCGCTCCCGCAGACAACGCACCGCCTCGGCGCGGATAGGGGTCACTGAGGCGACCGATGCCCTCCGGGCGCGAGCGCGCCGCCCCTTTCATCCCCACCCTTTCGGTTGACCGACCGAGCGCTCGCTCGAACCGCCTCTACTCTCGCGGTCGAATGGGTAATTCGATGTGAGTCGGATGCTCCTTTTCGTGATACACCGTGTTAGTCGCCACCTCGTACTCCCTGTCTCCGTAAAGGGGGCCGCCCGTGTTGTGGTTCACGTCGTATCGCGGGAAGTTCGACGACGAGATGTCGAGTCGAATCCGGTGGCCCGCCTCGAAGACGTTCGCGGTCGGGTACGGTTCCATGTAGAAATCGTAGATTTCTCCGGGGTCCACGAAGTCCGGGTGGTCGCGATACCCCCGGTATCTGGCCCGGCAGATGGAGTCCGAGAGATTCAGCGCGAAGCCTTCGGGGAACTCCTCGCTCGCGGGGTACTCGTCGATTAGCTTCGCGGTGAAGTCGGTGTCGGCGGCGTCGGTCGAACCGTAGACTCGCACTCGAATCGGTCCGGCGATTTCGACCGCCTCTTCGAGCGGTGGCGTGCGGAACACCAGCACGTCGTCGCGCTGTTCGAGGGGCCGATGCGGTTCGTCGGCGAAGTACGTGTCCTCGCGCGTGCGCTGGTCGTACCCGCCACGACCGGTGATGTCGAGGAGTTTGCGCTCGGAGAGGGGGTACTCCAGAATCGACTCCTCGCGGGGTTCGTAGGAGATGTACGACGAGCAGTTGCCGCCGAGGGTCGGCACCGGGTCCTTGGGGTCGAACTCGT
Source organism: Halorussus amylolyticus (assembly GCF_004143485.2). Lineage (GTDB taxonomy): Archaea > Halobacteriota > Halobacteria > Halobacteriales > Haladaptataceae > Halorussus > Halorussus amylolyticus. The sequence continues at coordinate 56,465 of NZ_ML974135.1, read as the reverse complement.
AGGTGGTCGCAGACTCCTCGGCGTCGGGACGCTCGCGAGCGAGCGTCCCGTCCGCGTGCGCGAAGAACTTCTCGTACTCGGTGCCGGGAAGCGGCCACTCGTCGGCCTCGCGCCACTCGCCGCCGTGGAAGATGCGCTCGCCCTGCACCCGGTGGCCGTCGCCGCCGCCCATCCGGAAGTACTGGACCGTCGGCTGGTCGCCCCACGTCTCCTCGCCCTTGAGGTAGTGGTCGAAGAATTGGAGGCGGACCTCCTGATAATCCCTGAGCGCGGCCTCTCCGAACTCGGTCTCGCCGGAGTACGACTTGTTCCACGACGGGAGGGGATAGGTGTCCCAGCCGTGAGTCCACGGTCCCATCAGGAGGAAGTGGTCGGCGTCTTTCTCCTCGGCGAGCGCCTCGAAGTTGTCGCAGGTCGCTTTGGTGTACGAGTCGTACCACGCGCCCGAGTAGACGGTCGGCACGTCCGCGCTCTCCTCGCGGAATCGCTCGAAGTTGACGCCGGGCGACTGCCAGAGTTCGTCGTCGGCGTCTCCCTGCTCCATGATGTCGAACGCCCACTCCTCGTAGTTCGGGATGTGGCGCAGGGGGGACTGGCCGCGCTGGACCGGGCCGTCGGCCAGCACCTCGCGGGTGTCAACGTTCGCGAGTCGGCGCTGTACGTCGGGGTCGGAGAGCGCGCGCTTGGCGAACCCGCCGCCGAGCGTGAGCGCCCAGCAGAGCCACCGGAGTTCGAACGCGCCGTTGTGCCGGAAGGTGGCCTCCCGACCGTTGGCCGCGCCCTGATTGACGAACATGGCTTCGAGGTGAGGCGGGTCCTGCGTGGCGAGCGCCGACTGGACCCACGCGCCGTAGGAGGTGCCGAAGGTGCCGACCTGTCCGTCGCAGTAGTCGCGCTCTGCGAGCCATTCGACGGTGTCGTAGCCGTCCTCGGCCTCGTTCACGAAGATGTAGTAGTCGCCCTCGCTCTCGAAGCGTCCGCGGCAGTCCTGTATCGCCACGACGTAGCCGCGCTCGGCGTACCACTCGCCGTGGCGCTCCATCCGACCGCGCTTGTTGTACGGCGTGCGGTCGAGGAGCGCGGGCTTCGGGTCGTCGATTGGGTCACCCGTCTCGGGGTCGGCGGGCCGATAAATGTCGGTCGCCAATCGCGTCCCGTCGCGCATCTCGACGGCGACGTCGAGTTCGGCGCGAACGTCGTAGGTGGGTTCGGAGGCCATACCCACTATCTTTCGGAGAGCCGTCAAATAGATTGTCCTCAAATTCATCGGTTCGAAGCGCCGTTCCGGAACAAATCACCGGAGGATTTAAATAAACTGTTTATCCAATGGTAGGTGTGCCAGCCATGATAACCGTTATCAATTTTCGTGATGCGCGCCGACAGTGTCCGCGAATCCGGAGGTTCGACCGCCCATGAGCGGTGACGACGGCTTCGACGAATCTGTCGAAGCTCACGGCCCGGCGACCAACCCCAGTTCCGACGATGCCGACGCCGCGAGCTTCGTGGAGTACGGCATCGAGGACAAGCCGCCGCTCGGCGAGTCGGCCCTCCTCGGCTTCCAGCATTACCTGACGATGATTGGTGCGACGGTCGCCATCCCGCTCGCGCTCGCCGGGACGATGGGGATGCCCGACGAGCAGGTCGGCCGACTCATCGGCACCTTCTTCCTCGTTTCGGGCATCGGCACGCTGGCCCAGACCACCATCGGGAACCGCTACCCAATCGTGCAGGGCGGGACGTTCTCGATGCTCGCGCCCGCCATCGCCATCATCGGCGTCATCGCGGCTCAGGGCGCTGGCTGGGAGATAATGATACGCGAACTCATGGGCGCGGTCATCGTGGCCGGTCTGGTCGAGGTGCTCATCGGCTACTTCGGCATCATGGGCGCGCTCAAGCGGTACATGAGCCCGGTCGTCATCGCGCCGACCATCGCGCTCATCGGTCTCGCGCTGTTCAACGCGCCCCAGATTAGCGCCGCCGAGGGCCAGAACTGGTGGCTGATGGGCCTGACGCTCGTCCTCATCGTGCTGTTCTCCCACTACCTCGATAAGTACCACCGGACGTTCCGGCTCTACCCGGTCCTGTTGGGCATCGGGACTGCGTGGATAATCGCGGCGGTGCTGTCCGTGACGGGCTTCTACGCCGAGGGGTCGGCGAGCTACGTGGACCTCGCGGCGGTCGCGAGCGCACCCGCGATTCAGCCCATCTACCCCTTCCAGTGGGGAATGCCGCTGTTCACTCCGGCGTTCATCATCGGGATGATTGCCGGGATGCTCGCGTCGGCCATCGAGAGCTTCGGCGACTACCACGCGGTCGCTCGCCTTGCAGGCAAGGCCGCGCCGAGCAAGAAGCGCATCGACCACGGTATCGGCATGGAGGGTCTCGGCAACACCTTCGCCGGAATCATGGGCACAGGTAACGGTTCGACCTCCTACACCGAGAACGTGGGCGCAATCGGTATCACGGGCGTCGCGAGCAGATACGTCGTCCAAATCGGCGCGTTCGTGATGATAGTCGCGGGCCTCATCGGCTACGTCGGCCAACTGTTCGCCACGATTCCGAACCCCATCGTGGGCGGTCTCTACATCGCCATGTTCGGCCAAATCGCGGCGGTCGGTCTCTCACAGCTCAAGTTCGTGGACCTCGACAGCAACCGGAACGTGTTCATCGTCGGCATCGCGCTGTTCGCCGGGCTCGCGATTCCGGGGTACATGGGCAACGTCGGCGACGCGGCGACCTTCCAGCAGGGTCTCGCCGCGGTTCCGGCGGTCGGCCCGCTTCTCGGCACCGAAGTCGTCGCGACCACGGTGTTCGTCATCGGTTCGACCGGGATGGCGGTCGGCGGCATCATCGCGTTCTTCCTCGACAACACCATCGAGGGCACGCCCGAGGAGCGCGGCGTGACCGAACTGGAGGAGATGTCCGAGGACGACGGCGACTTCGAATCGTTCTGGGACAGCGTCGGCGGACCGGACTCCGAGGAACGCACACCCAAGGCAGACTGATTCGAATCCCATCGATTCGCACGAATTCCGCCGATTCGCGCGAATCTCGCGTCGGCGCGCGAACCGACCCGCTTTTTTACGTGAACTGCCAACCACGCTCACGATGACTGACGTGGCAGACGCGCTCGAAGACGACGAGCGCGTCCTCGAACGCTTTCCGCTCCGCACCGGCGGGACGCTCGCGCTGACCGACACCAGCCTGCTCGTGGACGCCGCGGGGTCGGTGACGCGAATCGACCGCGAGGATATCGTCGAAATCACGGTCGAGCAGTTCGACTGGTTCGTGGGGCTGCTGAGTCTCGTCCTGTTCGGATGGGGGCTGATATCCACGCGGCGCGACGTGGCCGTGGGTCTCATCTTCGCGTCCATCGGCGGCGCAAGCGTCTACTGGACGTACCGAAAGCGCGGGAAGGTCCGCATCAAGGTCGAGGGACGCCCCCGACCGATGTCGGTGTTCCCCGAAGACACCGGGCAGTTCACCGATGCGATGGAGGCCGCGCTCGACGACGACTAAGCCGTCGGCGATTTTCGACTTCCGACCGAATCCGCGGGCGTCTCCGGGGCGGGTTCCCGCCCCGGAGACGCCCGGAAAGACGGCCGACGAAGCTTTACGCCGGACTCCGGTACGATGGTGCGATGGCGGTCTACGAAATCGTCCAGATACTCGTGGGGCTGGCGGTTCTCGGCGCGGTCGTCCTCCCGCGACTCGTCTCGGACAAGCCGCTCTCGTTTCCGATTATCTACGTCGCCGCGGGAATGATTCTGTTCTCGCTTCCGCTCGGCATCGAGCTTCCGGACCCCATCACTCACTCCGAAATCACCGAACGACTCACCGAACTCGTGGTCATCATCGCGCTCATGGGGTCGGGGCTGAAGCTCGACCGACCGTTCAGCGTGAGGGCGTGGTCGATAACGTGGCGGCTGTTGGGCGTCGTGATGCCGCTGACTATCGCCGTGGTCGCGCTGCTGGGATGGGGCGTCATGGGCACGCTCGGTGTGACTGCGGTGCTCCTCGGAGCGGTCCTCGCGCCGACCGACCCCGTACTGGCGTCCGACGTGGGGGCGAGTCCGCCGACCGTGGACACCGACGACACCATCGACCCCGACGAGCAGGAGGACGAAGTCCGGTTCGCGCTCACGTCCGAAGCGGGGCTGAACGACGGTCTCGCCTTCCCGTTCACGAACCTCGCCATCGCGATGGCGGGGGCCACCGGCGGGTCGCTCGCGTGGCTCGGCGAGTGGGCGCTGATGGACGTGGGGTACAAAATCATCGTCGGCGTGGTGTTCGGCTATCTCGGCGGACAGGCGGTCGCTCGGTTCATCTTCGGGTCGGCCTCCTCGACCGAACTCGCGGAGGTGATGGAGGGCGCGGAGGCGCTCGCGGCCACGCTCATCGTTTACGGCGTGACTGAAATCGCGGGCGGCTACGGCTTCATCGCGGTGTTCGTCGCCGCGCTCGAACTCCGCCACTACGAGTGGGAGCACGAGTACTACCGCGACCTCCACGACTTCGCGGTCATCGTGGAGCGACTCCTGATGGCGGCCGTGCTGGTGCTGTTCGGCGGGGCAGTCGTCGGCGGTCTGCTCGCGCCTCTGACCCCGGTGGAAATCGCGGTCGGTCTCGTAATCGTGCTGGTGGTTCGTCCTGTCGCCGGACTGGTCGGCCTGCTCGGCACGTCGGTGCCGTGGGGCGAGCGCGCGGTCGTCGCCGCGTTCGGTATCCGAGGTATCGGGTCGTTCTACTACCTCGCCCACGCGTTCAACGAGGCGACGTTCGCGGAAATCGAACTCCTCGTCGCGCAGGAACGACTCTGGGCAATCGTCGGCTTCGTCGTCCTCACCTCCATCGTAGTTCACGGCGTGGCGGCCAACCCCGCGATGGACCTCCTCGAACGCTACCAGTCGTCCCGAACCGCCCCCGACGAGAGCGCGGAGGTCACGACCGATTGACCGACGATACCGTTACCCGGACGGGCGGCGTAGGCGACGTATGTCCGAACGATACGGCGTGTACGAGGGGGAGGCCGACTCCCAGTACGTCGGGTGTGTCACCTGCGAGGAGTCCATCGACCTGTTCGAACCCCACCCGATGTTCCGCGACGACGCGGTCTCGGAGTTCGGCGACCTGATAGCCCGGACCTACCACTTCTGTAGCGACGACTGTCTGGAGGCGTGGAAGCGCGAGGAAGGGTATCTGAACTGAGAGCGACTCCCGACCGATTCAGGCGAGTCGCCGTCTGACGCCGTTCGAGATTCGCTTTCGGTTGTAGAGTAGTTCGCCGAGTCCCCACGACAGGAGGACGAGCGTGGCGATGACGACGCCCACGAAGTCCCACGGTCCCATCCAGACCGGACGAATCCACGGCGCTATCTTCGACCACCGGTTCGAGAACCAATCGACTTGGTCGGTGACCGCGGTTCCGGCGAACGCGCCGCTCAGCCACTGCGAGAAGGTGAGTCGCTCGCCGGTGCCGGGCGTGAGACCCGCGCTTCCGGTCACGTCGTAGGAGCCTTCGGCGTCCTGGTCGGCGATGGTCGGGCCGCTGGACTCCCCTTCGACGCTGACGCGCGCGGAGTCGTAGGGTGCCCACGGCGCGTAGAACTCCCAGACGACCTCGCCCTCGGGCGTCACTTCGATGACACGCTGATTGTTCGAGTCGGTGACGAGGGTGTTGCCGTTCGGCAGGCGGTCGGCGTCGCGCGGCCAGTTGAAGTCTTGATTCGAGCCGAGTTCCCACGTCTGCTTCCACTCGTCGCCGCGTTTGGCGTACTCCACGATGCGGTCGTTCTCGCTGTCGGCGACGGTTATCGTGGGCGTGCCGTTCTCGCTCATGTGGAAGTCGGGGTTGTGCTGCTCGTGCATGATGTCGTAGTTGTCGTCCTCCCCGAGTCGCATGTCGATTTCCTTGGTGGAGCGATTCACGACCAGCACTTGGTCCATGTTCCGGGGCGAGACCAGATACTGGCCGTCGGCAATCTTGTCCACGTCGTTGACGTGGGTCCAGTCGTTGCTCGGCGGTTCGGCCGCGTAGGTGCCGCCCTGGTCTTCGGTCCAGTTGGTGTGTTCGTCGAAGTGCCACTCCCACGTAATCTCCTCCTCCTCGCGGTCGTAGATGAAGATGCGGTCCTCGCTGTCGTCGGTCGAGGTGTTGTAGTTCCGCATGTTGGCGACGAGTATCTCCTCGCCGTCGTTGATGAGGTCGGCGTCGTGGGTGTCGAGGACACCGTCGAAGTACTCGTACCAGACGATTTCGTCGTTCTCGGGGTCGTACTCGTAGACGCTGCTCCCGCCGGACTCGGTGCCGGTCACGAGCAGGTTCCCGTTGTCGAGCGGGTCAACGTCGTAGAACCACGTCACGTCGTTGTTCGAGCCGTTGTGAACCCATTCGACGTTACCGCGCGGACTCACGCCCACGAGGCGAGCGGGCTTCTTCCCGCTCGACTGTCCCGCGAACTTGAATCCCTGAATCGAGATGACGGTGGTGCCGTTCGCTGGCTTCTCTATCGTGCCTTTCTGGAGGTTCGTCGGTTCGTACGTCAGCGCGGAGACCGCAGAGGGGGCGAGCAGCGACACGATGAGAACCATCACCATGCCGCGTACTAACCACGCCCGCGAGAGCCGCAACTGTTCGAGCGCCATGTACTCGTGTACAGGAAATTGGGACATATGGGTTTTGTCCTCTCACGTTGCACTTAACACGATTACACGTACACATCGGTGCGGGTTCGAACGACTCCGGACAGCTTTAAACGATTCGCGAGCGCCTCCGCGCGGAGGCCGACGAGGTGGTCTGCGTCGAGACGCCGCCGAACTTCCGCGCCGTGGGGCAGTTCTACCGGGATTTCGAGCAGGTGTCCGACGACGAGGCGATGTCGTATCTCGGTCGGTGACGGCGCTCGCACGAGCGCCGTCACCGACCGCGGACGAGGCGGCCGTGCGAATCGACTGCTCGGAGTATTGCCTATTCCGAGCATCACTACTAAAACAGACTGAGGGCGGTAGAAGCAATATTTGGTGGCTGAAGTAACGGAAATCGCGTAGCTATCGGAGCAGTCGTTCGGCTCTCATTGTCGTGGTACTGTGCGAACATAGCACACGCAAACGAAGCATTTAAATACTTGTCGGGCTTACTGTTGGTTAGGAACCGAGGCTCTCGGAGATTCTTCAGGCGCTCTCCACCCTCCCGGGAGACCCCTCCAATCCATCATCACCATGACGAGTACACGCATCCAGAGTTACAGCGAGCAGGCGAACGTACAGAACGACGAACGAACTGACGAGCCGACCGAGACCGAGCGGACTGCCGACGAGCGCGAGGAAATCTGTCCCGAGTGCGGCGGCCGACTCACCGCCGACGCCGAACACGGCGAGACGGTGTGTCAGGACTGCGGTCTCGTGGTCGAAGAGGACACCGTGGACCGCGGGCCGGAGTGGCGCGCGTTCGACGCCTCCGAGAAGGACGAGAAGAGCCGAGTCGGCGCACCCACCACGAAGATGATGCACGACAAGGGCCTCTCGACCAACATCGGCTGGCAGAACAAGGACGCATACGGCAACTCCCTCGGGTCGCGCCAGCGCGAGAAGATGCAGCGCCTCCGAAAATGGAACGAGCGCTTCCGCACCCGCGACAGCAAGGAACGCAACCTCAAGCAGGCGCTCGGCGAAATCGACCGGATGGCCTCGGCGCTCGGTCTCCCCGAGAACGTCCGTGAGACGGCGTCGGTCATCTACCGCCGTGCCTTGGACGAGGACCTCCTGCCCGGCCGGTCCATCGAGGGCGTCGCCACCAGCGCGCTCTACGCCGCCGCCCGACAGACCGGCACGCCCCGGTCCATCGACGAGGTGGCGAACGTCAGCCGAATCGACGAGATGGAGTTCAAGCGGACCTACCGCTACATCGTCCGCGAGCTGAACCTCCAGATTCAGCCCGCCGACCCCGAGGACTACGTCGCGCGATTCGCCAGCGAACTCGGTATCTCCGACGAATCGGAGCGCCGGGCGCGCGAACTCCTCCGGAACGCCAAGCGCAAGGGACTCCACAGCGGGAAGTCGCCGGTCGGACTCGCGGCGGCCGCGATTTACGCGGGGCCGCTCCTGACCAACGAGAAGGTCACGCAGGCCGAGGTCAGCGAGGTCGCGCAGGTCAGCGAGGTCACGATTCGGAACCGCTACCACGAACTCCTCGAAGCCGAGGACGACGCGTTCGCGGCGGCCTGAACGCAGACTTTTACCTCGTTCCACGTCTGCCGTCGAACAGCGAATAGTGAGCCGCTCGGTCGTCGTACTGCTTGGCATCGGTGCGTTCGCCCGCAGTTGTGTCGGTCGGTTGGTAGCCGACCAAGTAGGACTTCATGACTGTTCGCCACCAGACGGCCCGGAGGGAATCGAGACACCCGACGAGTGGAGAGAAGGCTGTCACGTGAACTAGGAGCCAGCGTCGGTTCACACGTGACAATCTCTGACATTTTTCGTATTTTCCACGCCGCACTCGTCGAATCACCCCAATTTCATAACTATTATGTGATAGTTGTTCGACCTGTGACTATGGTTTCAACTCGGTTAGTTGTAGGCCTCGTTCTTCTAGTATCTGCCGCCACGTCGGGTGTGGTCGGCGCGACGGCGGTCGTCGACCTCGACGGTGACGGCATACCGGCGTTCACCGAACTCCAGCAGGGGACCGATCCACTCGAACCGGACACGGACGACGACGGATTGTACGACGACCGCGAGCGGGACATCGGGACCGACCCGACGGCCGCCGACACTGACGACGACGGGCTCGACGACGGTCCGGAGGTCGATGAGTACGACACCGACCCGACGGCCGCCGACACCGACGACGACGGCCTCGAAGACCGCGAGGAACTCGACGAGTACGACACCGACCCGACGGCCGCCGACACCGACGACGACGGCCTCGAAGACCGCGAGGAACTCGACGAGTACGGCACTGACCCGACGGCCGCCGACACCGACGACGACGGCCTCGAGGACCGCGAGGAACTCGACGAATACGACACCGACCCGACGGCCGCTGACACCGACGACGACGGCCTCGACGACGGTGAGGAACTCGACGAGTACGACACCGACCCGACGGCCGCCGACACCGACGACGATGGGCTGGAAGACGGCGAGGAAGTGGACTTCGGTTCGGACCCCACGAAGGTCGATACCGACGACGACGGCCTGGACGACGACCGCGAGGAGGTCCGCGGACTGGAGCCGACCGACCCGGACACAGACGGCGACGGCATCGAAGACGGGGAAGAACTCGATGAGTACGGCACTGACCCGACGGCCGCCGACACCGACGACGACGGCCTCGACGACGGTGAGGAACTCGACGAGTACGACACCGACCCGACGGTCGCCGACACCGACGGCGACGGTCTCGATGACGGGATGGAGGTCGCCAGCGATTCACCGATCGCAGATGCCGATCCGCTCCGCAAAGACGTCTTCGTGGAGATCGACTACATGGAGGGCCAAGAGCCGGACGAGACCGCACTTGAGGAGGTCGTTGAGGAGTACGCGGACGCGCCTATCGAGAACCCCGACGGTTCGCAGGGAATCACCCTCCACCTCGTCGAAAATGACGAGATACCTGCCGAGGACGAGACAGATGTGGACGAAATCGACCAACTCATGTTGGACTACATGGACCACGAGGGCCATGGCTACCACTACGCCATCGTGGTGGAGAAACCCGTCCGAGACGGAGAGGAACTGGGCGGGTACTCGCTCATCGAGCACGGCAACGGGGCTTTCGTTTTTAAAGGGTATGGTAGCAACCCCGAGGCAGGGGTCTTCATGCACGAACTGGGCCACTCGATGGGAATCGAGTCGGAAGATTACGAGGGCGTCGATTCCGAGGACGTTCCGTACTCGGAGTACTCGAGTGTGATGAACTACAACCACCACAACTACGACGACCCGCTGGAATATTCCGACGGCGACCCATTCGACGACTGGGAGCACATCAACGAGACATTCTACACGCCGGGGACGTACGAACTCGAAGAGGAGTGAGTGACGCCGTCGGGAACCCCGAGCGCCGCCCCCGACTTCGACCGGTTCGTATCCGACTGGACCGTGTTCGTTCGCACGGCTTCACCGACGCGCGTTCCTGACCTATCGTCACCTATTTTTTCCGGGCGGTCGAACTTCTTTCGGGGAGATACCATGTCCAGCAAACAGCTACTCATGATAGTCGGCGACTTCGGCGAGGACTACGAAATTATGGTGCCGTTTCAGGCGCTCCAGGCGGTCGGTCACGAGGTGGACGCCGTCTGCCCCGAAAAAGACGAGGGCGACACCGTCAAGACCGCGGTCCACGATTTCCGGGGGGACCAGACGTACGTCGAATCTCGGGGCCACAACTTCGCGCTCACCGCGTCGATGGACGAGGTGGACCCCACCGGGTACGACGGTCTCGTCCTCCCCGGCGGGCGCGCGCCCGAGTACCTCCGGACTCACGACGAGGTGCTGGACGCAGTTCGGCACTTCTTCGAGGAAGACAAGCCGGTCGCGGCCATCTGTCACGCGGCCCAGATTCTCGCGGCGGCCGACGTCATCGGCGGTCGGACCTGTTCGGCGTACTCCGCGCTCGAATCCGACGTCGAGGGTGCGGGCGGCGAGTACTACGACGGCGTGACGACCGACGGCAACCTCGTGACCGGCCGCGACTGGAGCGACCACGTCGAGTGGATAGCCCAGTTCCTCGACGTGCTGGGAACCGAAATCGAACACGGCGCGGTCGCGACCGCCGAGGCCGCGGAGGACTGAGCGCCCGCGCTTGCCCGTCTCCGTCTGCGTCTCGCTTATTTACGCTTCGTCTTCCTCGCGCCCACCGCGAACCGTCAGAACGGGCGCATCACACAGTCGGACCACCTTCTCGGTGACGCTCCCGAGCAGGTAGCGGTCGATTCCGGTCCGTCCCCGCGTGCCCATCACCACGAGGTCGATGTCGTTGTCCTCGACGTACTCCAAGATGGCGCGGTGGGGCCGTCCGTTGACGACGTCGGTCGTCACGCGCTCGACGCCCGCATCGCGGGCCCGGTCGCCGAGCGACTCAGTCGTCTCGGTCCCGACGTTTTCGAGTTCCCGCTGGACTGTCGCCATGTCCACGTCGGCGGCGGGCGTCACGCTCACGGCGTAGACGACGTGGAGTTCCGAGTCGTACGTCTCTGCGAGGTCGAGGGCGTGTTCGAACGCTCTGTCGGCAACTTCGCTGCCGTCGGTCGGGACGAGTATGTGCTCGTACATATCAGCCACTTGGAACGGGAGGCACCAAAAGCTGTGGGTCGTTCTCGGCTCGTGAGAATCGACCGCAATCGAAGTTCACCTCCCGGCCGTCAGCTTTCGGCGTCGTCCGAATCGGGCTTTCGGACCGTTAGCACGGGCGCGTCGGCAGTTCGAACGGCCTTCTCGGTGACGCTTCCGAGCAGGTGGCGGTCGAGACCGGTTCGGCCGTGGGTGCCCATCACCACGAGGTCGATGTCGTTGTCGGCGGTGTAGTCCAGAATCGCGGTGTGAGGTTCGCCGTTCGTCACGTCGGCCGTCACCCGGTCGAGACCCTCGGATTCCGCGCGCTCTGTGACTGCGTCGGTGGCGTCGCGTCCGGCCTTCTCCAGTCGGTCCACGACGGTCGAGCCGTTCTCGAACGCCGCGGGTTCGAGGTTCACCGCGTTGAGGACGTGTAGCTCCGCGTCGTAGGTCTTCGCGAGGTCGATGGCGTGAGCGACCGCGGGACCGACTGCGTCACTCCCGTCGGTCGGAACGAGGATGCGTTCGTACATGTGTCTCGAACGTCAGCGCCGAGATAGAAAAACGGTGCTGTCTCGGCGGCGTCACTCGTCTTCTGAGGCCACTCACTCGTCGTCCTTCGCCATCCGAACCGTCAGCACGGGGACGTCGGACTTCCGGACGACCTTTTCCGTGACGCTCCCGAGCAGATACCGGTCCAGACCGGACCGGCCGTGGGTGCCCATCACCACGAGGTCGATATCGTGGTCCTCGACGTACTCCAGAATCGCGCCGTGGGGAATCCCGTGAACGACCGCGGTTTGTACGTCCCCGACGCCCGCGGTCTCGGCCCGTTCGACGACCGCCTCGGTCGCGTCCGCACCCTGTTCTTCGAGGCTCTCGATGATTCGCGCGGTGTTGACCTCGACCGAGAGGGTCGCGACGTTGACGACGTTCAGCGCGTGGAGTTCGGCGTCGTAGGTCTTCGCGAGGTCGATTGCGCGTTCGACCGCGGCCCCGGCCCCCTCACTCCCATCCGTTGGAACGAGTATGCGCTCGTACATGTACCGGACTTCGACGCCCAACCGGAAAACGTGAGTGGCGGTTCTCGGGGCGAGAACGGCGACCGGCCGCTCACGGACTCGGCTCGCTGTTACCTGCGGACGCGACCTGCCGTTACGTATTTTCGCGTGCCCGTGGTAGCCGCGGCCATGAAGTACAACGACTTCATGGGGGAAGTCCAGCACCGCCTCGAGCTACCGCAACTCGGGCGGGCGGTTCGGGCGACGCGCGCCGTGCTGACCACGTTGGGCGAGCGTTTACAGGAGGGCGAAGCCACCGACCTCGCGGGGCCCCTCCCGATGGAGGTCGATTACTACCTCCACGCCGCCGAATCGGGCCAGCGGTTCGACTACGACGAGTTCATGGAACGAGTCGCAGAACGCGCGAACGTCGATAAATCCGAGGCGGCCTATTACGGCCGGGTCGTGGTCGGGCTCGTGAGCGAACTCGTCGCGGGTAGCGAAATCGAGCAGGTCCGGGCGCAACTTCCCGACGACTACGACGACCTGTTCCAACTCATCGACGCCGAGGAAGTCGAGGAGTAATCGGGCACACCCGAAAAAGTAAGGGTGCTGTCAGTCGAAGCATCCCGCGTGTACGATACGATTCTCTTCCCGACCGACGGCAGCGACGGAACCGCGGCCGCGCTCGAAAACGCGCTTGACGTGGCGGAGTCGTACGACGCGACGGTTCACGCGCTGTACGTCGCCGACACCGGCCAGTACAGCACGGTCACGACCGACGAGGGCACGCAGGACGTGCTGATGAAGGAGGGCGAAGATATCGTCGGCCACGTGGCCGAACGAGGCCGAGACCGCGGCGTCGAGGTCGAGGATGTGGTGCTTCAGGGCGACCCCTACGAGACCATCCGCGACTATATCGAGGAGTACGACGTTGACCTCGTCGTCATGGGAACCCACGGACGCCGCGGCGTCGAGCGCGTTCTCATCGGAAGTCTGACCGAGAAGGTCGTTCGGACGGCCGACGTGCCCGTCCTCACGGTTCCGTTGGCGGACCCGGACTGATTCCTGCTGGTGGACTCCGACCGCTCCCTGCTGGCGGACCGCGAGCGATTCGCTCGCGGTCCGCGAGTGCCCTCGTTCACGGTGATGCCGGTCTCGCTCACGACGACTCGGCTTCCGGACTGCTTCCTCGAACCGTCAGTACCGGGACGTCCGAGCGCCGAACCACCTTTTCGGTGACGCTTCCGAACAGATACCTGTCCACGCCTCTCCGTCCGTGGGTGCCCATCACCACGAGGTCCACGTCGTGGTCGTCGGCGTAGTCCAGAATCACGCCGTGAATCGGGCCGAACTCCACGACGCCGGTCGCGTCGGAGACGCCCGCCTCGGTCGCCTGCGCGACGGTCTCCTCGACGATTTGTTCGCCCGCCCGTTCGAGTTTCCCGATGACGAACGTGGCGTCCACTTCCGCGCCGAACCGCGTGGTGTCCACGACGAACAGGACGTGGAGTTCGGCGTCGTAGGTCTTCGCGAGGTCCACTGCGCGCTCGACAGCTCGCCGGGCCTGCTGGCTCCCGTCGGTCGGGACGAGGATGCGCTCGTACATGGTTCGAACTTCGACGCCGAGGACTAAATGTGGTCGGCCCGAATCGGAAAGATGGTCGGCCCGAACCGGATTACTCCGTCCGACTCGTGCTTTGGGACCATCGAGACCACCGGACCAGTACTGCGAGCGTCCCCACCAACAGCACCGCGCCGACCGCGAACGGCGTCCAGAACGCTGCGACGTAGAGGGCGGCCATGACCGGCGGGCCGACCGTCCGGCCGAGACTCCCCGCGCCCTGCGTGATGCCGAACGCGCTCCCCTGCACATCGGCCCCCGCGGCCTTCGAGACCAGCGTCGTGAGCGACACCGACAGCAGGGCGTTACCGAGCGACAGGCCCGGCAGGACCGCGACGAGTGCGAGGAGTTCGGGCGTGAGGAACGCCGCCCCGTCAATCGGCGGCGACCCGCCGCCGATTGACGGCAAGAAGGCCCGACCGAGTTCGGGCGAGAACGGGAGCGCCGCGAGCGCGCCCGCGAGCAGGACCGCGCCCGCAATCGCGAGCAGGGAGTCGGGGTACCTGCGCGAGAGCCGTCCGACCAGCACGCCCTGAAACACCACTCCGAGGACGCCGATGTAGGTCAACAGGAGCGCGGTCTCGGTCGCGCCGTAGCCGTACTGGTCGGCCGCGAAGGGGATGAACATCACCTGCACGCCCGAGAACGCGACCGACAGCAGGAAGAACGCGACCACGAGGCCCCGGAGGCCCTCGTCGGCGAGCGCGTCCCGAAACGTCGCTACCCACGAGAGCCGTTTGGCGGCGAGTCGCTGGACGCCCGACTCTTCGAGGAACGCGAGCGCGAAGCCGAGGTTCACCAGACTCAGCCCCGCGGCCGCGAAACTCGGGAGCGAGAATCTGGTCGCGGGCACGAACGACGGGAGAACTCTGCGCGCGAACTCCACGACCGGGTCGCTTGCGAACACCCCGCCGAGCGCCGGGCCGAAGATGAACCCCAGTCCGAACGCCGCGCCGATGAGACCGAACGCGCTCGCCCGACGCTCCGGCGGCGTGATATCGGAGACGTAGGCTTGGGCCGCCGCGAGGTTGCCGCCCATCGCACCGGCGAGCATCCGCGACAGAAAGAGGACTGCGATACTCCCGGCGAGTCCGAACACCGTCCACGCCACCGCGCTCCCCGCGACCGAGATGAGCAGGACGGGCCGCCGTCCCCGGCGGTCCGACAGCGACCCCAACAGCGGCGCGAAGACGAACTGCATCAGCGAGTAGGAGGCCGCGAGCAGGCCGATGTACACGTCGCTCACGCCGAAGCTCCGGACGTAGAACGGCAAAATCGGGATGATGATGCCGAATCCGAGCAGGTCGATGAACACCACGGCGACGACCGTTGCGAGCGCGCGTCGGGGGCGTTTGAGCGTGGCGGTTCCTGCTCTCGGGTCGCTCATTCGTACCGAGAACGACGGTTCGCGTCTAATGGTTTGGGACGGTCTGCACGCTTTCGTCGGCTCTCGACTGTTGCGCCCTATATGTTTCTTAACTGACTTTTACGCCCGGCGCGCGCTGGCGAGGCTCGTGGTCACACGAGCGACGCGAGTGTGACCTCGGAAGACGCTATTTGTCTTCCGGCGGTTTGAGCCTCGCCCAAAGCGCGCGAGGTCTGCGGGAGCGAAGCGACCGCAGGCTCGGAAGACGCGGTTTGTCTTCCGGTGGATGAGGACCGCAAAGAGGGAGTGACCGGAGGGAACGACCGACTGAGGACCGCAGTCGGTTGGGGAGGGCGTGGTTGCGGTCTCTCATTTGTGGAGTGCGAGTAGAAAGCCCTGATGGACAGGGAAGGAAAGTGAATCCCGCTACATTTCGTTCTCGTAGCTTCCTGCTCGCACGTCACCTCTGAGACCCGCACCGCACCCGCAACGGCCACCATCCTCCCCAACCGATTCCTTCGCTCCCGCTGGTCGCTCAGTCATCCCTCGCACGCATGGGCGCTGGCCCAAACTACGGGCCAGCGCCAGCGCGCGCCGAGTGGGATGAGTCACCGGAAATCAGTAGGCTGAGTCCCGAAATTCGTGGTGCCAATCGTTCGAACACTCGCGACTTAAATCGTCAGCTTCATCGCCGACATGTCCAGGAAGGCGGTCTCGTACCCCTCGTGGCGCGAGACCTGTGGCGGCGCGTCCACCCGGAGCGAGAGAGCCGAATCAGCGCTCTCGACGCTCACGCCGTAGTGATAGCCGAAATCGGGCGAGACGGCGGCGTCGAGCGCGCCCTCGAAGACCGTCTCGCCGCTCTGCGAGAGAATTGCCGAGAGATTCATGAACGGGAGCGGGTAGCGATTGTACGGCGTCCGGGGCGAAACTGCGAGGTAGGTGCGGTCGTCGGCGACGAACTCGGGCGTCTCGTCCGGCAGGAACGCGACGAAATCGGCGTCGCCGCTGACGCCCGTACCGACGACCGACCCCGGAAGGTCGTCGCGGGCGGGCACCTGTGCGACGGGGATATCGGCGTCCATCGGGTCGAGCGCCGCGGCCTCACCCTGCTCGTCGGGGAACTCCTCGTAGGCCAGACCGCCGAGGGATTCGCGCTCGTGGTCGAACTCGACTTCGACGGTCGTGCGCTCGGCGAACGCGCCCGCCAAGTCGCCGAGTCCGCGGGCCTGCATCGCGCCCACGTCGAGAGTCGCGGTGTAGGTGCCGTCGCCGTCGAGACCGATGTTATCGCCGAAGTGATAGCCCATGTTTTGGGAAAGCATCGGCCAGAAGTCGCGCGAATCGACCGTCTCGCCGTCCTTCGAAATCTCGGCTGAGACGTTCGCCGTCGGGAGAACTGTCTCGGTGTCGGCGTCCCAGATGGTCGCCATCAGATGCGCGCTCGCGTCGTCCGGAATCTCGACCAGATTCGTCTCGCTCCCCGAAACCGTCCAGAATCCGTGTGGAACGCTGTACAGCAGGATGACCTCGTATCGGCCCTCGCCGCCCGTCCCGACCGTCGTCGCGCCCTCGCGGTGGGTCGGGTGGTACACCTCCTCTTCGCGGTCTTCGACCGTCGTGGCCCGCTCGCGCGAGCGCGCCGACTCGGTTTCGAACAGCCCGGCACACCCCGCGAGACCCGCGACTCCGACCGCGACACCCCCTCGAAGCACGTCGCGTCGATGCATCTGCTCGACGTACGCTGTCACGGCCGAAAAGCGAATCGGTGAGTCGAAAAAGCGAATCGGCGGGCAAAAAGGGAATCCGCGGGCCGAACCGTGATCGGGGGACCGACTACGCGGTCAGCGTCATCTCCTCGAACGACAGGAACGCGGTCTCGTAGCCCTCGTGGCGCGAGACCTGGGGCGGCGACCCGGGCGTAATCGCGAGTTCGTCGCCCGATTCGACGCCGTCGACCGCCGCGCCGTAGTGGTAGCCGAACTCCGGGGAAATCCCGGCGTCGAGCGAATCGTCGAAAACCGCCTCGCCGTCGCGCGAGAGGGTCGCGGAGACGCTCATGAACGGGAGCGGGTAGCTGTTGTGCGGCGTTCGCGGCGACACCACGAGGTAGGTCTCGTCATCCCCGACGAACTCCGGGGACTCGTTGGCGGTGGCGACGACGAATCTCGCGTCGCCGCTCGTCCCCTCGCCGATGACCGTTCCGGGGAGGTCCGAGGCGGCGGGGACGCTCGAAACCGGCATCATCTCCATCTCCATCGGCTCGACAGCGCCCTCCTGGCCCTGCTGGTCCGAGAGCTCCTCGTACATGATTTCGTTCTTGTCGGCCTCGCTGTACTCGAACTCGATTTCGATGGTCGTTCCGTCTTCGAACGCGCCCGCCAGGTCGCCGAGGCCGCGGGCCTGCATCGAGCCCACGTCGAGGCTCGCGGTGTAGGTGCCGTCGCCGTCGAGACCGACGTTGTCACCGAAGTGATAGCCCATGTTTTGGGAGAGCATCGGCCAGAAGTCGCGCGTATCGACCGTCTCGCCGTCCTTCGAAATCTCGGCCGAAACGTTCGCCGTCGGCAGGACAGTCATCGTCTCCGAATCCCAGATGGTTGCCATCAGGTGGGCGTCGTCCTCGGATTGGATGCTCACCTTGTTCGTGTCCGCCCCGGTGATGGTCCAGAATCGGTGCGGATAGCTGTACATCAGCGCGACTCGGAGGCGTCCGTCCTCGGCCATCGAAGGCTTCGCGTGGCCCTCGATATGCGTCGGATAGTACGCCGCGTCCGGTCGGTCCTCGACCACCGGCGGCGGCGAGTTCGCGGAGGTCGTCTCGAACAGACCGGTGCATCCGGCCAGTCCGGCGACGCCGAGAGTCGCGCCAGCGCGGAGGAAATTCCGTCGTTCCATCTCGATTCGACCTTGTCACCTCGGGGAAATACGGATTCTGGTACGCGCGTCGAAAACCCACCCTGCTCCGGAGACACTCACTCCGGATTCGGTTCCGGAAGCGTCCGCAGGTCGCGCGGTGGAACCAAGAAGTTCCCACGCCGGAGCACGTCCATGTACTGCAGAATCCCGTTGTTGTTCTTCTGACCGAGCGCCGCCGACTCCTCGGCCAAATCCTCGCCGTTCATCGCCTCGCGAGTCGCTACGAAGTCCGAAATCTCGCGCTGGAGCGCGACGAAGTGGAGGCCCGCCTCGCCGTCGTCGGTCGAATCGAAGTCTCGGCGGAGGATGATGGGACTGCCGTCCTCGCGGGCGCGGGCCGACTTCTGAGAGTGGCCGACCATCCCCTTCGTTCGGGCGTCGTCGCTCGCGTGGGCGGGACACCCCTTCTCGTCCATCAGCGCGGTGTCGCCGAGGTTGTCGCCCGCACCTTCCACCAGATTCTCGTCGGCGTGGACCGGGCAGAACATCTTGCCGACGCGCTGGCTTCGACTGTCCTGCTCGTACCACTGGCGGAGTTGCAGGCGGATTCGGGAGGCGTGGAGCGTCGTCCCGCCCGCGAACGGCCCGCCCTGAATCGTGACTCGCTCCTCGGTAGCTTGGGATTTCCGGAACCCCGACTTGAACCCCATGTAGAGCGGCGCGTCCTCGGAAATCGGCTCGGAGTCGGGCACGCCCCGAACGTCCTGATTTTCCGCGGGGAGGCCGTCGCCGACGAACCCCGTCCGACGCTCGGCGCGCTCGAAGATTCCCGAGAGGTCGGCGGCCATCTCGACGCCGTTCAGTTCCGACTGGTCGCCGAGCAGGGCTTCCTCGGCCGCCAGCACGACCTCCGGATAATCGCTGGCGAGGTGGACCACCGCGTCTTGAGCGTCGAGGTCGGGGTTCTCGAACGACGCGAGGGCCTTCGGTTCGGGGAGGTCCACTGACCCTGGCAAGTCGGCGTCGAACCGCTCGAAGTAGGCGGGCGAGTAGCCCACCGTGAATACCAGGCCGACGCGGGTCTCGCCGTCGCTGTCGTGGCTCCGCGGGTATGCGCGTTCGAGGCTTTCAAAGGCGGATTCGGCGGTTTCGCGGTCGTCGTCGGTCGGCGAACCCTCGCTCGCGTAGTCGAGAAACAGCAGGACGTGGTGACGGGGGGCCACGTCGTTGCCGTGGTCGTCGGTTGCCAGGAACTCGTTCCACGCGTGCTGGCGGTCGGGGAGCGCCGCGAGGTCGTCGGACCCCTGCGGCAGGTCCGGCCCGCCCGACCGGTCCAGACACGCCGACAGCGCCGACGCCCCGCCGATGGCGACGGCGGCCTTGGCGAACTGTCTTCGGGTGAGGCGTCCGGTGTCGTCCATTAGTCGTGGATTGGGACCGAAGGTGAAAGGGGGTTCTGGTTCGCGCGTCGAAAGCCGAATATCAATTAGTCGAAGATTTCCACGAAACGCGGCATATGCCCGCGCGTATCGAGCGAGTAATCCGTAATCGAGCGCTTCGTCGCACGGGGACCGACGATTCGAGGTGGGCGCTCTCAAGGTAACGGTTCGTGTTAGCGCTTCAAGCCCGTACGTCGGACCCTCGCTCGGGCGACTCGACCGTTTCCCTCGCGGAAATCGCGCCTTTTCCGGGGGTCTCAGCGCGGGTAAATACCCGAATAGGTCTCTCCCGAATCGCACGAGGAGACCGAACTTCCCGGCGTCTCCTTCGGGACCTGTCCGGCGATTACGGACAATACTTAACCGTAGTTCTACTGTCGAAGAAAACCATGAGCACGACTACTACAGACACCGTCAGTCCCGACGCCCGCATCGACCAGCGCTCGTTCAAAATCGGCGGGGCGCTGCTGGTCGTCCTCGGACTCCTCGCAATCGCGTTTCCGTTCGTGACTGGTCTCTCGCTGTCGATTCTGCTCGGGGCGCTACTGGTCGTCGGCGCGCTCGTCCACGTCGCGCACGCCTTCTCGGCCCGGAAGTGGACCGGGTCGATTTGGCAGATTCTGCTGGCCGTACTGTACGGTTTCGCGGGAATCAGTCTGCTGGCGAACCCAGTTCTCGGATTGCTGACTCTGAGCCTGCTCCTCGTTAGCTACTTCCTCGTGGACGGGGTGGTGGAGATTGCGATGGGCGTTCGGGTTCGCCCGGCGGACGGGTGGGTCTGGCTCGTCGGGAGCGGCGTCCTCTCGCTCCTGCTCGCGGTCCTGCTGTGGGT
The DNA here is from genome assembly GCF_004143485.2 of Halorussus amylolyticus. Taxonomy (GTDB): domain Archaea; phylum Halobacteriota; class Halobacteria; order Halobacteriales; family Haladaptataceae; genus Halorussus; species Halorussus amylolyticus. The sequence continues at coordinate 36,070 of NZ_ML974135.1, read as the reverse complement.
GGGCTGGCCCGCGACTGCGGCGTGGGCGCTCGGCCTGTTCTTCGGTCTGAATCTCCTGAGTACGGGTCTCGCGATGATTCTGTTCTCGTCGCGGGGCGAGGAAGTGCCCTCAGAGACCGCACCCACTGGAGAGCGACCGCAGCAGACGTGAAGCCGGACTCCTGAAACTCACCCGCCTTCCACGAAATCGTCCACCAACCGCGTGAATCTGTCCACCATGCGCTCGGGGAGCGAGGGCGTAATCTCGCCGAGCAGGTCGGCGGTCGCCTCGGGCCGAGCGAGTGCGAGTCTGACCCGATTGTTCTCGCGGCGTTTGTCCACGAGGTCGTGTGCCACCAGGGAATCGAGGTGCCACTCGACCGTACTCCGGGCGAGTTCGAGTTCGTCGGCGAGTTCGGCGGGCGCGGCCTCTCCAACGTCGAGCAGGTGGGCGAGCACGTCGCGCGCCGTCTCGCGCCGGAACGTCGCGAGCGCGGCGCGCTCCCAGTCGTCGTACTCCGGCGGGTAGTAGTGGGTCCGACCGCGGAGTTCCTCGGCGACGACTTCGCCCTCCTTGCCGAGTCGCCGGAGGTGATACTGGACCTGTCCGGGCGCGAGGTCGAGACCCCGGACGACGCCGCTGAAGTGGACGCCCGGATTCGCGCGAACGTGGGCCGCGATTGCCCGACGGGTCTCGCTCACGACTCCTCACCTCGCGAATCGTCGAGGGCGGCGTCTTTGCGAGCGGTCCGGGCGTCGTACACCGCGGCGATGACGAGTCCGGCCATCACCACGTCGAGACCGTGTTCGAGAACGTGGTGCGACTCCGCGCCGACCGTGCCGACCGCCGACAGCGCGGCGACCCCGGTCCGCGCGAGCAGCGTCGAGAGCGCGAGCGCGACCAGCAGGTACGACCGCGTTCGTCGCCTGAACAGCGCCGCGAGCGCGAGCGCCAGCACGAGCGCGGACCCGACGCCCGCGAGTCCGAGCAGGACGACTAATTCGGCCGACGGACCCGTCCCGGCGTGCGCCGGACCGACGAGCACCCGACCGTCCGGAAAGAGCATACGCGGAGGTACTCGTTTCTGACGTTTACAGATTCCGGGTCGGGGGGGGGGGGGGGGGGGGGGGGGCCCCCCGGGGGGGGGGGGGGGGGGGGGGGCGCCGGGGGGGGGGGGGGGGGGGGGGGGGGG
>NZ_ML974135.1:0-34888 GCF_004143485.2 Halorussus amylolyticus | reverse complement strand
TTTCGTTCTTTTTTTCTTATGTTGGGGGCCCGGGGTGGTCTCTGTGGCTGCCCCGCCGACCTGCGTGAGCGTGGTACGCCTTCGTCGCCTTCGTCGTGGCGATAAGCGTTTTCGGGGAGAACCTCGAAGGAAGTTTAGGGGTTTCACGCTTGGAGTCGTTCGCGCGTCTCGTGCTGGCCGTGACCGCAGTTCTCTGTATCGGCGTCGTGAGCGTCGGCGTCCTCCGATTTCGGAGTCGATTGCCCGAATTTCCCGACGTAGTGGACCAGTACGTCGGCCTGCCCGACGAACTCCGGAACAAGCCGCCGGGACTGACTCGATGGCTCACCACGGTGGACCACAAGGACATCGGCGTCCTCTACATCGTCTTCGGCGCGGCGGCGGGCCTCTGGGGAGCGATAGACGCCGTCATGCTCCGGACGGAACTGCTCACGCCGAGCGCGAACGTCGTCAGCGAGGGGATGTACAACGCGCTGTTCACGATGCACGGGCTGACGATGCTGTTCCTGTTCGCCACGCCGGTGCTGTTCGGCCTCGCGAACTACTTCCTCCCCGTGTTCATCGGCGCGGACGACATGGCGTTCCCGCGCATCAACGCCATCGCGTTCTGGCTGTTGCCGCCCGCGCTGTTGCTGATTCGGTTCGGTCTCATCTCGGACCTCGTGGGCGTGACCGAACTCGCGCCGCCCGAGACGGGGTGGACGATGTACGCCCCGATGAGCGCCGAACTCCCGAACCGCCAGATAGACGTGATGCTGCTCGGGCTTCACCTTTCGGGGGTCAGCACCACGCTCGGTGCGATAAACGTCATCGCGACCATCTTCACTGAGCGGAGCGAGAAGGTCGGCTGGGAGGAACTCGACATCTTCTCGTGGACGATGCTGACGACCTCGGGACTCGTGTTGTTCGCGTTTCCCCTGCTCGGGAGCGCGCTCATCATGCTTCTGCTCGACCGCGTGGTCGGAACGACGTTCTTCGCGACGGAGGGTGGGGGTCCTCTGCTGTGGCAGCACCTGTTCTGGTTCTTCGGCCACCCCGAGGTGTACATTCTCGTCCTACCTCCGATGGGCCTGCTCAGTCTCATCATCCCGAAGTTCTCTCGGCGAAAGCTGTTCGGTTTTAAATTCGTGGTCTACTCGACGCTGGCGATTGGTGTCCTGAGTTTCGGCGTGTGGGCGCACCACATGTTCGCGGTCGGGATGGACCCCCGAATACGGGGGTCGTTCATGGCCGTCTCGATAGCCATCGCGGTGCCGAGTGCGGTCAAAACGTTCAACTGGATTACGACGATGTACACCGGCCGGATTCACCTCGCCACGCCGATGCTGTTCTGCGTGGGGGCCATCGCCAACTTCATGATTGGCGGCGTGACGGGCGTCTTCCTCGCGTCGGTCCCGATAGACCTGCTCGTCCACGACACCTACTACGTGGTCGGTCACTTCCACCTCATCCTCGTCGGCACGATTCTGTTCGCGATGTTCGCGGCGAACTACTACTGGTACCCGCTCATCACGGGCCGGATGTACGACCGGCGACTCGCCAAGATTCACTTCTGGGTCTCGATGGTCACGGTGATGCCCACCTTCTTCGTGATGCTCGTCATCGGTATGGAGGGTCTCCCCCGGCGACTGGCGGCGTTTCCGGCGGAGTTCGCGCTCGCCCAGCAGGTCGTGACCGTCACCGCCTACCTCCTGATGGCCGCGCAGTTCGTCTGGCTCTGGAACATGGTCCACTCCTACCGGACCGGCGAGAGACTTACCGACCCCGACGTGTGGAATCTCAAGGGCACCGGCTTCTACACTCGCGAGTGGCAGTGGTTCGAGAACCGATTCGAGCGCGAGCAGGCGCGCGAGCGACGACGCGCCGAACGAGAGCAAGCGGGGCGCGAGCAAGCGGGACGAGACGACTGAGGCGAAACAATCGAAACGGGAAACCGAGACGCGATTCGTCTCAGAATACTTTTAGGACAGTCGAGGCTACGGGGTAGCAACTGCGAGACGCGATGTCCCCGAACGCCGACTCCAAGACGCGAGCGCCCGTCGTGGACCTGCTGGAATCGGTCGCGGCGTTCGTCCTCCCGGCGCTTGTCGGCGGGGTCGGCTTCGCTCTACTCCGCGGGTCAGAGAGTTTCACGACGGGCCTCGTGTACGGCGGGTGTGTCGGCTACCTGCTGTTCACCATCCGGTGGCGATTTCGGGCGTTTCGGACGCCGGACGGCATCGAGCGACGACGCCCCGACCCCGAGGACACGTGGTGGACCAAAGTCGCGAACATCGAGTACGACAAGAAGTACGACCGAATTCTCGCCGTCGTCCTCGCACTCGTCGGAATCGCCGCGTTCGCGGCGATTCCGTTCGTCGATACCGAGGACATGGGCCTCGTTCTCCGACTCGTGATGGTCGGACTGTTCGGCGTCACTACCTCGCTGATGACCTACGCGTCGTTGTCGCTTCGCTCGCGAGAGTGATGCCGTCGGCGTCTCGTTCTACGCGCTCGTCCCCACGTCTCGCTCGACCTCGCTCTCGTCCAGTTGGGCGTACACCGCGCCGACGATGTAGCCGTATGCGAGGTGGGCGGCCAACGTGAGCGCGAGGTACGGGATAATGAGCGGGAAGTCGATGCCGGGCGGCGCGGTCAGCACGAACGCGACCCAGAGAACGAACGCGAACGGTATCGCCCGAACTGCGGGGTCCGGCCCGCCGGGGAGGTACCCCTCGACCGCGACGAACACCAGTGGCCACGCGAACACCCCGGCCAAGACGAACAGCGCGAATCCGAGCGTGACCTGTCCGGGCGTCCCCACGAAGTTCGCGATGGTCTCGAAGATGCCGATTCGGTAGCCGGTCTCGACGTCGGTCACGACGAGGCCGAGCGTCAGCACCGCGGTTCCGGCGACGCCGCCCGCCACCGCCCGGAACGCTTTGTTCATACGCGAATTGCCAGTTTCGCGGCAAAGAAGCTTTTCGCCGTGGGCGGACTTGCTGTGAGTAGTCGTCCGCGAAAGCCTCTGTCAGTTCGCGGTGCGGATGCGGTTTCAGATGCGCCGTGAGTAGCCTTCTGCTCGCTGCTTGGATATTCACACTTGAGTTCTACAACGAATTTTGCGGTAGCGTTGTAGAAAGCCCCCCCCTCCGGTCGCGGTCGTTGCGCAGGATATTCGCGCTCTCAGCACTACCCGCGCGGATAGTTGCTTGCGCAAGCGACCACGGCCTTCGGCCGCGACCGGACGGCCCCTTTCAATCCCACCCGTGGTGGACCGTGTCGCTGGCTCACGAAACATCTCGCGTCGGCAATCGCACATAAGTACGAAGCCGTGGTACTCCGGGCGTGGTTCGCGAACAAGTGGCCGAGTTTTCGGTCGAGTACGTGCAAGCACTGGGGGAGGACGGGGCGGTGGACGAGGACGAAGCGCCGGAGTTGGACGACGAGAGCCTCCGCGAGACGTATCGCCTGATGAAGCTCTCGCGCCGGGCCGACGAGCGCGCGGTCGCGCTCCAGCGCCGGGGCGAATTAGGGACCTACGCGCCCGGAATCGGACAGGAAGCCGCGCAGGTGGGGTCGGCACTCGCGCTCGGCGAGTCGGAGTGGATGGTGCCATCGTTCCGCGAGAGCGCGGCGTACCTCGCGCGGGGAACGCCCGTCCACCGCCTGCTGTGGTACGCGCTCGGAATGGAGGAGGGCGCGGAGGTCGCGGGGAGTAACTTCCCGCCGTCGATTCCGGTGGGGAGTCAGTCGCTCCACGCCGCGGGTCTCGGGTGGGCCCAGGAGATGGCAGAGAGCGACGAGGCGACTATCTGCTACTTCGGCGACGGCGCGACCAGCGAGGGCGACGTGTACGAGGCGATGAACGTCGCGGGAGTGCTGGACGCCCACACCGTCTTCTTCTGCCAGAACAATCAGTACGCGATTTCGACGCCCCGGCGAATCCAGACTCGCACAGAGACCCTGGCGCAGAAGGCCGTCTCGGCGGGAATCGAGGGGATTCAGGTCGATGGCAACGACGTGCTGGGCGTCCGCGCGGTCACGCAGGACGCGCTCGCGAAGGCGCGCGAGGGCGACCCAGTGCTGATAGAGGCGCTCACCTACCGGCGGTCGATGCACACCACGAGCGACGACCCGACCGTCTACCGAACCGAGGACGAGGAAGAAGAGTGGGGCACCCGCGACCCGATAGAGCGATTCGAGCGCCATCTGCTCGAAACCGACGTGCTCGACGGCGAGTCCATTGCCGCCATCGAGGGCGAAATCGAGGAGACGCTCGCCGACGAAATCGACTTGGCGAAGGCGGGCCGCGAGGAGGTGGACCCCGCGGAGATGTTCGACTACGTGTTCGCGGAGATGCCGCCCGAATTGCGGCGACAGAAGGAGGAGTGGAAGAGCGAGAACGAGAGAGGGGGAAAAGAGGAGGGATTCGAGCGTGACGAATGAACTCCGACTCGTGGAGGCGATTCGCCAGACCCTCGACGAGGAGATGGCCCGCGACGAGTCGATGGTCGTCTACGGCGAGGACGTAGGCGTCAACGGCGGTGTGTTCCGCGCGACCCAAGCGTTGCGCGACGAGTACCCCGACCGGGTGTACGACACGCCGGTCGCGGAGGCCGCCATCATCGGTCTCGGCGTCGGTCTCGGAGCCTACGGCATGACGCCCGTCGCCGAAATCCAGTTCGCCAGCTTCGCGTATCAGGGGTTCCACCAGATTCAGCAACACGCCGCCCGAATGCGGAGTCGGACGCGGGGAACCCTGAACGTCCCGATGACGGTTCGGATGCCCTACGGCGGCGGCATCCGCGCGCTCGAACTCCACTCCGAGAGCTTCGAAGCGGGGTACGCCCACATCCCCGGACTGAAAGTGGTGATTCCGTCGAATCCCGCCGATGCGAAGGGACTGCTCGCGAGCGCGATTCGGGACCCCGACCCCGTGATGTTCCTCGAACCGACCCGACTCTACCGCGCGATGCGCGAGTCCGTTCCGGAGGGCGACCACACTGTCCCGCTCAGTGAGGCCGCGGTCGTGCGAGAGGGCGAGGACGCGACCGCAGTCGCGTGGGGCGGCATGGTTCCCGAAACCCTCTCGGCCGTCGAAGCGAGCGACGCGAGCGTCGAGGTCGTGGACCTCCGCACCGCCTCCCCGATGGATTCGGCGACGATTGTCGAGTCGGTCCGAAAGACCGGCCGGTGCGTCGTCGTCCACGAAGCGCCCCGGACGGGCGGACTCGCCGCGGAGGTCGTCGCACGAATCAACGACGACGCGCTCTACCACCTCGAAGCGCCGGTCGAGCGAGTGACGGGCTACGACGTTCCGTTTCCGTTGTTCGCCCGCGAAGACGCCTACCGCCCCGATTCCGAGCGAATTCGTCGAGGAATCGAGCGCGTGCTGTCGGCGTGAGAGCTATGGGACTCGGGGTTGTCCACCGACCGGGGGATTCCAATGCAAGCATTCGTGATGAACGGCATCGGTGAGACTGAAATCGTAGAAAAGGAACGACCAGAACCCGGTCCGAACGACGCGATACTCAGACCGACCGAGGCGCTGGTCTGTACGTCCGACGTTCACACCGTCCACGGCGCAATCGGCAACCGCGAAAATCTCACGCTCGGCCACGAGGCGGCCGGAGTCGTGGACGAGGTGGGGTCGGAAATCGAGCACTTCGCGGAGGGCGACCGCGTGGTCGTCGGAGCAATCACGCCCGATTGGGGGTCGGAGGCGGCCCAAGACGGCCACTCCTCGCAGTCGGGCGGCCCGCTCGGCGGGTGGAAGTTCGCCAACGAGAAGGACGGTATCTTCGCGGAGTACGCCCACGTCAACGACGCCGACGCGAACTTGGCTCACATTCCGGAGGGCGTCCCCGACGAGGAGGCGGTCTACGTCTGCGACATGATGAGCACGGGCTTCAGAGCCGCTGAGAACGCCCGAATTCCCGTCGGCGGGACGGTCGCGGTGTTCGCGCAGGGACCGGTCGGCCTGATGGCGACGAAGGGCGCGAGCCTGCAGGGTGCGGGCGAAATCTTCGCCGTCGAGAGTGTACCCGAGCGTCAGGACCTCGCGCGGCGATACGGGGCCGACGAAATCGTCGATTTCGAGGAGGGCGACCCCGCCGAGCAAATTCTCGACTTGACCGACGGCGAGGGCGTCGATTCGGCAATCGAGGCGCTCGGGCGCGAGGAGACGCTCGCGGGGTGCGTGGCCGCGACCAAGCCCGGCGGCACGATTTCGAGCGTGGGCTACTACGGCGAGGGCGACACCGTCGGGATTCCGCGCGAGGCGTGGGGCGTCGGCATGGCCGAGAAGGACATCGTGACCGACCTGTGTCCGGGCGGGAGAGTGCGACTCCGACGGCTTCTCCGCCTGCTCGACGCCGGGCGGGTAGACCCGACGCCGATGACGACCCACGAGTTCGAGTTCGACGACGTGGACGAGGCGTTCGACCTGATGGCGTCGAAAGAAGACGGCGTGATAAAGCCGCTCGTGTCGTTCTGAGCCGCGAACTATTTTCGAACGCCCGCGCCCGCCGCGAACGCGGCGGGCGCGGGCGTTCGCTTCGGTTCCGACTCGATAAATTCCCCGATTCAGTAACCGCTCCGATTCAGTACTGCTCGGCTTCGAGGTCGTCGAGGTGGTGTTGGAGTTCGGGGTACTCGTCGATGTCCACGAAGCCGTACTCGCCGCCGCCGTAGAACGTCTCGGGGATTTCGCGCTCGACGAGCATCGAGTCGGGGTCGGCGTCGATGTGGTTCACCTTCTCCATCGGGATGACCCGGAGTTCGTCGGTGCCGTCGAGACAGACCACGGCGTTCTCGCGCACGAGGACCGCGTCGAACTCCAGCGCGTCGTACTCGTCCACCGCGAAGACGGTCGGTCGGGAGGCTGGCATATTCGTACTCCCGACGAGGGAGCTAATAAAAGCCCCGCACGAGCCGCGGATGGTGAATTCAGAGTCGCCAACCGCGAGAGGTGTGTGAGAGTGTGACGCGCGTAGGGTTTATCTACCAAACCCGCTTAACTAGGATAGACTTATGACGGGGCCCATCCGCCAGCGAGAACCGGAGGAAACTACCGAGGGAGTAGAAGAGACCGAGGGCGCGGAGACGTGCCCCGAATGCGAGTCGAAGTCGCTAATTGCAGACGCTGGCGGAAGTGAACTGGTGTGCGAGGATTGCGGGCTGGTCGTGGAGGAGCGCAACGTGGACCGGGGGCCGGAGTGGCGCGCGTTCAACCACGCCGAGCGCCAGAAGAAGTCGCGCGTGGGCGCGCCGACCACGAACACGATGCACGACAAGGGGCTGACGACGACCATCGACTGGAAGGACAAGGACGCGTACGGTCGGTCGCTCTCCTCGGAGAAACGGAGCCAGATGCACCGCCTCCGGAAGTGGCAGGAGCGCATCCGAACCAAGGACGCGGGCGAGCGAAACCTCCAGTTCGCGCTGAGCGAACTCAATCGGATGGCGAGCGCGCTCGGCGTCCCGCGGTCGGTGCAGGAGGTCGCGTCGGTCATCTACCGGCGCGCGCTCAAGGAGGACCTGATTCGGGGCCGGTCCATCGAGGGCGTCGCCACCAGCGCGCTCTACGCCGCCTGCCGGAAGGAGGGTATCCCGCGAAGCCTCGAAGAGGTCGCGGAAGTCTCGCGGGTCGAGCGCAAGGAAATCGGCCGGACGTATCGGTACATCTCCCAGGAACTCGGTCTCGGAATGGAACCCGTAGACCCCAAGAAGTACGTCCCGCGGTTCTGTTCTGAACTCCAACTCAGCGAGGAGGTCCAGTCGAAGGCGAACGAAATTATCGACGTGACCTCGGAACAAGGCCTTCTCTCCGGGAAGTCGCCGACCGGATATGCCGCGGCCGCGATTTACGCTGCATCGCTGCTCTGCAACGAGAAGAAGACCCAACGCGAGGTCGCCGACGTGGCCCAAGTCACCGAGGTCACCATCCGAAATCGGTATCAAGAGCAGATAAAGGCAATCGGGCTGTACAACTGAGCGGTGGCGGGTCCCGAAACCGGAATCGACGACGGATTCGAACGACTGCTCGCCGAGGCGTTCGGCGGCACTCCCGAGACGCGACGAGTCGTGGCGCGACAGGCCCGAGACCTCGCCGACTCCGGGCGATTCGACGCCGACACGGGCCGTCCGCTGAACGCGAGAGAAGTCCTCGAAAATCTTCGAGATGCCCCGGACGACTGCTCGCTCCCCGAACGGTGGAACTGGTGGGTCGGCGCGCTCGAACTCGCGTACGGCGGCTACGACCGATTCCGAATCGTTCGGTGGGCCGGGCGGTCGCGCGAGTAGAAATCGCCACCCTGCGTACGTACATTTAAATCGAATCGGGCGCAACCCCTCGACATGGACGCCTTCGAGAGCCGAACCCGGCGGTGTCAGGACCGACTCCCTGAGGTCGGCGCGGACGCCGCGATTCTGTTCCCGAGCACGAACCTCTTCTACGCCTCGGGCTTCCGCGAGGAGCCGATGGAGCGACACCTGTTTCTGGTCGTTCCGAGCGAGGGCGACCCCGTCTTCGTCGCGCCCGAGATGTACGACGAGCAGATACGCGACGCCTCGTGGGTGTCGGACCTTCGCCTGTGGGCCGACGGTGAGGACCCGATGGCGCTCGTCGCCGACCTCGCCGACGAACTCGACCTCCGAGAGGGCCACCTCCTCGCGGACGACACCATGTGGGCGCTGTTCACTCAGGACCTCCGGGAGACGCTTCCCGAAGCGAGCTTCGGCCTCGCGAGCGAGGTGTTCGACGACCTTCGACTTCGCAAGGACGACGCGGAACTCGACGCGCTTCGGAGGGCGGGCGCGCTCGCCGACGAGGTGAGCGTCGAGATTCGGAGCCTCGGCGCGGACGCCATCGGACTGACGGAAGCCGACCTCGCCGACGAAATCGACCGCCTGCTCGCCGAGCGCGGCGGCGAGGGCGTCTCGTTCGAGACGGTCGTCGGCTCCGGGCCGAACGGCGCGAAGCCTCACCACCGTCGCTCAGACCGGGAAATCGAACCCGGCGACCCCGTGGTACTCGATTTCGGTGCGTACGTGAACGGCTACCCCGGCGACCAGACCCGGACGGTCGTGTTCGCTGGCGACCCGCCGGAGGAGTATCAGGCAGTCCACGAAACCGTCCAATCGGCCCAGCAGGCCGCGGTCGAGGCGGTCGAGCCGGGAGTCCCGGCCGAGGAAATCGACCGCGCCGCGCGCGAAGTCATCGAGGCGGCGGGCTACGGCGACCGATTCGTCCACCGGACGGGCCACGGCGTCGGACTCGACGTACACGAAGCGCCCTACATCGTGGCGGGCAACGAGGTCGAACTCGAATCGGGGATGGTCTTCAGCGTCGAACCCGGCGTCTACCTCCCCGGAAAATTCGGGGTCCGAATCGAGGACCTCGTTATCGTGACCGAGGACGGATGCGAGCGACTCAACGACTCGCCCCGGACGTGGGAGGCGCTCGGCGAATGACCTACGTGAGCCACACCGTCAGGTCGCTCCGGCGCGACCCGATTCCGGGCGAAACCGTCGGTCTCGTGCTGACGCTCGACGACGACGCTCGAATCGACGACGTTCGCGACGTGGTCGAGTCGGTCGGCGGCGAGGTGGTTCGGGAGCTACAGCTTGGACGACTGCTCGTGCGCGTCGGCCACGAGCGACTGGGCGAGATATGCGAACTCGACGGCGTGACGACCGTCGAGACGGACGCCGTCCTCGACTACTCGGGGTGACTCTCGCGTCGAACTCGTCGAGCGAGACCCCGTCTCGCTCGCTCTCCGTCTCGCTCTCGGGCAAGCAGCTTGAAGTGACAGACCGGCGTACCGGTGTGCGGGGAAATGGGGGATGCACGACGAGAGCGAACACCGCACGGGCGCGATTCACGACGAGCCCGTGGGGACGATGGGGCGGCGACGATTCATGGACACGCTACGAACGCTCGGCTTCGGCGCGCTTTCCGCGGCGTTTCTGACGGCTGGCGACGTTCGGGCCGCGAGCGACGACGAGGTGCCAATCGTCTACGGGCTGACCCGCGACGGCGACGAGGGCGAACTACGACCGCGCCGCAAGACGGTGCCGAGCGACTGGTACGATGACTTTCGAACCGCGGTGAGCGTCCACCGCGCGCTCGGCGTCGTCGACGAGGAGGACGTCGCGACCTCGGCGGTCGCGCCCGGCGAATTCGGCGGGTCGAACGCGGCGATTCACGTCGAAGTCACGACCGAGGAGGCCTTCGGTGCGGTGCCCGAAGTGGTCGAGGAGGTGCCGGTCGAAGTCACGCGCGTCGAACCCGGCGAGCGCGACCCGAAAGCCGACGGCGAACCGAGCGCGCCCGCGTCGGTCGGGCCGGGCGTCCCCGGCAGCGTCCCGGTCGCGAGCGACGGCCTGTTCGGGACGCTCGCGCCCGCGCTTCGCGACCCCGGCGACGGGTCGGTGTACTTCGCCACGGCGAATCACGTCTTCGACGCGAGCGACAGCAGCGGCAGTCCGCTCTACCTGCTCGGCGACGGCAGGCCGAGAATCGGGACCGTTCGGGAGAGCTTTCCGAAAGCCGACCTCGTCTGCGTCGGGCCGGAGGGCGACTTCGAACCCCTCCACCGAATTCGGGACGGGTCGCCGGGCCGGGTCCTCGGGCAGTTCACGCGCGCCGGTCTCGCCGACCTGAAGGCGGCGGGCGAACCCCTCGAAAAAATCGGCGCGAGGACGGGCCACACCACGGGGCGGATTCAGGCGATAGACGGGCTTACCTGCGCGTACGGCGCGATTTGCAAGCGCGGGCAGGTCAAGTGGGGCCGCGAGTCGGACTTCACCGACGGCGACAGCGGGTCGGTGAACTTCCACGCGGACCCCGAGAACCCCGATTTAGGAGTTCTCGTCGGCGGCCTGAACAACGCCCGGACGTGGTGGCCGGGTGAGAACTACATCTGGGGGACCGGAGCGTACCACATCACCGAGACCCACGGCTACACGTTCTGACGTACCGACCGCGCTGACGCCCGAACGTTTATACATCATGCCGGATAACTGACCGATACGTCGCATGGAGCTCTCTTTCGTTCGTCGGTGACCGGGGAAGCGTTCGCGGCCGCGAGTCGCACCGAGAGTCGTCGTCTCCGCGCTGTCGCAGTCGAGCGCCTCTCGGCCGCAGGGTGCGCCGGTCCGGATTGGTCGTCACTGTCGCCAGACGAGAGTCGAATCGCCGAGCAGTCGGGGTACCGACGAGCGAACGCACTACTACACATCCATGCAAGCAACAGACGCAGTAATCGCGAAGCGCGCCGACTCCGGCGCGGTCGAAACCGACGAAATCCGCGCGCTCGCCGAGGCGGCGGGCTACGACATCGTCGCCGAACTGACTCAGACCCGCGCGGAACATCCGGGCCTCCAGTTCGGACGCGGGAAGGTCGAGGAACTGTCAGAGACGGTCGCCGAGACGAGCGCGAGCGTCGTCATCTTCGACAACGAACTCACGCCCGGACAGACGTTCGGACTCGCGAACTCGTGTCCGGACGGCACCGAGATACTCGACCGGAGACGACTCGTCCTCGACATCTTCGAGGAGCAGGCGGGGAGCAAGCGAGCCAAACTACAGGTCAAGCGCGCGCAGTTGGCACACGACCTGCCGCGAATCCGCGAGGAAATAACGCGCGAGCGAGCGGGCGAACTCCTCGCTCACGACGAGAAAGGCGGCCAGCGCGTCCGCGACGTGGAGCGCCGAATCGAAGCCCTCGACGCCGAACTCGCGGACCTCACCGAGGACGAAGAGAACCGCCGCCAACGCCGACGCGAGGAGGGCTTCGAGTTCGTCGCGCTCGCGGGCTACACCAACGCCGGGAAGTCCACGCTTCTCCACCGACTCGCCGACGACCTCGAATTTGAGAATCGAGAGGCCGACCACGGCGACATCGACGCGACCGCCGAAATCGAGGACAGACTGTTCAAGACGCTCGACACCACCACCCGTCGGGCGACAATCGACGGACGGCGAACCCTCGTGACCGACACCGTGGGATTCGTGGACGACCTGCCCCACGACCTCGTGGCGTCGTTTCACGACACGCTCTCGGAGTCCGAAACGGCCGACTGCGCCATTCTCGTGGCCGACGCGAGCGACCCGCCGGACGAACTCAGACGAAAGCTCGAAACGAGCGCGGACCTGCTCGCCGACGCCGAAGGCGAAGTCGTCACAGTGCTGAACAAGGCCGACCTGTGTTCGGAGGAAGAACTCGAAGCGCGCAGGGAGGCAATCGGCGAAATTTCCGCCGACCCGATTGCGGTCAGCGCGACCGAGGGGCGAAATCTCGACGCGCTCCGCGACCGAATCGCGGCGGCGCTACCCGAGCGCCGAGACGCCGAACTCGCCCTGCCGAACGACGACGAGGCGATGAGCCTCGTGTCGTGGCTCTACGACCGCGCGAGCGTCGAGGACGTGAACTACACCGACAGCGAGGTCCGAATCGCGTTCGCGGGTCCCGAGTCGGTGGTCGAGCGAGCGCGGGGGAGAGCCGAGAAACTATCGTCAGAACCGTAGTTCAGCACCCACCGGCTCCGCCAGCGCCGCCACAGCTCGCGGCGCTGGCTCCCACTGCGGCGGTCGTCACGACCGCCGCGTTCGATGCGGCGGAGTAGTCCTCGCACTCGCCCCACGCGACCGGCGCGACCACGTCGTCGATGTCGTCCTCGCGCTCGACCACCTCGCGGAGTCGGTCGGCGTCGAACTCGCGGTCCGCGACGAATCGCTCGGCGAGTTCGGGGTGTATCGCCACCCGACGACACTCCTCGGCCTCGAACAGCCCCTTTCCGCCGAACGCAAACTGTACGTCGTAGTGACGGACGAACACCCCCTCGCGGTCGAAGGCGTCGAACATGGCTTCGACTCCGGCCGCGACCAGCGGCCAGACCGAATCCCGGTCGAGTTCGTCCACGTCCTTCCCGAGCGAGAAGCGGGCGATGGGAACCGTCACGGGTTCGCCGTCGGGTCCCTCGTTGACCACCGCGACGCCCGTGATTCCGAACTCCTCCAGCCCGTGCGTGTCGGGGTTCACGCTGGCGTCGAGCGCGTCGTCAGCCGCGTCCTGTGCGGTCTCGATTCGGTCCTTCGCTTCGTCGTCGTCGCCGCCGAGCAGTCGGGCGATGAGTGACATTGGTTCGACGGACTCCCCACAGCCTCTTGAAATTTCAGGTCGCTTTCAGCATCTCGGGCCAGGTCTCACAACTCGGGTCACGTCCCGCACTCCGAGTCGCGTCACTCGACGACCGCGATTCGCAGGTCGTTGACGTTCGTCCCGGTCGCGCCCGTCCGAAGCACGCAGTTCGCGGCGTCGAGCGCACCGAACGAGTCGTTGTCGGCGGGCGCCGCGCGCGCGGCGCGCGCCGACAGCGAGTAACCCACGGGGTGGCCGTGCCCGAGCGCGCCCGCGGCGGCGGTCCCGCCGTCGCTCCCATCGGTGTCCACGCTCGCGATTGCCACATCGTCGACATCGAGTTCGAGCGCGGCCGACAGCGCGAACTCCAGATTCGGCCCGCCCTCGCCGTCGCCCCGGACCGTTACCGTGGTCTCGCCGCCGGAGAGGAGTACCGCTGGCGCGCCGAGAGGATTTCCGGTCGCGCAAACCTCCTCCGCAATCGCGACGTGGGTCTTGGCGGCCTCGCGGGCCTCGCCCCGGACTCGCGACGAGAGGACGATGGGTTCGTAGCCCGCGTCTCGGGCGACCTCTGCCGCGGCGTCGAGCGCGGTCATCCCGTCCGCGAGGACGTGGACCGAGACGCGGTCGAAAGCCGGGTCGCCCTCCGTCGGCGTCTCAGGAATCTCGCCGCGCGCACCGCGTTCGAGTCGGTCGCGGACCCCGGCGGGCGGGTCGATTTCGCGGCGGTCGAGCACACCGAGCGCGTCCCGGTAGGTCGAGGAATCGGGCGAAAGCGGCCCGCTGGCGATGACTTCGAGGTCGTCGCTCACCACGTCGCTCAGCACGAGACCGACGACCTCGGCGGGCGCGGCCCGCTCGGCGAGTCGGCCGCCCTTCAGCGCCGAGAGGTGCTTTCGGACCGCGTTTATCTCTCCGATGGTCGCGCCGCTTTCGAGCAGGTCGGTCGTGACGGCCCGGAGGTCGGCCAGTGAAATTCCGTCAGCGGGCGCGGGCAGGAGCGCGCTCGCGCCGCCGGTAATCGTCGCGAGGACGAGCGTGTTCTCGTCGGCGTCGTCGGCGAGTTCGAGGACCTCGCGTGCGCCAGCGACCCCGCGCTCGCTCGGTACCGGGTGGTCACCCTCGCGGACCGCTACTCGGTCGCAGTCGGCGGGCGCGTTCGTGACGACGACGCCGCGGTCGATGCGGTCGCCGAGTGCGGTTTCGAGCGCTCCGGCCACGCCGCCCGCGGCTTTGCCGCCGCCGAGGACGACCACTTCGTCGTAGTCTCGGAGGTCGTAGGTCGCGTCCCCGACGGTCAGGTCGTCGCCCGCGACCGAGACCGATTCGCGGACGACGCGCCGGGGCCGGGCCGCCGCGATTCCGGCGGCCGCACAATCGAGTGCGAGTTCGCGGGCGGACGTCGTTTCGAGGGCGGCCCGGTCGCGAATCGCAACGTCGTCGGTCATCGGTTCGAATTGCGCGTGGTGTGTGGTAACTGCTGTGGTCGGCGAAGCGAACGGGAGCGACCGTCGCCATCTCGAAGAAACGGCCGTTTCCGATTCGAAGAAAGTCATTTCCCTCGGGTCCTCGTAGCCGACGACATGACCGCCATCGCGCTCGCTCGGAACCGACCCCTCCACGGACCGCGAAGATGAATGAGGACTCCGAACCCGACCTCCTCGAACTCGACGGCTCGGCGGGCGGCGGACAGCTCCTTCGGACCGCGCTCGGCCTCTCGATGGCGACCGGCCGGGCGTTTCAGATGCGTCGCGTCCGGGGGTCACGCCCGACACCCGGACTCAAACCCCAGCACCTCGCCGCGGTCCGGGCCGCGGCGTCGGTGTGCGACGCCACGGTCTCGGGCGACGAACTCGGCTCCGAGACGGTGACGTTCCGACCCGGAGCGCCGACCGGCGGGCGGGTCGAAATCGACATCGAAACCGCCGGGAGCGTCACGCTCGCGTTCGACGCGCTCCTCCCGGTCGCGCTCGGACTCGACCGTCCGCTGGTCGTCGCGGCCACCGGCGGAACCGACGTGAAGTGGTCGCCGACGATAGCCCACTACCGACGGGCGAAGCTCCGACTGCTCCGAGAGTGGGGACTGTTCGCCGCCGTCGAACGCGAACAGGTGGGGTTCTACCCTGCAGGCGGCGGGCGAGCCACCCTACTGCTCGCGCCCTCGTCACCGTCCCGACTCGAACGCATCGAGCGCGGCGACCTCGAAGGCGCGCGAATCTACTCGACCGAATCCGCGGACCTCGCCGACCGCGACGTCGCGGCGCGACAGGCCGCGAACGCGGCCGAGTCGCTCCGCAATGCAGAGATTCCGGTCGTCGAGCGAACGATTTCGACCGCCGAAACGCCCTCGACCGGTTCGACGGCCACAGTTGTTCTCGACTACGAGGAGACGGTCGCGGGGTTCGACGCGCTCGGCGAGCGCGGAACTCCGGCCGAGGAAGTCGGGGCGAGAGTCGTCGACGCCGCGGTGTCGTTTCACCGCCGCGATTCGGGTCCTGACGCGGATTCAAGCTCGGACACGGATTCGAGTCCTGACGCGGGCGACGGCGCGGCCGCGCCGTCGCCCGCGAACGCGACCACGTCGGGGAACACGCCCGCGGTGGACGCCCACACCGCCGACCAACTGGTCGTCTTCCTCGCGCTGTGTGGCGGACGCGTGACGGTTCCCGAGGTCACCGACCACGTTCGGACCGGTATCGACCTCGTCGCGGAGTTCGGACTCGACGTGACCGTAATCGAGGGGTCACCGCCGACGCTCGTCGCCGAGGGTCACTGATTCCGTGACGACTCACCGAACCCGGCGGTAGTCGTACTCACCTCGGAGATTTTCGTGGAAGTACGACCCCTGCGACGACGCGCTGACGAGGCCCTCGTACGTCTCTTGGGAAACGTCGGCGTACCGGTAGATGCCGCCGCTCTGAAATTCGATTTCGAGCGCGCGCTCGTCGGCGTCGTAGCCCACGCTCCGGATGCTACTCGACGCGACGGGGGTTCTGGTCTCGGCCACGCTGTCGAGCGTTTCGTAGGGGACGTAGCCGACCACGCGCCCGCCGTGGTAGCAGAACAGGCCTCGGTCTCCCTCCTCGACTTCGTCGCACTCGATTCGCTCGCCCTCGGTCGTGGTGGCTTTCATGCGCCGGAGGCACGACGGGGACGACACTCAAATCATCGGCCGAACGCCCGGCGAGCCGGGCGTTCGGCCTGATTTCGATGCGGAACGTTCCACCGAGGGGATACTTCTAAGTCCCACTGCTCTGTGTGGTGTGTTATGGACGAGCAAGCAGAACTCCGAGTGGTCAACGCGCGCGTCGTCACCCCGAGCGGAACGAGAATGGGCGGGGTCGCGGCCGCGGACGGCGAAATCGTCGCGGTCGATTCCGACCGAAACCTCCCCGACGCCGACCGGACCATCGACGCAGAGGGCAACTATCTGATTCCGGGATTCATCGACCCGCACGTCCACTGGGGGCTGTCACGCTACGAGTACGACTACCACGAGGGCCTCGCCCACGACTTCGAGACCGAGACTCGCGGCGCGGTCCACGGCGGCGTGACGACCGTGGTGAACTTCCTGCTCCAGCCAGACCCCTACCTGCCCGACATGGACTTCTTCCGGGAGGTGGGCGCGGAGAACTCCTACATTGACTTCGCGTACCACGCCATCGTCCATCAGGACCACCACGTCGAGGAGATAGAGGGACTTGCGGATGAGGGCGTCCGGTCGTTCAAAGTCTTCTTCAACTGGTACAAGCACGCTTCCCCCGAACTCGGCATCGACCACTCCGACGCCGGACGAGTGTACAAAGTCCTCGACAAAGTCTCGGACATCAACGACGGCGTGGTGATGTTTCACGCCGAGAACGAGGACCTCGCCATCGAGCGCAGGCGGGAGTTGCAGGACGAGGGTCGCAACGACCTCGAAGCGTGGTCGGAAGCCGCGCCCAACATCTGCGAGGCGATGCAAATAGAGCAAATCGGCAGGCTGACCGAGTACACCGATTCGCGCGCCTACATCGTCCACATGTCCACGGGCGAGGGCGTGGACATCTGCGAGCGATTTCAGGAGCAGGGCGTGAACCTCCACGCCGAGACCCTGCCCGCGTTCCTCGCACACACCAAGGACGAGGACCTCGGCATCTGGGGCAAAATCTCGCCGCCGCTCCGGGGCGAGGCGAGCAAGAAACGCCTCTGGGAAGGGCTTCGAAACGGCACGGTCGAGTACCTCGGCACCGACCACTGCCCGCACAAAATCGAGTTCAAGGAGAAGGAGGGCGGCAAGTACGGCGACGTGTGGGACGCGATTCCGGGGGACAACAACGGCATCGAGTACTTCCTCCCGGTGATGATGAGCGAGGGCGTGAACCAGAACCGCATCTCGATGGAGCGCCTCGTGGAAGTCGCCTGCGAGAACAACGCCAAACGGTGGGGTCTCTATCCCCGGAAAGGGGCCTTGGTCGAAGGCTCGGACGCCGACATGGTCGTCGTGGACCTCGAAAAATCGGCGGTCGTGGACGACGACTTCTACCACACCATGGAACCGCGCTACTCGACGTTCCACGGCGATGAACTCACCGGGCTTCCGACGCACACGATTGTCGGTGGCGAAGTCGTGGTCGAGGACGGAGAGTTGCAGGTCGAGAAGGGCGGTCGGGAGTATCTGGCGCGCGGGCCGGAGGGTGTGGTGCAGGGCTGAGTCACCACAGTACCGGAATCCGAAAACTGCGGTTCAGTTCGCTGTTCACACGGTTTCTGCGCGGTCGCCTATCGAATCGAAGACCGAGGGGACGAACTGTTCGGCGAGCGGTGAGAGTTCGTACACTCGACTGGAACCGTCGCGGAACTTTCCGACGAGTCCTGCGTCCTCCAGCGTGTTGAGGTGGTGGTAGAGGTCGTTCTGTCGTCGGTCGAGTTGGTCAGCCAACTCTCCGCTCCGGACCTGTCCATCTTTGGCGAGCAGATACAGGACGACGAATCGAGTCGGTTCGCCCATCACGGCGAGGCGGTTCGCTTCGCGGTCGAGGTCTAAAACCCCGCCGAGGAGTTCCGATTCGACTCGGGCCCGCCCTTCGGAGCAGTCGTCTTTCGTGACCTCACGTTCGCTCATACGAGACGATAGCGTCCACATCCACTTATTCTTAATGCTCGTTAAGACACCTACCGAATCATTCGTTTTAATTAGTAGTGATTACACCTCGAAGACGAGATGAACGAACTAACGGAATACGAGGAAACAGATGTGACGAACATCATCGCGGACTCCATTCCTGACGCGGACCCGACAGACATATTCGTATTCCTCATGGGGCCGTATCGGCTCCTCGACCCTTCGTACCTCTACCCAGATCGGGGGTATCCACTACCAAGCGACCCCCTTGCCCCGACCGCTGACGAAGTAGCCCCGGACAAAATCGAAGCCACTCTGCGCACAATTTCCAGACGTGTCTCCGAGGAAACGGCCACGACGGCGTTCATCGCAAGCGATGTCCAGATTCCCACCAAGCAAGAGGTAGTGCGTAACGACTTGGACGAACTGGGAATGGCTGTCATCGACCAGTCAGTCGCATTTGCAGAAGCGAGCGATGGAAACGCGTTTATTTTCACGAAAGCGGGTCTCACGACGGGTACAGGAGCCGAAGCCGGTGCAATCCCGGAACATTTTCAGCTACGCTCCCGTGACGATAGAGAACGGGACCCGAGAACGTTTGCCATCCTCGCAGAGGCCGAAAAAAGTACGAACGGAACGAACACGTACGACCCGAAATTTAGTAGCGCGTCAATCGACGAGATGGACGACGCGTACGACCTTCGATTCAAATACTTCACCGACAGAGAAGACCTAATCGACAAAATAGTGGACTTCATCGAGTCCTACGTCGTTCCGATGTCGGACACTCCGTAGTCCAAACCATCAATTCTCAGCGTTTTCTGGCCCACACTGCCCCTTCCCGGCCGTTTTTGACCCCTGCCACGCTACTCCTACCCATGCCCGACCCCGACCTCGACAGATTCACGTCTCGACGCTCTACGACGTACGCCCCGAACGGTCTCGTTGCCACGAGCCAACCGCTCGCCGCCGAGGCGGGCGTCCAGATGTTGCGGGAGGGCGGCAACGCCTTCGACGCTGCGGTGGCGACCGCCGCGGCGCTCAACGTAGTCGAACCCACGAGCACGGGTCTCGGCGGCGACGTGTTCGCGCTCTACCGGACCGCCGACGGCGAGGTCGGCGCGATGCGGTCGTGCGGGGGCGCGCCCGCCGACGCGACCATCGAGAACGTCCGCGAAGCCCTGCGAAAGAAAGACGACCTCTCGGAGTACTACCCCGACGACGGCGGATACGCGGTGGACGACACCGAAGACGCCGGGATGCCGTTCTACGGTCCCCACGCGGTCACGATTCCCGGTACGGCCCGCGGGTGGGAGACGACAATCGAAGAACTCGGCCGTCTCTCGCTCGCCGACGCGCTCGGCCCGGCCATCGAGTACGCCACCGAGGGCTACCCCGTTTCGGAGGTCATCGCCTCCTACTGGTCGGGCGCGGAGGACCTCTTCACCGACGAGAACGCCCGCGAAGCGTACCTGATGGACGGTCGCGCGCCGAAGGTCGGCGAAGTCGCACGACTCCCCCGCCTCGGCGAATCGATGCAGAAAATCGCAGACGAAGGGGCTGACGTGGTGTACGAGGGCGACATCGCCGAGCAAATCGCGGCGGAGGTCCAGAAACACGGCGGCTTCATGACCGTCTCTGACCTCGCTGACTTCGAACCCGAATTTTTGGACCCCGTCTCGACCACCTACAACGGCGCGGAAATCTACGAACTCCCGCCGAACAATCAGGGTCTCATCGCCTTGGAGGCGCTCAACATCGCGGAGGAAATCGGCGCGGGCGACCACCCCGTCGGTTCGCCCGAGCGCGTCCACTACTTCGCGGAGGCCACCAAGCGCGCGTTCCACGACGGCCACCGCTACATCACCGACCCCGAGTACGAGGAGATTCCACCGCTCGAATCCAAATCGTACGCGGCCGAGCGCGCCGCTGACATCGGCGACACCGCTAGCGACGTTTCGTTCGGCGTGCCGGGGTCGAACGCCGAGGACGCGGACACGGTGCTGCTGACCGTCGCCGACGACGAGGGCAACGTCGTCTCGTACATCAACTCCCGGTTCGCCGGTTTCGGGTCGGGTCTCGTCGCTGGCGACACCGGCATCGCGCTCCAGAACCGGGGGTCGTCGTTCTCGCTCGACCCCGACCACCCGAACCACCTCGAACCCGGCAAGCGCCCGTTCCACACGCTGATTCCCGCCGTCGCCAACTTCGGCGACGACGACTGGGCCGCGTTCGGCGTGATGGGCGGCTACATGCAACCGCAAGGCCACGTGCAGGTCATCTCGAACATCGTGGACTACGACATGCCCCTTCAGGCCGCACTCGACCAACCGCGGTGGCGCTACCGCGAGGACGGGTCGCTCGCGGTCGAGGGCCGGATGGACGGCAACGTCCAGTCGAAACTCGCGCGCATGGGCCACGACGTGCGCGTCCTCCCGCCGGTCTCGTTCGGCGGCGCACAGATTACCCGCCTCGAATCGGGCGACGACGACGTGCTCTCGGGCGCGACCGAACCCCGGAAGGACGGCACCGCGCACGGCTTCTAGCCCGGACGCTACTGACGGCTCCTCCGAATTACTCCTCGGTCTCTTCGGTCGATTCCTCGGCGTCGTCGATGGTGATTCGAGTCGGCTCGCGGTCGGCGTCTTCCCACGCGTCAGCGTCTCTTCCGGTTCGGGAGCCGAGGACGTAGCCGACCGCGAACGTCAGTGCGAGGAGCGTCACGCGTTCGACCAGCGACCGCCCGGCGTCGGCCTGAGTCTGTCGAGCCATGTCTCGACGAACGGGCGAGACCGACTTTGCGGTTGCGGCGCGAAGATTGGGACCCGCGCTCGGAGAACACTTTTGCACTCTCGCGTGGTGGTAAATCACATGGATGGGGAGGAACGCGATATGGGGGTATCCGTGAGCGACGAGACTTCCGAAACCGGGGAACCGGACTTCGACCACCTGAGCGGCATCGTCACCGACGGACTCATCGGCGCAGTCGGTGGTCTCGTCGGCACCGCTGCGCTGACCGTGGGACTGCTCATCGCTAGGTCGCTCGACGCGTTCGAACTCGGGTCGTTCGCCACGCTCGCCGAACTCACGGGTCTCGACGCGCTGTTCGCGCCGAACCCGGCCGCGGTCGGTTACGTGCTGTTCCTGCTGACCGGCATGGTGATGTGGCCGCTCCTGTTCGCGTCAATCGGGTCGTACCTGCCCGGCGAGAAGTACGCGACGAAGGGGCTTCCCTACGGGTTCGTCCTCTGGACCGGGTTCGCGCCCGCCTTCTACGAGGGGTACACCGGACTCGCGCTTGTCCTCTACCTCGTGTTGACCCTCGGCGCGCACTTCTCGTACGGATTCACGCTCGGCGCGGTGTTCGACTACCTCGGGGACCGTCCGGATACGCTGGTCTGAGCGCCGCGCTCTCCGATTGAGCCGCAATTTGAGTACCGAATTGATATGAATGGCCTTGCCAAGGACTCTGGACGCTGTTCGTTCAGGTCTCTCCGGCCACATGCGACCCCGGATTTCGTATAGCGGTAAAGGATTTATACCGGCCACGCCGATTTAGCCGACGAAATCCGTGGGTCTAACAGGCCCTTGCCGCCCGTTATCCCCACGAAACCATAACTAATAAGATATATCTGCCGAAACGCCCGCGTATGGCCGCCTTAAAATTCCAACGTCGGGAATCGAGCGGACTCCCGCGACGGACGCGACTCGAAATCGAAACACGCTCGGGAGGGCCGCCGTGACCGAGAAACCCACCGAAACGACCGACTCGGGGCCCTTCGGCGACGTTCGCTGGACGACGCTCTCGCTCGCGGATTTCCAGAGCCTCTACTGGGGGACCGTCGCACCTCGCCTCGAAGTCGAGGGATACGACCCCGAAACTCACAGACCGACCCACCAGTGGTTTCGCGACCGCGGACTCAGGGGGTTTCTCGCCGCCCTGCGACGACACCACGGCCGGTCGTTCGGCGACTTCTGGCGCGAGGACCTCGGTCTCGGCGGCGATGAGGGGTACGATTGGGCGACCGACCACGCCGACACGCGGGACGCGCTCGAAACGTTCCTCGACCGGCGGCGTACCCGACACTCGCTCCGCGAGTCGTCAATCGAAACCAAGCGCCGTCGCCTGAATCTTTACGTCCGGGCGTATCGCGCGGCGAACGACGCAGACGACCTGCTCTCGCCGGTCGCCATCGGCAGCGAGACTCCAACCCACGAGGCAGTCAGCGCGTGTTACGCCGCGTTCGACTGGCTCGACGGTCGCTCGTACAGCGCGCGGACCAAAGCGCGCGTTCGAGGGGTAGTGGACGACTGGTACCAGCACCTCGTCGGCCGCCGCCTCGCCGCAGTCAACCCCGCGACGGGACTGTACGACGAATTCCGGTGGCAAGCCGAGAACTCTGACCCGTCGCCGCTCGCGGCCGGGCACGTCCGGGCGCTCGTCGGCACGGCCGACTCGCCCCGCGAACGCCTGCTGGTCGTCGCGCTCGCGGCGTGGGGCCTGCGCGCGAACGAAGTCGCACGGCTTCACGTCTCCCAAATCGTCCGCGACGTGGCCGACGACGAGGTGCCGTACGTCGCGTTCGAGGAGCGAAAGAACGGGCCGGGCGAGGTCAACGTCGTCTACGGATTGGACGCGCTCGACGCCCGACTCGACGAACTCGCCGACCGCGAGACCTGGTCGGGTCACCTCTTTCCGTCGCGGCAGGGCGCGGACCCGCACGTGACCCGCGAGCGCGTCTGGGCGTGGTTCCGCGACCTCGCGGACCGTGCGGGACTCCCTGAGGAAATCGACGGCGAGCGCCCGAGTCCGCAGCTCTGTCGCCGATTCTGGTACGACACGTACACCTCGGTCCTGGAAGCGGTGCTGGAGGGACTGGAAGACATCGCTGCCGAGCAGGGGAGCGACGACCCGCGCGTGGTCATGTCGAACTATCTCTCGGACGAGCGCGCGCGGAAGGTCCGCCGGGAGTTCATGCAGGAGGAGCTTCGAGCGGCGTTCGAGGGCCGCAAATAAACTGAAAAACGCTATATCATATTTTCTCCGCGTCGCTAGTTGCTCCCGTCTGTTGTCGCTTCGACAACACCCGTTCTAGCGTTGTACGAAGCGACTGATAGCACCGCTCGGTCGGGGAGATGGGCGTCCTCGTCAAATGTGGCGCGCACGAGCGTGGACGCGTACATATCCATCGAATCGCCCTCCTCGCCGTTTCGTATCGTTGCGGTACCGACGATTCTGTCGTCGTGAACGCCGAGCTATTAGACTCCCGTCACGAGGTCGCTTGTCCCCAGTCCGACCGCGACCACATAGAGGAGCCGTGAGCGGCCGAAGTCGGTCCCGTCGACGAACTCGCGGAGTTCGTCTTCCCGCCCATCCGCGACCGCCTCGAACGGGAGGGCCTCGCGAGCCCAATCGGCTGAATCGTACAGCTCTAGGTTCCCGAAAGGTCGTTCCTGAGATTCAGCCCATGTCGGCGTCTCGTGGGTCCGCGCGAAGTATCTCTCTCGGTACTCTATCTCGTCCATATCTGCGGGCATCTCCTTCAGTTTGCCCTCGGCGGACTCGCTGTCCGCCGCATCCTCGTCGGCCCCCTTCCGGGCCGTCTCTCGGTCCCCCTCGTCGGTCGTTTCCGGTGCTCCGGTCGTGTCGCCGAGGCAGCCAGCGGTGAGAGCGACGGCCCCGATACCGGCGAAAACCTCGCGCCGCCTCATATGGTTGGGTTAGTAACTGATGTACAAGTGTTTTGGGTAAAGTGAAACGTCCGTTTTCCCCTCGAAGTCGGTCGATACGAGTCTATTCGAGGACGCGGACGAGGTCGTCAGACGGTCGTACCCATTTTAACATGAATGCGTTTGCGCCATCGTTCGACCACCTCGTCCTGCAGACCATCTGAAGAGTGCCAGACCATACGAGACAGATATAGTGCAGCAATCGGCTGGGGGTTCTCAACCGATACTATTATCCGCCGTACATAGGCATATAAATACTAGCCAGAGAGATGGACAAAAGTGACATCCTCGATTTCGGACTGATAGGAATTGCCAATCTACTACCACTAGTAGGGTATTTTCTGTTCGACTTGGAGTTTATGACGCTCGGACTACTCTACTGGTTCGATGTAGTGGCGTTGTTGCTCGTCTACAGCGGCTACGCGATGTTCGCACAGTCGGAGAGCACCGTCGAGGAGCGCGAGTCCACGCTTCTTCCGGGGACAATTGGGGACGGATACTGGAGCGAAGCGCCTCGGTCTATCGCTCGGTCTCTCCCGCCGATTTACACCCGAAATCTGAGAGTTGTACTTCCAACGGTGCTCTTCGTGACGTTCGTCGTCGTGGTGTTCGGAGCGAGCGGACTGGCGGGCGACCCGGATTTGGGGATACGCGGCGGGGCCGGAGACATCGCCGAATTTCTATCGGCCTTCTCGGCGTTCACATCGCCGGTCGTCTTCGGGGTCGGACTGGGCATACTCGGCACCCACGTAGTCACTATTCACCGTCGTTACATTCGAAGTAAGCGATACGAAGAACTGTCGGCGTACATGACCCTCGAACTACCGGTTCGGTTCATCCTCGTGTACGTGTTGTCTCTTCCTCTGGTACTGTTTTACTCGCTCTCGGTCAGTGTGCTCACAGGGTCGATACTTCCCACGTGGGGATTCGACGTGCTGTGGGCCGGTTCGTTCCTCGCGGTGAAACTCGGTCTGGAGTGGGGTCGATACCGTGCAGAACAGATGCCGGACCCCGGGGGATACGCCGCATGGTTTACGCCGTCGGAGCCATCCGAGACGATTGAACTATCGGGACGCGTGGCTCTCGGGTACGTCGCTACCTTTGCCGCCCTCCTCGTCGTCTTCTTGATACTCGCGTTCTCCACGTCCGGGTGAATCCGGTAATTTGCACGCTTCGCATCGGCCCGGGCAGAGCACTCACTGCCCGTGGAACGCAGTCGTACGCGAGACCGCGACAGAGCCGATGCGCGGTCAGAAAACAGTAGTCTAAACCACACCGGAGTCCCAGAATCGTAGGTGACAACACTGATGCGTTCGCATCGTCCGAAAAATTCTGGAAAGCGTTTGGACGACTAGAAGGTTCCCGGTCGTCCGACGAACGCTAGAAGGGGTTCGGGTCGAAGCTGGGAGTCTCGAAGCTGATCGAACTCGCCACCACCGACGCACAAACGGGACAGTTGATTCCCGGACACGGGTCCGCACAGACATCGAGCCCGCCGACCGAGAAGACGAGGCTGATTTCGCCGTTGGGATGTGAGTTGATTTGGAAGGACCCGCACAGTTCGACTTCTCCGCCGGGCAGGTACCCCCAATCGATACCTATCGGACCGATGCAGTATCCATCTCTGTCGCTCGGTCCTGCGGACACGCCAAAGCTTACGGGACTCACGGTGAAGCTGACCCCGTTGACGGTGAACGTGATGTCCATCGAGAGGGTAGCACCGACCTGAAGGTCCGAAGTTATCAGGTCGATTGTGAGACCGGCACCGACGGCCACATCGACGGTGATACCGTGACCGTGGGCTTCGAGGGTCGCCGAGCCGACGTCTCCTTCCACGTAGAAGAAGTCGCTAACCTCCGGTTCTACGACGTTGTTCTCTCCAACAACACGACTCTCAGCTTCTCCCTGCAGGGCTAGGGGAACGTCGCGCTGTTGCAGTTCGGTCGGACTTCCAACTTCGACGTACTTACCCGACGGTGCTTCCGCATTCTTGTACTCCCCGAAGTAGATTTCGGGGTCGTCGGGAAGGTCGGAAGCACTGAGAGAGTCGAAGGAGACCGACTCTTCGGTAAACCGATGGTACGCCTCCGGTTCCGCGACTATGTGTTCGGACTCTCGGAGCGATTCCTTGAGTTCTGCTACCGACGGGTCGTCCGAATTTTCGTTTCCGCTCGGGTCGCCTGCCACGACGGCCGGAACTCCGACTAACGCACTGCCGATTCCGGCAGTAGCCGAGAGGGTTTTCCGTCGCGTAATATTATTTTTATCTTCCATTGCAATGAAAATAGAAATACTACACCATTATAAATTTATGTATGCGAATAGTCAATATTTAATTTCGATGTCTAAATTTACATATATTTGAAATAATTCAAATAATTCGCTATGTCGGTAACCACGAAACCGGTCGAATTCGGGAGCTTCATATTCTGTCACCGAACGACAAATAACATGGTCCCTACCACTCGCAGACGCCTCCTCCACGGCACCGTCGGCCTCCTGACGGCGATGGCAGGGTGCGGAGAGTCGATAGAGCAGTCGTCTTCATCGTCGGCAACGGCGACGAATTCGAATCGACCGAACGACGGACCGGTTCCCGACCACCGTATGCTCCGAGACTCCGGCGAGGAATCACCCGTCGTACTTCCCACCGACGAAGACGACTCGAACGACGAGACGACGGCCGAATCACCGCCCGAAACGCGCCCGGAGAGCGGACGCCGGAGCGGATTCGTCGCGACGGAGGGCGAAGCCGCCCGCGTGTGGTTCGGCGACGTCGATGGTGCGGACGAAGCCCGCAAGTTCGTGGCGAACACCGACTTCGACGCCGAGACGCTCTACGTCGAAACTCGCCCGGTCGGCGAGTGTCAGACCCTCGAACTCTGTTCGGTGACGTGGTCCGACACCGATATCGACACACAGTACGGTGGCGGATACCGCGATGCCGACGTGTCGTGCGACGCGGACGCCAGAGTGTCGGTTTCGACCCTCATTCGCATTCCCGAACGAATCGACCCCGAGCACGTCAACAGCCACGGGTCGGGGTGGAGCAGCAGCGGCTGTCGGCGCGAGCGCCCCCGCGAGGAGAGGGCCACGACCGAAGCGCCCGACCTCGGCCCGAAATCCGCGACCAGCACGACCGAGACGGCAGAGACCAGCGGGACCGCAAACACCACCGAAACCACGGAGGACGGTCGATGACGCGTGACAGGTCGGCCGCCACCCGGCGCGGCTTTTTGGCGCTCGCGGGGAGCGCGACCCTCGCCGGATGTGGCGGCTTCGGAAGCGACTTCTTCGAGGACGACCCGCCGGAAATCGACGGTGACGACCTTCGCGATGCGATTTCGGGCGACGTTCCGACCGTGTCCGAGCGGTTCCCGGTTCGCATCGAGCAGTCGCACCTCGACGCGACGGCGGCCCGCGCTCGGGACGACCTCGAATCGGTTCCCGCGCCGTTCGACGCCGACGAGATTCCAAACGGTGCGATTCGGGCGGAACTCACGTCCATGCACGAGCAAGCGAACGAACACCTCGAACGGGCGGAACGTGCGGAGACAGGCGTCGAATCGGCGGCCGAGATTCGAGGGGCGCGCGAGTCCGCCCGAGCGGTCGCGGCGGGGTGGAAGACCATCGACAGCGGCCTCACGAGCGGGGACGTGCGAGAGATTGCGTCCGAGGTCCGAAACGGCGTCGAGACGTTCCGCGGCCGGTGGCGCTACGTCGGCGACGACTCGATTCGCGCGGTGGTAGCCCACGCGCGAATCGAGGAATTGGTGGCGTCCGCAGTTCGACAGGTCCAAAGCGGTGTCAGACGGAGCGACAACGAACCCGAGAACCCGGTGACGATTGGTGAGTTCGCGGGGCAAGTCGAACACGCGCGCGCCGCGCTCGACGACGCCGGATACCTCTTCGACCGATACGAGTCGTCGCTCGACGAGACGCGAGACGTTCGAAACGGGCTTGAAACCGCCGTGAAGTCGCTCTCGGGACTACTCGACGACCGGCGCGAGGCCGTCCCTCACGACCACTCCGGAGGCGCGTCGTCGCTCGTGGACCGCGACATCGAGGACACGCCGGTCGCTTCGGCGCTGAGCGACCTCCTCCACCCCATCGACTACGCCCACGGAGTCGAAGGAGAGCGCGAGACGGGTCAGTACGCGAGTGCCGTCCGCTCCGTCCACGAGACGCTGGTCCGCATTCGGGCGTTCGAATCGCTCCGCGAGCGCGCCGAGGACGGCGACTACGTGACCGTCGAGAGCGCGGGCGACGTTCGAGACCTTCGGAACGGCGCGATTCAGTCGGTCGAAGCGGCGGTCGAGTCGGGGTCGAATCCGAACCTCGGCCGACACATTCTCGCGGACGCCGCGGCCGGTATCGAGTACGCCGACGACCGACTCGAACGCCACGACACAGACGACGACATCTCGGTCGAGTGGCTCACTCGCGAACTCGGTCAGTACGTTCTCGTGGACTCGATAGCTCGGGCCACGCCGCCGACTACGGCGGAGGTCGGCGACCTGATTCGAACGACCGTCTGAGATTCGGTCGAATCCGTTCGTGATGTGTGAACGGCGGGACAGAGGGAATCGGAGGTGTGAGAATCGGAGCGCGGAAGATACGGGGCGTAAGGAGGACTGCCTACTCGCTGTCGGGCGTGTCGAAGTCGTGGACCGGTTCGCCCGCTTCGGTGCTCAGGATGTCGAGCGCGGCCGCACCGCCGTCGCCCGCCGAGATGATGGCCTCCCAGGTCTGATTGCGAATCATCGACCCGACGGCGTAGGCGTTCTCGACGCTCGTCTGCATCTGGAGATTCACGTCCACGAGACCCTCGTCGGTCGTGGCGCAGTCGAGCGATTCGGCGAGGTCGGTGTCGGTCCCGGTGGCGAACACCACGTACTCGGCGTCGTACTCGCCGTCGTCCGTGGTGAGCGCGAAACCGTCGCCGTCTTGCTCGACGCCCGTGACCTCCTCGCCGACCCGAAGGTCGCCGTCGAAGCGCTCGACCTGCGAGCGGGCCTTCTCGACGAACTCGCTTCCGTCGATTTCGTCGATGCCGAGGTAATTGTACAGTCTCGCCTTGTGCATCCACGTCTCGTCGGTGTCGAACACGACCGTATCGAGGTCGTTCTTCGCGGTGAACAGGGCGGTACTGAGTCCAGCGGGGCCGCCGCCGACGATTGCTACTGTGGGCATACCTCGGAAGTGGTCCGCGAGCGACGTAAGTACTGGGTCCGCGCTCGGTTCTGCCGGTTTGGGGATGGCGAGACGACTTGCTGTTCACTTACGTTAGAAATCGCATAAACTCAGTAAATCGGACTTCGAAAGCCCCCGCCCGGTCGCGGTCGCTCTGCGGGATATTTCCGCGCTCTCAGCAACACCCGCACGGAAATACTGGCCCGCAGAGACGACCAAGGCAAGCGCGACCGGGCGGCCCCTTTCATTCCCACCCCCGAGAATGATACACCGAGCGCGTTCCGGTGAACTGTGTTGTCGGGCGGTTCGCGGTGGTTTGCGTCACTGTCTATTTTCGGTGGGTTGTGTCACCGGCCGTTTCTCGGCAGACGATTCACCGGGCGATTCGGGTAGCGTTCCCGACGAACGACACATAACGACTGACCGCTTACCACCACCGATGGACGCAACCGACGACTCGCCCGCCGACCGCCCGATGTGGCGTCTCTACACCGAATTCGGACGCCCGAACGCCCGATACGGGGCCGTCGGAGTCGTGGGAACTATCGTCTCTCGGCTGCTCGGACTGCTTCCGGCGCTCGTGGTCGGGGTGACGATAGACGCGGTGTTTCTCGGCGCGGGACCGTACCGGCTCCCGCTCGTGCCCGGCGAGTGGATTCCGACCGGGACGACCGACCAACTCCTCTTCTCGATAGGGATTCTGGTCGGCGCGACGGTTCTCGGCGGAGCCGTCTCGTGGCTCCAGAGTTGGGGGTGGAACGCCTTCGCGCAGAACGTCCAGCACGCGCTCCGAACCGCGGCCTACGACCGAGTCCAGTCGCTCGACATGGCCTTCTTCGAGGAGCGCCGGACCGGCGAACTCATGAGCGTACTGAGCAACGACGTGAATCAGCTCGAATCCTTTTTGAACGACGGCGTGAGCGCGGCGCTCCGCATCCTCGTCGTCGTGGCGGGCATCGGCGCGATTATGGTCGCGCTGAACCCCCAGTTGGCGCTCATCGCGCTCGTCCCGGTGCCGGTGCTGGCGCTGTTCACCTATCGGTTCGTCGGCATCGTCCAGCCGAAGTACGCCAGAATGCGCGCCAGCGTCGGCGCGCTCAACACCCGCCTCGAAAACAACCTCGGCGGGATGGAGACCATCCTGACCGAGAGCACCGAGCGGTTCGAGGCCGAGCGATTCGCCGACGCCTCCCGGGAGTACTTCGACGCCAACTGGGACGCGATTCGCACCCGAATCACGTTCTTCCCGACGCTCTCTGTCGTCTCGGGACTGGGGTTCGCGCTCACCTTCGCGGTCGGGGGGTACTGGGTGCTGGTCGGCCCGCCGCTGTTCCTCTCTGGGTCGCTCACGCCCGGCGAGTTCGTCACCTTCGTCATCTACACCCAGCAGTTCATCTGGCCCATCGCCCAGTTCGGCCAGATTATCAACGGCTACCAGCGCGCCGAAGCGTCGAGCGCCCGCGTCTACGACCTGCTGAACGAGGAGACCGTCCTCTCAGAGCGCGACGACGCGCCCGACCTCACCGTGACCGAGGGGGCCGTCGAGTTCGACGGCGTGACCTTCGGCTACGACGACGCCGACGCCGACGAACCGACCATCTCGGACGTGGACATCGACGTACCGGGCGGTTCGACGGTGGGCGTCGTCGGCCCGACCGGTGCAGGGAAGTCCACCCTCCTCAAGCTCCTGCTCAGGCTCTACGACCCCGACGAGGGCGCGATTCGCATCGACGGCACCGACGTTCGGGACGTGAGCGCGCAGAGCCTCCGTCGCACCGTAGGGTACGTGAGCCAAGAGCCGTTCCTGTTCGACGGCACCGTCGCCGAGAACATCGCCTACGGGAGCTTCAATGCCGACAGCGGGGAAATCGAAGCGGCCGCGAAAGCCGCCGAAGCCCACGAGTTCGTCCAGAATCTCCCGGAGGGCTACGACACCGAGGTCGGCGAGCGCGGCGTCAAACTCTCGGGCGGCCAGCGCCAGCGCATTGCCATCGCGCGGGCGGTTCTCAAGGACCCCGACATCCTCGTGTTCGACGAGGCGACGAGCCACGTCGATGCCGAAACCGAGGCGCTCATCCAGCGGAGCCTCGGCGCGCTCGCGGCCGACCGGACCACGTTCGCCATCGCCCACCGACTCTCGACGGTTCGTGACGCCGACCAAATCGTGGTCCTCGACGAGGGACGGGTCGCCGAGCGGGGCACCCACGACCAACTCCTCGCGCGCGAGGGCCTGTACGCGAACCTCTGGCGGGTCCACGTCGGCGACGTGGACGACCTCCCGCCGGAGTTCCTCGCGCGAGTCGCCGACAGGGGCGCGACGGTCGAGTCCGAACCGGCGGGCGAGGACGGCGAGTTCGAGTTCGCGCCGTGAGCGAAGAAGTGCACCGAGCGCACAGCGACCGACACCACCGTTTCCGGTGTCTTTCGGGGGAAGGCCTTTCATGGCGCGCGGTGTCTGAGCGACCGGATGCTCAAACTTCCCGTCCGCCGGTGTCCGAACTGCTGGTACGTCGGCCCGACCCGGAAGTTCGCGGTCGAGGGCGGGTCGAGGTACGTCTGTCCCCGGTGTGGCACCGAGATAGCGGCTCCGGACCCGCGGCTCAACTGAGCCGCGGGTCCGAAGCCGACACCGGCGTTTCCGGTGTTTTTCGAGGGCGGATTCACGGGTGGCTGGCCTCCGCCCGCGAGTGCGCCCGCGGTGCGGGCGCACTCGCGGACCGACACCGACGCGCCTTTTGCCGCCGGGCGGCGAGAGTCGAACATGGCGTCGTCTCGCAGACTCGCCGGTCGCTCGTTCGCCGCGACCCTCGCGGTCGTCGCGCTCCTTGGGCTTTCGGGTGTCGCCAGCGCCCACACCGTGACGACGCGGTTCGAAGCGCCGATTCCGCTCGGTCTGCTGTACGCGGGGGCGGGAACGACGGTGGCGCTCACCGCCGTCCTCCTCTCGATGTCCGGTCGGTCAGTCGGCGCGACCCAGTCGGTCGGTTCGGCCCGCTCGGTCGTCGTATCTCACTGGGTCGCCGACGCGATTCGGACAGTGGCGCGCGTCGGCTTCCTGCTCGCGTTCGTCGGCGCGCTGTTCGTCGGCCTGTTCGGAACGCAGACGCCCGCCGAGAACGTCGCGACCGTGTTCGTGTGGGCGCTCTGGCTGAAGGGCCTCGCGGTCGTGGCCGCGCTCGTCGGCGACCCGTGGCCCCATCTCTCGCCGTGGCGAACCCTCTACGACGGCCTGACCAGACTGGAGGGCGGGCGGGTCGGGCTCGCGTCCTACCCCGACCGACTCGGCGACTGGCCCGCGCTCGCGGGCTTCCTCGTGGTCGTGGGCGTCCTCGAAAATCTGACCGTGGTCCCGAGTCGCCCCGCGACGACCGCGGTTCTGCTCGCGGGCTACGCGACCGCGATGGTCCTCGGAGCCGTTGTTTTCGGCCCGGAGTGGCTCCGTCGCGCCGACTTCCTCGCGGTCCTCTATCGACTGTTCGGCCGGGTCGCGCCGGTGGAGCCAACCCGGACCGAGCGCGGTCTCGAACTCTCGGTTCGCGCGCCGTGGGCCGCCTGCCGGACCCCGGTGGCGTCCGGCGCGCTCGCGGCGTTCGTCGTCGCGACGGTGTACACCGTCAGCTTCGACGGCTTCGCCAGCACCCCCGAGTACCAGACGCTCGTCTTCGCGGTCAGGGACGCCATCGGAGTCGGTCCCGCGATTTCCGTGGTCGTCTACCTGCTCGGCTACCTCGGCTTCCTCGCGGCGTTCGTCGGCGTCGCGCGCCTGACCCGACGGATTGCCAGCGATTGCGAGGGCGGTCGTCGCGCCGAATCGCGAGCGACGACGGCCCTCGCAATCGCGCCGACGGTTCTCCCCATCGCGGTCGGCTACGAACTCGCGCACAACGCGGCGTTCGTCCTCACGCGACTCGGCGACTTCGTGGGACTGGTCGGCGGGCCGGAAATCGCGCCCCTCGCGTGGCTCCCGCTCTCCGTGTTCTGGGCGGTGCAAGTCCTGCTCGTCGTTGCGGGCCACGTCGTCGCGGTGGTCGCGGCCCACGGCGTCGTCGAGCGACTCGAAATCTCGCGAATCGGCCGGACGCACGCGCCGCTGACCGTACTGATGGTCGGCTACACCGTGCTGTCGCTCTGGATTATCTCGCGTCCCGTCGCGGTTTGAACGTCGCGCGAACCGCCGAATCGGGCGTCGTCGCTCCCCGAACGTACCGAGTCGAATCGCCGCGCTCGACGTCGAACGTACACAGGAGGACGACCAGCCGACCCGCCGGAACGGTCGCGCGAAGGACCGGCCCGCGACTCGTGACCGCGACGTAGGGCGGGGCCGCGACCGGCGGTGCCGAGAGCGAGAACCCCGCCGCGCGCACCGCGCCCGCGAGTGCGTCGGGCAGGCGCGCCCACGCATCCGCGGCTTCGAGCGCCCGACGGAGCGGGTCGGCGACCGCGCCTCGGTCGGTCGCCGACCCGTCGGGCCACTCCGACGCGACCGCATCGGCACAGGCCAGTACGATTTCGACCGTCCCGGCGTGCGCGTCGAGAACGTGCTCGCGCGCACGCTCCGCGGGGTCGGCGGGGCCGGTGGGATTGGCGGCAGCAGCGGGGTCGTTCACGGCTGACTCCGCTCGGCGAGACGAAATAAAAAGTGGGATTTCACCGGCGCGCGAGCGCCGCGAGCGCGGGGACGGGCCGGCGTCCAGTGTCGGGTTTATTTTCACGCGCGAACGGTCACCGAAAACACCCGTGCGAGGGGAAAAGCCTACAAGTGAGGCCCGGAACGATGGAGATAGAGATGGCACAGATGATTCCACTGTTCGGACCGATTCCCGGCGGGATGGAGATGATGGTGATTCTCCTCATCGCCGTCCTGCTGTTTGGCGCAAACAAGATTCCGAAGCTCGCACGTTCTACCGGCGAAGCGATGGGCGAGTTCAAGAAGGGCCGCCAGGAGATAGAAGAGGAACTGAACGAGATGAGCGACCCCGACGTGGAGACGGTCGAATCGGACGTTAGCTCGCCCGACGCCGACACCAACACCGACACCAACGTCGAGACGAACACGTAGACGGCCACTTTTCGCGGATACGTAACCGATTTCGGTTACTTCAAACCCCAATCTGACGCCGGAGTTAAGGAGCTTCGGTACCCACCTACGACCACATGAGTACCGACGAAGAGCTACAAGAAACCAACACCGAAGAGCGCTTCGAGTTCAAGAAAGAACAGCGCGCCGCGGTCAAGTCCGACAAGGGCCTCACGGAGGAGGTCGTGCGGCTCATCAGCGAGGACAAGGACGAGCCCGACTGGATGCGCGAGCGGCGGCTGCGCGCGCTCGAACACTACCAGAACATGCCCCTGCCGACCGACTGGCCGGGCCAACCCGACCTCACCAAACTCGATGTCGAGGAAATCGTGCCGTACATCCGCCCCGACGTTGACAAACGCGAGGGCGCGGACAGTTGGGACGACCTGCCCGAGGAGATTCAGGACACCTTCGAGAAACTCGGCATTCCCGAGGCCGAGCGCAAAGCCCTCTCCGGGGTCGGCGCGCAGTACGAGTCGGAGGTCGTCTACCAGAACATGCAGGAGCAGTGGGAGGACAAAGGTGTGGTATTCATGAACATGGACGAGGCCGTCAAGGAGCATCCCGACCTCGTCAAAGAACACTTCATGACCTCCTGTGTCCCCCCGAGCGACAACAAATTCGCCGCGCTTCACGGCGCGGTCTGGAGTGGCGGGA
>NZ_ML974134.1:261795-265878 GCF_004143485.2 Halorussus amylolyticus | reverse complement strand
GGTCGAAAAACACCTTCAACCTCAACACCAAGCGCGCGCTCGTCGAGAAGGGCGGACGCATGGAGTGGGTTTCGGGCAGTATGGGGTCGAAAGCCACCATGCTCTACCCCTGCTCGATTCTGAAGGGTCCCGGAGCCTCCGCGAACCACATCTCCATCGCGTTCGCGGGCGAAGGCCAAGACATCGACACCGGCGCGAAGGTCTACCACAACGCCCCGCGCACCAACTCCACCATCGAATCGAAGTCGATTTCGAAGGACGGTGGGCGTACGAACTACCGCGGGCTGGTCCACATCGCCGACGGCGCAGAGCACTCCTCGACCGCAGTCGAGTGCGACGCGCTGATGTTCGACAACGAATCCACGTCCGACACCATGCCGTACATGGAAATCGAAGAGTCGAAGGTGGACGTCGCCCACGAGGCGACGGTCGGGAAAATCGGCGACGAGGACGTCTTCTACCTCCAGTCGCGTGGATTGGACGATGACGACGCCAAGCAGATGATTGTCTCGGGGTTCATCGAACCCATCACCGAAGAACTCCCAATCGAGTACGCCGTCGAACTCAATCGACTCATCGAACTCGAAATGGAGGGGAGCCTCGGATGACTGCGACCCAAGTCCACGAGACGATTTCCGAGGAGACCGTCAGAGAAATCTCCGAGAGCCTCGACGAGCCCGACTGGCTCCTCGAAACGCGACTCGACGCGCTCGAGGCGCTCGACGACCTCGAAATGCCTGACGTGATTCGAACGCCCGGTCGCGACTGGACTAACCTCGACGCGCTCGACTACGAGAGCTTCGTGGACCCGCTGAACGCGGCCGAGGAGAAGGACCAACTCGGACCCGACGAGGTCGAAGTGCTTCCGTTCTCGGAGGCCGTAAGCGAGCGCGAGGACCTCCTGAAGGACCACTTCGCGTCGGTCGTGGACCCCGAGGAGAACTACCTGACTGCGCTCTCGACCGCGCTGTTCAGCACGGGAACCGTCGTGTACGTCCCGCGGAACGTCGCTGCCGAGGACGTGACCATCCGAACCACGCAGAACTCCCAGTCGCTGTTCAACTACACGCTCGTCGTGACCGAGCAGTCGAGTTCGGTCACGATTCTGGAGCGCCAAGACACCGGGGAGTCGATTGAGGGCGAGCGCTACTACTCCGGCATCGTGGAAATCGCGGCCGGGGAGAACAGCCACGTCCAGTACGGTTCCCTCCAAGACTTGGACGAGGAGACGTACAACTACACGCTCAAGCGTGCCGAGACGGCCGATTACTCCACCGTCAACTGGATTGAAGGCCATCTCGGTTCGCGACTCACGAAGTCGTCCGTCGAGACCGAACTCGACGGCGAAGGCTCCGAAACCAAGACGGTCGGTGCCTTCTTCGGCCACAACGACCAGCATTTCGACATCGCGGTTCGAGTCTGGCACAACGCCGCCCACACGACCGCCGACCTCGTGACCCGTGGCGTCCTCGACGACGCCGCGCGGTCGGTGTACGAGGGCGTTCAGGACGTTGGCACCGAAGCGTGGGACACCAACTCCTACCAGCGCGAGAACACGCTGATGTTGAGCGACGAGAGCGAGGCCGACGCCTCCCCGAAGCTCATCATCAACAACCACGACACCGAGGCGAGCCACTCGGCGACCGTGGGCCAGATAGACGAAGAGGACCTCTTCTACATGACCTCTCGCGGGGTCGATTCGGAATCCGCGCGGGACATGCTGGTCGAGGGCTTCTTCGTCCCGGTGTTCGAGGAGATTGCGGTCGAGGAGTTCCGCGACGACCTCGAAGAGAAAATCGCCGCGCGACTCGGCTGATTCGGTCGGACCTTCATTTTTCGTCTCCGCAGTGTGCGACCGGCCTCGAAACCGCGAGCAACCACATCTGTTAAGTCCCCGACCACCCGACCTACCCACGATGACTGTCGCACTGCCGTTCGAGCGTGGGTGGTCGGCGTGAGCGTCGGCCACCGCGTCTCGACCGACCGCCAACTCGCCCGCCTGCTCCAAATCGGCGTCGTGCTGGAGGAGGTCGTCGAAGTGCGGGCGGCTCGTCACTACGAGACGCTCTCGCCCGACGAGCGAGACGCCGACATCGAAGAACTCCTCGCGGAGGCCCGCGAGGAGTCGGCCGACCACCGCGAACGCCTCGAAGCGCTCGTGGACCGACTCGACGCCGACCCGGTACCGCTCTCGGAGGTCGAAGCGCTGGTCGAAGCCCACTACGCCCAGACGCGACCCGAGGACTTCGACGGTATCCTCTACGACCAACTCAACGGCGAGGAGACCGCGTACAAATTCTACGACGACCTCATCGAAGCCATCGAATCGAACGACGCTACCTTCGGTCTCGACCGCGAGGAACTCCTCGACACCCTGAAGGAGATTCGCGAGGAGGAGGCCGAAGGCGTCGAAGAAGTCGCCGCGGTCATGGAGGCCCGAGAATGAACACCGCAGACCAGTACCTGAAATCGATTTACCTCGTACAGCGGATGGAAGGCGGACCGGCATCGACCGGGACGCTGGCCGACCGACTCGACGTGAGCCCGGCGAGCGTCAACGAGATGATAGGTAAGCTACAGGACCGCGGTCTCGCGGACCACGAGAAGTACAAGGGCGTCAGCCTCACCGACGACGGCGAGACCCGCGCCCGCGAGGCGCTCCAGACCTACTGCATAATCGAACGCTTCCTCAAGAACGTCCTCGAAGTCGAGGAGTTCCCCGCCGAAGCGAAGGCGCTCGAAAGCGTCATCGACGAGACGGTGGCCGAGCGACTCGACACCATCATCGACCGCGAACCCCAGTGCCCCGACTGCTTCGACGCCGAGGCCGACATGTGCGCCGAACTGATGCGACAGGGCGAAGCCGACTGAGTCTTCATCCCACGTGCTTTCGATTGCGATACGTTCAAGTGGATTGTCCCGTTAGAATCGAGTGCAGTCCCGTGGTGTAGTGGCCAATCATATGGGCCTTTGGACGTGACTGGGTTACAAGCCGTCACGGAAGCGAGCCTATGACGGCGGTTCGAATCCGCCCGGGACTATATAAAATATTTTATATTAATTCGAGACCGGCAGCCGACGCCAATCCTTTTCCATTCTCGCTCCGAATGGGAACCCAACGCATGGGCCTCTTCAAGGAACTCGGAAAACAGGTCGAGCAGTTCAAGCAGGACGCCAAGAGCGCCGCCGACGAGGCGGCCGCCTACGAGTGTGCGGCGTGCGGCGCACGCTTTCACACCGCGCGCGACGACTGTCCGGACTGTGGAGCCGACGAAATCCGGTCGATAGACGCCGAAGCCGAGGAGACAACGCCCTCGGAGTCCGACGACTCGACGGAGTAGCCGACTCTCGACGCTACTCGTCGCGGAGTTCCAGCGCCTCGGTCAGCTCGTCGGTGAGTGACTCGCCAGTCGCGCCGCCGTCAGTTCACAGGACGCGGCGTTTCGGCGCGTCCTGCGTGGAATTCCCCACTATGCCCGCAGACGGTCAACGGCCGGCCGTATCAACGGTCTCGCCGAGATAGCCCCTAACCGCGCCCGTCAGCCAGTAGCGACCGATTACCGCGGCCGAGGGTTCGGTTCAGGTTCGCGCTGTTCTCGGTGCGAGCGCCCCAAGCGACGCATAACAAAGCCGTTCGGTCTCGTCTTTCGTCGCGAATGCCCCCCGTTCCGACACCGAATCGAGATGACGAGACCCGAACCGACGACTCACGATGGAGCTGACGTGGTTCGCAGGCTCGTCAGTCCTCCTCCTCGGCGTCGGGTACGTCTGCGCTCGCCGAGCGTCCCGGTCGCCCCCGGCCGTCTGGCTGGTGATATGCGGGTCGCTGTTCGCGCTCTCGACCCGCGACCTGTTCCGGTCGCGCGAGCGCGGCCGTCCCCGCTCCGAGGACGACGACCGCTCTCGGGAGCGTCCGGTCGCGCGCGCCGACGCGAGCGACGAACGGCCCGAACTTCCGACAGTCGTGCGACTCCTCCGGCGAGTCGGCGGTTGGTTCGGCTGATTCGTCGGGCAGTCGTGCGCCGCGGGGGGGGGGCGCGGCGGGCGCCCGCCCCCCCGGGGGGGGGGCGGGCCGGCAGCCCA
>NZ_ML974134.1:119261-261785 GCF_004143485.2 Halorussus amylolyticus | reverse complement strand
GGGTGGGGCTCTTTCGTCGGCCGGGGGCCCGCCGCGGCGGCCCCCCGGGGGGCCCGCCTGCCCGACGGTCTGAGCGACTTACCGACAGCCTATCCGTTAAGACGTTGGGGGGCCTTCGGTCACTCATGAGCGAGCAGCGGTACCTTCCCGACGCCGACGGCGTGACCGAGTTCGAAGCGACGGTCGCGGAGGCGACCGACGAGTACGTCGTCCTCGACGGCACCTACTTCTATCCCGAAGGCGGCGGCCAGCCAGCCGACCACGGCGCGCTGGAGTGGGACGGCGGCCGCGCCGAGGTCACGAACGTCCGGAAGAACCACGGCGACGTGCGCCACTACGTCGCGGAAATCGAAGGCGAGGTTCCCGACTCGGGCGAGACGGTCCGGGGCGAAATCGACGCCGAGCGCCGCGACGCCCACCGTCGGATGCACACCGCCCAGCACGTCGTCTCGCGGGTCGTCTTGGACGAGTTCGGCGGCGAGACCGCCGGAAACCAGATTCACGCCGACCGGTCGCGAATCGACTTCGAGCCGGTGGACTTCTCCGAGGAAGACGTCGAGACCATCGAGGAACTGTCGAACGAAGCCATCGAGCGCGACCTGTCGGTGACGAAAGCCGAGCGCCCGCGCGAGGAAGTCGAATCGCGGGTGGACGAAGGACGGTCGCTCCTCCACCTCATTCCGGACCACGTGGACCCGCTCCGGGTGGTCGAGGTCGAAGCGTTCGACTACTGCCCGTGCGGCGGCACCCACGTCGATAGCCTCGGCGAAATCGGGCGCGTCCGGATAACCGACCGCACCTCGAAGGGCGCGGACACCGAGCGAATCGAGTTCGTGCTGGACGACGCGTAGGACTGGCCGGGTGGAACGTCGCCCGTGAACGAGGTGTCGCGACCGAATCTCCCTACTCGTTTGGGCGTCGTAACTCTAAAGAGTCAATCATACGTTTATACGAGTAACAATGAGTACGGAGTTCGGTCAACTGAGGTGGTTCTGTGGGAGTTGAAATCAAGGAGTCGCCGATTACGGAGTCGGAGTACGAGGCGATGCAGGATTTCGTGTACGAGTATCTCGCCGCCAGCGTCGAGAACGAGGACGGCGGCGGCCGAATGCGGTGGTACCCGTGGCACTCCGCGGAGTACCGATTCAACCACATCCTCAACGTGGTCGACCTCGCAGAGACCATCGCGGAGGCGGAGGGCGCGAACGTCGATGTGGTCCGGGTCGCGGGGCTGTTCCACGACATCGCCAAACTCGACGCCGACCAGGAGGTCCACGCCGAGGAGGGCGCGCGCATCGCTCGGAAGTACCTCGAAACCCACGGCGACTTTCCCGAGTCGTTCATCGAGGAGGTGTGCAAAGCCGTCGAGAATCACTCGTATCAGGGCGACCTGACGAACCTCTCGAAGGAAGCTCAGTGTCTCATCGAGGCCGACCTGCTCGACAAGGTGGGCGCGAACGGCACCGCGCTGATGCTGCTCCGGATGGGGTACGAAGCCCGGACCCACATGGACGCCGCCGAGATGGTCGATAGGGTGATGGAGCGGGGCAAGGACGCGGCCACGCGAATCGAGAGCGACACCGCCGAGAGCATCGTCCACGAGCGACTCAAGCGCGTCAAGTGGTTCCGCGAGTGGCTCGAATCCGAAGTGCCCGAGATGGACCACGAGACGGAGTCGGACCCGCGAAACTACAATCGGCCGTAGGGTTATCCGAGCATCCGCACCGACTCCCAGACGAACGAGACGCCTGCGAGCGCCAGCACCGCCGCGCTGAGGTACGCGACCGCGGGCGCGAACGCGTCCACGCGGCGTCCGGCGGCGACCAGCGCGGCCGGGAAGCCGGTAATCCAGAGCGCGATGCCCGCGAAGAAGCCGACCACGATGACCGGGCTTCCGGTCGCCACGGTGATGCCGAGCGCGTCGAGCGAGAACGTGCCGGGGTCGAGCAGGCCGACGCCCGCGGTCAGCCACCACAGAATCTGGAAGGGGTTGGTGAGCGCGAGCGCGAACGCCTTTTGGAAGCCCTTGCTCTCGTCGGCCGAAGTGACATCCTCGCCGGTGAACGCGGCGCTCGCGTCGCTCGCCGCGCCGTAGGCGAAGTAGAGCATCAGAACTCCGCCAGCGCCGAACAGCGCGCCCCTGACCGTCGGGAGGTCACGGACGACCGCGACGACCCCGAGAAGCGCCAGCACGAAAAAGCAGGCGTCGGCGGTCATCGCGCCGAGACCAGCCCGGAAGCCCGACCGCCACCCTCGGAGGACGCTCTCCTCGGCGATGACGGCGTTCATCGGTCCGGGCGGGGCCGCGAGCGAGAGACCGAGCGCGACCCCGGCCAGCGCCGAGACCAGCAGTTGCATGAGTTCGGAGTTGGGAGTCGGCTCTGAAAAGTTCTCCTAAACCGGAACTGCGGCGACCGGGGCGCGTAAATCGGTGGCAAACGGTAAACGACTCCACTTCGAACGGGTAGCCGTAGATTCGATGGACGAAATCGTCTCGATAGCGGAACGGGAACTGGGAGAGTCCCCGACGGAGGTCACGCGAGTAGACGCGGGACTGCTACACGAGACGTACGAACTCGACTGTGCCGGTGGGGAGTACGTACTCCAGTTTGCGTCCGACGCGGACAAGGACCGACGGGACTCTCTGAGACGCGGCCTGAACTGCTACGCCGCGTTGCAGAACTCCGAGATACCCGTCCCGAACCTCGTGACGGAGAAGATGACCGCGTTCGACGGGAGAAAATACGCGCTCGTCGAAAAGCTACCCGGCAAAACGGCGGAGCGCGACGTGTCTCCCGAAAAAGTCCTGAACGCGGGGAGATACCTAGCGAAGATACACAACGTCAGGCACTTCGAGACGGCAGGCTGGATACGGTTCGACGGCGGATATCCATCCGTCCGACGATTTCGAGAAGGGAGTCTGAAACGGCGAATACAGCGTACCGTCGAGGAGAGTTCGGGAGTCCTGCGAGAAGGTGGACTGGAAACGGCTGGAACAGAAGTCGAGAGACTGTTCGACCGGTCGGGAGGAGACCTGCCGGAAGAGTTCCGGCCCGTTCTCTGCCACGACGATTACTCCCCGGACAACGTCCTCTTCCGCGACGGCGAGGTGACGGGAGTACTCGACTTCGACCGGGCCTACTCCGGCCACAATCAGCGAGACCTCGTGAAAGCGGCCAACTGCTTCTGGATGCACGACCCGTGTAGCAACTGGGACGTTCGAGCCAAACTCTACGAAGGATACCGCGAAGTGAACGACCTCGATAGCTCCTTCGACCGAAACGAACCGCTCTACAGAGTCGAGACGCTCGTAGAAATCGTCGCAGGGCTTCTCGAAATGGGCGAACTCTCCGAGTACGAGCGGAGTTTCTACTCCGAGCGACTTTCAGACACACTCGAACGGGCCGAAAAGCGGTGACTCACATCACGCCGAGCACCGCCGCCGAAACCCCACCGACTACCTGCTCCCAAATCGAGAACCCGGTCGCGATGGCGAGGACGGTGTCGGCCGCGAAGAAGCCGAACAGCCCAGCCGCGAACAGGTGTGCCTTCCGGCGGTCGAACCGTCCCGAAAAGCGGTGGAAGAAGTAGGCGTTCGCGAGGCTCACGGGGATGATGGCGGCCATCTCGCCGACCCAGATGGCCGAACTCGCGCCGTACTGTGCGGCGAGTCCGATGGTGACCAACTGGGTCTTGTCGCCGAACTCGCCCGCGGCCATCAGCAGAAAGATGGGGACGAAGCCGCCGAACGACTCCGAGAGGTCCCGGCCGAACACGGTCGGCAGGTCCACGCCGAGGGAGGCCTGTGACACTCCGCCGTCGGATTCGAGCGAAGCCCCCGACTCGCCCGCCGTGGGGGCCGACCGCCACAGCGCGACCGCGAAGACGAAGAACAGTATCGCGGTGAACGCGTCGAGCGCGACCGGCGGGAGCGCCGACTGGAGGGCGCTCCCGAACCAGATTTCGAGCGCGGTCCACCCCGCGAACGCGGCCCCGGCGGCGCTCACGACCACCAGCGGGTCGTACCGGGTCGAGAGTCCGGCGATGATGAACTGGACCTTCTCGCCCGGCAGGACCGCGAGTTGGGCGACCGCCGCCACGACCGCGATTTCGACCCATCCGGTCACGCACCGCCCACCCCGGACTCGGGGGTCGCTCCCTCGGTCTCGGTGCGCCGGACGCGGATGGACGCCGCGACAGACTCGGGGAGGCTCTGTTCGCGTCCCTGAGACTCGCCGTTCGGAGACGCTTCCGGCGTCTCGCGCTCGCCGACGCGGACCGTCACCATGCCGAACGGGGCCACGCCCACGACCCGGACGCGAGTACCGGGCGTGATGCCCGCGTTCGAGAGATACCGGAGTTCCTCGTCGTCGCGGTCGCTCACGCGCGCGACGACTACCGTGTCGCCCTCGGTGTGGTCGCTCAGGCGGGTCGTGTCGTCCTCGGCGATGGGCGCGAGGTCCTCGCTCGGAATCGGGTCGCCGTGGGGGTCCACCTC
This sequence comes from Halorussus amylolyticus, assembly GCF_004143485.2. GTDB lineage: Archaea > Halobacteriota > Halobacteria > Halobacteriales > Haladaptataceae > Halorussus > Halorussus amylolyticus. The sequence continues at coordinate 257,287 of NZ_ML974134.1, read as the reverse complement.
GGGGTCGCCGAGCGCGTCGGCGACCCGGCGCTCGAACTCCTCGCTGATGTGGTGTTCGAGGCGGTCGGCCTCGTCGTGGACTTCGCTCCACGAGTAGTCGAGGTGTTCGGTCAGGTACGCCTCCAGCAGGCGATGGTGGCGCAGGACTTCGAGCGCGACCGTCTCGCCCTCCGCGGTGAGTTCGACCCCCTTGTACTTCTCGCGCTCGACCAGCCCTCGGTCTTCGAGTTTTTCGACCATGCTCGTGACCGTCGGCGGCGTCACGTCGAGGTACTCGGCGATGGCGGAGGTCGCGACCGGGTCGCCGTCCTCGGTCTGGAGGGTGTAGATAGCTTTCAGGTAGTCCTCCATCACGTCGCTCAACATGTTCGTGGTCGCATTTAGAGCCGTCTAAAGTTTAAGTTTGTCCCATCTTCTATCGCCGTGGCGAGCGCGCGACCGGTCGCGCGCTCGCCTACGGACGGTCTGTGCCCGAGTAGACGACGTATAACTAACGTCCGCGACGGCGTCGATAGCGGGTATGTCGCGAGCGGGGGTCAGCATCGGGTGTCCCACGGGCGGGGGGGGGGGGGGCGCGGCGCCCCCCCCCCGCGGGGCCGCGCCAACGCCGGAGGTCTCCGAAGGCGAGCAGTTCTCCGGGGACGAGCGCCTGAAGGGGACGACGGTAGACTGTCACAACTGTGGCGACGAGTTCGAACTGTACTTCTATTGACCTCCGCGTCCGGGGCGGTCTGGGACTCTCCGTGCTCTCGCTCCGACGCCATTCGAACCCAGTGATTTAAAACATCTAATGCTCTTTCAAAGACATAACGACTCGATATGTCTCAACACCTCTCTCGCCGACGGTTTCTCTCGGGAACGGGAACCGCCTGTACCGCGGCCATCGCCGGGTGCGCTTCGGACACCGCGAGCGCCGAAGGACCCGGTAGCCGCGATACGACCGAGCAGTCGGCCGACCTCGACGGCCTCGAAGCCTTCGTAGACGAGACGGTCCGGGCGCATCTCGACGACCACGACCTCGCCGGGGCGGCGGTGTCGGTCGTCCACGACGGGTCGGTCGCGCTCACGAAGGGCTACGGACACGCCTTCCTCGACGAACGCGACCCGGTCGTTGCCGACGAGACGCGCTTTCGAATCGCGTCGGTGTCGAAGGTCGTCACGTGGACCGCGGCGATGCAACTCGTGGACCGGGGGGAAATCGACCCCCACGAGGACGTGAACACGTACCTCGAATCGGTGTCCGTCCCCGACACCTACGACGGACCGATTACGCTCGCCGACCTCGCGACCCACACCGCCGGGTTCGAAGCCCGCGTCCGCGGGGACACGTCCGGCGACATCGACCGTCTGCGACCGCTCGACGAGGCGGTGTCCGAACACCAGCCTGCGAGAGTCCGGCCGCCCGGCGAGACGCCCCAGTACACCAACTACGCCGCCGCGCTCACCGGCCAACTCGTCGCCGACGTGGCCGACACGACGTTCAGGGAGTACGTCGCGGAGAACGTGTTCGGTCCGTTGGACATGGGCCGAAGCACCTTCGAACAGGCTCCCGGCGGTTTCGGAGCCGACTCGCGCGAGGCGTTCACCGAGAAAGTGAACTGGTTCTCCGACGTTCCCCCGGCGTCGGGAATGAGTGCGACCCCGGCGGACATGGCGCAGTTCCTGCTCGCGCACCTGAACCGCGGCGCGGTCGGCGACGGTGGCGACGACGAGCGCGTTGGGCGAATCCTCTCGCCCGAGGCCGCCGACGAGATGCACCGCCGATGGTTCACGCCCCACGAGCACCTCGACGGCTTCGCGTTCGGTCTCTTCGAGCGAAGTCGAGGAGATATCCGCATCCTCCGGCACGGCGGCGGCATCCCGCAGTTCGCCACCGAACTCCTGTTGGTCCCCGAACTCGACCTCGGGCTGTTCGTCGCGTACAACGGGGCCGAGGCGGGCACCGGCCGCTCGGCGTTCACGGACGCGTTCCTCGACAACTACGTTCCGGTCGAGGCAGACGAACCGGCCGGTCCGGACGGTCGTCCCGCCCGCGCCGACGACATCGAAGGGTCGTACCGTTCGATTCTCGCCACCGACGCGACGACGTACGAGAAGCCCGTGTTGACCGCGTTCGGTCCGGTGCGGACGATAGACGTGCGAATCGAGGACGACGGCACCCTCGTCACCGACGACGGCGACACCACCGACCGCTGGGTCGAAATCGAACCGCTCGTCTTCCGTCGCACCGACGGCCGGAAGACGCTCGCGTTCCGCGAGGAGGACGGCGACCTCACCCACCTGCTCGTCGAGCAGTCCGCGTTCAAACCGATTTCGTGGCACGAGCAGATTGGTCTCCAGACGAAGCTCGCGGCCGCCACCGCGCTCGTGATGCTCTCGGGCGTCGTCGGGTGGCCGCTCGGGGCGGCGTGGCGGTGGTATCGCGGCGGACCGTCGCTCTCGGGCGGCGCGCGACGAGCGAGATGGGTCGGCGGTGCCGCGGCCGGTTGGCCGCTCGTGTTCGCCCTCGGGGTCGTCGTACTGCTTGTGAGTGCCGGAAACGGCGCGTTCAATCGGCCGCCGTCGGGCCTCGAAGTCGCGTTCGGTATCCCGGTCGCCGGAGCGGTCGCGACCCTGTGGGCCGGAGCGTACGCCGTCCGGTCGTGGCGACGAGGATACTGGAGTCTCCCCGTGAGGGTTCACTACACCGCCGTCGTCTGCGCGTCGGCGGGACTGCTCTGGCTGTTCCACTACTGGAACCTCGGAGTGTGATAGCCGACGAACGAATCGCCTACCCTTCGTTCTCCGGTAGTTCGCTCGGCCTGACTCGCGAGTAGACGGTCAATAACGATGTGTCGGTCGAACGTCCGAACGGATATGTCCGAGTCCGAATCGAGCGGGGGGGTCACCGCTTACTTCCACGACGACAGTCTCGAACTCCGGTCGGAGTCCTCGCCCGACGCGTGGATTATTTCCGAGGACCCCGTGACGGTGGAGCGGTAGTCCGCAGTCTCGGCTAGATTCCCTTCCCCATCAGGTGACTCCGGAGCACGTCGTCGTCCTTGTTGCCAGCGCCGGTGTTGAGCAGGACGACCGTGTCGTCGTCGTCGAACTCGCCGCGCCGGGCGAGTTCCCACGCGCCGCTGGCGGCCGCCGCGCAGGTCGCGCCCATTTCGAGGCCCTCGTGCTGGGCGACCGTGATGGCGCTGTCGAGGATGTCCTCGTCGCTGGTCGCCACCGCGCCGCCGTCGCTCTCGCGCAGGGCGTCGAGAATCATGGGACTCGCGCCGGGGTCGGGAATCTCGATGCCGCCACAGATGGTGTCGGGCACGTCCCAGACTTCGTGAACGTCTTTTCCTTCGTCGAACGCCTCGACGACGGGCGCGCATCCCGACGACTGGGCCGCGTACATCGCGGGAATCTCGTCGGTGAGGCCCAACTCGCGGAGTTCCTTCGCGGCCTTGTGCATCCCGACCAGACCGACGCCGCCGCCGGTCGGATACACGACCGCGTCGGGCACTTCCCAGTCGTTCTGCTCGACCAGTTCGTAGAGCATCGTCTTCTTGCCCTCGTGGCGGTACGGCGTCACGAACGTCTTGACCGAGTACCAGTCGTCGTTCTCCGCCATCGCGTCGGCGTAGGCCTGTCCGGCGTCACCGATGCGACCCTCCACGACTGTCAAGTCGCCGCCGTGGACGTTCACCATCGCCTTGTTGACGAACCCGGCGCGCGAGGGGAGGAAGACGTGCGAGTCGAGTCCGGCGCGCGCGGCGTACGCTGCGGCGGCCTGCCCGGCGTTGCCCGCCGAATTCAGCGCCACGTCGGTCGCGCCGTGCTGGACGGCGGCGGTGATAGCGGCGGTCTGGCCGCGGTCCTTGAACGTCCCGGTGGGGTTGCGGCCCTCGTCTTTGAACAGGACTCGGCCGACGCCGAGTTCCTCGGCGAGGGTCGGACACTCTACGAGCTGGGTCGCGCCCTCGTCCATCGAGACGGCGACGTCCTGCGGGAAGGGGAGCAGTTCCTCGTAGCGCCACATCGACTCGAACGGGCGGGCCGCGAGGTCCTCGCGGATGAGGTCGATTTCGTCGTAGTCGTACTCCGGGTCGAGGATGCCGTCGCAGTCGGGACAGCGGTGGGTCGCGGTTTCGGCGTCGAACGTCTCGCCGCAATCGACACAGGTCAGGCCGACGAACGCCTCGGTAGTTTCCATGCGCGGGGGTTCGGAGGCGAGCGACTAATCCCTGTTCGTTCCCGGCGTCCCGTTCCGGTTGTCCCGACTTCGCGAGAACATCCGCTCGCGACTGACACGGTTTATTAGGCTCGCTGGCAGTAAGACGCCTATGGAACGTCTCACGGTCGCGCTTGCCGGAATTGTGACGGTTCTCTTACTCCTGTTCTGTAGCGCGTTCTTTTCGAGTTCGGAGACCGCAGTGTTCTCGCTGTCGCGCGAGTGGGTGGACCGTCAGGCGACGACGGACGACCGGCGAGCGCACGTGCTGAAGGAGTTGCTCGACGATTCGCACCGACTGCTGGTGACGCTTCTGGTCGGGAACAACATCGTCAACATCGCGATTTCGAGCATCGTGACCGTCCTCGTCGCGAGCTATCTGCCGCCCGGTCCCGCAATCGTGGTGACGACGCTGGTGACCAGCGTCCTCGTCCTGATATTCGGCGAAATCGTGCCGAAGGCGTTCGGTCTCGCGAACGCCGAGCGCTGGTCGCTGACCATCGCGTCGCCGGTTCGATTCGTCGAGCGCGCGCTCTCGCCCGTCATCACGCTGTTCGACTGGATAACGCGGCGCATGAACGCGCTCATCCCCGTCGAGACGGACATCGAGAAGCCGTACACGGACTGAGAGGGCGGTCGTTACTCCCAGTCGGGTTCGCGGTCCGCCAGGAACGCCTCCATCCCCTCGCGCTGGTCGCGGGTGCCGAACAGGCCGCTCCACACCCGGCGCTCGTAGCGCAGGCCCGCCTCCTGAGTCGTCTCGTGGGCCTGATTCAGCGTCTCCTTCGCGGCGGCGAGCGCGTAGCGGGGCTTGGCCGCGAGGTCGGCGGCGAGGTCGGCGACGTGGTCGTCTATCTGGTCGCTGGCGACTACCTCGCCGACGAGTCCGTGTTCGTGTGCGTCTTGGGCGTCGATTCGCTCGCCGAAGAAGATGAGCCTGCGGGCGGTCTCGTCGCCGACGAGTCGGGGGAGTCGCTGGCTCCCGCCCCATCCGGGGACGATGCCGAGGTCGATTTCGGTCTGGCCGACGATGGCGTCCTCGCTCGCGACTCGCAGGTCGGCGGCGAGCGCGAGTTCACAGCCGCCGCCGAAGGCGTAGCCGTTGATTGCCGCGATGACGGGCGCGGGAAACGACTCGATTTTGTCGGCGACTCGGTGACCCAACTCGGCGTAGGCTTGGGCCTCGGCAACCGAGAGGTCCTGCATGTAGCTGATGTCCGCGCCAGCGACGAACGCGTCGTCGCCCGCGCCCGTGAGGACGAGCGCGCGAGCGCCCTCGTCCTCGGCCTCCGCGAGCGCCTCCTCGATTGCTTCGAGGGTTTCGACGTTCAGCGCGTTGAGTCGGTCGGGGCGGTCCACGGTCAGGGTGGCGACGCCCTCCTCGTGGTCCAGTCGGATGGTCTCCCAGTCGGACATACGTGTGAGGACGGCCCGCCCCGGAATAATCTTTCCGAGAATTGGACAGCGTTCGCTCTTCGCCCCTGTTCATCGTTCCACCCCGGCGCGCGCTGGCGCGGTCCCGCTGTTTGGGACCGCGCCAAATCGTGCGAGGGATGAGTATCGCAGGCCGAAGGCCGAGAAACGCAATCGGTTGGGGAGGCGTGTGGCCGTCGCGGTCGCGGTGCGGATGCGGTTCTCATAGGTACCGGGAGTTGCTCGCTTCTTCGACTTCATCATCGGAGGTAGGACGTGATTCCGGGTCTCGGGTACGGGAATAGCTAGCTTCTTCGACTTTTCGACTACGTAAACGCAATCTCTCGGACCAATTCAGAACCGAACCGAAACGCCTCGACACAGACCAAAACAGTAACCGTTCCGACATCACTCCAAGTTCTCCGTTCCGGAAAGCGGAAATATCGCCCGGCCGTAGCGTCGGCCAATGACTCTCTCGGAGGAGGCCCGCGAGCGACTCGCCGACCTCGTGGAGCTACAGCCGACCAAAAATTCCGAACTCCAGGACCGCTGGGGCCTCGAAAGCGGGAGCGAGGTCCACCAGTATCTCGAAACCGAACTCAAAGACTACTACTACCGCGATGACAACAGCCTCATCCGCGCGACCGGCGAGGCCGCCGACCTCGTGGACGTGGAACCCGGCGTCGTGGCCGACGAGGAAAGCGGCGTTCCCGAAGCGATTCGGGTGCCCGAACTCCAGAAGCAGGTGTTCGAGGTCGTCGCCGGACCCGACGACGAATCGGAGAGCGTGGTGTCGGTGCTGAACAAACTCCGCGAGGAGTTCGGCATCGACCCCGAAGCCGAGGACGTACGGAGCGCGCTTCAAGCACTCCGACGGAAGGGCGTGGTCGAGGTGGTGTACCGGACGGTGCCGACCTTCAAACTGACCGTAGCGCGCGACGAGGTCGAGGTGTCGGTGTCCGACTAGCCGGGACGATTACGCTCGCGCCGCGTCTCCAGAATTTTCTGAATCCCCTTCCCCGGCCCGCCCTCGATTGGCCACCCCTTCGTGCGCCACTGGGGCGGTTCGGGCGAGAACTCCGGACACGACCCCGAACACGCCGCCCCAGTCTGGTGGCACTCTTTCGCCCCACACCACGGCAGGAGCGTCCGGCCCTCCCGCGCGAGTTCGAAGTGCCGACAGTCCGAGCGCATGGTTTCGGCGTACGACCGCCACCCCGTCTCGTAGGCGCGCTCGGCGATTTCGAGCCGTTTTTTCGCCTTCCACTCCGGGTCGGCGTACTCGAACGTCGCCGCCGATGCGTCGTACTTGCCGCCCGTCGGGCGGTCCAGAATCCGAGTTCCGGACCGGTCGGCGTCGAGCACTCGGGGAAACCACTCGACGCTGGCGGTTCGGTCCTCGTCGAGCGCGAGAATCCCGACCTCGACCGGGACGCGTTCGAGGAGCGCGGGTTCGACCGTCTCGCCGGTCGCGCGCGTTGCGACCCACACCTCGTCGGCGAGCGCGAGCGCCACGTCGTACTCCAGTTGAGGACGCAGGGCGCGGGCCGCGCTCGCGTCCAAGTCGGGTTTGTTCTCGACGGCGACGACGCGCTCGACCCAATCGGGGTACGCCCACTTCCGGCGAATCTGGAGGCGGTTGCCCTGCTTGCGAACGTCGAGAATGTCGCGGTCGGCGGCCCGGTGGATGGCTTCACGGACGTACCGCCACGGGTAGCCAGGGTCGGCGAGCGCGTCCCGGTACCACGTCCAGTCGGCGGGTGCGTGAGGAATCACGTCCAGCAGGTCCGAGTCGAGCCGCTTCGGCCCGAAGTTCGCGCGCTGGCGGAGACCTTCGGGGTCCACTTCGAGGACGATGGTGTCCCACCGCCTGCGCCTGGTTCCGAGTTGACGCGCCACGATTGCGGGCCGGTCGTCGCCTTCGGGCGACGACCGGCCCGCGGTCTCCGGCGGCCAGTTCCGCTCGACCCACCGGCAGACTCGCAGTTCGAAGACGAACTCGGGGTCCGCGTCCGCGTCGGTCACGCGCCGGAGTTGGAAGCGGGCGGGCGTAAGTGGTTCGGAAGTCGCAGTAGCAGTCACGCCATATAACACAAGAAATTTAACACGTTCGGCTGTCGAATAACGCGAGTGGTGTCGTCTGTTCGGCATCCGCTTGTCCCCTGAGCTATGACAACGAAACTCCTCAGCGTGCTCCTCGCGCTCGCGATTCTCGGTAGCGGACTCGCGGCGGGAGCGTCGGACGGAATCGGTATCGGCAATCAGACGACTACGGAGACCGACTCGCGCGTCGTCTTCGGAGACGCCGACTTGACGACTGAACGCGGCGGAACGGTGTCGATTCCGGTCGAACTGACCGGCACCGACACCGCGAGTCTGAAAATCGGCACGGAGGACGCGGTGAACTACGCGCTCGACGTGACCGTCGAGGACGGCAACGGCGACGGGCAGGTCGTCGTCGTGTTCGACACCGACGCCGCCGGGGAACCGAACGCGACGAAAGTGACGACCGAGGCGTCGGAAGACGCCGCGACTGTGAATGACGAGACGGCGGACTTCGAAGGCGAGCCGCCGTACCCCGCGCTGGCACCGGGTGCCTATCCGGTCGAACTGTACGACGACGAGGACCGTTTCGTCGCGGAGTCCCGACTGCGAATCGAGGAGGCTTCGACGACGGAGGGGCCGATGACGGAGACCACGGTGGACGAGACGACCGATATCGCGACCACGATGGACGAGACAACTGACATCGCGACGACCGAGGAGGATACGACCGATATCGCGACGGAAACGAGCGACGACACCGAGAGCAGCGTTCCCGGCTTCGGACCGACGGTCGCGCTGGTCGCGCTCGCGGGAGCCGCGATGCTGGTCGCTCGTCGATAGTTTGGAGTCCGAACTTCGAACGGCGACCGCTAAACGTCGCCGTTCTCCTCTTTCTCGTTCAGGAACTCGTGGGCGTCTTCGAGGATTTCTCGCGGGCCGTCCTGCGTGATGGTGTTGATGGCCTGGTCGTAGTCGCGCCACTGGTGGTCGCGGTGTTCGTGGGACAGTTCGGCGCTGGCCTCGTAGGACTTGGCGACGAACAGGTGGACCGTCTTGTGGATGGTGTTGCCGTTCGCCTCGAAGACGTAGTCGTAGTCGTCCCGGAAGCCGTCGAGGAGTCGGAAGTCCTGAATCCCGGCTTCCTCTTTGACCTCTCTGATTGCCGTCTGCTGTAGCTCTTCGTCTCCCTCCACGCCGCCCTTGGGGAACTCCCAGTCGCCGGGGCGACTCTTGAGGAGGAGGTATTCGCGGCGACCGCGGGTATCCCGGTACAGGATTGCACCCGCGCTCGTGGCTTTGACCGTCATTTGATGGAGTCTATACGTCCGTGCGTTAAGAGAATGTCGGAGAACTGTTGGGCAGTCGGAAAACCGAGACTACTTCCGGTGGCGTGTCCGGCCGGAAGTTCGCGGGCGCGTGGCGGCCGCGAGAAACTGTCGGTGACACGAACCGACGCGAGACTGAAAAACGGTCTCGAAACCCTGGTGTCAGTGAAACAACGAACCTCGCCAACCGCCGGACCAAGAGCAGACGTTTTACGTACGTCGGCGGAAAAAGACCGGGATACCCAGCACCCAGCCATGACCTTCGTAACCAGAATCCGACTCCAGAGCGGGAACCGACCCGCGTTAGAACAGGTCGTAGACGAGATTCGAACCACTGCGGAGCGAAAGGGCGCGGAACTCCGCGGGCCGCACTCGGCCCCGCCGAGCGACCTCCGCGTGCCCCAGTACAAGACGACCGACGGCGACGAGTCCCGACAGTTCCGGTCGTGGGACTACACCGTCTACACGCGCCAGATGGAAATCGTCGGCCACAACGACGTGGCCCGGAAAGTCGCCGAGTTCGACTTCCCGCAAGGCGTCCACGTCGAAGTGGAGTTAGAACAAATCGAGCAGATGGCCTGAGCACGCTTCGATTTTTTTGTGTACTTCTTCGTTCGGCCGTGTCGAACAGTCGGAACTGTAGTGTAACGCTGAACGGAGAGTCTCGACTGGCTGAAAGCTGAACGGAGAGTCTCGACTGGCTGAAAGCTGAACGGACAGTCGAGAACAAGCTAAGACCTGAACGGACAGTCGAGAACAAGCTAGCTACTCCCGGTACCTATGAGAACCGCACCCGCACCGCACCCGCGACGGCCACACGCCTCCCCAACCGATTGCGTTTCTCGGCCTTCGGCCTGCGATACTCATCCCTCGCACGCTTTGGGCGCGACTCAAACCACGAGTCGCGCCAGCGCGCGCCGGGGTGAAAATTCTGCTTCGAAACCATCGAAAAGACAATTCGCTCCGATTCAGAACGCCGATTCGCCGACGCGTTCCAGATACGTGGCGGTCCCGGTGTGGTCGGTCGCGTCGAACGACTCGATTTTGAGTCGCGCGCGGGCGTCCACCGCGTCCGCGGGCGCGCCCTCCACTCGGAGCACCGTGTCGCCGATTCGAGCCACCGGCGTGTCGCCGTCGTAGCCCGTGACGAACGCCGAAATCTCCTCGCCGGGTTCGAACGCGGGCGTGTTCGTCCGGAAGCCGACGCCTGCGAGGTACTTTTCGAGGAGGCTCATACGCGCGCCACCTCCTCGGACTCGCGGTCCGAAACGTATTCGAGACCGAACCCGGTCAGCGCCGAGACGATGAACACGCCGAACAGGAGCCAGCCGTGGAAGACGAACGGCCAGACCTCGACGGGGTTGACCAGCATCTCGTTGGTGAACCACTCGAAGTTCTCCGCGCCCACGAGCGTCCGCATTTCGGCGTAGCCCACGAGGACGCCGCCCGCCCACGGGAAGATGTAACCGAGCGCCGAGGTGTTGGCGTCTAAGATGTTCGCGCGACGGTAGCCGTTGATGTTGTATCGCTCGCCGATGCGCGCGACGTAGGGCGCGATGGCGATTTCGGCCGCGGTGTTGATGGTGATCATGGCGTTGACGCTCGCGGTGCCCAGAACCATCGTGGTCTCGGCGCGTCGGACGTTTGTGGCGACTCGTTCGAGGAGGAAGTCCTGAATCGCCTCGAAGCCGCCGCCTCGAATCATGATGCGCGCTCCGGCCACGATGAGCAGGGTTAGCACGATGAGCGGGAAGAAGCCCGCCGCGCCCGCGTAGATGCTCCCGCCGACGCCGACTTGGTCGGACCCCGCCGGAACCGTCGTGAGGAACGGGAGCCACGACAGCGACTCGGCGAGCGCGACGTTGTCGGGCGCGCGGAACAGCACCATGTCACCGACCGACGCGAGACCGAACGCGAGGTTCGAGGCCGCCGCGACGATGATGCCCCACGAAATCGCCTCCACGATGTGTCGGCCCCGAACCGCGGTGAAAATCACGACGCCGATTGACGCGAGGTGGACGAGTCCGAGCGCGGTCGCTTGGCCCGCCAGCACGTCCGCGCTCCCCGAAACTTCGATGCCGGACATCATCGACCCCGCGACGAGGTAGCCCGCGAACGCGAGCACCGCCGCGACGATGGCGTACTTGAACCGCGAGGCGACCACGCCGCCGATGTCGGCGTCCTGCGTGACCGCGCTCACGATGGTCGTGTCGCTGACCGGCGCGAGGTTGTCGCCGAAGACGGCCCCCGAGAGAATCGCACCGAACAGCAACACGGGGTTCGCGCCGATGAGAATCCCCGCCGGGAAAAACAGCCCCGTGAACGCGATGGTGGTGCCGTACCCCGTGCCGATGCCGGTGGCGAGCAGGGCCGCGAGGACGAACGTAATCGCGGGGAACAGCGCCGCGCCGACCGAGAGGAAGTCGGCCGCCCAGACGAGACCGCCGACGAAGCCGCCCGCCTGAATCGTGTCGGCGAACATGCCCGCCCAGAGCCACGCCACGATTGCGGTCGCCGCGACCTTCTGGGTCATCCCCTCGAAGATGGTGTTGGCGTAGGTCTTCCAGTCGCCCTTCGCGAAGAACATCCCGACGATGAGCGAGAGCAACATCCCCGCCACGAGACCGGTCGTGTCCCCGATTCGGAACAGGCCGCTCTGGACGATTGCCCAGAGGATGAACAGGCCGATGGGGATAGTGCTGGCCGCCGGACCGCCGTAGAACTCGATGCGCGAATCGCTCCGAGCGCGTCGGGCGTCGGCCAGTTCCTCAGCGACTTCGCCGTCTTTTGATTCGTCGGAATCTACCATTCACTCTCCTCCGTGTTTCGGGCGATTCGCCCTAGAGGTTATAAATCAACACCGATACTCGCTGTCAGAGCGCACGTCGGCCGGCCAATCGAGGTTCGGATTGCCGGGCCGCCAGCACTTAAGCTTCCGCCACCCCTCCCAACGCACATGAGCCAGCAGTCAGTTCGCGACCGACTGGTCGAGATTCGACGCGACCTCCACCGACACCCCGAACCCGCGTGGCGGGAGTTCTACACCACGGCCCGAATCGTCGAGGAACTCGAAGGACTCGGCGTGGACGAACTCCACGTCGGCCGGGACGCGCTCGCCGAAGACGAGCGCATGTCGGTCCCCGGCGACGACGAAATCCGGGCGTGGTACGACGACGCGCTCGACGCCGGTGCGGACCCGGACATCCTCGAACGACTCGAAGGCGGCTACACGGGCGCGGTCGCCGTGGTCGAACAGGGAGACGGACCGACCGTGGCGCTCCGGGTGGACATCGACGGCCTGCTCCGCGAGGAATCGACCGACGACGACCACGTTCCCGCGGCCGAGGGGTTCCGGTCCGAGCGCGAGGGCGCGATGCACGCCTGCGGCCACGACGCCCACGCGACCATCGGTCTCGGCGTCATCGACGCGATAGCCGACACCGACTTCGAGGGGACGCTCAAGGTGTTCTTCCAACCGGGCGAGGAGATGAGCGCGGGCGGCAAGCCGATGGCCGAGAGCGAACACATCGACGACGTGGACTACCTGCTCGCGGTTCACGTCGGTCTCGACCACGCGACGGGCGAGGTCATCGCGGGTCTCGACGGCTTCCTCGCGGTCAGCCAGTTGCTCGCCGAGTTCGAGGGGTCGCCCGCCCACGCCGGAGGCCAACCCAACGAGGGCGACAACGCGATACAGGCGGTCACGACTGCGATTCAGAACCTCTACGCCATCCCGCGCCACGAGGACGGCGCGACCCGAATCAACGCCGGACGAATCGGCGGCGGGACCGCGACCAACATCATCGCCGACGAGGCGTTCGTGGAGGCCGAGGTCCGGGGCGAGACGACCGAACTCATGGAGTACATGAAGGCCCGCGGCACGCGAACCGTCGAGAACGCGGCCGAGATGCACGGCTGCGAGGTCGAAATCACAACCGACAGCGAGGCCCCGAGCGCCGACAGCGACGACCCACTCGCGGACCTCGTCGGCGACGTGGCCGATGGGAACGACGACGTGGAGAACGTCGTCGAGCGCGCGACCCTCGGCGGGAGCGAAGACGCCGCGTACCTGATGCGCGCGGTCCAGCGAAACGGCGGTCTCGCGGCCTACGTCGGCGTCGGCACCGACCACCCCGGCGGCCACCACACCGCGACGTTCGACGTGGACGAGGCGTCGATTCCGCTCGGAATCGACGTGCTGGTCGACGCCATCGCCGAGATAGCCGACCGACGGCCCTGAGCCGACCGCTCCCGAGCCAATCGTTTTCAAGTAGGGGGTCGAACCCCGAGGGGATGATGGGGGACCAATCGGCCGACGTTTCGCGCAGGGAGTTCCTTCGCACCGCGGGGGGTGCGACCGCCGCGGCTGCGCTCGCCTCGAACGAGGCGAGCGCGCAGGACCAGACCACGATAGACATGACCGACGGTCTCGTGTTCGACCCGGACGCGACCACTGTCACGCCGGGCACCACCGTCGTCTGGGAGAACGTCGGGAACGTCGGTCACTCGGTGACCGCCTACGAGGACGAGATTCCGGACGATGCCGAGTACTTCGCGTCGGGCGGGTTCGACAGCGAACAGGCGGCTCGGGACGCCTACCCGGACCAGGGCGACATCCCTGGCGGCGAAAGCTACGAGTACACCTTCGAGGTCGAGGGCACCTACGGTTACTTCTGTATTCCCCACGAGACCGCGGGCATGGTCGCCGAACTCACCGTCTCGGCCGACGGGGACGGCAACGGAGGCGACAACGACGGTGGGACCCCCGCGATTCCCGAGAGCGCGCGATTGGTCGCGGTCGCCACGGTCTCGGCAATGGTCGCAATCGTCGGTCTCGCGTACTTCCTGCTCAAGTACGGCGGCGATTACGGGGAGGAGTGAGTCGCCCGTATTCGCAATTAAAAACCATCTTATTCAATGTGATGCGGAGAACTTTTATAGATAGCGAGAGCACTCGTAACCACTCCCGTACTTCACGGAGGAAGATACTAGATGACTGAAAATCTGAGCGAGAACCCCCACGACACGACTCACGGCGATAGTATCGGTGGCGCGGAATCGACCGTGCCCTACGGCCAGACCGAACCGCTCAGCACGGCGGTCATCGACGCAGTCGCCGACGCCGCCGACGTCGAACCCGCCGAACTCGGTGCATCGCTCTACGACCAGATAGACCCCGACGCGCTCGACAACCTTTTCAGCGACCGACACAACGGTATTCCGCGCGGCAGCGGCCACGTGGTATTCAGCCTTCTCGGATACGAAATAACGGTGTACAGCGACGGCCACGTCGTCGTCCGCGAGTGAGAACAGATTTGGAACGGAGACGACCCCACCGTGCCCGCAGTGCCTGAATTTCCCCGATTGGGAACTCCCGGCGAAAACGCGGCGTCGCTCGTGAGCGACGCCGCGTTTTCGCGTGGGTGTTTCTCCCGGAGAATCGCGCCCGCGCCGCGATTCAGCGCACGCCGAGAGGTCGTTCCGAAAGCTCTAATCCGGAGGGTTTCGAAGGTCGCGTCATGGCCGACGAAAACGAAGACGACGAGGAACCTGCCGTGGAACTCGGCGAGGGCGACTCCGTCGAGGGTGCGCCGCTCGCGCGCGTCGCCTCGCGACTCCACTGGCCGATTCAAAAGAGCGAAGTCGTCCGGAAGGTGGGCGAGGAGACGGTTCGGACGCCCGACGGACCCCAGACGCTGACCGACCTGCTCGACGACGTGGACGAAACGTACTTCGAGAGTCGCCAGGAGTTCCTCCGCAACGTCCGCGAGGTCGTCGGGACGGGACCGGTACCGACCGCCGACGAGTAGCGTGTCGGTCGCGCGGTCGGTCCGCCGGGGACTCGCTCGACTGAGTTGGGTTCAGCGGTCGCTCCTCGCGGGCGCAGTCCTGACCGCGGTCTGGATGTCGTGGGACGTGAGCGGCCTGAACGAGCGACTCGTCCGCGACGTGGTGGTGTACATTCTCGCGCCGCTCGCGCTGGCACTCACCCACGGCCGCCACATCGGCTATCGAGTGAATCGGACCGCGATTCGAAACACCGTGTTGCTGTCGCTGTTCGTCCTCCCGTTCTACGTCGTGGGGTCGTCGCTCCCCACGATTCGCGCGTACTACCCGATGTGGGAGACCGGCGCGGCGCTCGGGGAGTTTCTCCCCCACGCGCTCAAGCAGTTCATCGTCGCGGTCGCCGCCGAGACGTACTACCGGGGACTGCTCTGTGTCGGCGTGCGCGAAATCGGGTTCAAGAGCGTGTTCATCAGCCCCGTGGTGTACGCGTTCCACCACCTCTACAAACCGCCAATCGAACTGGCGCTGTCGGGACCGACCGACGTGCTGTTCGGCGCGGTCGATTACAAGAGCGAGTCCATCCTCCCGTCGGTGGTCGCCCACGGGCTGGGACTGGCCGCGCTCGACTGGCTGGTGTTGCACCCGCCGGTCGTGCCGCCCGAACTGGTCCTCCGGTTGCTCTCGTGGCTCCCGATTCCGCTCTGAGCCGACGGGTGAGTTTTTCACGATTGGGCGCGAAGGAAGTCTTGTATGACTCTTCCAATCGACCCCACAGCACTCGCCGCCGGAGACATCGGCGAGAAGGAAGCGACCCTCGAGATGGACCACGACAAAGCGGTCGAACACGTTCGCGAGGCGTTCACCGACGCCGGGTTCGGCGTCGCGGTCGAGTTCTCGGCTTCGGAGATGCTCAACGAGAAGGTCGATGCGGGCCGCGACCCGTACTACGTGCTCGGCGCGTGCAATCCGAACATGGCCGACCGGGCACTCGACGCGAGCGAGAACCGAATCGGCGCGCTGTTCCCGTGTAACGTGGTGGTCTGGGAGCAGGAACCGGGGCGCCAGAAAGTGTACCACGTCAGCATCATGCGAATCGCGCGACTCGCCGGGATGGCTCCCGACGACGACGAGTGGGCCGACATCGTGGCGGATACCGGTGAGTTCGTCGAGGAGGCGTGGGCGAATCTCGACGCCGAGTAGCGACCTCTCGCCTACTCGTTTTCGTCGTCGTCCAGTCGCTCGATTTCCTCGCGGAGCGCCTCGACTTCCCGGCGGAGCGCGCGGAGTTCGTCGTCCGCTGGAGCCTCGGGCTTCGAGCGCTGGTAGACGAAGAAGCCGCCGCCGAGCAGTGCGAGCGGGAGTCCGAACATCAAGACCACGACGAAGAAGATGATGATCAGCTCTAAGCCGCCGGGGACGGGACCGAACAGCGGGACCATACCGGAACTGGCGCGAGCGAGCGAATAAGTCTTGTGTGGCTGACGTGAGGCTCCCCCTCTCCCCGGTGACACCGACGCTACGAGAAGTCGGTGAGATTCGCCTGCAGGCCAGAGAGCATGTCGGACTTCCGGCGGAGGTCGCCGAGCGACACCGGGAGCTGGGGGACGATTTCTCGGACCGCGCCGTGGAACGTCTCGGCTTCGCCAAATTCGCCGTCGAAGGCGTTGCGGACGCTCTCGCGAATCTGCCAGACGCCGACGGGTGCCCAGTAATCGTCGGACACCTCCCGGAGGACGAGACACTTCGCCTGTCTCCCCACGGACTCGAGGTGTTCGAGAGCGGCGAGTCGGGACGCGTAGTACGCGCCAGCCGTCTCCTCGACGTACTTGGTCCGGCCCTCGAACCCCTCGGAGGCGCTTCCCATCCACGTCTCGCCGTTGGGGTCCTGATTCCAGATGCTTCCCGGGGCTTTCATCTCGACCAGTTCGAACTCCCACTGGCCCGGCGTGAGAATCACCCAGTAGCGATTGCCGACGTACTCGTTCATCCAGACCTGCGTCTCGTTCACGCTCGGGTTCGTCCGAATCTGTCCGCGGAGGAACTTCCCGATGGTGTCGTCCACGGCGGTAATCGACCATCGAGTCGGAACGAGTCGGCGGTTCTCGCCGCGGCCGAGCGCGCCAGCCGAGAGGATGTCGTTGATGTCGTACACGTCGAACCCTCTCCGGTAGAGGTAGGTCATCGCGCCCTGCGCTTGCCAGTCGTCGTCTTCGAGCGTCTTCTTGACCGGGCGCGGGACGTGGGGGTTCTCGGTGAGGTCGGCGGAGGTCGCGCGCGCCGCCGGACCCGTGGGCGAGGTCACGTCGTCAACGCTCAAATCGAGGTCGAGCGAGTTCGAGAGGCCGATTTCCACGTCCACGGGCCGGTCGGCGATGGCGACCTCGCGCTGAGTGCCGAGGAAGCCGTCCCACGCGTCCGAGACGTTCCCGACGTTGGCCCCCCGATTCGAGTTCAGCAGGCCCGTCCGGTACTGGAGCACGTCATCGATACCGAGGCCGCGCTGGTACCACTCGCCCGAGACCGAGAACTCGGCCGCGCGCTCCTCGGCACCGACCGGCGAGAGGATGCCTGTCGAAACGTTGGGGTAGTTCGACCGGCCGACGAACACCGACGGCGAGGTGCTGCCGACCATCGTGTCGCCCTGCGTGACCTCGGAGAAGCGGTCTTTCACCTCGTCCACGTAGTCGAGAATTTCGTAGGACTTCTGCTCGGCGAGACGGCGGCGACGCTGATCTTCGTCGGGTTCGAGGTCCTCGATGTACTCGTCGAGCCGCATTCGACTCTGCTTGGGACCCGAAGGGTTTGAAGCTTACTCGCGGGGTGGCGAACAGGCGACACGCGTTCGGCGCGATTGATATTGTGCAATCAGCCGTCGGGCAGGCGTTCGAGCGCGGAGCGGGCGTGTCGCGCTCGCGCTCGCAGGCGCGATGCGCCTGCGAGCGCGTCCGAGGTGAGGCGTGGGACTTCACCTCCAAGCCGCTCCGCGGTGGCTATCAGGTCACGCCGCGAGTTGGTCGCGTTTTGGTATTTGAATCCACGTGTCGAATCGGGCACTGTTCTCCGGAGCGCAAGAGCTAAGTTCGCACAAATTCGTCCGTCGTGTATGAACTCCGTCGCCGCCGCGGCTGGCACGCGCACCTCGCCAGTCGCCGGTGGGGCGGCCGTTTTCGCGGGGCTGAAACCCACAAAACGCGGTTTTCTGTCGGCTTGAGGCGGGCGTAGCGTCCCCGTCGCGGGCCATTCTCGTTTTGCACCGCTCACTAACAGTCCCGACGTAGCGACACCCGATACATGACAGACAACACAGATGAACCGTTCAGCGGGGTGTACCCCGCGATGACGACACCGTTCGGACCCGACGACAGCATCGACTTCGACCAACTGCGAGCCGACGCCCGACGCTTGGAGACGGCAGGCGTTGACGGTCTCGTTCCGGTCGGTTCGACCGGCGAGAGCGCGACCCTGACTCACGACGAGCACGTCGAAGTGGTCGAAGCAGTTGCAGAAACCGTGGACGTGCCCGTGATTGCGGGCGCTGGGAGTAACTCCACGCGCGAGGCGGTCGAACTCTCGCGGCGCTCGGCGTCGGCCGGGGCCGACGCTCTGCTCCTCATCTCGCCGTACTACAACAAGCCCGAACCCGAGGGGATGGAGCGCCACTACCGGACTATCGCCGACGAGGTGGATTTGCCCCAGATTCTCTACAACGTCCCCTCGCGCACGGGGCGCAACATCGAAGTCGGGACTGCGGCCGCACTGGCAAGCCACGAGAATATCGTGGGCTACAAGGCCGCGAGCGGCGACCTCGGCCGAATCGGCGAGGTCGTCGAGCGAACCCGCGACGAGGAGTTCTCGGTCCTCTCGGGTGACGACTTCCTCACGCTCCCGATGCTCTCAATCGGTGCGACCGGCACCATCAGCGTGGCCGCGAACGTCGAACCCGAGCGACTCGGGGCGATGGTGTCGGCCGCGCGCGACGACGAGTTCGGCCGCGCCCGCGAGATTCACGAGGAACTCGCGCCGCTGTTCCGCGCGTTGTTCGCCGAGACGAACCCGATTCCGGTGAAGGAGGCGATGGAGCTTCGCGGGCACGGTCCCGGAACGGTCCGGTCGCCGCTGACTCGCCTCGCTCCGGAGAATCGGGCAGAACTTGCAGGTATCCTCGAAACGTTAGCGTCAGACTCGAATGTGGTACGACAATGAGCGCACACGCGAGTGAGAATCACCCATGACCGTCGCCGTCGGCGTCACGGGGGCGACCGGACAAATGGGCCGGGCGGTCATCGACGCCGCCAGCGCGCGCGACGATGTGGAAGTCGCGTTCGCAGTCAATCGTGACCCCGAAGAGGGCGCAGAAGTCGCCGGAGTTCCGGTCGAACCCGCTCGGGAGTTCGACCGACTGCTGGCCGAGCGCGACCCCGATGCAGTCGTGGACTTCACCGGGCCAGCGAGCAGTCAGAACTACGTCGCGGTCGCGACCGAGGCGGGTGTCGCTAGCGTGGTCGGAACCACTGGATTCGACGACGCGAGTGAGGCATCCCTCCGCGAACTCGCCGAGTACGCGCCAATCCTGAAGGCGTCGAACTTCGGGCGCGGCGTCCAAGCCCTGCTGTCGGCGGTCGAGTCGGCAATTGGGGCCTTACCGGGCTACGACGTGGAGGTCACCGAGACTCACCACAATCGGAAGCGCGACGCGCCGAGCGGGACCGCGAAGACGATTCTGGAGACGATTGAACAAGGGCGTGAAGACGCCAGCCTCGTCCACGGGCGCGAGGGCGAGGCTCCGCGAGAGGCGAGCGAAATCGGCGTCCACTCGCGTCGGGCGGGCACCATCACGGGCGAACACGAGGTCCTGCTCGCGGGCAACCACGAGGAGGTCCGACTCACCCACCGCGCGGAGGACCGCGGCGTCTTCGCCGAGGGCGCGCTCGACGCCGCGGTGTGGCTCGCGGACCGAGAACCGGGCTGGTACGACTTTGCGGACGTAGTGGAGGCAGAACGATGAGTCTGGAAACACAAATCGAAGAACTGTGGCACCGATACGACGCGGGCGACGTGTCCGCCGAAAGCGCAGGACGCGAGGAGTACGACGCGCTCGACGCGTTTCTCGACGCGCTCGAATCTGGCGAGATTCGGGCCGCCGAGAAGCGAGGTGACGAGTGGGAGGCCAACGCGTGGGTCAAGCGCGGAATCCTCCTGAACTTCGGCCTGCGCGAGACCGAAGGCCGCGAGTACGGCGGTACGACCTACTACGACGTGCTTCCGCTCCGGCGGACCGACGATTTGGGCGAGCGCGGCACCCGAAACACGCCCGACGGCACCGTCCTCCGGCCGGGGAGCTACCTCGGCGAGGACTGCATCATGATGAGTCCGAGTTTCGTCAACATCGGCGCGTACGTCGGCGACCGGACGCTCATCGATTCGTGCGACACGGTCGGGTCGTGCGCCCAAATCGGCGCAGACGTGAAACTGGGCGCGAACACCCTCATCGGCGGCGTCCTCGAACCCGTGGAGGGCGCGCCCGTCGTGGTCGAGGACGGCGCGTCGCTCGGCGCGGGGTGCCGCGTGACCTCGGGATTCGTCGTGGGCGAGAACTCCGTCGTCGCCGAAAACACCCTGCTCACGCCCCGAATCCCGGTCTACGACCTCGTGGAGGAGGAAGTCGTCTACGGCCACCTCCCGCCGAACCGCCGGGCGTTCACCCGGTTCGTGGAGTCGTCGGTCGGCGACCACGACCTGTTCGACGGCGGAGCTTTCAAGCCCGCGGTCGTCGCAATGGACGTACAAGAGACCACGCTGGAGGGCGTCGAACGAGAGGACGCGCTCCGGGAGTAATCCATGAACGCTGACAATCCACCCGTCCGACGACTCGCCGACTGGCCCGCCGACCGACTCGACTCGCTCGCCGACGAGTACGACACACCGCTGTACGTCCTCGATTTGGACCGCGTGCGCGAGAACTACCGCCGGATGGCCCGGGCGTTCCCCGACGCGGACGTTCACTACGCCGCGAAGGCAAACACCGTCCGGCCGGTCCTCCAGGCCCTCGCCGACGAGGGTGCGGGCATCGAATGCGCATCTCCGGGCGAACTCCAGCGCGCGCTCGACGCCGAGGTTCCGCCCGAACACGTCCAGTACACCGCGGTCAATCCGCCGGACGGCGACCTCGACCGCGCGGTCGAACTCGCGGCCGACCGGCCCGAACTCACGTTCACCGCGGGCGCGGCCGATACCGTGGACCGACTCGCGGAGCGCGGCTACGACGGCCGACTCTGTATCCGCGTCAATCCCGGCGTCGGCGCGGGCCACCACGAGAAGGTGGCGACCGGCGCGGACGCGAAGTTCGGCGTGCCCTACGACGACGTTCCGGACCTGCTCGATTCGGCCCGAGAGGACTTCGATGTCGTGGGCATCCACGCCCACGCCGGAAGCGGCATCTCGGGCGAAGACCTCTCGGCGCACCGCGAACTCGTCTCGCGGATGGGCGACCTCGCGCGCGAGGTCGCCCATCGTGGCATCGACCTCGAATTCGTCGATATAGGCGGCGGCTTCGGCGTTCCCTATTCTCCGGACGAGGACCCCCTCAACCTCGACGCAGTGGCCGAGGCGACCCGCGAAGCGGTGGGCAGTATCGACGCCACCCTCGCGGTCGAACCCGGTCGCTACCTCGTCGCGGACGCCGGGGTCCTGCTCACGCGAGTCAACACGGTCAAGGAGGCTCCCGGCGCGACCGTCGTGGGCGTCGGCGCGGGGATGACCGACCTCGCGCGGCCCGCGATTTACGACGCCCATCACGAGATTCGGAGCCTCTCGGACGAATGGGAGGACCGCCCGACCCGAGAGGTCACAGTCGTCGGCCCGGTCTGTGAGAGTTCGGACACATTCGGCGAACACGACCTTCCGGCCCCCGAGCGCGGCGACCTGCTCGCCATCGGCAACGCCGGAGCCTACGGCTACGAGATGGCGAGCCAGTACAACTCCCGCCCCCGCCCGGCGTCGGTCGTCCTGGCCGACGATTCGGCGACTCCGGCGCGGCGGCGCGAAACGATGGCGGACGTAACGGCAGTAGAGGAGCGACGATGACCATCCAGTACCAGAAGTACCACGGCACCGGCAACGACTTCGTAATCGTAGACGCGGACGAGTACGTCCCCGACAGGACGGCGTTCGCGCGGGCGGTCTGCGACCCGCAGGCCCCCGACGGCGTGGGCGCGGACGGCGTCCTCTTCCTCGCGCTCGAAGGTCGGTTCTCGCCCCCGAGAGCCGTGATGACGCTGGTTCAGCCCGACGGTTCGACCGCCGCGATGTGCGGCAACGGCGCGCGGTGCGCCGCGAAGTGGGCGGCCGAACGGACCGGGGCGGACGAAATCATGCTCGACACGCAGGCGGGCACCCGCCGGGCCGAAATCGACGGCGACGAAGTCACCATCGAGATGGGCGAGCCCACCTTCGCGCCCGACGCGGTGCCGGTCGCGCGCGAGGAACCCCTCGTGACCGAGACGGTCGAGGGGTTCGAGGTGACCGCGGTCAACACCGGCGTCCCGCACGCCGTTGCCTTCGTCGAGGACGTGGACGAAATCGACCTCGAAGCGATAGCGCCCGCGATTCGGAGCGCCGACGCGTTCCCCGAGGGCGCGAACGTCAACCTCGCGTCGCCCCGACTCGACGGCGGGTTCGACCAGCGAACCTTCGAGCGCGGCGTCGAGGGCGAGACGCGGTCGTGTGGCACTGGCGCGGTCGCCATCGCCGCAGTCGCACGGAAACTCGGCCGACTCGACGACGACTCGGTCGCGGTGCATCCGCCGGGCGGTCGCCTCGACGTGACGCTCGGCGACGGCGCGACCCTGACCGGCCCGACCGTCCGGGAGTTCGAGGGCGAAGTCGGGTCGTCGCCTGAACCGCGACGGGTGGGTCAGGCGTGAGCTTCGACCCTATCGAATTCCTCGAAGACGCAGTGCGGACGCCCTCACACGAGGACGTGACGGAGATGCGCGACCTGCTCGTGGACACCATCGACTCGGCGGGAATCGACGTGCACGTGGACGACGCCGGGAACACCATCGCGGTCCGGGACTCCGACCGGGCGGGGCCGCACGTCGTCCTCAACACCCACATCGACACCGTGCCGCCCCACGTCGCGTTCTCGCGCGACGGGGACGTGATTCGCGGTCGCGGGTCGTGCGACGCGAAGGGACCGCTCGCCGCGTTCGTGGGGGCGTTTCTGGCGACCGACCCCGAGCGCGGCCGGGTCACGCTCGCGGTCACGCCCGACGAGGAGACGGCTACGGCCGGGGCGCGCGCGCTCGACTTCGACCCCGAACCCGACGCGTTCATCGTGGGCGAACCCACCGAACTCGACGTGTGCAACGCCGCCAAAGGGCGATTTCAGGCGACCGTCGAGGTCTCGGGGTCGAACGCCCACGCCGCCGAACCCGAATCGGGAGTCAACGCGGTCCGGGCGGCCGGGGACCTGCTCGCGGCGTTCGACACCTTCGGCGACCGCGAGGACACGCCGGACCCGACGGACCTGCTCGGTGCGCCCACCCTGACGCCGACCACAATCGAGGGCGGCGACACCGCGAATCAGGTGCCTGCGGAGTGTTCGGTCGTGGTGGACCGCCGGAGCGTCCCGCCCGAATCCGCGAGGGGGTTCCGGGACGCGCTGGAAGACCACCTTCGGAGCCACGCGCCCGACGACGTGGGCGTCGAGGTCACCCTCCCGGAGTGGAAGATGCCGTTTCTGGAGGCGTTCGAGACGTCCGAAAGCGCCGAGGTGGTCCGGGCGCTCCGGGACGCGAGCGGCGGCGACGTGCGGCCGTTCTACGCCGCGACCGAAGCGTCGTACTTCGCGCCGATTGCGCCGACCGTGGTGTTCGGGCCGGGGTCGCTCGCCGACGACGAGGGCGCGGTCGCCCACTCGCCGCGCGAGTACGTCCCGGTCGCGGAAGTCGAGCGCGCGAGCGAGGCGGTGACCGCCTCGCTCGCGCGCCTGCTCGCGTGACGGAACTGTTCGGAGGCATCGCCGCCAGTAATTTTCCTCTTTCTAATAATTAAATATAAGTTAGAGTAGTTTGATTCCTAGCCGTCATGACGGACGACCAACGCACGACTGGCACCGACCGACGAAGCTTTTTGCGCGCGACCGGCGTCGCGCTTTCGGCTGGCGCGTTCACGAGTACGGTGAGCGCCCGCGGTCCGGCACAGAGCGACGTCCACGTCGCGAAAGGTCGATTCGGAAACGGAGTCGGAACCAAACACATCGAGGAAGTCCGAAAGGGCGCGCTCGCGGAGTTCAACGACCGCGGCGGCGACCTCGAAGCCCCGCCCGCGCGCTCGACCCCCGACCCCGAGGACGGAACCGTCGTGTCGTACGCGTACCGAATCGACGAGAACGGCGTTCCCCACCAGTACACCGGCATCGCGGGCGACGCCAACTCGGTGGGTCGGCTTCACGACCGGGTTTCGAGTCGAGCGGAGGCCTTCGAGCGCGGCGACACCGCCGGGACCGACGACGTGACCGCCCAAGCCGGGTCGTGGGACATGATTCTCCACGACGAAGCCGACTTCTGCGAGGAGCCGTACGGCTGTGTCACCAACAACTTCGACCTGAACGAACTCGAAGACGACGGCGACGCCGCGCAGGACGCGTACGGCATCAAGCACGTCTTCGTGATGGAGCCCGGCGTCCAGAAGTACGACTCCGACTGGGAGAACAACGTCGGCTATCCGATGCACGACTGGCGCGAAAACAGCATGGGCGGGGCGGACCTCCACGGGTGGGACCCGCTCGGCACCAACGACGGGAGCCAGAGCATCAGCGTCTCCATCGGCACGAGCAGCGCGAGCCTCGGCTGGCAGTACACCCAGCCCGCGGTCACGACCATCGACGAGTCGAGTCCGAGCGGCAACTACGCGAAGTGGAGCGAGGAGTTCAACATGACCGACGCCCGCCAGAACACCAACGGGATGAAGCCCGGCAGTTCGACGTGGCTCGACCAACAGGCGGCGGGGAGCGGCTATCACGACCTGATGGACCTCGTCGCGGAGGGCGAGTTCGAGAAGAGTAACTGGTACTCCTCGGACACCCACAGCCTGAAACACACCTTCCACGTCGACGTGTACTACTGAGTTGAAGTGGATTCGGAGACCCGGTTTGTGAGTTCAGCATTCGAATTTGACGGTCGATTGGAGTAGAGACTATTGACTGCGAACAGTCGGTATTGGGAGAACAGTCGAAGTTGTGAGAATAGTCGGGGCTGTGAAAACAGTCGGGGCTGTGAGCAATCACTTGAGCCAATGAAACCGCACCTCGACCCTCCCCAGCCTCCTGCGTTACTCACTCCGCTTCGCTCCGTTGCGGTCCTCATCCCTCGCGCGTTTCTCGCGCGCCGAACCGCAAGTCGAAATCTTACCGGCGGGAATCCGGCGAACCTACTCCGCGCCGAGTTCGTCCACCATCTCGCTCGCGACCCCGGTGTAGCCAGCGGGCGTCAACGCCAACAGTTCTTCGCGCGTCTCGTCGTCCACGTCGAGGTCTTCGAACAGGTCCCGGAAGTCGTCGAGGGTGACGCGCTGGCCCCGAGTCAGGTCTTTGACGCGCTCGTAGGCGTCGTCGTGGCCCTCGCGCCGGAGGATGGTCTGGACCGCCTCGCCGATGATTTCGGGCGTGGCGTCGAGTTCGTCGCGCATGACCTGCTCGTTCGGGACGACCTTGCCGAGTCCGGCCTGTAGTTTGACGTAGCCGAGCAGGCAGTAGGCGAAGGCGGCCCCGATATTCCGTTTGACCGTCGAGTCCGAGAGGTCGCGCTGGAGTCGGGACTCGGTGACGTAGTCGCCGAGGAACACGAGGTCGGAGTTCGCCTTCGAGAGATTTCCTTCGGAGTTCTCGAAGTCGATGGGGTTGACCTTGTGGGGCATCGTCGAGGACCCGGTCTCTCCCTTCGCGGCGTCCTGTCCGAGGTAGCGGTCGCTGACGTAGCGCCACGCGTCCCGGTCCAAGTCGAGCAGGACGTTGTTCGCGCCCCGGAGCGCGTCGAACAGTTCCGCGAGGTCGTCACAGGGGTTGACCTGCGTAGTCAGGGGTGCCCGTTCGAGTCCGAGATCCGCGACGAACGAGTCGGCGAACTCCGGCCAGTCCACGTCCGGGTAGGCCGCGACGTGGGCGGCGTAGGTGCCCGACGCGCCCGCGAGCTTTCCTTGGAGGCCGTCGCGGGCGTCCTTCACGCGCCCAATTGCCCGGCCGAGTCGCGATGCGAAGACGGCCATCTCCTTGCCGAACGTCGTGGGAGTCGCTGGCTGGCCGTGGGTCCGGGCGAGCATCGGTACATCGCGGTACTCGCGAGCCAGTTCGGCGAGTTCGGTCCGAAGGCGTTCGAGTTTCGGCAAGAGGACGTTCTCGACCCCGCCTTTCACCAACAGGCGGTACGCGAGATTGTTCACGTCTTCGCTCGTCAGCGCGAAGTGAATCCACGGAATCGCGTGGGCAAGCTTGGGGTCGGCGATGCGTTCGCGAACGAAGTACTCGACCGCCTTCACGTCGTGGTTCGTGGCGTCGTACTCGCCGTACCCCTCGGTCTCGATTTGCTTTATCAGTTCGGCGTCCGACTCGTCGAACTCCTCGTAGAGCGTCCGGAGGTACTCGCGGTGGCGCTCGCCGATTTCGAGCGGCGTGGTGTCGAGGTCGGCGAGCGCGACCAGATACTCTACTTCGACTCGCACGCGGGCGCGCATGAGCGCGGCCTCGCTGGCGTACTCGCGCAGGGGTTCGGTCCGCCCGGCGTATCGACCGTCGAGCGGCGATACTGCGTAGAGAGAGTTCATACGCGTGACTGTCCGGGCGCGGGCAAAAAGCGTGTCGGTCGGAAGCCACACGGGCGTGCATAGTGTGGTCGGATACTCGCGCTCGAACCGGGCATCCTATGCAAGGAAATGGATACTCTCTGATTTGGAACCGCAACTCCTTTTGCCGGGGCGGGCGGTCGTGGAGGTATGACGCGAATCGCCGGACTCGCTGGCAACCGCGGTCGAAATCTCCTGCACATCGCCGACCTCACGCCCGGCGGTGGCGAACTCGCAGTCGTACTGACCACCGACGCCGACGCGCCCGTCCTCGACGCGGCGGCCGAGCGCGACATTCCGACCGAAGTCGTGGAACTCGGCGACGACGAGAGTCGGCGCGACCACGAAAAACGCGTCCTCGACGCGCTCGCCGACTACGACTTCGAGTTGGTGTGCCTCGACGGTTACATGCGAATCCTCTCTGACGCGTTCCTCGATTCGGCTCCCACGACGCTGAACGTCCACCCCTCCCTGCTTCCCTCGTTCCCCGGGATGGACGCGTGGGGCGACGCGCTCGACGCGGGCGTCTCCCTCACGGGATGCACCGTTCACGTCGTCACCGACGCCACCGACGACGACGGCGAAGTCGTCGAGTCGAAGGTAGACGGCGGACCAATCGTGACCCAAGAGCCGGTTCCGATTTACGAGGGCGACGACGCCGACTCGCTCAAGGACCGAGTGCTCTACGAGGGCGAGTTCAAGGCGTACCCCCGCGCAGTCAAGTGGTTCGCGGAGGGCCAAGCCGAGGTGGACGAAGAGGCAAACGAAGTCCGAGTCGAAGGCGACACCGACGGGACGTTCCCCGCCCGCCGGGTCGAGACCGCCGACCAGGCCGACGACCTCCGGTACGGCGAGAACCCCCACCAGGACGCCGCGCTCTACGCCGATGCGAGCAGTAGGGAGGCGAGCGTCGTCTCCGCGCCCCAACTCAACGAAGGCGCGAAGGGCATGGGGTACAACAACTACAACGACGCCGACGCCGCGCTGAATCTGGTCAAGGAGTTCGACCGACCCGCGGCCGCGGTCATCAAGCACACCAACCCCGCTGGATGCGCCACCGCCGAGTCGCTCGCCGAGGCCTACGACCGCGCGCTCTCGACCGACGCCAAGAGCGCGTTCGGCGGAATCGTCGCGCTGAATCGGAAGTGCGACGACGCCACCGCCGAGAAGATTATCGACTCGTTCAAAGAAGTCGTGGTCGCACCGGGGTACACCGACGACGCATTGGCGACCCTTCGCGAGAAGAAGAACCTCCGCGTCCTCGATGCAGGCGACGAGAGCGACTTCGGCGAAATCACGGAGACGACCACCGAAAACGACCTCGTCGGCGGAACCTTGGTCCAAGAGCGCGACCTCCAAGCCCCGACCCGCGAGGACCTCGAAGTCGTGACCGAGACCGAACCCACGGACGACCAACTCGAATCGATGCTGTTCGCGTGGCGGACCATCAAGCACGTCAAGTCGAACGCCATCCTGTTCGCCACCGGCACCGAGACGGTCGGCGTCGGCGCGGGACAGGTCAGCCGAGTCGATGCCGTCGAGATTGCGAAGATGAAAGCCGAATCCGACGCCGAGGGTAAGTCCGCCGAGGGCGCAGTGATGGCGTCCGACGCCTTCTTCCCGTTCCCCGACGCCATCGAGGCCGCCGCCGAGGCGGGCGTCGAGGCCGTGGTTCAGCCCGGCGGGTCGGTCAACGACGACGACGTTATCGAAGCCGCGAACGAACACGGCATGGCGATGGTGTTTACCGGTACTCGGTGCTTCCGGCACGATTAGTGCCGGACGCTCGGAAGACGCGGTTTGTCTTCCGGTGTTTCAGACACGACTGAACGGAGTGAAGGAGTCGTCTGAAGCTCGTCAGAGCTTGTCTCTGACGGTGTTTCCGGCACGATTAGTGCCGGACGCTCGGAAGACGCGGTTTGTCTTCCGGTGTTTCAGACACGACTGAACGGAGTGAAGGAGTCGTCTGAAGCTCGTCAGAGCTTGTCTCTGACGGTGTTTCCGGCACGATTAGTGCCGGACGCTCGGAAGACGCGGTTTGTCTTCCGGTGTTTCAGACACGACTGAACGGAGTGAAGGAGTAGTGGAAGATAGCGATTTGCTGAGACTGTTATCGAGAGTCCATCCGGCGTCGAAACTCCTGTAAGTCGTACGTGTCGTCGCCTTTCGGCAAGATTGCAACGACAGTCAATGTATCGTCGCTGATTTCGTATATAACGCGGTAGCCGCTGTTTCCCACGCGCTCTCGATAGAAATTACGCGTGCCTGACCCAGTAAGATACGTGAGGTGTTCCTGCGGGACGCG
The DNA here is from genome assembly GCF_004143485.2 of Halorussus amylolyticus. Lineage (GTDB taxonomy): Archaea > Halobacteriota > Halobacteria > Halobacteriales > Haladaptataceae > Halorussus > Halorussus amylolyticus. The sequence goes on along the minus strand of NZ_ML974134.1, from coordinate 228,366 downwards.
TCCCCACTGAATCTTGTCCTGCCAATCGTCGATTTTTTGGAGAATGCGTGCCGCGTGGTCGGGGTTATGCTGCTGGATAGTACCGAGGTCGTCGCGTGCCTCGGGGAGAAACCGAAGCGTCGAAGGCGCACGCGGCATACCTACTCTAGTTCGATTCCAAGGTCTTCGGCGACCACTTCGATAGACAACTGCTCCGATTCGTCTGCAAGAGACTCGATACGGTCGGCGATGACTTCCCGCTCGTCGGGAAGCATATCAGCTTCAGGCGAGTGTCGAGCGCGGTCGCCGTCGGTTGCCATGAAGAATGATTCTGCCGACCGACGTATAAATGTTGCGTCAGTGACGTAGCCAGAGCGTTCGAACCCGAACCGAATGCCGTGATTTTGGATAACAAAAGGTCTCCGCCGTCGCTCGAAGACGGATTCAAGTACGTTCACTACGAACGGTCGATGATGAGTTCCCAACGCGACGGACGGGTGAAGGCGCTCTTCGCGGGGTTCGTCCTGTCGCTGTTCGCGCTGGTCGGTCTGGTAGCGTTCGGTCTCGCCGCGGGCGTCTCGGCGCTCGCGACACCAACCGCCGGGGTGCCGCTCGTCCTCGCCCTCCTCGACGCGATTGTGCCGTACCTCGCTGGCGCGGTGGTGGTCGCGCTCCTCTCGGTCGTCCTGCTCGTCTCGCTCGTGGTGTCGATGATTCGGCGCGCGTCGTTGCCCCGGAGCGAGCGACTCGCCCGAGTCGCTCGCGGAGTCGAGCGCGTCTCCCCGCAGGCCCGCGAGAAGGGACTCGCCGAGCGGTTCGAACCGACGACCGAGGAGCGCATCGCTGACCTCAAGCGCGAGTACGTCGCGGACGAAATCGGCGAACTGGAGTACGAACGACGACTGGAGGACCTGCTGGACGAGCGTCGTGGGAGCGACGAACATGGCGTTCGCGACGAGCGCCCGCGGCGCTCGTCGCGAACCCTCGACCCCGAGTTCGAGCGGTGACGCCGAGCGCTTCGTGCTGGCCGACCGTCCGCCTGCGGTCGAGTACAAGTGAGTGTACCGCGACGAGCGCCGGAAGACGTAGTCTTCCGAGTCTGCGTTCGCTTTGCGAACGCAGACGAAGCGAGGAGCGGACCAAGGAACCTTCGAGCGAGCGGCGGGGCGGCGAAGTCGCCCCGCCGCGAGAGAGGAGGTGACGCCGGTTTTTCATCGACGTTTTGCCAGCGAGCGCCTCTCGGGGCGCGAGCGCAGCAAAAGGTCGAGTCCGACAATCTAAAGCACGCCGCCTCTGTTCACGCAGGTATGAACTACCACGAGGCGGCGAACTTCCTGTTCGACATCCGTCGCTTCCGACCCAAACCGGGGACGGATTCGACGGCCGATTTGCTGGCTCACCTCGACGACCCCCACGAAGGGGTCGATTTCGTGCAGGTCGCGGGGTCGAACGGGAAGGGTTCGACCGCCCGGATGGCCGAGCGCGTCCTGCGGGACGCCGGACTGAACGTCGGCTTGTACACCTCGCCGCATTTCGACGACGTGCGCGAGCGCGTCCGCGTGGACGGTCGGAAGATTCCGGAGGCCGCAATCGTCGAGTTCGTCGAGTCGATTCGCGAGTACGTCAACGACAAGGCGGCCGACGGGGACGCGCCCACCTTCTTCGAGACGATGACCGCGCTCGGCATCTGGTACTTCGGCCGCGAGGACGTGGACGTGGCGATACTCGAAGTCGGCATCGGCGGGAAGTACGACGCCACGAGCGTCGTGGACCCGATTGCGGCCGCGGTCACGAGCGTCACGCTCGAACACACCGGCATCATCGGCGAGACCATCGAGGAAATCGCCCGCGACAAGGCCCACGTCGCGCCGGAGGACGCGCCGCTCGTGACCGCGACCGCGGACGAGGCGCTCGCGGCGGTCCGTGAACAGGCCGGTGACGTGGTTCGTGTGGGCGAAGACGACGCCGCCGACGTTCGGGTCAGCTACGGCGGTCGGACGAACCACACCGAGGCCGCGATTTCGCTTGCGGGAGACGATTGGAGCGTCGAAACGCGAATCCCGCTTCTCGGCGAGTACCAGGCGCAGAACGCCGGAGTCGCGGCCGCGCTCGCCCGCCAAGTCGCGGACGTGAGCGAGGAGACGCTCGCTCGCGGGCTTCGAAAGGCCGACTGGCCCGGCCGCTTCGAGGTGATGGGAACCGACCCGTTCGTGGTCCTCGACGGCGCGCACAACCCCGGCGCGTGCGAGGCGCTCGCCCGGACGCTCGCGGAGTTCGACGGCGCGTACGACGACTTCCACCTCGTGTTCGGCGCGATGCACGACAAGGACCTCCGCGGGATGGCCGAGGCCCTACCCACGCCCGACCGCGTGGTTGCGACCCACCCGAACCTCGACCGCGCCGAAGACGAGGCGGTCGTCGCCCGCGTCTTCGAGGAGGCGGGCGCTGGCGAGGTCCTCACCCGGAACTCGGTCGAGGGCGCGCTGGAGAACGCGCTGAACGCGGCCGACTCGGACGACCTCGTCCTCGTCGCGGGGTCGCTCTACGGCGTGGCGGAGGCCCGGTCGCGGTGGACCCGCGCCGAGATTCCCAAGCGAATCCGGAATCTCGACGACGCCCGCGAAGCCTTGGAGGGCGCGCACGTCACCGACCCCGGCGTGTGGCGGATGCGCGGGAAGGCGGTCCACCGAGTCCTCAAGACCCGCGTGCAGGTTCGCCAAGCCCGATATCTCAAAGAGGAGATGCTCTCACTCGGCGGGGAGTGTGCGCTCTCGGGACTGAACGAGCAGGACGAGCAGAACATCGACGTGGTGCTGATGGGCACGCTGGCCCAGTTCAAGCGCCTCGGCGAGAAACTCGACGGCCAGCCCTACGGCCTGTCGGTGTTCGCCGACGAACTCCGCGAGGCGCTCGACATCCGGACCGACCCGGCCCGGCGGGGCTACCCGTGGGAGGACCGGACCGCGGTGATGGGCGTCCTGAACGTCACGCCCGACTCGTTCCACGACGGCGGCGAGTACGAACGCGTCGAGGACGCGGTGGCGCGCGCCGAGGAGATGGTCGAAGCGGGCGCAGACATCGTGGACGTGGGGGGCGAATCGACCCGTCCCGGCGCGGACGAGATTTCCGCGACCGAGGAAATCGAGCGCGTGGTTCCGGTCATCGAGCGCATCGCCGACCTCGACGCTCTCGTCTCTATCGACACCCGAAAGGCGGAAGTCGCGCGCGCCGCGCTCGACGCCGGAGCCGACGTACTCAACGACGTGTCGGGTCTCGAAGACCCAGAGATGCGGTTCGTCGCCGCCGAGTACGACGCGCCGCTGGTCGTGATGCACAGCATCGACGCGCCAGTGGTTCCGAGCAACCAAGTCCACTACGACGACGTGGTCGAGGACGTCATCGACGAACTCGAAGAGAAGGTCCTGCTGGCCGAGAAGGCCGGACTCGACCGCGAGCAAATCGTGGTGGACCCCGGATTGGGCTTCGGGAAGGCGAGCGCCGAGAGCTTCGAGCTCCTCGGCCGGACCGACGAGTTCCACGCGCTGGAGTGTCCGGTCCTCGTGGGCCACTCGCACAAGTCGATGTTCGGTCTCATCGGGGAGGACGACGACCGGACCGCGGCGACCGTCGCGGGGACCGCAATCGCGGCCGAGCGCGGCGCGGACATCGTTCGGGTTCACGACGTGGCCGAGAACGTCGCGGCAGTGAACGTCGTGGCGGCTGCAGATAACTCCAAGGACTCTCAATAGCCGACACCCCCTCCCTGATATTTTCTAAGCATTCTAGTACGGCAAAAACATATAAGCGAGGGCAGATTATTTTAGATAAATGAAATCTCGACGCAGAGGAGTACTTTTCGCTGCGTTGCTTTTCGGAGCACTACTCACGGGCGTCTACGCAAACGGTCACCTGAATTCGGTAGAGGAGGAACGAAACGCCCGCGTCGAGATCTGCGAATCGCTGCCCGAGTACGACTTCGAGCGAATGCTCTCCCGTACCGAACGCATAACGGGACAGCAACTGCAACGAAATCTCTCGATTTGTGTCGAGCGGACAGACAGTGGAATCGACACGACCCCGAATCAAGCTCAGTTCGCTTTCGTCGAGGAGGACGGCCTCCGTTTCTTCGAACTCGACGAGAGAGAGAGTTCGACAGAACGGTCATCACTAGGTCATACGACGGTCTCACCGGACGGTGGACCGGTAGAGGTGTTCCTCGCGAATCAAACAGTCGTCGAAAACGTCCCGTGGCTGTCCTACGAAGCCCTCGTCGTTCACGAACTCAGCGACGCCATCGGGATACCCGCTGCCAACGACGGAACGACCACTGGCTCGCGTTCGACCGCTCCACAGACCACGGACGAAGTGCTTGCTCGACAAGCCGTTTCGAACGGCGTCTCGCTGTACGTGGCAGACGTGTATATCGACCGGTACGGAGGACATCTGAACGTCTCAGCACTGAGCGCACCTGAGCAACAGTGGAAGCGACAGATAACCCAGTCGATGTACTACTCGGGCTACCGATACAGCAAGCAACTGGACCAGCGGAGCGTTCGCGGTACCGATATTCCAGAATCGACGGCACAACTGCTCCATCCGAACGAGACCGAACCTATCGACGAACGACTGGAGTCACCGAACGTATCCACGACTTCGCTCGAACGCGTACACACTGACCGTGTCGGTGAACTGTTTCTCCGGGAAACACTCGAAAGTAAAGGTATCAGTCCAAGCCGAGCGACCGCCGCGACCGATGGCTGGACCAACGACAGGATGGACTATTACCGGTCGAGTAACGCGACCGTCGTCACGTGGCGAGTGACGTGGGAGCGTGCAAGTCAGGCAACCGAATTCGTCGATACGTACGCTGAAGTGTACGATTTCGAGCGCGTTTCCACGCTCTCTCCGGTCTCGTGTGACGAGTCGGGCAGGTATCTCGCTCTGTCTGAGAAAACGGTGACCGTGGCCGGCTGTACCACCTAACAGCAAACGAGCGGGTCACAGCATTTGTCGATGGCTTCTTCGTAACAATCCGTGGAACCGTCGGAAAAAACGCAACACGTCCGTTCGTGTTTCGTCTGAAGGGTTCCACAGGTGAGACAACACGCACCCGGCGGGCACGTGTACCCGTCGGTTCCGCACTCCTTTTGCGGTGTAACCGTGTCATCGGTGCTCTCGCCGGTCTGAGCCGACAATTCACCGTCGTGACTGGGGTCGAGAACGGCTATCGTCTCACCCTCACGCGTACTGACCGTGGCGAAACTCCGGTCGAGTTGGGGTTCGATATTAACCCGAACGATGTGGTTCGGCGTCTTCCGGACGATGGAAATCTGTGCCGCGAACGTTCCCTCGCGTTCGGAGGCAGTCACGTACGTCCCGTCAGTAGGTTCGTTCTCTGCTGGAGCCTTCCAAAGTTGGACATCGTTGGCGGTGAAGGTATCCGAATCGACGGCCGCGACGAGACTGCTATCGGTTAGTTTATTCAAAAGCCCATTCTCGTGGTTGGCTACTGCGGTTTCTACTCCTTCGACTGTATCGTAGCCCTCCATCGCGGCTTCGGTCTGTTTTCGTATTTCGTCGGCTTCGGTGTCGGAACCGGCAGCGGCAGTACCTCCCAGACCGAGCAGGCTTCCTACCGAGACTGCGAGTCCTTTGAGTAGAGGGCGTCGGTCAGAGGACACGCTCTCGTCGTTCTCGAAAATGCTGTGTCCCTCGTGGACGCTGTTCAACATCGACCGTCGGTTCTCTTTTGGATGTTCTCTCTCGGACATCATTGGCTGTCCGACCCTGCTAAACATATATTTTTCTAACTGAAAATTATATGAATAATTATATTTTCCGTTCGGATTTTCGTGGTGCGTCTTCCTATCTCTGGGGGCAGTCGCTAGGACTCTATTCTCAACGGTTGCTCGCATACTACACCAAACTGCTAGAAAGCCTGCTCAAACAGCGAGGGTGAAAATCACAGCACCACGACCAACAGCGCGACCACCGCGACCACCGCGATAGCGCCGCCGACTAACATCGCAGGCTCCACCCAACTCATCCGCTCGCGGGCCTCGTCGTAGCTGTTCAGGTACGTCTCGATGACCGCGCGCTCGTCGTACTCGCCGAAGTTCTCGTTGCGGTCCATCCGCTCCATCTCGGCGGCGGTCACGAGCGCGTCGGTGAGTTCCTGTTCGCTCGTGGTTCGGAACGCCCGGTCCTCCTGTTCGACCAGTTCGTGGGCGCTCGAATCGACGTGGTACTCGACGACGCCCGCACACCCGCACGCGAGTGCACGCAGGAGGTCGGTCGGGAACGACTCCTTCCGGGCGGTCTGGGCGTAGACGTGCGCGCCCTTGAACGCCGCGAGTCGGTTCTCGACCGGCTGTTCGCCCGCGAACGACACCCTGTCCTCGATTCGCAGGTCCTTGACCTGTCGCTCGTAGGTGTGGCGTTCCGGACCGTCGCCGATGACGACCGCAGACCACTCGCGGTCCCGGAGTTCGGCGAGCGCCAGCAACAGGCTTTCGAGGTTGGCGTCGTCGTCGAGTCGCCGCGAGTAGACGACGTCGGCCACCTCGCGGGGTTCGGCCTCCTGAATCGCGTCGGTGTCGATGAAGTTCGGGACGACCCGGACCGCGTCGGCCTCCGCGCCAAGTTCCCGGACGCGGGTTCGAATCGTCTCGGAGGGCGCAAGAACGAGGTCGGGGAGCGTGGCGGCGAGTCGCCACTGGGGTTCGTTGGAGTCGTTCGGTCCCGGCGAGTCGTACCAGTCCACGACGAGGGGCGCCCGGAGAACGACGCTCGCGAGTTTGGCCGCGAGGACGTGAGAGGCGACCGCGCCGGTCGCCTGAATCACGTCGGGGTCGGCGGCCCGAAGCGCCGCCGGAAGCGAGAGCGCGAACCGTCGGGACTCGCCGGGCGGTTCGTCGGTGACCGCGCGATAGACGACGTCGTCCTGTTCGAAGGTCGCGTGGTCGCCGTCCCACCACTTCGCACAGCAGACGACGGGGTCGTGGCCCCGTCTGGCGAGCGCCTCGGCGGTGCGTCGAATGCGCCTGGTGGCCCCCGTTTCGTGGTGTTGGGCCACCGCCTCCGAGACGAACGCCACGCGCATACCAAGCGCCACGAAGCGCCCCATTAAAAACCCAACCCTTCGGCTTCGGGGGCGAGCGGGCCACCGTCTCGAATCGGACTCGGGAAATTCGGTCAGTCGTCGAGTTCGAGAATGAAGTCGGGCGCGGCGTCGTTCGCCCGCCGTCGCCACCGTCGCAGGTCGTAGGTGTGTCCGAGCGCGGTCACGCCGAACGTCGCGATGACGGCCAGCGCGAACTCGACGCCCGAAATCGCCGAAAACGGGTAGATGCCCTGCCAGAGCGAGGTCAGCACGACGAGGCTCGCGCCCGCGAGCGAGAGGTACAGGTGATGCCACGGCACCGAGGTGTGGGGGTCGCTCGCCAGTTGGAGGTCCATCCGGGTGGCGTGGTCGGTGGTCGCCACCAGACTCCGGTCGGCGTCGTACCGGAGGACACCGGCGGCCTGTAGCTTCGGGAGGTGAGTCTGGTGGAGCGCGCTGTACACCGACTTGCGCTCGTTCGGTGACACCTTCTCGACCGTCGTATCGTTCTCCCACGCCGCCACCTGCTCGGCGAGGTCGCCGAGTTCGACCGGGCCGCCGTGTCGCTGGAGATAGTAGATGACGTAGCGACGACGGAGGTTCTTCACGGCGTCGAAAACCTCGTCTCGTGACGGATGTGTGCTCTGGGAAGCCATACTCACCTCGGAGAACGGAAGATAGAAGCGTTCATAAACCGATTCGAACGTTTAGGACGCGAAAAAATCGTTCAGGATTTTAACACCGAATTGCGTCGGGAGCACGCCGAGGAAACTGGGCTTTGGCTCGGAACGAAACGCGGCGACGACGACTAAATTCGACGGCGGTTCGGAATCCGAGAGTCGCCCGGCGCGGCGCGGTCCGGACCGACGCGTCGGCTTCGACCTCGATTCGGGCGTCGGTCGCGGAACCGCCGATTACCGGCTTTCTGGTCGGCGTTTCTCGCGACCGACTCCGGTGTCCAAAACGCTTTCCCGCTCCGCTCGGTATCGACTCCCATGACGACGTACGATTTCGAGCGGTATCTCAACGTCAGAAGCGCACACTCCCCGTCGTTCGGCCCAGACGGCGACCGACTCTCGGTCCTGCTCGACACCACGGGCGTCCCGCAGGTGTGGCGACTCGACGCCCCGGCGACGTGGCCCCAACAGCTAACGTTCGAGGACGAGCGGGTCACGTTCGCGTCGTGGTCGCCCGAGCGCGACGAACTCGCCTTCGGGATGGACCACGGCGGCAACGAGCGCACTCAGCTGTTCCGACTCGACGGCGACGGCGAGACCGTCACCCCGCTGACCGACACGCCCGACGCGATTCACTACTGGGGCGGGTGGAACTCGGACGGCTCGAAGTTCGCGTTCGCGTCGAACCGACGCGAAGAGAGCGTCTTCGACGTGTACGTGCAGGGCCGCGACGAGGTCGGCGACCACGCCGAACTGGTCCACGAGGGCGACGGATGGCTCTCTGTCGCGGGGTGGAGTCCCGACGACGACCGCCTCGCCGTGCTCGAAGCCCATTCGAGCTTCGACTACGACGCGTACGTGCTGGACCTCGAAACGGGGGATTTCGACCACGTCACGCCCCACGAAGGCGAGGCCCGGTATCGAAACGTCAACTGGGGGCCCGACGGGGACGCGCTGTATCTCACCACCGACCGGGACGCCGACACCAGCTATTTCGCCCGGCTCGACCTCGAAGACGGCGACGTCGAGGTCGTCGAGGACGGCGGCGACTGGAACGTCGAGAGTCTGACGCTCGACGACGACACCGGACGGTTCGTCTACGGCCGGAACGTCGACGGCTACACCGAACTCACGGCTGGCGAACTCACCGGCGAGACTTCGGTCCGGGAGTTCGCCGCGCCGAACCTCCCGCGGGGCGTCTACGGCGGCGGAGCGTTCGACCCCGACGCCGAGCGGTTCGCGGTCACGGTGACGGCGAGCGCCGAGAACACCAACGTCTACGTCGTGGACGCCGAAACGGGAGCGGCCGAGCGATGGACCGACGCCGCGACCGCGGGGCTTCCGAAGGAGTCGTTCGTTCGGCCGCGACTCGTCCGCTACGAGTCGTTCGACGACCGGGCGATTCCGGGATTCTACTCGGTTCCGGCCGACGCCGAGGACGGCGAGACGCCCGTCATCGTGGACATCCACGGCGGTCCCGAGAGCCAGCGCCGCCCGTCGTTCCACCCGGTCAAGCAGTACTTCCTGAATCGGGGATACGCCTACTTCGAACCCAACGTCCGGGGGTCGTCGGGCTACGGGAAGACGTACACCCACCTGGACGACGTGGAAAAGCGGATGGACTCCGTGCGCGACGTCGCCGAGGCGGTCGCGTGGCTCGCCGACCAGCGGGCGGTCGATTCCGACCGAATCGTCGCGATGGGCGGGTCGTACGGCGGTTTCATGGTACTGGCCGCACTCACCGAGTACCCCGACCTGTGGGCCGCCGGGGTGGACATCGTGGGCATCGCCAACTTCGTGACGTTCCTCGAAAACACGGGCGACTGGCGGCGCGAACACCGCGAGGCCGAGTACGGGTCGCTCGCCGACGACCGCGAGTTCCTCGAATCCATCAGTCCCATCAACAACGTCGAGAACATCGCGACACCCCTGCTGGTGCTCCACGGCGCGAACGACCCGCGCGTCCCGGTCGGCGAGGCCGAGCAAATCGCCGACGAGGCGGCCGAGCAGGGCGTCCCGGTCGAAAAGCTCGTCTTCGACGACGAGGGTCACGGCTTCTCGAAGCTCGAAAATCGCATCGAGGCGTACACCACGGTCGCCGACTTCCTCGACCGACACGTGTAGTCGGTCGGGGGGAGTCGGTTGCCGAGGGAGGTGGCGAAACAGTCGGCCGCCGCGAGGGGTTGGCTCGACGTTAGGGGCGGCTTATATCGGTCGGCGCTCGTTAGGCATCGCCTATCGTCCAATTTGGGCGCGGTCTCGCTTCAGCGGGGCATCCACGAACGAATAACAAAACTGACTTTTTTGCCGGGTGCGTACCACGAGTACATGTCGCTCACCAAGCGTTCGCGCCGCCGTGTCGCCGACGCCATCGACCGCCTCGAAACCGAGTACGGCGCGTTCGAAGTGGTCGAGAAAACGTGGGACCACCCTCCGGAGGCGTACGAGTCGGTCGCCGACCGGTTCGACGCGGGAACCCACGGCGGTGCGGGCGCGTGGGTCCGAAACGACGCCGGGGAAGCCCTGCTCGTGCGCCACGAGGGCGCAACGGCGTGGTCGGACCCCGGCGGGAAACACGAACCGGGCGAAACGCTCGAAGATACCGCCCGACGCGAGGTGCGCGAGGAGGCGGGCGTCGAGGTCGAACTGACGGGGATTCGACAGGCACACCGAATCGCGGTTCGAGGACCCCGCGACGAGCGACCGCGAATCTATCGGCTCATCATCATTTTCGACGCCGAGTACGTCTCGGGCGACGTACGCCCGCGCGAGGGTGAGATTGCGGAGGCGAAGTGGTGGGACCGGCATCCCGACGACCTTCTGTATCCCGACCTCGCAGAATTTCCGATTTCGGCCGGGGAGTGAGTCTCCGATTTAAGTGGTCTCGGCCGTAAATCCCGGCAACGACAACGTCGCATGCGAGCTATCGCCGAATCAGACGCCCGAGACCGGGGGAGCCTCCGATGACGAGAATCCACGTGGACTGGCGGAGCAGTTGCAGTCTCGTCGGGACCGTCCTCAAGTGGCTGAGCGTTCCGCTCGTCGTCCCGCTCGCCATCGCAGTCTACGATGGGGTGGACGTGGTGCCGTTCGTCGCGACGATTCTGCTCACGCTTGTCGTCGGGTTCGGTCTCGAATCGCTGTCGGAGGACCGCGACCTCTACCCCCGGGAGGCGTTCCTGATGGTGTCGCTCACGTGGATTGCGGTCGCGGCCGTGGGCGCGATTCCGTTCGTGCTCGCGGGCAACGGCACGCTCGCCGACCCGGTCAACGCGCTGTTCGAGAGCACGAGCGGCATCACGACGACCGGCGCGACCGTCGTGGTGGACTTCTCGGTCCACTCGCGTGCGGTGATGCTGTGGCGGTCGCTCATCCAGTGGCTCGGCGGCTTGGGTATTTTGGTGCTCGCTACCGCGGTCCTCTCACAGCTCTCGGTCGCGGGTGCCCAGCTCATGGAGACCGAGACCCAGACCCGCGACGTGAACAAGCTCACGCCCCGAATCTCCGAGACCGCGCGCATCCTCTGGGGTATCTACGTCGCTCTCACGCTGGCGCAGGTCGCGATTCTCTACGCGTTTCGGCTGGTGGGTCTCGCACCCGAGATGACCCTCTACGACGCGTTCGCCCACGCGTTCACCACGGTCTCGACCAGCGGCTTCTCGCCGCGGCCCGAGAGCCTCGCGGCGTTCTCGCCGGTGGTCCAGTGGACCGTGATTCCGTTCATGGCGCTCGGGGCGACCAGTTTCGTGCTCATCTATCTCGTCCTCCAGGGCAACACCCGTCGGCTCTCCGGGTCCGACGAATTCCGGTTCTACGTCGGGGTCCTGGGCTTCTTCAGCCTCTCGGTCGCTGGGATTCTGTGGCTCGACGCGACGTTCCCCGGAGACGCCGAGGCCACGCTTCGGCACTCGATATTTCAGGTGGTCTCCATCATGACCACGACGGGGTACGCGAGCGCGAACTTCGACCTCTGGTCGCCGTCCGCGAAGAACCTCCTGTTCGTCTGCATGTTCATCGGCGGAATGGCCGGGAGCACGACGTGTTCCATCAAGGCGCTCCGGTGGCTGGTCGTCCTCAAGGCGTTCCGACGCGACCTGTTCGTCGCGGGCCACCCCGACGTGATTCAGCCGGTTCGGCTGAGCGGGCGGGTCGTGGACGAGGCGACGATTCGGGACATGTACGCCTACACGCTCGTGAGCCTCGTGCTCTTCATCGCGGCCACGATATTCGTGGTGCTCGACACCTCGCGGGTGGGTCTCGGAATCGGGGAGTTCGAGGCGATGGGCGCGGCCGCCGCGACGTTCTTCAACGTCGGTCCGGGGTTCGGAATCGCCGGGCCGTTCGGGAGCTACGTCGATTTTCCCGCGAGTACGAAGCTCGTCATGACGGTGCTGATGTGGGTCGGCAGAATCGAAATCATTCCGGTGTTGGTCCTGCTCACGCCGTCGTACTGGCTGTCGTGAGCCGGACTCATAGGGTCGGTTGTAACCATTTTCAGCAGACGTACGCTATTTCCGATGAGTCTGGCGTGAAACAGTCCGGCGACAGATGCGGGCCGGTACCGAATTACAACCGACCCTATCAGGCGTCCTCGACCGTGTCGAGGACGCGCTGGGAGAGGTCCACATCAGAGATGTCACCGCGTGCGTGGGCGCGTAGCCACTCGCTTTGGGCCCGCCACGTCCCGCGGTCGTCGCCGTCGATGTCCTCGACTCGTCCCCGAACGTCGGACGGCTCCCACCCCTCGGCCACCGAGTCGAGCAGGAGATTCAGGACGCGACCGATTTCGCGTTGCGGGACGCCCTCGCCCGGCGTGGCGGTCTCGTAGGTGATTCGGAGCGCACTCTCGGTCCGGTCGAGCGACGTGACGTAGACGCCGTGGCTCATGAGTCGGCCTTCGAGTCGGTCGTGGAGTTCGTCGGCGTCCATACGACTTCGTACGGCCCCCGGGTTGTAGTCGTTATCGAAGCCCGTGAGAGTCCCGGGGCGTGATACAGCTACACGTCACCGCGGGGTCGAGCACGTCGTCCACCGGCATGGATTCGCCGCAGTCAGTACAGACGACGCTCGTGGTCGCCGTTTGTCGATAGTATCGTACCGCTCGCGTCCCGATAATCGCTCCCGCGGCGAGGCCGACCGCCCCGACGAGCGCCTTGTCCAACAGCGCAGTCTCGCGTGCCATGCGCGGCGAAGGTTCGGCCAGTACCTTAAAGTCACTGACGCGGGGAAGACGACAGAATCCGACACGTCGGGTATCAATCTTTTTGGCGGCGACCGAAGTAGCCCGGATATGGACGATTCGCACGCGACCCATCCGACGGACGAGGGCGACGACCACCCGGTGACGGAGGTCGTCTCGCTCGTCGTCCTCGGACTGGGTCTGCTCGGACTGTTCGCCGGGTTCGAGTGGTTCTGGATGGTGTTCGTCATCGGGTTCGCGGTGCTCGTCCCTATCGTCGAAATCCTCTACGGGGACGACGAGAGCGACGACGAAACCCACGACGAGACGACCGTGTCGGGTGTGGACACCCCGAACGACCGCACCGAATCCCGACACCCCCGGTCGAAGCAGGACGCGCTCGACACCCTTCGAGACCGCTACGCCCGGGGCGACCTGAGCGACGAGGCCTTCGAGCGAAAGCTCGAACGCCTGCTCGAAACCGAGACGCCAGAGAGCGCCCGCGAGCACGTCGGTCGCGACGGGTCCGGCCGAGACGAGTCCGGTCAGGACGGGTCCGGCCGAGACAACTCGAACTCGCGCTCGACCGAGCGCGAGTTCGAGTGAAAACGCCGACTCACGAGTCGGTCGGAACCGTGTGATAAAAGGTCGGGGAGAACGGAGTGGACGTATGGTAGCAGGACCTATCGACTTCGTCATCGGGTTCGTCGTGAGCCTCCTCATCGGGGCGTTCGGCATCTACGTCGGTGCGCGAGTCATCACGGGTATCGAGGACTTCGGGTACGCCGTCATCACCGCCATCGTGGGGTCGGTGGTGTGGTGGCTGGTCGCGGTGTTCCTCGGCTGGATTCCGCTCCTCGGACCGTTCCTCGCGCTCGTCGCGTGGATTTGGGTCATCAACGTCCGGTACCCCGGCGGGTGGGTGAAGGCCATCGGCGTCGGTCTCGTGGCGTGGCTCTCGGTCTGGGTCGTGCTGGTCGCGCTCAGCACGCTCGGCCTCCTGACGCCCGACGCGCTCGGCGTGCCGGGGATGTAGCTACTTCTCGTACCCTAACTCCTCTCCCACGAGGTCCGCGGCGTTTCTGACCGCACCCACCGACGAGAGGTATCCCGCGCCCACGGTCGTCTTGAGCGCCTTCGCCGCCCGGCCCGTGACGACCGTCGGTCCGACCTGTGCGACCGCGCCGTCGCCGACCGACACCAGCCACCCCGGCGAGTCGAACGCGAACGGGTCGAGTCGGGGGTCGAAGATGTCGTCGTCCTCGCGGTCGTGTTCGACGAGTCTGGCGAGATTGTCGGCGACGGTTCGGGCCTCCCGGACCGCGGCCTGCGCGCTCGCCGGAACGGGTTCACCGTCGGCGTCCACGACACGGGCGGCGTCGCCGACCACGAACGTCGAGTCCGAGACTCGGAGCGTGTTTCTGACCTCGGGACGCTCGCCGTCGAGCGCGTTCGGGCCGCGGATGCCGCCGGTCCAGACGAACTGCTCGTAGTCGATGGATTCGCCGGATTCGAGTTCGACCGTTTCGTCGGTCGCACGCGAGACGGTGGCGTTCGTCAGAATCTCCACCCCGCGGGCTTCGAGTTCGTCGCGAACCGCAGTCTGGAAGTTCTCGGGGAACGCGGGCGCGACCGAGTCGAACTGTTCGAGCAGGGTGATTTCCACGTCGTCGGTCGCGTTCTCCTCGTCGGCGAACGCGGCCAGTTCCCCCGCGACTTGGATGCCGGAGAGTCCCGCACCGCCGACCACGACGCGGGTCTCCGCATCTCGATTTTCGGCGCGGTCGAGCGCGTCGAGGAATCCCTCGCGGATGCGCTCGGCGTCCCTAACCGTCTTGAGCGGCGCGGCGTGTTCCTCGACGCCCGGCAGGTCGTAGAAGGCGGTCTCTGCGCCGAGGCACACCGCGGCGTAGTCGTACTCGACGGTCTCGCCGCCGTCAAGCGTGACGACGCTTCCTTCGGGGTCCACGTCCGCGACCTCGGCCTGCCGAACCTCCGCGCGGTCGAGCACGTCTTCGAGCGGGACCACGATGTCGTCGGCCAGCGACGGCCTGCGGACGACCCGGTGGACCTCGTGCTGGACGAGGTGGCTTCCGGTTCGCTCGACGACGAGGAGGTCGATGTCGTCGGGGACGGTGCGTTCGAGTTTTCGGGCGAGGGTCAGTCCGGCGTAGCCCGCGCCGAGGACGCAGATTCGCATCTGGTCGGGGATAGGTGGCGAACGGGTTTAGAAGTATGGCCATCGTCGGTGATTCGGTCCGCCGCCGTCTCGTTGGTAGATGCGTACTCGATACACCTCCCGTATACACTTACAGAGTAACGTCTATTACATTGGGTACACTCTGTACTCCCGTGTCAATCGACATCGGGACGTTCGAGGAGAAGACCGAACGCGAACTCGCGGACATGACCAACGCCGAGCGCGTCCTCCGATTTCTCGCGCACAACGACGACCGCGCGTTCAAACCCGCCGAAATCGCCAGTCAGACCGACGTGAACAGAAATTCCATCGGAAACGTCCTCTCGCGCCTCGAAGACCGAAATCTCGTCCGACACAAGGGACCATACTGGGCCATCACCGACGAGGAGACACGACTCGCATCGTTCAGCGCGTACTTTCGGACGACTTCGGCGCTCAACGAGCGACTCGGCGAGGAAGACCCCGAGGAGTGGGCCGCCCACGCGCCGGACGAACCGCATCCGAACGCTGAGCGGGAGGACGAAAGAGAATGAACTACGACCGCGGCGATGTCGTCTACGGCGAAGACCCGTTCGACAACGGGACGGACGCCCGCCCGTGGCTACTCGTCTCCGACGACTCGCATCCGTTCTACGGAGGGCAGTACATTGCGCTCACGCTCACGTCGAAATCGTGGTACGACGAGGGATTCGAACTCCGTGACGAACACTGGCTTCGCGGTGGCATGCCTGAGAACAGCAAAGTCGTGACGTGGGGCCACGCTTCGCCTGCCCACGACGACCTCGACCACGACCGCTGGCAGGGGACGCTCAAAGCCGAAGCGGTCGATGCCTGTGTCGAGCGTGCTGTGGACTACATGGGGCTGTGACGCCGATTCAGAACAGCGCTTCGCTCTCGTCCAGAATCTCGGCGGGACCGCCGACCTCCCACACCATCGTCTCGGTAGCGTGTTCGGTGACGACTTCCTCGACCTGTTTGGCGTACTCGGCAGTCGTGTTGACGTAGACACTCGCGCCCGTGTCGGTCGAGAAGTAGACGGGGACGCCGTCGTCTCGCAACTCGCGCACCGCGTCGAAGATTTCGAGGGTCGCGGGCTTCCAGTACACCCACCCCGCCGGGCCGGTCATGGTGGTGGCCGCGAGCGAGAGCGAGTCGTGTTCGGCAGTCTCGAACACTCGGTCGAAGTCGCCCTCGCGCAGGGCGTCGCGCATCTCCGCGAGCTGGCCGTGGATGTGAGCGAGTCGGGCTTCGAACATGTGGCTGTCGGCGGCCTCGCGGTGGGCGTGCTCGGTCTCTTTGTAGGCGGGAACGAGGCCCGCGACGATTCGCACGTCGTCTTCGAGCGGCGAGTCGAGGCGCTCGGAGCGACAGTCCTCGTCGTTGAGTCCGGCGTGGAGGTCCGAGAAGCCGCCCGTGACAGCGCGGGCGGCCGACGACGAACCCAGTCGCGCGATGGTCGAAATTTCCGGGCGCGTGAGGTCGAGGTCGGCGGCTTCGGTGAGGGCCATCGCGGCCGCCGCGAATCCCGACGATGACGAGCCAAGCCCCACGTTCGACGGGAAGGAGTTCTCGCTTTCGAGGTGGACTGGGTACTGGGCGTGGTCCGCGTCCGCGAGTTCGCGCACGCGGGCGAGGACGGCCGCCACCCGGTCGGCCTCGTGGTCGGCGAGTTCGTCGCCGCCGACGACGAAGGTGTCCGAGTCGAGGTCGGGGTCGAACTCGACCGTCGTCTTGGTGTGACTCGGCGCGGTGCAGAGGCTGATGGAGTCGTGGTACGGCAGTCGAAGTTCCTCGTCGCGCATCCCGTGATACTTGACGAGACCCTGAATCGGGTGGGCCTTCGCGGTCGCTTTCATGCGTGGACAGGTGTGGGTCGGGGGGTTAAAACTCTCGAAACGCCGACAGCGATGAACGAACGTTATCGTTTCCTCCTCCAAATCGAGAGTGAGCGCGAACGACATGAGGACAGACGTGAAGCTAGCTACTCCCGTCACATATGAGACCGCACCACGTCCTCCCCAACCGACTGCGCTTCTCGGGGACTCACTTCGTTCGTCCCCTGCGGTGCTCGTCCCTCGCGCGGTTATGTCGCGCCACAAGGGCGCGACCCCGCGCG
This sequence comes from Halorussus amylolyticus, assembly GCF_004143485.2. Classification (GTDB taxonomy): domain Archaea; phylum Halobacteriota; class Halobacteria; order Halobacteriales; family Haladaptataceae; genus Halorussus; species Halorussus amylolyticus. Next base: position 211,113 of record NZ_ML974134.1, on the reverse strand, counting down.
CCACGCCGGAGGTGAAAATACGCGAAACCCCCTCCGAGGGTCACGGCGCGCGCTGGCGCGACCCGGCGGTTTTGGGTCGCGCCCAAAGCGCGCGAGGTCTGCGGGAGCGAAGCGACCGCAGGCTCGGAAGACGCGGTTTGTCTTCCGGCGGATGACCGAACGAGTGAAACGAGTGAGGGAATCGGCTGGGGAGGCGTGTGGCCCGCGGTCGCGGTGCTGTGCGGTCTTCATAGGTACCGGGAGTAGCTAGCTTCTACTCTATCGTCCTCTTCGACCTCGGACTCTGACCTCCCGTCCTGCTCAGACGCTTCGACGCTGTTCTAATCCCGATAGCCAAATCGAACAGCCGAAAAGTAGCCCCATCACGCGCACAACGAACAAGATTCAAACCGGACCCACACGACCACTCCCGTATGGGAACTCCACGCGACACGCGCGAAGACCAAGTCGAAGCCGTCCTCGAACGCCTGTACGACGCCTACCCCGACTCCACAATCTCGCTGAACTTCTCGAACCGACTCGAACTCCTCATCGCGGTGATGCTCTCGGCACAGTGTACCGACGAGCGCGTCAACAAGGAGACCGCCGACCTGTTCGAGAAGTACGACACCGTCGAGGATTACGCGAACGCGGACGAAGACGAACTCTCCGAGGACCTCAACTCCATCACGTACCACAACAGCAAGGCCGACTACATCGTGACCTCGGCGCAGATGATGTTAGACAAGTACGGCGGCGAAGTCCCGGACACGATGGACGACCTCACCGAACTGAAGGGCGTCGGGCGCAAGACCGCCAACGTGGTCCTCCAGCACGGCCACGATATCGTGGAGGGCGTCGTGGTCGATACGCACGTCCAGCGAATCTCGCGACGACTCGGGATTACCGAAGAGCACACCCCGAAGAAAATCGAGCGGGATTTGATGGAAATCGTGCCCGAGGACGACTGGCAGCAGTACACCCACCTGTTCATCAGTCACGGGCGGGCGACCTGCACCGCGCGCAATCCGGACTGCTCGGACTGCGTTCTCGAAGACCTGTGTCCGTCCTCAAAACTCGATAGCGACGTAGACCTCGCCAGCGGCGAGGCGTGGGGGTGAACACCCTCCGGTGGAGATAAACGTATTTCTCGGTCGGGCCCGTACTGTCGGTCGAGACGCATGAAACGGCTCGCGCCCGTCGCGACGGCACGGACGGTCGAGCGCGCGATTCGGGCCGCAATCGTCGCCGTGTTCGGGGTCGGCGTCCGCCAGCGAGACCCCGGCGCGGTGGTGAACGCGGTCCTCACGCTCGGCGTGACGTACCTCCCCGGACTGGTCGAACGTCGGTACAGTGTGAAGTTCCGACCGTGGCAACGCCTCTACGCGGGCGTCGCGATGCTCGCACACGCCGTGGGGATGCTCGGGCCGTACGACGCCCAAGGCCGGTGGGACAACGTCACGCATACTCTCTCGGCGTCGCTTCTCGGCGGGGTCGCCCACGCCGCGGCCCGGCGGCGGGGACGCGACCCACGGCCGCGCGTCCTCGCGGTGGTGGTCTGCGGCGGGGTCGTGTGGGAACTGCTGGAGTACGCGATTCACGCCGTGAGTCGCCGATTCGGTTTCGAACCGATTCTCGTTCCCTACAGCGCCCGCGACACGGTCTCCGACCTACTGTTCAATCTCGTTGGCGCGCTCCTCGTCGTCGCGTTCGGCGACCGACTCCTCCGAAACTTCGCTCCCGAGCGCGACTGACGCGGCGCGCGCCGCGTCAGTCGCGCAGAAGGGCGACGGCTGTCCAGATATACGACGGTCGCGTAGATACGCGACAGGCTTCTCAGGCGTACAGCACGTACTCCACGAGATATCGCACCATGCCGATAATCCACGCCAACACCCAGAAGAAGACGTAGCCGACGACTCCGATTCGGAGGCGACTCCGCCACGCACCCATGTTCTCGTGGAGGTCCCCGATGTCCACGTCGTCGTCGGGGTCGTGGTACAGGTCGTGTTGGTGTTTGACCTGGAAGATGCGGACGATGCCGGTCAGCGCGAGGAGCAACATCGCGTACGCCTGCAGGCCGAGAAAAACGTGGACCGCGGTCAGGCCGCCGATTTGGCTCAGGAACCGCGGGGCCATCCACGTCACGACCGGAATCGTCGTGAGCGCGAGACCCACCGCGATGAACTTCAGATGGTGGGTCAGCACGCCCCACGTCACCGTCTCTTGGTTCAGGATGTACCACGCGCCGTAGAGGTAGAACGGAAAACTCGCGGTGACGGCGAGCGCGACCACGGTCGCCACTATCGCGTCGCTGACCATACGCGGCGCTTGGGAGCGAGGGGGATTAAGGCGTGCGGAACGCTCGCCGGGGTCGGGCACGCTCGTCTCGCCCCGAAACGCTCGCTCGACCCCGAAACCCTCGTCCGAGACAGAAGCGTTTAGCCCATCGAAACCAAACCTTCGACCAATGGCCGACCCCGAGAGCGAGTCGCCGCGCGACGACGCCCAGGTCAGCGACGAACGCGAAGTCGCGGCGTCGGCGGACGCCCGCGGCGAAGTTGACGGTCGCGACGAGGACGACCGAGAGACCGACGAGTCCGACGGCCGCGAGGAGGCCGACCGCGAACGACTCCGCCAAGAGGTCGAGGAGAAGTACGACTTCGAGGAGTTCGGCCCGCGGGAGATGGCCGAGATGAGCTACGAGGAGTGGGACGCCGCGTTCGACCACGACTCGTGGATTACGGGCGACGAACTCCTCGACCGGGTGGGCAGGGACCTCAAGAGTCGGGTCGCCGACCGCGACGTGTTCGCAGTCGTGGAGTACATCGAACAGGACGGCGAGACCCACCTGCTCGCGTACTCCGACGAGGGGTACGCCGTGGTCTACCCCGACGGGACCGTCGAGGGACGGGGGACCGTCCTCCGGGACGTGAAACCGTCGGTCGCGCTCGCGTCGATGGAGAGCTACGAAGTGCCCGACGCGCCCGACGGCGACGTGCTCCCCGAACCCGCGGAGGTGCCCGAAGGGTCGGGGCAACTCGGGAATCAGTTGATGCAGATAATCGCGGCGGTCCACGTCCTCGCGGGAGTTTCGCTTCTCGTGCTGTCGGTCGCGCTCGCACTCCCCGTCATCGCCATCGTGGCCGGGTTCGGCTTCCTGCTGTTCGGCGTCTTCGTCTTCCTGCTGGTGGCGAACGCTCGCCTCTCCGATAGATTCCGGGCCGAGGAGTACCGGAACCGACTCCGTGCGGTCGGTCTCGAGAAGGGCGACCACCCCGAGTTTCTGGCCGAGGAGGGCGTCGAAGGGGTCGGCGACGCGTCCGGGCCGTCCGACGACGAAAACTGAGCCCTCGCGGGGTGTCCTGCCCGACGCCTCAGTCCGGCGTCATCGGTGGCTTTAAGCAAGTCGTGCCCTGAGTTCGAACTGTATGAAGAGGCGGGAATTTCTGATGGCAGCCAGCGGTGTTGCTGGTGGGGCCGCCGCGGGCGCGCAAGCGGTGGGTGCCCAGGACACGACCACGTCCGACGGCAACACCACGACTGCCTCTGGGAACGAGACGACGACCGCCGCCAACGAGACCGCGACGGGCAACGAGTCCGACTCCGGGGCCGGAGGCGGTGGCGGTGGCGGCGGACCGACCGAGGAGGTGACGGTCGGTCCCGGTGGGAGCCTCGTGTTCGAGCCTGCCGAACTGACCATCGAGCCTGGAACGACGGTCCAGTGGGTCTGGGACTCGGACAATCACAACGTGGTTCCGAGCAGCCAGCCGGACGACGCCGACTGGAGCGGGACCGAAGGTGGCGACGACCAGACGTACGACACCGGCCACGAGTACGAACACACCTTCGAGGTCGAAGGTGACTACGAGTACTACTGCACGCCCCACGAGACGGCCGGAATGGTCGCCAGCATCACGGTTCAAGAAGGTGGTGGCGGCGGCGGTGGCGGCGGAACTGCCGAGGAAGACCCCGAACACATGGGCGTGGCGTTTCAGGCCCACTTCGTCGGTCTCGCGACCATCCTCATGGTCGTCGTTTCGCTCGTCTACACCTTCTTCACCGTGAAGTACGGCGAATCGCCACACGCCAAGGGAGGTAACTAATTATGTCATCCACAGGCTCGACGTACGGCGACATTCACCGCTACGAACCCGCCAGAGAGAGTACGGCGGCGGCCATCGCCATCGTCCTGTTGACGGTGGTCGAAGTCGTGTTCGTGGGACTGTTCACCTACGGACTCGTGAGCGGCTGGGGATACACGGGCGTCGGGAACATGTACCTCGGGTTCATCCTCGCGGTCATCTTCATCGACCTCGCGTTCATCCTCCTGTTGTACCGCAAGGAGTTCCTCCCCGACGTGATGATAGTCAAGAAGCGTCGGCGCAAGTGGGAGGACCTCTACATCCGCGAAGACCAACAACACGGCGTGGACACCGTCGGTAACGCGTGGGACCAAGTCAAGCGCGCAGTGTACCCGTACTACAAGAAATAAACCATGCCAGCAGAAGACGACAAATATCCGAAAAGCACAGGTCGTCGCCGCTTCGTGAAGGGCGTCGTCGGCAGCGCCACGCTCGCGGGCGTCGGAACCGCCACGGCGGCGGGAATCGACTCCGCGACCGCGCCGAGCGGCGCGGGCGGCGGTATCACGCAGTTCTACGGCGTCGAGAACACCAAGGGCCCCGCTCCGCGCGGGATGCCCCAGATTCCGGTCGAAGTCGATTCGGAGGGGTATCTCAAGGGCATCTGGCCCGACACCAAGACCGAGACGGTACAGGGTCTAGAAGTGACCCTCGCCGAGATGCAACTCGGCGGCGTCACCTATTCGAGCGAGTGGTTCCAGTACTGCGGCGTCCAGACGTACCCCGGTGTGGACCCGGAGGCTGACCAAGACAACTTCTTCCGGTACACGGCCAACTCGAAGTACGACTGGCAGAACGACGAGGTCAGCGAGGGCGACAAAATCCACGTCGACGACTTCAGCGACTACGAGACGTGGGGCAACGGCATCGGACGGGACGGACTCGGTAAGCCCGCCCAAGGCAGTTGGCGCTCCCAAGACGTGCCCGCCAGCGGGACGCTGCCGATTCAGGTCATCCGAAGTACCCGGGTCGAGGAGATGGCGCAGAACAACGAGTGGCTCTCGGCGAGTACCGACGAAGGGTTCATGGCCAATCTGAACAAGTGTACGCACTTCTGCTGCGTGCCGACGTTCAAGGGACTCTCCGGGTCGGCTAGCGTGGGCGGCGAGGACAAGATTTACTGTCAGTGCCACCAGTCGGTGTACGACCCGTTCAGCATCATCCAGGAATCGTTCGTCGCGCTCCCGAGAACGGAGGACGACTGAGATGAGTCTCGAACGCAAAGACGAGTACGACCACGGCGAGTGGATGCGAGAAAAGGAACTGACGCCGGTCGAGCAGACGTTCCTGATGACGCTCATCTGGATGGACAAGCGCTTCCGCATCGTGGACTACCTCGAAATTCTGGAGACCCTCTACTACCGGGTCAACCTCCAGATGCCCAAGAGCCACACCGAGCAGTACAACCTCGACAACAAGTTCTGGTACTGGTACCCGCTGTACGCGCTCGGGAGCTTCTCGACCATCGCGTACGTGGTCGCGGCGCTCAGCGGAGCGCTGCTCGGATTCTACTACGCGCCCGCCACGACCGGCGACCCGTCGTCTGCGTACAACCAACTCGCGTTCATCATGACCGACCTGAACTTCGGGTTCATGCTCCGGTCCATCCACCGATGGGCGGCGCAGGTGATGGTCGCCGCGGTGTTCCTCCACATGCTCCGCGTGTACTTCACCGGAGCGTACAAGGAGCCGCGCGAGCTGAACTGGATTATCGGCATCATCCTCATCAGCCTCACGATGGTGTTCGGCTACACCGGCTACCTGCTCCCGTGGGACCAGCTCGCGTTCTGGGCCGGACAGATTGGCGTCGAGATGAGCCTCTCGATACCGCTCGCGGGCGAGTGGGTCGCACAGCTCGTGTTCGGCGGCTTCAGTTTGGGACAGGCCACGCTCCAACGGATGTACATCCTGCACGTGTTCCTGCTCCCGTTCGTGGTGACCGCCGTCATCGGCGTCCACATCGCAATCGTGTGGATTCAGGGCATCGCGGAACCCCACTAAAGAACCATGACAGACGAACAACAAACCGACAGCGGCGAAGCACAGACGGACGGCGGCGGTACGGGTATCGTCCCGCCGGACGACGAGACCCCGACGTGGAGCGAGCGAAAGGCTCGCACGCAGGGTCTCTCCCGGCTGACCTACGAGTACTTCGAGCGGTCGCGACGTGAAGACCAGGACCTCCGTCAGGAGTCGAGCTACGTCGAGCGCGACGTGCTGGCGTTCCCGACGTGGCCCCACGAGATGATTCGGAATCTCTCGCTCACGAGCTTCTTCGTCGGGATGATTATCTTCCTCTCGGCGACGCTCCCGCCCCACCTCGGGCCGCCCGCCGACCCGAGTTCGACCCCGGCGATTATCCTGCCCGACTGGTATCTCTACTGGTCGTTCGGTCTGTTGAAGCTCGGTCCGCTCAACCCCGACCTCGCCATCCTCGGCGGGGACAAGCTGATGGCCGACCGGACGTACGGCGTGCTCGCAAACGGCGTCATCGTCGGCGCAATCGCGGTCGTGCCGTTCCTCAACAAGGGGAGCGCGCGGCGACCGGTCGAGCAGCCGTTCTGGGCGAGCGTCGGCGTCGGCGGCGTGGTGTTCGCGCTCACCATCAGCGTGCTCGCGGTTCAGAACCTCGTCCCGATGGACACCAACCTCCTGTTCGACCTGACGTTCCTGCTGCCCATCGTGGCGGGGACCATCAGCTACGCGCTGCTGAAGTCGATGCAGGAAGGCTACATGTACGACCTCAACCGTCGGTACTACCGGCTTCGGCCGCCGAAGTAGGTCACCTCTTTTATGCCCGACTCCGACTCGGACGACGCTGGCGCGCGCGAGGTCGTGGTTCCGTTACGCCTCTACAAAGTCGTGACCGTCTTCTCGACGATGTTCGCGGTGGCGTTCGTGGTCGGCGGCTTCATCGTCCTCGACACCGCGACTCAACGCGCGAGTCTCTCGATTTCGGACGCCGACGTCCCGCTCGCCATCCTCGGCGTGGCGATGATTGCGGCGGGGGCGATGGTGTACGCGTTCGCGACTCGGTTCCGCGCCGAAGGAATGGGAAAACCTAAAGACGGCAGCGACGAACCATCAAACAATGGCTGACGAATTCGCAAAGGGACTCGGTATCCTCACGGGCGGCGGGTTGGTGTGGATGGTGCTCTCGGGGTGGTACACCAACGAGGGGTTCGAGAGCACCCAACTGTTCGGAGAGATTCCGAGCGGCCTCGGAACGTATGGACAGGCCGCGATAGTGCTCCGGGACGCGCTGTTCTGGTTCACCATCATCGGCGTGCTGGTATTCTGGGTGGTCATCCCGGCGTTCCAGCAGCTTCGAGAAGCGTAGTCGTCGGCTGCTTTTTGTGTTTTCACGTCTTTCAGTCGAATGCTCGTGCGAGTAACTGAAAGATTTTTGTCAATTGGGCCGAAATACGATTTGGATGACCGACGAAACGGCGGCGGCCGAATCCGGAGCGACGGAGACGAGACGCGAAACGCATTCGCGGGCGGCGCTGGCCGAGGACGCTCGGGCACTCGTCGAGGCGCTCGAACGGGTTCACCCGGACCCCTACGTTGGCCACGGCGGACGCATCAAACTCCACTGTCGATTGGAGGAGACGATACGCAACCTCCCCGAGGAGACGACCACCGGCGATTTTTATCGACGCGCGGCACCGTTGGCCGCCAAAGTCGCGGACGGTCACACGCGACTGATTGCCCCGGACGACAACCTCGCACACGACGACCGACGACTTCCAATATCACTTCGAGTCGTCGGGACGGAACTCTACGTCGATGCGGTCTACGACGAGACGCGTACCGACCTCCTCGGTTCCCGACTCACGCACGTCGAAGGTCGAGACGTAGACGCGCTCGCCGACCGGCAGGCCGAACTCAGAGGTGTCGATAACCGATACTGCGCGTTGGCATTTCTGTGCCAGTCGTTGGAAGCGCCAGAGATGCTTCGACATCTGCTCGACACACAAAAATCACCGTCGAAACCGACTGTAACGTTTCGAACCGACGAGGGCACCGCGGAGACGTGTACGTTGACACCTATCGATAGCGACGCCTCTGCGGTCGAATGCCTTTCGACCGCCGTCGAACGCCCGTCGGGCACCGGGCCGAGATACCGACTCCTCGACGGCGGCCGCGTCGCGCTGTTCGTCCCCGGAGACCTCCAAGGCTATCGGGAACACTGTGAAGTGGTAGCGAGCCTCGGAAGCGAGGACACCTTCGATATCGTGCGTGACGCTCACGAGCGAACGGTGGGCGGAGAGACTCCCGACGACCTCGAGGCGGCCATCTCGGAACTCCCGTCGATGACCGAGACACTGACTCGACTTGTCCGAGAGATGGACGAGTCGCGAACCGAAACGCTACTCGTAGACCTCCGGGACAATCCCGGTGGAAATTCGGTGTACGCCGACCTGCTGACCTACGTTCTTTACGGCTGGGACGGTATCGGTCGCGCCAAGCAGGCCTACGAAATCCCGCGGCGAACCGACGCTCACCGGCGACGATACGGCGACGGTAAAAGTCTCGAGACGAGGGTCGATACCGCGGCCGACAATCCGGCCGACTTCGATTTCGGGCCCTACTTCGCCGCGACCGACCGCAACCACGACGACCGGATTGCAACGACCCGCGAGCAACTCACGCAGCACGTCGAGACGTTCGCCAAGGAAGCGACTGACGGGACTCACGCGGGCTACTACGCACCCGACCGAGTCGTCGCAGTCACGTCCGCCCGGACTTTCAGCTCCGGACTCGCACCGGCGCTCCAGCTATCGAGACTCGGCGACGACATCGTCGGTGTTCCCTCCGGGCAGGCCCCGACTCTCTTCGGCGAACCCGTCCGCGAACCACTCCCGAACACCGGTCTCGAACTGCGGGTCGCCGGGAAGTATCTCTGCTGGCATCCCGACATCGAGGGCGACGTGCTCGTCCCGGACTGTGAACTCACACCGGAGCGATTCGAGTCGTACGGCTACGCGGGCGATGCGAGTCTTCGGCTAGCGCTCGACTACGTGAACGACGAGGAGCCGTGACTACCAGTCGAAAACTGCAAACGAAAGAGTCGCGCGTTCAGACGATGGCGTTCCAGTACGGTTCGATGAGGAAGAAGAAGCTCTGGTAGGCCGCGTAGAGCAACACGAGGACCGAGGCGGCGAGCGCGCCGCTCGGCGTCCCCAGCTTCTCGTCCTTTCGAAGTTCGACCTCGCGCGCTTCGAACTCGAAGAAGTCGGTGATGAACAGCCCCAGTACCAGCGTCGAGAGCACCATTCCGGCGTGGAAGTGGATGGTCAGCAGGTAGAACGACGCGAGGACGAGCAACACGTTCGACGCCTCGTGAACGAGATTCCGGCTCAGATTGTCCTCGTAGTCGTCGCTTCGGGCCTGTTTACGGTAGCTCCGGTAGGCGAACAGCCGAGTCCCCATGTTGACCAGCACGAGCGCGAGCACCACGTACTCGATGACGGGTGCCACGACGGCGTCCACCGGTCCGAACATAGACAGCGATTCCATACCGAATACTCGTGAAGGCGTCGTATTAAACCTTGATTTCCACGCGCGGTGTCTCGGGCTACCGCGCGAAGAACGACCGGGTCTCCGCGACCCGCGCCAATCGAATCGCCCCGTCGCGAACCACTTCGACCGGAGTGTCTATCGGCACGGGTCGGACGATTCGGTCGTCGAGCAGGAGCGACACCTCGCCCTCGTCGCGCTCGACCGTGAGTTCGACTCGGTCGGTCGCGTCGAGCACCCACGAATCGACGTTCACCGCGAACGGAGCGACGGGAACCACGCCGAGCGCGTCGGTTCCGGGTTCGAGGAGCGGTCCGCCCGCGCTCCGTCCGTAGCCGTGGCTTCCGACCGGCGTCGAGACCACCACGCCGTCCGCGCGGACGCATCCGACTTCCTCGCCGTGCGACCGGACCGCGTACTCCGAGATGCGCGCGGGCTCGGACGTGACCACCATCACGTCGGCGAGCGCGCGGCCCGCGCGCTCGCGACCGACCGAGGCGGAGACCACCATCCGAGAGACGGTGTCGAACTCGTCGCCGAGCAGGGATTCGACGCCTGCAACCGCGTCAGGTTCGGGGACCGCGCAGTAGCCCGGTCCCGCCGCGACCGGCAGGACCGGGACGGAGACGCGTTCGCGGACCAGTTCGAACAGCGCCGACTCGCCGACCGCGACGACCGCCTCGGGGGCGGCCGCGAGCGCGTCGGTCGCGGAACCCTGAACCACCGACTCGGCCGGGGCCGCGGTCGCGATACGTTCGGCGAGCGACCCCTCGCCGACCACTCCCAGCCCCGTCGAACTCTCTGTACGGTCGCCTCCCATTAGTTGGGTCTTGCGCCCCATCCGTGAAAAGGATACGGAGTTCGGTGAGTGGTTCGGACGAGCGTTCCGCAGTCGGCCGCGGGCTCGAACGGCTACGACTCGTCGTACGGCCAGTCGCCGATGATTTTCATGCCCGCGGCCTGGTCTTCGGCTTCGAGGGCGGCCGCGATTTCCTCGGGGTCTTTGTGCTCGACTTCGAACTCGTCGCTCGCGAGTCGAACCGAGAGCTCGGTCAGCAGAATTGCCTGCTCGCGGAGGTCCCGGGCCTCGACCTTGTCGAGCGTGTCGGCGAAGGTGTGGCCCCAGCCGCGGCCCTCGTCACCCGTCTCGCTCATGACGTGGTAGCCGGGGACGCCCCACTTGACGTACGGCCAGTGGTCGCTGTGGGGTCCCTGCTCGGGGATAGTCTTCACCGGGTGGCCGAAGTCGTCGCCGACTGCTTCGGCGGCGTCGTCGAGCGCGTCGAACCCGTGCGTGTAGAACGACAGCGTGCGCCCGCGCGCGACCCCGTCGTTGTTGAGGACGGCCTTCACGGAATCGAAGTCGGTGCGCTCCGCGTCGTAACCCGACCCCACGAGACCCACTTCCTCCGAGCCGTAGGCGATGAGGTGGACCTTCGTGTCGAGTTCGTCCTCGCGCGCGGCGAGCGCGCGCGCCATCTCCACGACCATCGCGGTTCCGGCACCGTTGTCGGCGGCTCCTTCCGCGATGTCGTGGGCGTCGATGTGGCTCGTCACGAGGACCTCCTCGTCGGTGTCCGGTCCGAGTTCAGCGTGGACGTTCTGGCTCGTCGCGTCGTGAATCTCGGCGTCCACCTCGACTGCGATGTCTTCGCCGTCGAATCGGCGCGCGAGGCGCGCGCCGACCTCCTTGGAGACGCCGACTGCGGGAATGTCCCCGATTGGGTCGTCCTCGGTCCCGACGCTCCCCGTGGGCGGCAGACACCCCTCGACGTGGTTCTTGAAGACGAACGCCGCCGCGCCGCCGTCGACCGCGTAGTAGTACTTCTCGCGGCGGTGGATGAATCGGTCGTAGTAACTGGGCACGTTCGAGGCCGCCATCACGACCTTCCCCTCGATGTCGTTCTCCTCGAAGTCCTCGGGAAGTCCGTAGCCGAGGTCCACGAGTTCCGCCTCCGCGGTTCCCGCCGGACTCCGGGGGAGCGCGATGCAGTCTTGGGTGGTGTCGCCCGCGCGAATCCCGCTGTCGCCTCGGGTCCAGCCCTGAATTTCGAACTCCTCTACGCGAGCGTCTCGTGCGCCGACCGATTCGAGCGCGTCGCGGGTAAGTTCGGCCCCCTCGCGCTCGCCCTCGCTCCCGGCCATCCGGTTTTCGAGGTCCACGAGGTCTTCGAGGTGCGACCACCCGGCGTCACTGGTGAACGTCTCGCCAATCCACTGTGTCATACGCTCTCGTGCACCTCGGCCGCGCGTAAGCCTTTCGAATCGAAGGGCCGACGATTCTTCAGTTGCGGAGCGTTTTGCCGCGACTCTCACGAACGATTGGGAACATCCTTTTTAAGTGAAGTAGGCAACTTTCGGGATTTTTCAGAGTCAGCGACACTTTATAACGGTTCGTCCCGTTTAATCGGTAGGAAGTCGGTGATTGACGACATGGCAATACAGGCACCCGACGTGAACCGCATCGTCGCTCCGGACGGGACCGTGGACGAACGCGCCGCTCCCGACCTCTCGGGGTCGGCGGTCGAGGACCTCTACCGACTGCAGGTACTCGCCCGGACGTTCGACGAGAAGGCAGTCAAACTCCACCGGCAGGGTCGCATCGGGACGTACGCGCCGCTTCAGGGTCAAGAGGCCGCGCAGGTCGGCGCGGCGTACGCGCTCGCTGAGTCGGACTACTGCTTCCCGACGTACCGCGACCACGCGATGTACCTCGCGCGCGGACTTCCGCTCGAAGACGTGCTGGTGTACCTGCTCGGTGAGGGCAATTACGTGGACCGCGAGGACCCGGCCGACCTCCGGACGTTCCCGCCCGCGATTCCAATCGCCACCCAACTGCCTCACGCGGTCGGTGTTGGCATGGCGGCCGACTACAAGGGCGACGACTGCGCGGCGCTGGTCAGCTTCGGCGACGGCGCGACCAGCGAGGGCGATTTCCACGAGGGGATGAACTTCGCGGGCGTGTTCGACGCGCCCACCGTATTCTTCTGTCAGAACAATCAGTGGGCGATTTCGGTCCCGCGCGAGCGCCAGACCGCGAGCGCGACCATCGCCCAGAAGGCCCACGCCTACGGATTCGACGGCGTGCGCGTCGATGGAAACGACGTGCTGGCAGTGTACGGCGCGGTCCGGGACGCCCTCGACGCCGCAAAAAACGGCGAGGGCCCGCGACTCATCGAGGCGGTCACGTATCGGCAGGGCGCTCACACGACGACCGACGACCCCTCGAAGTACCGCGACGACGAGGAGGTCGCCGAGTGGGCCGAAAAGGACCCGGTCGACCGCACCCGGGAGTACCTCGAAGACGCCCACGGCTGGACCGACACCGACGAGGACCACCTCCGCGAGTGGGCCGACGACCGGGTGGCCGAGGCGGTCGTGGCCGCCGAGGAGCGAACCGGACTCGACGCCGACGACATCTTCGAGCACGTCTACGCCCAGACGCCCGAGAAGCTCCGCCGCCAGCGCGAGCAAGTCCCCGAAAACCCCGAAGTCGAGCGATGAACTGAGCGTCGGCTTTTTCGGCGGCGAACGCCGCCGAAAAAGCCGACTTCGAACGCAGCGCTCGGATAGTCGTCCGCCGGAATCAGCCGGTGACGCGTTCGATGGGTGGGATTCCGAAAGACTTCGTTTCACTCGTCTTTCGACATCCCGTTCGTTCCTCACGGGATTGAAAGGGGCCGCCCGGTCGCGCAACGCTTGGTCGCTTGCTCGGCCACTATCTCGGCCGGGTTGTGCGGAGAGGCCGAGATATGCCGAACAACGGCCTCCTCGTGAGCGAAGCGAACGAGGGCTTGGCGGACGCGGTTTGTCCGCCAGTGGCGACCGGGCGGGGGCTTTCTGGCTGTTGTTAGAGTTGGACCTCACAGCTCAAAGCGGCTAAGCAAAGTTTTCAAGAAAGACATCATATCGAACGTCTCCGACCACGGACGCGTTCAGGTGGCTTTTTACTATTCGACCCGCAACTGGCAGGTATGACAGTAGCGGACGACTCAGCAGAAGAGCACGGCCACCACCTCCCGGCGGTCGAGGACTGGCCTCGCGGCTTCGGCGAGGCGAGCTGGTGGCCCTTCATCACCGCCGTCGGCGCGGCGGGCGTGTACGTCGGGGCCGCCCTGTTCGTGCTCGCGATGGGCGACCAACCGATACTCGACACCATCTACGGCGCGGGGGTGTTCGCCGGGTCGGTCGGCGTGTTCCTCGTCGGCCTGTACGGGTGGGTGTACCACGCCTTCGTCAAGGCGTACTGGACCAGCGACGGACACGGCGGGAGTGCGCTCCGGTGGGGGATGATACTGTTCCTCGGGACGGAAGTCGCCACGTTCGGCGCTGGCTTCGTGTACTTCTTCTTCATCCGGGTGGGCACGTGGCCGCCGACGGGGGCGGAACTCCCGCCGCTCCTGAGTTCGCTCGTGCTCGCCAACACCCTGCTGTTGGTGCTGTCGAGTATCACACTTCACTGGGCGCACGTCGAACTCCACAAGGACAACCGACGGAACTTCATCGTCGGACTCGCGGCAACCCTCCTGCTCGGCATCGTGTTCATCGGCGGACAGATACTGGAGTACTACGAGTTCATCGTCCACGAGGGCTTCACGCTCACGTCGGGCATCTACAGTAGCGCGTTCTTCGGACTGACCGGTCTTCACGGGCTTCACGTCTCGCTGGGGGCGGTCCTCATCGGCATCGTGTTCGTCCGCGCGCTGTACGGGCAGTACAACGCCGAACGCGACGTATCGGTCTCGACGGTGTCGATGTACTGGCACTTCGTGGACGCGGTGTGGATTTTCCTCGTCGTCGTGCTGTACGCGGGCGCTGCGATTACGCTGTAAGCGACTCTTTTTCGCAGTAACGATTCGTCCGAAGCAGTCCGAGAGCGCCGGTCCTCACGCGCACCAGTCGGAGGGAACGTACTGCTCGAAGTTCGGTTCGCCCGAGGAGTCGAGCGGGCGGAACGCCCGGTCGCCGTCCACTCGGAACCCTCGAACCTGCGACCGGCCGGGACCCGTGAGATAGCCGACGAACCCGAGCGCGAGCGGATACGCCACGTCGTGTCGCGCCGGGTTGACGGGGACGACCGCGTACTCGTTTCGGAGGAGCGACGGCGGGTCGTCGATGCCGCGGTCGACGTGAGTCGCAAGCGCGTCGTCGCTCACCGTGAGGAACGTCCCGCGGTCGGTCAGCGTGTACGCGTCCGACCTCCCGGCGGCGACGAGGGTGTCGCCCATCCCCTGACCCGTCTCGCGATACCACGACCCCGAAGGGTCGAGTCCCGCCTCGTCCCACACTCGCCGCTCGCGGACGTGGGTTCCGGACCGGTCGCCGCGCGAGAAAAACGTCGCCTCCGCGTCGGCAATCGCGCGGAACGCCGAGACGGGGTCGCGCCCGGCCGCGCCCGCTGGGTCGTCGGGCGGTCCCACCACCAGAAAGTCGTTGACCATGACCGACCGGCGGTTGACGCCGTGTCCCGCCCGAATGAACTCGTCTTCCAACGGTCGGGCGTGGACGAGGACGACGTCGCAGTCGCCGTCCCGCGCCGTTCGGAGCGCGCCGCCGGTTCCGCGTACAACCGTCTTCATCGTCACGCCGAACGCGTCCTCGAACTCCGGAACGATATCCCCGAGCAGACCGCTGTCGTGAACGGTCGTGGCGGTCGCGAGGGTCAGGTCGCGGTCGGTCGGCCGCTCGTCTCGGTCCGACGGCGGGTCGCCGACGCACCCGGCGAGCGACAGGACTCCTCCGAGTCCGAGCGCCTGTACGCATCGCCGTCGATTCATGAACGATATAACCGTATCAGGTTATAAAATACCTTTGCCGAAACTACTATTGATTACCCTCGTGGGTCGCCGAGTCGAAAATCTCGTGAGATTCGAACGGGTCGCTTCGTTACGGTCGCGTCCGGCCGTGTGAAACATTTATGAGTCCGAGCACCACATATCCGGTATGAGCTACGACGCCGTCGTTTTCGACAACGACGGTGTCCTCGTCGGCCGTACGAGCTACGACGTACTTCACGAGGCCGTGCAGGACACCTTCGCGCAGTTCGACATTACCGACCCCGACCCCGACCACGTCGAGGGAATGACCATCGGCGCGACCCCCGAATCGGTCGGGGACGTGTGCGACACCTACGGTCTCGACATCGCAGAGTTCTTCGCCGCGCGTGACCGGACGCTGACCCGCGCCCAACAGGTCGAGATTCGCACCGGCCGGAAGGCGCTCTACGACGACCTCGACACGCTCCGAGACCTCGACGTGCCGATGGGCATCGTGAGTTCGAACCAACAGGCCACGGTCGATTTCGTGCTCGACCACCTCGGCGTGTCGGACCTCTTCGACACCGCCTACGGCCGCGAACCCACGGTCCAGAGCCTCCAGCGGCGCAAGCCCAACTCTTACTACATCGACCAAGCGGTCGCCGACCTCGGGGCCGACTCGGTGCTGTTCGTCGGCGACAACGAATCCGACATCCGAGCGGCGGAGAACGCTGGCGTCGATTCGGCGTTCATCCGCCGGCCCCACCGCCGCGACTGGGACCTCAACGTCTGGCCCACGTGGGACATCGACTCGCTCGACGACCTCCACCAAATCTGTGCGGTCTGAGCGGTCGAGAGGTCCGGCCGGACCGTGGCGTCGGAAACTCCACGTCCGGGTTTTCTAGCGGACGGTTCACCGAGCGATTCCCGGTGGATGCGTCACCGGCCGATTCTTGAAAGCCGATGGGTCACCGAGCGGCGCGCCACCGAACGCGCCTGCCAGCCGACTCGCATCGCTCGCTATCGGTGTAAGAGTCGCGGAGAGAAAAGAGAGACAGCCAGCGGCGTTAGCTCGAAGCGTTGCCGCTCTGTTCGTCGAGCCAGTCCTGGTACTCGTCTTCGGAGACGACTTCGACCTCACCGAGCATCTTCGAGTGGCCGACACCGCAGTACTCCGCGCAGTAGAGCTGGTAGGTCTCGCCCTCGGCGCTGGAGTTTATCTGCGTCTTGATGGTGTTGTGCTGGCCGGGCATCGCGTCCTGCTTCAGCCCGAGTTCGGGAACGTGTAACGCGTGTATCCAGTCGGTGGAGGTGACGTGGAGGTAGATGTCGGTGTTACTCGGCAAGACGAGGGTGCCCTGCGTCGAGACGTTCTCACCTTCGTAGTTGTAGTTCCAGAGGTACTTCTCGCCGACGACCTCGACCTCCACCGCGTCTTCGCCGGGGTTCAGGTCGTCGCCGGTGGTCGCGACGTACTCGTTCGCCATCACGCCGTAGGAGGCGTACCCCACCACCAGTAGGACGAGCGCGGTCGCGATGGTCCACGAGATTTCGAGACGGCGGTTCTCCTTCGTCGGCTTCGGGTCGTCGTTGTTGCGGTACTTCCACACCGTGTAGATGAGGATTCCCTCGACCAGCACGGTGATGGGAATCGCCATGTAGAGGAGCTGGGTGTTGAGTCCCCGAATCAGCTCTTCGGTCGTGGAGTCGTAGCCCTGGGCGAGTACCGGGTCGGCGAACAGGGCGAGCGCCCCGACGCCCAGAAGCGTTGCGAACGCTGTCCGCTTGGAGTTCATGCTACTTCGGGCTTAGGGTGATTTCCATAAATACCTACTGACTTCCGGGCCGTCCGACCCCGATTTCGGTTCTACTAAATACGGCGAGATACAAGCTCCGAGTACGATTCGCGTGACCGAACAGAGCCACTCCCGGCGGTTCGTCTCCTTGCTCGCAGCGACCGCGATGGGCGTCTACCTGCTGGTGGTCGTGGGCGCGACCACCGCGCTGACCGACGCCGCCGCGACGTGTCAGACGTGGCCCGCGTGTCACGGCCAGTGGGTCGTCCCGCTCGACGACCCGATGCTCGCGGTCGCCTGGGGCCACCGGGTCGCCGCGCTCGCGGTCGGCCTCCTGCTGGCCGCGACCGCGATTTTCGCGTGGCTCGCGTCCGGAACCTCCCGGCGCATCAGGGCCGCGGTCGGCGTCGCCGCCGCGCTCTACCCCGTGCAGGTCGCGCTCGGCGCGTTCGCCGCGACGACCGGTACCCCCGCGCTGTTGTCTGCAGTCCACTTGCTCGCCGGGATGGGCATCTTCTCGGGCGTCGTCCTCGCGCTCGCGTGGACGCTCGAACCCGACACCCACGACGAACCCCGGGGCGTCGAGGACCCCGACGAACTCCCGCCCGCCAGCGAGACTCCCGCCCCGGCCCGCGAGCTATCGGACGACCCGCTCGCGCGCGCCGCCCGCACCGCGAACGCCTACTTCCGACTCATGAAGCCCCGGCTGATGTGGCTGCTGTGTCTGGTCGCGTCGGCCGGGATGGCGCTCGCGGCGGGTCCCAGCCTCCGAGTGACCACCGTCCTCGCCACGCTCGCGGGCGGAGTCCTCTCCATCGGCGCGTCGGGCACGTTCAACCACGTGTTCGAACGCGACGTGGACCGCAAGATGGCCCGGACCGCCGACCGACCGGCGGCGACCAACCAGATTCCGATTCGAAACGCGATGGCGTTCGGCCTGCTGTTGGCCGCGCTCTCGCTCGCTGCGTTCCTCTCGGTGAACGTGCTGGCCGCGGTGCTGGGGCTGTTCGCCATCGTCTTCTACAGCGTGGTGTACACCCTCCTGCTCAAACCCAACACGGTTCAGAACACCGTCATCGGCGGCTTCGCCGGGGCGCTCCCCGCGCTCATCGGCTGGGCCGCGGTCACGGGCGATATCGGTCTGCCCGCGATAGTGCTCGCGGGGGTCATCTTCCTCTGGACGCCCGCCCACTTCTACAACCTCGCGCTCGCGTACAAGGACGACTACGCGCGTGGCGGCTTCCCGATGATGCCGGTCGTCCGCGGCGAAGCGGTCACGCGCAAGCACATCCTCTGGTACCTCGGCGCGACCCTCCTCGCGGCTGGCGCGCTCTCAACGGTCACGACCCTCGGGTGGCTCTACGCGCTGACGAGCGTGGCGTTCGGCGGCGTGTTCCTCTGGGCGGTCGTCCGCCTCCACTACGAGCGGACCGAGGAGGCCGCCTTCCGGTCGTTCCACGCGTCGAACGCGTACCTCGGCGCGCTCTTGCTCGCCATCGTCGCCGACGCGCTCGTGCTGTGAGCCCATGACCCGAACCATCGACTTCGACCTCGGCCGATTTCGCCCGAGCCGAGACACGCTCCTCTGGGCGGGC
Organism: Halorussus amylolyticus; assembly: GCF_004143485.2. Lineage (GTDB taxonomy): Archaea > Halobacteriota > Halobacteria > Halobacteriales > Haladaptataceae > Halorussus > Halorussus amylolyticus. The sequence continues at coordinate 192,319 of NZ_ML974134.1, read as the reverse complement.
CTACTCGTCAACACCGAACTCGTCGTCACCATCGCGTACCTCCTCCTCGCCGACGTGCAGGTCGATGAGTTTCGCTACCTCGTCTACCCGTTCGTCTGGCTGAACGTGAGCGTCTGGGCGCTCGTTCGAACGAATCCGGTCGCTCGTTCGACCCGCGCGCGCTACCTCGGCGGCGCGCTCGCGGTCGGCTACTTCCTCGTTCTCGCGTACGCCGGCGGAATCGTCGGTTTCGGCAGTCACCACGCGCTCGGGTGGCGGGTCGCGTGGCTCCCGCCGGGATGGGGTCCCGCGCTGACCTACGCGGGCGAGACGGTGACGCTCGCGCTGATGCCGTACAATCTGGTGGGCTACGCCGCGCTCGCGTATCTGGTCTACGCCACGGTCCTCGACGCGGCGGGGTCGGCGATTTCTGGAGCGCTAGGGCTATTGTCGTGCGTGAGCTGTACGTGGCCCGTACTGGCGACCGTCTTCACGGGCGTCGCGGGCGCTGGCAGTGCGGTCGCCACGGCGGCCAACGAGTGGTCGTACGCGCTCGGAACCGTCGTGTTCGTCCTCACCGTCGGGCTGCTGTACTGGCGGCCGACCGTGGGGAAGTGACCGAGAGAAATCGACCGCCAGCGTCGGAGTCGGCCGCGCCGTCGGTCATTATTCCAGATGATAATTCGAGATAGATACATGCGGTCGGACGCCGAACTGTGCGTCGAGTCGCCATGCCACCGTCTGGCGAGGACGCCCGCGGACTGGCGTCGATGTTCGCGTCGCGGGCCGACCACGACTCGGTGACCGCCGACCGCCTCTCCGGGAGTGCCGACGCGGTCTCCGGTCTCCGAACGCCGGTGGTCGGACGCCTCGTGCGCGGCGAGGAGCCGAAATTCCTGTTCGACGCCGACGAGAAAGGCGTCGGTATCGGCGGCCCGGAAGCGACCGTCTCGCCCGACCGCGGCGGCGTGTTCCTGTTCACCGACCTCCGAGTGTGTCTCGTCGTCGGCGTCGGCGACGAGGACAAGACGCTCAGTCTGGCGTACGAATCGGTTTCGTCCGCGAGCTACCACCGGGCCGTCCGCCGCCACCGGGTCGAACTCGCGTTCGAGGGCACGAGCTACCATCTCTGGACACCGACCAAGTTCGACCGGGACGCGGTCGAGCGCGCGGTCGAGTACGCGACGTACCGTCACAAGCAGGAGACGCCCGACACCGGGGGTGACGGGATGGACTCCGAGGAGACCGCGAGCGATTCGCAGAGCCAGCGCGAGCGACTCGAACGACTCGGCGAAGCCCACGCGCGCGCGGCCTCATCGACACCGAGGAGTTCGAGCGCCGGAAGGAGGGGTTGATGGACGAATAGCTCCGAAACCGAACTCCTTACCTGCGAACCGACTAACCCTCGATTATGACCGACGCAATCGTCGCCGAGGGACTCCGCAGAGAGTACGGCGACACCGCGGCGCTCGACGGCGTCTCGCTCTCGGTGGGCGCGGGCGAGGTGTTCGCGCTCGTCGGCCCGAACGGCGCGGGCAAGACCACGCTGGTCCGGGCGCTCACGGGCACGACGACGCTCGATTCGGGGTCGGTGTCGGTGCTCGGCGACCACCCCCGAAACCTCGACCGGTCCCGACTCGGCTTGCTCCCACAGTCGTTCGACCCGCCCGAGCGCCTGACCGCGCGCGAACTCGTGGCGTACTACGCGGGACTGTACGACGAGGCCCGGGACCCCGGTTCGGTCCTCGAATCGGTCGGGATGGACGACGACGCGACGTGGTACGAGAAGCTCTCGGGCGGCCAGCAGCGCCGGACCTGCGTGGGGACCGCGCTCGTCAACGACCCCGACGTGCTATTTCTCGACGAACCCACGACCGGTATCGACCCCGCGGGGCGGCGCGCGCTGTGGAGCCTCGTCGAGGACCTCGCCGCGAGCGGAACGACGGTGTTCCTGACGACCCACGACATGGCCGAAGCCGAGCGACTCGCCGACAGGGTCGGCCTGCTCGCCGACGGCCGCCTCGTCGCGGTCGGGTCGCCCGCCGAACTCGTGGCCGAGTTCGGCGGGCGAACACGGGTCGTGGTGGACCTAACGACCGATACCACCGACATCCCCGCGAGCGCGGACGCCGCGGCGTCCGCGCTCGCCGACGCGGGCTTCGAGGTCGAGACGACCGACGACAGTCTCGTGGTCCGGGGCGTCTCCCCCGAGGACATCGGCGAAGTCGTCGCCGCGCTCGACGCCGAGGCGGTCGCGTACGACGCGCTGGCCTGGACGGAACCCGACCTCGAAGACGCCTTCCTCGAACTCGCCGGGCGGTCGGTCGCCGACGGCGACCCGACCGCCCTCGCCGGAATGAACGACGACGTGGGCGAAAACCACGGCGAGACCGCCGTCGCGGAGGGCGACCGATGACGGCCGCGAGTCGGGTCCGGGCGGAGGCGACCGCGGCGTGGCACTCGTTCGTCCGGCGGCGGACCGCGGTGTTCTTCACGTTCTTCTTCCCGGTCATCCTCATCCTCATCTTCGCGGTGCTGGTCGGGACGAACCCCGGCGGCGGCGGCCTGTTCGCCGAGCCTGCGGGCTACTACCTGCCGGGCTACCTCGCGGTGGTCGTGCTGTTCACGCCGCTCTCGCGAGTCGGAAGCACGGTGGCGCGCCACCGCGAGGGCAACCGCTTCGAGAAACTCGCGACCACGCCGCTGACGCGCGCTGAGTGGTTGTTGGCTCACACGCTCGTCAACGCCGCCATCATCGGTCTCGCGGGACTCATCATCCTCGGCCTGATGGCGCTCGTGACCGACGCGACGCTCACGCTCGGGCCGGTCAGCCTCCTGCTCGTCGCGGCGTTCGTCGCGCTCGCGTCCGTCGTGTTCTGCGGACTCGGCGCGGTTCTCGGAAGCACGGCCGATTCCCAAGACGGCGTCATCGCCGCGAGCAACGCCATCGCGCTCCCGCTTCTGTTCCTCTCGGAGACGTTCGTGACTCCCGACCTCCTGCCCGCGTGGTTCCGACCTGCGATGGACCTCTCGCCGCTGACGTACTTCGCTCGCGGGGTCCGGGAGTTGACGTTCTCGGGTGGCGCGTTCGGCGGCGACCTGCTCGTTCTCGCGGGGTTAGCGCTCGCGTTCTTCGCGGCCGGAGCCTACGCGATTCCCGAGACCGACTGAGCGACTGACCGACTCACTCGCGAGGAGGTCACTCGCGAAGCTTCGAAAGTCGCTCTCGGACGGCGGCGTAGCGGGAGTTCGGCCCGTCGGATTCGGCCGCCGTCTCACCGTCGACGCCCTTCAGCCGGAGAATTTCGAGGGCCTCGTCGGCGTCGTCTTCGGTCGGCGTCTCGATTTCGAAGTTGTCGGTGTCGTCGGCGTCGCCGCCGTCGGTGTAGGTCACGCGAATCCGTTCGTCATCGACGCGCTCGGCAGATTGGACTCGATGGAGGGGAACGGTCGTGGACCAGCGAACCCGCCAAGCCAGCGCGAGTACGGCGACGGCGAGGCCCACGAGCAGGAGCCCCTCGGGGAGTCCGAGGTTCCCTGCAATCAGACTTCGCCCGGCGTCGAGGATTCGCGGGACTCCCACGAGCGTCGTGAGCGTCGAGAAGACGACAAAGAATCCGTTCCGGTCACGCAACCGCTTTCGGGCCACCCCCACGAGCGAGTTCTCGACTCGGAGCGCACCGCCGGAGACTTCGCCGCGACCGCGGTCGGTCCGGAACTCCCATTCGTCGAGCATCTGTCGAATAAACCGTTCGGGACGAGACGTGTTAGTGGTTTTGTATTTCAGTACCCGACCGCGTCGAGTGTGCGGTCGATTTCGGAGGCGTAGCCCTCGTCCTCGAAGTACAGCAGGTGGACAAGCAGGGGATAGAGCTGATAGATTTCGCATCGACCATCGAAGAACCCCGGGTCGATGCCGCACTCCTCGCGGTAGGTCTCGAAGAAGGTGTCGCCGAGCGCGCTCCCGAAGTCCACGTACGCGAGTTCGACTTCGGCGTGTCCGAAGTAACACGCCGGGTCGAGAAACGCCCGGATCGCCCCGTCTCGCACGACGACGTTGTTGGCCCACACGTCGCCGTGGAGCAGGGCGGCGGGTGGCGACTCGGGGAGCCACGAATCGAGATTTCCCGCGAGGCGCTCGATTCGCTCGGCGATGTCGGCCGAGAGGAGGCCCGCGTTTCGGGCCTTCTCCGCCATCCGGCGGAGTCGGTGGTCACGGTAGAACGCGACCCACGAGTCGGTCCACGGATTCGGCTGGCGGTACGGGCCGTCGAGCGTGTCGAACGGGAAGCCGAAGTCGCCGCAGTTCGCGGGGTTTTCGGGTCGCTCCTCGTGGAGCGCCGCGAGGTGACGGGCCACGTCGGCCTCCGCGCTCGGCGTGAGATTCCCATCGCCCTCAACGTACGCCATCACGAGCAGGTCCGCACTCCGGTGGTGGAGTTCCGGAATCGGGAGGCCGCGCCTTCCGAGGAATTCGAGCATGTCGGCCTCCACGTCGAGGGGCGTGTCGCTCGTCTTGGCGACGACGCGGCGGCCGTCAGCCAGCGTCACGCGGACCACCCGGCCGACCTCCCCGCCGTCGAGTTCGCGGGCGGACTCGACCGGGCATCCGAGCGCGTCGGCCACTTGGGAACGGAGAGAATTGCCGTTCTCGGTCATCGCCGGAGCGCGAGGACGGGCACGAGCGCAGCCATGTACTCGTCGACGCCGTAGATGTGGTTGAGCATGAGATACGTCACGATGCCGAGGGCGAGGCTCAGACTCCACGCCGCGGCCGCGATGCGACCGATTCGAGCGTGGGCGGTGTCCCGTAGCTCCTCGGGCGTGTGGGTCAGGCCGAGCACGACGGCGTACACCACCACGGGAACGGAGACGACCGAGAGGAAGATGTGAATCGCGAGCATCAGGAGGTAGGCGTAGTAGACGAGTCCGGTCACGTCGATGGACTTCTCGCCGCCCCCGCCCACCTTCACGAGGTAGATGACGAGGAACGCGAGGATGAGCGAGAACGCGGTGAGCATCGCGGCCCGGTGCTTGCGAATCTCGCCCTGACGAATCCACCGCCACCCGAGCAGGAGCGCGGTCAGCGCGACCGTGTTCACGACCGCGATGGCGTGACTCAGCAGGTCCACGGTCGCCCGGTCGAGTTCGGGGTAGATGGGAAGCAGGCCTGCGAACGTCCCGAGGACGAGGACGTAGCCGATGACCGAGAGGACGACGGTCGCGGCGCGCGGATTGTCCTTGACCCGGCGCTTCGCGGTTGCAGTTGCCATAATTCGAGGTTGGGACTACTTTCGTAAGTGCGTTCCTGTCTGGTGCTTGCAGGGCTATCAGCGGTGGGGTTGCGGGGAGACGGAGACGGAGACGGAGACGGAGACGGAGACGGAGACGGAGACGGAGACGGAGACGGAAAAATAGTGAGTTCCCTTTTGCGGCTAGCTACTCCCGGTACCTCTGAGAACCGCACAGCACCGCGACCGCAGGCCTCACACCTCCCCAGCCTCCTGCGTTGCTCGGCCGGAGGCCTGCGCTACTCGTCCCTCGCGCGACGGTGGCGCGACACGAGGTCGCGCCAGCGCGCGCCGATTCGGAAGGACACCAGCACAAGTCGTCTCCAAATCCACTTGCAGGAGTCCAACCGAAGTTGGCAAATATTTCCGTTAAAGTGAAACGCGAACGGACGGAACTGTGGGGTATGAGCGCAGATTCGGACCAGCAGTCGATTCGATGCCTCGTCGCCAAGGTCGGTCTCGACGGCCACGACCGGGGAGCGCACGTCATCGCTCGCGCGTTCCGGGACGCCGGATTCGAAGTCATCTACTCGGGGCTTCACAACGCGCCGGACGAAATCGTGCAGGCCGCGGTCCAAGAGGACGTGAACGTGCTCGGTATCTCCATCCTCTCGGGCGCACACAACACCCTCGTCCCGAAGGTCATCGAGGGTCTCAAGGAGTACGACGCGTTCGAAGACACTCTCATCCTCGTCGGCGGGGTCGTTCCGGACGACGACAAGGCCGAACTCAAGGAGATGGGGGTCGCCGAGGTGTTCGGCCCCGGCACGCCGATGGAAGAGACCATCGAGTTCGTCCGCGAGAACGCCCCGCGACGATGACCGGCGACACCGGACGCATCGGCGGCGAACACGCCGACCTCTTGGACGACCTGCTCGCGGGCAAACACCGCGCGCTCGCCAGGGTCATCACCAAAATCGAGAACCGCGACCCCGGCTACCGCGACCTCGTCTCGGCGCTCCACGACCACACCGGCAGTAGCGAAGTCGTCGGCATCACCGGGAGTCCGGGCGCTGGCAAATCAACCTTGGTGGACAAGGTGGCGAACTACTACCGCGAGCGCGGCGAGACCGTCGGCGTCATCGCGGTGGACCCCTCCTCACCGTTCACCGGCGGCGCGGTGCTGGGCGACCGCATCCGGATGGCGAGCAACGTCGGCGACATGGACGTGTTCTTCCGGTCGATGTCTGCCCGCGGGACGCTCGGCGGCCTCTCGACCGCGACGACCGACGCCGTCAAGGCGCTCGACGCCTTCGGCAAGGACAAGATTCTCATCGAGACCGTTGGCGCGGGCCAGAACGAGATAGACGTCGTGAAGACCGCCGACACGGTCGCTGTCCTCGTCCCGCCCGAATCGGGCGACAACGTCCAGATGCTCAAAGCGGGCATCCTCGAAATCGGCGACGTGTTCGTGGTCAACAAGGCCGACCTCGACGGCGCGGACCGCACGGTCCAAGAACTCCGCGAGATGCTCCACATGCGCGACGACCGCGCCGCGACCCTCTCGACGGGCCACCACGGCGCGAGTCGGAGTCAGGGCGGAAGCGAAGACAGCGAAGACGGCGACGACGAGCGCGAACGCTGGGACCCTCGAATCGTCGAGACGGTCGCCAAAGACGGCGACGGCGTTCCGGAGTTCGTGGAGACGCTCGCCGACCATCGCGCGTATCTCGAACGCTCGGGTCGCCTCGAAGCCAAGGCCCGAACGCGGTACGCCGAGGAGATTCGAAATCTGCTGCGCGACGATGTGGGGGAACTGCTGGAGGACGAAATCGAGCGACGGGGCGGGATGGCGGAACTCGTCGCGGGCGTGATGGCCCGCGAGACCGACCCCTACTCGGTTGCCGACGAAGTCATCGACCCGCTCGAAGGGTGTCTGGACGACTCGTAATTTGGATGCGTCTGTTTTCGGTGGTCGGTATCAGTAACAGCAGGAGTTTCGGTCGCGGTGGAGGTTCGAGGATATTCAGTACGAAGCTACCTACTCCGGGTACACGACTACGTCTCGGTCAGCCGCGCCGCAGTCGCGATATTCAGTACGAATCGACCTGCTTCCGGTACCTCGGGGAAACCGCACCGCGACAGCCACACCCTCCCCAACCGATTTCCTCACTCGTTTCACTCGTTCGGTCATCCCTCGCGCGGTTTGTCGCACCCACGAGGGGTGCGACCGCACGCGCCACGAAATCAGTCGAATCACGCGAATCCTCGTCCGTGGGTCACGGCGCGTGCCGGCGCGCTCTCGTAGCGCGCCGAGACGCGCGAGGGATGACTGAGTGACGCGCCGAAGGCGCGAACGAAGGAATCGGTTGGGGAGGCGTGTGGCTGTCGCGGTGCGGTCCTCATAGGTACCGGGAGTAGCTAGCCTCACGTATTCTCTCCCAGTGTCCGAAGCTCCACGTATACTCTCCCAGTTTTCGAAAGATGAGGTTCTACTACCCGTATCGGAAGTAGCTGGCTTCGTACAGAATCCCACGACCACTCAGAACACAGCCACGACTACGCAAAACCGAAACACCTCACGAAAACACCCTACAAAAACGCCCGCTCCAAAATTCCAACAACCCAACTCAGATGCCGCTCTCGAAGTCGTCGAGACCGTAGGTCGGCTCTGCACCGCGGCGGTCGAGCGTCTCGTTGGCGAGTAGCCAGTAGACGACCGACAGCGCCTTGCGACCCTTGTTGTTCGTCGGGACCACGAGGTCCACGTTGCTGGTGTTGTTGTTCGAGTCGCACATCGCGATGACCGGGATGCCGACCGTGATGGCCTCCTTGACGGCCTGTGCGTCGCCGATGGGGTCGGTCACGACCAGCACGTCCGGTTCGATGTAGCCGTCGTACTTCGGATTGGTGAGCGTACCGGGGATGAACCGTCCCGTGCGGGCGCGAGCCCCCACGGCCTCGGCGAACTTCTCGGCCGGGAACCGACCGTACTGGCGCGAGGAGGTGACGAGCACCTGCTCGGGGTTGTAGTTCGCGAGGAAGTCCGCGGCGATGCGGATTCGCTCGTCGGTCTTCGACACGTCGAGGACGTAGAGACCGTCGGTTCGAACGCGGTGGATGAACCGCTCCATGTCCTGGGTCTTCTGCTGAGTACCGATGTGGACGCCAGCGCCGAGGTAGTCCTCGACCGGGATGAGGAGGTCGGCTTCCTCCTGGTTTTCCATCACGTTCTCGTCGAGGTTCGGTCCCTCGTCTTCGGCCTCGTCGGCCGCCGTCGTTTCCTCCTCGTCAGCCTGTGCCGCCACGTCGTCGTCGGGGTCTACCGACGGCTCCGCACCGGATTCGCCCTCGGGTTCGAGGTCGGTCTCCGATTCGGCGGCTTCGAGGCCTTCTTCTTCTACCTGTTCGCTCTCGTTTTCGCTCATAGTTGTGAAACGTTCTGCTCGATGCGAATGAGTTCGTTCAGCTTGGCGGTTCGCTCGCCGCCGACCGTGCCCGTCTTGATGTACGGCGCGGCGGTCGCCACGGCGAGGTGTGCGATGGTTGTGTCCTCGGTCTCTCCGCTCCGGTGGGAGATGACCGGCTGGTAGCCGTTCTCGACCGCGAGTTCCACGGCGTCGAAGGCGTCCGACAGCGTGCCGATTTGATTCGGCTTGACCAGAATCGAGTTGGCCGCGCCCCGCTCGATGCCCGTTCGAAGTCGCTCGACGTTGGTGACGAACAAGTCGTCGCCACAGATTAGCGTCCGGTCGCCGACCTGCTCGGTGAGTTCGGCGAAGCCGTCGTAGTCGTCCTCGTCGAGCGGGTCCTCGACGTACGCGAGGTCGTACTCGTCTGTGAGGTCGGCGATGTGCGCGATTTGCTCGTCGGTGTCGCGCGTCTCGTCTCGGTAGTGGTACTCGCCGTCCTCGAACATCTCGGAGGCGGCCACGTCGAGACCGAATCGGATTTCGAAGCCGAACTCGTCTTCGACCGCGTCGGTCGCCTCGGCCATCAACTCGAACGCCTGGGCGTCGTCGATAGAGGGTGCCCACGCGCCTTCGTCGCCCTTCCCGGCGGCGATTCCTCGCTCGTCGAGCAGGTCGCCGACTTCGGCGTGGACCGCGGCGTTCGCGAACACCGCGTCTTGGACGTTCGGCGCGCCGACCGGCGCGGCGAGAAACTCCTGAATCGCGGTCGCGTCCGCGGCGTGTTCACCGCCACCGATGACGTTACCCAGCGGCGTCGGGAGCGAGTCCCCGCGGAACGCGCCGCCGAGGTGCTGGTACAGCGGCGTGCCGAGCACGTCGGTCGCGGCCTTCGCGGCGGCCATGCTGATGGCGACAGCGCTGTTCGCGCCGATTTCAGAGAAATCGTCGGTGGCGTCGGCCGCCCGAAGCGTGCGGTCCACGTCGCGCTGGTCGCCGACGAACACCTTCCCCTCTAAGCGAGGGACAGCGTGTTCGCGGGCCGAAGCGATGGCTTGGCCGGGGTCGAGTTCGATTGCCTCGTACTCGCCGGTCGAAGCGCCGCTGGGTGCGGCCGCCCGGCCGAATCCGCCGCTCTCGGTCACGACGTCGGCTTCAACAGTGCGATTCCCGCGCGAGTCGAGAATCTGGCGGAGTCGAACGTCGCTGACCAACGTCATCGCTGGCCTCGTCGAACCGTGAACGGAAGGACGCCAGCGTCGTACTCCTCGGCCGCGATGAGGATGGGTTCGGTCTGGTCGGTCTCGACCAGCACGGGCGCGCCGTACGACACTTGCAGGGCGCGCGACCCGATGATGCGTGCCTTCTCGTATCGGGAGTAACGTTGCTGAGCCATTACTGGTAGGGTGAGACGATGTCCACGAGGTCCTTGTGCGAGACGAGCATCCGACGGCAGCACTGACGCTCGACGCCGAGTTCGTCGAGGACCTTATCGGGGTCCTCGTCGCCCTCTTTCGTCTCGGAGCGCGCCTTGAACTCCTCCCAGTACTCCCCGACGACTTTACCGCACGTGAAACAGCGGACTGGTACCATCATGGGTTATCGTGCCTCCGTAATCGAGTTCGGGTTTCCTGTCATGGTAATCAACGGTAAGACTTCTGGTATCGAGCGCGAGCGCCGGGGCCGCCCCACTTCTTGGGCTCGGAGCGCCGGGAGTCGTTGACCAGCAGCGAGCGGTCGAACTCGATGAACGCGTCACGGAGTTCGGCGTCGTTGCTGTGCTGGACCAGCCCGCGGGCGATGGCGGTGCGGACCGCGTCGGCCTGCCCGCTGATGCCGCCGCCCTGCACGTCGATTTCGACGTCGACGGCGTCTCGCCGGTCGTCGCCCGCGATGCGGAACGGTTCGAGCATCTTGAGGCGGGCCATCTCGGGTTCGACGAGTTCGACTGGTCGGGAATTGATTCGCACGCGACCCTCGCCCTCGGTGACGGTGGCGCGGGCGATGGCCGTCTTCTTCTTTCCACTGGTGTTCGTTACCATGTGACGTTAGCACCTAAGTTTTCGCTGACTTCGCCCAGTTGGACGAATCGGATGTTCGAGAGTCGGTCGAGCGACGTTCCCTCAAGTATCTCGCCGTCGTCGTCGTAGGGATTGCCGACGTAGACGCGGACGTTCTCGAACGCCTCGCGCCCGCGGGCCTTCTTGTAGGGAAGCATGCCGCGAATCGCTCGCTTGAATATCATGTCGGGGCGCTTGGGGTAGTACGGACCGCGGTCCGAACCGAGGTTGGCGCGGGTCTCGTACGTCTCCATCACGTCGTCTTTGCTCCCCGTGATGATTGCGTCTTCGGCGTTGACGACCGCGACGCGCTCGCCGTCGAGGGCGCGCTGTGCGACCTGACTCGCCACGCGACCGAGGATACAGTCGCGGGCATCGACTACGACGTTGGCGTCGAATTCTGCGATACTCATCGAATCACCCGCACGTTCGTCCCGTCGGGGTTCTGTTCGATTGCCTGTTCAAGTTCAAGAGTCTCACCGTCTGCCTGCTGAATCTTCGTCTCCGCCGTGGACGAGAAGTCCACTGCGGCGACGGTGACGTTTTTCCGTATGGCACCGCTTCCGAGAACCTTACCGGGCACGATGACGGTTTCGTCTTCCTGGGCGTATCGTTCGATACGACCGAGGTTGACTTCCGCGTGCGTGCTCCGGGGCTTCTCGAGGCGGTCCGCAACAGTACTCCACACGTCGGCGCCCGAATCGCGGGCCTCCGACTTCAGCTCGGCGATGAGACTGGTGAGCCTCGGATTTGTCTTACTCATACTACTGCCTCCTGATTGGAATGAGAACTGAAGTGCAGGGAGCAGGATTTGAACCTGCGGACTCCTACGAGACAGCGCCCTGAACGCTGCGCCGTTGGCCTGACTTGGCTATCCCTGCACGTAGAACACACGTGCGCCCCTTCGTGGGCATCAGTGTGTACTGGGTGGCCCTTCAAACCAGTTTCGATGTAACTCGGGGTTCGCCCGACGGGAGGACGGTCGCTCCGCTCTCTGCCGGGCGCGAGCGCCGAAACGTGGTTCGAAGTGGCCTGCATGGTTCTAAAGCTGTACCGCTTGTTCGAGTTCGTCCGCGCGAGCGCCGATGGATTCGGCGGCTTCGGTGACGATTTCGTCTATCGAGAGCGAGCCGTCGGTCTCGACGTGGAAGACGAACGCGCCGTCCACGTCGTGGACCTCGACCTCCTTTCCGGGATACCGGTTGGTGAGGTCGTGGTCGAACGACTCGGTCGGGACGAGTTCGCCGTCGTCGGCTATCACGCCGCGGATGATGTTCGTCTCCTCGGCGTCGTCGTACTCGTCGCGGTCACCGACGACTTCCACGCGCTGGAGATGTCGGTAGCCGACCGCCACGCCGCCCTGGTGTTTGGCGTGGTCCTTCCCCGTCGAGAGGACGGCGTCGGCCTCGAGTTCGAGGCGCTGGTCGTCCTTCAGGTCGATGATGGGGACGTTGTCGTCGGCCGGTTGGACCATCTCGTCGGAACTCACGAGGTCGCCCGAGTAGGCGGTCCCCGGTCCCGACACGTCGAGACTGAGGGTGACGCTGTCGCCCTCCTCGAACTCGCCCAGCGGCGTGCTGAGGGGGACGAGACCCAGCCGAAGCCCGATTTGCTCGTCGAACATGACCGACGAGTTCTCGATGAACCGCACCGAATCTATCGAGAGCGTCGGCACGTCGGCGACGATGGCCCGCCGAATCCCGTTGGCGAACGCCGGGGTCACGCCCCGGACGAGGAACCGCGACTTCCGGTCCCCGCGTTCGATGAACTCAACGTCGAAGTCCTCGGTCATGGGTTAGAATCCACTCTTGCCTTTGGGCGCGCGCGTGCCGTCGTGGGGAATCGGGGTCACGTCTTCGATGCGACCGATTTCGAGACCCGCACGGGCGAGCGCACGAATCGTCGCCTGTGCGCCCGGTCCGGGGTTCTGCTGGAGATTCCCGCCGGGGCCGCGCACGCGGACGTGAACGCCCTCGATGCCAGCGGCTTTGACCTCCTCGGCGACTGTCTCGGCCATCTGCATGGCCGCGTACGGCGAGGACTCGTCGCGGTTCTGCTTGACGACGGTTCCGCCGGAGGACTTCGCGATTGTCTCCGCGCCGGTCAGGTCGGTGACCGTGATGATGGTGTTGTTAAACGATGCGTGAACGTGGGCTACGCCCCATTTTTCGTCGTCGTTTGCGCTCATTCGTTACCCTCCGCTCTCGCGGGATGCAGGTCGTCGGCCAGCGGACTGTTCTCGTCGAACGTGACGGTGTCCTGTTCGGCGACCTCGACCTTTCGGGACGGTGCCTGAACGCGCTGTCCTTCGACGGTGACGTGTCCGTGGACCACGAACTGGCGCGCCTGCTGTGGCGTCTGGGCCAGCCCCTTTCGGTACGCGACGGTCTGGAGACGGCGCTCCAGGACGTCGGTCACGTCGAGCAACAGCACGTCGTCGAGTTCGTCGCCGTCGTCGAGGATGCCGAGTCGCTTGAGGCGACCGACGAACTCCTCGCCCTCGGTGGCGTCGGCCTCGCCCTGCGCTCGCTGTGCGAGGATGTTCCGGGCTTCGCGGCGGTAGCCGCGAAGCTCACTCTGGGCGCGCCACAGCTCCTCTTTGTTGTGAAGCCCGTAGCGGTCGAGGAGGCTGTGCTCCTCGGAGATTCGCTCGCCCTGGAACGGGTGGTTCGGCGTCTCGTAGAACTTGGTGTTCTGTCCGAGCGCCATTATTCGTCACCCTCCTCGGCGGCCTCTTCGGCGGCCTGTTCTTCTTTGATTTCCTCGACGTTGACGCCGATGGTGCCCTCGGTACGGCCGGTCGAACGGGTTCGCTGCCCGCGGACCTTCTGGCCGCGCTTGTGGCGGACGCCTCGGTACGAGTCAATCATCTTCATCCGGTTGATGTCCTGGCGACGGCTCATCTGGAGGTCGTTGCCGATCTCGTGAGTCGTCTCACCGGAGAAGTAGTCGTTGCGATGGTTCGTGAGCCATTCGGGGACCTCGTCGGCGAAACTCTCGACGGTCTCGACGACCGTGTCGATAGTCTCCTGGTCGAGGCGGCCGAACGTCGCCGTTCGGTCAACGCCCGCCTTGTCGGCGATGATGCGCGCCGCTCGGCGACCGATCCCGTTCATCTCGGACAGGGACCGCTCGACAGATTTCGTCCCATCGAGGTCTGTTCGACCGATGCGGACGAAGTACTGGAGGTCCTCGTCTTCCTCCTGTGGTTCTTCCGTGCTCATAGTTTGATGTGTTGAAAGCGTCGAGGGAGGGATTCGAACCCTCGAGGCTTGACGCCACAGAGTTAGCAACCCTGCGCCGTGGGCCAGACTAGGCTACCTCGACACGCGTGCATTCATTTTCGCCCTTCCGGACTCGGGACCCGACGCCCCTACAGGTTTGCATCCAAACCTATCCGCGGTACCTATATAAACGCAACGAATCGAGGAAGCTACGGCGCGTCCGTTCGACCCTGCATCTGCCCGCTCTCCGATTCCACTTCGACGCCCTCGACTCCCCCGAGGTCCCCCCACGACCCGCTCTCGGCGTCGGCTTCCGCGTGGCGCACCGTCGGGTCGGTCCATCCGTCGTCGTACGCCGCGCTTATTTCGTAGCGGTCGGTCGTCCCGCCCTCTGGTCGAACTTCGATTCGCAGCGACTCCTCGGGCACGTAATCGACGGGACTCGCCCACCCTTCGAACTCGGTTCCGTCGTCCAGTGTCACCCGGAGGTGGTCGTCCACGTCCACGTCACCGAGGATTTCGACGAGGTCGCTCATACCGGCGAAACGCTTGGAATCCGGTTAAGCCTGCGGGCCGCGAGACCTCGCGGCCCGCAGGCTGGTTCCGAACTCCTCGATCTGGACCCGAATTCCTCGAAAACGACGCTCGAATCCCTCGAAAATCAGGCTTCGATGTACTCGTCGTTGATTTCCCACTCGTCGTCGTCGCCCCGGACCATGTACTCGCCGTAGTACGGCACCCGGTTCGCGACCGTCTCGCGGAACGTCTCGCGAATCTCGGGCTTGGTCATCTCGCCCATCGGTCTGAGGTCGTCGTTTCGATTCAGACACCCCTTGAGGTATCCTTCGTGCGTGACGCGCACGCGATGGCAGTTCGCGCAGAAGCTCTCGTTCTCCACGGGGTCCACGATTTCTACCATTCCGCCCTCGCCCGACTCTGCCGACCCGCCGACCCAGTACCGGCGCCGACCGTGCATCCGCCGAATCTCGACCTCCTCGGCCTGCTCTTCGAGCCAGCCGTGAACGCGCTCGATGTCGATTGCCCACTCGGGCTTGCCCGTCAACTCCGGCATGTACTCGATGAGCTGAAGCTGTAGTCCGTCGTTTTCAGCGACGTGCTCGACCATTTCCGGCACGTAGCCCGCGGTCTTCTCGAAGACGACCATGTTGAGCTTCACCGGGTCGAGTCCGGCGTCGAGCGCCGCCTCGACCCCCTCCATCACTCTGTCGTACGCGCCGCTCTTCGTCACCTCGGCGAACGCCTTCGGGTCGAGCGCGTCTTGGGAGACGTTCACTCGCTCCAGTCCGGCGTCCACGAGGTCGGGCGCGCGACCCGGCAGGAACGTGCCGTTGGTGGTCATCGACACTTCCATCTCGTCGGGCGTCCGGCGGATTATCTCCTCTAAGTCCTCACGGAGCATCGGCTCGCCCCCGGTGAACTTCACCTTCTCGACGTCGAACTCCCGAGCCACCTCCAGAAATCGAACGACCTCGTCGGCCGTCATCTCCCCGTCCTGCGGGTCCATCGGGCCGCGAGTGTCGCCGAGCCCCTCGTTGTGACAGTAGACGCAGTCGAAATTACATCGGTCGGTGAGCGAAATTCGCACCCCGGAAACCTCGCGCCCGAAGTCGTCCTCCAACATTACGTTGAAGCTTTCGCGTGCGAACCCTTAAAATCGCGGGGGAAGAACGGGGTTTCGTAACCGAATTTAGTTACGCCGCCACAGGTCGTGAGGCGACTCACAATTTCAATCCCCTTCGACCACGGTGGCAGTCGCGTGATTCCCGCCGACGCGCTCGATTCGAATGTCCACGCGGTCACCGATGTCCGCGTCGGGAACGAACACGACGAACGAGCCGATTCGGGCGACGCCGTCGCCCTCGCTCCCGAGGTCTTCGATTTCGACCGAGTAGTGTTCGCCGACTTCGACCGGGGCCGATTCGCGGTCGGGCATGCCCTTGAACACGTGTTCTTCGAGGTTAAGTAATGGGTGCGTGACGCCGCTCGCCGCCCCGAAACGCTCGAAGTAACCGAATCCAGTTCGTCGTCCACAAGCCTTATCGCTCGGTCGGCCCGTACTCGCCCGCATGGACGAATCCGCCGTACGCGACCTGCTCCGACGGGTCGAGGACCCCGACCTCGGTGACGACATCGTCTCGTTGAACCTCGTCAACGACGTGTCGGTCGAGGGCGACACCGCCGACATCTCACTCGCGCTCGGTGCGCCGTACTCCCCGCACGAAACCCAAATCGCGAACCGCGTCCGAGCGGTCCTCGCCGACGAGGGACTGGAGGCGAACCTCACCGCGAACGTGGACGACGACCTCTCGGCTGACGAACAAATCCTGCCGAACGTCGAGAACATCATCGCGGTCGCCTCCGGAAAGGGCGGTGTCGGCAAATCCACCGTCGCGGTCAACATCGCGGCGGGCCTCTCACAACTCGGCGCGCGCGTCGGCCTGTTCGACGCCGACGTGTACGGTCCGAACGTCCCCCGGATGGTGGACGCCGACGAAGTGCCCAGAGCAACCGAGGACGACACCATGATTCCACCCGAGAAGTTCGGCGTGAAACTGATGAGCATGGCGTTCCTCGTCGGCGAGGACGACCCCGTCATCTGGCGGGGCCCGATGGTCCACAAGGTCCTCACCCAACTTTGGGAGGACGTCGAGTGGGGGCACCTCGATTACATGGTCGTGGACCTTCCGCCGGGAACCGGCGACGCCCAGCTCACCCTGCTCCAGAGCGTCCCGGTCACGGGTGCGGTCGTCGTCACGACACCTCAAGCGGTCGCCATCGACGACGCTCGGAAGGGACTCCGGATGTTCGGTCGCCACGACACCAACGTCCTCGGCATCGCCGAAAATATGTCCACGTTTCGGTGCCCGGACTGCGGGAACGAACACGACATCTTCGGGCGCGGCGGCGGCGCGAAGTTCGCCGAGGACAACGACATGCCGTTCCTCGGGTCGATTCCCATCGACCCGTCGGTCCGAACCGGCGGCGACGAAGGCAAGCCAATTGTCCTCGACGAGGACAGCGAGACGGGCGACGCCTTCCGTGTCCTCACGGAGAACGTCGCCAACAACGTCGGGATTATCAAACGCAGGACCCAACAGTAGCCCATGACTCAGGACCACGAAACGCACACACCGGACCCGGAGCGCGTCGAGACGCTCCGAGAAATCGCCGAGGACGTTCGCGGCGACTCCTCCGAGAGCGAGCAAGTCTCCGCGATGCTCTATCGCGTCAGCGACCTCTACGACCCCGACGAGGAGACTTCGCCGAAGGACATCTACCTGAATATGCGCGAGATTCTGCGGACGAAAGAGTCGTAAGTCCTACCGAAGTTTTCGCAGTGCGATGCCTCCGACGAGGAGCGCGACCGGGAAGTAGATCAACGGAACGCCAGCAAAGTCGTACCCACGACTCAGCTTTTCGTCCAAGGGTGGTTCGTAGCTGGCGTTTTCGTACTCGTAATTGTCGTCCATCCACGTCGGCCGGACTGGCTCGTACGACGTGTTCCACGTCGATGTGTCGCTTCCGGCCTGTCCGGCGAACTCTACCTGGTCGATTGCACCTTCTTGCGTGGACATGTTGCCCGTGTAAAGGCGTGCTTCGCCAGCGATTTCGGTTCCATCCTCGTCGAGCAGTTCGACCGTGATAGTGCGCGAGTCGCCGGGGCGAACTGACGCGGGATAGAGGCTCCCATCGGTTCTGACGGTGTGGACCATGAGCTTGGTGCTGTAGAGTTGCTTCGAGGGGTTAGCGATGGTGACGTTCGCCACCGCAGAGGATTCTCCTTTGACGGTGCCGCTCGTCACCTCTACGTCTGTGATGTGGGGTGTTGGCACGGGACCGGAATCACTGGAGTTAATTTCACGCGTGAAATTGAACTGCGTGGCATTGCCGTACGTCGAGAACGTGACGGTGTGATTGTCTTGATTGGCGTTGAGTCCCGGCGTGATATTCACTTCGTTGGTTCGGCTTTCGTTCTGGTCGAGTCTGTAATCGGCGCTGTGGACGCGTTGTTCATCCACTGTTACGGTGTATGCTGTATGGTCTCCATCTCGTGATGTAGGGTTAGTAATACCTATACTCAATGTAGAATTGTTTGGGTTGAAATCAACCTCGTACAACATCCCCGTTGAATCTGCGACTGTTCTGGAGAGATTTGTTTCTTGGGTCATACCGACTTCACTAACAACTGACGTTGAGAATCCACACAAGAGAAATAAAGCTATCAGTACAAAGCAACATTTTATCACATCCATGTGTGCACCACAATAAATTTTATCTTTTTATTTAATCTTATCTATTTAACTTCTGGTTTCTTGAATTTATATTGGGCTGGCGAAGTCTGTCGAGTATATCCCAACGATCTTTCACATCATCGAATGTGAATTCTTCAGTCTGTTCGGAAACCCGCTTTGTTCGTTCCTCCCCAGAGTCCTTGCGGACGTACCGCTGAACAACGTCACCCTCTACGACAGCCGAAGTTTCGACCACCTGACTCTCGTTGGTGTAAGTCGCCTGCTCGTGGCGAGTACTACCGGTCTGCTTCCGAAGGTCCCAAGAGGTATCGGTGTTCGTTTGGCCGATCCGTAAATCCTCGTCTCGTTGGGCCTTTTTGTATGCGTGTTGTCTATCTCCAGTTGTTTCTACGGGTCTCCAATCGTACTCTGCAGGTTGCGTAAGCACGTCCCGCTGGGCTTCGTAGACCGTTTTGGTGTCGGTGTACCGACTCTTTTCCTCGATTTCGTACTGGGTCTCGTAGACCGCATCCCTCAGTTTGACGCGTCGAGTCTCACCAGTCGCCCGATGGTCTGAGTCCGTCTTCGAAGGTGCCCAGTACGTCTTTGTCCTCGTGACCGTGTACGTGTACGACCGCGTTGTGGTGTACGTACGAGTCTCGGTGTCGTAGTACGTGTACGTCTCTGTCGTTTCGTAACACCCGAAGTCGAGACACCGCGTCACTGTTC
The DNA here is from genome assembly GCF_004143485.2 of Halorussus amylolyticus. Lineage (GTDB taxonomy): Archaea > Halobacteriota > Halobacteria > Halobacteriales > Haladaptataceae > Halorussus > Halorussus amylolyticus. Next base: position 173,433 of record NZ_ML974134.1, on the reverse strand, counting down.
GCGTTCCGGTGCGGCGAACCGACACCGTCCTCGTCCTCGTGACCGTTTTTGTCCCCGTTTTCTCGACCTCTTTATCGTATTCGTACTGTTTTTCGATCTGATACTCTGCAGGCCTCACCTTCTTTTGGCGCGTCTGCCCCGTAAATTCGCCGTTCCATCGGTTCGAATCCCGCCACTTTGGTTTGACGCTGTCTCGCCACTCGGTATCAACTTCCGTCCGCGTGATCTCCTCTTCGGACGTTCCACCGGGATACCACTCGTCTTGAGATGCGAGAAGCGCATCTCGCATTCGTCGCGAGTCGAACGTTTTCGTTTCAGTCTCGTATTCGGCGTCTTGGACCTTGACGCGCTCTTGAAGCGCATATTCCGTCTCCTGTTCCTTCTCTTCGACCGAATATCCACGACGTTGATACCGATTACGCTCGTCCGTGGAATCGACGGTTACTTCGTCGAATTCCGGTTCTTCGACGACGTACGTCATGTCGCTCACGGTGAGGTTCGTCCAATACTGACCGTCCTTCTCCCACACGCTCTCAGTTGGGAGTTCCACTTCGTGCTCTTTTTGCGTGTTCTCTTCGTTGTAAACTGCTATTGTTGGTGGCGAAGAACCTCCAGATAACGCCGAGGCAGGAATCTCGAGGAGTCCCACGTATCGATACGCGTCTTCGGTCGCGTCCGAGTGGCTGCTGTCCGTTGCTTCGACTGCTTTCCATTCGATAACTTTCGCATCCGGATGACCAACGGAGAGTCCGAGCTCGAAATCCTCGTAGTAGGTTCGTTTCGAGAGGCCGTACGCTTCCGTCTTCACACGAACGCGAACAGTTTCGTCAGCGTAGTACGGCGTCTCGTCTAGGACCTCCGTCTCCTCGATTTCAGGAACAAAGTATTCGAGGAAGTCGAAATCACGCTTCGTTCGAAGGTCGTGCTCGTCCTCCACGATGCTCGCGGCTCTTTCGTAGGCACTAAACTTCGCGGTCGTGTTGTCGGGTTTCGTCGGCTTCGCACCGTACTGCCAGATGTATTTTAGCTCGGTTTTGTCAGGGTCGAAGGAGTCGCTCGCATCTACGACGATGCCGTGTTCTCGTGTGATGTAATCTTTCGTTCCATCATTGACGACATCGAGACGGAGTTCGGGTTTGCTTGGAGTGACCTCAAAATAAGAAGTATCCTCCTTCCACCATGATTCTTGTTTATTTTCCACAATATATTCTGCATCTATGTCATAATTCCCAGGATAGTCTGCTTTCCAAAGCGTCTTTACGAAGATTGTGTCATTTTCTTCAATATAGTTTGATTGACGAGAAGATTTGTGATTCACTCGCTCAACAGACTTCCTAGAGTAATGATTTATTGTCAAATTTTCCGGATCGACACCATTCAAATCAATCTCCAGCACGTGACGCGCTGTATAGCGACTCGGGTCGATACGCTCGTGGTACGAGTCCACCGGCCCGTTGACGAACTCCGACCGAACGATCTCGGGTTCTTTCACTGGCACGATCTCGGTACTGGTCTCCGAGACCTGCCCTCGTTCGTCGGTAGCGACGACCGTCACTCGATGGCGCTCGCCCGGGGTAAATTCCGACTGAGAGAACCGTAGTATCTGTCGGTCGGTGTTCCCACGTTGCCCCGGTCGCGTCGGTTGCGTAGTCGCGACGACGTCACCACCGACTTCGACGCGTACCGTCTCGAGATTTCCGTACTCGTCGAGGCCGAGGGCCTCACCCGAAATCGCTCCGAACCGGTCGAGCGAATCGACCGACACTTCGGGTCGCGGGTCGGCGACAACGTCGGTCGAGTCGTCGGCGAACGTGGCGACGTTCTCCGAGCCGTCGCGATACGTGACGAGCGCGTAAATCTCGTGGTCGCCGGGAGTCCACGTCCGCGTCAACGACCGACCCGTTCCGACCCGGTCGGCCGTCGTCCGCCACTCGACGGACTCGATGCGGTTTTCGGACGCATCCGTCTGGAGTTCGTAGTGGCCGCGGAGCGGTTCGGACCCCGTCACGACCTCGTCGCCGATTACGGTCGGGGAGACTCGGTCAGCAATTGCGGTGTCGGGACCAGTCTTAGACGAGTCGTCCGGCGATTGGGCGGGCGGGTCGGAGTCGCTTCGAACGGTGGCTTGCAGAGAATCCGTACTCGATTGACCGTCCGCATCGTAGACGGTGGCGGTAATCGTTCGCGACCCCGAGGTCGGGAAGCGCTTGGTCACGGTGTCGGATGACTGGTCGGCCGAGAGCGAGCGGTTCGCGATTTCCGTTCCATCGACGGTCCAAACGACGTAGTCGAGCGCCGCGGCTCCGGTCTCGAAGGAGGCAGTGTACGTCTCTTCGCTCCCCGCAGTCGAGTCCTGTTCTCCCGATACCGAGACCTCGGGGTCTGCACCGGGCGAGACGTCCACGTAGAGCGTGTCCGAGCGAGTCGCCCCCTCGTCGTCGGTGACGGTGAGCGTGACCCGATAGCGGCCGGTCTCGTCGGGGTCGAAAGACGTTTCGGCGCACGACGCACAGTTCGGTGTCGTCGTCGTGCCGTCCGGGGTTCGAATCGTCCACTCGTGCGTCTGGATGTCCCCGTCCGGGTCGTAGGACTCGGTTCCGTCGAGCAGGACGGTCGCTCCCCGGGTCACCTCTTGGTCGAGTCCGGCATCGGGAAGCGGAGGTTCGTTCTCGGGGGTGGTGACTCCGGCGGTCGCACCGGTGAGAAGCAACACGGCGACGGCGGCAACGACCGTGACAACGGCGAAACTCGGCGTCCTCATTCTTGGGCCGGGTTTGACTCCCGTTCACTTAAAAAATTACGTGATTAAATTTGCGGAAAATATAGGGGTGGAATCGAGAGTTCGACCCACACTTTCGTTCACAGTCCGACGATAGCTCAGAAACGTAGAAAATCTACCAGTATCGCCCAACCCTCACGAAAATTCCTTGCTAATCTATAGCAAAGGCTTTACTGCGTGCATCCCGATTCTTCAAACACTAGGCCTAACGGCCGTGAGCTACCAATATGACCAATGACGAACTCATCTGGCGAGTCGCGGGCGGTTCCGGCGACGGAATCGACTCCACGAGCCAGAACTTCGCGAAGGCCCTGATGCGGTCGGGCCTGAACGTCTTCACGCATCGTCACTATCCGTCGCGCATCCGCGGCGGCCACACGTACGTAGAGATTCGGGCGAGCGACGAGGAAGTGAAGTCGCGGGGCGACGGGTACAACTTCCTGCTCGCGCTGGGCGATAGTTTCGCCCGGAACCCACAGGAGCAGGCGTACTACGGCAACGAGGAGATAAAGCCGCTCTCGGAGAACTTGGACGAACTCCGCGAAGGCGGAATCATCGTTTACGACTCCGGACTGCTCGACACTGACGAAGTCGAGAACTTCGACGAGCGCGTCGAGGAGAACGACTGGCACGTCTACGACCTCGACCTTCGAGGTCTCGCCAAGGAACACGGCCGCGAAGTCATGCGGAACACCGCGGGCGTGGGCGCGACCGCCGCGCTGCTCGACCTCGACCTCGACCCCATCGAGGAACTGATGGAGGACGCGATGAGCGGCGACGTGCTGGAGGCCAACCTCACCATCCTCCACGACGCCTACGACGGCGTCAAAGAGGACTACGAGTTCACGCACGACCTGCGCGCGCCCACGGGTGACCACGACGAGGAGCCGGTGTTCGTCTCCGGGTCGCACGGCATCGCCTACGGCGCGCTCGACGAGGGCTGTCGGTTCATCGCTGGCTATCCGATGACGCCGTGGACCGACGTGTACACCATCATGACCCAGAATCTCGGGGAGTTCGGCGGTATCTCCGAGCAGGTCGAAGACGAAATCGCGGCGGCGTCGCTCGCAATCGGTGCGAGCCACGCGGGCGCGAAGGCGATGTCCGGGTCGTCGGGCGGCGGCTTCGCGCTGATGTCCGAACCGCTCGGTCTCGCGGAGATGACCGAGACGCCCATCGTGCTCGTCGAATCGATGCGCGCTGGCGGTTCGACCGGGATGCCGACCAAGCCCGAGCAGGGCGACCTCGAACACGTTCTGTACACCTCGCAGGGCGACTCGAACCGCGTGGTGTTCGCGCCGGGCGACCCCGCGGAGTGTTACGAGCAGACACGCAAGGCGTTCGAGCTCGCGTACGACTACCAGATTCCGGCCATCGTCATCTACGACCAGAAGCTCTCGGGCGGCCACCAGACCGTGCCCGAGTCGGTCTTCGACGAGGAGCCGAACCCCGACCTCGGGAGCATCGTCACCGAGGAGGACCTCGAAGACGCGGCCCAGGAAGCGGGCCGATTCAAGCGGTTCATGTACGACGCCGAGAGCGGTGCGAACGGCGTCAGTCCGCGCTCGCTCCCCGGCCAGAAGGGCGGTAACTACCTCGCGTCGGGCAACGAGCACAACGAGGTCGGCCACATCAGCGAGGACCCGACGAACCGCGTCCTCCAGATGGAGCGTCGGATGGCGAAGCTCGACTCCATCGCGGACGAGCTTTCGGAGAACGCCGACCATCAGGCCGTCTACGGACCCGAGGACGCCGAGTACGGCATCCTGAGCTTCGGCTCGACGAAGGGCGTCGCCGAGGAAGCGGTGGACCGCCTCAACGACGAGGGCCACTCGGTCAAGGCGATGAACGTCAGCGACATCATGCCGTTCGCGAAGGACGACGTGACTGCGTTCCTCGAAAGCGTGGACGAGGCGCTGGTCGTGGAGATGAACGCGACCGCGCAGTTCCGCCGACACATTCAGGGCCAACTCGGCCGGTTCGGCGACAAACTGTACAGCCTGCTCAAGTACGACGGCAACCCCTTCGAGCCAGCGGAGGTCGTCTCCGGCTTCGAAGTACGGCTCGGCGAGGAGGCCGACGTGGGCGACTACAACGTCCGCATCGAATCCGCAACGGGTGATTAATCATGAGTGCATTCAACGCAATCGGCGAAGACCGCGAAATCGACCGCGACGAGTTCACGCCCGAAATCGAACCCCAGGCGACGTGGTGTCCGGGCTGTGGCGACTTCGGCGTCCTCAAGGCGCTGAAGCAGGCGATGCCGGAAGTCGGTCGCACCCCCGAGGAGACGCTCCTCGTCACGGGTATCGGCTGTTCGGGCAAGCTGTCGAGCTACTTCCGGAGCTACGGCTTCCACTCGATTCACGGCCGGTCGCTCCCGGTGGCACGCGCCGCGAAGCTCGCGAACCCCGGTCTCGAAGTCATCGCGGCGGGCGGTGACGGCGACGGCTACGGCATCGGCGGGAACCACTTCATGCACACCGCCCGCGAGAACCACGACATGACCTACATCGTGTTCGACAACGAGATTTTCGGGCTGACGAAGGGCCAGACCTCCCCGACCAGTCCGAAGGGTCACAAGTCGAAGACTCAGCCCCACGGGAGCGCCAAGAGTCCGATTCGGCCGCTCTCGCTCGGACTGACTTCGGGCGCGTCGTACATCGCCCGAACCGCGGCGGTCAACCCGAACCAGGCGAAAGAAATCATCGCGGAGGCGATGGAGCACGACGGCTTCGCGCACATCGACTTCCTCACGCAGTGTCCGACGTGGAACAAGGACGCGAAGCAGTACGTCCCGTACATCGACATTCAGGACAGCGACGACTACGACTTCGACATCCACGACCGCCGTGAGGCGGCCGAGATGATGTACGAGGCCGAGGACGCCCTCTACGAGGGCGAAGTCCTCACGGGTCGGTTCTACGTGGACGACGACCGTCCCTCCTACCAGCAGGAGAAGCAGGCCACGGGCGACATGCCCGAGGAACCGCTGGCCGAGCGGTACTTCGACGACGATTACGAGTGGGAGCGCAGCTACGACCTGCTCGACCGGCACCGCTGAGCCGACCGCACCGCATTTTTTCGAGCGATACAAATCCGTGCCAGTGCCGACAGTGTCCTCGGAGTGGCTCGCGGAGCCGAAAATCCCGCACCGACAGAAAAGCTCGAATTCGAATCGATTCGCTTCGAATCGATTCGACCCGAAAGCCGAACGAAGTTCGACTCGCCGCTCAGAGCGACAGTCCGAACACCGACAGCGCGCTGGTCGCGCCGCCGCCGTTCTCGGCCGCGATTCGCGCGGATTCGGTGGCGAAGTCACCGTCCTCCTCGGCCGACACCGCGCCGACCGTCGTCCGGAACGCGAGGGCGGCGACTCGGGCGGCCGCGTCCTCGACGAGGGCGCGGTCGCCCGACGGTGCGGCTTCGACCGTTTCGGTCGCCACCGACCGTATTTCGTCGGCCGCCGTCTCGGCGTCCCCGACCGATTCGAGGCGCTGGCCGATGCGGTGGCCCACGAGCGAGGCGACCGCGTCGGTCGCCTCGTCGTCGGACACCGCGTCGAGTACGTCCGCGACCGTCACGTCCGTCTCGGTCGGGTCGGCGTCGGGACCGACGCCGTCGTGGATGTCGGCGTCGAGTCCGAGCGATTCGTAGAGGTCGGTCATCGTCGGAGCGTAGGCGTCGAGTCCGGCGGCCAACTCCGCGCTCTCGCTTGCACGGACCTTGTAGCCGGTGAACGCCGCCACGTCGCCCTCGCCTAACTGCCCGCCGGGCGAATCGAGTTCGTCCGCGACCTCATCGATTGCGTCGGCGTCGAACACCTCGCTCGCGTCGCCGTACTGCGGTGCGGCGACGACGTTCCAACCCTTCTGAAGGGTGGTCGTTCCCGGATTGGACTCGTGGTGGCCCGGCGGCGTGTCCTCACGCGTTCGGAAGTCCACGACCGCGCGCACGCCCTCGTCGGGCGTGACCTTGAACGCCGACAGCGTCTCGACGTACTTCAGTTTCCCTTGGCCGGTGACGCGCTTCCACTTGCCGGACTCCTCGTGCCAGTATTCGAGGTCGCCCGCGAACTCACGGAAGCTCTCGACGCCGAGAATCTCGTAGATGGTCCTGTCGGTCGGGCCGGGAATGCCGAGACCGTACGACCCGTCCGGGTCGAGATAGAGGTCGGTAGCGATTCGGGTCGGTTCGGACGCCTCGACTTCCTCCGGCGGTGCCGTCAGGAACGGGTCGTAGGCGGCGTCGCCGTCCGCGATGGTGTCGTCGTACGACCGCTCGCCGAGGTAGTTCAGCCGGAAGTCGAACGGGCCGGTGGGAGCGGTGGCACCGTCCGACGGGTCGCCGACGAACGGCACGTCGGTCGCCGAGAAGTCGTTGTGTCGCGCCACGACAGCGTCGGCATCGACGCCGTAGAAGTCGCCTCCGACATCGAGACCCGTCTCCGCCTCGAAGACGTTGCCTTCGAGCGAGACGTAGTCGCCGGTCTGGAGGTAGCCGGTGGCGGCGTTCTCGACGGTGTTGCCCTCGATGGACACGTCGCGTTCGCCGAAGCCGAAGTCGCCGACGCGGATTCCGACGTTGGCGTCGGCGATGTCGTTGCCCTCGATTTCGACGTTGGCCTCGTCAACGAAGATGCCGTTGTCGGTGTCGGTGTCCGGGTCGTCGTCGTCGGGACCGACGATGGTGTTGTCGGCGATGCGGTTGTCGTCGCTCGCATCGAAGTCGCCCCAGACGAGGACGCCCGCCTGGTAGCCCTCGCCGTACGTGATGTCGGAGTCGGTCACCGTGACTCCGTCGGCGTTTTCCACGTAGACGCCGCCCCACCCGGACTCGGCCGGGCGCTCGAACGTGACGTCGGTGATGGTCGCGTTCGCGACCGGACCGCCTCCGTTCACGTCGGTTCCGACGCCGATGTCACTATCGACTACGGTGATGTCCTCGACGTGGAGGTCGGACGTATCCTGGCCGAGAAGTACGCCTGCCGTCCCGGCGACGGTCGCGTTCCGGACCGTAGTGCCGGTCACGAGTTCGCCGATTCGAACGGCGTTTCCGATTTCGTTCTTCGGGTCTATCTCGCCGCCGAGGACGTTCACCGAGAGGTTCTCGATGGTGACGTCGTCCGCCGCGACGTTGACGACGTTCGGCGAGTCGAGGTCGTCGGCGTGGACGATTTCGGGCGTGGCACCCTCGGCACCGCGAATCGTGACGCCGGACGTGCCGACGTACAGGCCCGTCTGGGTGCCCCGCTCGTCGGCGACTTCGTAGGTGCCGCCGCCGACCACGACCTCGTCGCCGGACGTGACGAAATCGACCGCGGCTTGGAGGTCGTCGAGCTGATTCGGCACCTCGATGGGCGACTCGTAGGCGGTCGTCGGGCGGAACGTCGCCGCCGTCTCGACCTCCCGGTCGCGGTCGTCGAGCGAGACGACTCGCATGTCGAGCGCGAACTGGCCGACCTCGCCCGCTGGCGTCTCGATGGTCGCCTCGACGGCGCCGTCGATTGGCTCGTCGTAGGTAATCGGCTCGCCGAGACCGACCCGTTCGCCCTCGACCGACAGCGTCAGGTCGCTCTCGTCGATGAACCGCAGGCCGGAGACGTCGAACGCGACCTCGAGGAGGTTCGAGACCTCGATTTCGGCGGTCGCGGATTCGCCCGGTGCGATTCGCTCGGCCGGAGTCTCGACGACCGCGACGGGCGGCGTCTGTGCGGCGTACGAGACGAGATTCGCGAGGAGCGCGCGGCCGTCGTCGGTGAACGCGTCCCGGTCGACGTACTCGCCGACCCCGAGCGACGAGGCGACGACGACCCGCGAGAGGTCGTCCACCGCGAGCGCGTCGCCCGACTCGGCCGCCCCGAGCGCGACCCCTGCGAGCGTCGTGCCCGAGATGGGACCGCGGTAGTCCTCGAAGTGCGAGTGGAAACCGCCGTACGAGTAGAACCCCGACGAGACCGAGTCGGGTTCGTTGACCGTCACCGAGTCGCCAGCCTCGGCGATACCGTCGAGTACCGGGTGGTCGCGGTCCACCGTGTAGTTGACCGGCGGGGCCTCGAACTCGACGTACGCGTCGGTCGTGGAACTCGGGTCGCCGGTGGCGTCCGAAATCTGCGAGACGCCCTCGCTGGCCTCGCCGAACTGGTCGAGGTAGACGACACCGACCTCGGGTGCGGACCCGACCTCCACGAACTCGGCGACGAGGTCGTCGTCAGTGCCGAGGTTCTGGACGACGTACGCGTCGTGCTCGCGGTCGGTCGCGGCCGCGAGCGCCGTCGCGGCGTCGAGCGTCGCGAAATCGTACCGCGGGTGGGTCCCGGCTTCGAGGAGGCTCTGTACGTCGGCACCGTACGCTCCCGAGTCGTCGACGATGCCGACCGAGACCGAGTCCGCGTAGACGGACGTAGAGCCGGTCGTGACCGAAACGGTCTCGCCGAGTCCCGCGAGCGTGAGTTCGAGGTCGAGGTCGCCGACGCCGTCGGCTCCGGTCTCGACCGTCACGGTCACGGTGTCGGACACGGGTCCGTCGAGCGAGACCGGTTCGTCGAACTCGGCGGCCTCGCCGTCTACCGAAATCGCCGCGTCGCCCTCGTAATCCCCGACGAGCGCGGCGGTGAGCGTCTCGGCGTTGGCGACTTCGACTTCCACGTCGAACGACTCACCGGCCTCCAGTCCGTCGGGCTGGTCGGTGACCGGCGTCACTGCGAGGTTGTCCGCGAGCGTGAAGTCGCGCGTGAGGAATTCGTCGTCGACTTCGACCGAGACGGTCTGGCTGGCGTGGCCGAAGGCGTCGACAGTGAGGTCGTAGGTCCCACTCGTCGCACGGACTTCGTACTCGCCGTCGGCGTCGGTCTCGGTCGAGAAGCCGGCGATTTCGACGGTCGCGCCCTCGATGGGCGCGCCGTCGGCGTCGGTGACGGTCCCGGTCACGCCGCTGTCGGCCGCGAGTCGGCCGACAGCGGCGACCGCGTCCACGATGCCGTGGCCGTACCGGGTGTCGGGGTTGTCGGGTTCTCCGTCGGGCTTCCAGGCCGTCGCCGTGAGCGCTTTCTTCATCCGGTCGGGAGAGAAGCCTCCGCCGGAGGCCGACTCCATCAGCCCCGCGAGACCGGCGATGTGCGGCGACGCCATCGACGTGCCCGAGATGGCGTTGTACGGGCCGTCGCTGTGGTCCACCGGGTACGAACTCAACACGTCCGCGCCGGGCGCGGCCGCGTCGGGGACGACGTAGGAATCGGGCCACTCGTCGGGCGCAGTGCTTCCCCACGCGTCCTCGGTGGTGACGGTCTCGCCGCCCGAGAAGCTCGCGATTTCCTCGGCCTCGTTGCTCGCACCGGCCGCGAAGCTGTCGTAGACGTTGCCGGGCGACCCCGACGTGCCGGGACCGTCGTTGCCAGCCGCGGCCACGACGAGCGTCCCGGCGTCCTCGGCGTTTCGGACCGGCTCGACCATCTGAGCCGAGTAGCCCGACGCGCCGAGACTCATGTTGATGACGTCGGCGTCCTGCTCGACCGCCCACTGCATGCCAGCGATAATCTGCGTGAACGACCCGCCGCCCTCGGGTAGAATGAGCGAGTGCAGAAGCTCCGCCTCCGGGGCGACACCGATGGCGGTTCCCGAGTCGTCGCCGCCCGCTACGGTCCCACTGACGTGAGTGCCGTGGTATCCCGAGTCGTAGGGGTCGGAATCGACCTCGTTCCCGTCGGAGTCGAACTCTGAGAAGTTCTCGGGCGCGATGTCGATGTCCGGGTGGTCGGGGTCGACGCCGGTGTCGAGGACCGCGATTTTGGCACCCTCGCCGCGCGTGCCGTAGGTGTCCCACGCTTCCGGGACGCCCATCTGTTCGAGACCGTACGTGACGTCGGTCTCCTCGGCGTCGGCGCTCGCCGCGTCGGGGTCCGGAATCTCGAACTGGCTGTTGGCGTGGACTTCCGCGACGCCCTTCTGGGCCATCAGCGTCTCGGGGTCGAACTCCTCGGGTTCGACGTCGAGTAGAAGCGAGTTCGAGAGCCAGAACTGATTTTTCACCTCCAAGCCGTCGGTTCGCTCGACGTACCCGACGATGGGCTTCTGGCTCTCGGTGGCCGTCGCCTTGAGTCGGTCGACCGTGGAGTCCGATGAGGAGAACGGGATATCGACCTGCTCGGCCCGGACGACGACTTCGGTCGGACCGTCCGCGCTCGCTCCGGATATCGGAAACAGCGAGAACGCGCCCGCCGCCGCGGTTCCCTGCAGAATTCGCCGCCGTGAGACTGACGGTACGGATTCGTCGTTCGTGGTAGCTGTTCTCTTCCTCATGCGTTGTGTCTCGGCTCGAAAGCCATACCACAGACACTATATTATAATTTTAAAGAGTTTATGGATAGTATTTTTAGATATTTTCAAATTTCGCAAAACCGAATCCTATAGACGGCCGGGTTCGCGTTCGGAAGCGGTTCGGGAGTTCTGATTCGGAACGACTCCCCGAGCGAAATCAGAACTCGACGTTCGACGTCGAGGAGAGGTCCGCGGGGTCGGTCTCGATTTCGCCCTCGCGGACGAACTCGTAGTCGTCGTCAGTGAGATACACGGCGTCGTCTCGAACCTCGATTTGGATGCTATCGAGAGACGCGCCCTCGCACGGGCCGTACGTGCAGCGACCCGTGTCGCTCTCGAACATCGCCCCGTGGTTCGCGCAGACGAGTTCGCCGTCGCGCGTGGGCGCGCCCGACCCCTTGTCGAGGCGGATGTGGGTGAAGTGCATACATCGGTTCACCCACCCCGAAATTCCGTCGTCGAGTCGGGTCAGAATCGCTTCGTCTTCCTCGTCCGAGTCGGTGTCGCGCACCGTGAACAGGAACGTCGTGTCGGCGGGCACGTCCTCGACCGCGGCGATGCGTTGGCCTGCGTCCATCAGTTCGAGGGAGGGAAGGGACGCCAATTCTTCCTTTCGATACCGATTTTCGTTCGGCGAGCGCGGTCGGGTCGGCGTCGCCGACCCGACCGCCTCCCTCGGCGAGTGCGTGACCGCAACCCGAATGCACCAGACCTAACTCGGCGACCCGCGTTCGTGGGCGTATGAGCGATACCGAAGACGCAGTCAAGGAGTTCCTCCAAAACGCTGGCAAAGTGTACACCGAGTACGACAGAGGCTACATCGACGCCGACGCCGCGATGAGTCGGTTGGAGAAGGACATCGACGACCTCCGTGAGCGGGTCGAAGAATAGAACCAGAGCACAGAATCAGCAGTGGCGACCGCGATTCGCCTCGCGAATCGCGGTCGCCGTCGCCGCTTCTCCTACCGTCGAAAATCACTCCGTTCGGCGCTCGGTACTCCCTCGGCGCTCAGTACTTCGGGTCCGCGCCGGTCGTGGCGTAGATGTCGTCCATGATGGCGTCTCGCTTGGCCTGCCACGCCGAGAGTCGGTCGGGCGAGTTCGGGTACGACCCGTAGTGGTCGATGAGGTCGTCGGCGTGGGACTTCGTCCGGTAGAGGTCGGTCACGAGGTCCCAGTGGCCGATGGCCTTGATGGCGGTCTGAATCTTGAGCCACCACCCGACGTTGGCGCTCCCCGAGTAGAGCGCCTCGGCGAGTTTGGTCGCCGGAAGCGCGCCGAGCAGGCCCATCAGGTCGTCCACGTCCACCGCGGTCGAGAAGATGTTGTACACGTCGAGTCCGGCGTAGCGCGCGCCGAAGTGGTCCATCACGTTCTCGTTGTACTCCCAGAGGTTCGCCTCCGAAACCTCGCCGTCCTCGATGGCGTCGATGGCGGCCTCGGCCGCGTACTTGCCCGCGTAGGCCGCGCCCGCGATGCCGCCGCCCGTGGTGGGGTTGACGTGGCCCGCGGCGTCGCCGACCGACATGAAGCCGGGCGCGACCGCCGAGTCGTAGGGTCGCCGAGTCGGGAGCGCCGCGCCGAGTTTGTCCTCGACCGTCGCGCCCGCGAACTCCGGGCGATTCCGGAGGTCCTGCTTGAGGTCCTCGACCAGTTTCATCGGCTCCTCGTTCATCTGGAAGCCGAGTCCGGCGTTAATCTCGGTGTCAGTTCGCGGGAAGTACCAGAGGTAGCCCGCGGCGCGCTTCGTCGGCTTGAACACGAGCGCGTCCGACCACTCGACCGGTTCCTCGACGTGGACGATTTCCCGGTACGCCGAGCAGAACTGCGAGTAGGTGACGTTGGTGTCGAAGGTAGCGTCCGAGAGGTCGGTCTTGTCCTGCAGGAGCGACAGCGACCCCGCGGCGTCCACCACCACGTCGGCGTTGTACCGCTGGACGCTCCCGTCGCGTTTGCCCCGGACGCCCGTGACGCGGCCGTCCTCGCGCTGGGTCACGTCCTTGACGACGGTGTCGTAGTGGAACTCCGCGCCAGCGCGCTTCGCGCCCTCGATGACCGACCGGCCGTACTCCCACCGGTCGATGACCGCGAGTTCGCCCGGCACCGGGATTTCGAGGACCGTGTTCTCCTGTGGAATCTCGAATCGGCCGTGGTCCACGTCGGTGTTGGTGAACGACGACTCCAGTTGGGACTTCGGGATAGCCTCGGGGAAGGCGTCCGCGCCCTTTAAAGCGTCTCCGCAGGCGATGTGGCCCGCTTCCTCCTCGTCCTTTCGCTCGACCACGACGACATCGTAGCCCGCGTCGCTGGCGGTGGCGGCGGTGTAACACCCGGCCGTCCCCGCCCCGACGACGACGATATCGTACTCGTGAGTAGCCATACATTCGGATACGAGACGCAGAGGGCAAAACTCTTTATACGCAACCTCGCGCCGCCCGCCGCGCCCAATCTCGGGGGCGGCGGGCGCGAGGTCGTCGCGCCCGGTGACACAAACCACCGGGAATCTGCCGGTGAATCATCCGTAGGGAGGGACTGAAAGGGGCCGCCCGGTCGCGTTTACCTTGGTCGTCTGAGTCGGCTCTATTTCGGGCCGGGCGTTGCGGAGAGGCCCGAAATATCCGCCTCAGCGACCGCGACCGGGCGGGGGCTTTCTGGCTGTTCTGGACTCCAGTGTTTACGGTGCAAAGAAAGGGGCCGGGGCTTTCCACAACACAGCGGCGAAGTTCATCGTGAAACGAAGAAGCGAGCGACTGCTTGAGCCAGTGAGAACCGCATCCGCACCGCGGCCTGACAGGGGCCTTCTGGCTGTTCGCAGTTTTCGGTGCTGTGACGTAGAACGAGTGACGAACCACTGAACCCGAAACGATTCGACGTACATCTCGCGGGTGGGGATAAAGAGTGAAGTGTCGGAGTTTCGTATCCGGGCGTATGACCGAGTACACCGTCGAGTTCGTCGGGACGGGCGAGACCATCGAGGTCTCCGACACGGAGACAATCCTGAGCAAGTGCATCGAAGAGGGCATCGCCCAGGAGTACTCCTGTCGGGTCGGGATGTGTCTGGCCTGCTCGGCCGAAATCGTCGAGGGCGACGTGACCCAGCCTGCGGCCCGAGGGCTGACCGACGAGGAGGCCGAGAACTACGCGCTGACGTGCATGGCTCGACCCCAGTCGGACCTCAAACTCGACCGCGGGAAGTACCCGCCGAGCATCGAAGACGAGTCGGCCGCGACCACCGAGACGGCCGCCGCGGACGACGACTAAGCTTTTCACGCCCGGTTTTCGCCGAGCCACTCGCTCACGTAGTCCACGAGCGCGCGCTGGTCGAGGAGGGTCGCGTTCGCGTACCCGACCCGTCCGCGCGCGAGGTCGTTCGGGCAATCGCGTTCGAACGCCGCCCCGGCGTCCTCGAAGTCGGCGTCGTCGTAGTCGAGTTCCGCGAACTCGATTCGCTTGCGCTCGCCATCGACGAGGACCGGCGCGTCTTGGGTCATCACCGTCTTCTCGTAGTCCGCGCGGTGTTCGGCGAGGTGGAGCGAGGTGTCGCTGTCGTGGCCGACGCCGAGCAGGAGGACCCACCCCTCGCGGTCGTACACCCGCGCGAGCGGCGACGACTCGCCGAGACCGTGGTCGAATCCGTGGTCGGCGACGATTTCCTCGGCGTTCGCGCCCCACGCCGCGAACGAGTAGGTGGGGTGGCGACTCCGGAGTGTTTCGGGGTAGGTCCGGAAACACTCCGGAATCGCGCCCATCCCGCGCGTCGGCGTGATGGCGGGACGGTAGGGCGGTCGAGACCGACGAATCGTGTCCATCCAGTCGTCGGGGACCGGTGGATTCTCCCAGTCAGTGGGGTCGGTGTACTGCGTCGAGTGGGTCGGCATCACGAGCGTCCCGTCGGGCGCGAGGGCTTCCAGCAGCGCGTCGACGACGGCGGGCGGCCCGCCGACCACCCACCCGAGCGCCGACAGCGACGAGTGGACCACCACGGTCTCGCCAGCAGCCACGCCGAGGGTTCGGAGGTCGTCCACCAGACGCTCGACCGTCACCGGTTCGTCGGACCGCTCGATGGCCGCCGCTTCGTCGGTCATGGCGGACGCTCCATCGAGAATCGGTCGCGAGCGGTCGTGTAGAAACTCCCCGAGAGCCGACCCACGGCGTCGAGTTTCGTCACGTCGAGTTTGCCGTCGGTCGTCACCTCGTCGGCGATGTGAACCCACTCGACTTCGCCGAGGACCATCGTGGAGTCGCCGACCGGGACCATCTCGTAGAGCGAGCATTCGAAGGCGACTGGCGTCTCGGCAATTCGGGGCGGGGCGACCACGCGCGAGTCGGCTCGGGACAGTTCGGCGTGGTCGAACTCGCTCTCGCCCGCTGGCAGGGTTGCGCTCGTAGCGTTCATCGCCTCGGCGAGCGGTTCGGTCACGACGTTCACCACGAACTCCTCGGTCGCCCGGATGTTTCGGGGCGTGTCCTTCAGGCCCTCGGGCGCGGTGTCGTCGTTCACGGGCGCGAACATCACGACGGGCGGAGCCACAGATACGACGTTGAAGAAGCTGTACGGCGCGAGGTTGTCCACTCCGTCGGGGGCGGTCGTGCTGACCCATGCGATGGGCCGGGGGACGACCGCGCCCGCCAGGGTCCGGTAGAGCGACGACTCCTCGCTCGGGTCGATTTCCATACCCGCGAAACGGGGCGCGGAAATGAAGGGGTTGCGGTCGCGGCCGCGGGTGCGAAGTAACAATATATTGAGCGAGACGGCGTGAACGGACGGCGTAGCTCGGTGACACAACCGCCGAAATCGGCCGGTGACACAGTCCACCGGAAACAGCCGGTGACACAATCCGCAGGGAGGACTGAAAGGGGCCGCCCGGTCGCGTGCAGTTTAGTCGCTGAACGACCGCGACCGGGCGGGGGCTTTCGAGGCGTTCTTCGCTATGTCCGTAATTCGTGGCGGAGGCGTTCTGTCGGTCCACATCGCCGTCTTCAAATCCGACCACCAAGCCAAAACGTATCCCGAGCCAACTCACACACATGGCCGACGACAAAGCCGAGGAAGCACGAAATCGCCGAAAGGAGATGGTCGCCGAGCGAGACGAACGAAGAGAGCGATTCGGCGTAGTCGGTCGCGCAGTTTTTCGAACGTGATCCGAGCGCGTTCGACAGTAGGTATATGTAAGTTCTCCTGAGATAGGACGGTAGATGAACCCGACTGCGAAGTCGCCGAGTCGTAGCGTGGCGTTCTCGCTACTCACCAGTACCGGCATCGCAGTGATACCGATACTGGCGTACGTCGCGATTTGGAGGTGGACGGTTCCGGACTTTTACCTCTTTTTGATACTCGGAACGTACTTGCTGCTCGGAGTCCTCGGAGTATGTCAGGCGCTTCGTGCGATACGGATGGACAGTTGGATACGAAGACTCGGTGCCCTCAGCGTCACCGTCGGGTTCGCGGCGACGATTTTTTTCGGCCTTCGTCCGAGGGCGGGGTGTCTCGAAGCGGGTGCCTGCCTGAGCGGACTCACGCTCCACCCGCTTCAGTTCGCATTCGGGCTGATACTCACGTCGCTCTCGCTGTTTCTCGACGTTCGAGACCGTCCGAAGCCGCTACGCAGTCGGTAGCGTCACTCGCCCTCGGCCGCCACAGCGCAGTTGTTCGGCCCGAGTTCCAACTCGAACCCCTCCTCGTCGTCAACGTCCTCGCGCCCCAAATTCGCCGGGATGATTCGCTCGTAGTTCGCGGGCCGGGGCGGAAGCGACTCCGTGACGCGCGAGACGAACGCCTCGCGGTCGTCGGCCAGAGAGATTCGGTCCCGAACCGCATCGAGTCTCGCAGTGAACGTGCCATCGTCGCCCAGTTCTGCGCCGGACGTGCGGTGGCCGGGCGCGACCAGCGTCTCGTCGGGGAGCGCGAACAGGCGCTCGCGCAGGGTGTCGTAGAGCGTGGCCGCGAGGTCGCGCGCGCCATCGTCGCCGCGCTCCAAGTCGGGCCTGCCGAAACTGTCGAGAAACAGGGCGTCGCCCGAGAACAACACCGTTCCGAGTCGGAGCGCGGTGAGTTCGGTGGTGTGACCCGGTGCGGCGAGCGCGGTCAACGTCGCGTCACCGACCGAAATCTCGTCGCCGTCGCCGATGAGTTCGGCGTCGAATTCGAGGCCGCGGGCGGTCGTCTCGGCCAGCGTTCGCACTCCGGAGAGGTGGTCGGCGTGGACGTGGGTGTCGATGGCGTAGACGAGGTCGGCGTCGCGGGCCCGCGCGTCGGCGACGTATCGGTCGGCGAACGCCCGAAGCGGGTCCACGACCGCGGCTTCCCCGCCCGAGACGACCAGATACGAGAGGCATCCGGTCGCGGGCCTGTCGTACTGGACGACGGTCGCGCCCGCGGACGCGTCCGCGGGCGCGACCGGGAGTTCGGTGGCGGCGTACACCCGGGCCCACGCCTCCATCCCGCCCGCGAGATTTCGGGCGTCGATGCCCTCCTCGCGGAGCAGGTCGGCGACGGTGGCGCTGGCCTCGCCGCGAGGACAGACCGCGATTGTCGGTTCCGCGAGGTCGCGGTCGGCGGCGAACTCGGCGATTTCGCCGCGAGCCTTCGCGGCCACGAACTCGGCGTACGGAATCTGGGTCGCGTCCACTGACTCGCCTTCGATGGGCCACGACTCGAACTCCTCACGGTTTCGAACGTCGAGCAGATTCACGCGTTCGCCCGCGGCGATTCGGCGGTGGAGTTCCTCGGCCGACACCGACGGCGTTTCGGACGGTTCGTTCGTTTCGGGCGATTCGTCTGTCATGGCGGGCGATACGGTCCGGAGAAAGAAAACGGTGTGGCGATTTCCGGGGGCGTCAGTCGTCGCCGACCTTCGCCTGAATGTCCGCGACGACGTCGGGGTTTCGAAGGGTCGAGGTGTCGCCGAGTTCCTCCTCGTTGGCGATGTCTTCGAGCAGGCGGCGCATGATTTTCCCGGAGCGAGTCTTCGGGAGTTCGGGGGTGAAGACGACCTGCTCGGGTCGCGCGATTGGGCCGATGGCGTCCTCGACGCCCGCGACGATGCGGTCGCGCATCGCGTCGTCCTCGCCTTGACCCTCCTCGGTGATGACGTAGGCGTACACCGCCTCGCCCTTCACGGGGTGGTTCCCGCCGACGACCGCGGCCTCGGCGACGCCCTCGACGCCGACGATGGCCGATTCGATTTCCATCGTTCCGAGGCGGTGGCCCGAGACGTTGAGCACGTCGTCCACGCGTCCGAGGACGGTGATGTAGCCGTCGTCGTCTATCTTCGCGCCGTCCTCGGGGAAGTACACCCACTCGTCCGCGTCGGAGTCGGAGTACTCTTCCCAGTACTCGGAGATGTACCGGTCGTCGTTCTTGTACACGGTCCGGAGCATGCCCGGCCACGGCTTGTTCACCGTGAGGTAGCCCGCGCGTCCGGCCTCGACCTCGTCACCCTTCGTGTCCACGATTTTGGCGTCGATTCCGGGGAGGGGCGGGCCCGCGCTTCCGGGCTTCATCGTGCCGACGCCCGGCAGGGTCGTGACCATCATGCCGCCAGTCTCGGTCTGCCACCACGTGTCCACGATGGGGCACGACTCGTCGCCGATGTGCTTGTAGTACCACTTCCACGCGCGGGGATTGATGGGTTCGCCCACGGTGCCGAGCAGGCGGAGGCTGGAGAGGTCGTGTCCGTCGGGGTACTCCGTGCCCCACTTCATGAACGCCCGAATCGCGGTCGGTGCGGTGTAGAAGATGTCCACGCCGTACTCCTCGACGATTTCCCAGAGGCGGTCGCGCTCGGGGTAATCGGGCGTGCCCTCGTACATCACGCTGGTCGTGCCGAGCGCGAGCGGTCCGTAGACGATGTACGAGTGGCCGGTAATCCAGCCGATGTCGGCCGAACACCAGTAGGTGTCGTCGGGCTTGATGTCGAGAACGGCCTGACTGGTCCACGAGACGTACGAGAGGTAGCCCCCGGTCGTGTGCTTGACGCCCTTCGGCTCGCCGGTCGTGCCCGAGGTGTACATCAGGAACAGCATGTCCTCGGCGTCGCGCGTGACCGGTTCGACCTCCGCGCCCTCCTGCTCGGCGACGAGGTCGCCGTAGTCGTGTTCGTTGTCCGCGAGGTCGTGGTCGTACTCGTCGCCGCCGCGGTCTACGACCACCACGTCTGAAACGTCGTGGCCGACCTGCGCGAGACCCTCGTCGGTCTTCTCCTTGTGCTTGAGGAGGTCGCCCCGGCGGTAGTAGCCGTCGCACGTTACGAGGTACTCCGAATCCGCGCTCTCCATCCGGGTCGCTAACGCCTCAGCCGAGAAGCCAGCGAACACCACGCTGTGGGGCGCGCCGATGCGAGCGCACGCGAGCATCGCGACCGGAAGCTCCGGAATCATCGGCATGTACATCGTCACCACGTCGTCCTCCTCGACGCCCAACTCGCGGAGCGCCGCGGCGAACTCGTTGACCTCACGGTGGAGGTCCCCGTATGTGTACGTGCGCGTCTCGCCCTTCTCGCCTATCCAGTCGATTGCGACCTCGTCGCCCCGGTCGTCGAGGTGTCGGTCGAGACAGTTCGCCGAGGCGTTCAGCTTCCCGTCGGTGAACCACTCGTAGAACGGGGCGTCACTATCGTCGAGGACGGCGTCGTACTCCTCCTCCCACGTCAGGAGGTCGGCGGCCTGCTCCCAACACTCCGGCCAGTTCTCCTCGAACTCCTCGTAAATCGAGGCGTCGGAGACGTTCGCCTGTTCGACGAACTCCTCGGGCGGCTCGAACGCTTCCTGTTCTTCGAGCCGTGCTTCGAGTTCGACTGTGTCGTCGGACATAAGTTCGTTCTTATACTCATTAAGCGGAGCAATAAAGCTTGCCGAGTTGTAGCACACCGCAAGTCGGGGGTGGCGGGGCGTTCGGCGTCGGAGAGGTCGGTAATCGGGGGTTACGTGACTGCCGAGTGAGGGGTCGTCACTTTAGCGTCCACTCCGTCGGGAGGGGTGTGGTGTGCATCGGCCGGACCGTTCACGAACAGGTGATGGATGACGAACACCACATCGACAAGATTCGACGGTGACCGTGTTCAGAATTACGACCCGCGTGAGATACCTCACGCCTGCGCCGATTGTCACCGTGGCGGAAATGGCGAGACTACGAGGTCGTAGTGCTGAACGGTGTACTCCGTGCCGATGCTGACGAGTGCGACCGGAAGAAATTTGCACAGCGTTCGGTTTCCGTTCACCGAAAACGCCGACTCGAACCGTCGGCGCGGTCAGTCGTCCGTTCAGTAGGAGTTGACGAGGTCGATGAAGTGGTTCCAGTCCCAGTTGTCGCCGGGGTCGGTGTGGGTGCTACCCGGGACCTGGTCGTGGCCGATGATGCCGCCGGTGGTGTTGTCCCACGCGTTCTCGGGTACCCAGGTGGCGCGCTCTTTCGGGATGTTGTACTGCTCACAGAGGTAGGCGACAAGGTCGGCCGTCTTTTGGTACTGGGCGTCCGGGTAGGGTTCGCTGACGTAGCCGCCGTTTTCGATGCCGACGGAGGTATCGTTGTAGCTCCCGTTGCCAGCGTGCCAGCCGATGTTGACCTCGGAGAGACTCTGGTAGAGGTAGCCGTCCTCGGCAGTGGTGAAGTGGGCGCTCACGTCGGCGTCGGGATTCTGGAACCAGCTGACCGCGCCGCTGGCCGACCCTTGCACCGTGTGGATGATGATCCAGTTAATCTCGCTCGCACCACGGTCCGCACTCGTGTAGTTGCTGGAGTCGGCTGGCTTCCAGTCGACCCCCGGCATGCCTGCCGCGGCGGACCCCGACAGGGCTGCCGTCCCTGCGAGTCCTGCTGTACTTGCTGCACCGAGCTTCTTCAGTACGTCTCGTCTGGATTGCATTGCAGTTATACTCGTTGTACTGGCATTTAATATAATTTTTCTAGCCTAAGTAAGAATTACTGCCGTAGTTAAAATAACAAGCGCGTTCCGGCGAACACCGGCGGCTCGGAGGTGAAAACGGTCCTCGGAGTCCGGGAGCCATCCCGAGATTCGGATGGTTCGGGACCGAGACTCACGTCCGACGACAGCACCACAAGGAGTCAAGTCGCTAGTAGACCGCCTACGCCACGCTCACCGTTTCCTGATAGCTCCCGTACTCGGCCTCGAACACCTGCATAATCTCGCCCATCGTGGCGTACGCCTTCACCGCGTCCACGATGGACGGCATCACGTTCTCGTCGGACTCGATGGCGTCCCGGAGGTCGTCGAGCGCCGACTCGACCGCGGCGTCGTCGCGCTCGGCTTTCACTTCTGCGAGGCGGTCGAGCTGTTTTCGCTGGGTGTCTTCGTCCACGTGGAGGATTTCGGGTTTGGTGTCCTCCTCGATTTGGTACTCGTTGACGCCGACGACGGTCTCCTCGCCGCGCTCGACGCGCTCTTGGTACTCGTAGGAGGCGTCCTGAATCTCGCGGTGGAAGTAGCCCTGTTCGATGCCGTCGAGGACGCCGTCGCGGACCGAGCCGTCACCCATCCCTTTTATTTCCTCGATGTAGGCCATCGCCTTCTCCTCGACTTCGTCGGTCAGGCTCTCGATTGCGAAACTCCCGCCGAGCGGGTCGGCGATGTCGGCCGCGCCCGACTCCTCGGCGATGATTTGCTGGGTTCGGAGCGCCACCCTGACCGCCTTCTCGGAGGGGAGCGCGAGCGCCTCGTCGAAGCTGTTGGTGTGGAGGCTCTGGGTGCCGCCCAGCACTCCGGCGAGCGCCTGAATCGTGACTCGAACGACGTTGTTCAGGGGCTGTTGGGCGGTCAGGCTCTGGCCCGCGGTCTGCGTGTGGAACTTGAGCTGTTTGCTCGCCTCGGTCTCTGCGCCGTACCACTCGTCCATCACGTTCGCGTAGATGCGTCGGGCCGCGCGGAACTTCGCGACCTCCTCGAAGATGGAGTTGTGGGAGTTGAAGAAGAAGGAGAGTTGCGGGGCGAACTCGTCCACGTCCATCCCGCGGTCGAGACAGTCCTCGACGTAGGCGAAGCCGTCCGCGAGGGTGAACGCGAGTTCCTGAATCGCGGTCGAACCGGCCTCTCGGATGTGATACCCGGAAATCGAGATGGGCTTGAACTTCGGCGTCTCCTCGCTGGCGAACTCGATGGTGTCGGTCACGATGTCGAGGCTGGGTTCGGGCGGGATGACCCACTCCTTCTGGGCGATGAACTCCTTGAGCATGTCGTTCTGGAGAGTGCCCCGA
This sequence comes from Halorussus amylolyticus, assembly GCF_004143485.2. GTDB lineage: Archaea > Halobacteriota > Halobacteria > Halobacteriales > Haladaptataceae > Halorussus > Halorussus amylolyticus. The sequence goes on along the minus strand of NZ_ML974134.1, from coordinate 151,130 downwards.
ATCTCCTCGCGCGGAACTCCCTGCTGGTCGGCGAGCGCGATGTACATCGCGTAGATGACCGGCGCGGAGGGGTTGATTGTGAAAGAGGTCGAGACCTCGCCGAGGTCGATGCCGTCGAACAGAATCTCCATGTCCCGAAGGGTGTCTACCGCCACGCCTTCCTTGCCGACCTCGCCGTCCGAGAGCGGGTCGTCCGAATCCTTACCCATGAGACTCGGCATGTCGAACGCGGTCGAGAGGCCGGTCTGGCCCTCGTCGGTGAGATAGTGAAACCGCTCGTTGGTCTCCTCGGCCGTGCCGAACCCGGCGAACTGGCGCATGGTCCACGTTCGGCCGCGGTACATCGTGGGGTAGACCCCGCGCGTGTAGGGGTCCTCGCCGGGAAAGCCCAAATCCTCGTCGTAGTCCAAATCGGCCACGTCGTCGGGGGTGTAGAGCCGGTCGACTTCGAGATTCGAGACGGTCGCGAAGCTGTCCTTGCGCTCGCCGTAGGCGTCGAGGACCGGGTCGAGAGTCTCGTCTTCCCACTCGGCCTTCGCGTCGCGTATCGCCGCGAGGTCGTCGTCGTCGTACATGGGTCAATATTTGCCCCAGAGCTAAATAATATGATTGGGTTCCGAACCATTCGGACAGTCCGGACGGGCGTTCCGGGACGATGGCGACGACTGCCGTCGAACGAAGGTCCCTACTGCAACCGCTTCGTCGTCTCTACGAGAGGGTGGCGGGCGTAATCGACCACGTTCACGTCGTCGATGGTCCGGAGGCCTTCCTTCTCGGCGGTCTTCGCCATGCCGAGTTCGATTGTCTCGTCCACCACGATGACGTAGGCGTCCATCTCGTCGATGTCGAGTCGGTCGGCCGCGAGCGCTCGATGGTGGCCGTCGGCCAGCAGGAGGTCGGCCCCACCGTCCCCGCCGCAGTCGATGACCACGAGCGGTTCGGCGAGACCGCGTTCGAGTTCGTAGCTCCGGCCTTCGAGTTCGTCGGCGTACACCTTCCCCTGCGTCGGCGTGAGTTCGGCCAGCGGGACCTGCCGTCGGGTCTGTTCGACCTCGGTGTCGTGGATGGATTCGAGCGTTCGCATGAGTTTGCCCACCTTCTCGGGGGTCGCGCGCTCGATTTGGGACCGAATCACGTCGGTGTTCGAGATGATGCCCACGAGGTTGCCCGCGTCGTCCACCACCGGAAGCTTCTGGATGCCCGACCGGAGGATGACCCGCGCGGCGTCGTTGACGTTCATATCGGGGTGGGCGACGATGAGCTCCTGGCTCATCACCTTGAAAATCGGCTCGTTGGGGTCGGCCAGCAGCATGTCGCGGGCGGTGACGAACCCCTCGACTCGGCGGCCGTCACACACCGGGAAGCCGTTGTGTTCGTCGCTCTCGGCGATTCGCCGGGAGACTTCCTCGACGGTGGCGTCGGGCGAAACCGTCGAGACGTCCCGCGTCATGTAGTCTTTGACCTTCGGCTTGCCACCGGCCACGCCGCCGTCCGGCACCGACACGTCCATGCACTCACCGACGAGACCCCGATTGAAAAGGTTTCCCGGTCGTGGCGCCCGGTTCGCGCGATTTAGCTCTCGGGTTCGACGACGGGCGTGTCGAAGCTCATCTCGCCTTCCGGAGCGTACTCGCCGTCGCTCTCGGGAACCGACCGAACCGTCTCGAAGAAGCGCTCGGTGATGACGTCGCTCACGACTTCCGTGAGCGACGACTCCTCCTCGGCTTCGACCGCGCCGAGCAGGCCGAGCGAAATCTGTGCGCCCGCCATGTCGGCGTGACCGCCCGCGCTCCCGATTTGGGCGAACGCGGCCCGCATCGTCTCGCCGAGGTCGATGTCGGTCCCGCGAGCGCGCGCGGAGACGAACACCGTTCCGTCCCGAAAGCCGTAGACCAGCGTCGTCGTCACGCCGTTCATGTTGAGGAGTTGGTCGGCCGCCTGCGCGAGCGCGTCGCGGTCGGACAGCGACCCGACGCAGGTGGCGAGGACGGTCCCCTCCATGCGCCTGTTTCGGATGGCGCGGGCCATCGTCTCGAACGTGTCGGCGCTAATCGACGGACTCTCGACCCGGTCGAGAATCGACGTATCGGCGTTGGGTAGCAGGTACGACGCGGCCTCGAAGTCGGCGGTCGAGACCTCGCGGGCGAAGTCCTTGGTATCGACTCGGATGCCGTACAGTAGCCCGGTCGCCACATCCTCGGTGAGTTCGAGACCCAGTCGCTGGACGTGTTCGGCCATCAGGGTCGAGGTCGCGCCCACGTTGCTCCGGAGGTCCACGAACGCCGCCTCGACAGGCTCTTTCGGCGGGTGGTGGTCCACCACGATATCTATCGGCGTCTCGGGCGGGAGCTGGTCGTTGACGCCCGGCCGGGAGTGGTCCACGAGCGCGATGGCCCCGAACTCCTCGGGGTCGAAGTCGTCGGCGGCGTCGAAGTCCCGCAGGTCGAGGGCGAGCAGATTCACGAACGCCCGATTCTCCTGATGGGAAATCTCTCCGAAGTAACAGGCCTCGGCCTCGACGCCGACGGTCTCGGCGATGCGACACACCGCGACTGCGCTCGCGATGGCGTCGGGGTCGGGGTTGTCGTGCATGAACACCCCGAGCGTGCCGTCGATGCCCCGAAGGGTGCGCTGGAGCTTCGCGGTCCGGTCTGCGTTCTCGCCGACCGAGACCGAGAGGACGCGGTCGGCCAGCACGTCGGTCGGGTCGACGAGTCGGTCGGCGACCGCCGCCATCGCCTCGCGGTCGGCGTCGTCGTACCCCCGGCCGAGATACACTATCAGGTAGGCGTCGGGGAACTCCTCGGCCGCGAGTTCGGCGGCCTGACGGTTGGCCTCGGGGTCCTCGTCCGCGATTATCACCACCTCGGCGTCGGTCGTCCTGTCGAGGACGACCGCGGGGTCGCTGGGGTCGTCGCACGTCGCCGAGACTTTCTCGTCGCGAAGCGTCTCGACGCGGTTCTCGCTGTCGTCGATGACGAGCAGGCTCCCGGACGTGTCGGCTATCGCTTCCACCAGCGTCTGGCCGACGGGTCCGCATCCCAGCACGAGGCGGGAAACCATCTAGCCCGCGGTTTCGCTTGCTCGGCCTAAAGTCTACCGTCTACGAAACGTGCGCGTGGTTCGATGAGTAAAATCGAACGATACTCGATACGGGCGTGGAGTCGGAAGAGTCAGCTCTGTCGAAACAATCGGACGCACGATGAAGCTAGCTACTCCCGGTACCTAAGAAGACCGTACCACACCCTCCCCAGCCGATTCGCTCACTCGCTCCCTGCGGTCGCTCGCTCACTCATCCCTCGCGCGGTCTGTCGGCCCCCGAGGGGCCGACCCCACGCGCCATATTTCAAAGTAGAGATGCGAGACACCGTGTCCGTGGGTCACGGCGCGCGCTGGCGCACCCCTCGTGGGTGCGCCCATGCGTGCGAGGGATGAGGACCGCAACGCCGAGCGAAGTGAGGCGTGAGGACCGCAGTCGGTTGGGGAGGATGTGGCCTGCGGTTGCGGTGTTGTGCGGTACGGTTCTCATAGGTACCGGAGGTAGCTAGCTTCTTGTCGTCAGCGGGCCACTTCCAACGAACCACTTCCAACGGTCTACGGAATTCTCTCGATACTTCGACCAAGCGGAAAACAACACCGAGTGAAAAAGAACGACCGAAATCAAAAATCGAAGCGCGAGTCCGTCAGACGAGCGCCGCGGCCGCGTCCTGCGCGAACGCCCACACCGGACCGAACCCGGGCAGGAGCAGGACCGTGACGACCGCGGCCGCCGCGATGGCGGCGTAGAGACCGACCGGCTTCGACTCGATGGCGAACTCCTGAGTCGGCTCCTCTATCCACATCGCCTTGACGACCCGCGAGTAGTAGTACAGCGACAGCGCGGAGTTGATGGCACCGACCGCGGTGAGCCACCAGAAGCCCGCGCCGACCGCGCCCGCGAACAGGAAGTACTTGCTCATGAACCCGGCCCCGACCGGAAGTCCGGCGAGGTTGAACATGAACAGCGTCATCGCCGCGCACGCGAACGGCGCTTGCTTGGCGAGACCGTTGTAGTCCTCGAAGGTCCGGCCCACGGACCAGTACTCCGCGAGGGCGACGAACAGGAACGCGCCCGTGTTCATGAAGCCGTAGACGAGCAGGTGGGCCATCCCGCCGCCGAGAACGAACTGGTCGCTCCCGGTGCCGGTCAGCGAGGCCAGCGCGATGAGCGCGTAGCCAGCGTGGCCGACCGACGAGTACGCGAGCATCCGCTTGACCGTATCCTGCGTGGCCGCGGCGAAGTTCCCGAGCGTCATCGTGACGACCGCGAGAATCTGGACCGCCAGCACCCAGTCGATGGTCGCGACGTACGCTTCGACGGGGAACGCGACCGTGAACACCCGGAACGCCACGGCGAACCCGGCGGCCTTCGAGGCCGACGAGAGGAACGCCGAGATGGGCGCGGGTGCGCCCTCGTACGCTTCGGGTGCCCAGAAGTGGAACGGAACGCTCGCGGTCTTGAACGCGAACCCGCCCAGAATCATGAGCACGCCGATGCCGAGGACGCCGGTCAGTCCCTCGATTTCGACCGCGCTCGCGATTTCGGGGAGCAGCAGCGTGCCGCTGACCCCGTAGACGAGGCTGATGCCGTACGCCAGAATCGACGACGACAGCGCGCCGATTAGGAAGTACTTGAGTCCGGCCTCGACGCTCCCGCGGTTCTTCTTCAGAATCGCGACGAGCGCGTAGGACGGCAGACTGGCGAGTTCGAGGCTGATGAACACCACCGCGAGGCTGTTCGCGGCGGGCATCAGCGTCATCCCGGTCGCGGCCAGCATCACCAGCGCGTAGTACTCGCCCTGGTAGGAGTGGTCGCGCATGTAGTCGTAGCTCGCGACGACCACCATCGCGGTCACGCTCGCGAACACGAACGCGAAGAACAGGCTCATCGAGTCCACGACGAGCGAGTCGGCGTAGAGCGTGAACGGTTCCTCACCCGTGCCCGCGATGAGGAACCACGCCGCGAAGCCAGCCGCCACCAGCGACCCGACGGTCGCGGTGCCAGCCAGCAGGGCGCGGTTCTCCGAGTCGGGGTCGATACTATCGATGAGGAACAGCACCAACGCGGCCGCCACGAACGTCAGCGTGGGTGCGAGTGCCGCCCATCCCGGAAGCTGGTACGCCATTTAGGCACCACCTCCGGTGGCCGCCGCAATCGGATTGACTGCGTCTTGAATCATGCCGAAGAAGATGTTCGGGTCCACGCCGAGCAGAATCACGAGCAGGATGAGCACCACGAGCGGTGCCACGTCGTGGAACGCCGCGGGACCGACCTCGTAGTCAGTCTCCAACTCGAACGGCCCGAACAGCGTGCGCTGCATCGCGAGCAGCAGGTAGCCCGCGACGATGACGATGCCGAACATCGCGGCCGCGGTGAACAACACCGACCCCTCGAACGCGCCGAACGAGCCGAGGAAGATGAACAGTTCCGCGGCGAACCCGGCCATCAGGGGCAGTCCCATGTAGCCGAACGCGCCCGCGACGAACACCGCGACGGTGAACGGCATCTTGCTCGCCAGCCCGGACATGTCGGAGACCATCCGGGTGTGAGTCGTGTTGTAGATGACGCCGACCGCCATGAACATCAGTCCCGAGATGAGACCGTGGGCGACCATCTGGAACGTCGCGCCGCCCATGCCGTAGACGGTGTACGCGACGAGACCGAGGATGACGTACCCCATCGACGACACCGAGGAGTACGCCACGATGCGCTTCAAGTCGGTCTGTGCGAGCGCGAGCATCGCGCCGTAGAGCACGCTCACGACCGCGAAGATGGCGATGAGCTGTGCGTTCGCCTGCGCCACATCCGGGAGCATCGTGAAGTTGAACCGGAGCAGGGCGTAGGTGCCCATCTTCAGCAGGACACCGGCCAGCATGATGGAGACCGGCGTCGGGGCCTCGACGTGGGCGTCCGGGAGCCACGTGTGGAACGGAACGACCGGCACCTTGACCGCGAAGCCGACGAACATCGCGACGAACGCCGCGACCTTCAGCGTCTCCGGACCGATAGGACCGAGCGAACCGAGTTCGCCCGCGCGTAGCGCTTGGGCGACCGTCGGCATGTCGAACGTCGTCACCGAGTCGCCGAGACCGAAGACGAGCGCGACGAAGCCGATGAACAGCGCGAGGCTCGCGATGTTCGTGTAGACGAACATCTTGATGGCCGCGTACTTCCGGCGCGGCCCGCCCCAGACGCCGATGAGGACGTACATCGGCACCAGCACCATCTCCCAGAAGACGAACCAGACGAAGAAGTCGAGCGCCGAGAAGACGCCCAACAGGCTCGCTTCGAGGAAGAGCATCAGGCCATAGAACTGGCTCTGGCGCTCCTGAATCGGGGTCCACGACGCCAGCAGCGCCAGCGACGTGAGCACCGTGGTCAGCGCGATGAGCGGCATACTGATGCCGTCGAGTCCGACGTGCCAGTTCAGGCTGTACGGACCCGCGACGACCCACTGGTAGTTCGTCTCGAACGCCAGCGTGCTGCCCTCCAAGAGGGCGTTCCCGCTGGCCTCGTACGTGCTGTACATCCAGAGACTCCCGCCGACCGGGAGCAGGCTGAGCACGAACGCCAGCTTCCCCGCCACCTTGTTCGGGGCGAGGAAGACGACGGCCGCGCTGGCCAGCGTGACCGCGATGAGTGCTTCAATCCACATTCAGAACCAACCTCCTGTGACGCCGATGAAGACGAGTAAGACGACTAAGCCCATCGTCAGCAGGAAGGCGTAGTTCGACACCACGCCGGTCTGGATGCGCTTTATGCGACCCCCGCTGAACAGGCTCACGCTCGACACGCCGTTGACCACGCCGTCGATGACGCCCTGGTCGAACTTGTCCGCGACGCGTGCGAGCGGCAGGGTGACGCCGTTGGCGAGCCACACCTGGAACTCGTCCTGATAGTAGTTGTTGAACAGCACCGTCTTGACCCGACCGAGCCGGTCGGTGTGCCGAATCGGCTCCGGCACGTCGTAGAGGAGCCACGCCGCACCCGCGCCCGAGAGCGCGAGGCCGAGCGAGACGCCAGCGCTCAGCAGCACCGTCAGAAGCGGGCTACCGATTTCGCCCGACGCGTACGGAATCAGGTCGGCGTAGTGATGGGCAGTCAGCGCCTCCGGACCGGCGTCGAGCCAGTCGTGGAGGAATTCGAGGTGGATGCCCGTCACTTCCGCGACCGGAACCATGTTGACGAGTCCCGCGACCGCGGCCAGCGTGCCGAGGACGACCAGCGGGACCTTCACGTTCCAGCCCACAGCGTGGGGGTCGCGGGCGGTGTCTGTCCGGGGCTTCCCGTGGAAGGTGAGGAACACCATCCGGAAGGTGTAGAACCCGGTGAAGAACACCGCGAGCAGACCCATCGCGTACGCCGCGAGCAGGATGGGGCTTTCGAGACCGTGGACGAGCGCCTCGTACAGCACCTCGTCCTTCGACCAGAAGCCCGAGAACGGGACGATGCCCGCCAGCGCGAGCGACCCCGAGAGGAACGCGTAGTAGGTCACGGGCATCTTCTCCTTCAGACCGCCCATGTCCCACATGTTCTCGTTGTGGTGCATCGCGATGATGACCGACCCCGCACCGAGGAACAGCAGCGCCTTGAAGAACGCGTGGGTCATCAGGTGGAAGGTGGCCGCGACGTAGCCGCCAGCGCCCAGTCCAAGCATCATGTAGCCGTACTGGGAGATGGTGGAGTACGCGAGCACCTGCTTGATTTCTCGCTTGACGACGCCCATGGTCGCGGCGAACAGCGCGGTGAAGCCGCCGACGAGCGCGATGAGCGCCATTACCTGCGGAAGCAGGGCGTAGAAGCCGTAGATTCGCGCGACGAGATACACACCGGCCGCGACCATCGTCGCCGCGTGAATCAGCGCGGAGACGGGGGTCGGGCCTTCCATCGCGTCGGGAAGCCACGTGTGGAGCGGGAACTGAGCGGACTTCCCGATGACGCCGCCCAGAATCAGCAGGCCGAGAACCGAGAACCACGCCTGCGGGTCGAGTCCGAGGAACGTGGTCACGCTCGCGCCCTCGCCTGCGAGTACTTGGTCGGCGAGTATCGGGAACGACTCGCTCCCGACGAACGCCGTGGTGCCGAACGTGGCGAACACGCCGACGACGCCCACGAGGAAGAAGTAGTCCCCGAAGCGGGTGACGAGGAACGCCTTCTTCGCGGCGCTCGGCGGACCGGGTTCGCGGAACCAGAAGCCGATGAGGAGCCACGAACACAGGCCGACGAGTTCGAAGAACATGAACGCCATCAGCAGGTTCGACGCGAACACGAACGAAAGCATGCTCGCGGTGAACAGGCCGAGTCCGGCGTAGTAGCGCGGGAGGCCGGTCTCGCCCTCGTCGTTCATGTAGCCGAGGCTGAACACGTGGACGAGGACCGCGACCAGCGAGACGATGACGAGCATCATCGTCGAGAGCGGGTCGAGCAGGATGCCGAACTGGAGGTCGAACGCCGCGTCTCCGACTCCGGCGACCCACGTTATCGAGTCGTGGTACATCCCGTCGGGGTGGTTCCAGACCGCTACGGCCGCCCACACCGACAGCACGAGCGACCCCGCGGTTGCGAGGATGCCCGGAATCGCGCCGCCCTTCGGCAGGAGCCGGGGCGCGAACGCGCCCACGAGCAGCGCGATGAGGAACGATACGAACGGCAGGGCCGCGATGGCCGGTGCGAGTTCGAAGGGGAGTGCTGCCATCGTTTTACCACCTCATTGTCGTCGCTTTAGTCACGTCCACGTCCGCGAAGTTGCGGTAGAGCACGAGGATGATGCCGATACCGATGGCGACCTCGGCCGCCGCGAGCGCGAGCGTGAACAGGCTGAACGTCTGTCCGGTCAGATTGCCGTGGAACCGCGAGAACGCGACGAGATTGATGTTCGCGGCGTTGAGCAGTAGCTCGACGCTCATCAGGAACAACAGCGCGTTCTTGCGGGTCAGGATGCCGAACACGCCGATGCAGAACACCGCGGCCGACAGCAGGAGGTAGTACTCGATAGGTACCATCAGTTATGTCCCTCCTGTGTGTCGTCGCTGTCAGCGTCGACGGTTCCACCGTCGGTCGCGACTCGTTCTTCGGTCGTGTCGGTCTCGGCCGCGTCCGAGCGGAGCGCCGTCGTGATTTCGCCACCCTCGTCGCGCCGGGCGAGCAACACCGCGCCGTCGAGCGCCGCGTCGAGCACCACCGCGATGAGGAGGAACGCCACGAGGAATCCCTCACTCGGTATCGCGTCGGGGTGGGCGATGTTGAACATCGCGTAGCCGATACTCGCGGTGACGCCTTCGCTACCCGCGAAACCGCCCGCCGGGTCGCCGAACGACGCCCGGACGAACACGACTGCCAGCACGCCGAACAGCGCGACGGCCGCCAGCCCCGGCAACAAACTGCCTCTGTCTTGGTTGGTCATGCTTCTGTCACCTCCTCTTCTGTCTGTGCCTGGCGCGTCAACATCACGGCGAACGTGATGAGGACCAGAACCCCGCCGACGTAGACGAGGATCTGCATCGCCGCGAGGAACTCCGCCTCCAACATTACGTAGTGGACGGCGACGGAGAGTAGCGCGACACCCAGCAGTAACGCTGAGTGCCACACGTCCCGCACCAGGACGACGCCCAGACTGCTCGCTATCGTCACGACAGCGAACAGCCCGAACGCGAGCGTCTCGTATACCATTTCAGTCACCTTGGATTTCTCAGAATCGCCCTTTTAAGGTTTCGAGATGGGCGTCTCGTTATTGGTAGTCTACCTCTCCTTCGCCCTCGCCTATCCACGCACCCCGGTCGGGTTCGCGGGATTCGAGCGGGTCGATGTCCTTGTACCACGGGACGTTCTTCAACTGCTCTTTGTTGTACACCAAGTCGTCCTTGGTGTCGCCCGTGAACTCGAAGTTCTGGGTGAGCAGGATGGCGTCCACCGGGCAGACCTCCTCGCACAGCCGACAGTAGACGCACTGTCCGATGTGGAGGTTGTACTGTTCGCCGTTGCGCTGGTCGTCCTGAACGATTTGAATCGTGTCGTTCGGACAGACGTTCTCGCACTGGCGACACCAGATGCATCGCTCTTGGCTGAACTTGTGAACGCCGCGGAACCGCGGACTCACTTCGGGTGCCACGTCGGGGTACTCGACCGTGAACGTGGACCCGTCCATTGCGTGCTTCAGCGTCGTCGCCATTGATTTGAGGACTCCAATCATTAGAGCATCACCCCGACGATGACCGCGGTGAGAACGAGGTTGGCGAACGAGAGGACCAGCATGCCCTTCCAGCCAATCTCGATGAGCTGGTCGATTCGGACCCGCGGCACGGCCGACCGTGCCCACTGGGTGAACAGGAAGACCGCCCAAATCTTGATGATGAACCAGATGAAGCCGGGAAGTACCGGACCGGCCGGTCCACCGAGGAACACGGTGGCGACGATTGCGCCCCCGAGGAAGATGTGGATGAACTCGCCCATGTAGAACAGGACGAAGTAGATGCTGGAGTACTCGGTCATGTACCCCGCCACGATTTCGGTCGGCGCTTCGGGGATGTCGAACGGGTTCCGTCCGACTTCCGCGAGGTTCGCCACCATGAACAGCACGAACGCGAAGGGGTTCACGAACGCGAACCACGACGGAATCGTGAGTCCGGCAATCGTGACCAGCGGTTCGGACTGCTGGGCGACGATTTCGCTCGTCTGGAGCGTGCCGGTGAAGATGACGACTGACGCCGCGGTCACGATGAGCGGAATCTCGTAGGCGATGTTCTGCGCAATCGCGCGGAGACCGCCCATCAGCGAGTACTTGTTGTTCGACGCGTAGCCGCCCATCGTCAGCGCGAGGGTCGCGATGGACGCCACCGCGAACACGAACGCGAGTCCGGTCTCGGGGTCGGCCATCTGGAGATTGATTCCGAAGATGGAACCCATCGGAATGACCGCAAACCCGAGGAGCGCCGAGAGCGCAAGCAGAATCGGCGCGAGGTCGTACGCGGGCCGGTCCACGCCGTCCGGGATGATGAGCTCTTTCGCCATCAACTGGACCGCCGCCGCCGGGATGATGAGCAGTCCCGCCGGGCCGATTCGGTTGACCGCGATACGGTCGGTGAACGCCGCCGTAATCTTCCGCTTGGCCCACGGACCGGCCACGCCAGCGTTCGCCAGCATGATGTTGGCGATGAGGAACGCTGCGAGGAACCCCGCGACGGCCTCCTGCCAGATGGCTATCTCGGAACCGAACAGCAGGCGCGCGATGGTCTCGGGGAGCAGAACGGGGTCGGACTGCAGGGGAGCGAACATCAACGGTCCACCTCCCCGAGAATCACGTCGAGGCTACCTAACGTCGCCACGAGGTCGGGAACGTACTCGCCCTTGCTCATCGCGTTGAGCGCCGAGAGGTTACAGAAGCACGGACTCCGAATCTTGAACCGGCCGGGCTTGTCGGTGCCGTCCGACCGAATATAGATGCCGAGTTCGCCCTTCGCGCCTTCGACCGCTCGATACACTTCGGTGTCGGGGTCGGGCTTGAGCGTGCGCGGGACGTTCGACTGGATGTTGCGTTCGTCCTCGGGCCAGTCTTCGAGCAGGTCCACGCACTGGCTGATTATCTTCGCGGACTCCTCGACTTCCTGCATCCGGACGAGGAAGCGGGCGTAGTTGTCGCCGCCCTCCTCGGTCACGACGTTCCAGTCGAGTTCGTCGTAGTAGCCGTAGGGGTCGTCGCGCCGGATGTCGTAGTCGATGCCCGACGCGCGGGCGACGGGTCCGGTCGTACCGAACTGCTTCGCGTCCTCGGGGTCGAGGACGCCCGTGCCGATGACCCGCGTCTGGAAGATTTCGTTCGTGGTGATGAGGTCGTGGTACTCTTCGAGGGTCCCCGGGAGGTCGTCGAGGAAGTCCCGGATGTTCTCGAACCACTCCTCGCGAGGTTCGGGCAGGTCCCAGACCACGCCGCCGAGGCGGAAGTAGTTGAACATCATCCGCTGACCGGTGAGGTCTTCGAGGATGTTCTGAACCTTCTCGCGGTCGCGCATCGCGTACATGAAGATGGCGGTGAAGTCGCCGTAGATGTCGAGCGCGAACGTGCCGACCGCGAGCAGGTGGGCCGCGATGCGGCAGAACTCCGCGCTCATCGTCCGGATAATCTGGGCGTACTCCGGCACCTCGATGTCGTTCAAATCCTCCGCGACGCGCGCGTAGGCCCACTCGTTGAGCAGGCCCGCCGACGCGTAGTCCCACCGGTCGGGGTACGGCATAATCTGGTGGCGGTACGTGCCCTGCTGGCACATCTGCTCCTCACACCGATGGAGGTAGCCGATGTCGGGGTCCACGTCGGCGACCTGCTCGCCGTCGAGGACGGTTTTGAGGTGGAGGACGCCGTGAGTCGCGGGGTGGTGCGGCCCGATGTTGAGGAACATCGTGTCCGAGTCCGCGCCCCGGTGGTCGTCCTCCAATGGGTTCTTGTGCTCGTCGAACTGGACGATTTGGGGCTTGTCCTGGTCGTAGTCCGAACTCAGCGGGTGGCCCTGCCACGTCTCGGGCAGGAGAATCCGCCGGAGGTCAGGATGGCCGTCGTACTCGACGCCGACGAGGTCGTACGCCTCGCGCTCGTGCCAGTTCGCAGTCTTGTACACCGACGCGGCCGACTCGCTGACCGGGTTCTCCGGGTCGGTCGGCACGACGACGCTGACCTCGTGGGTCCGGTCGGCGTACTTCGTGAGGTGATAGATTGTCTCGTAGCGGTCCTCGTAGTCCTGTGCGGTCACCATCGAGAGGTGATCGAACCCGGCCTCCTCGCGCAGCAGCGTGAGCGACTCCGCGACCTGGTCGGGTCGGACGACGAATCCCTCGGCGTTGAGGTGGGTCTCCCGGCGGACCACGCGGTCGCCGAGCAGGTCCGCTATCGCGTCGTAATCGACGCCCTCGGCCGTGTCGAGTTGTTCTTCGTAGGAACTCATGGCGAATCAGCCCAGTTGTAGCGCATGACGAGGTCGTCCTCGTCGATTTGGCTCGCCAGCTTATCGACCAGTTCGTCCTGTTTCAGGTCGCTAAACTGTTCGAGTTCGTAGGGCTTGACCGTCACCGGACTCGACTCGCCGTTGGCGATGCGCTCTTGCATCTTGACGACGCCGTAGATGAGCGCCTCGGGGCGGGGCGGACAGCCGGGGACGTGAATGTCCACCGGGATGACCTCCTCCGCGCCCTTGATGACGTTGTAGCCCTCTTGGAACGGGCCGCCCGAGATGGCACACGACCCCATGTTCACGACGAACTTGGGTTCGGGCATCTGGTCGTACACCCGCTTCATCCGGGGGGCGAACTTGGTGACGATGGTGCCGGGCACAATCATCACGTCGGCCTGCCGGGGCGACGCCCGCGGCACGCCCGACCCGAATCGGTCGAGGTCGTGTTTGACCGCGTACGTGTGCATCATCTCGATGCTGCAGCACGCGATACCGAACTGCAACATGAACATCGACGACCCCCGCACCCAGTTCATGAATTTGTCGAACTTCGTGAGGATGAACGGCGAGGAGCCGAACGCCTCGCGAAGCTTCGAGTTGAAGCGGTTGTCCACCCCCTCCATCCGGGCCTCTTGGGTCTTTGTCTGTGCGTCTGTACTCCCGCGAATTACGTCCCGTGGTTCGTTACTCATTGTCTATCCACGCTCCGTTGTGAGTCGGTCGGGTTGCGGACCCATTCGACGGCACCCTGTCGCCACGCCCAGCCGAGACCGACGACGAGGATACCGATGAACGCAAGCATCGGGTACAACGCACCTGCGAGTCCGACCCCTTCCATCGAAACCGCCTCCCGGTAGATGACCGTCCAGGGGAAGATGAGGACGGTTTCGATGTCGAAGACGACGAACAGTAGCGCAACCATGTAGTACTGAATGTTAAATCGGATGCGCGTACCGCCCGTCGGAATCTCACCGCTCTCGTACACGGTGGTTTTTCCTTTTTCGGGGACGCTCGGCCGGAGCAGGCTGGACACCGCCATCATCCCGAGCGGTATCAACAGCCCCACCAGCGCCAACGCGCCAATAGCTATCCATGGATTCATGCCGATATTCTCCTACCATCCGGAGATTATGAGCGCACCCCTATAAGCGTTGATTTGTGCGATTCTTACGAATCCAGTCGCCTCACACGCTTTTCGACGGCCTGACGGTTACTGTCGGGAAACGGGACGTTTCGGGGCGTACCTCCAGAGGGCGCGAGGACGCACCCGATTCGAATCGGGCGACGACCCAATATAATTGATAGTAAGTGCCTGAAACTGCCACGGACTCACCGCCTTCACCGGAAGCGGCGTTAGTAAGCGCGAGCTATTCGTCGTCGCGGAAGCCGGGCGTCCCCTCCTCGTGAAGACGCCGCGAAACGTCGGCCACGCCCTCCTGCAGGTCGTCGTGGTACGCGACCAGTTCGTCGCGGAGTTGGTCGTGTTCGCGCGCGAGCATCTGGACCGCCGACAGCGCGGCGTTGAACGACTTCCCAGCGTCCACCGCGACGAGGGGCGCGCCGGTCGGCATCCCGATGACCGACGACACCGACTTCTCCTGGACCGGCACGCCCACCACGGGCAGGGGGTACGCCAGCGACGCGGTCATGTTCGGGAGGTCGGCGGACTTGCCGCCCGCGCCAGCGATTATCACGTCCAGCCCCCGTTCTTCGGCGGTCTCGGCGTAGGCGTACATCAGGTCGGGCGTGCGGTGGGCCGACACCACGTACGTCTCGAAGGTGAACCGGGCTTCAGGTGGGTCGTCGTAATCGGTCACTTCCTCGAAGCCCAGTTCGGTCAGCGCGTCGTAGGCTCCGGGGCGTCCGTCCTCGGAGCCAGCCATCACGTCGAGGTCCGAGTCGCTCCCCATCACGATGCCGATTTCGGGGGTGTCCTCGGGGTCTCTGTCGCGCTCCGCCTCCGCGCGCAGGTCGTCGATGAGAGCCTGAAGTTTCGTCATTCGAAGGTCACCTCGTCGCGGAGTTCGCGCGCATCCGCCAACAGTTCCTCGGTGTCGGTCTCGCGGGCGTCGCCCGCGAGTCCGTCCGAATCACGAAGCGCCTCGCAGTCGCCCACGACGGTCAGGTGGCCCATCTTCCGGAGCGGTCGGACTTCGTGCTTGCCGTACCAGTGAAAGCTCGCGCCCGGATGGGCCAGCACCGATTCGATTCCGACGGGGTTCGCGGGGCGAGTCTCGTCCACGTCGCCGAGCACGTTCGCCGTTACCGTCGGACTCCGGATGTCGGTCGCGCCGAGCGGTCGGCCGGTCACGGCCCGGACGTGCTGTTCGAACTGCGAGGTCAGCGCGCCCTCGATGGTGTAGTGACCCGAGTTGTGGGGGCGGGGCGCGATTTCGTTGACCAGAATCTCGCCGTCGGCTCGCGGTTCGCCACCGCTCGCATCCGAGGCGCTCCGCGCCTCGCACGTCTCGAACAGTTCGATGCCGTACACCCCCCGGCCGGACAGCAACGCCAGCACGTCCTCGACGACCTCGCGGGCGCGTTCGGCCACGTCCTCACTGGTCCGGGCCGGAACGACGGTCTCGCGCAGAATCTCCTCGCGGTGGACGTTCTCGCCGAGCGGGAAGGTGGCAGTCTCGCCGTCCGCGCCTTTCACGCCGATAATCGACACCTCGCGCTCGAACTCCACGAACTCCTCGGCCATCGCGGGACCGTCGAGTTCGTCGAGCGCGTCGAAGTCGTCGGCGCTCTCGACAGGGACGTTCCCCCGGCCGTCGTAGCCGCCCTCGCGGGCCTTGAGCATCACCGGGTAGCCGAACTCCTCCACCGCGGCTTCGAGGTCCGACCGGTCGTCCACCTGTCGGAACTCCGGCACCGGGACCCCGGCATCGCGCAGACTTTGCTTCTGGACGAGTTTGTCCTGAATCATGCGAAGGGTCTCGGGGTCGGGATTGACCGTCACGTCGTACTCCTCCTCGACCGCTTCCAGCAGGTCGGGGTCGGCCAACTCGATTTCATACGTGAGGTAGTCCGCGCGCGAGGCGAGTTCGCGCACGCCCGCCTCGTCGTCGAAGCTCCCTACGATTTGGTCGCGGGCGACCGGCGAGGCCGGGCAGTCGGGCGTCGGGTCGAGGACGACCAGTTCGACGCCGAGCGGCGCGGCCGCCTCCGCGAGCATCCGACCGAGTTGGCCGCCGCCGACGACGCCGAGCGTCTCTGTGTCGCTCATTGCCGACGAGATTGTGGACGCATCTGCATAAGATTTCCCAACTTCGCTCACCGATATACACGAACGTGGTTACTCGGGCGCGTCTTCGGCACCGAGATACGCCTCGTCCACGAAGAACACGGTCTCGCTCCCGTAGATGGTGAGTTCGTGTTCGAACGCCCGGTAGTCGTCGGCGAGTCGCGACTCGACAGCGCCGCGGTCGTCGGCCCGAGCGATGACGACCGGCGCGGGGTCGGACTCGACGATGCCGAGCCTGTCGGTGCTATCGACTTCCGCGCCGTACAGTTCGGTGTACCACGGGAGCGGCAGGCGGTCGTACCATCCGCCGCCCGCGGCCCAGTCGTCGTTTTCGGACTCGTCGGCGACGTGGAAGTCCGACCCGTAGTACAGCACGTCGATGCCGTCGTTTCGGTCGGCGACCGACTGAATCACGTCGAGCGTGGGTCGGAGTCCGTCTGCTGGCTGGCCGAACTGAACGAGTCGGTTCTCTTCCTCGTCGCTCTCGCCGAGGTACTGGTCCTGCGGGTGGACGAACGACGTCTCGACCGCTATCGCTCCAGCCTGTCCGACAGCGACCAGCACGACCAGCGCGGCGAGGACGGCACTGAGACCGTCGTCGTCCGCGATGGCTTCGAGACCCCACCGAACGAACACGGCGAGACCGACCCCGGCGGGGACCACCAGCGGCGCGACGGCGTGAATCGGCTCCCACGGGAAGGGGTTCTCGACGATGACGGGGTAGCCGAGGACGCTGACGAACCCCCAGTAGAACGTGAACGAAACGAGGTCGCGGGGAGAGCCACCTCCGTAGCGGTCGGCGACGAATCCGACGATAGAGAGGACGAACACGCCGAACGCGCCCGCCCGGACGACCTTCCAGAGCGGCCCGAACGTCGAGAGATACGCGGTCTGATTGCCGTCGCCCCACTTGCCCACGAACTTCTCCCACGAACCCAGAGTCGCCTCCTCGACGACCGCAGGGAACAGGCTGGGGTTCGAGAACGCCTTCCAGAGACCCGGACCCGGAACGCCGCGAGCGCGCGGCGCGTAGAAGAACACTACGACGGCGAAAAAGAGCGCGAGCGCGCCGACGAGATGGGGTCCCCACCGTCGAAGCCCGACTCGTCCGCGCCGGAGCGTTTCGAACGCGACCGCGCGCCGGCCGTCGGCGTTCGCCGCGAGCATGAGTCGGTGGTCGAACAGGAGGACGGCCGCCCCGAGCCACGTCACGACGTACACCAGCACGTTCTCCTTCGTGGTGAACGCCAGCGCGACCATCAGCGACCCGAGGTAGAGATACCGAGGTTTTCGAGTGTCGAACAGCCGAACGTAGAACGCCAGCGCGTAGAGCATGAACGCCGCGAGCAACACGTCGTTACGCATGAACCGCGAGTAGTAGAGCAAGAGCGGATTGAGCGCGAACAGCACCGCGAGCGCGACCATCTCGGCCCGGCGCAGGCGCTCGCGGAACAGCCACGCGGTCAGCGGGAGGAATCCGCCCACGACTGCGACCGGCAGGCGCGCGAGGAAGTCGCTCGGCCCGAACAACCAGAACAGATACTTGTTGACGTGATAGAAAAACGGGCCGTGGATGACCGCGCGATACTCCCACACGCCGGTCTCGGCGTAGCGCAGAATCCAGTAGCCGACCCGGCCCTCGTCCCAGTGGAACACACGCGATTCGAGCGCGAACAGCCGAATCGCGAGCGAGAGGACCGCGATGGCGACGATAGCGGCCAGCGTCCGATTTCCGGTGGCCCGGCCGAGCGCACTCGCGTACTCGCCAGCGCGTCCGCGGAGTCCCGCACTGCGGGACTCCGCGGACGCCGCATCCCGACTCATTACCCGTCGAAAACATTCGAAGGGATACAAATTTTCCGGAGAACGGTAGTTCTTTTACCCGCCCAAGCGACCTTCCGACCATGATTTCCCTCGGATTGGTGGTTTCGCGGTTCAACCGCGAGGTAACCGAGCAGATGGAAGCGCACGCCCACGAGGCGGCCGACGACCGCGATATCGCGGTCGTCGAGACGATTCAGGTCCCCGGCGCGTACGACACGCCGCTCGCGGCCGACCGGCTTGCCCGTAAAGACGATATCGACGCCGTGGCCGTCGTCGGAACCATCGTGACCGGCGACACCGACCACGACCGAGTCATCGCCGACGCCGCCGCGCAGGGGCTGACCGACGTGAGCCTCGACCGCGACACGCCGGTCGCGTTCGGCGTCAGCGGCCCCGGAATGTCGGGGGCCGAAGCGCGCGAGCGAGTCGAGAAGGGCGCGGACGCGGTAAACGCCGCTGCCGACCTCGTGGAGGCACTATGAACTTCAGCGACCGCATTCAGCGCGTCGAACCGAGCGCGACCCTCGCCATCAGCAACCTCGCGTCGGAACTCGAAGCCGAGGGCGCGGACGTGGTGGACCTGAGCGTGGGCGAACCCGACTTCCCGACGCCCGAGAACGTGGTCGAGGCCGGAAAGGAAGCGATGGACGCGGGCCACACCGGCTACACGCCCTCGAACGGGGTTCCGGCGCTCAGAGAAGCTATCGCGGAAAAACTCCAGAACGACGGTCTCGACCACGAAGCCGGAAACGTCATCGTCACGCCCGGTGCGAAGCAGGCGCTCTACGAGGCGGTCCAGACGCTCGTGGACGATGGTGACGAGGTCGTCCTGCTCGACCCCGCGTGGGTGTCCTACGAGGCGATGGTCAAACTCGCGGGCGGCGACCTCAACCGCGTGGACCTCGCGCCCTACGACTTCCAACTCGAACCCGCACTCGACGACCTCGCCGACGCGATTTCGGACGACACTCAACTCCTCATCGTGAACTCGCCGAGCAACCCCACCGGAGCGGTCTACTCCGACGCCGCGCTCGAAGGGGTCGCCGACCTCGCGGTCGAACACGACGTGACCGTCATCAGCGACGAAATCTACGGCGAAATCACCTACGGCGCGGAGCCGACCAGCCTCGGCACCTTCGAGGGGATGGCCGACCGGACTGTCACCGTCAACGGCTTCTCGAAGGCCTACTCGATGACCGGGTGGCGACTCGGCTACTACGCGGGTCCCGAGGAACTGCTCGCGGAGTCCGGAAAGCTCCACTCCCACTCGGTGTCGTGTGCGACCAACTTCGTCCAACATGCGGGCGTCGAAGCCCTCCAGAACACCGACGAGGCCGTCGAAGAGATGGTCGAAGCGTTCGCCGAGCGCCGCGAGTTCCTGCTCGACCGCTTGGGCGAGGAGGGCGTCGAGGCCCCCGAACCCGACGGCGCGTTCTACCTGATGATGCCGGTCGCCGACGACGACCAGGCGTGGTGCGAGGAGGCCCTCGAAGAGTCCCACGTCGCCACCGTCCCCGGAAGCGCGTTCGGCGCGCCGGGCTACGCGCGCATCTCCTACGCCAACAGTAAGAAGCGAATCGGCGAAGCAGTCGATAGACTCGTGGACGCCGACCTGCTGTAGCCCGCCGACACAAGGCTTATTTTTGCGACACGTCCAGCAGAGAGCATGAGTCTTCGGTCCCGGCTCGGTGTCCTCCAACTCCCGGTCACAGGCGTCGGTTTTCTCGGAGTGGCGTTCGCAGCGAGCCAACTCTCCGCGATTCCGCCGTCACCGCCGGACAGCGACGGCTTCGTCGAGGGGTTGGCCGTCCTCCTGTTCTTTGCAGTCGGCTTCGTCGGGTTCGTCGTCGCAGCGCTCGGACTCGCCATCCCGCCGGGCGAAAACGTCGGGATTCGGTTCAACCGATGGCAACGTCGCCTGTTCGTCGGTGCCGCGGTGGCGGCGGTCGCGAGTCTCGTCGTGCCGTTCGTCGCGTGGCCGGTGCTGGCTTCGACTGTCTTCGCGACCGAATTTTCGGTTCTCGCGTGGCTGGTACTGTCGCTCGCCGCCGTGTCGGCGCTGGTCGCCGGTCTCGGGTGGCGGGCCGCGCAAGCGGTCGCCCGTCGTGTCGGCTGATTCCCGTTCTGCGTTGGCTCAGCCTTCTTTCAGGGTAGTCGAGACCCACCTTTTTCCGCCTCGGGTGTCCTCGTACTCTCACTTCGTTCGAGTACTTCGGGCACCGCTCGGCGCAAAAATCTGGACCAAAAAGCCGCTCGCTACCGCTCGCGGTGCGACTGCTCGTGCGCGCACCTTCGGTGCGCTGGCCGTGGATTGACCCGCTAGTCGCGCTTGGTGTTGGCTCAGCCTTTTCAGGTTAGTCGGACTGGCGGTCACGAGGTGGGGCGGTTTCGCCGCCGCTTGGCGGCGAAACCGCTTTGGGACACTGCTGACTGACTCGCCAGCTATCTGCCCGTAACCGCACGAAGCGTCCGGACGAAGTTGGTTCCGTTTTCGTATTTAAAATCTCGCGTCAGAGCTCTCCTGAGAAACAGTCGCCGGACTACTCCAGACTCAGCCCCGGATGCCACCTGTCCACGCCCGCTTCTGCTTTCACCTCGTCCATCTGCGCCAGTAACTTCACCGCGAGGCTCGCAGTTTCTGCGGCGCGGTTCTCGCCCTCCGTCAGGAATTCGCCCGTCTCGCGATTGGCGAACACCGAGCAGACCGCGCCCGCCCGGAGTCCGTAGATGTTGGCGAGCGTGAGTATGGCGCTGGCCTCCATCTCGATGTTCTTCACGTTCGCCTCTTTCAGGCTCTCGACCAGTTCGTCGCTTCCGGCGGCTTCGAACCCCTCGAATCCGGGGCGGCCCTGCCCGGCGTAGAAGCTGTCGGCGCTCATCGTGATACCGGTGTGGTAGTCGTAGCCGAGTCGTTCGGCGGCCGCGACCAAGGCCGAGACCACCTCGTAGTCGGCGACCGCGGGGTAGTCCTCGCGGACGTACGCCTCGCTGGTCCCCTCCTGTCTGACCCCGCCGGTCGTGATGACGAGGTCGCCGACTTCCATGTCGGGCTGGATGGCCCCGCAGGAGCCGACTCGGATGTAGGTCTCGACCCCGACGCGCGCGAGTTCCTCGACCGCGATTGCGGCCGACGGGCTTCCGATGCCGGTCGAGGTGACGCTGATGGGCGTCCCCTCGTAGTCGCCGGTGACGGTGCGGTACTCGCGGTGGTGGGCGACCTCCTCGGCCGTGTCCCAGAATCGGGTAATCTTCTCGATGCGCTCGGGGTTGCCGGGGAGGAGCACGGCGTCGGCCACGTCTCCTTCGCCGACTTCGACGTGGTACTGGACTTCGTCGTTGGGGTCTTCGCTGTCGCCGGTCATGACTCGTGACTACTCTACGGCCGGACATAAAGGGACGCCGTTCCGTCCGGACACGCCCGCCGAACATCGCCACGCAGTAAAAACGGTTATATTGTCATCATCTCAACCCCATTCTATGCCCTCCAGACGACGAGTACTCTCCCTCCTCGGGAGCGCGACAGCCGTCGGACTCGCTGGCTGTAGCGGGTCCGACTCGGGCAGGTCAGATACGATCAGCTGTCATACGAGCGCGATCGAACACGGCGACGGCGACTTTCTCGACGGCGGTGCGATGGCGACGGTCGAAGACGACGACGTGCGGTTCGCCGTTCCCCTCTCGGTCGACGACGTGCGCGAGCAGAACGTCAACGCCCTCGAACTGTACGACGCCGCCGGGAAACTAGCTCACGTGATTCCCGTCTCGGCGGGCGACGCCGACGTGATGGCGAACAAGGACGGCGTCAGCGACGGCAAACTCCGGTACGAGCAGTACCTCGGCGAGCGTCCCTTGCACGGGCGATACCGAGTCGTCGCGGTGGACGAGAGCGACGAGACGGTCGATTCAATTACAGTCGAGTTCAACTGCTTCCCCGACGTTCGAGAGTAACTACTCCAGCATCTCCTCGGTGATGGTGTTCGGCAGGAGTTCGCCGAGCGCGTACTCGCTCGCGCCGTCGCCCTCGTCGCAGTACACCGGCAGGTCGTCGTCGCAGAACTCCGAGAGCGTCTGGCGACACATCCCGCAGGGGGTGACGCCGTCCCGGCGCGCGGAACTCACCGCGAGCGCGTCGAACTCGCGGTGGCCCTGCTTGACCGCCTCCGCGATGGCGACTTCCTCGGCGTGAAGGCTGTTGCTGTAGTTCGCGTTCTCGATGTTACAGCCGACGTACACCGTGCCGTCGGCGGTCCGCAGGGCGGCACCGACCGGGTAGTCGGAGTACGGGACGTGCGCGCGGTCCTGGACTTCGCGGGCGGCCTCGATGAGGTCGTTCATGGTACTCGAACGTTGGCCGGGGGGACGAAATACTTCGGGGATTCTCGATTTCGAACTCGGGAGTCGGACGTGAGAAGGAGGTATGTTTTCGAGATGAGACTATTCCTGATGGGACTGTTCGAGATGACACTGTTTGAAGTGATAGCATTCGAGATGAGACCGACGTAAACGAGCCAGAGCTAGCTACTCCCGGTACATATGAAACCGCACAGCACCGCGACCGCAGGCCACGTCCTCCCCAACCGACTCCCTCCTGCCCCTTCGGGGCATTCGGTCGTCCCTCGCGCGGCTGGTCGCACCCACCAGGGGTGCGACCGCACGCGCCGCGCCGAAGTTGAGATGCGCGAATCCCCGCTTTTGATTCACGGCGCGCGCTGGCGCGCCCTCGTGGCGCGCCCATGCGTGCGAGGGATGAGTATCGCAGGGAGCGAAGCGACTGAGAAACGCAGTCGGTTGGGGAGGGCGTGGCCTGCGGTCGCGGTGCTGTGCGGTCTTCATAGGTACCGTGCAAGTAGCGGTCACGAAGAAAAACGAGACTCAGGCTCGACGACGTTCACATCGAAAATGAACACCGAAGACGAATAGCGTTCAGATTCGAGCGCGGAAGCCAAACGAACCGTTCAGTCCTACTCCTCGCCAGACTCGTAGTGGTCGCCCGCCGCAGACGGAATCCGAGTCCGGCCCACGAACGCCAGCACGACCACCACGGTCACGTAGGGGATGATGCCGATGAGTTCGCTCGGGATGTTGTAGCCGACCTGCTGGAGGCGGAACTGGAGCGCGTCGAGGCTCGCGAACAGGAACGACGCGCCGAACGCGCCGAAGGGGTTGTAGTTGCCGAACAGGTACGCGGTGATGCCTATCCAGCCCCGACCGTTGACCATCGTGGTCCCGCCGCCGATGAACTGGCCGACGCGACCGATGGCCAGCCCCGCACCGCCGATGCCCGAGAGGAATCCCGAAAGCAGGACGCCGGTGTACCGGACCCGCCGCACGTCCACGCCCACGGTGTCGAGCGCCTTCGGGTTCTCGCCGGAGGCCTCTATCCACCGGCCGAACGACGTTCGATTCAGGGCGTACCACGACGCGACGACCGCGACGAGCAGCATGTAGACCATCGGGCTGGCGTCGAACAGCACGGGACCGACGAACGGTATCTCCGAGAGGACCGGAATCGTCCAGTTGTTGAACGTACCGATGGTCGGGCTGTTGACCTGCCCCCAGATGACCTTGCTGGCGAACGGTGCGAGACCGAGCGCGATGAGCCACACCGCGAGGCCCGCGATAATCTGGTCGGCCTTGAACTCGATGCAGACGATTGCGAACAGGAGCGCGAACAGCGTGCTCACCAGCACGGCGATGCCGAACCCGAGCCAGAGCTGAGTCTGGTTCGGGTCGCCGCCGCCGAGCGCGGCGGCGGCCGCCAGCGACGTGAACGCCGAGATGATGAGCAGGCCTTCGAGTCCGATGTTGATGACGCCGGACTTCTCGGCGAAGATACCGCCGAGCGCCGCAAACGCGATGGGAACCGTCAGCCGGAGCACCGAACTCACGTAGTTGGCGTCCGCGACGATGGTGACGAGGACGGCCCCGACGTCGGTGACCGGATTCGCGGGGAACAGCACCTCGACCGCGAGGAGCGCCGCGAGGACGAGACCGGCGACCCCGGCGAGCAGTCGCCGGTCGGTCGGGAGTCGGCCGAAGCTCATCGGCCATCACCTCCGTCTTCGAGGCCCGAATCGTCGATTTGGCTCGTCTCACCGTCGGTTTCGGAAGCGTCGTCGGGTTCCGAGTCGGTGTCGGCGTCAGACGCATCATCCGCGCCCGACCCGTCGGCGGCGACCGCGTAGTCGTCGCCGCCGTAGCCGTACCGCGCGCCAATCATCCGGAAGAACTCCGGCATGGCGACGAACAGGATGACCAGCCCCCGGAGGACGCCGACCAGTTCCTTCGGAACCGCGAGGTCGAACTCGATGGCGAGGCTCCCGCCCTTGAGCGCGCCGAACAGGAGCGCCGCGGGAAGCACCCCGATGGGGTTGTTGCCCGCCAGAATCGAGACGGTGATGCCGTCGAAACCGAGGTCCGGGATGCCCGACTGCCAGTAGCCCGCGACCATCAGCACGTACACCGCGCCGCCGATACCGCCGAGCGCGCCCGACAGCGCCATGCTCGACACCATCATTCGCTTCGAGTCCACGCCGCCGTACTCGGCGGCCTCGGGCTGTTCGCCGCTGGTCCGGAGGTCGTAGCCGAACGTGGTGCCTCTGAGGAGCCAGAAGATGCCGACCGCGAGGAGAATCGCGCCGACGAGGACGAAAATCGAGAAGTCCTGTACTTCGAGGAGCGACGGCGGGAACTCCGCGTTGCCGGGGACCGACCGCGTCTGGACCGTCTGGCTCTCGGGGTCTTTGAACACCTCCGAGACGAGGGTGAACGCCAGCCCCGTCGCGACGAAGTTGAGCATGATGGTCGTGATGACCTCGTTCGCGTCGGCGTAGGCCTTTAGCGCGCCCGGAATCGCGCCCCAGACGCCGCCGACGACCGCACCGGCGAGCAGCCCGACTCCCATCAGGACGACGCCGCCGACGAGTCCGGCGGGCACGAACGGCGCGACCCACAGCACTGCGAGGCCGGTCGCGAGCGCGCCCAGCACGAGCTGTCCCTGCGTCCCGATGTTGAACATCCCGGCGCGGAACGCGACCGCGACCGACAGCCCGGTGAACACGAGCAGGGTGGTCTCTTTCAGCGTAATCGCGAGGTTGAACGTCGAGCCGAACGCGCCCTGAAGCAACACCCAGTACACTTCGAGGGGGTCGTAACAGAAGTCGCCGAAGCCGGTCGCCAGGAACGGCGACGACGCGCACGGCGAGAGGATGAACCCCGAGACGAGGACGACCAGCGCGCCGACCACGACCGACAGCGCGAGCGCGGCGAGACTGATGAGGATGCGCTCGACCGCCGAGGCGTCCACGAGTCGCCCGAGCGTGCGACCGATTCGTCCCGGTCCCGACTCGTCGCGGTCGGAATCGCTCATCGCTCACCCCCCGTGGAGTCGGCGATGCTCGGCGCGTCCTCGGGTATCTCTCCGGCCATCAGCAGGCCGAGTTCCTCCTCGGTCACGCGGTCGGGGTCCACGATGTCCACGATTTCGCCCTCGTACATCACCGCGAGCCTATCCGAGAGCTGTTGGACCTCGTCGAGTTTCGAGGAGACGAGCAGGATGGTCTTTCCCTCCCGGCGGAGGTCGAGCAGTCGGTCGTGGATGAACTCGATGGACCCCACGTCCACCCCGCGAGTCGGATGCGAGGCGACCACCACGTCGGGGTCGCGAGCGAACTCCCGGCCCACGATGAACTTCTGTTGGTTGCCGCCCGACAGTGATTTCGCGTCGGCGTCCGGGTCCGGCGGGCGCACGTCGTACTCCTCGATGATGGCTTCGGCGTGGCCGCGAGTCTCGGTCCAGTCGATGCGCCCGCCCTCGGCGTAGGGTTGGGCGTGCTGGCTCCCGAGCAGGCCGTTCTCCACGAGGTCGAACTCCATCACGAGACCGCGCTCCTGTCGGTCCTCGGGCACGTAGGCCATCCCGTCGTCGATTCGGTCGCGCCGGGAAAGCCCGGTCACGTCCTCGCCGTGAATCGAGACGCGTCCCTCCTCGGGCGTCGTGAGACCGGTGACGGCCTCCACGAGTTCGGACTGGCCGTTGCCGTCCACGCCCGCGATGCCGAACACCTCGCCCTCGCGGGCTTCGATGTCCACGCCGCTGACCTGCTCGACGCCGCGGTCGTCGGTCACGCGGAGGTCCGACACCGCGAGTCCGACCTCGCCGGGATTCGCGGGGTCCTTGTCAGCTTCGAGCAGGACTTCGCGCCCCACCATCAGCTCCGCGAGCTCCTCGCGGGTCGTCGCGTCGGCGTCCACGCTCCCGACGTTCTTGCCGTCCCGAAGCACCGTGATGTCGTCGGCGGCCTCCATCGCCTCGCCGAGTTTGTGGGTGATGAAGATAATCGTCTTGCCCTGGTCTGCGAGTTCGTCGAACACCCCGAACAGGTCCTCGACCTCCTGGGGCGTGAGGACGGCGGTCGGTTCGTCGAGAATCAGCACGTCGGCACCGCCGTACAGCGCCTTGAGAATCTCGACGCGCTGTTGGACGCCCACGCTCACGTCCTCGACGCGGGCTTCGGGGTCCACGTCGAAGCCGTAGCGCTGACTGAGTTCCCGAACTTCGCGCTCGGCGCGCTCGCGGTCCACCGCGAGGCCGCCCCACTTTCGGGGTTCGTGGCCGAGGACGATGTTCTCGGCCGTGGTGAGGGTGTCTACGAGCATGAAGTGCTGGTGTATCATCCCGATTCCGGCGTCGATTGCATCCCGCGGGGTCGCGAACTCGCGTGGCTCCCCGTTGAGATGTATCGTTCCCCCGTTCGGGCGGTACAGACCGTACAGCACGTTCATCAGCGTGGTCTTGCCCGCGCCGTTCTCGCCGAGCAGGGCGTGGACGGTCCCGGCCTCGACTTCGAGGTCGACCTCGTCGTTGGCGACGACGCCCGGGAACCGTTTGGTTATTCCGTCGAGATAGACGGCTACGCTCATCTTAGTCGGTGTTCCGGGCCGGTACGCTTAAGATACCCGGATTTCCGACGCGATTCTCGGAAAAGTGACCACTTCGAGGGTCAGACCTCGCCCGGTTCGGTCGGCACCTCGATGTCGCCCGCGATGATGGCTTCGCGCGACTCCGCGACGCTCTCTTTGACCGCCTCGGGAATCTCGGATTCGAGACCCTGCCCGTACACCGCGGCCACGCCGTCCTGTTCGAGTCCGAGTTCGTTGACCGACCCGCCCGCGAACTCGTCGTTCACGACGCTCTCGACCGACTGGAACACCGCCTCGTCCACGCGCTTGACCATGCTCGCGAGAATCACGTCGTCGTACTCCGGAAGACTCACCGACTGGTCGGCGTCCACGCCGATGGCGAACCGGCCGCGCTCCTGGGCCGCCTGGAACACGCCGTTGCCCGTGCCGCCCGCGGCGTGGTAGACGATGTCCGCACCCTCGTCGTACATCGAGAGCGCGATTTCTTGGCCCTGCGCGGGGTCGTTGAACTCCCCTGCGTACGCCACCCGGACTTCCACGTCGTCGTTCGCGTACGCGACCCCGGCCCGGTATCCGGCTTCGAACCGCCGGATGAGCGGCACCTCTTGGCCGCCGACGAATCCGACCACCGTGTTGTCGGGGTCGGTCTCGCCAGCGCCCCCGCTGAACTCCTCGGTCGTGAGGAGTCCGGCGAGGTGGCCGACCTGGAACGACCCCTCCTGTTCGCGAAAGACGTAGCTAGAGACGTTGTCCGCCTCGACTATGGTGTCTACGACCATCCAGTTCTGGTCGGAGAACTGCTGGGCGTTCTCGGCGAGTGCGTCCTGCTGGACGAAGCCGATACAGCAGATGAGGTCGTAATCAGGACTGCTCGACTGGGCGAATCGCTGTTGGAGATTCGCCACCTCGCTCGGACTGCCGGGTTCGGCGTTCCGAAACTCCACGTCGTACTCCTCGGCCGCGTTCTCGACCCCGGTGAGAGCCATGTCGTTGAACGAATTGTCGCCGAGACCCCCCGTGGCGTACACCATCCCGACGTTCGTCGTGTCGTTTTGAACGAGTCCGGTGGCTCCGAACGCCGCCGCACCCGCGATACCCCCCAGCACCCGCCTTCTTGTGGTTCTCCCCCGCATACCCACTCTCTCGATATCAGGAACAAAGAAATCGACGCTTTGTTACCGGTTCGGCCGCCCGAAACCGACGAAGACGACGAGCGAACTCGACTCGTTCAAACTTCGGTCGGGACGTCGATGTCGCCGTCGATAATCGCCTCGCGGGACTCGTCAACTGCGGACGTGACGTCGTCGGGAATCTCAGAGCCGATGCCGTTTCCGTACACCGCTTCGACGCCGTTCTCTTCGAGACCGAGCGTGTTGATCTCGCCGCCCGCGAACTCGCCGTTTTCGAGGTTCTCGATGGAGCGGTAGACCGCCTCGTCCACGCGCTTGACCATGCTCGCGAGAATCACGTCGTCGTAGTCGGGGAGGCTCATCGACTGGTCGGCGTCCACGCCGATGGCGAACCGACCGCGTTCCTGGGCCGCCTGGAACACGCCGTTGCCCGTGCCGCCCGCGGCGTGGAAGACGATGTCCGCACCCTCGTCGTACATCGAGAGCGCGATTTCCTGACCCTGTGCAGAGTCGTTGAACGCGCCAGCGTACGCCGACCGGACCTCGATGTCCTCGCTGGCGTGTTCGACGCCCGCGGTGTACCCGGCTTCGAACTTCTCGATGAGCGGCGTCTCCTGCCCGCCGACGAACCCGACCACCGTGTTGTCGGTGTCGGTCTCGCCAGCGCCCGCGCTGAAGTCCATCTGGGTCAGCAGACCAGCCATGTGGCCGACCTGGAACGACCCCTCCTCCTCGCGGAACACGTTGCTATCGACGTTGTCCTCCTCGACGACTTCGTCCACGACGGTCCAGTTCTGGTCGGTGAACTGCTGGGCGTTCTCGGCGAGCGCCTCGGCCTGTACGAAGCCGATACAGCAGATGAGGTCGTAGTCGGGGTCGCTCGACTGGGCGAACCGACGCTGGAGGTTCGCGACCTCGCTCGGACTGCCGGGTTCGGAGTTCTGGTACGAGACGCCGAACTCGGACTCGGCGTCCTGAACGCCGGTGTGGGCCATGTCGTTGAACGAATTGTCGCCGAGACCGCCCGTGGCGTACACCATCCCGATGTCGAGGGAGTCGCTGCCCTCGTCGCTATCGCCGCTCTCCTCGGTGGTCGTCTCGTCGCCACCGCTTTCGTCGCCGCCGCTCTCGTCGCTTCCGCTCTCCTCGGCGGTCGTCTCGTCGCTCCCGTCGCCCTCGCCGGTACAGCCAGCGAGCGTCATGCCGACCGCACCGGTACCGCCGACCTTCAGCAATCGCCGTCTCCGTTTGTCAATATTCGACATCTTACTGTATCGAGTTCGACAATCAGCCATAAAACCGTCGCTTTGGAATCAAAATTCCAATTCGAGAGAAAAAGACAGATGATAGATATACCTTCGACGTCCGCGACGAGCGTTCACTCGAGCTCCGCGATGGCGTTCTCGACGACGCCGACCGCGTCCGCAATCAGCGCGTCCACATCGTCGCTCTCGGCGTACACTCTGACGTACGGCTCCGTGCCGCTCGGCCGGACCAGCACCCACGAGTCGTCGGGGAACGACGCCCGGACGCCGTGCTCGGTCTCGACCGACGCGGTCGGAAACCGCTCGGGAACGTCGGTCGCCAAGCGCGCCATCGCGTCGGCTTTCGCGTCGTCGGGACACGAGACGCTCTCCTTTCGGTAGGGTCGCTCGGTCACGGGGTCCCGGAGCGCCGAGACGCCGCCCGCCTCGGCGACGAGTCGGCAGACGACCGCGGCGCTCGCCACGCCGTCAATCCAGCCGCCGAAGCCGGTGTGGATGTGCTTCCACGGTTCGGCCGCGAACGCGACCTCGGTCTCGGGCGCGCCCGCCTCGCGGACCCGAGCGATGCCCTCGTGGAGCGCGCCGAGTCGGACGCGCTCGACTCGCCCGCCCGCAGCTTCGACCTGCTCGTCGATGCGCCCCGACGCGTTCGGCGTCGTCACGACCACGGGGTCGGCGGCGTCGCTTCGCTCGGTGTAGTGAGCCGCCAGAATCGCGAGGACGGTGTCCTCGTGGACGACCTCGCCGTCGGCGTCGAGAACGACGATTCGGTCGGCGTCGCCGTCGTGGGCGATTCCGAGCGCGAAGTCACCGGCTCGTACGAACTCCCGGAGGTCAGTGAGCGTCTCGGGCGTCGGCTTGCTCTCCCGGCCGGGGAAGTGACCGTCCACGTTCGCGTTGAGCGTGACCACGTTCGCGCCGAGTTCCCGGAGGACTTGGGGCGTGGCGACCGCGGCCATCCCGTTGCCGCAATCGACCGCGACCCGGAGACCGTCGAGAGGCGCGCCCTGCTCGGCGGCGTAGTCCACGACCGCTTCCCGGTAGGCGTCGAGGACGTTCGCGCGCTCGCTCTCGCCCCACTCGTCCCACGCGACAGGCGGGTCGTCGGCCTCGACGCGGTCCTCGACGGTCGTCTCGGCCTCGCGGTCGTACTCCTGGCCGTCGGCGAACAGTTTGATTCCGTTGTCGGTCGGCGGATTGTGGCTCGCGGTCAGCATCGCGCCGCGCCGCCCCCGCGAGGCGAACGCGAGCGCGGGCGTCGGGAGTCTGCCCGCGCGGCGAACGTCGGCCCCGGCGCTCTCCAGTCCGGCCTCCATCGCCGCCGCGAGCGCGGCACCGGTCTGTCGTCCGTCGCGAGCCACGACGAACTCGCGTCCGTCCGGGTCGCCCCGCTCGGCCGCTCGCCCGGCGGCCCGGCCGACCGCCAGCGCCAACTCGGGCGTCACCGTCTCGACTGCGCTTCCGCGGATTCCCGCGGTTCCGAAGAGGTCCATGCCCGACACTCACGGGTCCGCGTACTTAGCTTTCCGCGGTTCGTGTCGGATGTCTCCGAGTCGGGTCGGGGCGCGTTCGGCCCGCGCCTTGCGGACACCCGACGGCGTTACGTTCATGACGCGCCGGACCGTACCACCCGGTACGGAATGAGGCGCGACTACTTCACGCTGGATGTCAGAAACGTCGATTGGGTCGAAACGGGCGACGAGGCTCGCAAACCGACGGTACTCATCGACTTCGAAGGCCCGTCTTCGACGCTCCGCGAGCGCCTCACGGGGACGAACGACGAACTGCTCGACGCCACGGAGACGGACGTAGCGTTCCGCCTCCAGGGACCTGTTGACGACCCGGAGACGGCGGGCGTCGTGAGCGTCACGAATCGCATCACGGGCGACTTCGTGCTCGAACTCAACGAGGACGCCGACGACGTGCTGAAGTTCATCCGGGCCGCCCGCGAGTACGGCAAGAAGGCTGGCGACGCCGACGGGCGCTACCACGTCGAAATCAGCATCGAGGGCGACGACCTCGTGGAGTACGACAAGGGAACGTTCCTCGTCTACAACAGCGAGGGCAATCTGCTCCGTCAGCACAGTCTCATCCCGAGCGGCGTCGAACTGTAACCGGGGTCCCCGGACGCGCCTCGCGGGGGTTTTCACCGATAGGTCCGTCAGAAAAGGCCGCCCACCGAACGGTCAGAGAAACCCGAACACCGCGAGCAGTAGCACGATTCCGACGAGCGCCGCCAGCAACACGATTCCCCCGATGAGGTAGTCGAACAACCCCTCCGGGGTCGTGAGACTCGGAAGCTTCATACACCGCGCTACGACGACAGGGGGCTTATGTTTCATGGGCGAGACGTTCGGGAGACCGACCGAACCGCGACGACGCGCGACGCTCACCGTTGATTTAAGTATCGCCGATTCGATGTGGCGCGTAAACCGGGCGCGGGGGCGCGGACGCCGCCCCCCCTCCCCCCCCCGCCTGTGGCAGTGGGCCACCCCCCCCCGTGGGG
>NZ_ML974134.1:37697-119251 GCF_004143485.2 Halorussus amylolyticus | reverse complement strand
TTTACCCCCTTTTGGTGGGGGCGCTTAACCCGGGCGGGCCCCCGCGACCGCGCCGCCGCGTCCCGAACGCTCATGTCTCAGTGGACCACCGACGACGTTCGGATTCGCATTCGAGAGTTCCAGCGGACGCTCCAGCGCACCGCGGAGGTCCTGCGGGGCACCGCCATCGACGCCGACGGGTACGACCCCGCCGAACACGGTCCGTTGGTGTCGTTCTCGGGCATCGCGGGCTACGAGGAGGTCGACCGCTACTGGGTCGATGCGCCGTTCGCGTTCGTCTCCGTCAACTACGACGACGAGGAGAACGAACACCGATACCACGTCGTCGAACCCGAACTCGACGACCTCGAAACCGACCTCCTCGACCGACTCGTCGAGGACATGCGCGACTCGCTCATCCACCGCCGGGACGACGCCATCGTCGCCGACCCCGACGAGGCGAGCGGGGCCGAAAAGTCCCCGGAGGCCGTCCTGAAAGAGGAACTCCGCGAACTCCTGTCGATGTACGGCGTCGAGGTCGAACCGTCCACGTTCTTCCGACTGTTCTACTACCTCCACCGGACGTTCCGGGGGTTCGGAAAGCTCGACCCCCTGCTGGCCGACCCCCGAATCGAGGACATCTCGTGTGACGGCTACGACCTCCCGATTTTCGTCTACCACGACGAGTACACCGACATCGAGACCAACGTGGCGTACGACCGCGAGGAACTCGACAACCTCGTGGTCCGACTCGCCCAGCAGTCGGGCCGACACGTCAGCGTCGGCGAGCCGATGGTCGAGACCACGCTCCCGGACGGGTCACGCGCCGAGTTGGCGCTCGGCGAGGAGGTCACGCCCCGCGGGTCGGCGTTCACGATTCGGAAGTACGCCGACGAGCCGTTCACCCCGGTGGACCTCATCGAGTACGGCACGTTCGACCTCGACCAGATGGCGTACCTCTGGCTCGCCATCGAGAGCAACAAGTCGCTCATCTTCGCCGGAGGCACGGCGTCCGGCAAGACCACGTCGATGAACGCCATCTCGATGTTCGTCCCGCCGCGCTCGAAGGTGCTGACCATCGAGGACACCCGCGAACTCGCGCTCTATCACGACAACTGGCTGTCGTCGGTCACGCGCGAGCGAAGGGGTGCGGGCGCGGACATCACCATGTACGACCTGCTTCGCTCGGCGCTTCGGCACCGCCCCGAGTACATCGTAGTGGGCGAGGTCCGCGGCGAGGAGGCAATGACGCTGTTTCAGGCGATGAACACGGGCCACACCACCTACTCCACGATGCACGCCGACTCGGTCCAGACGGTCATCAATCGCCTCGAAAACGACCCCATCAACGTCCCGCGCGCGATGATTCAGAGCCTCGACATCCTCTCGGTCCAGACGCTGACCTACGTCGGCGACGAGCGGGTGCGGCGCACCCGCACGCTCGCCGAAATCGAGGGCATCGACCAGCGGACCGGCGACCTCGACTACTCGACCGCGTTCTCGTGGAACGCGGGCGCGGACGCCTTCCGGCGCAACGACAGCAGCATCCTCGACGAGATTCAGGACGAGCGCGGGTGGTCGCGGGCCGAACTCCTCGAAGAGATTCGGGACCGCAAGCGCGTCCTCCAGTACCTCCGCGAGCGGGAGGTCAGCGACTACCGGCGATTCACCGCGATGGTCAACGAGTACTACGCCCATCCCGACCGCGTGATGGACGCCATCGACCTCGACGCGGAGGTAACGGCCGGGTTCGAATGATGTTGGAGTTCGCGCCGCTCGTGGCAATCGTCCTCCTCGTCGTCCCGCTCGCGGTCGCACCCCTGACCCGGCAGGGCGACCGACTCGTGACCCACGTCGCGCTCGTGCTGTTCGGCAGGTGGGTCGGAGACCACGGGCGACGGCGTTCGAGGCGTCGGGAACTCCTTCACGCGGTCCATCTCGAAGACACCTACCGGATGTACGCGGCCAAGACCCTGCTGTACGCCGGGGCCGCCGCCGTCGTCGGGGGCGTCGTGGGCGTCTACCTCGCGGCGGGAGTGCTCGCGCTCCTGTCGGTGTCGCCCGAGTCCGCTCGGGCGACCCTCCCCGAGCAGTTGGGGTTCCTCGCCGACCTGCTCGTCGCCCCGGACCTCTCAGTCTGGCAGTTGTTCGGCCTACTGTTCGGGAGCAGCGCGGCACTCGGAGCGGTCTTCGGGCTACTCGTCTACTGGATTCGGTGGGAGAACCTCTCGTACCGGGCGAACGCTCGCGCCCGGAGAATAGACGAGAGCATCGCTCGCACGGTGGCGTTCTTCTACGCGCTCTCGCGGAGCGGAATGGCGTTCCCCGAGATTATGCGGACGCTGGCGCGCAACCGCGGCGTCTACGGCGAGGCTGCCAACGAGGTGTCGGTCGCGGTCAAGTCGATGGAGTACGCCGGTCTCGACATGCTGACGGCCATCGGGCGACTCGCCGACCGCACGCCGAGCGAGAAGTTCGGGGAGTTCGCCGACAACCTCGCGAGCGTCCTCGAAAGCGGCCAGTCGATTCCGGCGTACCTCGACGACCAGTACGAGCGCTACCGCGAGGACGCCGAGGACGAACAGGAGGCGTTCCTCGAACTGCTCGCGACCCTCGCGGAGGCGTACGTCTCGGTGTTCGTGGTCGCGCCGCTGTTGTTCATCACCATCCTCGTCATCATGGGGCTGATGGCGCTCGGCGATACGCTCGAACTCCTGCAAGTCATCACGTACTTCGCCATCCCGCTCGCGAACGTCGGCTTCGTAATCTACCTCGACAGCATCACCCAGTCGCTCCGGGCGACCCGCGACGACCGCGTCATCGACTCCGCGCCCGGCCTGCTCGCGGGCGTCCGGCGGACCGATTCGCCCGACGCCGACCGCACGGGCATCGAACGTCCCGAGGGAGTCGAACGCGCCGGTTCGGAGGGCGCGAGCGTTCGCGCGGAGGCGGTCAGGAGCGATGGAGGGAACGGACGCCAAACCCAAACCGCGGCCGAGACCCAAACTGCGGCCCGAACCGCCGCCGCAGAAGCCGACGCCCCGACGGGCGTCGTCAACTTCGAGCGCCTCGACGCCTTCGAGAACGTGCGCTGGCTTCGGGAGATTCTCGCGGACCCGGTCCGGGTGTTTCGGGACAACCCCGTTCTCGTGCTGTACGCGACCGTTCCGCTCGGCCTGCTCTCGATACTGATTCGGTCGTGGCCCCACCTCGCCGCCGGGACGCTCACGCTCCGTGTGCTCGACGACTTCGCAGTGCAGGCCGCGCTCGTCGTCGTGGGCGCGTTCGCAATCGTCCAAGAGGTTCACCGACGCCGCATCGCGGCCATCGAGGCCGCCGTCCCCGACTTCCTCGACAGACTCGCGAGCGTCAACGAGGCGGGGATGTCGGTGGTCGAGAGCCTGCGCCGAGTCGCCGACAGCGAACTCGGCGCGCTCGACTCGGAGGTTGAGCGACTCCGGACCGACATCGAGTGGGGCGTCGAGGCCGAAACCGCGCTCTACAGGCTCGAAGACCGCCTCGAAACTCCGACCATCACGCGTGTCGTGACCCTGCTCGCCAACGCGATGCACGCCAGCGGCGACCTCGCGCGCGTCCTCCGCATCGCGGCCAACGAAGCCCAAGACACCCGACGGCTCAAGCGTAAGCGGCGTCAGGAGATGGTGACCTACGTCGTCATCATCTACCTCTCGTTCGTGGTCTTTCTCGTCATCGTCGGGGCGCTCAACAGCATCCTGATTCCGAGCCTCCCGACGGGCGCGAGCGCGCCGGACACGGCCGCTATCGCCGACAGCCCGTTCGGCGAACTGGCGAGCGTGGACACCGACGCGTACACCCTGCTCTTTTTCCACACGTCGCTGATACAGGCGCTGTTCTCCGGCCTGCTCGCCGGGCAGATGGGCGAGGGAAGCGTGAAGAACGGCGCGAAACACGCCGCGATTTTGCTCACAATAGCGTACGTCGCGTTCCTCCTGATGCCGTGAGCGGAGAACAGATGCCGTGAACCGGGAGCGAGGTCCCGTGAACTGGCGGACTCACATCGAAGGTGCCCACTCACGAACCCACTTGCAAACCCTTAAAATCGGCCGAACCGAAACCACGGACAAGAATGACAGCTTCAGATGCCGACACCGAGGGGGACGCCGTGGTCTTCGACCTCGACCCGGCGTGTACCGTCTCGGATGTCGAAGCGGGCAACTACTACCACGCGACCGTCAACGGCGTCGTGGACTACGGCGTGTTCGTGGACCTCTCGGATTCGGTCTCGGGACTCCTCCACGAATCGACGTACGACGCGAGCTACGAGGTCGGCGACGACCTCGTGGTCGAACTCACCGAAATCCGCGAGAACGGCGACCTGAGCTTCGAACCCGCCGACTTCGACGACTACGAGACGGTCGAAGTCGGCCACGACTACGACATCACCGACGCCGACGACCTCTCGGGTCTCGTGGGCGAGACCGTCCACCTCGAAGGCGAAGTCGTCCAGATAAAGCAGACCGGCGGCCCGACCATCTTCCACCTGAGCGACCTGACCGGCGTGATTCCGTGCGCCGCGTTCGAGGAGGCTGGCGTCCGCGCGTACCCCGCGGTCGAAATCGACGACGTGATTCGCGTGACCGGCCTCGTGGAGGAGCGCGACAACGCGCTCCAAGTCGAAGTCGAGAAGCTCGACGTGCTGACGGGCGAGGAAGCCGAAGAAGTCGAAACTCGGCTCTCGGCCGCGCTCGAAGAGCGGGCCGAACCCCACGACGTGGAACCGCTCATCGAGTGGCCCGCGCTGACCCAGATGTTCCCCGATTTGGAGGAGGTCGCGACTCAACTCCGCCGGACCGTTCTCCAGAGCCGACCGATTCGGGTCCGCCACCACGCCGACGGCGACGGCATGTGCGCGTCGATTCCGGTCCAGTTGGCCCTCGAACGGTTCATCGAGGAGACCCATCAGGACCCCGAGGCCAAGCGCCACCTGTTCAAGCGCCTCCCTTCGAAGGCTCCGTTCTACGAGATGGAGGACGTGACCCGTGACCTCAATTTCGCCCTAGAAGACCAGGCGCGCCACGGCCAGAAGCTCCCGCTCCTGCTCATGCTCGACAACGGGAGCACCGCCGAGGACGTGCCCGCGTACAAGAACCTCGCGCACTACGACATCCCCATCATCGCAATCGACCACCACCACCCCGACCCGGAGGCGGTCGAACCCTTCGTGGACGCCCACGTCAATCCGTACCTCCACGACGAGGACTACCGCATCACGACCGGGATGATG
This sequence comes from Halorussus amylolyticus, assembly GCF_004143485.2. Classification (GTDB taxonomy): domain Archaea; phylum Halobacteriota; class Halobacteria; order Halobacteriales; family Haladaptataceae; genus Halorussus; species Halorussus amylolyticus. The sequence continues at coordinate 114,006 of NZ_ML974134.1, read as the reverse complement.
TGCGTCGAACTCGCGCGGATGATTTGGCCGCCGATTACCGACGAACTCCGCCACGTGCCCGCGGTCGCGGGCCTGTGCGACCGGTCGAAGGCCGACGCCATGACCGACTACGTCGAACTCGCCGAGTCGGAGGGGTACGAGGAGTCGTTCCTCCGGGAAATCGGTGAGGCGCTCGACTACGAAGCCCACTGGCTCAAGTACGACGACGGCCGGAGCCTCATCAACGACGTGCTGAACGTCGGCGGGAGCGACGAGCGCCACCGCGAACTCGTGGAGTTCCTCGCCGACAGCGCGGAGTCCGACGTCGAGGACCAGCTCGACGCCGCCATGCCCCACGTCGAACACGAGCGTCTCGAAAGCGACGCTCACCTCTACCGAATCGACGTGGAGAACCACGCCTACCGGTTCACCTACCCCGCGCCCGGCAAGACGACCGGCGAAATCCACGACCGGAAGGTCCAGGAGACCGGCGAACCGGTCATCACCATCGGCTACGGCCCGGACTTCGCGGTCCTCCGAAGTGATGGTGTGCGTCTCGACATCCCCGAGATGGTGACCGAACTCAACGAGGAAATCGTCGGCGGCGGCGTGAGCGGCGGCGGCCACCTCGTCGTCGGGTCCATCAAGTTCGTCCCCGGCATGCGCGAGGAAGTGCTCGATGCACTCGTGGAGAAGATGGCCGACGCGGAACTCGACGAGGCGCTACAGAGCACGGTCGTCGGCCACGAGCAGGACGACTGAGCTACTCGTTTTCGAACGTCACCTCCGTTCTCGCGAGCAGTATCGCCGCGAGCGCGCCGATTGCGACCGCGACGAGCAGGCCGACCGGTACTCGATTCGCGCCGCCCTCGCCGCTCGCGCTCCAGTCGGCGTCGAAGGCTCCGGCGTAGAACCCCGCGACTTCCGCCCCTCGGAGTACGACCGCGACCTCCCGGTTGTCGCGTGCGGAGTTGTTGTTCCAATTGAGGCTTCCGACCACGGCGGCCTCGCCGTCCACGACCACGCCCTTCGCGTGAACCTTCTCGTAGCGTCCGTGAGGGTCGGCGAGGCGGGCTTCGACCGGGAGGTCCCGGCTCTCGGCGCGGTCGTTCACCCGGTCGGCCAGCGCGCGGTTCTCCTCCTCGGCGTACCACACGCCACTCAGGAGGATTCGCACCTCGACGCCCCGCTCCGCCGCCCGAATCGCGGCCCGGAGGAACGGCTGACTCGGGCTTCCGATTCCGGCCTGCTGGATTCGGACCGAGTCGTTCGCCGAGTCGAGCAGGCCGACCAGTTCGGACTCGGCGTTGTCGGGCGCGACCAGCACCTCGGTCGAATCGACTTCGACCGACGCGGGGGAGATGTCGGACGGGAACGACCCGTTCGCGGGATTCGAGTCCTCGAACTCCGCGTCCTCGCGAAACTCCGACCACGGAATCGCGTCGCGCCAGCCCGCGTCTGCGGCGAACACCTTCGCGAGGTGGTCGGCGGTTCCCGGACTCTCGACCACGACGCCCCACCCGCGGCTTCCCTTCCCGCCTGTCCCGGCGGGCTTCCAGTTCTCGGTGAGGACGAGCGCGCGGTCGTCGGCCACGGCGTACTTCGGGTGGTGGAAGTCGTATCGCGCGAGCGGGCCGTCCACGACTCGGACCTCGATTCCCGCGTCGGCAAGCGAGTCGAGCGCGTCGGCCTGTCGGCGGGGCATCCCGCCGACAGGCCCGCCGTCCACGAGGACGCGCACCTCGACGCCGCGCCGGGCCGCGGCCTTCGCCGCGGCCACGGCGCGCTCGGAGGCGAACGTGTACCCCGCGAGCAGGAGTCGTCTGTCGGCGCTCCGGAGCGTTTCGACCGGGATTTCGGGAGAATCGGGGAGAACGAACGCGGTCGCGTTCGCGGGTCCGGCGCGACCGACTTCGAAGTCGGTCGCGCCGAGCGGCTCCCACGCCCACCCGTCGCCGGTCCGGTGCCAGCGTTCGCCCTCGGGCGCGTCGTCGTAGCTCACCGAGACGGTTCGGTCGTCGGAGGCGAGCCGAACCGTCTCGCCGCCGTTCGCCAGCGAGAGGTGGCCCGACAGCGGGAGAACCCGAACGTTGGTCCGGTTCCGGGCCGTCTCGGGGTCGGTCGAGAGCGCGACCCGGCCCGAGACGGTGGCGTTCGGGAGGTCGGCGGTCGATTCCCCGTCGTCGAGGTGCCACCCCGAGACGTTCGTCTCCGGCGGGACGCGGACGACCACGAACTCCCCGGCGTCGTTTCGCGCCGCCGGATTCGGGTAGACCGAGACGATTGTCGGCGCATCGGCGGTCGCGTTGGTAGTGTTCGGTTTAGCGGTCGTGCCGGTGCTGGCAGGGGCGGCCGTCGCGGCGTTCGAGACGGTAGTCGTTGCGTTCGAAGTGGACGCACTCGCCTCCGACACCGGCACAGAAACGGCGAGCGCGAAGGCGAGCAGGGCGGCGACGAACGCGAGAGCGACGAGCGCGGGGACGGTGGGAGAGCGCACGCCACGAGGTGGTCCCGTTATCGGATTTAAACCCTCGGGGACCGGTGGCTTTTTGCTCGACACGTTCACCGGTGTTCGTATGGTAGACTACGTGCTGGCGCTCGAACTCGCGGGCTACGCGCTCGGCGCGCTGGGAGCCACGCTCATCTTCTTCGAGTTCTTCCAGATGCCGAGCTATCTCGAATACAGCACCGAGTACAACGACTACAGCATCGACATCTCGCCGCGGGACGCCACCGAGTACACGTGGGCCGGACGAGTCGGCGCGTTCCTCGTCGCGGTCGCGTTCGCACTGCAGTTTCTCGTGGCGCTACTCGGCTGAGGGGTGGACCACGTCCCGGCAGTCGGGACATTCGGCGAATCTCGCGGTCTGGCCCCGCGACTCGTACTCGATGAGCACGTAGTCGCGGGTGATGGTCCCCTCGCAGTTCGGACACCGCCCGAGTGTCGGTACGCGTTTCATGGCCCGATACGCGAACGAAAGCACAGCTACCTCTTTGTTATTCGTCGTGTAAAACGGAGTAACGCGACGTTACGGGCGACAGCAGATTCTCAGCGACCTACAGCGCCTTCTCGGCCTCGGTCTGGACGAGGAACGCGCGGTCGTCGGAGTACGGTCGGACCGCGTCGAGCGCGCGCTCGGTGCCGATTTGGTTGAGCGCCCACGCCGCGCTCGCGCGCACCTCGTCGGCTTCGTCGGTTTCGAGCGTGTCCGCGAGCGGGTCGATGGCGCGAGTGTCGCCGATGAGTCCGAGCGAACGGGCGGCCTGACTCCGAATCTCGGGGTCGTCGGCCGCGAGTTGGTTCGCCACGTCCTGAGTCGCCTCCTCGCTTCCGATTTCGCCAGCGGCCTTGAGCGCGGGCTTGCCGAGTCCGGGACCCGAGTCCACGTAGTCGAGGACCGCGTCGAGACCGTCCTCGTCCCCGATTTTCCCGAGAATTTGGATAGCGTCCTCGTCGCGGCGCTGAGCGCGCTCTTTCATGGCGTCGAGCGCCTCGGGGTTGCCCATCCGCTTGAGCGAGTCGAGGCAGTGTTCCTCCATGAAGTTCGAGTCGAGTTTGTCGAGCGCGAGTAGGACCATGTCGGCGCGGTCGCGCTTCTCCCAGATTTTGAGCGCGTGCCACTCCGGCGGGTAGTCCTTCCGGTGGTCGAGCACGTCGAAGTAGCCCTCGGCCTGCAACTGCTCGCGGACCTGGAGGTCGTCCCACTCCTCTGCGTCCTCGACGCCCGCGTGGAGGTCCTCGGCCGCCGCGACGAGCGCGTCGAGGGTTTCGGCGTCGTCGTCGGGGTCGAGGTCCGCCTCTCCGACTGCGACCGCGGCGTCTTCGAGCGCGCTTGAGAGGTCGTCGGCGTCGGTCGTTACGGTCGCGCCGAGGTCGGTGTCGAGCGCCTCCTCGACGTCGGCGACGAACGTCTCGACCGTCTCGCGCAGTTGCTCGCTTCCGGATTCGGTCCAGCGCGTCTCTTCGACGGTAGTTCCGGCGTCCTCGACGATTTCGATGACGTCCTCGGCGTAGGGACCCCGAGCCTCTTCGAGGTCGTCTCGCAGCTCCGAGAGCCGGGATTCGAGCGCCTCGCGCGGTCCCTCCTCGTCCTCGTCGTCGGGTTCTGGGAGGTCGGCGCTTTCGAGCAGGCCCTCGGTCTTGTCGAGTCGGGCCTCGACCGCGTCGAGGTCGGTCTCGGTCTCGGCGGCTTCGAGTTCCTCCGCGGCCGAATCCAGTTCCTCCTCGATGGTCTCCTCGGTGACCTTCTCTTCGAGTTCGGTCTCCTCCTCGGCCTCCTGCTCCTCGGGCGCGTCGGCGGTCTCCTCCTCGTCGCTCATTCGCTCCACCCCGCTGGAGTAGCTCGGCTCATATGCTGGAAAGTCGGTCCGTACGCTTCAAGAGCGTTTCCCTTCCACGTCGGCGCGCTCGACCCGTCCCGCCGACTCGGGGGTGTCCCCCGCGTCCGTCTCGCGCCAGTAGAATCGCGGCGCGAGAAGCAGGTACGCCAGCGCGGCCGCGAGCAAGAGTCGCGGGAAGGCCCGCCCGAACGCCGCGGGCGCGAGGATGGCGAGCGTCTGGAGGCCGCCCATCGCGACCGCGTCCCGAGCGTAGAGGTCGGGGTACGAGACGCACGTCACCATCAGGTACGCGAACAGGCCGGTCGCGCCGAGCAAAATCGCGGCGTCCTCGACGCCCGCGAGGACTGCGGCCGCGAGCAGAGTCGCCGCGAGCGTGGACTGGACGCCCTCGGTGTGATGATTGCCCACGTCGTAGGCGGTGTAGAGACCGAGTCGGACGACCGCCATCGCCACGAACAGCGCGGGCACGCAGAACGCCGCCGCGGTCGCGAGCGTGGGGTCGGCCACCCCCCACTGCTCACGCGCGATGACGAACACCAGCACGGCGGGCGCGACACCGAACGAGGCCACGTCGGCCAGCGAGTCGAGGTACTCGCCCGCGGGCGTCCCGCCTAGCTTCCGGGCGACCACGCCGTCGAGACCGTCCGCGACCGCCGCGAGCAGAATCAACTGCGCCGCCAGTCCCGGCTCGACGGTCGCGGCGACCGCCGCGAGAAAGCCGAGCGCGGCGTTCGAGACCGTGACGGCGTCGGCCAGACCGAGCCGTCCGACGAACCGGGGTTGCATACGTTCGGGGTGTGCGGCGGGCCTTGATACGTTTTTATATCCGAGAACGGCTGTCTCGGCCGTGACAGTTCGGACGCGACGACCCGCCGACGCCGTCGGCGGGTCGTCGCGCTCGAATGGAGGTCGGACTCGGAACGGTCGCGCTCGAACTCTCGCGCTCGCGGTCGGTTTCGTGAGGCCTATACTCCCTCCCTCCGGAGTGTCGAGTATGGACCGCCGAACCTTCCTCGCGGGGGCGACGGGGCTAGCCACAGTCAGCCTCGCGGGCTGTCTAGCGTCGGTGACCGGGAGCGACTCCGGAGGGTCCGACGAATCGGAGGACTCCGACGATTCGGAGGACTACGACGTGGGAATGGGCGCGGCAGTGTTCCGTCCCGACTCGCTCGAAGTCGAGGTCGGAACCACGGTCGTCTGGCGAAACACCGGAAGCCGCCGCCACACCGTCACCGCCTACGAGGACGAGATTCCCGACGACGCCGACTTCTTCGCGTCGGGCGACTTCGACTCCGAGGAGGACGCGCGAAACGGCTGGATGGACGGCTTCGAGGGGAAGATAGAGTCGGGCGCGGAGTACGAACACACCTTCGACGTACCGGGCGAGTACGACTACTTCTGCATCCCCCACGAACCCTCGGCGATGGTCGGGCGGGTCGTGGTGACAGAGTAGGGACTTCTCGGAGTCGAATAAAACGAAAATCGCGCGAAAGCCTCAGACTTCGACTTCGTCTTCGTCCACGTCCACCGCGGTCTCCTCCTCGGCGGCGACTTCCTCGGGTCGGGCTTCGAGCGTCGTCTTCTGAATCTCCACCCGGCGGAGCGGGTAGATGGTTTTCGCCTCGCCGTAGATGGCCGACGAGAGTCGCCCCTCGACGATGGTGTCGATGAGCGCCTCGAAGGTGTTGTCCTCCGCGGCGTCGCGGACGATTTCGGTCATGGTGTCGCGGATGGCCTTCTCTTGGCTCGCGTCGGCGTCCTTGGTCGTGAACGCGACCGGCTGAATCTGGACGCGGTAGTCGTCGGTCGTGAGCGCGGTGACGTACGACTCGACCTTCGAGGCCCCTCTGCGGACGAGGCTCCGGAGGTAGTCGCGGGTGAGTTCGTGCTTGACGAACTCGGTGTAGGCCGCGTCGCTCCCCACGTCGTTGATTTTGAACGTGAGCTTGGTGTTGTTCTCGCTGGCGTCGTTCTGGAGGTCGCCGAGCGTCGTCTCGATGTTGCGACCCAGTACCTGTTCGGGTTCGTCGGCGGGGGTGCCACCGAGTTCCGCCCGGTCGAACTGCTCGGGGGCGTGAATGGTGTACCACCGCTTCTCTTGCTTCTGCTTGGAAACGCTTCGTTCGCTCATGAGTTGTCTTGGATTCGTGTTTGGTCTGCGTGTCGGTTGGCTACCTGTACTACTTTCTGGGCGACCGAGAGGTTCACCACGTAGTCGTCCACCGTGGACTGGAGTCCGCCGGTCGTCTCGCGCTCGACCGTGGTGACAATCGCGCCGTCTTCAACGCGCGTGTCGATTTCGGGCGTGTTGTCAGGCCGAACGGCCGCCGCGAGCGTCTCGGCGTCGTCGAGTTCGGTTCGAATCGTGGCGGTTCGTCTCATTTTCTGGCCTCCCGGAACGCGGTCAGGAACTCCTTGGTGTCCGTCTCGGGGTCGAATCGGGCGTAGCCGCGTCGCGCGGTGCCGCCGCCGACGCCGCCGACTTGCGCCACGGCGTCGGTCATCGTCGCGCCAACGTCTCGGTCGTCGGCCGCGGCCGCGGCCGCCTCGTCGTCCGAAACGACGAGCGCGACCGGTTCCGGCGACCGGAAATCCCGGAGGAGACGGGCGACCGTCTCTACGGGCGCGGTGTCAGTGCGGGCGACGAACAGGCCGTCGTATCGGCCGGTGGTCGCCTCGCGGAGCGCGGCGTGTGCGCGCTCGGCGTGGTCGCGCCACGCGTCGAGCGCGTCGGCGCGCGCGTCGTGGCCGAGCGCCAGCGCGACACCCGTCCCGGGTCGCTCGCGCGCGACCGCCTCCAGCACGTCGGCGTACCCCTCCACCGTGGCGAAGGGGCCGTCCGACAGCGCGTGGGGACGAAGCGCGCGCTCGACAGATTCCGCCGCTCGGTCGGTCGCGGACTCGTGGCCCGCGACCGCGAGCGCGAACTCCGAGGCGACTCGGCGATGGGCCGACGCGTCGAGTTCGGCGGGCAGGCCGAGTTCCGCGAGGGTGGCCTGTACAGCGCCCGCGTCGCCGGAGTAGTCGGCGTGCGCGAGCGTCGTGTGTGCCAGGCCGTTCGCGAGGTCATCGGTCGGCACGCCGACGCCGGGTCGGCGCTCGACACCTAGTTCGCTGGCGGCGGCGAGGACGTGTGCGGTCTCGTCCGCACCCGGCACGCGACCTGCAGCGACGACGCCCGCGAGCGCCAGCACCGGATTCGATGCGGTTCCGAGTTCGTCCGCGGCGTCGAACGCGGTCACGCTCGCCGGGGTCGTCTCGCCCGACAGGTGCGCGTCGGCGGCGGAGTCGAGTCCCACGCCGACCGTCGTGTCGTCGGCGTCGGCGCTCGCGGTCGTCTCGGGGTCGGCGAGCGTCTCGCCGAAGCGCGCGACCCGGACCTGATACGGGACGCCGCGCTCGGAGAGCGCGCGTGCGAGCAGCCCCGCGGCCGCGAGGCAGTCGCCGTCGGCCCGCGCGAGCAGGCGAACGAACGCCGCTTCGCGGAGCGCGGCGGCCACGTCGCTGGTCGCGGAGTCAGACTCGTCGGTGCCGCTTCGACCCGATGTGGACATCTATTCGTCGATGAGTCGCTGTCCGGCTTCGTAGGAGTACGTGAAGTCCTCGGGGAGTTCGTCGCCGCGGTAGTAGTCCACGAGACGCCGAACCTTCGAGAGGTTGTTCTGGAGCGCGCGCTTGTTGCTGTGGTCGAGCGGGTGCTCCTCCATGTGGTCGCGCAGGCGAACCGCGCGCTTCATGAGGTTCGCGAGGTCCTCGGGGATGTCGCCGGTCGCGTCGTTCTCCTCGAGAATCTCGGTCACTTTCTTGCCGGTCGCGAGCTTCACGTCCGGAATCGGCGTGCCCTTCACGCCCTCGTCGCGAAGCTTGAGGCCGATAACGCTCGGGTCGTGGCCCTGCTCGGCCAGTTCGACCACGCGCGCTTCGATTTCGTCTTGGTCTACGTCGCTCCACTCCGGGGGTTCGTCTGCCACCGGCTTGTCCGAGTCGGACGAGCCGCGGCGGCGGGTGTGCATTCGTGCCATGTTTCTGATTGGAACTGCACAGGCCGCTATCGTCCTGTGGTGAAAGCGTGCGATGCGTCGTGAGACGCGGTGCACGTCCGCAATCCCGAGCCGAGAAATCTCCCGGCGAGTCAGATTTGCGGCTGTGCTGTTCCCGTAGTCGGTACGAAACCGCGGAGACAGTTAAATGGTTTCTATTCGGTCGGCCGTGACGGTCCACCCACGGTCGGATTTCGAGGGGTTTATGAACACCCGAGGGGAACGTGTAACTGCATTCGAGGGCTCGTAGATCAGCGGTAGATCATCCCCCTGGCACGGGGAAGGCCCCGGGTTCAAATCCCGGCGAGTCCACTTCCTTCGGACCACTTCGTTCGCTCAGTCGTGGACTCGTCTCTCCGTGGGGTTCGCCCGCCGGACCGACGCCCCACCATCGATTACAGATTCACAGTATCCTGAAAGTCACCACTCTCTACATGAGAAGATATATAATCTCTCGTTGTAACGGTGACACGAAAAGCGCCCGCTGAACCACCCTCGTCCGAAACGCGACCGTCGAACGACCGATGCCCTCTACTCCGTCACTCCCCCTGCGAAGCCCGCCCCGACCACCCTCCGGTCCTCCCGCGGAGGTGCGCGTCCGATGAGTGCCGTCGGAACGCTCCGAGAGGCGCTCGCGTCGGTGTTTCTGACCCCGTTCGGAATCGTGGCGCTCGCCGCCGCGATTCCGATACTCCTGCTCTACCTTCTCAAGCCAGACCCGACTCGGGTCACGTTTCCCGCGGTCGAGTTCCTGCTGGGCGACACCGACGAGCAGCGCCGACACCCAGCGCTCCGGCGACTCCAGCGGAGCGGACTCCTCGCGATTCAGTTGCTCGCGGTCGCGGCGTTCGCCATCTCGCTCGCATCGCCGTACGTTCCGGTGTCCGAGGAGCGCGCGGTCGAGGAGACGGTCGTCGTGGTCGATGCGAGCGCGAGCATGGCGACGCAGGCCGACGGAACCACGCGGTTCGACCGGGCGGTGGCGGCCGCGAAGGACGACGCGACCGACCGGACCTCCGTGGTCGTCGCGGGTCCCGAGACCGCGGTCCGCGCGCAGGGCGTACCCGCGCCCGAGGCGCGGTCGGCGCTCGACGACCTCCGCGTGACCGGAGCGAGTGGTGACCTCGCGAGCGCAATCGACCGGGGCGCAACTATCGCGGGCGACGACGCCCGGATCGTGGTCGCGAGCGACTTCGCCGACGACGGGTGGACGACCGCGGTGTCGGCCGCGCGAGCGCGAGGCCACGCGGTCGAACTCCGGCAGTTCGACGAGGGCGGGTCGGACAACGTCGGCGTCGTGGACTACTCGTTCGACGCCGGGAGCGTCTCGGTCCAAGTGAAGAACTTCGGCGACTCGGCGGTCGAGCGCCGGGTCGAGTTCGGCAGCGAGTCCAAGTCGCTCGCGCTCGACCCCGGCGACGTGAAGACCGCGACCCTGCCCGTCCCGGCGGGCGGCGGCGACCTCCGACTGACGCCCGGCGACTCGTTCCCGGTGGACGACCGAGTGCCCGTCGCCGCCCCCGACGACCCGACCATCGACGTGCTCGTAGTGACCAACGACGAGAACCGCGCGCTCACCACGGCGCTGTCGGTGATTCGCGGGACCGACGTGACGGTGAAGAATCCGCCCGCGTCGGTGTCGGGGTCCTATGACGTGGTCGTCTTCAGCGGAGTCGAACCCGGCCGCCTCCTCGACGGGACGCGACAGGTGGCCCGCGAGACGCTCTCGCGGGGCGGCGGCGTGGTCGTGCAGGCTCAGCCGAACCTCTCGGCGGTCGAGTACGGCGGCCTGCTCCCGGTCGAACCCGAGGGGACGGCCGAGAACCCGGCGGTGGGCCAACCCGCGGACTCCCCGCTGACCGCGGGCGTGGCGTTCCCGGCCCCGTCGTCGTACGTCGAGGCGGAACTCCGAGACGGTCGCGCGCTCCTCGAAACCACGAACGGCACGCCCCTGCTCGCCACCGCGAGCGTCGACGACGGAAAGGTCCTCTACTACGGCTACTCCACCGACGACTCGACGTTCGAGCGAAACTACCGGTACCCCGTCTTCTGGAAGCGCGCAATCTACGACTTGACCGGGAGACAGCCCCTCTCGGAGCGAAACAGGGCGACGGGCGAGCGCGTCCGGTTCGCGGGGAACGCGAGCGACGGTGAGGCGACCGTCGAGACTCCGGCCGGACGCCGGGAAGCGGGAACGCTCACGCTCGGGCACGTCGGCTTCTACGAGGGCGCGGGCGAGCGATACGCCGCGTCGCTGGCCGACGCCGACGAGTCGAACGTGACCGCGGCCTCCGCGACGGAGGCCGCGGGCGCGACCGGCGGAGAGGGCACGTCGAACGAGCGAACCGAATCGCGCACGGTACCGCTCGACCTGACCGGTCTCGCGGCGGGCGGGGTCGCGGCCCTCGTCCTGCTCGAACTGGGCTTCCTGCGCTACCGGGGTGACCTCTGATGGACGTGCCCGGTCTCGCCGCGTCGGTCGAGTTCGCGCGCCCGGTCGTTCTGTTCGCGCTCCCGGTCGCCGCAGTCGTCGTCTTCGCGCTCGTCGTCCGGCGGGCGAGCGGCGGTGCGAGTCGCCGCGAGCGACTCGCGCTCACGGCGACTCGACTCCTCGTGGTCGGCTGTCTCGTGGTCGCGGCCGCCGGACCGACCACCGTGACGACCGCGACCACCGCGGGCGACTCGCAGGTCACGATGGTTACCGACGAGTCTGCGAGCATGGAGGTGTACCCCTCGACCGCCGACGACCTCGAAGCCGCCATCGAGGACGAGGGAGTCGCGGTCGAGCGCGTCCGGGCGGCCTCCGGGAATCGGTCGCGAGTCGGCGAGGGAGTGGTCGCGGGCCTGCGACCTAACGGGAGCGTGCTGGTCGTCTCGGACGGACAGGTGACCGACGGAGCGTCGCTCGACCGGGCCGCCGACCTCGCGGCGTCGATGAACGCGACCGTCAACCGCGTCGAACTGACCCCGAACCGGTCGGACGCGCGGGTCGCCGTCACCGGACCGGAGAAGGCGTCGGTCGGCGTCGAGAATCAGTTCGCGGTCCGGGTGGCCGGAATCGAGGAGGTGCCCGCCGACGCCGAGGTGTCGGTCTCCGTCGATGGCTCGGAAATCGAGTCCCGAGGGGTTCCCGACGACGGAGCGTTCACCGTATCGCACAACTTCTCGTCGGTCGGTTCCCATCGGGTCACCGCTCGACTTTCCGGCGACGACGCGTTCGCCGTCAACGACGTGTCCCGGAAGACGGTGCAGGTGGTCGAACAGCCCGAGATACTCTACGTCAGCCGGGGCGATTACCCGATGGAAGGCTACCTCCGCGAACTCTACGACGTGACCCGCGCCGAGTCGGTTCCCGCGGACCTCGACGACTACTACGCGGTCGTCGTGCAGGACGTGGCCGCCTCGGACCTCGGGGATGTCGGCGCGCTACAGGACCACGTCATCGAGGGCGGCGGTCTCGCGGTCGTCGGCGGCGAGAACGCCTACGAGAACGGCGGCTACGAGAACTCCCGGCTGTCGTCGCTCCTCCCGGTCCGGACCGGCGGTTCGACCGGCCAGCAGTCGCGCATCGCGCTCGCGGTGGACGTGTCGGGAAGCGCCGAATCGGGGATGGCGGCCCAGAAATCGCTCGCGCTCGACGTTCTCGGACAGTTGGGCGACCGAAACGAGGTCGGTCTCGTCGCGTTCAATCAGGACGCCTACCGCGTGGCCGACCCCGCGAGACTCGGCGACTCCAGAGCCGACCTGAAGCGGCAGATTCGGAGCCTCGAAAGCGGCGGCGGCACCGACATCTCGGCCGGACTCCTCGGCGCGTCCCAAGCGCTCGGCGACGAGGGCGGCACCGTGGTCCTGCTCAGTGACGGCCGGGACGACCGAGACACCGCGTTCTCGGCGGCCGACAGACTCGCCGAGCGCGACGTGCGCGTCGTGACCGTCGGCGTCGGCAACGTCAAGGCGGGCGTCCTCCGCGGGGTGGCCGAGCGAACCGGCGGGTCGTTCCTCCCGGCCGACGAGACGAACCGGCTCAGAGTCGAGTTCGGCGGGCCGGACCGCCAGTACAGCGGCGACAGCGCGGTCGTGGTGGACGACGGCCACTTCGTCACGCGGGGCGTCGAACCCACGGCCGAACTCCCCGGCGCGAACGAGGTCGGCGTCAGGGAGGGCGCGGACCTGCTGGTCTCGACCGGCTACGGCGCGCCCGCGCTCTCGACGTGGCGGTTCGGTCTCGGGCGAGTCGCGGCCGTCACCGCCTACGGGGCCGACGGGAGCCTCGGCGACCTCCGCGAGCGCCCGAACTCGCTGTTGCTCTCGCGGTCGGTGAACTGGGCCATCGGCGACCCCCAGCGCAAGGCGACGGGGATCGTGGCCGCGCCCGACACCCGCGCGGGCGAGGCGACGACCGTGGCGTACGCCGGAGACGAGCGCCCCGACGCCGAGGACCTGTCGTTCTCCGAAGTCGGGCCGGGGCGCTACGAGGCCCGGACGGTCCCGGCCGAACCGGGCTACTACGACGCGCTCGACGCCGAGTACGCCGCCGACTACCCGGCCGAGTACGCAGAACTTGGCGTCTCGTCGGACCTCGAACGCGCCGTGGACCGAACCGACGGCCGGGCGTTCGCGCCCGACCAGTCGGACGCCATCGCGTCGGCGGTCACGCGACAGACCACCCACCGCCAGCGAGTCGAGCAATCGTGGGACTGGGCGGTGCTAGTCGCCGGTCTCGCGGTCTACGTCGGCGAAGTCTGCGTTCGGCGACTCCGTCGCCGCCACAAACAGGACGTGATACCGTGAGCTACCTCGGAACCACCATCAACGTCGCGGTCGCACTGCTCGTCGGACTGTCGTCGCTCGGTCTGGTCGGGACGACGCTGTACTATCAGGAGTCGGTCGAGGACGTTCGCTCCGAGAATCAGAATCTCGCCGACCGGAACGACGAACTCCAGTCCCAACTCGACCAGAAGCGCCAGCGAATCGACGACGCGAACCGAACCCTCCGGGAACTCAACGAGACGCTCGAAACCCGGCGGTCGGACGTGGCGACGGTTTCGGACCGACTCAGGGAGACCGAGTCACGACTCAACGCCACCCGCGACGAACTCAATCGAACCGAGCGCGACCTCGACCGGGCGAACGACCGAGTCGAGTCGCTTCGCGCGGAGGTCTCGGAGTTGGAGGACCGGCGCGACGAACTCGAAGCCGAGAAACAGCGACTCGAAACCGACCTCGAAGACGCCCAGGCGCTCTCGGACGAACTCAACGAGACGCTGGAGACGCGCACCGACCTGCTCGAAACCCGGAACGAGACGCTCGACAGGCGCGACGACCTGCTCAACAGCCGAAACCGGACCCTCGACCGGAAGAACGTCACCATCAGGGACCTCCGAGAGGAGAACGACCGCCTCCGCGAGCGCATCGACGAACTGGAGGACGAGTCGAATGAGTGAGGACGCGACCGACGACCGGACCCCGCCGGACAACCGTGACGACGTTCGCGCCGCGCTCGCCGAAATCCGGCGCGAGACCCGGAAAGCCGCGTTCGTCTACGCCAGCCTCGACGCGGCGTGTGTCGTGCTCGCGGCGTACCTCGCGGTCGGCGTTACCGGGGTTCCGCTCCTCGACGTCGAACTCGCCCCCGCGACGTTCGACTCGCTTCCCGTCCCCGGACCGGACGTGGGGGCGCTCGCGGCCGTCCTGGCGGGCGTCTCGGCGTTCGTCGCGGAGTACGTCGTCCGGACCCGCCGCCCGGTCGCAGAGCAGTTCGAGGACGCGAACCCGGAGGTGCGCGAGGCGCTCCGGACCGCGCGGGACGCTGCCGACGCCGACCGCGCGAACCCGATGGCCCAAGCCCTCTACGCAGACGTGCTGTACCGCCTCCGAAACGCCTCCAGCCTCGGCCTGCTGGACGCCACGCGACTCGGCGTGACGCTCGTCTTCGCGCTCGCGCTGAGTCTGGCGGCCGTCCAGACCGCGGTCGTCGGCGTCGATATCGGCGTCTCGACCGCCGGCTCGTCCGGTGGCGTCGGCGACCGCGCGGTTCAGGCGGAGTCGGACGAGAACCGCTCGTCCGTCGAACTCCGGAACGGGTCGGAGGTGTTGGGCGAGGAGACGAACGTCTCGGCCGGGTCCGAGAACGTGACCGCGTCGGTCGGGAGCAGTCCCGGCGGCGAGGGCGACGAGTCGGCGAACTACGACCGCGATACCGACGGTGACGGCGCGGGCGTCGAAGCCGAGCGCGCCGGATTCGCCTCGCCCGAGCGCGTCGAGGACGCCGACCTCGTCCAGCGATACGCCCGAGAACTCGACGGGAACTCTACAGATGACTGAGAGAAACCCATCCATCGACGACGTGACGAACCGCATTCAGGCCATCCGCTCGGAGATTCGACGCCGCATCGTCGGCCAAGAGCGCGTGGTGGACCACGTGCTGGCGTGCCTGCTGTGCGACGGCAACGCCCTGCTCGAAAGCACGCCGGGTCTCGGCAAGACCCTGCTCGTTCGCACGCTCGCGGAGGTGACCGACCTCTCGTTTTCGCGCATCCAGAACACCCCCGACCTGATGCCCTCCGACGTCATCGGAACCGAGATGGTCCGGGAAACCGACGCGGGCCGGACGTTCACCTTCGAGAAGGGGCCGGTGTTCGCGAATCTCGTCCTCTCGGACGAAATCAACCGCGCGACGCCCAAGACTCAATCGGCCCTGCTCGAAGCGATGGAGGAAGGGCAGGTCACGGCTGGAAACGAGACGTACGACCTTCCCGAACCGTTCTTCGTCCTCGCCACGCAGAACCCAATCGACCAAGAAGGGACCTACCCGCTCCCGGAGGCCCAGTCCGACCGCTTCCTGCTGAAAGTGGTCGTGGACTACCCGCCGGAGGCGGCCGAGCGCGAAATCGTGGACCGGTACACCCGCGACGTGGACGCGAGCGTGCCGGTCGAAAAGCGGGTCTCGACCGGCGAACTCCGCCAGATGCAACGGCTCACCCATCAGGTCCCCATCGCCGACGACCTCCGGGACCTCGCGGTCGGCGTGGTCCGAGACACCCGGACCGCCGACGACCTCGAATACGGCGCGAGTCCCCGAGCGAGCATGTCGCTCGTCCGGGCCGCGAAGGCGCGGGCGCTCATCGAGGGCCGGACCCACGTCAGCGCCGCCGACGTGACCGCGATGGCCCCGCCGGTTCTCCGTCACCGCGTCGTGGTCGATTTCCGGGCCGAGCGCGAGGGCCTGACGCCCGACGACGTTATTCAGACGCTCGTCGAGGACCGATGATAACCCCGGAGTTCCTCGCGGAACTCGACCGGTTCGACGACGCGCGCGACCGCCGGGCGCGCTCCCAGCAACAGGGCGAGCGCACGACCGACGCCGTGGGCGAGGGCCTGACGTTCGCCGACTACCGGCGGTACGAACCCGGCGACGAACCCCGGTTCATCGACTGGAATCTCTACGCCCGGACCGACGAACTCTACGTCAAGCAGTTCGAGGCCGAGCGCAACTTCACGGTCCACGTGCTGGTGGACGCGAGCGCGTCGATGGACTTCGGCGAGGACGACGCTCATAAGTTCGAGTACGCCGCGAAACTGGGCCTCGGCTTCGCGTACCTGACCGCGCGCGAGCACAACGACTTCCGGTTCGCGACGTTCGACTCGACCGCCGAGCGACTCGACCGCGGGCGGTCGAACCGCGGCGAAGTGATGGGGCTGGTCGAGCAGTGCAACGCGGTCGACCCCGACGGCGAAGCCGCGTTCGACGCGGCGCTCACCGACTACGCCGCGACCATCCGTTCGAAGGCGCTCGTCGTGGTGTGCAGCGACTTCCTGGCCGACACCGACGCCATCGACGCCGGACTCGAAGCCCTCGCGTCGAATCAGGTCGTCCTCGCGCACGTGGTCGCGCCCGGCGAGCGCGACCTGCCGACCGCCGGGGACACCGTGTTCGAGGCGCTCGAATCCGACGAGTCGGTCCGAGCGCACGTCGGGTCTCGGCTCGAACGGAGCTATCGCGACCGCTTCGCCGACCACGCCGACGCGGTCGAGGGGGTCGCGCGCGACCTCAGAGCGCGCTACGAGCGGGTCGAGACCGACACGCCGTTCTTCGACTCGTTCGGCGACCTCTGGTTCGAGTGAGACTGTCGGCTGTACTTCTTCGAACGGCCGATTGCGGATACGAGGAGTTCGAGCGTTAAAACGAGCGGTTTCGGACACGGGTATTCACGTACGTACAGCCGACAGTATGAGCGAACCGGCGCAGTCGCTCGACGGAGGACGACTCGGAGTACGCGACGGCTCGGCGTCGGTTCACGACGTGGAGTTCGCTCTCTCGCCCCCGATGTCGTAGAACAACGCCTCGAAGTCCTCGCTGGAGAACTCGGCGAGCGCGGACTCCATCTCGCGTTCGAGTTTCGTCTCCCGGGTTTCGAGTCGGCGGTACTCGTCGTTTCGCTCCAGTTCCGCCGCGGGCTTGTGCGTTTCGAGCGCCACTCGCTTCGAGACGAGCGTGAAGTAGTCCAGAAGCCGGTCGGTGTACTGGCTTCGACGGAGGAGCGCTTCGACGATTTGCCGGATGTCGTCCTTGAGAACCGGCTTGACGGCGTACTCGTCGAACCCCATCTCGAAGATGTCGTAGTCGGGTTCGAGCGCCGTGAGCATCGCGACCCGGACATCGTACCCCCGACTTCGAATCTCGTCGAGCACCTCGTCGCCCGTCATCTCGGGCATTCGCCGGTCGAGGAGAACGGCGTCGATATTGGCTTCGAGTTCGTCGAGCGCCTCGCTGCCCGAGAGTGCGATTCGAACGTCGTAGCTGTCGCGCAGCCAACACGCGTAGGTCTCGGCGAGTTCCGCTTCGTCTTCGACGACAAGCACTGTTGACACGGCTACACCTTGGTTACACTGCTCGGGATAACCTACTTTAAGCTGACGGTAACGGTTAGCGGTTCGACAGCAATTCGCAGGGCCGTTGGTCGATTTCCGGCCGCAAACGCCGACTCATACTGTCGGCTGTAACTACGCGGAAATCACCGCTGGGGATTGAGCGTTTCCTCGGCTCCACTCCCCTCTTCTACGCACCCCTATTCGAAGAATTACAGCCGACAGTATCAGAAGTCGGCGTTCGAGAGCCAGTCGTGCGCGGCCGCCACGAACCACGCCATCCAAATCGCGAACGCCGCGAGCCACGCGCCGTACTCGGCGACGGGGTGGGCGACGAGGTGGGCGACGACGAGAATCGCCGCGACTGCGAGGGCGGCGGCGAGCGTTCGATACAGACCGACCGAGCGAGCGCGCATCGCTCGACTCGTACGCGGGCGGGACACATTACGCTCGGGGTGGTCACTACTGACGCGGTGGTCGCAGTCGTAGCCAGCACCGTGTGTGCGACCGGGGGCCGCTCACCCGCGAACCAGGACGCGACCGCTCGAAAACACTGTGACCTCGTACACGTCGTACGGGAACGAGACTCGCACGTCGTCGCGGAGGTCGCCGTACCGTCGGGGCTGAAATAGGAGTTGGAGGGCGTCACAGTCCACGACGGAACTCAACGGCGTCATTCGCTCCGGCGAGGTCTCCACGACGTTCGACAGCGCCAGCGCGACGGCCGTACACACCTCGCCGTCGAGCAGGTAGTCGCTGATGTCGAAGACGTAGGTCGAACTGGTGTCGCCGTTCTCGGAGGCGACTTCTATCTCGACTGGGTCGATAGTGAAACTCGGCATGCTACAATCGGTTACTACGCGATTTCAGGGTGGGACGTACATAGCCTTTCCGGCGACGGCGGAAAACCCCTCGACTGCGAAGGGTTTTCTCGAAATCCCGGTCCTCGATGGCCGCTACACTTCGGGTTCGCCCACTACATCGACTCCCGTCCCGAAACGACACCGACCGCCACCTCGAAATCAAACATTTCTTAGATGTGGCGGATTGGTTTATAAGACCGGGGTTCGATGGGCCGGTATGTCCCGGTCGCCGACTCCGACACGCGGAAATCGAACGGCGAGCGTGCGGGTGCGCGGCCAGTCCGAAGTGCTCAGCGTCGTCCTCCTCCTCGGCATCACCATCGCGGGCACGGGTCTCATCGTGGCGTTCGGTTCGTCGGCGCTCGACGACTCGAAGCAGTCCTCGGAACTCGACAGCGCCGAACACGCGATGACCCAGTTGGACTCGAAACTGAGCCTCGTCGGTCTCGGCGACTCGACCTCCCAGACGGTTTCGCTCGGCGTGGATTCGACCACCCGCGTCGATGACGACACGGGGTGGATGCGAGTGGAGGTCGTGAACCGAACCGACGAGACGGTCGAGGCCGTCGTGCTGAACCGGACCCTCGGCGCGGTCGTCTACGAGAACGGCGAGACGACCGTCGCGTATCAGGGCGGCGGAGTCTGGCGGCGTAGCGACGCCGGAAGCGCGATGGTCTCGCCGCCGGAGTTCCACTATCGCGGGACGACGCTGACGCTCCCGCTCGTCGCGGTGAACGGCACCGAGAGGCTCGACGGGCGTGCCCATCTCGCGAAGGGCGACGACACCGACGCGAAGTACCCCGTCGCGGGCGACCCCGACCTGTCGAACCCGCTCGAAGACGGGAAAGTGAACGTCACCGTGGACAGCGCCTACTACGACGCGTGGGGCCGATTCTTCGAGGACCGAACCGGCGGAGAAGTGAGCTACGACCACGACCGCGAGCGCGTCACCATCACGCTGGTCGTGCCCGGCGAGACCAAGACCGTGACGAACGCGCTGGCGGGAACGACCGCCGACCGGATGACGATACAGGGCGCTGGCGGGTCGTCGTTCACCGACAGCTACAATTCGTCCGACGGGGCGTATTCGGGCGCTCCGGTCGAACCCTACAACGGGACCATCGTCACGAAGGGGAGCGTGACCCTGACCGGCGGCGCGGAGATTTACGGCGACCTCCGAGCCGGCGGCACCGCCGACCTCGGCGGTGGCGTCACCGTCCACGGTAATCTCTCCTACGGGGGTCCGCCACCCAACTGCAAGGGCGGCGGAGGCGACGACTGTCGAGACGTGACCGGCTGGGTGGCGGACAACGGGAGCGCGCCCGACATCTCGCCAATCGGCGACCTCGTCGATATCAAGGCCGAGACCTACCGCGACGGTTCGGCCAACGACAACGACGCGGTGACGGCGATAAACGAGACCACCGGTACGTGGAACGACTCCGAATCGACCCTGACGCTCCCGTCCGGGGCGTACTACCTCGAAAACGGCGACCTCGACGGCTCGCGAGACCTCACATTCGACACCTCTGACGGCGACGTCGTCCTCGTCGTGGACGACGAAATCGAGTGGAACGGCGCGAACGTGGACGTGACCGACCCCGAGGACGGCACCGTGAAGGTGTACACCACCGGCTCGGAGTTCCGCGTCATCGGCGGCGCGACGGTTGGCGACACCGACGGCCACGTATCGCCGTCGCTCCGGGTGTACGCCGGGCCGGGACTCGACGCCGAAATCGAGGGCGATTCGACCCTCGTCGGTCTCGTGTACGCCCCGGGAACCGACGCCCAATCGGGGTCGGTCACCGTCACCTCGCAGGCGGAACTCTACGGGGGAATCGTGGGCGGCGGCCAGACCCTCCTCCAATCCGGCGGGTCGGTCCACTTCGACCAGGCGCTCAGCAGCGTGGACCCGGTGGACGGCGAGGCGTCGAACGTCCCGCAGTTGACCTACCTCCACGTCAGCGTCAGCGAAGTCAACGTCACCCGCGGGTAGCGTTCCGTGCTCGCCGCGAAGAGCGTTCTGTGCCCCCGAGAGTCGTGTTCGCACACCGTCGTGGCTACCGCTCGATTTCGAGACCGACGACCGTCTCCGAGATGTACACGCGCTCGGTTTCGAACTCCGCGGAGACCACCTCCTCCGTCTCGTCGTACCGAGTGATATCGTACCCCTCCGATTCGAAGTAGCGTCTCCACGCGTCGGCCCGGACGGTCCTGACGGTCGCGTTCACTCGCAGTCCGCGACCGCTTCCGGACCGAATCCGTTCGGTGGCCTCGCGCGATTGAGCGTGAGCGACCAGCAGGACGGTCGCGTCGCCGCCGAGGCTGGTACGGTCGCCGCTCGGATACGTGACGAACCCCGGAATCAGCGCACGCTCCGGACCGCGTACCCACCCCGGGTCCGACAGCATCACTGACCCGCCGGGACCGGTTCGGAACACGGCTCCCGCGACCGCGACGATTCGCGTGTCGCCGTCGGTGTACGCCACCGGTCTGGGGTTCATCGTCGTCGTGTTGTTGAGTCGCGAACACCCGCCGACACAGCCGGTGCCGTTGGTCTGAATCGTTATCCGTGTCGAGTCCAGAAATTCGAGGGTACCGCCGGGGAGTTTGATTTCCGACGCCCGACTCGGTGCGCCCCCGGCGCGGATGTCGCGGAAGTTGTCGTCTACCACGTCGAACGCCCGCTCCATGTTCCGCAACTGCTCGTCGCGCTGGGCGTTCTGTAGCCCGTCGATGCCCGAGACGTACACCGCGCCGACCGACGCGGTCACGAGCGCGAACGCGAACACGAAGCCGAGGGTGTCGCTGACCGCCCGGTTCATCCGCGCTCGACCTCCAAATCGCCGTCGGCGGCGAGCGTTATTACGATGTCGCCGCCGCCGACTCGGGTCGTCTCGACCGTCGCGGACGTTCGAACCGGGACCCGGACGGTCGTCTCGGGCGTGTTGGTCTCCAGCAGGAGGCGTTCGCCCCCGTCGTCGATTTCGACGCTGTAGGTCGCTCCGGCGACCGAAGCGGGGAGGTCTGCCTCGACCCGGACTTCGGCGTCGGACCCGCCGACCGACGCGAGTCGGCCGGCGGCTTCGAGGTTCGCGGCGAGTCGGTTGCCGACGACCTCTAACTCGGCTTCGGCCGCCGACTCCCGGCGGTCCTCGACCACGTTTCCGGTGGCGAGGAGCAGGCCGGAGACGAGAAGCGTGGCGACGACGAGGTTCAGCGCGTAGTTGACCGTGACCGAGACGCCCCGTTCGTCGCTCCGGGGACGTCTGGTCATCGCGACTCACCGGGTGCGACCCTGAGTCTGTCAGCGAACGCGAGTCGGGCGCGCTCGTACCTGACCGAGAGTTCGAGTCCGTACACGGCGTCCACCACGTAGGGAGACGACCCCGGTGCGTCGAAGTTCGAACCGTCGATTTCGGCGTCTCCCGAGGTGTTGACCGTGAGGTCGTACGTCCCGACGGCCGCGCCGCCGTTCTCGTACCGGAGGTCGTACGACTCCCCGACCCCCTCACCGAACGCGAGCGCGGAGCACGACTCGCCGTTCACAGCACCCGCGGTGAGGTCGATGGTCGTCGTCTCCCCGGTGGCGTCCGAACAGACGCCCTCGGTCCAGTCGCCCTGACTCGCGTTCCGAACCGCGACGGTGACGCCGCCGTCGTCGTAGACCGCGGCGCGCCACCGGTCGTCGCCGTCGTCGGCGACCACGGTGAAGGCGTCGGCGGGCGACGACCCCGAGAGGTCGTCGTCTTCGACTGTCAGCGCGAAGCCCCGAACCTCCTCGACGTTTCCGGCGAGCGCCCACGACTCGCTCCCGTCGGCCGCGGTCATCTCGCGGTCGGTGTCGGTCTGTCGCACGAGGTCGCCCTCCCACGTCGTTTCGACGCGTAACTCCGCTATCGCGCCCGACGCGACCCGGTCGCGGGCGAGCAGGTCGGCGAGCCTCCGCACCCCCGACTCGACCGCGGCTTCGACCTCCGCGTCGCTGGCGTACTCGGCCGCGTTCTCGCGGTCCACGAGTCCGCCGACGCCCTCGATGGCGGCGTTTCGGTACTCGATGGCGTCGCGTTCGCCGACGCCCGTGTTCCGGGTGGCGAGATTCTCGGTGTAGATGACGGTGTTGAGCACGAGGACGAGCGCGACCATCGTGACCGCGATTGCTAACCCCGTGATGAGGATTATCTGGCCGCGGTCGTCTACATCCGCCATACGACCACCTCCACGCCGACGACGTTGAACACCGGACCGTCGGGGGCGGCATCGGGCGCGTAAAAGTCGCCCTCCGCGTCGGCCTCGCCGACGGTCGTGTCGTCGTCCGGACCCACCAGCGAATCGTCGTCGTACAGCACGACGGTTCGGGTCGCCGTCACGGCGTTGTCGCTCGGCGACCCCATGTACACCATCGTCTCGGTGCGCGAGCGATTGTCCGGGGTTCGGTACCGAACCCGGACGTTGTACGCGACGTGGGCGTCCCCGAACGTCTCGTCGAGCGCGTCGCCGAACGCGTTCGGCGGCCCGCGGTTGGCGAAGTACCCGCGGTCGGGCGACTCGACGAACGACTCCTCCGAGACGTTCCAGTGGACGAGCGCCTCGCGGAGCGTCCCGTTCTCGGCCTCGCTGGCGAGCAGTCCGCGAGCCATCTCTTGGTGCTGATTCTCGATGTGTTGGTTCGACGTGCTCGCGGTCAGTGGCGTGACCGCGGTCGCCTGCAGCGCGAAGATGACGCCGCTGACGACGACGAGTGCCGCGGTGAACGCCTCCAGCGTGTGTGCCTGTCCTCGGTCCATCTTACCACATCCTCACGAACAGCGTACTCTCCTCGTCTGCGAGCAGGACCACGCGACGCCCGACCGTGACGCTCCCCGATTCGGACGGGGCGGGTCCGGCGCGGAGTTTCTGCCCGGCGACCGACCGAACGCTCCCGTCTTCCTCGACGGTCACGTTGACGTTCGTCCCCGAACCGAGTCCGAGCGCGCCCGACAGGTCGGACGCGTCGGCGTCGAATCGGCAGTCGGCGGTGTCGCCGTCGGCGTCGAAGAACTCCGCGGTGCAGGTCGCGTCCAGCACGTCCGGCCGGTCGGGCGACCCGAGCAGGTCCCCGGTGAGTCCCGCGGCGGTCCGGTCGGCCGAGAGCGCGGCCGCGCCGTCGCCGCCGTCGAACGGTTCGAACAAGCCGGGGAGAAACCCCACCACGAACGCCACCGTCAGCAGGAAGACGCTCATCCCGACCACGAAATCGATGCTGGTCTGGCCGCGCTCGGTTCGGTGGTGGCTTCGGCCGGGGTCGATTCGGTGGTGATTCTGACTACTCATTGTTAGATGAAGATGAACGTCACGAGCGCGACGGTCGGGAGAACGACCGCGAACTTCACGCCCGACAGGAGCGAGGCGTCTCGGATGTAGCCCGCGACGAATCCAGAGAGGATGGCCTGTAGGGTCACGGCGTGGAAGAACAGCATCGACAGCAGATTCGTGTCCACGCCGTCGCTGAGTTGGGCCGCACCGCCGCCACCGCCCCCGGCCGCGCTCGCACCCGCGCCGCTACTTCCTGCGGCCTGCGAGGAGAGTCCCGCCATCACGTCGAGGAAGCGGACCTTCAGAATCGCCATCACCGCGAGCAGTGTGAGGTAGGTCATGATGATGATGACGACCTGCATCCGGGCGCGCGACCGGCGCTCGCGGTCGATGTCGTCCTGATTCTCGCTGGCCTGGGCCGCGGTCGTGAGGACCGCCGAAATCTGGCTGGAGGCCTCCTGGGCCTTGCTGACCAGCTTGACGGTACGGGCGAGTCGCGGGATGTGGTACCGATTGTTGAACTCGATGAGCGCGGGGCGCATCCCCATGCCGTACTCGACCTTGGCGTGAATCACGTCGAACTCGTCGGCCAGCTTTCCGGTGGAGGTGTCGGCGACGGTCCGAATCGATTCGAGCAGGGTCAGGCCGGTGTCGTTCGCGCTGGACAGCTTTCGGAGATTGTCCGAGAGTTTGTCGATGACCGTTCGACGCGACCGGACGTTCCACGAGTGGAACACCGCGAGCGGGAAGAACACGACGTAGATGGGGACGTAGACGTAGATGAACGTCCCCCAGACCGGATTCGAAATCATGCCGTCGAGGCTGCGCGGGGCCGCGCCCGACCAGACGGCGTTGCCGACCAGCACCAGCGCGGCGGGCACAGTGAGACCCAGCGTGAACAGCGGATTGTCCCGGAAGAAGACGTGCGGGCGCTTGAGGAGCGCCACCGTCTCGTAGGTGCCCTCGCGGCTCTTGATGCGGTCGAACACCGCGAAGTCGCCGACGTACTTCTCGACGAGTCCGAGGTGGAGCAGGCCCGCGCCGGTCCGGGCGGTGAGTCGCTCGCCGCCCGCCTCGGGGTCGAGATAGCCGTCGCCGGGGTCGTCCTGCTTGACCGTCGAGACGAGGACGAGGAAGCCGAGACCGGTCAGCGGGATGAGTCCGTAGACGGTGCCGTAGAGCAGCGACTGCTGGGCCTCGCCGAGCATCGACATGATGACGAGGATGATGATGAGCAACAGCGGGAACAGCGAGAGGGTCATGTACATCTCGCCGAACAGTTCGAGCGTCTCCAGGGTCATCTCCTGTTCCTGCTTGGCGGTCCGCATGTGCTTGTCCTTCTTGTCGTCGAGGAAGTCGCCCATGTCGCCGCCCGAACTCACGATAGAGAGCATGTCGGTCAGAAACTGGCCGAGTTCGTCGCTCGGGGTTTCGAGCGACCGCTGGCGGATGGCGGTCCGGTAGTCGGTGTCGAAGTACTCGGTCTCTTGGACGATTGACTGGAACTCTCTGGACACCTCGCCGTAGGTGTCGTCGGCCTTCGCCATCGCCTCCAGGATTTCGAGCTGATTCAGCCCGCCGACCGACAGCGCGTACATGAACGAGATGGCGTCGGGCAGGAGCATGTTTATCTCGCGCTTTCGCTCTCCCGCTCGGTAGTACGGAATCGCGGCGATAGTTCCAAACCCGATTCCCAGACCGATTGCGCCGAAGAACAGCCCGCTGACGACGATTAGCGCCGGGATTTTGAGCGTGTTGATGAGTACTAAGAGCGTCTCGTTGGGCACCGGTACGCCGATGAGAATCCCCACGTCCACGACGCCGGTGGCGAACAGGCCGTAACCGACGAGCGTGCCCAGAATCCAGAGGACGCCCCCGAGAATCGTCCCGATGGCGAGTCCCCGCGAGAGGTAGAGTTCCACCGTGTCGGCCATCCGAGCCTCCGCGAGCTTTCGCTCCACGTCGGCCACGAAGTCGCCGTCCTCGTCGAACAGGTACGCGAACAGAGGGTAGAACGCGTCGGCGAGCGAGTCGGCCGACCGCTTCGTCCCGGTCGAGGTGCCGTGGCTCATTCGTCGGCCTCCCGGTCGCGGTCGGCTTCGGCGTCCGACTGGTCCACTTCGCGATTTCCATCCTCACCGTCGAACGCGGCCTCGAAGCCGCCGAACGAGTCGTCGTCCCGTTCGGCGTCGTTCCTACTGTCGTCATCTCCGCCGTCGGCGTCCCCGTCGGTCTCGCCGTCGCGCTCGGCTTCGCTTCCGTCGCCGCGCTCGGCCTCACTTCCGTCGGGGAACCGCCCGAGTTCGCCGCCGTCCGCGGGGTCGCGCACGCCGTGGGCGAACTCCTCGGTCGAGCGCGGTGGGGCGCGGTCGGCGTCGTCTCGACCCCCAGAATCCGTCTCCCCTCTCGTGGGCGTCTCGGTCGGTTCGCTCGTGTCCGCGAGCGCGACCGCGAGGCCGTCCACGCTCGCGTCGGCCCCGCGGTACTCGTCGAACAGGCGGTCCTCGGCCTCCGCGAGGATGCCCTTCGCGAGGTCGTAGGTCTCCGAGTCGGGGTCGGGCCGGGGCACCATCTCCTCTTTCTTGGGGTCGATGTCGATGTGGACGCTCTCCATCTCCCGGAGGTCGGCCAAGCTCTCTTCGAGTCTGTCGTTCGCGACGAGCGTCAGGATTGTGTCGGGGTCGTTGATGAACGCCTGTGCGGTCGCCGCGACCTGCGTGTACTCGTTCAGGCCGTTCGTGATGAGGTACGCGAGGATGGCTCGGCGCTTGAGAATCTCGTCTTCGAGTCGCTCGGCGTCCCATCCGCGGTCGAACATGATGTCCTGCATCGTGGACGACCCCGGCACGCGCATGAACTCGTCGTCCTCGGCGCGCCACTGGAAGATGTCCTGGACGTTTATCTCGTCGTTCTCGGCGTTGTACTCGTTGATTTCGGTGAGCGACTTGTTCCGGCGTACCTTGCTCCCCTGCACGCGGGTCTGGGTCTGGATGGAGACCAAATCGAGCGCGGTAAAGAGGGTCTTCGAGACGTTGATGGGTTCGGTCGTGAACCGCTTGAGCACCTCGCCTACGGTGTCGGCGTGGAACGTGGTGTAGGTGGTGTGACCCGTGGACATGACCTGAAAGAGGGTGCGACCCTCCTCGCCCCGAATCTCGCCCATCACGATGTAGTCGGGGCGCTGGCGGAGCGCGGCCTCAAGTAAGTCGAACTCGTCCACGTCGCCCTTGTCGTCGTCCGAAAAGGAGGGCCGGGTCACGCTCGCAATCCAGTTGCGCTGTGGCAGTTCGACTTCGCGGGTGTCCTCGATGGAGACGATTTTCGTGTTCGACGGGATGAACAGCGAGACGGCGTTCAGGCTGGTGGTCTTCCCGGACGCCGTGCCCCCGGCGAAGATGAGCGACTTGTGGTTCTCGATGGCGAGCCAGAGGAACGCCATCTCCTCCAGCGAGAACGTGTTCCAGTTCACGAGGTCGATGGGCGTGAACGGCACGTCCTTGAACTGCCGGATGGTGTAGTTCGTCCCGTGGTCCGACACCTCCCGGCCGAGAGTTAGCTGGGCGCGCGAGCCGTCCGGGAGAGTCGCATCGACCTGCGGTTGGCGCTTCGAGATGCCCTTGCCCGACCGCTGGGCGAGTTTGACCACGAAGTCGTCCAACTCCGTCTTGCCGTGGAACACGTTCGTGATAATCTGCTCGTAGTCGGTGTGGTAGACGAACACGGGCGAGTCGTAGCCGTCCACCGAGATGTCCTCAACGTTGATGTCGTGTTTGATGGCGTCGATTCGCTCGTATCCCGTGAAATCGCGCGTGAGGTAGTAGAGTAGCTTCTCGACCTGATACTCCGAGAGCGTCTCGTCGTTCTCCTCAATCAGGACCGGCTCTGGCCGGGCCATGATGCCGTCGAGTCCGCCCGAGTCGTCGGGTTCGAGCGCCTCGATTTTGGCCTCGACAGCGGCCCGAATCTGGTCGCGAAGGCTCCCCCCGGCCTCGAAGTCGAGGTCGAGATACTCGTCGAGTCGGATTCGGGGTTCGCGGGCGGTTTCGGTCTCGGCGGGGAGGTCGGCGTCTCCGGCGTCGGCGTCCCCGAAGCCGGATGTCGCGGGCGATTCGGGTTCGTCGGGCGCGGGTGGCGACTCATCCGCCTCGGCGTCACCGACAGACCGTTCGGCGTCTGCCTCACCGACTGCTCCGCCGTCCGCGGCGACCTGCTCGCCGTCCTCGGTCTCGGCGTGCCGCGGCGGGGGCCCGCCCGCCCCCCGCGCCCCCGGGGGGGGAAACGGGTGGGCGCCCCACGGGCTCGCCGCCCTGGGTCGCGGCGGCCGCCGCGGGCCCCGCGCGGCCGCGGCACGCCGCGGGAGTCGAATCGGGTTCGGCACCCTCGGTTTCGGCGTTCTCTGTGTCCGCTTTCGACGGTTTGTCGTCGGCGCGCTCGGCCATTCGCTCGCGGTAGCTCTCGCGGAGGGGTTCGATGGCCGCGTCGGTCTCCACGCGAATCCGGTCGAGGAACTCGGTGACCGTCTCTTTCGTCTCGTCGTAGCGAGCGAGGGCACTCCGGAGCTGTGCTGCGCGCTCGCCGTCGTTCTCGGCGTAGAGGTCGTACCGCGCGAGCAGTTCGAGCGCCTCACGCTCGATGACTCCCGCGCGCTCCTCCTCGGCGGCCTCGACCACCACATCGTCGCTGGAGTACTTGATGGACGCCCGGAGTTTGCCCGTCAGGAACTCGGTGAGGTCGTCCTCGATGGGCGTGCGATACGGTTCGACCGCGTAGTACTTCGTCTCGTTCTCCTTCTCGGAGTGGAAGATGACGACGAACGAGAACGGCTTGTTGACCCAGTAGCGGTCTACCTCGCGGAAGTGCTGTTTCTTCGGAAGCGCGACCTCCTTTTCGAGGTCGTACCGATTTACGACCGTGGTGTGGCCCTCGACCGTCGAGAAGAACTCGTCCTCGTCGAGTTCCTCAGGCACGTCGAGGGTGCGCTCGTCCTCGACTTCGAGGAGTTTCTCTGCCTTGGCCGCGCCGTCGGCGAGCAGGAATTCGAGGTCGTCCTCGGGGAAGCCGAGCCACTCCGACTCGTCGAATCGCTCGATTTCCCCGTCGTCGTCGCGGGGTCGCTCGGGCGCGGTAACGCTCGTATCCTCGTAGTAGTACTCGTACTTGAAGTGCTCCCAGTAGTACTCGCCCTTGGTGACGGGGGTGGTCGCCGGGTCGAGCCACTCCTCGAAGTCGGCGCTCAGGTCGGTGACTGCGAACCCGCCCTCGAAGACGCTCGCCGGGAAGTCGTCGTGACCGAGCCACTCGGCTCGGTCGAAGGCGACGACATCGCCCTCGTCGTCTCGCGGGTGCTCGACGCCATCGTCGCTACGGTCGTAGTAGTACTCGTACCGGAAGTGCTCCCAGAGGTACTCGCCGCGTTCGACCGGCGTCTCCTCGGGGTCGAGAAAGGACTCGAAGTAAGTCGCGAGCCCGGCCGCGGTCTCGGCGGCGTCGCCGATTCGGTCCGGCGTATCGGCGGGGTCGTGACCCAAGTACTCCTCGGCGTCGAACGAGTAGGGCTTGCCCCGCCAGTTGGTCGGCGGGCCGCCGTCCTCGTAAAAGAACTCCCGTTCGAACGCCTCCCAGTCGTACTCGCCGACGGTCGCGCCCGCGTTCGAGTCGTGACCGCGGTCGGACTCGGCCGCCGTCCCGGCGTCGTTCCGGGTTTCTGACTCGCTCTCGGCGTCGTCGCGCCGGGTCGCTTCGTCGGGGGACGCCTCCCCCGCGTCCGGTTCGTCGCTCATTGGCTGTTTCCTTCGGCTAATGGTTGAAAAAACCTCTTGCCGATTACCGCACATGTCATTTCATCGTACGGTCGCCGGTAACGAAGCGTTGAATCCGAGAAATCCCTACTTTCTCTGCCCCGTGAGCGTTGGTAGAGACGTCGAGACCGTGGCGTGAGAGACCACCCCACCCCGAATCGGAACACGTAACTTTCGCGACTCGAAATCCCCGCGCGTGATTTCAGTCCGTCTGGTCGCGATGTTGAGTACGGTGTTGCTCGTGACGGGTGCGCTCATGCTCGGCGAGTCGCTCCACGGGTCGGTCGTGACCGGCCAGTACGCCGTCACCTCGCCGTGGGCGGTGTTCCGGGCCGCGCTCGGTCTCGTCTTCATCGCGCTCGGCTACCGGTTTCAGACGCCCGTCTCGGAGTACACGTCGCTCCCGTCAGAGGAGTCCAAACCCGAAGCCGAGACCACCGACGCCAACACCTCTGACGCCGCCGACGCTATCGACGCCGACGCAACCGACTTCGACCCCGAGATGTCGCCGCTGTCCGAGGAGGACTTCGACCGCCTCGAAGCCGACGACGAGCGATAGTTCCAGAACTTTTAAGCTTGAGGAAAGACATCACAGAGCATGGCCCTGAAAGACACCGTGCCGAAACCGCTTCGAGGACCCATCGGATTCGGGTCGCTGGGCGTAATGATTCTCGGTCTGGTCGTCGGCTACATTTTCACGATGGTCGGTATCACGCTGTACTTCGGGATGGGCGACCCCGCGGAGGCGCTCTCGGCGTTCGAATCCATCGTCGTTGGTCTCGTGGGCGTCGCCTGCAT
This sequence comes from Halorussus amylolyticus, assembly GCF_004143485.2. Classification (GTDB taxonomy): domain Archaea; phylum Halobacteriota; class Halobacteria; order Halobacteriales; family Haladaptataceae; genus Halorussus; species Halorussus amylolyticus. The sequence continues at coordinate 84,024 of NZ_ML974134.1, read as the reverse complement.
CGTCGTCGGCTATCTCGGATGGAAGAGCTTCAACTACTTCGCGTACTGACCCATGTCGGTCGATATTCGCAACCACCCCGACGCACCCGACCCCGAATCGCTACAGGATATTCTCGTCGAACCGGTGTCTCGCGAGGAAATCGAACGCGAGCGCGAAGCCGGGTCGGTGCTCGTCGAGGACAACGTCCGCGAGCGCGAGGACCTCAACGTCATCGCGTATCTGAGTCCCGACCCCGACGGTTCCGAGGACGTGAGCGTCGGCGTCGGACTCTACCGACTCGTCCAACTGTTCGGCACGCCCCAACTGCCCGAGTATCACGCTGGCGAGGACATCAGCGACCGTACCGACGAGACGTTCAAGTACCTGTTTCGCGCCCGCCGAGAGGTCGACGACGAACTCCCCGAAGAGTGGCTGTTCACGGTCCACGACTCGCACGTCCGGTACGCCGCGAGCGTGGCCGAGTGGCGCGACCAACCGGGCGAGTTCGCGGCCGACGACGACGTCGCGCTGGCGACGTACGCGCTCGCACAGCAGTTGGTCGTCGAACCCGTCGAAGCGGTGTACGAGGGCGTTCCGTACTGACGACATGGTAGACCGCTCCCGCCTGTACGCCGCGCTGTCCGACGAGACCTACCGGATGATGCTTCTGTTCGGTCTCGCCACACTGCTCGGCGTCGGGAGCCTCGTCAGCTTCGTTTTCTCGCCGGGCGGGTCGCCGACGAGAACGCAGTTCGGCCTCTTACTCGGCGCGATGGTCGTCGTGTTCTACCTGACGGTGTGGGGGAACACCGGATGAGACGTGACACCGCTACGTGCATGAACCGCGACGTTACGTGAACACGTGCATCGCCGTGAACACGACGACCAGCGACGCCACGAACAGCCCCGCGAACACGGGGACCACGAACGAGTAGGAGTAGAACCCCGCGGTGAATCCGGCGTACGCCACCAGAATCAGCCCCGGAACCGACAGCACGAAGAACAGCGACGAGAGGTAGCTCTTCAGCGACGGGTCGCCGCCGTGCTTGGCGAACGTCCCGCGCTCGCGCACGGTCTTCTCGCGCTGTGGCGTGTCCTTCGGCACGAATTCACGTTTTCCGACCGCGTAGAAAAGCGTAGCGGTTCGGCTACTCCCAGAGCGCGCCGAGAGACACCGTGAGGAGGTAGCCACCGAGGTACGCCCCGGCGTAGTTCAGGAACGCCGCCGACATCACGTCGCCGACCATCTCGGGGAGCAACACGTCCCGAGCGGTCGGCGGGTACGACAGCATCCACAGCGGCGCAATCCACGCGCCGACGAACACCGCGAGTCCGACGAAAAAGCCGGTGAGACCCAGCCGAATCGAGTCCCGAAGCGAGGACGCGAACAGGTGGGCGAACGCTCCGGCCCCGACCATCGGGACGAGCAGGAGTTTCGCGTCCGCGCCGAGACCCACGAACTGTGGCGTGTTGTAGACGAACGCGCCCATCCCCGCGAGCAGGCCGACCGCGACTCCTTCGAGCAGGAACGCGGCGGTCCGGTGGAGTCCGGTGGCGTCCTGCGCGTCCGAGGACCATCCCGACGAGGTTCCACCGCTCATTCGGACACCCCCACGGTATCGACCCGCACGTAAATTAGCTCGTCGCCGACGAACACCTTGAGCCGACCCCGGACCTCGACCCGGTCGGCGCTCCGAAGCCGATCGCCCCCCGCTTCGCGGAGACCGAGGGTGCCGGTAATCTCGACCGTCTCATCCGCCGGAATCGGCCCGCCGTCGAACGTTGTCGTGGTCCCGTCCGTCGTCTGCTCGCCATCGACGTAGGCGTTCACCAGCGCGGGACCGAGTTCGAGGTCCCGAATCGTGGGGTTGTGGACTCGGAGTGTGAGGTCGAGTCGGTCGCCGTCGGTCACGTCGTAGTCGGCGACCGTGACGTTCGCGCTCGTGGCGTGCATCGACGCGACGTGACCGGTCGCAGCCTGTGCGAACATGGCGGCCGTCGCGACTGCCACGACGAGGAACGCGCCGACGAGGAGATGTCTCGCGGTAATCTGGGCGCGACGCTCGGAATCCTCGGGTCGGTCGGGAAAGCGTAGGGGTACCATGACGTGAATCAGTGGGTTCGCGGGGACGTTCGCATCGAATCAGTCCGAGACGCCGGGCGCGACGGGTTCGCCCGCCTCCTCCTCGTAGAGGTGACACGCGGTGACCTGCGTCCCGGCCTCTCGTACTGCGGGGTTCTCACGTTCGCAAATCGACTCGAACTCGTCCTCGACTTCGGCCTTCGCGGCCTCGAAGTCGCCTTCGAGGAGGCGCTCGGCCGCTTCTCGGAGGGTTCGCTCGGCGTCGGCCGGAAGGTCGAGCACCGACGGGTCGATGGACCGGGAGGCTTCGGCGTCGAGCGAGTGCTCCTCGGGGAGTTCGAGCGCGAGACCGCGTTCGAGAATCGCGTCGGTCGACTCGCTCGCGGCGTTCTCGGTCGCTTCCTCGGGGTCGAGGTCGTCCTGAAGGACGCGACTCTTGAACTGGAACACTCGCCGGAACGCCTCTTGGCTTCCGGCCCACCCCTCCGGCGGGATGATGTTCGAGCATCGCGGGTGGAACCGACACCCGGCCGGCGGATTCCGTGGGTCGGGGACCTCGCCCGTGACGTTCGCGCGGTGGCGCTCGGCTTCGGGGTCGATTTCGGGCACCGCGTCGAACAGCGCCTCGGTGTAGGGGTGTTTCGGGTTCATCACCACTTCGCTGGTCGGTCCCTGCTCGATGACGTTTCCGAGGTACATGATTGCGGTCCGGTCGCACATGTACCGGATGAGCGAGAGGTCGTGGCTGATGAAGACGTACGTCAGGCCGTACTCGTCCTGTAGTTCCTTCATCAGATTCAATACGCCCGCGCGAATCGATACGTCGAGCATCGACACCGGTTCGTCGCAGACGATGAAGTCCGGGTTCACGATGAGCGCGCGTGCGATGGCGACCCGCTGGCGCTCGCCGCCCGAAAGCTCCTTCGGGAACTCGTCGAGGTACGCCTCGGCCGGTGCGAGACCCACGTCGTTGAGCACCTGCTTGACCCGGTCGCGTCGGTCCTGATACCCCGCGCCGATGTCGTTTATCTTCAGCGGCTCCATCACCGACTGGAACACGGTCATCCGAGGGTTCAGGCTCTCGAACGGGTCCTGAAATATCATCTGGACGCGCTGGCGGAACTCGTTGCGCTCGGTCTTCGACAGGTCGCTGATGTCCTTCCCGTCGAACTCGATGGTGCCGTGGGTCGCCTCGTGGAGTTTCACGAGGAGTTTGCCGAGCGTCGTCTTCCCGCATCCCGACTCCCCGGCGATTCCCATGATGTCACCCTCGTTGATGGTGAGGTCCACGCCGTCCACCGCGCGGACCGGGGTGGGGTCGCGACCGAGAAGCCTGTCGGTGACGCCTTGGGTCGTGCCGAACAGCTTCGAGACGTTCTGTACCTCGACTATCGGTTCTGGGTCGTCGCTTGCCATGTTTCCTCCTTGCTTGCTTCGGTTCGCATCGTTTCGAGTTCGTCCACTCGATAGCACGCCGACCGGTGAATCTGGGGGTTTTCGGCCGTGACGCGTCGGCTTTCCTCCCCGGCCGACACGTCGTACATCGGCGGATGCGACGAGCGACACTCCTCGACCGCGAACGGACATCGGTCCAAGAATCGACACTCGTCGTCGGGGTCGAGCAGCGTCGGCGGCGACCCCGGAATCGAGACGAGGTCGGTCTGTTCGTCTTTCACCGTCGGGAACGAATTTTTCAGACCGAGCGTGTAGGGATTCGCCGACTGCTGGAACACCTCGGTCTTCGGGCCGCTCTCCATTATCTTCCCGCCGTACATCACCGCGAGCTGGTCACAGATTTCGGCCATGACGCTGATGTCGTGGCTCACCACCAGAATCGAGACGTTGAACTCCTTCTGGAGCTCGTCGAGTTCGTCGAGAATCCGGTCCTGAATGATGACGTCGAGCGCGGTGGTCGGCTCGTCGGCGATGAGCATGTCGGGATTGCACGCCATCGCCATCGCGATGACCGCGCGCTGTTTCATCCCGCCCGAGTACTCGTGGGCGTAGTCGTCGGCCCGGTCGGGTTCGATGCCGACCCGTTCGAGCAGGTCGCGGGCGCGCTGGTGGGCCTCGTCTTCGGGCGTGTGTGGCTCGTGGCGCAACACGGCCTCCACGATTTGGTCGCCGACCTTGTACACCGGATTCAGCGCGTTCATCGCGCTCTGAGGAATCAGCGCGATGTTCCGCCACCGGATGTCCCGAATCTGCTCGGTGTCGAGTTGGGCGAGGTCGGTCATCCCGTCGTCGCGCACCGGATACCGGTCGTCCTCGACAATCTCCCGGCGAGGGTCGCCGTTCTCGTCCTCCCAGTGGGGGAGCGTGCCGTCGAACCACACTTCGCCGCTCTCGATGAAGCCGTTGTGGTCGAGCAGGTGGATAATCGACTTCGCGAGCGTGGTCTTTCCACACCCGGATTCGCCGACGAGACCGTACGTCTCGCCGCGGTCGATGCTGAAGGTGACGCCGTCGATAGCGTGTACCTCGGCGTCACCCGTGTCGTACCGAATCGATAGGTCGTTGACTTCGAGTAGGGTCATCTGTCACTCCTTCTGTGGGTTCGTCACGTCCTCCATCGAGAAGCCGATGAAGTAGAACGCTGCCGCAATCGAGGTAATCGCGAGTCCCGGCGGGATGAGCCACCACGGCGCTTCGTAGATGTAGCCGTGGGCTTTGACGTTCTCTATCATGATGCCCCACGAGTTCGCGGTGAAGTCCGCGAGTCCGAGGTACGCCAGCGACGCCTGCGTGATGATGGCGATGGCGGCGTCCTGTGCGAGGAACACGAACGCCAGCGGCAGGACGTTGGGCATGATGTGTCGGAACACGATTCGGGTGTCGCTCGCGCCCGCGACCTTCGCGGACTCGATGTACGCCCGCTCTTTCAGCGACAGCGTTTCCCCGCGTATCAGGATGCAGTTGTTGAGCCACGACGTGATGGCGATGCCGAGGATGATGTTCGTCGTGTTGACCCCCCGGATGGCGACCAGCACGACGAGGAACGGCAGGAACGGCAGGCCGTACATGACGTCGACGATGCGCTGGATGGTCTCGTCTATCCAGGTGTCGCCGTAGTAGCCGCTGATGAGTCCGAGCGGGACGCCCACCAGACTCGACAGGAGTCCGGCCGCGAAGCCGATGTACAGCGCGTCTTTCGCGGAGTACACCAACAGCGTGTAGATGCCGTTTCCGTTTGCGTTCGTGCCGAGCGGTGCGAAGAACGGGTCGCCGAACGCGGGTGGGTGGGGAAGCGACGCGGACTGCTCTGCGGTCCATCGGGTGTTCTCGTAGCCGACGTACGCCTTCCACGCGGGTTCGTGCGGTGCGAAGACCGACGGGAACAGCGCCCACAGGATGTATATGACCAGGATGACGAGACCGATGACGCCCATCTTGTGGGTCGTGTAGCGTGCCCATCCGCGTTTGAATCGCTCGATGCGCGGCTCCCAGCGTTCTCGAATCGTGTCGAGTTCGAATCGGCTCTCTGATTGTGTAGACATCTATTGTCCCCCCCCGAACTTGATTCGCGGGTCGAGGTACGTGTACACCACGTCGGTCAGCAGTCGCATCACGATGATAATCACGGCGAGCATGAAGAACGACGCCTGCGCGATGGGGTAGTCCTTCTCCAGCACGGAACTGACGATTAGCTCGCCGATGCCCGGCCAACTGAACACCTGCTCGATGAGGATGCTCCCGTCGATGAGGAACGCCAGGCCGACGATGGCCTGGGTCGCGACCGGAATCAGCGCATTTCGCGCGGCGTGTTTTATCATCACGGTTCGCTCGCTGAGTCCCTTCGCCTGCGCGAGGAAGACGTAATCTTCCTCGGTCACGTTGTTCATCGACGGTCGCATCACGAGCATCGCCCCGACCCACCCGACGAACGAGATGCTCAGGAGCGGAAGCGTGATGTGGTGTAACACGTCGGTCAGCGTCGTGACTATCGTCCACTCGAACTCGGGGAACTTGGTGAACATGTACGTCGATTTGAGCCAGCCGAGTTCGTAGTTGAACAACCAGATGAACAGCCACGCCACCCAGAACGACGGCATGGAGTACATCACCAGACTGCTGGCGAAAATCGACTTGTCCTTACGAGACCCGCGCCACCAGCCCAGATACATGCCGACCAGCGGGCCGACGATGTACGCCACGATGAACCCCGCGCCGAACAGAATCAGCGTCCGGGGAAGCCGGCGGACGATAACGTCCCACACCGGCACGCGACGGGTGGGCGACATCCCGAACTCGCCGGTCTGGTAGTTGACCATGAAGTCAACGTACTGCACCCAGAGCGGTTCGTTGAGACCCCACACTTCCTCCAGACGCGCTATCTGCTCGGGCGTCATCTCCGGGGTTATCATCGACGCCAGGAACGTTCCCGGCATGCTACGCAACAGCGCGAACAGCAGGGTCATTATCACCAACAGGGTGATGTACGACACCACGACCCGCTTGCCGAGGTAGCGTGCGCTAATTCGTGTCATCTCGTTTCACTCCGTATCGAGCTATCGTGTACCATATCCAAACTCGCCGAGTATTGTATGTGCGTCATCGGATAGATTCATTATTAATGTAGTGGTTCTTGTCCTATCTCCCCGTTCGGCTGTGATAAGCCTTCGTGCGAGCTCTCGCCACCAGCAAAAAACGGCCGCAGTTGCGGGGTTATTCTGTCTGATGGAGGTGATACGCCTGCCAGTGCCAGTTGGCGTACGCGGGGTCCACGATGGGCTCGACCGCGCCGGTGAAGTCGGCGGTGTTCATCGGCCACCGCATCTTGGCGTAGTCACGAACCATGTACGGCATGTCGAGGTAGACCTTTTCGAGCGCGGTCGCGAACTTCTCGTTCCGGGCTTCGGGGTCCATCTCGGTGTAGGCGTCCATGATGAGTTCGTCGCTGCTGCCGCCAGCGACGCCGTACCCCGTGGAATTGTACGCGTACGTCTCCTCCTCGTAGGCCTCCTTGGCGAAGTCCGAGTGGAAGAACGACCGGACCGACGTACCGAACACGCCGGTGCCGCCCCAGCCCATCTCGTAGACGTCGAACTCGGCGTCGTAGTACACCATGTCGCTCATGGTGTTGAACTCGGTCGGTTCGAGCTTCACCGGGATACCGACCTTCTTCATGTTCTCGGACCAGCGCTCGAACGCTTGGCTCTGTTTCGGGTAGTCGCTCGGCGGGTCCATCAGAATCGTGATGGCACCGTCGTTCATGACCTCCGAAATCGGCTCGCCATCGACGTACAGTTCCTCCTCGGAGTAGTCTTCGAGTTCGCTCGACTGGGCCTCCTCGAACGTGTAGTCGTACTTGGCCTCCGACTGGGAGGCTTCGGCGCCGGAGAGCGACCCGGGGTACTCCTGTCCCGCGTAGGTGCCCTCCGAACCGTCGATGACCTCACCGTTTTCGAGGAACTCCCGCATGGCCTCCACGTCGGGGTCGGCACTCTCGTCGATGCCGCGGAACGTGAACGCCTGCGTGGCGGGGTCTTCGAGGAGTTCGCCGTCGAACACGGTTTCGGGTCTGACGCCCGAGTACCCCGGCGACTGCGCGAAGTCACCCTCGTAGACGTAGTCCTGCTGGAGTTCTTGGGTCCAGTAGTAGTCGTCGAAACAGAACGAGACGACCTGACGGAGTGCGACGTCGTCGAGCGGTTCGCGACGGCAGTTGATGCCCATGTAGGAGAACCCGCTGTCGTAGCCCTTCACGAGGCCGAGTCCGTCGGTGTCCTGCGCCTCCGGAATCTTGTCGGTGTCGAGGGTGCCGTAGTGGGTGTCGATTTCCCCGCGCATGAACGCCTGGGTCATCGCGGCTTCCTCGCCGTACACCTGGAAGTTGACCTGGTCGAGGAACGGTCCGCCCGCGACGAGGTTGTCGTGTTCGTCTATCCAGTCCTGGTCGGTGAGGGGGTACTCCTCGGGGTCTCGGAACTGAATCTGCATCGACGTGTCGGGGTCGAACTGGGTGAGTATGCCGGGACCGGTGCCGACCGGACCGTTCTCGCGTTCCTCCATCGGGTCGTAGTTCTCGAAGTCGTCCACGTCCGACCAGATGTGCTCGGGAAGCATCGGACACGCGCCGAGCGCGGAGGAGTCCCACGTCCCGATTTGCTGAGTCAGCGTCATCCGGCAGTCCCAGTCGCCGTCGTCCTCTTCGACGCTCTCGATGTTGTTCCAGACCGTCGAGAACTCACCGACCTGGTTCTCGATGATGTAGTCGTGCGAGAAGATGACGTCCTCGATGGTGAAATCCTCGCCGTCGTTCCACGTGAGGTCGTCGCGAACGTTGAACACGACTTCGGGTTGGTCGGCGTCCTCGTTCTGGAGTTCCCAGTCGGTGAACGCCCACGGCCGGATGTCGTAGGTGACGGGGTCGATTTCGACACCGTAATCGTAGACGAGGTCGAGCGCAACCGCGGAGTAGACGCTCCCCGCCATCAGGTAGTTCGAGGTGTCGGGGTTCGAACTCATTCCGTACACGAGGGTTCCGCCCTGCGGAATTTCGTCGGAATCGCTCGTGTTCTCGGCGACCGTCTCCTCGGTGGTCTCGGTCGCTTCGGTGTCTCCCGACTCCTCGGTCGTTCCCTGTTCACTCTCGCCACCGCTACAGCCAGCAAGAGAAAGTGCGACGGCTCCAGCACCGCTCGCCTTCAGAAAGTTTCGTCGGCTTCCGTCGGTACCGTTCGAACGATTGCGCCGGTGTGGCATACCAAATTGCTGGATGAATACACATTTAAATCTACTGGTTATTGATTACGTTGTTGTATACATTAATCGACCTCGGTATAAGTATCGCGAGTTCTAAACTCCCCTTCGACAGCTCCTCGAGAAGCACCCTCTCCGAACGCCTCACTCGCCCAAACCGTCGCCGTAGAGACCGAGATAGCCGAAATACACCGTCGCGGACACGGCCATCGAAGACAGCAACATCCACGACTCGGGTTCGAGCGGACTCGGATTCGACTGCGCCCAGAAGATGCTCATAATCGACCACATCGAAGCGAACACGAATCCGACCATCGTGAGCCACGTACCGAGGAGTCGCCGCTCGGTTTGGGCGGCTATCAGTCCGGCCGTCATGACCGCGCCAGCCATCACCGCGAGAACTCCGCGCGTTCCTATCACGAGTATGACCTCATCTACCGGTGAGGACAGACGGGTGATAAAAGTGTGCGTTCCGGCCTACGCGGGCGGTGTGGTGCCGAGCGCCTCGACGAGCGCCATCGCGGCGGCGTGAGACGACTCGGGACCGCGCCCGGTGATGAGGTCGCCGTCGGTCGTGACGCTCGTGTCCGAATCGAGTTCGGCGTCCCAGTTCGCGCCCGCGGCCTTCACCTCGTCTTCGACCCAGTAGGGAAGCTTTCGACCGTCGGGCATGCAGTCGTCGTCGTCCACGATTCCCTCCTCCCACTCGTTCGGGAAGCCGGTCACGTCGCGACCCGCCACCAGAAATCCCCCATCGCTGTCTCGCGCGAACGCCAACAGTCCCACCGCGTGACAGACGACCATCGCCTTGCCGCCGTCCTCGCGCTCGACTATCTCGCGGAGCAGGGCGCGGGCGTGTCTATCCTGATTCACGTCCCACTCGGTGCCGTGGCCGCCGGGGAACACCACCGCGTCGTACATCTCGGGGTCGGCCTTCGCAATCGGCATCGGGTTCTGGAGTCGCTGGTCGTTTTCGTGGGCCTCTTTGACGCGCTCTGCGGTCTCTTCGCCTACATTCTCGGGGTCTATCGAGCGCTCGTCAACGACCGGCGGTCCCCCGCTCGGGGTCGCCACGTCGATGTCGGCGTCGGTCTCCGAGAGCGTCTGTAGCGGGTCGATGCACTCCTCTCCCCAGTAGCCCTCCTCGCTCACGACGAACAGTACTGATGCCATCGTGAGCAGTAACGGTCCGTAGTTCAATAAGCGGCGGGGCTTCCCGTCGAGTTGCCGCTTTTTCTCGGAGCGTGCCGGGTTTCGACACAGTAGTGAAACGGCAATTCGAACAACGCCGAGACGTTCCTGCTCGCTACGCTGCGCGGGCGTGCGTCTCGCCTCGTTCAAATCTACTCCGAAGCAATTCTTCGCTCACAGAGGAGGCGCGGAGAACTTCGTCTCCGCGCCGACGTAGTTCGCTCAAAAATAGCGGGAGGTAGATTTGAACCACGGTCGTTCCGCTTCGCTCCACTCCCTGGTTCAAATCTACTCCGTATGATTTTCGAAAATTCGGGTTCGCTCCTCGCTACGCTCGTCGCTCACCGTCTGAATTTTTGAAAAGTAGCGGGAGGTAGATTTGAACTACCGGTCTGCGGGTTATGAGCCCGCCGGAATCTCCTGGCTATCCCATCCCGCTACTATCTCGTAACCGCGTTCGACAGATAAGGATTGTGATTCAATTGCCGTATGCGAGTTTTTGCCGGTGAGTCGAGCGCCGACACCGAGTTCGCCAGTCCTCGGCGTCAGTACCGGGTTTCGACCGCGACCTGCCGTGCGAGGTGCCGATAAACCCCAAGATGTTTATCGGTTCGTCGCTCGCGTATCAGTCGATGGAGTACGCGCTCGTCCTGCTGTGGCTGGTCGCGTTTCACGCGCTCGCGCTCGTCGGCCTCCCGGTCGCGGCTCGGCTGTTTCCCCGGTTTCCCGACCGGGGCGCGACCCTCTCGCTCCCGGTCGCGCTGGTGGTCGCGACCACCGTGGTCTACTGGGTCGGCCACGTCGGGTTCGGTCGCTGGACCGCGTTCGTCGGGGTTGGGGCGCTCGCGGGGCTGTCGGCGGTCCTCGTCTGGCACGATTCGAACGCGTCGATTCGTCCGCGCGAGTATGCCGACGCCGCCGCGGTGTTCACCGTCGCGTTCCTGTTCCTCGTCGCTGTCCGAGCTATCGACCCCGCAATCGTCCCGGGCGGCGGCGAGAAGTTCCTCGACTTCGGCATCTACAAGTCGCTGCTGCGCGGCGACGCGCTCCCGCCCGAGGACATGTGGTGGGCGGGCGACCACGTTCTCTACTACTACGGCGGCCACCTGATGGCCGCGATACTCACCCACCTCACCGACACCGCACCGCGGTACGGGTACAACCTCGCACTCTCGGGATTCTACGCCTCGCTCGTCACCGCAGCGTACGGACTCGCGGCCGCGATGGCGGACGCCCGAGGCGCACCCCGGCGGGCAGGCGGCGTTCTCGGGGGTTTCTTGGTCGGCTTCGCGAGCAACCTCGTGGTGCCGGTGACCGGACTCGTCTGGCTCCTCCCCGGCTCGCTCGCGACGGGGGTCGCCGACCGAATCGCGGCCACGATGGCCGAACCCTACTCGGGCGAACTCGTCCGCGAGGGTCTGAGCGAGTTCGGCTACTGGGCACCGAGTCGGGTGATTCCCGACACCATCAACGAGTTCCCGCTGTTCGCGTTCTACAACGGCGACCTCCACGGCCACATGCTGAGTACGCAGTTCCTCCTGCTCATCGCTGCGCTCGGCTACGCGTACTACCGAACGCCGTCCGAGAATCGAGGTCGGCGTCGAACGCTCTTCCTCGGGGTCCTTCCCCCCGTAGTCGCGCTGCTCACGATGGTCAACGTCTGGAGCTTCGCGACCGGACTCGGGGTGGTGTGGCTCGCGCTCGTGTTCGCGCCCGCCGACCCGCTCTCGCTGATTCCCGGCGTTTCGGCGGTCGTAGAGAGCCGCGACGCGACTGCCGCGGTCTCGAACGGCGGTGAGGCGTCGCCGGGCGACGCCCTGCTCGCGGAGGCGCGCCGAATCGCGGGGGCGTTCGCCGCGACCGCGGTCGTCGGGGTCCTCACCGTCGTCTGGGCGTCGCCGTTCGTCGCCGGAATCCTGCTCCAGTCGGCGAGCAATCGGAGCCTCGGACTCCTCCCGACGCCAGCAAGCGCGACCGGTCTCCTGGTCGTCTTCGGGGCGTTTCTCTCGGTGTTCGCGCTCTACCTCTGGCCACGGGCGCGCGAGTCGTTCTCGGTGGACCCCGCCCGGTTCGGCCTGCTCGCGGGCGCACTCGTCGCGCTCGCGTGGCTCGCCGACTACGCGGTGTTGGCGCTGGTCGCGCCGCTGATTCTGGTCGGGTGGCTCCTCCTCAGAACCGAGAGCGACACCGGCTACGAGACGGTCCTCGTCGTCGCGGGTGCCGGACTCGTGACGCTCGTGGAGTTCGCCTACGTACAGGACAACGCCGCGACCGAGCGATTCAACACCGTGTTCAAGGTGTACATGCAGGTGTGGGTGCTGTGGGGTCCGGCCGCCGGGGCCGCGCTCGCGACCCTGATGAGCAGGGAGGCGAACCCCGGAAACTGGTCGTTCCCCGGAGTCGGACGAGTGTCGAGAGCCGACGCGATGACCGGCTTCGCGGTCCTACTCGTCGCGTCCACGAGCATGTACGGCGCGTTCGCGATGAGCGACCACTTCGCGCCCGAGGGCGAGGTCGTCGGTCCCGACGACGCGACCCTCGACGGACTCGCGTACCTCGAATCGAGCCACCCTCACGAGGTCGAGGCTATCCACTGGCTCGACGACAGAGAGGGCCAACCCCACGTCGCCACTGCGCCGGGCTACGACGTGTACACGTGGTCGAGTCCCGCCTCCTCGCTGACCGGCGTCCCCACCGTCGTCGGATGGGTGTGGCAGGAAGGCGTCTACCGCGGCCACGACGCCGCCGAGTTCCGGGCCAGCGAAGTGGACCTCATCTACGAGGGCCAGTGGAGCGACCGCGCGGAGTTGCTCAAGCAGTACGACGTGGAGTACGTCTACGTCGGGCCGCTCGAACGCGAGCAGTACGACTCTTCGGACCTCGACTTCGCGGAGTACCCCGGCATCGAAGAAGCGTTCCGGAACGACGGCGTCGTCGTCTACCGGGTGAATCAGTCGGAACTGTAGATATTCGACCCGAACCACGCGCCGAGCGTCAGGCCGTAGACGACGTGACCGAGGTGGAACAGCAGTCGTTCGTCGGGGTCCAAATCCATCTCCAGCAGTCGCTCCAGCAGGAATTTCATCCCGAACGCCGACAGCGCGAGTCCGTAGCTTACGCCGAGCGCGGTCGCCCGGCGCTCGCGTTCGACCTCCGACTTCGCGCCAGCGAGCGCGCCAGACACCGCCACGCCGAAGACCGCCCCTGCTCCGGTCCCGTACAGGAGATGGAGCGCGAGCGCCTCCCGAACGTACTGGTCGGGGTCGCCGCCGCCGACGTACTTCGCCCAGAACGGACCCGTCGGCGGGAGCGAGTGGCTGATGGGCATCCGAAACGCGGTCATCACGCCGGTCGCGACGGCACCCGCGACCGACCCGAGCGCGAGCGCGCGGAGGCGAGCGATTCGCGGCCGCGGTCCGGCGTCGTCGTCGGACTCGCGGACCTCGGTGGCAGTCGTCTCGGCACCGCTTCTGGCGTCGTCGCTCGTCGGAAACATTTTGAGTTCTCCCGAGCGCGACTCTCGACGCTCCGCGCGAAAGTGTTGGTGGCTTCGCGAACGGGAAACTCGGTCGGGAACGCCCCGCCGAACCTCGGTAGCTATTTGACGACGCTGTCGCAGGGTGACGTATGGAAACCGGGGGAGCCGACACCGTCTTCGGCATCGAACGACTCGAACTCTGGCTGATTCTGCTCGGCGTGGGCCTCGTCGCGGTCGCGAGTTGGGTCGCGAACGACGCGACCGGAACGATGCGAGTCGCCTCGACCGGCGTCACCGCGCTGGTCGCGCTCGTCGTGGCGACCGTGATGGTCCGGTATCTGGACTGAGTCGCGCGTTTCGGCGCTCGCAGAGCGCCGAAACGCGCGATTGGTCGAGCTATCAGAAACAGAGACTCAAAGATTCGAATCGCCAGCGTAGCGACTTCCGACTCTACGTTCGGCAGAAATGCGCCGGCCGGGATTTGAACCGGAGTCAGACGCTCCTGCTCACTGCGTTGCGCGGGCGTGCGACTGACAGGGTTCAGAATCCCGCAGGGTCCATTCTCTCACAGACTCACTCGTCGTTACCGCTCCTCGTTCGTTGTGTTCGAGTAGAATGCGCCGGCCGGGATTTGAACCCGGGCCATGAGCTTGGAAGGCTCAGGTCCTGCCACTAGACCACCGGCGCGCTTCGCTCACTTCGTTCGCTCGCGCCCCGAGCCTGACCTCGCTTCGCTCGGTCAGACACCGGCGCTCGTTTCGCATCCCGAAGTTCATCGCCCGACGTTAAGGGCCTTACTGTTTCGCCCGACGGACCGTGGCGTAACAGTTCCCGCTCGAAATCTCGACGGTCGTCGCCTCCAGCGCGCTCTCGGCCACGTCGGCCTCGAACTCCTCGGGCGAGTAGATGTGATAGAATCGCTCGACTGTCTCGCCGCCCGGCAGGGTCCAATCGACCGTGGTGTCGAACCCCGTCTCGCGGTCGAATCTGTCGTGGGCCGTGCTCCACGCGCTGACCAAGGCGCGACCGTCGGAAGTCAACACTCGCGCGAGTTCGCCCAGACTCGCGATGCGCGCCGCCCGACTCGGGAGGTGGTGGAGCGTGGCGACGTACACCGCGAGTCCCACCGTCTCGCTTCGAAGCGGAAGCCTCGCGGCGTCGGCCTGCACGAGGTCGGCGTCGAACCCCCGTTCGCTCGCGCGGGCGCGAGCTTCCGCGAGCAGGCCCGCACTCGCGTCGGCGGCCACCACGCGGTCCGCGCGGTCGGCGAGCAGTTCGGCGTGCCGACCGTTGCCACAGCCGAGGTCGAGGGCTGCGGGGACGCGGCCTCCGTCGGCCACGAACGACTCGACTTCGGGCCACGGGTACTCGCGGGTCTCGGAGAAGTGGCTCGCGATTCGGTCGTAAGTCGCCCGGATTTCCGCGGGGTCCCGGGGGTCGTCGTCCGCGTCTTCCATGCTCGTTCGTGGGGGGCAGGCCGGTAAAATGCCACCGGGTTCGATGCTGGCGAAGTCGGTGAAGTCGGTGAAGTCGGCGGAGTCGGCGGGGTCAGCGGGGTCGTCGGGAGTCAGTTCGGGGTGGCTTCGAACGCCGACTCCGCCCGGCGGTTCGCAACCTTTAGAACGCGCCCGGTCGGAGGGTTCACCATGCGGCTGTTCCGTTCGAGCGAGATTCTCGGCATCGCCGAGGACGCGCTCGACTTCGCGCTCGCGGCGTCCGAAGACGCCCATCCCCACGAGTACATGGGCTTCCTGCGTGGCGAGGACGCGCGCTCGCTCGGTCTCGACCGCAACGGCACCGTCATCACCGACGTGCTGGTCATCCCCGGCACCGAGTCGAACCCCGTGAGCGCCACGGTCAAGACCAGCCAAGTCCCCAACGACTTCAACTCGGTCGGGTCGGTCCACTCCCACCCGAACGGCGTCCTCCGGCCGAGCGACGCCGACCTCGCCACGTTCGGCCGAGGGAAGGTCCACATCATCATCGGCTACCCCTACGAGAAGGGCGACTGGCAGGCGTTCGACCGGAAAGGCGAACCTCGGGACCTCGACGTACTCGACGTGTCGCTCCCCGAGGGCGAATCCTTCTTCGATTTCACGCAGGCCGACATCGACGCCGAGTTGGACTACAACTTCGACGAGGAGACGAAATGAGCCACGAGGAGAGAATGAACGGCGAGGACACGAAATGAACGACGAGGACGCAGAATGAATCACGAGGACACCACGACACACGTCGTCGCGCAGGGCACCTTCGACCTCCTCCACCCCGGTCACGTCCACTACCTCCGGGACGCCGCGGCGATGGGCGACCGCCTCACGGTCATCGTCGCGCGCAGGGAGAACGTCACCCACAAACAACCCCCGATTCTGCCGAACCGCCAGCGCCGCGACGTGGTCGCGGCGCTCGACGCGGTGGACGACGCCCGCGTCGGCCACCCCGAGGACATCTTCGCGCCAATCGAGGAACTCCGGCCCGACATCATCGCGCTCGGCTACGACCAGCACCACGACGAGGCCGCCATCGAGGACGAACTCGCGCGGCGCGGCGTCGAGTGTTCGGTCCGGCGTGCGAGTCCGCGCGACCCCGAGTACGACGGTGAACTGTTGTCCTCGGGTCGAATCATCGACCGGATTCTCGAAGAGCGGGCCTGAAACGGGTCGAACCGCCGAAAATCAGCCTTCCCGCCGAAAGTCGGCGGTCGATTCTACAGTGAATCAATCGGGATTCGACGCTACAGCGAGTCCCACGCCTTCAGCGCGCGGGGCCACGAGGTCAGCCCCGCAATCCAGCGCGCGGCGACCATCTTCTTCAGGAACTGGGCCGGGTAGGAGTTGAACGTCCGGACCGGAATCGCGTCCACGTCGTGGGCGACCGCCTTCTCGCCGACCGAGATGAGCGTCCCTTTGTCGTCGTAGGTCCACGTCTCCAGCGGTTGGCCGTAGATTGCGCGAGCGATGTTCTCACCGGCGACCTCCGCGGCCTGCCACGCGGCCTGCGCGGTCGGCGGCGCGGGGTCGTTGCCCTGGTCGATGATGGCCGAGTCGCCGATGGCGAACACGTGGTCGTCGCTCGTTTGGAAGTTCGACTCGGTGGTGACGCGGTTGTGTTCGTTGTCGAGACCCGAGTCGGCCATCGCATCGCGGCCCGTGATGCCGCCGGTCCAGACGAACACGTCATAGTCGAGGGGGTCGCCCTCGTCGAAATGGATGGTCTCCTCGTCGGCCTCGGTGATGGGGTCGTCGGTCAGAATCTCGATGTCGGCCTCTTCGAGGTGACGACGGACCGCGCCCTGTAGCTCCGAGTCCTGTCCGGGCATGATTTCGTCGAGCGCCTCCACGAGGTAGATGTCGATTGGCGCGCGTCGCTCGTCGCGGAGTTCCGCGATTTCGCCCGCGGTCTGGATGCCCGAGAGGCCCGCACCGCCGATGGCGACCGTCGCGGGGTCGTTCCGGGTGGCGTCGGTCGCGGCCTGCGTGACCTGCTCGTGGATTTCGAGCGCGTCGTCGAGGTTCTTCAGGGTCAGCGCGTTCTCGGCCATGCCGGGGATGCCGTAGTAGGCGGTCTGGCTCCCGAGCGCGACGAGGAGATAGTCGTAGTCCACGTCGTCGTCGCCGTCGAGTTCGACCGTCTGACCGTCGGTATCGACGTTCTCGACGGTCGCCTGCACGAACTCCGTCGTCCGGGCGGCGATGTCGCCGACCGGAATCGTGATATCGCTCTCGACGCTCGGGTCGCGGATGGCGCGGTGGGCCTCGTGGAGAACGAGGTGGTAGTCGGTGTCCGAAATCCACGTGAGTTCGGCGTCCGCGGTGTCCAATTCGTCTTCGAGTCGCTGAATCGCGCCTGCCCCGGCGTACCCCGCACCGAGGACGACGACCTTTTCCGTCATACCGGACAGTCCGAAGTCCTGTGATACAAAGGCTTTGAAAGCCGAATCCGGATGAGTGAGAGTCTCTCCCACGATTCGTCGCCGCGTTGGCGACGCAAAATCGAGACGGCATCATCGCGTCGGTAGCACCCCGAACGCGCGACTCCGTCGCGCGTTCGGGCGCAGTAGAACTCGGAGCAGAGGGTGGGGACGACGACGGTAATGAAAAGGCAGGGCGACGGGAGTGGAAAAAGCGAGGCGACGACGCTAGTGCGCGGGCGTCTCGCTCGGGGCCTCCATCGAATTGATTTTCAGAATCAGGATGTTGCTGGTGTCGTCCTTGCCATCGACTGCGCCCTCGATAACGAGTTTCGAGAGCGGCGTCGGGCCGACGCGCACGATATCGCCCTCGTGGAACTTCCGGACCGACCCCTGGAGGTGAATCTCGGCGCGGCAGAGTTCGGGGTGGTGAACGCTCGAAAGGTCGATTTCCTCGACGTTGGAGTCCTCGACCTGCTCGTCGTTGTGGAACAGGGGAACCTCGGCGGCGCTGTCCATCTTCTGAACGTCGAGCGCTTCGAAGGCGTTGGCGGTCGGCTTGTAGCCGCCCTTCGGGCCGGGGACGCCCTCGACCAGTTGGAGCGCCTTCAGGCTCTGCATCTGGTTCCGGATGGTGCCCGGATTGCGGTCGACTTCGGCGGCGATATCCTCGCCTTTGACCGCGTCCTCGGTGTCCCGGTGGAGGTTTACCAGGGCGGTAAGTATCGTTTTCTGGCTCGGCGTCAGTTCGATGGTAGACATTGGGAAAACCTTGGTAATAGATTTCCTTAAATGCGACGAACCGACGAGGACGACTGACGGTTGCGCATCGACCGCCTTAATCGACTCGTCTCGTCGATTCGAAGGCCGAGACGCCGCCCGCGTCCGCCCCGGACGTTATCTCCCGCTCCGGGTGAGAGAACGACACCGATTTATCGGTGGCGACGGAGCGACCAACCATGCAAGGCAAACGCGTCCTCGTCACCGGCGGCGCGGGCTTCATCGGGTCGAACCTCGCGAACCATCTCGCGGCGGACAACGACGTACTCGCGCTCGACGACCTCTATCTCGGGACTCCCGAGAACCTCGACGACGCCGTCGAATTCCACGAAGCGAGCGTCTTGGACGACGATCTCCCGACCGAAGACGTGGACGTGCTCTTTCACCTCGCGGCGCTGTCGTCGCTCACCATGCACGAAGACAGCATCGACGGACTTCGGCGCGGCGCGCGCGTCAACGTCGAGGGGTTCGCCAACGCGGTCGAACAGTCCCGACAGGACGGGTGTGAGACAGTAGTGTACGCGACTACCTCGTCCATCTACGGCGACCGGACCGAACCCTCGCCCGAGGAGATGGACGTCGAAGCCCGAACCGGCTACGAGGCGTCGAAGCTCGCGCGCGAACGCTACGGCGAGTACTTCGCCAACGCCCACGACCTGAGCGTCGCGGGGATGCGATTCTTCTCGGTGTATCAGGGCTACGGCGGGTCGGAGGGACACAAAGGCGAGTACGCCAACATCATCTCGCAGTTCGCCGACGACATCGCCAACGGCGAGTCGCCGGTCATCTACGGCGACGGGTCGCACACCCGCGATTTCACCCACATCTCCGACGTCGTTCGCGGCCTCGAACTCGCGGCCGACCACGAACTCACCGGCATCTACAACCTCGGGACCGGCGAATCGTACAGCGCGAACGAAGTGGTCGAGATGCTGGCGGCGGCACTCGGTGCCGACGTCGAACCCGAACACGTCGAGAACCCGATTCCCGAGACCATGTTCGTCCACGACACGATGGCCGACCCCTCGAAGATGACGGCCGCGACCGGGTGGGAACCCGAGATTAGCTTCGAGGAGGGTATCGAACAGGTCTGTTCGCAGTACGAGTGACGGCGCGGGACGCCGGACGGGCCGATACCCGGTGTGAACGCTTTCGTCGTCCCGAGCAAACATTAATGTGGACCGGAGACGAACCGGGCGAGTATGTCCCGTTGGCTCCGAATCGGCGGTTGGGCGCTCCTCGCAGTCGTCGTCCTGTGGGTCGTCCTCGAACTGGTCAGCATCCTCCTCGGCATCGTCTCGTGGGTGGTGAGTGCAGTCGTTTCGCTCCTCCTGCTCGCGGGGCTACTGTATCTCGCGTACCTCGCGGTCTCGAAGTTCGTCGGCGGAAACGGCGGGTCGGGACGGTCGCGCTCGCGCGAGCGCGAACGAATCTACGAGTAAGGAGCCGTCCTCTACGAGTGAGAAACCCTCTCATTATAGGGGCTGAATTTACACGGGGTCGGTCCTGTAGAGTAACCGGCGGCAGGAAAGCCACCCAGCATCGGTCGTTGCGCCACATCTCTGACATCGCCCCTTGCCGCCACCCGAATCACTCTCCCTTCGAACAGTTCGCCGCCGAGTCGTGACTCCGAGAGTCGAATCGAAGTAGAAAGCCGGTGGAGGGATTTGAACCCTCGGCCTATTCCTTACGAAGGAATCGCTCTAGCCAGTCTGAGCTACACCGGCGCTCAGTCCGTACTCCTTACTACCCTCTACAGACAAAATAAGCGTTCCGAAATCGCACGCCCTTAGCGAGTCAGTCGCACGTCGAGACAGACGTTGAGTTCGTGGGGCGCGTACGACCGAACCACGTGGCGAGTCTGGACTTCGACCTCGTACTCGGGTTCGGCGGCCGCCCGAATCGCGGTCTCGCCCGGCCCGAACGGGTCGTCCTCGTGCTGAATGTCGTAGTAGTGAATCACGCAGTCGTCGCCCGCGACTGCGACCGCGGTGTCGAGGAACTCGTCGGCGCTGTGGGGCAGATTCATCACGACGCGGTCGGCCCAGTCGTGGTACCCCTCTGCCACGTCTCTCACGTCGCCCTGAATCGCGGTGACGCGGTCGGCCACGCCGTTTCTGCGGGCGTTCCCCCGGAGGTACTCGACCGCGCGCTCGTTCAGGTCCACGCCGACGACCTCCGCGCCGCGCTCGGCGAAGGGGACGACGAACGGGCCGACTCCGGCGAACATGTCGAAGGCGCGTTCGCCGGGTTCGACTTGCTCGGCGACCCGATGGCGCTCGGTCGCGAGCCGAGGCGAAAAGTACACCTCGGCCACGTCGAGGAGGAACTCACAGCCGTACTCCCGGTGGACGGTCTCCGTTTCGGAAGACGCGTCTTCGGCCCCTCGGGTCGCTTCGCTCGCCTCGGTCCCGTCGCTCACGAGGACCTCCCAGTCTCGAACGCGAAGTTCGCCCTTGACCTTCGAGGCGCGGTTGATGACCGCTCTGACGGGGAGGTCGGAGGCCATCACCGCGTCGGCGATGTCGCGGGCGCGCTCGGGGTCGTCCTCGTCGAGAATCACGATGTCGCCGAGGCGTTCGTAGGTGGGTTCGAAGCCGAGCAGGTCCGCGGGGGTGTCCCGCGTGTCGCGCTCGCCGACCGCGCGAGTCACGACCGTCAGGTCCGCGGGCACCGCCTCGGCGTCGGCGACCGGGACGTAGAGCCACCCCTCCTCGGCCTCGATTTCGTAGTCGTGGGCGAGGAGGTCCGCCTCGGCCAGCCTCCGGCGGGTCTCCTCGCCGCGCTCGCGCTCGACGCGCACGCACGGCACGTTCATATCCGTAGCGTGGAACGGTTCAGCGTTAACGCTGGCGTTTCGGTTCGACGACCGAGACTCGAAAGGCTATAGCCGCGTCCGGCCCCTACATCGTCCATGCTCACTTTCGTCGGACTCGGACTCTACGACGAGCGCTCCGTCACGGTCGAGGGTCGAGACGCCATCCGCGACGCCGACCGCGCGTTCGCGGAGTTCTACACCAGCACGCTACTCGGCGCGAGCGTCGAGGACCTCGAAGCCTACCACGATACGGACATCGAGGTCCGAGACCGCGCAGGCGTCGAACAGGACCCCGAGGACATCCTCCGGGCGGCCGAGACGGGTGACGCGGTCTTTCTCACCGCGGGCGACACCATGATTTCGACTACCCATGTGGACCTCCGATTGCGAGCCGAGGAGCGCGGTATCGAGACGCGGGTCGTCCACGCTCCCACCGCCGAATCCGCGGCGAGCGGGCTGACTGGCCTCCAGAACTACCGGTTCGGGAAGGCGACCACGCTCCCGTTCGACTACGCCCACGGCGCGGACGGCCTCCCGGCGAGCGTGACCGACGTGCTCTCGGACAACCGCGACCGCGGCCTGCACACGCTGGTCTACCTCGACATCAAAGCCCAGCGCGGCGAGTACATGACCGCCGACCACGCCGCCCGACTGCTCGCGGAGGGCTACGACGACGTGCTGGCGGTCGCCGTCGCGCGCGCCGGGAGCCCCGAACCCCTCGTGGCCGCCGACCGCCTCTCGGCGCTCGCCGACCGGGAGTTCGGCGACCCGCTCCACCTCCTCGTGGTGCCGGGCGACCTCCACCACATCGAAGCCGACGCGCTCGCAGCGTTGGCCGACGCGCCCGAAGACCTGCTCGACGTGGAGTAGAACCCAGTCACCCGTTTCGAGAATTTCTTCCTGCCGTCTCGAAACTCATTCTCACCATTCAATCCGGCGCGTGCTGGTGCGACGCCGTGGTTTGGCGTCGCATCGACACGCGCGAGGGCTGAGGACCGCAACGGAGTGAGGACCGCAGGCGGTTGGGGAGGCGTGTGGCTGTCGCGGGTGCGGAGCTGTGCGGTCTCCCCTAGGTACCGGGAGTAGCTAGCTTCACGATTTTGCGCTTCTATTTCGGGAATCCTCAACCGCATTCCCGTCAAGAAAGTCCACGTACTACGAAAAAGCGACTCCTACTCGCCTTCACCATCCGCCCGAACAGCCGTCTCCACAGCGTGGTCCGAGCCCACAGCATCGTGGAGGTCGTACTCGTCGCCGGTCACCATGTAGAGCACGTCCTCGGCGACGGTCAGTATCTCGGGAACCTCGCGGGCCACGGCCCACGCGATACCTACCAGCGCCACCACCGAGAGACTCTGGGCGATGACGCGGTCGGAGATGAAGTACGACACCATGTTGGGGTTGTCGTACCCCACCAGCCCCGAAATCGGGTCCACGAATATCTGGAGCCACTGGAAGCTGAACGCGAGCGTGATGAACACCACGCGAGCGAGATTCAGCACCCAGATGACCGGGATGGCGATGGCGAGTGCCCGGAGCTTTCGGCGGAGCGGCGCGCGAACCGCGGCGATGAGGCCGCCGAAGATGGCCATGCTCCCGAGTCCGGTGCACGCCAGCAGGACGTTGGTCGTGAACTCGCCCTTCGTCGGGTGGACGAACAGGTACGTCCCCCAGAGGTCGCGCTCGTGCTGGATGACCTCGAACTCGTAGCCCATCGTCCGCATCACGAACTCGCCCTGCATCGTCACGAGCTCGATGAGCCACGTCTTCGCGGGCGAAATCATCGTGAACGGCATGTAGATGAGACCCATGAACGCGACCGCGCGCGAGAGGATGAAGAGCGTCTCGCGACCCTGCGCCAGCAGATACGCGGCGTACAGACACGCCGGAAGCGCGGCGAGGCTGAGCGCACCCTCGATGAAACTCCGCTGTTCGAACGCGAAGTGCGGGAACAACACCAGCCAGAAGACGCCAAACACGACCCACGCGCCCGACGCGAGGTAGCGCGCTCGGCCGCGACCGCGCGTACCGTCGTACCAGTCGAGGACGACGGCCGCGCCGAACAGTCCGACGGAGAGCCACGCGAGCGCGTCGGTGAGGGCTGTACTCACGGTTACTCGGTAGCAAGCGCGCGCCGAATAAAGAGGTGTCGGCTCCGGTCGAGTCTGTTAACGTCGGCTTAGCGCGGTGGAAACACGGCGTTTCCGCGAGCGGCGGTGCTATCGCTGGTCGGTGTAGAGTCCAAAAATGGTGTCGCGAAGCGAATCGAACCCGGTCGTATTTGGTGGGCAACAAGGTATCAGCAGTTGCGGTCTATCCACTCGGCCCACTCCTCGAAGTCCTTCGCACCGCACTGTTCGGCGATAGACCGGTACGTGTCCTGAGAGATTCGGTCCGAATCAGTAAGCGGAACCGTGACGATGCGAACCGCACCGGTGTCAGGATGCTCGTACCGGAGCTTGACGTGGCTACCGGTGCGCCCGACCGGTTTGTAGCGTTTCGAACGGAGCGCCTTGACGATGTCTCACCCGTCGAAATCAGCGTACACCATCTACGCGAGCCACGGTGGAGGTGATTCGTCGTCCTCGATTCCATCGAGGTCTATCCCGATTGTGGCGAAAAATTCGTCTTCGTCGTCGACGGGTTCGCCACCGCCTTCGTGGAGTTCGAGGGCTTCCGCGAGCATCGCGAGCGCATCGGACTTCGACCGCCCGCTGGATGCGACGACGGTTTCGAGGTCGCGCGCAGTGACGAGACCATCCTCGTAGGTGAACTCGACACCCTCTCCGACGTGGTCGTCGGTCGTGGTGCTCATCGGCTCAAGTTAGACCGACCGGCGGAATAAGTGCTTGGCTGCGCTAGCGCCTGCGCTTCGTTTACGCCCGAAATTCAGTTGCTCAGGAAGACCGTGAAGAGCGCACCGCCCCTTCCTGAAGCTAACACTAATAATTGCGTACATACAAAGACACCGTATGACCAAGACGATTCGCGTTTCGGAGCGCTTCCACGAGGTCGTGAAAGCCCACAAGCGAGGTGACGAAACGATGGAGGATGCACTGCGGCGACTGATGGGTGGCCCATCCCCGGACGCCCTCGCAGAGATCATCGGCGAAAGTGACGAGACCGCTGCAGAGATGCGCGAGGCAATCAAGCAAAAACGCGATCGGGGTCGAGAGCGCCGTGCAGATATTCGCGAGCGGTTCGAATGATTCTGGACACGTCGTTTTTGCTCGATTTAAAGGATGGTAAACAAAATGCGTTCGAAAAAGCCGTCGAACTGTACGACTCGAACGCGGTACAGCGCGTGGCAGTGCCATCCGTGATGGAACTGCAGTACGGCGCGGTTTTCACCGACTCGCCGGACGAACAGCGACGAGTGCAGAATCTCCTGCAGATGTACCCACTCGTGCCCGTTGACAAACGCACAGCGCTCCGGGCAGGCGAACTGCTAGCTGAGTCGGATCACCAGCACGGAGGCAATAGCGGTGTCGATACACCGGACGCGGTCATCGGAGCGGTTGCCGACCGGTTCGGTGAGCCGGTTCTCACCGACAACGTCGCGGATTTCGAGAAGTTCCCTGACATCGAAGTGGAAACGTACTGAAAACGGAACCGACGGCTACATTTGATTTTCGAAAACTGCTGAATTCGAGTGTCTCGTAGGTATTGGTCCACCAGTTCGCTAGAACAGGTCGTGGTGCTCACGTACCAGCTATCGCTGGTCGGTGTAGGTCCGAAAAAATGGAACCGCGAAGCGAATCGAACCCTGAAGGGTTCGGTGATTAGTCAGCTATTCAGTTGCTGCGGCGGAGCGCGAGGAGCGCGGCACCGAGCAGTGCGACAAGGGCAACACCCATGCCGAAGCCGGGGATGCCGCCGTCGCCACCGTCACCGTCGCCGTCGTCACCGTCGCCCTCGTCGGTCTCGGGCTCTTCGGTGGTGTCAGGCTCTTCCGTGGTGTCGGGCTCTTCGGTCGTTTCCTCGGTGGTCGTTTCCTCGGTCGTTTCCTCGGTGGTCGTTTCCGTGGTCGTCTCCTCCGTGGTCGTCTCCGTCTCGTTGTCCTCGCCCTGGTCGACGCTGTCGAGGACCATCGCGTCAGCGGTGGCGTCCTCAACGTTGTCAGCCGAGGCGGTTATCTCGAGTTCCGTACCGTTGTCGAGTCCGGAGAAGTCGAACTCACCGGAGAACTCCCCGTCGGAGTCGATTTCGCCGGAGGTCGACCAGTAGTCGCTCTCGGACTCGGCTTCGAGGGTGACCTCGGTGCCGGGCGCGAGGTTGCTCGTACCGGAGACCTCAGAGTCCTCGGAGTTCGGGAGCTCGAGTTCGTCGTTGTCGTTCAGGTTGCTGAGTTCGAGATTCGTCTCAGGGACACTGAAGTCGCCTGAAACACTCTCTTCCTCGTCAGTGAAGCTGTGTGCGTCACTGATCTTGAATTCTGCTTCGTACTCGTCGTCAGCTTCGATGCTGTGACCGTCAGTGTCGAAGATGAGGAAGAACGTGTTGTTCTCCGCGTCGAAGTACGATGCGTTTGCGGTCGTCGCGTTGAACTCGTTCGGCTGCGCGTTGGCTCCCTCGTTCGTCTGCGTGACGTTCAGGAAGACACCGTGCTTCGAGTCGTTTGCGCCGCCGAAGTCGCCAGCACCGCTGACGTTGCCGTAGATACCCGACGCTTGGGTTTCGACGACAACGAGGTCGTTCTGTGCGATGGTGTCAGATTCCGAGACACCCTCGAGGAGTTCGTCAACGTCGCTGGGGTAGCTGCCCGCATCAGCATGGACCCACGTGTTGAGGTCGTCCGTCGAGCGCTGGGTCAGACGGAGGCTCGTCTTGTCTTCGCGGCTGTCGGAGCCTTGCTGGTAGACCGTAAGGTCGTAGTTCCCGTTACCGACGACATCGCTCAGGCCACCAGCGTCCAAGTTCTCACCGCTGTAGACGCCGTAGTCTCCGCTGGTGTCGATACTGTCATCGCCTGCAACGTCAACCATGTCGCTCGCACTACCACTGTAAGATTTCGAGGTGTCGAACTCGACGGTCACTTCGTCGTCGTCATCCTCGTCGGTGACGGAGAAGTTGACCATGAAGTTACTGTCCGAGCCACCAATCTGAACATCAGCGGTGTCGGTATTCTCGATGTCGACAGTGAACTCGGCGACGTCACCGTTCTCCTCCGAGACGACGCTATTCGGGAGCGAGATGGAAGCGTCCTCGGGCTCGGTCACGTTGACCGTGGCGGTGTCCTCGGCGCTAGTGTCGTTCACGTCGAACTCCATGTCGTACTCGCCGGTGTCGATTCCATCGAAGTCACCCTCGAGTTCGTCGGAGACCGTGATTACGGCTTTGTCGTCATCTTCGTAGACAGCACGGTCGTTGTACTGCGAGGTGTTGAAGATGTCTGCGAGTTCCTCGTGGTCGAGTCCGTCGGCCGTCACGTCGACATCGTAACTACCGCGGTTCGAGTCGAACTCGAACGTGGTGTTACTCTCGTCGCCCGCACCGTTCGTGACGTTAACGGGGTCCGCAGTCACTTCGAAGTCCTGGACTGCGAGGGACCAAAGTGCATTGTCGACGGTATCAGTACCGTCTTCGACGCCGTTGCTATCGAATGTGACGTAATTACCGCTTTCGTCAACAATGACATAGTCGCCGTCTTCAAGACCCGCGGTGTCAAGGATTGCACCGTCGTCGAAAGTGATTTCACTTTCGAAGTCAGTGTCAACGCCTGAGCTACCACTGCCATCATCTTCAACCGAGTGAAGTTCCCACTCCACGTTGTTGTTACCACTGTCCAGGTACAGGGTCTCACCCTGCCAATACCGCTCGCCGTCGTCGAGAGTGTCGTCTGCGTCGTTGGCGCTAACCGCCGCGGCGGAACCCGCGAAGGCTACGGTGCCTGCGAACACAGACGCCACCATAAGCGCAGCCAGGAAGACCGCGCGAAGTTTCTTTGTATTGCTTGTCATGTTTGGTTTGGTTATTCGGTCGGCGACAGCATCTTTCCCGTAGTCCTTTTTGCGTAACCCGGCGTTTCCGGGTGTGGACCACCTGTACTCAACACTGGCACCATGGGTAGGGGTACAGTTCAACTAATTTAGCGGGCGTGGTAAATACTTTGTGTTATCTTAACCGCTATTCGGGCGTGGGAACGGCTCACACGTCCGTTCTCGGAAGTCGAAAGCTGCCGTTACGCGGGCGTTGCGGTTGCTTACGCGACGGGGGTGGAGGTCAATGACAGATTTCGTACTCGGGTTTGAGTATCTTTTCCGAGTACCGCTCGTTCGATTGTGTAGCGGTAGTGGTCAGGTCAGCACTTCGTGTCTCTCTATCGACTCTAGTTACGGGACTTTCGTGCGCGCTCGCGCGACACTCCTAGAGGAATCGCGTCGTCGAGGACCGATGCACGCAAGGACAGTCTCCCGAGACGGACTGCACTTTCCTCGGTCGGTGTCAAGGCCACTACCGCGAGTAGCTTAGGCCTTACGGGGAGCGGGGGAGTTTCACCGAGCGATACCGCGAGAAACGAGCGACTTCTCCGGGAGAGAACAGGGTCGCGATTCCGAGCCGATTCGTACCGTTCGGCCGCCTTTTCCTTGGTTCGCTCGCGCCCTTCGCGGATGACCGAACGCGCGTCGTCCGCGATTTCGTCGCTTCACGCGTCTCAGAATTTGTCGAGCGGTTCGCCCTTTATGCCACGATTCAGTCCCGCGTCACAACTTCGATTTCGTGGCCGTCCATGTCCTTCGTGAACGCGTAGCGATTGTCGCAGGATTCGGGGTCGCGGTAGTCCTCGGCGTCGCGTTCCATCAGGCTGTCCCACGCCGAATCGAGGTCGCTGGTCCGGACTGCAAGGTGGCCCCACGCGTCGCCCATCTCGTACGAGCGGCCGTCGTAGTTGTACGTCAGCTCCACGGCCATCGCCTCGTCGGCCGCGTCCTCGGGCTTCATGAAGTAGTTCGCGAACGTGTCGGACTCCCACCGGCCGGTGTGCTCGTATTCGAGCTTTCGGGTGTACCACCCGAGCGCTTCGTCGGCGTCCTCGACCCGAATCATGGTGTGGTCGAGGCTCCACTCGGCGCCGTAGTCGCGCTCCACGATTTCGACCTCGTGGCCGTCGGGGTCCTTGACGAAGGCGTACGACCCGCCACAGGAATCGGGGTCGCGGTAGTCCTCGACGCCCTCGTCCATCAGTTCCTCGTAGGCGTCGTACACGTCGTCGACGCGGACCGCGATGTGTCCCCACGCGTCGCCCATCTCGTAGGAGCGACCGTCGTGGTTGTACGTGAGTTCGAGGGCCGCACTCTCCTCGTGTGCGCCCTCGGGCGCGAGGAAGACGTTCGTGAAGGTGTCGGCCTCCCAGCGCCCCGTCTCCTCGTAGTCGAGGTGGTCCTGATACCAGTCGAGCGCCGCGTCGAGGTCTTCGACGCGCATCATCACGTGGTCGAGTGTCGCGTTCATGCGTTTGAAACGTTCGGGCTTCCGGAGCGAAAAGGCTACTGTTCGCGGAAGGAGTGTCGGAAAGCGATTCAGACGAGACGGGGATTGTTACGTCCCAGAAAGCCCCCGGACGCTCGCGACGTAACTATGAAAACTATAAAAATGGGATTTCGTGAGCTTCTCTCTCGAACGTAAACACCCAGAAAGCCCCCGGACGCTCGCGGTCGCTCTGCGGGATATTCGCGCTCTCCGCACAGCCCGCGCGAATACTGGCCCGCAGAGACTACCACGGGCTTCGCCCGCGAGCGCCGGAAGACAAACCGCATCTTCCGAGGTCACGCTCGCTTCACTCGCGTGACCGTCCGGCCCCTTTCAGTCCACCCGACCACTGCACCGCAACCGCAGGCCACATCCTCCCCAACCGACTGTGCTTCTCGTCGCTCCTTTCGGTCGCTCCTGCGATGTCTGTGAACTGCGTTCGCAGATCAGCGAGACGCGAAGCGTCTCGCAAGCCTCATCCCTCGCGCGGTTGTGTCGCGCCACGAGGGCGCGACCGCACGCGCCGGAAGACAAACCGCGTCTTCCGAGCCTGTGGTCGCTTCGCTCCCACAGACGCCGAGTGGATGGTCCACCGAGAAATCAGCCGGTGGCAAAATCCACCGGGGTGGGACTGAAAGGGGCCGCCCGGTCGCGTTTATCTTGGTCGTCTCAGCGACCCCTATTCGGCGCGCGGTTTGCGCCGAATATGTCGCTGAGCGACCGCGACCGGGCGGGGGCTTTCTGGCTGTTCGCAGTTATTCTGTCGTCGCGATTCAAAACGACCGGATGGAGGCTTTCGAGGCGTTCTCAGACGTGTATTCTGTAGTTCGTACCGACTGAACTGAGTTCCACATCAAGCATCGGATAAAAACGTCTCACGAAGGTCCGGCCAGTGGAACCACCACGCCGCGGTCCACAGCAACAGCGTCCCGGTCGGAAACCCGGTCAAGCCGGTCCGAGACATCCCGAGCGTGAACCACAGGTGACTCGCGCCCGCGAGAATCAGCAGGCCGCCGGTCACGCGCCGGTCCTCCCGCGCGGTAAACGTCCCAAAAAGCGCGCTCCCGACCGCGAGCAGGTACAGCACCACGCCGACCGGCCACGCGAGCAATCGCTGAGGCAGGCCCGCGGTGTAGACGAACAGGTAGTTCGGAAGCGTCGTGACGTGAATCGGACCCGTCCCCACCAGCCCCCACGCGAAGACGAAATCGCCGGTCGGAAAGACGGTCCACGGAGCGAGCGCGAGCGCCGCGAGCGCGAGGAGCCGACGCATCTCACTTCCGGACGATGAGCCGAAGCACGTCCTCGTCGGCGAGTTCGTGTTCGGTGCCGACCTGTTGCTCGTCGTGTTTCGCGCTCGGTCCGGAGACGCGCGCGAACCGGAAGCGGTCTTCGAGGTCGCCGCCGAGGTTCCGGGCGGCGTCGCCGACCGTGCTCCCCCGCGGAACGACGAGCGGTTCGTCGTAATCGACGCCCCGACCGGGCTTGTCCATGTAGATTCGCATCAGGCCGAGTTCCTCCCAGATGGTCTGTTTGAGCGAGTCCAGCCCCTTCTCCTTCTCGGCGGAGATGAAGATGGCCTCCTCGGGGTCGATGTCGTGGCCGCGCAGATTCTCGTTGACCGTCTCGACGTAGTCGGGTTCGATGAGGTCCACCTTGTTGACCGCCACGATGGACGGGATGTACTCGCGGTTGTCCATCACGCCGTCCACGAGGCGGTCTAAGTCCACCTGCTCGCGGATGGTCACGTCGGCGTTGACGTAGCCGTGTTCGCGCAGGACTTCCCCGACCACTTCCTCGGGGAGGTCTAAGTCCACGCTCGAAGTCACGCGGATGCCGCCCTTGCCCTTCTTCGCTATCTTCACGCTCGGCGGGGACTGGTCGAGACGAATCTTGTTCTCGTACAGTTCCTTCCGCAGACGTTCGTACTGGTCGATTTCGAACACCGAGAGGACGAACACCACGAGGTCCGCGGCGCGCACGACCGAGAGGACCTCTTGGCCGCCCCCGCGACCCTGGGCCGCGCCCTCAATGAGACCCGGCACGTCGAGGAGTTGGATGTTCGCGCCGTTGTACTGGAGCATGCCGGGGTTGACGTTGAGCGTGGTGAACTCGTAGTCGCCCACCTCGCTCTCGGCGGCGGTGAGCGAGTTCAGGAGCGTGGACTTCCCGACGCTCGGAAAGCCGACGAACGCGACGGTGGCGTCGCCGTGCTTCTCGACGTGGTAGCCTTCGCCGCCGCCAGCCGAGGACTGGTTTTGGAGTTTCTCCTTCTTCTCCGCGAGTTTGGCCTTCAACCGTCCGATGTGCGCCTCCGTGGACTTGTTGTACGGCGTCTCGGCGATTTCGTCGCGGAGGGCCTCGATTTCTTCCTCCAGTCCCATTAGGAGTGAGTCGGCCGCGCGCGCCGAAAAACCCTTTCCTTCCGGGCGGGCGTCGGCGACGGCGTCGTTTCGTCCCGGCGGCGAATCGCCGCAAGCGAGTGTTCCGCCGCCGGTCGAAGCGACCGAAAGACAACTCTTAAAACTGCCGCGGGGGTTCGTGTAGGTATGGCTGAGACGATAGAAGTACTCGTTCCCGGCGGGCAGGCGGACCCCGGTCCGCCGCTCGGACCCGAACTCGGGCCGACCGCGGTCAACGTACAGGATGTCGTCAACGACATCAACGAACAGACCGAGGCCTTCGACGGTACGGAGGTCCCCGTGACAATCACCGTTGAAGAGGACGGGAGCTACGACATCGAAATCGGCGTCCCGCCGACGGCCGCGCTCATCAAGGACGAGGCCGGATTCGAGACGGGAAGCGGCGAACCCCAGAAGGATTTCGTCGCCGACCTCTCCATCGAACAGGTCAAGACCATCGCAGAGCAGAAGAAACCCGACCTGCTCGCGTACGACACCCGGAACGCCGCGAAGGAAGTCGTCGGCACCTGCGCCTCGCTCGGTGTCACCATCGAGGGCGTGGACGCCCGCGAGTTCAAGGAGAAGGTGGACTCCGGCGAGTACGACGACGTGCTCGGCGTCGAGGAAGCCGCAGCGTAATTCGTTTTCTCCCGTTTTCGGTCGATAGGCGACTTCTCGTCGGTAGTCATTCCTGTGTTCTCGGCAGTCACGACACTACTCGATAATTATGGTTGTTCGCGCGCACAAGCGCAGGACTCACCGAAGGACGACAGTGAAAGACGGATGTTAGTGCAATCGAACACGAAAAGCCGTCTCAACGCGAACCGTGGTACGGAGTCCCTCGGCGCGCTCAGATTGCTTCGACGGGTTTAAGTTTCAGATGACCTTTTCTCCGGAACGAGACAGGCGTGTACTGTCTATTGCCGTTCGGTCGCGGATTCGCCGTCCCGGCGACCCGCGACGAGGCGACAACAGACAGTGACCTGTTTCACTGACCCGTAGGAGCGTCCTGCGTACTACGGAGGTGAACAATGGCAGATCAGGAGATAGAGCAAGCCGTATCTAGCGCGCTCGAGGACTCCCCGGAGCGGAATTTCCGCGAAACGGTAGACCTCGCCATCAATTTGCGCGACCTAGATCTAAACGAACCGTCGAACCGCGTAGACGAAAGTATCGTCCTTCCGGCCGGAACCGGACAGGACACCCAGATTGTCGTGTTCGCGGAGGGCGAGACCGCCCTCCGCGCCGAGGAGGTTGCCGACGAAGTCTTCGATGGCGACGAACTCGAAGACCTCGGCGACGACGACGACGCGGCCAAGGACCTGGCCGACGAGACCGACTTCTTCATCGCCGAAGCGTCGATGATGCAAGACATCGGTCGCTACCTCGGTACCATCCTCGGCCCGCGAGGGAAGATGCCCGAACCGCTCCAGCCCGACGACGACGTTGTCGAAACCATCAACCGGATGAAGAACGTCGTCCAGCTTCGGAGCGGCGACCGGCGCACCTTCCACACGCGCGTCGGCGCGGAGGACATGACCGCCGAGGATATCGCCGACAACATCGACGTGATTCTTCGTCGGCTCCACTCCAACCTGGAGAAGGGGCCGCTCAACGTCGACAGCGTCTACGTGAAAACTACCATGGGTCCGTCCGTGGAGGTGGCCTAAGATGTCCGCCGAAGCAGAGCGCAAGACCGAGACCATCCCGCAGTGGAAACAGGAGGAGGTCGACGACCTCGTGGACCTCATCGAGGGGTACAGCAGCGTCGGCATCGTCAACGTGACCGGCATTCCGAGCCGCCAGCTCCAGACGATGCGCCGCAATCTCCACGGGAGCGCCCAACTCCGCATCAGCCGGAACACGCTCCTCGAACGCGCCCTCGAAGAGGTAGACGCGGGTATCGAGGAACTCGGCCAGTACGTCTCGGGCGAAGTCGGACTCATCGCGACCAACGACAACCCCTTCGGGCTGTTCAAACAACTCGAAGAGTCGAAGAGTCCCGCACCCATCAGCGCGGGCGAAGTCGCGCCCAACGAAATCCTCATCCCCGAGGGCGACACGGGCGTCGACCCCGGACCGTTCGTGGGCGAGCTCCAGACCATCGGTGCCGCGGCCCGCATCATGGAGGGGTCCATCCACGTCACCGAGGACAGCGTCGTCGCCGAGGAAGGCGACGAGGTGTCCGCCGACGTGGCGAACGTCCTCGCGGAACTCGGCGTCGAGCCGAAGGAAGTCGGACTCGACCTCAAGGGCGTGTTCTCGGACGGCGTCCTCTTCGAGGCCGACGAACTCGCCATCGACGTCGAGGAGTACCGTGCCGACGTGCAGGCCGCCGCGGCCCGCGCCCGCAATCTCTCGGTCAACGCGGTCTACCCGACCGCCCAGACCACGCCCCTGCTCGTCAGCAAGGCGACCGGCGAGGCCAAGAGTCTGGGTCTGGAGGCCGCAATCGAGAGCCCCGACCTCGCCGACGACCTCGTGAGCGCGGCCGACGCGCAGGTTCGCGCGCTCGCGGCCCAAATCGACGACGAGGAGGCGCTCCCCGAGGAGCTTCGCGGCGTCGAGGCTCCCGCGCCGACTGCCGAGGAGACTGACGAATCGAGCGACGAAGAAGCCGAATCCGAAGCCGACGAGACCGAAGCCGAAGACGAAGACGACGATGACGACGACGAGGGCGGTGCGGAAGGTCTCGGCGCGATGTTCGGATAACAACACTTCAACACTACTACAATGGAATACGTTTACGCTGCACTCATCCTGAACGAATCGGGCGAAGAAATCAACGAAGAGAACCTCACCAACGTGCTCGACGCCGCTGGCGTCGATGTCGAGGAATCCCGCGTCAAGGCGCTCGTCGCCGCGCTGGAGGACGTCGACATCGACGAGGCCGTCGAGCAGGCCGCAGCCGTCCCCGCGGGCGGAGCCGCCGCTGGCGGCGCTGCCGCGGACGAGGGTGCCGAGGAAGCCGACGAGGAGGAAGCCGAAGAAGAGGAAGCCGAGGAAGAAGAGGACGACGACGAGGACGACGCGAGCGGCGAAGGTCTCGGCGAACTCTTCGGCTGAATCGCGGATTCCAGCAGTTCAGTTTTTCTTTCGCGCTATCCAGCCAGCGACGGCGTTCGCGCACCGACCGACCAGCGACGGCGCTCGCTGTGCGAGCGCCGTCGCTGGCCAATCGAGAGAGAATTCGGGCGATTCGAAGGAGATTCGGACGGTTCGAAGGAGATTCGGACGGTTCGAAGGAGATTCGGGGGAGATGCAAACGTTCGGAGGGGGTTCGGACGGTTCGACCGTTTCAGAGCGCGTACTCGTGATACTCGCCCTCGCAGGGCGGCCCGCGGTGAGCGAGAATGCGGCGCTCCTGGAGGTCGATGACGAAGCTCGCGTTGGTCTGGCCGTGTTCGACCTCGGGCGAGGACTCATCGACGTGACTGCAGATGCTCGACGGCTTGCCGAAGTGGTCTCGAAGCCCGCTTCGAATCGTCTCCGAGTCGATGTCGCCCGCGTCGGCCGCGAGGTGCCGGTAAAGGCGCGGTGCCCGGTAGAGCGTGCTCGGCCCGCGCTTCTCGTTGAGACTCTCGACCGCGTCGGACTCGAAGTGGTTCGCGTGCGTGAGAACCCCGTCGTCGGGGTACACCGGATTGACGTGTTCGGGCGCGGCTTCGAGGTCGATGAGTTCGCCCTCCGCGTGGCCGACGAGGACGTTCGCCGAGCAGACCCGGTCGGTCTCCAGAATCGGCCGGAGCGCGTCGTCGTATCGCTCGGCGCTCAGAATCTCGCGGAACCGGACGTGGTACGGCTTTCGGAACTCGTTTCGGCCGTCTCCCGCCGAGATGAGACCGTTGACGGAGAGACCGATTCCGTGTTCGTTGACGCCGATTTTGCCGCCCACGATTCCGGCCTCGGTCATCGCCAGCACGTCGGGCGCGTCGTCCCGCCGGAGTTCCATCAGAAAGAGGTTGTCCGCGATGGACGCGAGCCAGTCCCAGTTCTGGCCCATGTAGGTCGTCCCGTCGGCGGTCGCCGACGGAGCCACGCCGAAGCTCGTGCAACCGTCGATGGGCGACTCGCCGAGTTTCTCCTCGGTTTCGGCGTCGGCGTCCGCTTCCGCGGACGCCTTCCACGCGGGGTAGATGACCTCCCACCGGACGTTGAGCATCGTCACGTCGGCGAGCGGGACGTCGCTCCCGTCGGCGACTCCGCGCATCTCCTCGGCGTACTCGGAGTTCTGGCGCTCGACCACGTCGATGTACTTCTCTGCCTCCCCGCGAATCGCGTCGATGTCCACCCCCTCGTGGGCGAACCGCTCGCGGTAACATTCGACGTTGGACGCGACTTCGTCGGCGAATCGCTCGCCGTGCTCGCGTCCGCGCTCGTACGGCGTCCCGGTCAGCACTACGCGCTCGAACTCGGACATAGGGTGGTGTGCGGCGGGCCGGGAGATAAAGCTTCGAGTGGCGGAAGGTGTGCCCTGTAGTCTCGCTACGAACATTTAAATCCGAAGGCGGGGCCAACTCCCCGCGATGGAGGCCCTCGGCGTTCGACTCGCGCTCGACCCGACCGCGTCAGTCACGGCGCTCGCGTTCGTCCTCGGCGGCGTCGCGCTCGGCACCGCGAGCGGACTCACGCCCGGTCTTCACGTCAACAATCTCGCGCTGTTGCTCGCGTCGGTCGCACCCGCGGTTCCCGGTCCGCCGCGACTCGTGGGTGCGGCGATGCTCGCCGCCGGTGTCGTCCACTCGTTTCTCGACGCGGTGCCCGCGCTCGCGCTCGGCGTGCCCGACCCCGCGATGGCGGTCAGCGCACTTCCCGGCCACCGACTCGTCATCGCCGGACGCGGGAGGGAAGCGATACGGCTCTCGGCGCTCGGAAGCGGACTGGCGGTCGCCTTCGCGGTTCCGCTCGCGGTGCCGGTCACTCACGCGATGACGACCGCGTACCCGACCGTGCGCGCTCATCTCCCCATCGTTCTCGGAGCCGTGACCGCGTTTCTCCTGCTGACCGAGGGCTCAGTCCGGGGCCTCGTCGGCGGCGCGGCGGGCTTTCTCGGAAGTGCCGTTTTGGGCTACGCGACCCTCGACCTCTCGCCCATTGCACCGCTCGACGCCGGAGGGATGCTCACGCCGCTGTTCGCCGGACTGTTCGGCGCGCCGGTCCTGCTCGAAGCCCTCTCGGGGTCGGGCGTGCCCGAGCAGGACGACCCCGCCATCGCGTTCTCGCGGAGAGCCGTCGGAGCGACCGCGCTCGCAGGCGCTGTCGCGGGCGCAGTCGTCGGCTACCTGCCGGGCGTCTCGTCGGCCATCGCCGCGGTCCTCGCGCTCGCAGTCGTCCCGGGTTCGACCGGCGCGCGCGGATTCGTGGTCGCGACAAGTGGCGTCAACACCTCGAACACGATTTTCGCGCTGTTCGCGCTGGCCGCGCTCGGTGCGCCTCGGACGGGCGTAATGGTCGCGCTTCGAGAGGCGAACGCGCCCGTGAATCTCCCGCTTCTACTCGCCACCGCGGGACTCGCGGGAATCGTCGGCTTCGCGCTCGTCCTCGTGGTGGGCGACCGCTACCTCGTGACGGTCGGCGCGGTCGATAACACGCGGCTCTCGGTCGGAGTCCTCTGTCTGCTGGTCGGCGTGAGTTGGCTGTTCGCGGGGTGGGTCGGCGTCTCGGTGTTCGCGGTCGCCACGCTCGTCGGGTCGGTTCCGGCGAGATTCGGCGCGCGAAGGGTCCACTTGATGGGGGTGTTGCTCGGGCCGCTGATGGTCGGCGCGTGATTAGTCTTCGAGAATCCGCTTCGTCCGGCGGTGACGGTCGAGGAACATCGGCTCGAATCCGAGCCATCCCAGCGGGCCGAGCAGACCCCCCACAATCGGGAGTTCGTACTCCACGCGGTCCCTGACGATTGTGGCCTCGTCCGGGGAGTCGGCCGCGGCGTAGAACTGATGAGAGTGTCGCCACGTCGGAAACGGCCCGTCGTCCATCACGTCTTCGAACATCGCGGTCTCTCGGCCCCGGTCCCGACGGGTGATGCGCGAGGTCCACCGCTGGCGCGGTCCGACGTCGAACGGTCGGATGGCCATCCGGATTTCGGTTCCGGTGTCGAGCATCTCGGTCTCGTCGCCGTCCGGCCCGCGGACCGATTCGATTCGGAGGTGCATCCAGTCGGGTGTAAGCCGTTCGAGTCCCTCGATACGGGAGTGGAACTCCCAGACCTCGTCGAGCGGCGCTTCGACCCGGACTTCCCGCTGATAGGTCGGCATTGTCGGAAATTCGGACTCCAACAACCCATTCCTTGTGGTTCACCGTCCCGGGAATTGTCGGGTGATGACAGCCCGCAGGGCAGTTGAATCGCCACATCGAGGGTTTATATCCGGGCGTCTCATGAGGAGCCAGTATGGTTTCGGAGCGCGCGACTCGAACCACCCCGTTCGCCGCGATGGACGTGCTCGAACGGGCCAATCGCATGGACGACGTTGTACACCTCGAAGTCGGCGAACCCGACTTCGACACGCCGCCAGCGGTGACCGAGGCGGCAGTCGCAGCGCTCCGCGCGGGCGAGACCGGCTACACCTCCTCGAAAGGAAAGCCCGAACTCCGGGCCGCGATTTCGGACTACTACGACCGCCGGTACGGCGTGGACGTGGCTCCCGAGCGCATCGTCGTGACCTCCGGGTCGTCGCCCGCGCTCCTGCTCGCGTTCTCGACGCTCGTGGACCCCGGCGACGAGGTAGTCCTCACCGACCCCCACTACGCGTGCTATCCGAACTTCGTCCGCCAGACCGGCGGCCGGATTTCGACCGTCTCGCTTCCGGCCGACGAGGGGTTCCGCCCGCAGGTGAGCGCGTTCGAGCGCGCGGTGGATTCCGAGACGGAGGCCCTGCTTCTGAACTCGCCCGCGAATCCGACCGGCGCGGTCCTCGACGGGACGACGCTCGAAGAGCTGGTCGCGCTCGCCGACCGCGCCGACGCCACGGTCATCTCCGACGAGGTGTACCACGGCCTGACCTACGACGGCGAGGACCACACCGTTCTCGAATACACCGACGACGCCTTCGTCCTCGACGGCTTCTCGAAGCGGTTCGCCATGACCGGGTGGCGACTCGGCTGGCTGGTCGCGCCGCCCGAGTACGTCGGCCACGTCAATCGCATCGCGCAGAACACCCTCATCTGCGCGCCCAACTTCGTCCAGTCGGGCGGCGTCGCCGCACTCGAATCCGGCGACGACTTCCTCGCGGATGTCCGGGACACCTACCGCGAGCGCCGGGACTTCGTCGTTGACGCGGTCGAGGACTGGGGGATGAGTCTGGGCTACACGCCCGGCGGGGCGTACTACCTCCTCGTGGACGTGAGCCACCTGCCGGGAGACTCGTTCGACGCCGCCGACTTCTTCCTCGAAGACGCGGGCGTGGCGATGACGCCCGGCCCGGACTTCGGTGCGAACGCCGCCGACTCCCTCCGAGTGTCGTACGCCAACAGCGAAGCGCAGTTGCGCGAGGCCTCCGACCGGATTCAGCGCGCTTTAGAGCGCGTCGAGCTTTCGGCCGCCGACTGACCATCCACCACGTAGCGATATGTTCGGCGTCCACACGGCGCGTGCTGGCGCGGCGCGGCTGTGTTGCGCCGCGCCAAGGCGCGCGAGGGACGAGTAGCGCAGGCCGAAGGCCGAGCAACGCAGGAGGCTGGGGAGGTGTGAGGCCTGCGGTCGCGGTGCTGTGCGGTCTTTCCTTGGCTCAAGTAGTAGCTAGCGTCTCGATATGAAAGTGATCGTCTAGTACGACAGAAGAGAGTACGACCGAGAGCGTTCGAGACTCCTAATCTGACCCTCCGAACGACCCCTCCATCCCCTACTCGTCACTTCAGGCGTTCCTGGAGAAACGACGGGTGAGCCGCGGTCACGCCCTCGATTTCGAGTATCTTCTCGCTGATGACCTCGCCGACCGCGTCGCCGTCCTCGGCGCGGACCTCGGCCATCAGCATGTGGTCGCCGCTCGACGTGTACAGCGTCTCGATGTCGTCTAAGTCCTTGAGCGCGCGCGTGGCCTCGACGTACTGCTCGCTCGCCACGTCCATGCCGACCAGCGCGATGCTCTGACTCGACAGCTTCTTCGGGTCGACCTCGGCGGAGTAGCCGACGATGACGCCCTCGTCTTCGAGTTTGTCGATGTACTTCCGGACCGTGGGCTTCGAGACGTTCGCCCGGTCGGCAATCTCGGCGTAGGACGCCTGGGCGTCCTGTTCGAGGACCGCGAGAATCCTGTCCTGTGTCGATTGGGTGCTCATTGGGAGAGTATTTACGATACGGGAAAAAATACCTTCCGAATCGGAAAACGGTTTGCACGTGTCCGAA
Source organism: Halorussus amylolyticus (assembly GCF_004143485.2). Classification (GTDB taxonomy): domain Archaea; phylum Halobacteriota; class Halobacteria; order Halobacteriales; family Haladaptataceae; genus Halorussus; species Halorussus amylolyticus. Next base: position 44,869 of record NZ_ML974134.1, on the reverse strand, counting down.
TGAGGTGACACGTCTCGGGACGAACCGCGCTCGCCCCCGTGTTGGAAACCGATTCGAAAGCGACTCGTCACGCTCGGGAGGGGTCGTCCCGTCCCCTCCGACTACGTCGCCGCGTCGCGTGACGCAAGCTTTGTATCCGCGGTGGCAGAAGTTACGCTGATGACCGCGTTCTTCGGCCGGCTCGCCGACCGCATCGCCGATATCGACAGCATCGTCTCGGTGGGTCTCGACCCCGACACCGACCGCCTTCCCGACGAAGTCGCCGCCGCCGACCTCCCGCGATGGGCGTTCAATCGCCGAATCATCGACGCGACCGCCGAGCACGCCGCCGTATTCAAGCCCAACGCCGCGTTCTACGAGGACCCCGACGGCTGGCACGCCTTGGAGAAGACGGTGGCGTACGCCCGAGAACAGGGCGTTCCGGTCCTGCTCGACGCCAAGCGCGCCGACATCGGAAACACCTCGCGACAGTACGCGAAGATTCTCGACCGGGTGGACGCCATCACACTCAACCCCTTCCTCGGCCGGGACTCGCTCGCGCCGTTTCTCGACCGCGAGGACGCTGGCTGTTTCCTCCTCTGTCGCACCTCGAACCCCGGCGGCGCGGACGTGCAGAACCTCGAACTCGCCTCCGGTCAACTGGTCTACGAGCGAGTCGCCGACCTCGCGAGCGAGTGGAACGACAACGACAACGTGGGTCTCGTCGTCGGCGCGACCACGCCTGACGAACTCCGGGCGGTCCGCGAGCGCGTTCCCGACCTCCCGTTCCTCGTGCCCGGGGTCGGCGCACAGGGCGGCGACACCGAAGCCGCCGCGAGATATGCGACCGCGGCGACCCCGGCGGGGGACACGAGCGGCGCGGGACTCGTCAACTCCACGCGAGGCATCATTTTTGCGGGCGAGGACTCGGACTTAGACTTCGACGAGGCGGCGGGCGAAGCGGCCGCCGACCTGAAAGCTCGACTGAACGAGTACCGGTGAGGGATGACTGAACGCCTATCGCCGAGAGAGCGCCCGACCCCGTACCGATAGCACTAATCGGGACGAGCGCCAACGACTGACCGTGACTCAGGCATCGGAAGTCTCGGGCCGACCCTTCCTCGCGGGCGCGGCGGTGGTCGTGGTCGCGCTCGCGGGACTGCTCGGCGCGGTCGTGGGCGCGAGCGGACAGGAGCGCGAGGTGCCGATGGAAATCGCGGGCGTCGTCCTGTTCGAGATGACGCCCGTCTCGATGGCGGCGTTCGGGATGGCGGCGACCGCGGGGGTCCTCGCACTTCTGTTCGGTCTCGTGACGGTGGCCGCCCGACGCGACGCCGAACGCAACCCCGACGCCGAGCGATAGTCGTTTTTTCACCCGGTCTTCGGCACGTCCGAGGTACCGCCTCGCGTCGCGTCAAACTCATAGTGATTGCTGTGACTCCCTACCGGGAGGCAGTCACGGCTCGACGGATTCGGCCCTCGATACATAGAATTTCTGGGAAGTGCTGAAAATACGCACAGCAATCACTATCAGACGGTCGGGAGTTCCCACTCGTAGCGAATCGCAAGCAGACGGAGGACGAACACGAATGCGGCGCACACTCCCGCTCCGATTCCGTCGCCGACGCCCGCCGCAGTCACCGCCCAGAACACGACGCCGCCGAGTATCGCGCAGGTCGCGTAGAAGTCCTCCACGAGGACGAACGGGACCTGTTGGAGGAGGATGTCGCTCACCAGTCCGCCGCCGACCCCGGTGATGGTGGCGAGCGTGACCACGCCGAACGCCGTGAGTCCGGCGTCTGCCGCGACCAGCGCCCCGGTCGTCGCGAACGCCGCGAGACCGACCGCGTCGGGCAGCAGCACCACGGAGTGGTCGGTCAGGTCGTCGCCGAGGTGTGCGAGCGCGATTCCCGCGACGACGCCGAGTAGCGCGACGCTCACGTCGGTCGTCGAGCGGAGCGCCACCGGCACGGTGTTCACCAGCAGGTCGCGGGTGACGCCGCCGCCGAGCGCGGTCATCACGCCCAAGACTGCGACCCCGAGCACGTCGAAGTCGGCGTCGATGGCCCGGAGCGACCCGACGACCGCGAACGCGAGCAGGCCGACGACGTTCATCACCCCGAAGGCGTCGATTTCCACGGTTACCACGTCACCCGGACTTCGTCGCCGACCGAGAGGCCGAACGCCTCGTCGCCCCGGCCCCGATTCACCGCGAGTTCGACGTTGCCGTGGCTCCCGACCGTGACGAGGCGGTCGCCGGGTTCGACCGCCGCGTAGGCGCGAGCGACCGGACTTCTCTCTCCGTTCACGGCGACCTGCTCGCGGCCCGCGAGCAGGTCGCCGGGGAGATTCGTGACGACGTTTCCGAAGCCATCGACCACGAGGACTTCGCCGATTGCGGAGTTCTCCTCGGTTTCGGCGTCGAGGTCGGGGGCCGGAAATCGGAGGTCCGCGAAGTCTTGTCGCGGAACGACGCGGTCCAATTCTTCGAGCGACTCGACGCCCGCCTCGTGAACGTCGGCCGCCGCGGGCGCGAACACGTCCCGGCCGTGGAAGGTGGTGCTCGCAGTTTCCGCGTCCTCGTACTCGACTTCGAACACCTCGATTTCGGCATCAGTCGCGCTCGTATCCGTCGCGCTGGCGTCGCCCGCGTCTGCGGGCGACGCCAGCGCGCGGGCCGCCGGGAGCAGAACCCCGTTGTCGGGGCCGACGAGCGCGTGGTCGCCCGCCCGAACCGCGAGCGCGGCGCGGTCGGTTCCCACGCCGGGGTCCACCACGACGAGGTGGACGGCGGGCGGGAAGTACGGCAGGACCTCCCGGAGCCAGAACGCCGCGGTTCGCACGTCTTGGCGGGGGAAGTCGTGAGCGACGTCCACGAGTCGGGCGTCGGTTCGCTGGAGTATCACGCCCTTCATCGCGGCGGGGTAGGGCGTCCCGAAGTCCGAGGCGAGCGTTATCATGGGCGAGCGTTGGTACGACTTCGTGTAAAAGGTTGAGTTCGAATCCGGGGGTAGTGCTTCGGGAAACGTTCGACTCATCCCAACCGGTGGAACAACCCACTCAGCGTCTGCGCGAGCGAAGCGAGTGCAGGCTCGTCGGACCGTGGTCCGACGGTGCGAGCGCAGGCTCGGAAGACGCGGCTCGTCTTCCGGCGCGTGCTGGCGGGACGCCGCAGTTTGGCGTCCCGCCTTCTTCGCGCGAGGGATGAGGACCGCAGGGAGAAGCGGAGCGACGACCGAGGACCGCAGTCGGTTGGGGAGGGTGTGGCCGTCGCGGTTTCTCATTTGTGGAGTGTGAGCAGGACGCTCTGATGGTGAATGTAAGGTTATAGATTGTAGACGACACAGAAGCGTCCTGCTCACACGTCACCTAGAAGAACCGCACCGCAACCGCGACGGCCACGTCCTCCCCAGCCGACTCCCTCACTCCCTCCGGTCGCTCAGTCGTCCCTCGCGCGTTTCTCGCGCGCCGAGTTCACTGGTCGGTGCCCCTACGAACCCCGTCTACTCCCCGTTGCTGTCCGAGTCGCTCACGCGCTGGATGCGCTCGATGCCGTCGATTTCCCCGATTACGTCCACCACCGGGTCGGGGACGAGGCGCTCCCAGTCTTTGCCGTCTATCATGCGCTCGCGGACCTCGGTCCCCTCCAAGACGTGGCGGTTGAACATCGGGGATTGGTGAACCTCGACGCCCGCCTCCTTGAACAGTTGGATGACGAGGGGGTTGTTGGAGTACGCCACGTCGAAGTCCGGACTCATGCTCTGGACGTGGCTGACCCAGACCGAGTTTCGGTCCAGGTCCTCGATGGGAACTGCGTAGGTCACGAGGTCCGAATCGACCAGCGACTTGGTTATCATCATGATGCGCTCGCCCGCCGTGAACGGGTCGTGCTGGCTGTGTGAGTCCCCGGCGCTCCCGATGCCGAGGACGAGTTCGTCCACGTCCTCGGCGATGCTCTGGACCACGTTGTGGTGGCCGTTGTGGTAGGGTTGGAACCGCCCGATGTAGAACCCGCGGGTCATACGTGACGTTGCGCGGGGAGGTTTTATAAGGGTGGCGAGTCGCGGTATTCGGCCGAAACACTCGTTTCGGGGCGTCTCAGGGCGAATGAAGCCACACGGCTCCGCAAAGTCGGAGGGAGAAAGTATATCAGTTCTCCTGCCCTCCATTCGGATACGTACAGGACAGTTCTATGAGTAACGATACCGATACCGACGCTCCGTCGAGGGAGAAAGCCCGCGAACGGGAGCAGACCCGCGAGCAGGAGCAAACCCACGAGGAGGAGCAGACCCGCGAGCAGGGGGGCTCGGAGTTCGAAGACCTCGGTACCGATGTCGCACCCGACATCGTAGACGAGGAGGTCGCCGAGGGCGACCTGCTCGGCGGCTTGGACATCGAGACGACCGACGAAATCGAGATTCCGGACCGACTGGTGGACCAAGTCATCGGACAGGACCACGCACGCGACGTCGTCCAGAAGGCGGCGAAACAGCGCCGTCACGTGATGATGATTGGCACGCCCGGCACGGGCAAGTCGATGCTCGCAAAGGCGATGAGCGAGCTGCTGCCGAAAGAGGACTTGCAGGACGTGCTGGTCTACCACAACCCGGACGACGGCAACGAGCCGAAGGTTCGAACCGTCCCCGCAGGAAAGGGCGAACAGATAATCGACGCGCACAAAGAAGAGGCCCGCAAGCGCAATCAGATGCGGTCGTTCCTGATGTGGGTCATCATCGCCGTCGTGGTGGGGTACGCGCTCCTCATCGCGGGGCGACCGCTGCTGGGAATCGTCGCGGCCGCCGTCGTCTACCTCGCGTTCCGCTACGGGTCGCGGGGAAGCGACGCGATGATTCCGAATCTGCTGGTCAACGCCGCCGACCAGACCACCGCGCCGTTCGAGGACGCCACGGGTGCCCACGCGGGCGCGCTGCTCGGCGACGTGCGCCACGACCCGTTCCAGTCCGGCGGGATGGAGACCCCGAGCCACGACCGCGTCGAACCGGGGGCCATCCACAAGGCCAACAAGGGCGTGCTGTTCGTGGACGAAATCAACACGCTCGACATCCGAACCCAGCAGAAGCTGATGACCGCGATTCAGGAGGGCGAGTTCTCGATTACGGGCCAGTCCGAGCGCTCCTCGGGCGCGATGGTCCAGACCGAACCCGTCCCGTGTGACTTCATCATGATTGCGGCCGGGAACATGGACGCGATGGAGAACATGCACCCCGCGCTCCGCTCGCGCATCAAGGGCTACGGGTACGAGGTGTACATGGACGACACCATCGAGGACACCGCCGAGATGCGCCGGAAGTACACCCGGTTCATCGCCCAAGAAGTCGAGAAGGACGGCCGCCTGCCCCACTTCTCGCAGGAAGCGGTCGAGGAGGTCATCCTCGAAGCCCAGCGCCGGTCGGGCCGGAAGGACCACCTCACGCTCAAGCTTCGGGACCTCGGCGGACTCGTCCGGGTCGCGGGCGACATCGCCCGCGCCGCGGACAAACCCCAGACCGAGCGCAAGGACGTGCTTCAGGCCAAGCGCCGGAGTCGCTCCATCGAACAGCAGGTCGCCGACGAGTACATCGAGCGCCGCAAGGACTACGAACTCACCGTCAACCAAGGCGACGTCGTCGGTCGGGTCAACGGTCTCGCGGTCATGGGCGAAGACTCGGGTATCGTCCTGCCCGTGATGGCGGAAGTCACGCCCTCGCAGGGGCCGGGCAACGTCATCGCGACCGGACAGCTCAAGGAGATGGCCGAGGAGTCCGTCCAGAACGTCTCGGCTATCATCAAGAAGTTCTCCGACGAGGACATCTCCCAGAAGGACGTTCACATCCAGTTCGTCCAGGCGGGCCAGCAGGGCGTGGACGGCGATTCGGCGTCGATTACGGTGGCCGCGGCGGTCATCTCCGCACTCGAAGAAATCTCGGTCGAGCAGGACCTCGCGATGACGGGGTCGCTGTCGGTCCGGGGCGACGTGCTCCCGGTCGGCGGCGTGACCCACAAAATCGAGGCCGCCGCGAAGGCGGGTCTCGACCGGGTCATCATCCCGAAGGCCAACGAGGACGACGTGATGATAGAGGCCGAGTACGAGGAGCAAATCGAAATCATCCCCGTCAGCCACATCAGCGAAGTCCTCGAAGTCGCCCTCGCGGGCGAACCCGAGAAGGACGGGCTCGTCGACCGCCTCAAGAACATCACCGGCTCCGCCCTCGAACGGCAGGTCGGTCGGTCGGGCACCGGCAGTCCCAGCCCGCAGTAAGCGCACTTCGCGACAATCGAGTCGCGGATTTTTCAGTTCTTTCGACCGGCGAGCTACCGCCCCCGTCAGCCACTCTCACGCGCCGGGAAACGTCGGTACCTCTTTTAGGTGACGTGTCGTAGTATCGAACATGGGTTTCAAAAAGAGCCTCGTAAGCGGTATCGTCGCGTTCGTCGTCGCAACGCTCGCCGTCCGCGCGGTCGGTGGTGAACGGTTTAGCACGAAAATCGGCGTCGTGACCGGTCTCTCGGTCGCGGTCAGCACGCTGCTGTCGGGCGGAGAGGACGACGAAGCCGAGCAGGTCGCCGAATCGGTCCCCGCGAACTGAGCCGAGTCCGCCGCTTTTTGCCGCGTGCAACGCCGCGTAGCCGAAGGTGAGCGACGCGACCGACCGGAACGAATCGGCGAGACTTTTCTCCCGGCGCCCCAACCGCCGGGCATGGAAACTCTCGGCGACCTCGTGGCGCGCGAGCGCAGAGGCGACGACCCCGCGCTCGTCGCTCCGCGCGGAAATCGGGCCTACGACTACCACCGATTCTGCACGACCGCGTGGAAGACGGGCAACTTCTTTCGGCGGGTGGGCGTCCACGAGGACGCGACCGTCGCGGTCGCCGACGACCCCGCGCCGGAAGCGATTTTCGCCCTGCTCGGGGCGGCCCTGCTCGGCGCTCGAACCGAATTCGGGGAGTCGGGCGACCGCGACGCGCGCGTCGCGGTCGCCCCCCGCGACGACATCGGAGGCTATCACCTTCCGCCGGGCGGCCAGCGGGTCGCCTACGGCGGCCCGCCCGACGACCCCGCGATTCACCACTTCGAGCGCGACGTGTGGAGCGAGAACCCCGCGTTTCCCGAGACGCCACTCGACCCCGAGACGGTCGCGGGCGGGGCCCCCGGGGACGGCCCCGCCCCCGCCCAATAACCCCCGGGGGGTGGG
>NZ_ML974134.1:0-37687 GCF_004143485.2 Halorussus amylolyticus | reverse complement strand
TCCCCCTCCCCCCACCCCCCCGGCGGGGGGGGGGGGCGGCCCCCCCCCCCCCCCCCCGCGACCGCGACTATTCGCACAGGGGGCTTCTGAAGGCGGCCCGAGAGGTGGCTGACGACTGGAATCTCGAACCCGGCGACGAGGTGGCGGTCCGCGCTTCGCTCGCCGACCCCGGAACCGTGGTCGCGGGCGTCCTCGCGCCCCTGCTCGCGGGCGCGGCGATGCTGCTTCCCGACGAGGGCGCGACCGGAGATTTCGCGGTCGCGGTCGGAGATGCGCCCGAAAAGACGGTCGTTCGGCCGAGCGAAGTCGTTTGAGCGATTTCCTGGGATGCCAAAATCACAGAAGGCTTACTACTCCAGCAAGGAGAGAAACGTGAAATGGCCGACTCGACGTTCTTCAAGGGTCTCGCAATCTGGTTCGCGGGCCTCGCACTCTTCGGACTCGTCGTCTTCGGCGTAGCCGGTGTCACGTTTCTGAGCGACGACAGGTCGCACTCGGCGATGGACGACCTCCACATCTCGAACAACGACAACGAAACCCACCGAATACACGTCGAAGTTACGTCGGCGAACGGTTCGAACGTGACGGTCTCGGAGACGGTTCGCGTCGAACCCGACGAGCGAATCTCGTGGGAGAACGCGACGGCGTACGGTCACTACTACCGACTCGTCGTGACCGTCGGCGACCGCGAGCCCGAGTCGTTCAACGTGGAGGGACCGGACGACCTGTGTACGACGGAAATATGGATAGAATCGAACGGGACGGTCGAAACCGGAATGCTGTGCGCCTGAGTTCGGTTACTGGGCGTCTTCCAAGTCCGCTAACGCGGCGGGGTTCTCGATGCTGCTCATGTCGCCCAAATCCTCGCCGGTGTAGGTCGCTTCGATGGCCCGCCGGATGATTTTGCCCGACTGGGTCTTGGGGAACTCGGAGACGAACAGGATTTCGCGGGGTCGGAACGGCTTGCCGAGTTCCGCGCCGACCTGCTCGCGGAGTTCCTCGCGGAGGTCGTCGTCCGCGTCGTAGTCGCCTTCGAGGATGACGTACGCGACCACGGCCTGTCCGGTGGTGTCGTCGGGCACGCCGACCGCGGCGGCCTGATTGACTGCCGAGTGGTCGATGAGCGCGCCCTCGACTTCGGCGGGACCGACCTTCCGCCCGGCCACGTTGATGGCGTCGTCAGCCCGGCCGTGGAGGAACCAGAAGCCGTCCTCGTCCTTCTGCGCCCAGTCGCCGTGGTCCCACAGCGGCGGGTCCTCGAACGACGACCAGTACTCGGCGAGGTATCGCTGGTCGTCCTGCCAGAGGCCCTTCGTCATCGACGGCGCGGAGTCCCGTGCGACGAGGAAGCCCCGTTCGTGAGTGTCGGCGATGGACTCGCCCTGCGAGTCCACGATGTCGATGTCCATCCCGAGTCCCGGCCCGCCGAGCGTACAGGGCTTGAGCGACTGGATGGGCATCGGCATCAGGAAACAGCCGCAGATTTCGGTACCGCCCGAGATGTTGATGATTGGGGCTTCGCTCCCGCCGACGTTCTCGTAGAACCACTGCCAGCTCTCGGGGTCCCACGGTTCGCCGGTCGAACCGAGCAGTCGGACGGTCGAGAGGTCGTGGCCCTCCAGCCACTCGTCGCCGTACTTCCGGAGCGCGCGAATCGCGGTCGGCGAGATACCGAACGTCGAGATGGCGTGGCGGTCTATCATCGACCAGAAGCGGTCCGGGTCGGGGTAGTCGGGCGCACCCTCGTACATGAAGACGGTGCCGCCGAACGCGTGGTTGCCGATGAGCGTCCACGGTCCCATCATCCACCCGATGTCGCTCACCCAGAAGAAGCGGTCGCTCGGCTTGTGGTCGAAGCCGAAGTAAATCTCCTTCGCGCACTGGACTAACTGCCCGGCGTGGGTCTGGACCGTGCCCTTCGGCTTGCCGGTGGTGCCGGAGGTGTACAGAATCATCGACTCGTCGCGCGAGTCCATCGCCACGGTGTCGTACTCGTCGGACTGGGTCTCGACCGCCTCGGCCCACCACTCGTCGCGGTCGTCGTGCCAAGAGATGTCTTCCTCGCTACTGCCGAATCTATCGTAGACGACGGTGTGTTCGACGTAGCCCGCCTGCTCGATGGCCTCGTCGGCGGTATCCTTGAGATACACCTCGCTCCCCCGGCGGTAGAAGCCGTCTGCCGTAAAGAGGACCGAGCACTCGGGGTCCTCGATGCGGGTCGCGGTCGCCTCGACGCCGAAGCCAGAAAAGATGGGGACGACGATGGCTCCGACCTTGAACGCGCCGTAGAGGATGGAGATGACTTCGGGGACCATCGGCATGTAGAGGCCGACCGCGTCGCCCTTCCCGACGCCCCGTTCTTCGAGCGCGTTGGCGACCATGTTCGACTCGCGGCGGAGTTCGTGGAACGTAATCTCCCGAACCTCGCCGTCCTCGCCCTCCCAGATGCACGCCTCCTTGTTTCGGGTCTCACTGTCGGGCCGGGCGTGGCGGTCCACCACGTTGTGCGCGATGTTGAGTTCGCCGCCGGGGTACCACTCCGAGAACTGGGGTCCCTCGCTATCGTCGCGGACCTCGTCGTAGTCCTCGTAGAAGTCGATGTCGAGGTAGTCGATTATCTCGTCCCAGAACCACTCCACGTCGCCGGTCGTCCGCTCGATGAGTTCGTCGTAGTCGTCGATGCCGTGCTCCTGCATGAACCGATACACGTTCGTCGATTCCACGAACTCCTCGCCGGGTTCGTGAACCACCTCGTCTACGTCTTCGAGTGTATCCATGATAGCTCCGTGTGGCAGAAATTGAGGGGGTGAGACAAGTAATTTGCTCACCAGTGGTCCTGTCCATTGTCCGGTACTCAGGCGGTGTCCAGTTCTCACCGGGCGTCCGATACTCGGCCGGTGTCCGGTACCGGTCCGCGTCCACCCCAAGGAGGAGAGAAGCCACCGATTTTTCCCGGCGGGGTTCGTACGTCCACTCGATGTCTCCCGCGCCGGAGTACGAGTCGTTCGCCGCCGTCACCCTGCTGGTCCTCGGCCTGCTCATCCTCTTGGCCCGCGCCTCGCAGGCGATGTTCGCCGATGCCGAGGGCGAGAGCGGCGAGAGCAGACCAGCGACGGACGCCGAAGCCGACGGGGCAATTCCTGCCACGGGTGCCGCCCGCGTCGAGCGCCGCGCAAGCGGGGTCGGGCGCGCCGTCGATACCGGCCGGGAAGGCGAGGCTCCCGACGACGAGTCCGAGACCCCGTGGCGCGACGACGAAACGCCGTGGGGCGAAAACGCCGCCGAGGAGGACGCCGACCCGGCGAGCGGCCCGTCGCTGGAGTCGATGACCACCGGGGCGTTGCTGGCGAACGTCGCGGTGAGTCAGGGCTTCTTCGGCGTGATACTCGTGGGCGCGGCGCTCTTCGGCTCGATTCCGCTCGCGGACCTCGGCGTGGCGGTCGGCGACCCGTGGAACGCGGGTCTCCCGGCGGTCGCGGTCGGTTCGGTCCTCGGGGTCGCGCTCTACGTCGCTAACGAACTGAGTACCGAGGTCCTCGAGGCGACCGGCATCGAGTACTCCGAGGGCCTCCGCGAGGAGCTCGCGCCCGACACGCTCTCGGGGTGGGCGATTCTGCTCGGGGTCGTCCTCCCGACGATTGCGGTGTTCGAGGAGCTTCTGTTTCGGGCGGCGCTCGTCGGCGTGTTCGCCGCGGGATTCGGTCTCTCGCCGTGGCTGTTGGCCGGACTCTCGACCGTCGCGTTCGCGGTCGGTCATGGCGCGCAGGGGCCCGGCGGCGTGGTGGTGACCGGGATGCTCGGGTTCGTGCTGGCCGCGGCGTTCGTCCTCACGGGGAGTCTGCTGGTCGTGGTCGTCGCCCACTACCTCGTGAACGCGCTGGAGTTCGGGGTTCACGAGGGCCTCGAAATCGAGTGGGCGTGAGTGCCGACGCGTCTGCTCGGCGACCGAACGTTTTTGCGACCCGACACGAAACGTACGAGCGAATGCAATCGACACCCGAGTCACGGGACGCGACGACCGAATCCACCGACGCGTTCTTCGGCCTCCTCGCGGGTCTGTACGTCGCGGCGCTGGTCGTTCCCGCGGTCACGCTCGGTCTCGCGGTCGGCGTCACGACCGACGCCGCCGCGCTGTTTTTCGCCGTGCTCGGAACGACGGTCGGGGTCACGGCCGCGGTCGGGTGGGTCGCGCGCGACGAGTCGCTCGCGGTTCGACTCGGCTCGACCCGGTGGGTGTGGCTCGCCCCCATCGTCGGGTTCGGCTTCGGGGCCGCGCTCATGTTCGGTTCCATCGGGGGCGGAGTCGGGTCGTCAGCCTCGGTCGGCGTGGCAATGCTCGGGATGCTCGCGGGCGCGGCCGTCGGCACGGGCCTCGCGGTCGCGGCACAGAACCGACACGTGAAGGCCGTCCTCGCCGACGCCGAGGAGTCGGCCCGGTTCCGCGCCCGTGGGCCGGAACGCGACCGCCGAATCACGAATTGGGCTGTCGTCGTTCTGATGGGCGGGGGGATGATTGGTCTCCTCGTCTCGTTCGCCACCGAGTACGGCTCCCTGCAGTGGTTGTTCAATCTCCTCGTACCCTTGGGCGCGGGCCTGATAGGTGCGACCACCGAGCGGACGTTCGCGGTGACCGACGCCGGACTGCTGGTCGCGATGCCCGTTCACAAGCGAATCGTGTCGTGGTCGGCGTTCGACTCGTACTCGGTGACCGACGACGCACTGGTACTCCACCGCGCGGGGTGGTCGGCGCGAGGCTTGCGCGACGTTCGCCGCGACCTCGACGAAATTGAGGATTTGGACGGCGTGACCGCAGCGCTCGACGAGCATCTGCCGCGGCGATAGCGCGCCGGAGCGAGGCGCGAGCGCCTCGCTCCGGTGCGTTTCGGTCAGTATCGTTCGAACGAGGCGGGCGTTTCGAGCCGAAAGCTGTTTTCGAGCCACACGAACAGAGCGCAGCGCGCGAAGCGCGCGCACCAGTTTTTGTACCGCGAGCGTCAGCGAGCGGCCTTTTTGGTCCAGATTTTTGCGCCGAGCGGTGGCCGAAGACCGCGAACGGAGTTCGCGGTCTTCGAGAACCCGAGGCGGAAAAAGGTGGGTTATAGTGAGTTCTTGATTTTCTCGAAGAAGCCCTGCTCGACGTTGACTTCCTCGCCGCCCGCCTCCGCGAACTGTTCGAGCGCCTCGCGCTGTTCGTCGTTCAGGCTCTCGGGCGTGACCACCTGCACCTGCACGTAGAGGTCCCCGTGGCCGCGCCGCCGGAGACGAGGCATCCCCTTGCCCTTGAGGCGGAACTGCTCGCCGCTCTGGGTTCCGGCGGGCACGTCCATCTCGACCGAGCCATCGACGGTCGGAACTTCCACGGTGTCGCCGAACGTCGCCTGCGGGAACGAGATGGCGTGCTGGTGGTGGAGGTCGTCGCCGTCGCGCTCGAAGTCTGGGTGGTCCTCGACTTCGACCTCGATGAGGAGGTCGCCGTTCGGGCCGCCGTTGGGTCCGGGCGCGCCCTCGCGCTCCATCTGGAGCGTCTGGCCGGTCTGAATGCCAGCGGGTACCTCGACCGAGAGGGTCGCCTCGCGCTGGACCACGCCGTCGCCGCCGCAGTCGTCGCACGTCTCGGAGTAGATTTCGCCCTCGCCGCCGCATCTCCGGCAGGTCTGAGTCTGCTGGACTCGGCCGAGGGGCGTCTGCTGGACCTGGGTGACCTGCCCGCGACCGTTGCACTCCCGGCAGGTGTTCGAGTCGGTTCCCGGCGGGTGGCCGTCGCCGTCGCAGGTGTCACACCGCTCGGGTCGTCTGATGCTGACCTGCTTCTGGACGCCCTCGTAGGCGTCTTCGAGGTCGACGGTGAGGTGGGTTCGGAGGTCGTTGCCCTTCTGCGGGCGGTTCGACTGGCCGCGACCGCCGCCGCCGAAGAACTGCTCGAAGATGTCGCCCATGCCGCCCTGTCCGCCCATCCCGCCGAAGGGACCTTGGCCGCCCATGCCGCCCGCGCCGCCGGGGCCGCCGTCGAAACCGCCGCGCTTTTCGGTCTGCTCGAAGCGGTCGTGGCCCATCTGGTCGTAGGCCTGACGCTTCTGGTCGTCGGTCAGGACTTCCTTGGCCTTCTGTATCTTCTTGAACTTCTCCTCGGCGTCGGGGTCGTCGCTTACGTCGGGGTGGTACTCGGTCGCCTTGTCGCGGTAGGCCGATTTTATCTCGTCCTCGTCGGCGTCCCTGCTCACGCCGAGTACGTCGTAGAAGTCCTCGCTCATTCGTTGTCAGTCGGTAAACGACGGAGTTACTTCAAGGGTGCGTTGCGACGACGGGCCGAACTACTGGTCGTCCTCGTCGTCCTCTACGTCTTCGAAGTCGGCGTCCACGTACTCCTCGTCGCCCGCGCCGTTGCCGCCGGGTCCGGCCTGGCCGCCCATGCCGCCCGGTCCGGCACCCGCCGCGCCGCCGGGGCCTGCACCGCCCGGTCCAGCGCCCGCGCCGCCCGCACCGGCTTGGGCCTGCTGTTGGTACATCTGCTTGCCGATTTCCTGAAGCGCCTGACTCAGGCTCTCGGTGGCGTCTTCGAGTTCCTCGGTGGTGGCGTCCTCGTCTTCGAGGACTGCCTGCACGTCCTCGATTTCGGCGTCGATTTCGGCCTCGAGGTCGTCGTCGACGTTCTCCTCGTTCTCTTCGAGCAGGGTCTCGGCGCGCTGGACCGCGCTCTCGGCCTCGTTTCTGGCCTCGATGCGCTCGCGGCGCTTCTCGTCCTCCTCGCGGTGTTTCTCGGCTTCCTCCTGCATCTCCTCGATTTGGTCGTCCGAGAGACCTGCGCCGCCCTCGATGGTGATTTCCTCGGAGTTGCCCGAGCCTTGGTCCTCGGCGGTCACGTTGACGATGCCGTTCTCGTCGATGTTGAAGCCGACCTCGATTTGGGGCGTTCCGGCGGGTGCGGGCGGGATGCCCGTCAGTTGGAATTCGCCGAGGAGCTCGTTCTCGTTGGCGATTTCGCGCTCGCCCTGGAAGACGCGAACCTGCACGGAGGTCTGATTGTCCGCGGCCGTGGTGAACACCTTGCTCTCCTCGGTCGGAATCGTGGTGTTCTTGTCGATGAGTCGCTCGAACAGGCCGCCCTTGACCTCGATACCGAGCGAGAGCGGCGTCACGTCGAGCAGTACGATGTCGTCCACGTCGCCCGAGAGGACGCCGCCCTGAATCGCCGCGCCCAGCGCGACGGCCTCGTCGGGGTTGACGTTCTTCTTCGGCTCCTGACCGGTGAGTTCCTCGACCTTCTCGCCGACCTGTGGCATCCGGGTCGAACCGCCGACGAGAATGACCTCGTCGATGTCGTTCTCGTCGTAGCCCGCGTCCGAGAGCGCCTGCTGGGTCGGTTCGACCGTGCGGTCGATGAGGTCCGAAGTCAGCGACTCGAACTTCGCGCGGGTGATACTGTCTTCGAGGTGGACCGGACCTGAGTCGGTCGCCGTGATGAACGGGAGATTGACGTCGGCCTCCTTCCGCGAGGAGAGTTCGATTTTGGCCTCCTCGGCCGCGTCCTTCAGGCGCTGGAGCGCCTGACGGTCCTCTCGGAGGTCGATGCCGTGGTCGTTCTCGAACTCCTCAGCGAGGTAGTCGATGATGGCCTCGTCCCAGTCGTCGCCCCCGAGGTCGTTGTCACCGTTGGTGGCGACGACCTCGTAGACACCGCCGCCCAAATCGAGGATGGACACGTCGAAGGTGCCGCCCCCGAGGTCGTAGACGAGAACCGTCTGGTCGGATTCGTCGTCGAGACCGTACGCCATCGACGCCGCGGTCGGCTCGTTGACGATGCGCTCGACGTCGAAGCCAGCGATTTCTCCGGCGTCCTTCGTGGCCTGGCGCTGTTTGTCGTTGAAGTACGCGGGGACCGTGATGACCGCCTTCTCCACGTCGTCGCCGAGGTACTCCTCGGCGTCGCGCTTGATTTTCTGGAGTATCATCGCCGAAATCTGCTCGGGCGTGTACTCCTCGCCCTCGATTTCGACGGTGTAGTCGTCCTCGCCCATGTGGCGCTTGATGGACTGAAGCGTGCGCTCGGGGTTCTGGACGGCTTGGTTCTTCGCGGGCTTGCCGATGAGACGCTCGCCGTCGTCGGAGAATGCGACGACCGAGGGCGTGGTGCGGTCGCCCTCGCCGTTGACGATAATCTCCGGGTCGCCGCCCTCCATGACCGCGAACGCGCTGTTCGTGGTTCCGAGGTCGATTCCCAGAATCTTGTTACTCGCCATCTTGTTCGAACGTTGCGCGTTCTGACCTTTAAGCCTTGCTAGTCTCGGCGTTTCGCTTCGCAGAGAGGGGTGGCCGCCCGCTTGCGGTTTTCCAGATCCGGTTCGACACAGGATACCATACTTATATATCCGACCGCAATTCGACTTTTCGCTGGGTGAAGGTCGCGACACCCTCTCGCCACCCGGCCCGCGAGTCGAGGACCACGAGTCGAGGGCGACCGACACGTCCGCGCCGGAGAGCGATTCGCACTGCGATACGGCCTCTATTTCGCGTTTGCTCCGATTTCTAAAAAGAACTCGGAACATATTTATCGAAGATGCCAAATATTCTTGGTATGACGCTGTTCGTTCCGTTCGACGGGTCGGACCTATCGGAAGCAGCGCTCCTTCGTGCGGCCGAGTTCGCGACCGTATTCGACGAAGACGTACTCGCGGTGAGCGTGATTCCGAGCGGGAACACCGACTACGCGAGAGAGCGCGGATGGATTGGGCCGAACGAGGCACTCGACATGGAGTCGCTCGTGACGGACCTCCACGAGGGTGTGACGAGTCTGTGCCCGAAAGCCGAATTCCAGTACGAAATTGTGGACCGGTACGCGCCGTCGGGAACCATCGCGAAGCGCGTCCGGAACATCGCGAAGAACGAAGACGCCCGGATGGTGTTCGTCGGGAGCGACAACGCCGGACACTTCGTTTCGTCGATGGCGACCGTCGGCCAGAGTATCGCGACCGACGGGGCGTACGACGTGGTCATCGTTCGACATCGAAGCCCCACCAAAGTCTCCGAGCGCAGAGGTCCGTCTCCGCACGGACAGCAGACTCCCCAGAGCTATCCGTCGGAGTGACGCTACTCGCCGCCGTCGCTGACGGTGACCTGCGCGGCCCGCAGGACTTTCTCGCCCATCTCGTACCCCGGTTGGTACACGTCCGCGACGGTGCCCTCGGGTTGGTCGCTCTCGACTCGCATCATCACCTCGTGGCGCTGGGGGTCGGTCTCGGTGCCGGGTTCGGGGTCGATTTCCGAGACGTCCTCGTCGGCGAACACCCGGTCTAGCTCTTTGAGCGTCATTTCGACGCCCTCCCGAATGCTCTCGACGTCGTCGTGGTCCGAGTCGAGCGCGCGCACGAGGTTATCCCGAACGTCGAGCAGGCGCTCGACGAGGTCCTCGGTCGCGCGAGCCTCCATCTGTTCTTGGCGCTTTTTCGCGCGCTTCTTGTAGTTCTGGAAGTCGGCCCGGTTGCGCTTGAGTTTGGACTCTAACTCCTCCGCGCGCTCGCGGGCGTCCGCCGCGCTCGCGGCCTCGGCTTCGAGGTCCGCGAGGTGGGCTTCGAGGTCGTCGGCGAGCGAGTCGTCTTCGAGCGCGACCTTGGCGACGAGCGAGGTGCTCTTCGGGCCGAGGGCGTCGTCGGTTTCGACAGCCGATTCAGTCCCGGCGTCAGCGTCGTCGGCCGCCGGTTCGGCGTCCGCTCGAACCTGCTCGGTGGCTTCCTCGTCGGTCATACTTGGTAGGAGTGGTTGGGCGTGTTTAAGCATTCAGAAACAGGTCACTCGTCGCGGCCCCGCCGCTCGAACGCCGTCGTCACTTCGTCGCTAACACCCAACTCCGCCAGTTCCTCGTCAACGTCCACGTCCGCGAACTTCTCGGCCCCGACGGGCGTCCGCTTGAGCGTCGTGACGTGGTAGAGGTACGAGAGACGCAACAACCACGTCGCGTGCTCCACGTCCTCGTCGCCCTCGACGTAGAGCGTGGTCCACCCCGATTCGGGGACGACGTGGTGCTCGCCGGTCTTGCCCTCCGAGATGAGTTGGTCCCGGAGGCGCTTTGTGAACGGCACGTCAACGATTCCCCACCGATGAACGTGGCCCACCTCCCGCGGCCCGAGGGTGAACTCCCGGCCCTCGAACCGGTGTTCGTTGGTGTTGACGTGCGGCCACGCCGCGACCTCCTCGATGATTCGGTCC
This sequence comes from Halorussus amylolyticus, assembly GCF_004143485.2. Classification (GTDB taxonomy): domain Archaea; phylum Halobacteriota; class Halobacteria; order Halobacteriales; family Haladaptataceae; genus Halorussus; species Halorussus amylolyticus. The sequence goes on along the minus strand of NZ_ML974134.1, from coordinate 27,487 downwards.
ACGAGTCTCGCGGTCCGGCGTCGGTCTTGGTCCCCCATGGTCCTTGGTCGGGGTAGGCCGTCCGGAAACTTAACCGACGTGCCCGACTGCGTGGAGTCGTCTTCGTGGCTCGGATTGTGCTGGTAGAGACATCGAGAGCTGTTTTCTCGCGGTTCTTTTGGACCGGTTCAGAACGAGATACCCTCGAAACGCGTTACGTGGTCTGAGCCGTGAGATCTACCTCGAAGAACGCCTCGAAAGCCCCCGCCCGGTCGCGGTCGCTCTGTGGGATATTCGCGCCTTTCCGCACCGCGTCGGCGCGAATAGTTGCCCGCAGAGACGACCAAGCGTTGCGCGACCGGACGGCCCCTTTCAGTCCCACCCGGGGTTGGCGTCACCGGCCGATTTCCTGTAGAGGGTGTCACCGGGTGTTTCTCGGTGGAAAGCGTCACCGCCTGAGTTCCGATAGAAAGCGTCACCGGCCGATTCGCGGTGGGTCGGCCGGACCGGCCGACCCACCGCACTCGCCCGACGCTCACGGTAGCAGTCCGTTTATGTCCTGCCGGGACCGACGGGGAGGTAAGCCGTGCCCGACACGACGCTCGCGTTCGAAGGCGGAACCCTCCGGGTCGAGACCGACCGCGACCTGCCCTACACCGAGGCAGACGCTCGGTCGAAGACCCGACGAGCGCCCGCGTTCAGGTACGCCGCGCTCCGCGAGCATCTGGACGAGGAGGGAGTCCGATACGAGGATTCGGTCCTCGACGCGCCCGACCTCCCGGGAGTCGCGTCGAGTTACGAACTCCGGGCGTATCAGCGAGACGCGCTCTCGGCGTGGGAGGACGCGAACCGGCAGGGGGTCCTCGAACTCCCGACAGGGAGCGGCAAGACCGTCATCGGACTGAAAGCCATCGAGAGTCTTCAGACCGCGACGCTCGTCGTCGTTCCGACGATAGACCTGCTGGAGCAGTGGCGGGCCGAACTCGAATCCGAGTTCGGCATTCCGGTCGGCCAGATGGGCGGCGGCGAGCAGACCGTCGAACCCCTCACCGTCTCGACGTACGACTCGGCATACCTCCGGGCCGACGAACTCGGCGACCGATTCGGTCTCGTCATCTTCGACGAGGTCCACCACCTCGGCGGCGAGGGGTACCGCGACATCGCGCGTCTGCTCGCGGCCCCTGCCCGAATGGGCCTGACCGCGACGTTCGAGCGCCCGGACGGCGCACACGAGGTGGTCGCCGACCTCGTGGGCGAGAAGGCGTACGCCATCGCTCCCGAGGAATTGGCGGGCGAGCACCTCGCGCCCTACGACATCAAGCGCCTCGAAGTCGAACTCACGGCCGACGAGCGCGAGCGCTACGACGCCGAAAATCAGGTGTTCATCGACTACCTCGCGCGCTCGAACATCAGTATGCAGAGCGGGAGCGACTATCAGGAGTTGGTCAAGCGGTCGGGGTCCGACCCGAAGGCGCGCGAAGCCCTCCTCGCCAAACAGCGCGCTCGCGAGGTCATGATGAACAGTGACGCCAAAGTCGAGACGCTCGAAGCGATTCTCGACGACCACCGCGACGACCGAATCATCGTCTTCACCGCGCACAACGACCTCGTGTATCGGCTCTCGGAGCGGTTCCTGCTCCCCGCGCTCACCCATCAGACCCCGACCGCCGAGCGCCGCGAGATTCTGGAGCGATTCCGCGACGGAACCTACTCCCGAATCGTGACCTCGAACGTGCTGGACGAGGGCGTGGACGTGCCCGACGCGAACGTGGCGGTCGTTCTCTCGGGAAGCGGGAGCGAACGCGAGTTCACTCAGCGACTCGGCCGGATTCTCCGTCCGAAAAGCGACGACCGGGCCGCCCTGCTGTACGAGGTCGTGAGCGCCGAAACAGCCGAGGAACGAGTCGCCGAGCGCCGTCGGTAGTTCGACTCAGCCACCGTCACCGGTAGCTCCGGTCAGGTTCGGAGGTCGAGGCTGATGCTCCCCTGGTCTCGGAACCGCTCGTAGTCGAACGGGAACTTGAGGTCGTACGTCTCGGACCCGCCGGGAGCCACGGTCACTTCCTGACTCTCTCGCGTGATGTCCTCGCCCGCTTCGACCTCGACGTACAGCGTCCCCGACCCCTCGGCGTCGCCGTCGTTTTCGACGGTGACGGTGACGACTAATTCGCCCGAATCGTCCGCGCCGTGGTCGAACCCCTCGACGGCGAGGTTCGCTTCCCCGCCGTCGTCGGCGTCGCCGCCCCCGGTACAGCCAGCGAGGGCACCCAGTCCGCCGACCGTCACGACCCCGACACATTTCCGCAGGGTGTCACGTCTGCGCATAGGTCTCCGTCCCAGTCCACCGGAATGAGTCTTCTGCTTCCGACCGCTTTTGTAGGCTCCGCCCCGAGAACCGGGTATGCTGACCAAGGACCTGTTGCGGGTCTCGCGCGCCGGGGGCGGCTACCATCCGCAGTTCGCCGACCGGAGCCACCGCCCGCTCGCGGCGCGGGTCCTCGGCACCTTTCAGGGTCACGTCGGCGAATCCAAGGAGACGCTCGACGCCGCGCTCCGGGAGTTGGAACCCGAAGCCGACCACTTCAAGCTGGTCCGGGGGTTCGCCAAGCTTCTCGAACGCGAGGCCGTCTTCGAGACTCGCGCGCCCGTCGAACCCGAGCGCGCTCGAAAGGCGGCCTTCGAGGAGGCCCAAGCGGTGGGCGTCGTCGCCGAAGCCGAGCGCGCCGAGGCGCTCGCCCGCGCGGGCGAGCGCCTCGGCGTCGATTCGGAGGCGGTCGCCGACGCGCTGTACGCCGATTTGGACGAGCGCCAGATTCTCGCAGAGTTCGATTCGCGGTGGAGTCCCGACGACCTCCTCGCCCAGTACAATCTGTCACTCGCGATGACCGCCCTCTTCGACGCGACCGAGGTTCGGATTCGAACGTCGGACCCCAAGGCGCTCGTCTCGGCAGTTAAGCGACTTCGGCTGATGTACGAGATTCGCAAGACGGACGACCGCGGTAGGCGCGGCGTCTCCGACCGAGAGGTCGTCGTTACCGGACCCGACGCCCTCTTTCGCTCGACCCGGCGGTACGGCACCAGATTCGCGCGACTCCTCCGAACGGTGGTGAAAGCCGACGAATGGACGCTCTCGGCGACTATCGACGACTACGGCACCGAGCGCACGCTCTCGCTGTCCGACGACGACCCCGTGGTCGCGCCGGGGACCGAACCGGTCGCGACGGTGACCTTCGACAGCGGCGTCGAAGCCGACTTCGCCGCCCGGTTCGGGTCGCTCGACCTCGACTGGGACCTCGTGCGCGAACCCGAACCCCTCGAAACGGGTGCGCGGGTCATGATTCCCGACTTCGCGTTCGATTATCGGCACGCCGACTTCCGCGTCTTCTTCGAAGTGATGGGATTCTGGACGCCCGAGTACGTCGCAAAGAAGCTCTCGCAGCTCGAAACCGTCGAGGACGTCGAGATGGTGGTCGCGGTGGACGAGAGCCTCGGCGTCGGCGAGAAGATTGCGGCCCGCGACCACCGCGCGGTTCCGTACTCCGGGACGATTCGACTCAAGGACGTTCGCGACGCCCTCCGGCGCTACGAGGACGAACTGGTCGCCGAGAGTGCGGCGGGGCTTCCGGACGAAATCGCGCCGGAAGCCGGCGCGATTTCGCTCGAATCGCTCGCGGGCGAGTACGGCGTGAGCGAGGACGCCGTCGAGAACGCGACGTTTCCCGACCACGAGCGCGTGGGCCGGACCTTAGTCCGGCCCGAAGTGCTGGACGACCTCCGGGGCGAAATCGAGGCAGGGATGGCATTTTCGGAAGCCGAGGAGACGCTGGCCGAGTGGGGTGTCGAGGACGCGAGCGCGGTGCTGGCAAAACTCGGCTACGCGGTCGACTGGGAGGGACTGACTGGCGGGACGGTTCGGGAGAAGGATTAGAGGTCGCGCTGTCGCCCCTTCGGCACCGGACTCTGCAACTCTCCGTGGACGAACAGGCCGACGCCGAGGGGTTCGGCCTCGCCCGCGAGTTCGTGCGTCGCGACCAGATATCCCCAGTCGCCGTCCCAGTCGAGTTCTTGGGTCTCGCCGCGGGCAAAGGTGCGGGCCTGCTCGCGGGTGAGTTCGACGACGTTCTTACTCGCCCGGCGACCGAATCGCTGGACCGCGTTCGTGGTCGGCTTCCAGTGTTCCTGACGGGTCCGGAGGAACGCCATCCCGAGCGCCTCGATTCGAATCGGGGAGCCGAGGTCGCCACGGAGAATCCAAATCTTCCCTTTTCCTTTCTCCCAGAAGCTGTACCCCTCGAACGTCTCGGGCGGGATTCCGAACCGCTGGTCCCACCACTCCACGACCTCCTGTCTGCTGGCCCGGCCCTCGACCTCCCGGTCGGCGGGCGTCTCGGGCAGGCGGTCGAACCGCTGACCGTCGTTCGTCGGCGTCTCGTGGCTCATGCTTCGACCTCCAGTTTCGCGCAGAAGAACCCGCCCGTGTCGTTGTGGTGGGGGTAGAATCGTTTGGCCTTCGCCAGACTCTCGTCGTACTCGTCGCCGTCCCACTCGGTGACGCCGGGCCGCGAATCGAGACCCACGTCGAATTCCACGAGTCGGCAGTCCTCGGCGGCGAGCGCGTGGTCCACTACGGCCTCGTTCTCCTCGGGCGCGAAGGTGCAGGTCGAGTAGACGACCGTGCCGCCCTCGCGGGTGGCCTGTATCGCGCGTCGGAGGATGCCCTTCTGGACGCCCGCCACGCTCCGGACGTGGCTCATGGTCCACTCGTCGAGCGTGGTCGGGTTCTTCCGAATCGTCCCCTCACACGAGCAGGGCACGTCCACGAGCGCCCGGTCGAACGCCGGGAAATCGAACGGTTTGAGCGAGAAGTTCCGGGCGTCCTGATTCGTGACCGCGGTGTTCGTCACGCCGAGTCGCTCGGTGTTGAATCGCAGAGCCGACAGCCGACCGAGATTGTTGTCGTTCGCCACGACGAGCCCCTCGTCGTCCATCAGCGCCGCGAGTTGGGTGGTCTTGCTCCCCGGCGCGGCGCAGGCGTCCCAGACCTTTTCGCCGGGTTCGGGGTCGAGAATCTCGGTGGGAATCGCCGACACTTCCTCCTGACCGTGAATCCAGCCGTGGAACGACGCCCACGTGCTTCCCGGATTCGTGGTGTCCAGTTCCAGTACGGTGTCCGACCACTCGCGGTCCGTCCACCCGACGCCCTGCTCGTCCAGCGCCCGCTTCGCGCGCTCGACGGTCGCCTTGATGGTGTTGACCCGGACGACCGACGGGAGCGAGCGCCCGCAGGCGTCGAGGAAGGCGTCGAAGTCCTCGATGAGGGGTTCGTACCGCTCCAGTGTCTCCATTGACGGGAGATTCGGGCGAGCCGCGTTTGTGGGTTTCGGAAGTCGGCCGCAGGCGTTACCCGTTCGGCCGCCGACGTTCGTTTCATGGACAACGACATGGACTGGGAGGAGGCCGCACGCATGGAACTCGGACCAGACACGCTCCACGAGAGCCAGGGGAGCCACTACCTCGACTGCCCGGAGTGCGGGTCCCCGGCGACCATCGAGAACGTCGTCCAGCACGGCCGGTGTAACGGCTACCTCGACGAGCAGGTCGAAGGCGTCGATTTCGACGTGGAGAAAATCTCCTGTACCGCGAGGCTTCGACTCGAACTCGCGTACACGTCCGACTCCGAGGCCGAGGAGTAGCCGAATCGCCGCAACGTAATTGTTTTATATTTGTCGTGTGTCGGCGCGCATATGAGCGCACGGCGCGGACGCGACGGACCGAGCGACCGGACGATTGTTCGAGTGTTGCTGTTCGTCGCAATCGTCGCCGTGCCGGGTACCGGGGTGTTCGGCGGTGACGCCCTCCACGAATCGGCCGCGGCGATTCGGACCGGAACCACGCCCTACGCACCTCTCATCGCAGGCGGCGTAGTCGTCGTCGGAGCGGTGCTGGCGGTCCGAGCCGGGTGGTCGCTCCGGGGCGGCGCGAACGGAGTCGAGACGGGTATTCCGGACGAAGGAGTCACCTGTCGAGTCTGCGGTCGGGAACTCGGCCGCCGTCGGAACAGGTGCCCGCACTGCGAGACCCGCGAACCAATCAACGAGCGGTGACCGACCGTTCGAGACGCATCGGCGAGCGACGAACCTCCCGAGACGCCGCCCCCGGTCTTTATGCGCTCGCTGATACAATATCGGGTATGGCGCGCGTCACCGTACACGCAGACGACGTGGAGTTGGACCGACCGACGATGGTCGAGGGACTGCCGGGCGTCGGACTGGTCGGCAAACTCGCGGCCGACCAGTTGGTCGAGGTGTTCGACATGACCTACTACGCGAGCCTCGACTGCGACGGTCTCCCCCAGATTTCGGTGTACGAGGGTGGGAGCCGCGACGTCCGGCCCCCGGTTCGGCTCTACGCCGACGCCGAGCGCGACCTGCTCGTCCTCCAGAGCGACGTGCCGGTGTCGGCGTCGGCGGCGTCGGACTTCGCGGCCTGCGTCACCGAGTGGCTCGCCGACAACGACGCCACGCCGATTTACATGAGCGGGCTTCCCCACCAGAAGGAAGCCGACCAGATTCCGTCGCTCTACGGGGTCGCCACCGGGACCGGAGGCGAGCGACTCGACGAACAGGGCATCGACGCGCCGAGCGAGCGCGGGGCGATTAGCGGTCCTACAGGTGCGCTCCTCTACGAGGCCAGCGCCCGCGGCGTCGACGCCGTGGGGCTGGTCGTCCAGAGCGACCCGCAGTTCCCCGACCCAGAGGCCGCGCGAATCCTCATCGAACACGGAGTCGCGCCGCTGACCGGCGCCGAAGTGAACACGACCGACCTCGTGGAGCGCGCAGAGGACATCAGCGAGCAGAAAGAGCAGTTGGCCCAGCGCATGCAGGAGGCCGAACCCGACGAGAGTTCGCAGGCCCAGCCGCTTCGGATGTTCCAGTAGCGTCCGGATATTCCAGTAGCGGGCCGTTGCTCGCGGCGTCGGCTTCGCCGCGAGAGCCTACGCGTCCGCGATTCGAAATTCGGGGTCGGCCACCGACTCGCTCTTGCAGTCGGGGCACCGCGACGGCCGGTTCGCGGGGTCGTCGAATCGGTCGAAGCCGCAGTCGCGACACTCCGGCGGCGCGACCAGCAGTTGGTCGTCGGCGTCCGACAGCGACCGGGCGACGTGTCGGACGTGTTCGACCGCGGTTCCCGGCGTCACGTCGAACTCGGCGGCAAGCGCGGCCGGGGAGGCGGCGGTGTCTCGGAGGTGGTCGGCGATGCGCTCGCGGGTGGTTTCGTCGGCCTCGCGCATAGTGATGAGTCGCTTTTCGTCGGACATAACCCTTTCTCACCGGCGAACTTTTACGTGTGGGTGAGAATAGCAATCACCACCCGTGAAGACGGACGATTCTCAGGCCGCCTTCGGCGTCGAGTCCGACGCCGAAGGCGGCTCTAACGCCGACTCCGACACAGGTCCCAGCCCCGATTCCGGCCTCGACACCGAGGCGCTCCGGCGGCAGGTCCAACAGCTCACCGCCATCATCGAGAGCAGTACGGACGCCATCATGGTCAAGGACCGCGAGGGTCGCTACCAGTTCGTCAACGAAGCGACCGCCGAGTACCTCGGCCGGGACAAGGAGGCGGTCGTCGGCGAGACCGACGAGGAACTGTTCGGCGAGGAGACGGGAGCCGAGATTCGCCGACGCGAGCGCGCGGTCCGGGAGACCGAGCGGACTCACACGTGCGAGGAGACGCTCGAAGTCGCCGACGGCGAGCGCGTGTTCGAATCGACTCGGACGCCGTACTACGCGCCCGACGGCGACCTCGCAGGGACAGTCACCGTCTGTCGGGACGTGACCGACCGAAAGGTGCGCGAGCGAACGCTCGAATCCCAGCGCGACGAACTCGCCACGGTGAATCGAATCAACGAGGTCGCCCGCGAGGTCATCCGCGAACTCATCGCCGAGCCGAACCGCGAGGAGATAGAGCAGGCGGTCTGCGACCGCCTCGTGGGGTCGGAGCTGTATCAGGTGGCGTGGGTCGGCCATCCCGACTCGTCGGCGACCGAACAACGGTACGCCATCGGCTCGGAACTCTCAGGAGACCTCCGGAAGACCATCTCGATTGCCGACCCGAGTTCGGAGAGCGACGAACCCGTTCCGAGGGCGTACCACACCGGCGAGACGGTGGTCGTTCCGAACGCCGCGGCCGACGATTCGCTCCCCGAGGAGCGCCGGACGGCGCTCCTCGACTCCGGACTCCGGTCGGGTATCGCGGTCCCCATCCAGTACGGCAACGCCACCTACGGCGTCCTCGCGGTCGGGTCCGACCGGTGTTCGGCGTTCAGCGAGCGCGAGACCGACGCGTTCGAACTCCTCGGCGAGGTCATCGGCTTCGCCATCAACGCGGTCAAACACCGCCAGCTTGCGCTCTCCGATACGATAACCGAGTTGGAGTTTCGACTGGCGGACTCCAACTCGTTCTACATCGCGGCGTCCGAGGAGTTAGGGTGTCCCTCCCGGCTCGAAGGCGTGGCGGTGGGACCGGACGGAAGTCTCCTGCGTTACGATTCGGTGTCGGACGCGGACGCGCAATCGGTCCTCGACTTCGCGGCCGAGTGGGACGCTGTCGAGGACGTTCGGGTCGTGAGCGAACACTGCGACCGAGCGCTCATCGAGTTCGCGTTGTCGGGGTCGTCGGTCGTTCTCACCCTCTCGGAGTACGGCGCGAACACCGTCGAGGCGGTCGCTTCGAACGGTGAGGGCCGAATCGTGGCGGAACTCCCGACGGACGCCGACGTGCGAGAAGTGGTGGAACACGTCCAGTCGGTGTTTCCGGGGGTCGAACTCGCGGCCAAGCACGAGCGCGAGCGCGAGGTCCAGACGGCCCACGAGTTCCGACAGGAACTGACCGACCGCCTCACCGACGCCCAGCGGACCGCGCTCCGGGCGTCGTACTTCTCGGGCTACTACGAGTGGCCCCGCGACAGCACCGCCGAGGAAATCGCCGAGTCGCTCGACATCGCGTCTCCGACCCTCCACGAGCATCTCCGCGCGGCCCAGCGCGAGCTCCTGACCACGTTCTTCGACCGCGACCGAAATCGTCCCTAGGTGTTTAGGGTCACTGTTCTTTGCCGTGGGTTCGGAACTACGTATCGACGGGGCGCAACGATGAGCGAGGAACAAGCACCGACGGACGGACGAGGGGGAACGCACGGGGGAGACGGGACAGCGGCCGACGAAGCGGTGACGCTCGCCGACGACTATTCGATGACGGCAACCGAACTCGACGCGCTGTTCGAGTGTCTCGCCAGCCGTCAGCGCCGACTCGTTCTCACGCACCTCGTGGAGACCGACGACGGCATCGCGACGTTTTCGAACCTCATCCGCCACGTCCTCGGCGAGGGCACACGCGACGAGGACCGCGAGCGACTGGCGGTGCGACTCCACCACGTCCACCTTCCGAAACTCGACGACCACGGCTTCGTCGAGTACGACGCCCGAAGCGAGACGGTTCGGTACCGAGGCGGCCCGGCCGTCACCGAGTGGATACGGTCCATCCGCCAGTAGCTTCGGCGCGTCGGAAAACGGTGGGTCGTATGCCGGACAACGGTGGAGTCGCGTGCCGGGCGACGTGGGGTCGCATGCCCGACAGCGATGGGCCGCATGCCGAGTGAGGGGACACTCGAAACGCGGGGCACTCGGCCGTTCGAAATCGGTAAATGAAAAAGGACTTACCGCGGGGGGTCGATTCCCGTGGCATGAAAGCCGTCGTTCTTGCGGGCGGGTACGCGACGCGGCTCTGGCCGATAACCAAACATCGCCCGAAGATGTTCCTCCCGGTCGGCGACTCGACCGTCATCGACCAGATTTTCGCCGAGTTGGAGGCCGACGACCGAATCGACGAGGTGTTCGTCTCGACCAACGAGCGGTTCGCCGAGGACTTCCGCGACCACCTCGCCGCGAGCGAGTTCGACAAGCCCACGCTCACCGTCGAGGACACCACCGAGGAAGACGAGAAGTTCGGCGTGGTGGGTGCGCTGGCCCAACTGTTCGACCGCGAGAACGTCACCGACGACACGCTCGTCATCGCGGGCGACAATCTCATCAGCTTCGGCGTCAGCGACTTCATCGACTTCTTCGAAACGAAGGACTCGCCGACGCTCGCGGCCTACGACGTGGGGTCTCGGGAACGCGCCAAATCCTACGGACTGGTCGAACTCGACGATGACGAGGTCGTGGACTTCCAAGAGAAGCCCGACGACCCCAAGAGCACGCTGGTCTCCATCGCGTGCTACGCCTACACCGCCGAGACGATTCCCCTGCTCGACGAGTACCTCGAAAGCGGCAACAACCCCGACGAACCCGGCTGGTTCGTCCAGTGGCTCCAGTCGCGCGAGTCGGTGTACGCCTACACATTCGACGAGGCGTGGTTCGACATCGGCACGCCCGAGAGCTATCTGGAGGCGGTCGGGTGGAAACTCGACGGCGAGAACCGCATCGCAGACGACGCCACGGTCGAGAACACCACCGTCGGCGAGAACGTCCACGTCATGCCCGGGGCGGAGTTGGTGAACTCCAGCGTCAACAACTCCATCGTCTTCCCGCACGCGACCATCCGGGACTGCGACATCCGCGACTCCATCATCGACGAGAAGACGCACGTCGAAAATATGGACCTCGCGGGCGCGCTCATCGGCGCGCACACCCAGATTCTGAACGGCGAGTGACGACTCAGTACGACTGGTCGAGATACTCGCCCGCCGACCACCCGGTCGAGACGCCGTCGTCGTAGTCCACCCGCCACCAGGTGTAGCCGTCGCTCTCGACCGGGCCGTCGAGAACGGTTCCGCCGGTTCCCTCGGGTGCGGTGTCGATGTGCTCGTTCGACGTTCCGGGACCGTCTCGGACCCAGAGGTCGGCGTTCGTGACCGCCGGGTGGTCGGCGTCGAACGCGGCGGCTTCCAGCGCGTTCGCGGCCGACCAGCCGTCCGAAATCCCGTCGTCGTACGAGATTCGGTACCACGCGTAGCCGTCGCTCTCGACCGGACCGTCGAGGACGGTCCCCGTCGTACCTTCGGGCGCGGTGTCGATGTGTTCGCTCGACGTGCCGGGACCGTCTCGGACCCAGTGGTCGCCGGTCGTGACCGTGTGGTCCTGCAGCCGGAACTTCGTGTTCGAGTAGTCGCCGTGCATCTCGTCGTGCATTCGGGCGATGAGGGTGTTGGTCGAGTCTTGGGAGAGTTCCCAGCACATGACGCCGCCAAAGCCGTTGTCGGTGACGAAGCGGCACTTGTTCGAAATCGAGGCCTCGTCGTCGTAGGCGACGAAGGTCTCGTCGGCCGCGGAGTACACCCACGGCACCTTCGCGTCGTGGTGCCAGTGGTACTCGTAGTCCGACTGGGGTTCGATGTTCTGGCTGATGTCCGCGTACGTCGCGGAGGTCGAGGAGTCGAACGAATTGAACAGGCCCTCGTTGGTGTCGGCGACGCCCGAGTACGACCGGCCGTAGAACGGCAGGCCCATCACGAGCTTGTCGTTCGAAATCGGCTTGTCGGCCCAGTGGTTCATCGAGTGGCTGGCGTTGAAGTCCTCCCGACCGTTGGGGTCCTCCGGCGGGGAGTCGAACGGCGCGTTGAAGTTGGTCTCGGAACTCCAGTCGCCGTGGTAGTCGTACGTCATCACGTTGACGTGGTCGAGGTAGTCGCTGATGGTTTCCACCTCGTAGGCGTCGTCGGCGATGTTGGCGTTGGGTGAGGCCGCGATGGTCAGGTGGGTCCACGAGCCGAATCGGTCGTCGAGTTCGTTGCGAATCTCCTCCAGCAGGAGCGTGAAGTTCTCGGGGTCGGACTCGCGGGTCGTCCCGTCCGGGAACTCCCAGTCGATGTCGAGACCGTCGAAGCCGTACGTCTCCACGTGGTCCACCGCAGTCCGGGCGAATCGCTTGCGGTTCTCCTCGGTGGCCGCCGCGTCGGAGAACTCCTGTGGGTACCACCCGCCGCTGATGGCGAGCTGAAACACCGTTTCCTCGTCGTCGTAATCGGCCAGTTCTTGAAGCAGGTCGTCGTCGTCGGGGTCGCTCAGGACGACGGTCCCGTCGGATTCGGGTTCGAGGAAGGCGAAGTTGAAGTGCGTGAGCTGGTCGAACGGTACGTCCTCGGGACCGTAGTCGCTCGCCCACGAGGGGTAGTAGCCCACGACCCGATTCGGGTACTCGCCGTGGGCCTGCGCTCCGAACGACCCGAAGGCTCCGACGGCCGCCAGCGCGCCAGTTCCCTTGAGGAACGTCCGTCTCGACGCGCCCGTTCGTCTCGATGCGTCTGTCGGTCGGTCCGATGCGTTCGCTCGCGGCGTCGAAAGTGTGTCACCCGACGTTTGCTCGTCGTTATCTGACATGGGTGCGGTTACCAAGGATAGCAGGCTAAATAAAATTCTTACCTATGATACTAGAGTTGATTTATAGATTCCCGAATAATCTATATCTCGCGGTGAATTTGACCTATTCGACCAATCGAGCGTCTTCGACGCGAATCGTTCCCCGCGACCCGTCCCACTCGGTACCGTATTCCAATTCGATGGCACGGTCCATGTGCGGCCCGTCGGTCACGAGCGTCTCGAACTCCCCGCCCTCGCCGAGAATGTGGACGCCGTGGCTCTCGTTGAGCGCTTCGAGTTCAGCGAGCGCCTCGGCATCGAGGGTGCGGCCGAGCCACGACTCGTCGAGACCGTACGCCGCGACCCGGACGATGCTGATTTCGAAGCCCGCGTCGAGCATCGCGTCGGCGAGTTCCCGGGGGTCTTCCTGCCAGAGGGGCGCGAACAGGTCGGCGTCGAGTCGGTCGCACATCGCCTCGATGCGCGAGGTCTGGTACTCGCTCTCGACCGCGCCCGCGGTCACGCCCGCGAGGCCGCCAGGGAGGTCGGCGTCCACTTCTCCGAGCGCGGCTTCGAGCGGACGGAGTTCGGCGTCGCCCTGCGCGCCCGATTCGTCGGCCGACTCGGCCTCGAAGTCGTCGGGTTCGACCTCCACGAGTTCGATACCGACGCTCTCGGCCGCGAGGCCCGCGAGTTCGGTCGCCGGAACGTGGTACATATACGAGTCGCCTTCGGGGTGGACGGTGACGAGTCGGGCCACGTCGAGACCCGATTCGAGGGCGCGATACAGCGCCCACGACGAGTCCTTGCCGCCCGAAAAGAGGCTCACCCACCGGCCGGAGTGGTCGGTCATGCCCGCGAATCAGGGGGCGGCGGATAAATGCTCCGCGGTCTCGCTCGGGCGTTCGGCGTTGCTCCGAGGTTCGGCGTCGCCTCGGGAGTCCGTCCGCGCTTCGAACTCCGGTCACTCCGGGAGTTCGTCTTCGAACGTCGTGCCGGTGACGTACGACGAGAGCCGAACGCCGAGCAGGCTCACCACGACGCCAGCGACCACGAACACCGCGAGTCGCGTGCCGGGGAGCAGTTCCATGTTCTGCACCGAGAGATTGCCGACCTCGATTCGCGGAATCAGTATCGGGTCGAGATACCCCTCGCGCTGGAGGAAGTACGCCGAGAACCCCCGGACCACCAGTCCGACCGCGAGGACGCCGAACGGGAGGTTCAGGTAGGCGTTTCGGACCCGGTCGTTTCGGATGGCCTCGTCCAAAAGTCGGCCGGTCGAGGCCGCCATCGCGGCGGCCGCCAGCCACGGCACGCTCGCGAACGCGAACGCCATCGCGGGCATCAACACGCCCTCGACCGGGATGGACATCTCCGATACTTCGAGGGCCCCCGCGAACACTCCGACGAGCGCGAGACCGGCCGCGACCACGTAGGTCACGATAGAGACCCGCCCCGAGTAGAGCGCGTCCCTGACCTCGCCAGGGAGGTCGGCCACGTACTCGTCCACGCCGAGTCCCTTGTAGAGAACGAACAGTCCGATGACCGCCGTAATCGTCGAGACCGCGATGGCCTGCCCGAACGCCATCAGCAGGATTGGGAACGCGAGGAGCGCGACCCCGACCGGGACGAGGACGGTCTGACGCAGTTCCTCGTCGGCGAGGAACTGCTTGATGAGGTAGTAGGTGGATTCGATGTCGCGGGCCTGCCGGACCACCACGCGGTCCACCGCATCGACCTGCACTCGGCTCTCGATGATTGGGACCAGTCGCTCGTCCTGCGCGCTGTCGATGACCACTATCGCCGAGTCGGGGTCGTACTCCGCGATTAGCCGGTCGGTCTGGTCGGCGACCGCGCGGTCGCGGCCGACCATCGTGTCGGCCGCGCCCGAGATGACCGCGACGGTCACTTCCTCGTCGCCGTCGCGCAGGTCACGGGCCACGCGCAGGGATTCGAGCAGACAGTTGACGCTGGCGTCTTCGGGGTCGGCGAGTCCGACCTCGGTCACCAGCGACCGGACCGCCTCCCACCCCTCGACGGGGGTTTCGAGGCCCGTCTTGGTACCGATGTCGTCGTCCCTATCGACGCACACCACCAGCGTACTCATGTCGCGTATCCGAATCCAGACGGTCGGGGGTTAAAAACCCTCGTGCCACCCCGCTCCGTCACCGGATTAGCCGAGTCGTTGGGTCGCGCTTCGCCGCGAGACGGAGGTTCAACAATTACAGAAAATTTAAATACTCTTCCTGTGGGGACACGACCGTACTCCGCCGAAGTCGAAGCGAGAGGCGAGTCGGTGCGCATCGCATTGGCGGAGTACGGAGACGAACATGAGAACGGATATCAGGAACTCCGGCACGCACGAAATCGACGCTTGCGAGCTTTCGCCGACGACCGTCTTCGAACTGCTCGCGAACGACCGTCGGCGCTACGCATTCCACTACCTCGCGACCACCGTCGGGGCCACCAGTCTCGACGACCTCGCCGACCAGATTGCGCTCTGGGAGCGGACCGCGACCGCCGACCAGCACCGCGACATTCGGGGCGACCTCCACCACCGCCACCTGCCCCTGCTGGCCGACACCGGCGTCGTCCGGTACGACCCCGACCGGGAGACGGTCGAACTTCGGGACTGCGGCGACGACCTGCTCGCGCCGTTTCTGAAATTGGTCGTAGGAGACGACTTGCAGTAAGACCCGTTTTTCAGTCTGCGTCTGCGGGGTCCGTGACGGTACCAGATTCTACGTCCACGCCCACGCGGTCGCAGAGGTCCGACATCGGGCACCCCTCGACGCCGTCCAGACACGCGGGCTTTCTCGCGGTGCAGTACTCCCGACCGAACTGAATCGTCGCTGTATGCCCAAAACCGCATTTTCCGGCCGGGACGTCGCGCTCCAGCACGGCCCGGACTTCCTCGTGGTCGGCGTCGGCGGGCGCGATGCCGAGTCGCCGGAAGATTCGGTGGACGTGGGTATCGACCGGGAAGACGCCCGACTGGCCGCCCGCGAACAACAGCACGCAGTCGGCGGTCTTCGGCCCGACGCCCTTCAGGTCGAGCAGGGAGTCGCGGACCTCGGCGGGGTCGCCCTCGCGAACGAACCGGTCGAACGCCTCGGCGCTCCCGTGGCCGTCGAGGACTCGCTCGGCGACGGTCATCAGCACGGTCGTCTTCTGATTGTAGAGACCCGCGGGCCGGATGGTGTCGGCGAGTTCGTTGTGGTCCGCGCCCGCGAGCGCGACCGCGAGGTCGCGCTCGGTCCCGCCACCGGAGTCGGTATCCTCGCCGCCGGAGTCGGCGTCCTCGCCACCGTATCGGTCCATCAGCGCGTCGTGTGCTGGCTGACTCGCCACGTCGCTGGTGTTCTGGCTCAGGACCGTACGGACCAGACACTCGAAGGCGTCCTGCCCGCCGTACGTCTTCTGCCAGTAGCGGTCGCCGAGGCGGTCCACGACCGCCTCGGCACGGGTGGCCGGTTCGCCCGACGTGAACTCGGCGAACGCGCTCGGCGCGGAGGTGCCGCCGCTGATGTTCTCGGCGGGTTCGGGGTCGTCCATGACAATCGGTGAGGGCGCGACCGGAGTAAAGCTTACTCGCGGGCTACTCGACGGTCAGCGTCACCGTCAGGTCTGCACCCTCCGCGAGCGCCGCCACGAGGTCGCGGTCGAACCCCTCCGCGGCGAACTCTGCGCCGAGCAGAATCGTCCGGTCGTCCACGTAGTCGCTCGTCCGGCCGACCGCACTCCGGTCGCTCTCGAAGGTGAGGTCGGGGTCGCCGCGCCCGGTCACGGTCTCGCGGTGGCCGTCGGCCTCGAACGCGGCGGTGATGGTCGCATCGCCGTTCTGGCACGCCGCGACGAAATCGGGGTCGAAGTCGGCGGGCGCACGGTCGGCCTCAACGGCGAGGATGCAGTCGCCCGCTGGCGTGAGGTAGTCGTCGGTCGTGACCTCGAAGGTGCTGGCGTGGGCGGCCGAGACGTTCTCGTGACCGCGTGCGTGGATTATCTCTTTTATGGATTCGGTCATACGCGTGGGTTCGGGGTGGGGGCCACTTCAGGGTCGCCTTTCGAAAATGTCGGAGCATGTTTGGAAAGGTGGTTGTTGCGAACAGTAACAAATAGAACCGAAGGTAGCTAGCAACCTCGCCCAATCGCTACAAACCGCAAAAGACCCAGTACCAACAACAGCCAGAAAGCCCCCGCCCGGTCGCTACGAACAACGAAACCAACCACAGAGAACGCACCGAAAGCCCCCGCCCGGTCGCGGTCGTTGCTCGGCATATCTCGGCCTCTCAGCAACACCCGGCCGAGATAGTGGCCGAGCAAGCGACCATGCAAGCGCGACCGGGCGGCCCCTTTCATTCCCACCCACGGTAGATTGGTCGGTCGGCCGTAATCTGTGGTTTGGTCAGTCTGCTGTTTCCGGAGATTGTGTCACCGGCCGTTTCCCGTGGTTTGTGTCACCGAGCGCGAAACCGCCGACCCGTCGAGCGCGCTTACCGGACCACCGTCACCGTGACCGCGCCGCAGGCGCACTCGTAGGCGCGTCGCTCGCCCGCGGGCGTCTCCATTCGAAGCATCAACTGCGTCTCGCCGAGAGCGCGCTTGCACCCCGGGGCGTCACAGACACATCGCAGGTCTTCGAGCATACGCGAGGTTGGTCCCGCCATCCTACTTAAATTGAGCCAAGGGCGGGGTGAAAGTGAAAGTGGTTCCCGGCGGGACGCAAAACATATCACGCCGGGGTGTAGTTGGCTCAGTATGTCTCTGACCGACTGGACGGGCGCAGTGGTGGACTCGCCCGCGGGGGACGAACCTCCCTCCCCCGACGACTGGCACCCGGTCGAGGTCCCGGGTCGCCCCGAGCGGTTCGCTGGCGCGGACGTGGTAGCCTACCGGACCCGGTTTTCGGACCCCCGAGACGACGACGAACGCGCCACGCTCGAACTCCGAGGGCTGTTCGCCCGCGCGCGAATCTGGCTCAACGGCGACCTGTTGGGCGACCACGACGCCTACTTCGTCCCCGCCCGGTACGAACTCGACCTCGAAGCCGAAAACGAACTGGTAGTCGAGTGTCGCGGTCCCGACCGCTTCGGCGGCGTCTACGCCACCGACCGTGTCCCCGACGAGCGCGCGGTCCCCGGTATCTGGTGGGACGCGGACCTCGAAACCCACCCCGAGACGTTCCTCGACACCCTGTCGCTGACCCCGCGGACGACCGACGACGGCGCGGTCATCGACGCGAAACTCGCGGTCGAGGCGGGTGCGGACGTGGACGAGCGCATCTCCTTTTCGGTCCGTCCACAGGGGTTTCGTGGGGGCGGCGTGATGGAGCGCGCTCGCGTGGACGCCGAGAGCGGCGAGCGCGTCGTAGTCGAGAAGACGCTCGAACTCCGGGACCCCGCCTACTGGTGGCCCGCTGGCGACGGTCCCCAGCACAAGTACGCCGTTCGGGCGAAACTCGGCGACTCCGAGCGAGTCGTCGAAACGGGCATCTGCGAGGTCGCCGACACGGACAACGGTCTCGTCGTCAACGGCCAGCGCGTCCCGGCCCGCGGCTTCTCGCTGTTGCCCACCGGCGACCCGACGTGGGACGTAGAGCGGGCGGGCAACGCGAACGCGAACGTCGTCCGGGCGTACGGCCACGTCCCGTCCCCCGCATTCTACGAGGCCGCGGCCGACGCGGGCGTGCTGGTCTGGCAGGACCTCCCGGTGGTCGGACCGGGCGAGTACGACACCGACCGCGCGACCGCACTCGCCGGGGCGCTCGCCTCGGAAATCGAGCGCCACCCCTGCGTGGCCGCCTTCGGCGTCCACGCCGACCCGACCGACCACCTCGCTGGAATCGGTCCCTCGCGTCTCGCCCGGTACAAGGTTCGGTGGCGCGCGTGGCGTGCGAACTACGACGACGGGACCGACCAGAAAGTCGCCGAAGCCTTGCCCGACGACGCGCTCGTAGTCCCCGTCTCGGGAGCGCCCGGAATCGACGCCGACGCGTCTCACCTCTACCCCGGGTGGGACTACGGAACCGCCGGAGACGCCGAATGGCTCCTCGACCGCTACGACTCGACGGGCGTGGTCGGCGGCTTCGGCGCGGGCGCGCTCGCGGTCGAGAATCCCGAAGCAGTCGCCGGATTCGACGCGATAGCTCACGACGCGAACGTCTCGACCGGTGGCGGAGACGGAGCGAGCGAAGTCGAGACCTCCCAGGCGTATCAGGCCCGCGTCCTCAAGACGGTGACCGAGACCCTCCGAAGGAAGGGGACCGAAGTGCTGGTCGCCGACGCGCTCCGAGACACCGACGCGGGCGCTGGCATGGGCGTGCTGGCGGCCGACGGAACCGAGAAATTGGGCTACGATGCCGTCGCGGCCTCTCTCGAACCCGTGCAGGTCGTCCTCGACGCGTACCCCGAAGTCGGGACGAGCAGAGAGCTAGTCGTGGTGGACGACACGCCGGAGTCGGTGTCGGGCACCATCTCGTGGACCGCGGGCGACCGGAACGGCGGTGCGGACGTGTCGGTCGGGGCCTTCGGACGGGAGACCGCCGGAACGCTCCGAGTTCCGGACGACGCCGAATCGGTCGAACTCGCGTTCGAGTGGGCCGACGGGTCGGTCTCGAACGAGTATCCTTTATAACCCCTGCTGAAGTGTGGGAATCCTTTACACGGGAGGTAGAAGCCGTGTGAACCGGTTCCACGCGTTAACCGAACAAAACATTTAAATATCCGCGGCGAATAATTGCAGGTACCAGAACGCCACAGGCGTTCGGCGAGCATCGTGCGACAAATGACAAGGGACTATTGTCACCGGTCGATTACGAGTTGCCGACCAGCGTCTGCTTTCGGGACTCGGCTCCCGGACGCCGTGGCGGGCATGGAATCGAGGTTTAACTAAGCATGGTAAGTGTAACAGAAGAGGAACTCCAGAACAAGTCGAAAGGCGAACTAATCAAACTCGCGGGACAGCTCCGAGACCGACGAAACGAGCTGAACCAGAAGGCCAGCAAGCGCGCGTCGAACCGCGACGACCTGAACGCCAAGACCCGAGAGAAGGTCGACGAGGCCCAGGAACACCGCGAGAAGCGCGACGAGCTGAACGAGCAGGTTCAGGAGCACAAAGAGAAGCGCAACGAGCTGAACGCGAAGGCCAACGAGCTGTTCGACAAGGTCGAGCAGAAGAAGTCCGACCTCGAACTCGGCGAGGGAAAGGACCTCGAAGAGCTCGAGAGTGAAATCGAAGACCTCGAGTTCAAACAGCAGACCGAGGTCCTCTCGACCGAAGACGAGCGCGAACTCATCGAGAAAATCGAGGCCAAGCGCGAGGAGTACCAGCAGCGCAAGGACAAGCTCAACGACAGCGAGGACCTCGAAGGACTCGTCGAGGAAGCCGAGGAGGTCCGCGCCGAAGCCTCCCGTCACCACGAGAAGGTGACCGAACTCGCCGACAAGGCCCAAGAGCACCACAACGACATGATAGAGGCCTATCGGGAGGCCGACGACATCCGCGACGAGGCCGACGAGATGCACGAGAGCTTCGTGGAGGCCCAGGAGGCCGCCGACCAGCACCACGAGGACTTCGTCCGCGTCCAGAAGCGCCTGCGCGAACTCGACAAGAAGGAGGAGAAAGAGCGCAAGTCCGAGAAGGAAAAGCAGCGCGAGGAGGCCAAAGAGGAAGCCGAGGAGATCTACCAGCAGTTCAAGGAGGGCGAGACCCTCGACACCGAGGACCTCATGAAGCTCCAGAAGACGGGTCTGCTGTAATTCTGTAACTCTGCGACGGATTCTGTTCTCGGCGACTGACGGCAGTCGGCGCTGAACGCGATGTACGATTTCTGTCGGCGCGAGTCACCGACTGGGCGAGAAGGAGACGACAGCGGAGCGACTCGAACGGAGAGCGGCTTGAAGCGGAGAGAACGGAGTTACGACACCGCGACTTCGTCGGCGCGCTTGATGATTTCGACCGCCTCGGCGTCGATGGACTCGGTTTCGAGCCAATGGGGGACGTAGGTTCGCTTCGCGAAGTCCTCGCGCTCGTCCTCGGTTCCGATGACACACCACAACTGAGGGTCGTCGGGACCGTGCCAGTCGCCCTGTCGGCTAATCGAGAAGCAGACGCGCTCGTCGCCGTCGTACTCGATGATGGCGTTCTTCCGGATACCCGGGTCGCCGTGGATGATGAGTCGCTTCATGCGCGTGAGTTCGGAAGGACCGGGTAAAAGCGCTTCGGGAACGGGTAGCGGCGGGGTTCGACGCCCGGTGGAGCCTCATAGTGATTGCTGTGAGTATTCTAGCACTCTCCAGAAATTCCGGGGTGTCGAGGGGTGAATCCGTCAATCTGTGACTACCTACCGGTACAGAATCACAGCAATCACTATCAGACGTAGGACGGAACGTTCGACATGTGGGCGACCACGTCGCCGGAGACGTTGTCGAGGTATCCCGAGTGGTCGGTGCCGACTTCCGAGGTCACGTCGTTCTCGACGTAGTTGGGCGCGGGAGTGTTGCCCGATTCGTAGCCGGTCTCGCCGAGCGCCTGGTCGAACTCGATGGTGTTGTACACCCACGACAGCACGTCGTCGTCGTGGCTGTGGTAATTGAACGCCGCGGTCGTCTGGTTCGAGATGGCGTCGTAGGTGTCCATCCACTCGGTCGTCGGCGCTTCGTTGTCCTGAGCCGCGCCGAGGAAGTGCGTCGAGTACACGTCGTGACCCTGGTCGTTCCACCACGAGGAGGCGTCGAGCGACCGGAGCGCGCTCAACACGACCTGCGCGCCGAGCGAGTGACAGACGAATCGGAGTTGCGCGTTCGGACACTGCTGTTTGAAATCGACCGCGAACTGCGCCAGTTTCGCCCCGTTCTGCTGGGCGATTTCCTTCGCCGTGCCCCAACCGTAGTCGATGCCGCCGCCCTTGTCGGAGTCCCACGTGTAGCCGACGACCGTCCCGCCGTAGCCGTTGGCGGTGAGTTGGCTCTCCGCGAGCGAAATCTTGTCGTGAGCGCCCTGCTCGGCGTCGTCGTCGCCGCTCTTTTTGTCCCACCCGTGGGCGAACACGGTGACGTCGCCGACACACCCGGTATCGACGCCGGGAACGCCGCCGCTGGTGTCGTAGCTGAACGTCCCCTCGCCCGAGACGAGGTTCGCGTCGTCGTCGAAGTGGTCGCGCGTCGAGAGCAGGGGCACGTCGGAAGCCGCCGCCGTCCCCGTCGCACTCGCGAGCGCGACCGCACCCGCGGTGGTCGTCACACTGTGCTTCAGAAACTGCCGTCGGTTGAGTGGCATCTCGTGTACGTACGCACTATTTTAACTTAAATATTGTTCTAAAAATAAATTAATGCACACTATCGAAGGAAAGTGTCGATGGCGCGGGCGACCGAATCGGCGCGGTCGTCTACTCGACGCTCGTAGCAGGTCGAACACACCAGTCCGGCCTCGCCGACCGGCGTGCGGTCGTCGGCCGACTCGACCCGACCGAAGTAGTAGCCGCAGTCGGCACATACCAGCAGGTCGTCGGCGGGCGCGAGCCAACCGTGGAGCGTGCCGTAGGTCGCGTCACCCGAGAGCAGGTCGCCGGGCGCGAGGCGGTCGGGCCACCGAGTCGAGTTCGCGAGGCGGTCGGCGTGGACGTCGTTGACGTGGGTGACCCCGCGCTCGCGGGCGCGCTGGCGGGCCGCGTCGCTATCCTCGCCGGTGGCCCGGATTCGGTGGCCGCAGGCGACACACTCGAAGCGATGCTGGACCGGCATTATGCGGACTCGCGGCGCTCCTCGGCCGCGTTCTCGGGCGCACGCGCGGCCAGTTCGTACACTCTGGCCTCGGTCTTCGGAATCCACCCGCCGCGCCGACCCTGCCGGACGTACCGGGCGCGGTCGGTGTCTCGGTCGGGGACGGGTTCGGCGACGAACACGCGGTCGCTCCCGGCGGTCGGGACGAGGACGCTTTCCTCGGCCAGCGCGAGCGGGAGCCAGAACGCGAGTCGGTCGGGACGGGTCGGAAGCGCGGCGGCGACAGCCTCGGCGTCGGCGGCGTCGAGCGCGTCGTCGGCGCACAGGTCGGCGGGCCGTCGGACTCGGACGACGGTCTCGGTCGCCATCCCGCCGTCCGCCGCGCCCGGCGCGCCGGTCGCGGCGGACTCGTTCGGTCGCGGGTCCGGACGCGCGCGAGGTTGCCCGGACGCGTCGAACGACCCGCGAGCGTCGCCGTACGCGACCAGTTCGGGGCGACTGTCTCGAAGCCACGACCGAACTCGGTCGGCTTCGACGCGCTCGACTCGCGTTCGCCCGCGGAATCGGTCGTGTTCGGTGCGCTCCCACCCGGGGTCGGCGTACCGGACGAAGCAGTCTCCCGGCGGTCCGGCCCACCTGACACACAGCGCACCGCCGGTGTGCTCCATCGCGGTCAGGAAGTCCGCTGGTCGGGGAACCGCCTCGCGGTTCGTGAGATGGTAGTTTCGGACGCGCTGGACCGGCGCGCCCGAGGGCGCGTCGGCCAGGAGTTCGACGACGCCGGTCGCGCCTCCTCCCCGAGGCGTTGGCCGGTCTCGTCTCGTTTCGTGACGGTCTGGTTCGTTCGAGCATCGAGCGTGCATGGTCTCCTCCAAGACCACGGGCCGGTGCGACACCACCACGAGCGCCCGGTCCGCGGTCGTATCGAATCGTTCGTCCATCGGCGTATTAAAATCGTTCCACGCGTAGTGAAAGTAAAAGTGAACGCCGGTGGCGAGACGAACCGTTTCGCGCCGACGGGTCCGGGTCGGAGAGACGAGTCCCCCGACTCGGTACCGTCGTGAACCAAACGGGTTTTAAGGCCCGTCGCCCTACACCACGCCAAGGTAGATATCTATGCAGATGCCACGACGTTTCAACACGTACTGCCCCCACTGCAAAGCCCACGAGCAACACGAAGTCGAGAAGGTCCGAACCGGACGCTCGACCGGCATGAAGTGGGACCAGCGCAAGCAGCGCGAGGGGAGCAAGGGTATCGGCAACCGCGGTCGGTTCTCGAAGGTGCCCGGCGGGGACAAACCGACCAAGAAGACCAACCTCAAGTACCGATGCAGCGAGTGCGGCAAGGCCCACCTCCGCGAGGGATGGCGCGCTGGCCGACTGGAGTTCCAGGAGTAAACATGGCAGGAAATTTCTTCACCGTTCAGTGTCCGGACTGTGACAACGAACAGACCGTCTTCGAGAAGGCCGCGACCGAGGTCGCATGCGCGGTCTGCGGCGCGACGCTCGCCCGACCGACCGGCGGGAAAGCCGACATCGAAGGCGAAGTGACCGAAACCGTTCAAGCCCGATGAAATACAGTGGATGGCCCGAACCCGGCGAACTCGTCGTCGGGAAAGTGGACGAAATCGAGGACTTCGGTGTGTTCGTCGACCTCTCGGAGTACGAGGACAAGCGCGGGCTTATCCACGTCAGCGAGGTCGCGAGCGGGTGGATTAAGAACGTCCGCGACCACGTCAGCGAGGGCCAGACCGTCGTCTGCAAGGTCCTCGACGTGGACGAGAGCGCCCAGCAGATAGACCTCTCGTACAAGGACGTCAACGACCACCAGCGCTCCGACAAGATTCAGGACTGGAAGAACGAGCAGAAGGCCGACAACTGGATGACGCTGGCGTTCGGCGAGGACGTGGACGACGACAAGTACGCCTCGGTCGCCAACGAGCTCATCGGCGCGTTCGGCAGCCTCTACGAGGGGTTCGAACAGGCCGCCATCCACGGCTCCGAGGCGCTCGACGGGACCGACCTCACCGACGACGAGAGCGAGCGCATCGTCGAGACCGCCCGAGAGAACGTCTCGGTGCCGTACGTCACCGTCACGGGGTACGTCGACCTCGAAAGCGCGTCACCCGGCGGCGTGGATGACGTGAAGGAGGCGCTCCAAGCCGCCGAAGGGAACGGCGACATCCCCGACGAAATCGACCTCGAAGTGACCTACGTGGGCGCGCCCGAGTACCGCATCCGCGTGAAAGCGCCCAACTACAAGACCGCCGAGGCCCAACTCGAAGAGAGCGCGGCCCGCGCCGAGTCGGCCATCGAGGCAACCGGCGGCACCGCGTCGTTCCACCGCGAGCGCCAGACCGACGACGAGTAGATGAAATCCGATATTTTGGTGTGTTCGGCGTGGAAGGCCGAACACGACCGCCCGGTGTACACGCTGTCTTCGACCTGTCCCGACTGCGGAGCCGACGCCGAAAACAGCGCGCCCGCACCGTTCAACCCCGAGGACCCCCACGGAGAGTACCGACGGGCACTTAAGCGGCGCGCCCGCGAGTAAGCCACATGGACGAACTGGACATCGAGGTCGTCGCCGACCCCGAACTCCGCGACCCCGTCCTCGTGGAGGGACTTCCGGGCGTCGGTCACGTCGGGAAACTCGCGGCCGAACACCTTCTCGAAGAGAAAGAGAGCGAAGTCGTCCGGCGGGTGTACTCCGAACACTTCCCGCCTCAGATTACCGTGGGCGACGACGGCACCACCGAACTCGTGTGTGCGGAGATTCACGCCGTCGAACTCGAAGACCGCGACCTGCTGGTGCTGACCGGCGACCATCAGGCCAACGACAACGCGGGCCACTACCGGCTGACCGACGCCTTCCTCGACGTGGCCGAGGCGTTCGGCGCGCAAGCCATCTACGCGCTCGGCGGCGTGCCGACCGGCGAACTCATCGACGAGTACTCGGTCCTCGGCGCGGCGACCGACACCGAGTTCGTCGATGAACTGGAGGAAGTCGGCGTCGAGTTCCGCGAGGACGAACCCGCGGGCGGCATCGTCGGCACCAGCGGTCTCCTGCTCGGTCTCGGCGAGCGCCGCGGGGTGCGAGCGGCCTGCCTGATGGGCGAGACCAGCGGCTACCTCGTGGACCCCAAGAGCGCCCGTGCCGTCCTCGAAGTCCTCGAAGACGCGCTGGGCTTCGACGTCGAGTTCGACGCGCTCGAAGAGCGCGCCGACGAGATGGAGGACGTGGTGGGCAAAATTCAGGAGATGGAGAGCCAGCAGTCGGGAATGGCGACCGACGAGGAACTGCGGTACATCGGCTGAGAGACGCGGTTTTTCGGAGTCGCGCTACGACCCCAACACCCGACGTTTGCGCTCGCTGTAGGCGTGATACGTCGCCGACAGCGAGAACAGCACTAAAAAGTACCACGCCCAAAACTCGATACCGAACGACGAGACAAAAAGGAGTTCGAACCGGACCGCCGACAGCGTGACCAGACCCAGCACGCCGACGCCCAGATAGTACGTCGACCACGAGATGTCACCCTCCGGAACGACCTCCATGTACACCTCGATTTCTTCGGCGCGGTCGCGAAGTTCGAGTTGCTGTTCGCGCTGGTCGTACTCGACGATTTCGAGTTCGTGTAGCTTCGGAAGATGCGTCTGATGAAGTGATACGTACACGCTCTTGCGCACGTCACGGGGCGGCGGAGATTCGCCGGTCTCGACCGTCGCGATGTGCTCGGCCAGCGTGTCCACCGACAGCGCGCCGTCGGTGTTCCGAAGGTGCTGGAGCGCGCGTCGCCGCCGGTCGTTCCGGAGGACGTTGTGTATCTCGCTGGGTTCGAGTTCCCGGTCGGGGTCCGAATCTTGGTCCTGTACTGTCATTTTTCGGGGCGACAATCTCGACCTGACATATACCGTTCAATTCATTTCGGCCAGCGACCATTAATGTTGCTATTATTTCAACTATAATTTATAGGTAAAAAATACCTGTCGAGGGGTTCTTTACCGTACGGTTCGTACACCGGGGTGTGCTGCCCGAATGGCTGGTCCTCGGTCTGTGGTTGTCGGCCGCGGTCGGGGTTCTCATCGGTGCGATTTTCGCAGTCGGCGCGCGGTTGTATCCGACACCGCAGTCGCGGACGACGCAGGCCTCCGGGGAGGGGCGTCGCCGTATCGAGATTCGCCAGTATCTCACGGACATCGGCGAGGCGTTCGCCGAGGACCACTTCGTGGAGGGCCAGCACGTCGCGTTCTACCTCCCCGAACGCGACGTGGCGATTACCTTCGACGCCAGAGCGTACTTTCGAATCGAGCAATCGCCGACGAGCGCCGTCCTCGTCGAACACGAGATGCCGGGCGTCCACCTCGGCGACCGCCTCCCGTTCGAGACGCCCGACGTGGACGACGAGAGAGACCGAGTGGACCCGACCGAGGCCGCGTTCGCGATTCTGGGAATTTCGCGGGGCGCGACTCTCCCGGAAATCAAGCGCGCGTACCGCCGGAAGGTCAAGGAGGTCCACCCCGACCACGGCGGCGACCGCGAGGACTTCCAGCAGGTCAGGGAAGCGTACACCACCGCGAGGAAGCGGGCCAACTGAAACGGACTAGCTCAGGTCGCTCACTTCGTAGGCGACGTTCCCGTCCCGGAGCGCGTCGGTCACGCGACCCACGATGTCGGCGGTGGCGACGACCACCACGTCGAGTCCCCGGTCGGCCGCGGCGGCCGACATCTCGCCCGCCGCGAACGTCGTCGCGGGTTCGCGGTCGATTCGCCGGAGCGCCACCACCGCCTCGACCCCGGTGGCCGCCACGATATCGGCCGCCGCGCACGCCGACGCGAGCGCGTCGGCGTCGGCCTCGCTCGCACCGCCCGACCGGACCGGCGGGACCTGAAACACGGTGACGGTTCCGGGGTCGAAGTCGATGATGCCCTCGAATCCGGTCACGCCCACGTCCGCTCCGGCCTCTGCGTCGGTGGTCGCCACGCCGGTCGCGGGACCCTCCTCGCCCGGGGTCGCATGGAGGAGACCGGCCTTCAGCGTGAGGGTCACGGCCTCGCCCTCGGATACGTCCGCGGTGGCGATGGCGGCCTCCTCCTGGACGCTCCCGAGGATGTCGTCGGTCACGTGGTCGGCGAACCGGCGCACGTCCACCGCGGACTGGAGGAGCCAATCGACGCCCTCCTTCGTGATGCTGTACCGGGAACGGCCCTCCTTCTCGACCAGTCCGTCCTCGACCAGCGCGCGGATGTACTCGCTGACGGCTTGGCTCGTCACTCCGACCGCATCGGCGATTTCGCCCTGACTCACTGCAGGCTGGCGCTCCGCGATTTCGGCGAGGATTCGAAACCGCGTGGCGGCGCGTTTGTTCTCCAGAACGTCGGCCATGTCGAAACGTGTCGGGGCGCGCGGTAAAAACCCCGGCGGGGGGGGGGGG
>NZ_RXOB02000022.1 GCF_004143485.2 Halorussus amylolyticus | reverse complement strand
CCCCCCCCCCCCGCCACCCTACCTCGGAACCGCCAGTCCGACTAACCTGAAATACGGCTGAGCCCCACAACGAACGCGACCAGTGGACCAATCCACAAGACAGCGCACCGAAGGTGCGCGCACGAGCAGCAGTACCGCAACGTCCGAGCGAAGCGAGGACGTGAGGATACCCGAGACGGAAAAAGGTGGTGTTATTTTCCGTCGATTCGCGTGCCGGGCGTCTCGCCCGCGAGAAACGCCCGGAGGGCTTCGGGGCCGAAAATCGACGCGGGCGCGCCGAGGTCGAGGAGCGCCCGGACCTTCCCGGCCATCCCGCCGGTCACGTCGGTCGAGTCGCTCCCGCCGAGGTAGTCGGCCACCTCGACGTACGACCGAATCTCGGGAATCACGGCCTCGTCGTCGTCCAGCACGCCCGGAACCGTCGAACAGAAGCCGACGCGGTCGGCGTCGATTCCCTGCGCGACCGCGGTCACCGCTTCGTCACCACTCAGAATCGTCACGCCTGACCCCTCGTGGGCGACCACGTCGCCGTGGAGGACGGGGACGAACCCCTCGCCGAGCATCGTCTCGACCTGCCTCGTTGGCAGGTCGAGACTCCCGTCCCGGTCCCGTGAGGCAACCGAAAACGGGTGGACCGGCACGGCCGGAACGTCTCGGTCGTGGAGGCGCGCGAGTACGAAGTCGTTCAGCGTCTTCATCGCGGCGTGAATCTCGACCGCTGCGCCCGCATCCTGAGAGCCGTCGGTCTTCGAAACGCCGTGTTTGCTGGCGTGGTGGTGGCCGAAGCTTCCGCCGCCGTGGACCACGACGAGGTCCGATACGTCGCCCGACGCCATCGCGGATGCGATGGCGTCGGCCGCGTCGTCGAGCGCCGGACCGGCGAGCGCCTCGGGACGGTGCTTGTGGGTGATGACGCTTCCGCCGAGTTTGAGGACTGTCGCCATCTCAGGCCTCCTCCACGCGCACGCCGTCGGTGTCGAGTTTCGCCCGGAACGCGTCCTCGCACCCCGGCGTGAACTTCAGCGCGGTCTCGGTCGCCTTGCTGGGGTCGAGCGCGACGATGCACCCGCCGCCACCCGCGCCGGTCAACTTCGCGCCGAGTGCGTCCGCGTCCCGCGCGGCCCACACCATGTTGTCGAGCGACCGCGACGAGACGCCGAGGGCTTCGAGCAGGCCGTGGTTGAAGTTCATCAGCCGACCCAGTTCCTCGACGTTCCCCTCGGCGAGTGCGTCCTCGCCCGACCGGACGAGGTCTCCGATGCTCGCCACAGTGTCGGCCGCGAAGTCGTACTCCTCACGGAGCGCTCGCACGCCGGATACTAGCTTTCCGGTGTCGCCCGCGCCGCCGTCGAAGCCGATGACGAACGGGAGGTCCGGAGCCGATATCGTCCGGCAGTCGTCGCCCTCGACTCGGACCGCGCCGCCCGACGCCGAACAGAAGGTGTCGGCGCGAGAGGCTTCGCCGTCTTGGACCTCCGACTCCGCGCGATACGCGCGGTCGGCGATTTCCTCGGTCGAGAGTTCGACCCCGAGTTCGCGGGTCGCGGCGTCGATACCTGCGGCCGTGACCGCCGCGGAGGAGCCGAGACCCGCGCCGAGCGGAATCTCGCTCTCGATGGTGATGTCGAAGCCAGCGTCGGGAGCGTCCGCGGCGTCTCGGGCTTGTGCGACCGCGGCATCGACGTAGCCCATCGCGGCTTCGACCAGCGAATCGGCGACGTTCACGTCGGGTCCCATGTCGGTTTCGCGGCTGTACTCCACAGTGAATCCGTCGAGGCTCAGGTCCTCGGCGTGGACGCGCAGACGGTCGTCGTCGCGTTCCTCGACGGCGACGCGCGCCCGGAGTTCGATGGCGCACGGCACCGCGGGTTCGCCGTAGACGACCGCGTGTTCTCCGAACAGGTAGACCTTGCCCGGAGCGCTCGAAACGACCATGCGAGACGGTTTCGTTCCGGGGGTTAACACGTTTGCGAAGGCGGTCGTCGCGAAGAACTCGCCGTGTCGTGGCACAACGGCTAACTTTCCTCGCGGTGACGTATCGAGTATGAAGCTTACGAGAGCCTTGGCCGCGACTGCGGGCGGACTCGGAGCCGCCGCGCTCGGCAACCGACTGCTTCGCTGGAAGGCGTCTGACTTGGACCCCGCGCTCGACGGACGACAGGGGACCTACCGGTGGCGCGGCTTCGACGTGTCGTATACCGAAGCGGGCGACCCCGAGGACCCCGACGTACTCCTGCTCCACGGCGTCCACGCGGCCGCCTCGAACAAGGAGTTCGACCAGATGTTCGGCCAGCTGGCGAAGACCCACCACGTCGTCGCGCCCGACCTGCCGGGGTTCGGCCGGTCCGACAGACCGCCGCTGACCTACTCGGCGGCGCTCTACACCGCGTTCGTCACCGACTTCGCCGAGGACGTGACCGACGACGCGGCGTGCGTGGCGTCGTCGCTCGCGGCGTCGTACGCCGTGCTCGCCCAGCGCCAAGCCGCGCCGTTCTCGCGACTCGTGTTAGTCTGTCCGACCGCCGACACCGGGCCGCGCCGGACGTGGCTCCGGTCGGTGTTCCGGTCGCCGTTGGTCGGCCAAGGCCTGTTCAATCTGCTCACGAGCAAGCGGTCGCTCCACTGGTTCGACAACCGAGACGCCTACTCGACCGAGGCGTCCTACACCGAACACGACGTGGACTACCAGTGGCAGACCGCCCACCAACCGGGCGCTCGATTCGCGCCCGCATCGTTCGTCTCGGGCTATCTCGACCCCGACGTGGACCTCGCCGACGAACTCGCGGAAATCGACGTGCCGGTCACCATCGTCTGGGGCCGGGACGCCACGGTCACGCCGCTCGAAGCGGGCGAGGAGTTGGCCGAGCGTGCGGACACCAAACTGGTGGTGTTCGACGACGCGCGACTGCTTCCGCACGCCGAGCATCCGGGACCGTTCCTCGACGTGCTGTTAGACGAACTGACCGAGGAGGAAGTGGAAGGCGAGGCCGAGCAGTAACGAAGCCCGCGAAGCCGAAATCGGATTACCGCGGCCGGAACGCCAGAACCCGTTCGCCCGTCGTCGCCGTCTCGGCGACGACGGGCGTGACCGTCGCGCCGACTTCGGTTTCTTCGGGCGCGACGTCGAGAATCTGTCCGGTCAGCCGAACCGGGCCGAAATCGACCACCGCGGTCGCGTAGGGCGCGTCGTCGGCGAACTCGGGCGCGGGGACGTGAACCACGGTGAACGTCTCGATTTCGCCCGACTCGGGCAGGGCGACCTCGGAGAGGTCGCCCTGCCCGCAGTGGGGGCACACCCGCCGGGGCGGGAGCGAGCCGTGACCGTCGGGACACTCGAGGTAGAAGCCCTCACCGTCCTCGATTGCGTCGAGGAAGTCGTCGAAGCCGTCGTCTCGGACCTCGTCGTCGTTCTGGCTCATTCCGCCACCTCCGGAGCGAAGCTCCGGCGTACTCTCATTCGCTGACTCATGAGACCACCTCCAGGACGTGAACTGTCGCACTGGCGACCGTGCCGCCCGCGTTGTGCGCGACTCCCACGTCGCCGTCCACTGCATCGCTGTTGGGGTGGTCGCCCCGGAGCAGGCGAGTCATCTCCGCGACTTGGCTGGTGCCAGTCGCGCCGACCGGGTGGCCCTTCGCCTTGAGACCGCCCGAGAGATTGATGGGGAGGTCGCCGTCGCGGGTGGTCTCGCCGCGCGCGGCCGCGCCGATTCCTTCTCCGGGCGCGTAGAAACCGAGGGCTTCGAGCGCGAGGACTTCCGCGATGGTGAAACAGTCGTGGACCTCGGCGGCCGCCACGTCGGTCGCTTCGATGCCCGCGTCGGCGTAGGCCTCCTCGGCGGCGCGCTCGGCGGCGGGCGTGCGCGCGAGGAACTCACGGTCCTGCAGGGCCATCTTGTCGCCGCCCTGTCCCGTGCCGGTAATCGCGACCGGGGCGTCGAGGTCATTCTTCTCAGCGTACTCGTCGCTCACGAGGACGACGGCGCTCGCGCCGTCGGTGATGGGACAGGCGTCGAACAGGCCGAGCGGTTCGGCGACCATCGGGGAGTCGAGCGCCTCTTCGACCGAAATCTCGCGCTGGAACTGGGCGTGTTCGTTGTCGAGCGCGTTGGCGTGGTTCTTGACCGCGATTTCGGCGAGGTCTTCGCGGGACCCTCCGTACTGTTCGAAGTACGACCGGGCCATCAGCGCGTAGGCCGCCGGGAACGTCATCCCGGCCCGGACCTCGTAGAGGTCGTCGGCCGCGATGGCGAGCGCCTCGGTGGTGCCCGCGGTGCCGAGGTTGTTCATGCGCTCGGCACCGCCGACGAGCAGCACGTCGGACTCGCCGTTTCGCACGTCTTTGACGGCCTCGCGGAGCGCGACGCCCGAGGACGCACACGCGCTCTCGTAGCGCGTGGCTGGCGCGTCGATGCCCGCGGCCTCGGCCATCAACGGGCCCTGGTGGCCCTGATGCTCGGCGAGTTCGCCCATGAAGTTACCGTAGTTCAGTCCCTCGATTGCGCGGCGCTCGACGCCCGCGTCGGCGAGCGCGCGCTGGCTTGCCTCCGCGAACAGGTCGCGGCCGGTTCGGTCGGGGTGCGTGCCGAAGTGGGTCAGACCGACCCCCGCGACACGTACTGCTGTCATACGGTTGCGTACGCGACCGGCGGTTAAGAAAGCCACCCTCTCGTGTCCGTCAGGCGTACACCGCCGACAGCACCCCCGCGACGTTCACCGCGACGTGCGCGAGGACGACTGCGACGAGGGTTCGCCTGCGGAGGTAGACCAGCGTGAAGACGAGCGCGCCGAGCGACACCTGAACGACGTGACCCGCCGGATACCCCGGCGCGTGCGCGAGGGTGAACGCGAGCCACGAAATCGCCCCGGCCGCCAGCGCGCTGTCGGTGGCTTCGAGCAGTCGCTCGATGGGATACCCCCGGTACAGAATCTCCTCGACGACGCCCGCCGAAATCGCACCCGCGAGCGCGATGCCAATCGTCCGACCGTCCGCGAGCGTCGAACCCTCAGTTTGGGCGAGACCGAGCGCGGACACCACCGAATCGGTGGCGACGAGCGCGAGCAGAGCGCCGACGAACGCCGCGATTGCGTAGGGAATATCCCACACGTCCGGCCGCCGAACGCCGAGCGACGACACCGGCCGGTCCTCGAAGGAGACCACGATTCCGACGACGGCACCGGCGAAGAGCCACGGAATCACGATATCCGCGACCGGAGGTGGGGTCACGCCGAGCGCGTCGAACGCCGGACCGGCGAGCGGGAGCGCGAATAACGCGACCAGCAGACCGCCCGCGGTCGCCGTCTCGACGTGTTCGAAGTCGAACGGCGCGAATCGGGTCTCTCTCGACATACTCGTGAACGTACACGCGAGACAACAAGAAATTGCGGGAATCTCGAGAAACTCCGGGAGTTTCGAGCGCGTCTGTGCCGACTACTCGACCCCGCGCCGGTACTGCACTGGCCACTCCACTC
The DNA here is from genome assembly GCF_004143485.2 of Halorussus amylolyticus. Classification (GTDB taxonomy): domain Archaea; phylum Halobacteriota; class Halobacteria; order Halobacteriales; family Haladaptataceae; genus Halorussus; species Halorussus amylolyticus. The sequence continues at coordinate 262,726 of NZ_RXOB02000022.1, read as the reverse complement.
GGTCGCCCGCGCCGAGTTCCTCCGCGGCGTGGAGCGTGAAGTACGGGTCCCGGAGGTGTTCGCGCCCGACGATGGCGAGGTCCGCTCTGTCGTTTCGAATCAGGGCGTCGGCCTGCGCTGGCTCCGAGATTCCCCCGACTGCGCCGACGAGCGCGTCGGTCGCCTCGCCCACGCGCTCGGCGTAGGGCACCTGATAGTTCGGTCCCGTGCCGGGGATTTCTTGGTCGGGGTGGATGCCGCCCGAACTCACGTCTACGAGGTCCGCGCCCGCCTCGGCGAGCAGGGGAGCGAGTCGCGCGGTGTCCTCGACCGTCCACGAGTCGCGGTCGGCGAGCCAATCGGATGCGGAGACGCGGACGAATACGGGCAGGTCGTCGGGCCACACGTCCCGAACTTCCGCCGTCACCTCGCGGACGAGTCGGATCCGGCCCTCGAAATCCCCGCCGTAGGCGTCGTCGCGGCGGTTCGTGACCGGCGACAGGAACTCGTGGAGGAGGTAGCCGTGGGCCGCGTGGACCTCGGCGATTTCGAAGCCAGCGTCGAGCGACCGCTCGGCCGCGGCCCGGAAGTCGGCCTTGAACGCCTCGATATCGTCCTCGGTCATCGCTCTCGTCTGTGGCGGTTCGTCGTCGTAGGGGTACGGACTCTCGCTCGGCGCGAGGGTCTCCCACCCGCCCTCGTCGGGTTGGAGGGGAACGCTGCCGTCCCACGGTCTGGTCTTGCTCGCCTTTCGCCCAGCGTGGGCCAACTGGATGGCCGGGGTCGCGCCCCGGTCGGCGATGAAGTCGGCGACGGGCGCGAGCGCGTCGGCGTGGTCGTCGCTCCAGATGCCCAAGTCGTTGGGAGTGATGCGCCCCCGAGGTTCGACCGCGGTGGCTTCGGTCATCACGATACCGGCACCCCCGGTCGCGCGACTCCCGAGGTGGACCTCGTGCCAGTCGGTCGCGAGACCGTCGGTGTCACAGGAGTACTGGCACATCGGCGACACCATCACGCGATTTCGGACGGTCGTGTCTCGAATCGACAGCGGGCTAAAGAGGTCGTCGCTCATCGTCCGGGACTCGGGGGGCCGGACTCGAAAACCCTCTGCTCGTCCCCGATTCTTGCCGACAGCGATTTCGGACCTCCGAAACGCTTATTGTAGGCATCGCCGTTATTGGTGAATCGATGTCAGGGGGGCAACGAAAGGGGGTTCCGGAGGCGACGGTGCGGTTCGAGCGCCGACTCGCCGACCTCAAGCGAAACGGGAGCAACGTACTGCTCGTCGGGAGCGACGGTCTCGACCCGGCGTGCGAGCGCCTGCTCGGCGATTCGAACGCCGGGCCGCGCTATCGACTGTTCGTCACCGCCGACGCGCGACCGGCGGTCGCGCGTCGGAAACTGTCGGCGGTCGGGACGAGACCCGACCGCGACCTCGCCGCACTCGTGGACTGGCGGGCGGCCGGTCGCGACGGGGGCGCGTCTCGCGCCCCCGTCGCGACCGATTCTGAAGAACGCGACTCAGACACGAGCGACCCCGCCGCGAACGACTCCGATAAATCCGACTCCGGCGACCGAATTTTCCGAACCGAAATCGTCGAGACAGCCGACCTCCGGGACCTCGGCGTCGCAATCGAGGAGTCGGTCGCGGCGTTCGAAGCCAAAGTGGACCACGTCTCGCCCGCAGAACTCCGGGTCTGCTTCGACTCGCTCGCGCCGGTCGTCGCCGGCTACGACGACCGAGACGCCCGCCGATTCCTGCTCGGCGTGACCGAAGTCGTCGAGCGGGCCGGTGGGATGGGTCACTATCACCTCCCCGGCGACCCCGACGCCGAGACGGTCGAATCGCTGTCGGCGCTGTTCGACGCGGTCGTGGAAGTCCGCCGGGGAGACGAAGGCGTCGAGCAACGCTGGCGACTCGACGACATCGAGACCGAATGGCTCGCGCTGTGAGTCGTTTTCGGCTGGCTCGGCCGTCCCTTACCTGTTTCACTCGGGCGTCGCTCGCATGCGCTCGCGCGCGAGGAACCACGTATATTCCTTCTGCAGGCGCTTCCAGACGCGCGGGTCCGGCCCCGGCGACTCACGATTCAGGTCGCGGATTCGCCGGAGGTCGCGCCACGACAGTTTCTCGAAATGCGGTTTGTCGAGCAGCGCCGCGATTCCCGTCGAGCTCTCGGTGCCCTCGATGCGCTGTTTCCGGCGCTCGCGGCCTTCCGCCACGAGTTCGCCCGGACTCAGCGCGTAGTAGTGCGACTGGACCGTCGGAAACCACCCCTCGCTTATCGAGCGGTCGGTGCAGGCCGAGAGCGTGCGCCGAGTTCGGGCGAGCGCTTGGTCCCCGGTGGTCTCGCCATCGTCGGCGGTGTCGCGTGAGTCGTTCGAGGAGTCTTCGGTCGCGGCCGCCACGAGCGCGTCGTGAGCCGCGAGGAACGTCCGGAGGTCGTCCACTCGGTCGCTGAACCGCTGGGCGACGTCGAACCGGAATTTCCGCTCGGCGGCGTCGTCGTGCTTGAAGAAGTTCCCCTTGGCGTCGGCTTCGAATTCGCGGGCGGCGAAGTACGCCTCGTTGAGTCGGACGAGCGCCTTGAGGTAGTCGGCCTTGCGCTCGTCGGCGTCGAGCGGCGTTCGGAGAATCTTCTGCCCGGCGGTCGAGAGGACCGCGAGGAATCGCTCGCCGTCGTACCGGACGAAGTCGTGTCGGCCGTCGCTGTCCTCGACCAAGTACTTCGACCCGGTAAAGAACGCCTTCGACACCATCCTCCGTTCGATTCGAATCACCGTAAATTGATAAATCCCACGCGCGTTATCAGCAGAGAGAACCGAGGTGAGGGCGACGGACGCTCGCGACTCATCCCGACGATTAGAGCGTCATCACCCCGACGACCAGAGCGTCAGCGAATCGTGTGCGAGGAAGTGGTCGAGTTCGTGAGCGCGCTCTTCGATGCCGACCAACTGCTCGCGGAGGATGTGGCCGGTCGCGTGGTCGCCGAGGCTCTCGACGAGTTCGATGTGACTACTGACGCTCTCGACGAGGTCGCCGTAGGCTTCGAGGTCGTTGCCGAGCGCCGTCCGCACGTCGTACACGTCCTCGCCCTCGAAGGGAATCGGACTGTGGCGTTCGAGCGCGGCCGGGCCGCTGACCGGGACGCCCCCGAGCGCCTGGACTCGCTCGGCGAGTTCGTCGGCGTTCGCCTCGGCCTCCTCGGCCGCTTCGCCGAGAAACAGGTGGAGGTCGCGGTACTGCGCGCCCGCCACGTTCCAGTGGTGCTTGCGGAGTTGGTGATAGACGACGTAGGTCGCCGCGAGGTCGGTGTTGAGCGCGCCGACTATCTGCTCGGCCTTCTCGGCGTCGAGTCTAACTGGGTTCGGTTCGACGGTGCCCGCCCCCTGGCGGACGTGCTGTTGCTGTTGGCTCATGGTTTCCCCCGAAGTGGGCACGACGAGGAGAGCCTTAAGGGTTCGCTGTACCGTGAGGGCCGTGTTTCAGTAAACGTAGCTCGGCCGGTAAAATGCGGTGGTGGGACTGAAAGGGGCCGCCCGGTCGCGTTTATCTTGGTCGTCTGACCGACCCCTATCTCGGCCGACCTGTGCGGAGAGGCCGAGATATGTCGGTCAGCGACCGCGACCGGGCGGGGGCTTTCTACAACACCACGGCGACGTTGATCGTAAAACGCAGAAGCGAGCGACTGCTTGAGCCACTGAGAACCGCATCCGCACCGCGACCGGGCGGGGGGTTTCTGGCTGTTTACGGTTCTGCTACTTGCGGTTCGAAGCGACTTCGAGATGTGTACCGTTTTGAGTACTCCCACACCCGTTCCTCATGCCCGTAGAATACACAGAACACCAACCCACGAACGCGGGATTTATCCGTTCACCGCGCGCCGTCTCGAATATGGACCCCGACGCCGTCCGCGTGGCGATGCTCCACCAGGACCCCCATCCCGCGCACCGCGGCTTCGCGGAGGCGGTCGGCGCGGACCTCGTGGACTACCACCGCTTGTCCGTCGGTCCGTTCGAGGGAACCGTGTTCGAGGACGGTCTCAACGGACTCGCGTACCCGAGCTACGACGTGTACCTCGTGGAGGGGTCGCGGCCGCTGTACGCCGCGCTCGCCCGGCGGCTCACCCGGGGCGGGAAGCTCATCTACCTCGCGGCCGACCACGGTCTCTACCAGCTCGGCAACCCCGACTTCGAAGGGAGTTCGGGCGTGAAGTCGCTCGTCGGGAAGTTCGGCACGCCCGCGGTTCGGGCGGTCGGCCGCCGGGGCATCGACGGCGTCGTCGCCGTCTCGGAGTTTGTCGCGGAGTTCACCCGACCCATCGTGGGGCCGGACACCCCAATCGAGGTCGCCCACCCGTTCGTCCAGCAGGAGACCTACGACGCGCTCGGCGAGGTGAACCCCGACATCGATGCGAACGTCGCGGTGACGGTCGCACGCCCGTGGGAGTACAAGGGCGTGGACATGCTCGTGAGCGCGTGGCCGCGCGTCCGCGAGGAGTTCCCGGACGCCGAACTCCACGTCGTCGGCGGCGGCCATCCCGAGGCGTACGCCGAGACGCCGGGCGTCAGCGTCCGGGGGTACGTCGAGGACCTCGCGGACGCCTTCCGGCCAGCCTCGGTGTTCGTCCAGCCCTCGCGGATGGACGCCTTCCCGGTCAGCACGCTCGAAGCGATGCGCGCCGGGGTTCCGCCGGTCGTGACCCGAACCGCCGGCACGCGGTCGGAGGCCCGCGAAATCGACCCGTCGCTCGTCGTGGAGACCAACGAGTACGCGCTGAGTCGGGGCGTCCGCGAGTACTTCGCGCGCGATTCGGACGACCGTCGCGCGCTCGCTCGCCGCGCTCGCGAGCGCGGCGAGCGATTCGACCCCGAATCCCGGAAGGCCGCGTTTCGAGCGGCGTTCCGAACCGTTCTCAAAGCACTTTAGCGTCGGCGGGGCGAGTAGCCGCGTATGACCGTCTACGTCGTGGGTCTCGACGGGGCCGACTGGTCGCTTCTCCGGCCGTGGGCAGAAGAAGGTCACTTGCCCGCCTTCGCCCGCGTGCTGGACGAGGGCGTCTCGGGCGACCTCGAAAGCACCCTCCCGCCCGTGACGTTCCCCGCGTGGAAATGTTACTCGACCGGCAAGACGCCCGGAAAGCTCGGCGTCTACGAGTGGTTCGCGTACGACCGCGACACCCACGAGATTTCGCCGAACGACGCGAGCGACTTCCGCTCGTGCGAGTACTGGGACGTGCTCGCCGACCGCGGGGGACGCGCTGGCGTGGTCAACATGCCGACGACCCACCCGGCGGGCGCGTCGGCGTCGGGCGCGCCCGACGCCGACGCTGACAGCAACGACCGAACCGACAACGGAGTCGTCTTGACCATCGCCGGAAGCCCCGCAAGCGAGCGCAAGAGCTTCACAAGTCCCGAATCGCTCAAAGCCGACCTCCTCGACGCGATTCCCGACTACCGGGTCAAGCCCGACCTCGTGCTGGACGAAGCGACCCCCGACGAACTGGTCGCCGAGGCCCGCGAACTGTTCGAACAGCGGTTCGAGGCCGCGACGTGGCTCGCCGACGAGAAAGAGTGCGAGTTCGTCCACACCACCCTCTTCGCGACCGACACGCTCCAGCACCGGCTCTGGGACCGCCCCGAGAAGCTTCGGGCGGCCTACGAGCGCGTGGACGAACTGCTCGCAGATTTGCTCGACCGCGACGACGCCGAGGCCGTCGTGCTGATGAGCGACCACGGCTTCGCCGAGATTCGCGAGATTTTCATGGTGAATCAGTGGCTCGCCGACCGGGGCGACTTGGCGTTCGAGGAGTCCGAGACCCGCGACCTGCTCGCCAGCGTCGGCCTGACCGAGGAGCGACTGAAGCGCCTCGTCGGCCGACTCGGTCTCGTCAATCTCGCCCAGTCGCTTGTCCCCGAGTCGCTCCAGCGCCTCTTCCCGAGCGAGAGCGGCCGGGTCGCGATTCAGGACGCCGACATCGACTGGACGGAAACGAAGGCCGTCTCGCTCGGACGAGGACCAATCTACGTCAACGGCGCGGCGTTCTCGGATGACCGGGCAGTTGACGCCTACGTCGAGGGCCTCGCGAGCGACCTCGAAGCCCTCGAAACCCCGGCGGGCGACCCGGTGGCCGCCGCGGTCCACGACCCCGCGGACGTGTACTCAGGCGACCGAGCACGCGGTCCCGACGTAGTGGTGGAGTACACGACCGGGGTGGACGCCCCCGAAGCTATCGGCGGCGGCGTCTTCGGCGAGACGACCGAGTGGCTGGCGACACACCGGCGCTCGGGCGTGTTCGCGGCGTGGGGCGACGACTTCGCCGAGGGGAGCGCCGACCTCGAACTGTACGACCTCGCGCCCACGCTCCTCCACCGTCTCGGCGCGCCCGTTCCGGAAGACGTTGACGGCGAGGTCCGATTCGACGTGCTGGCGGGCGAGGCGGCCGACAGAGAGGTCGAGCAGGGACCGCCCACCGCGACCGACGCCACGGGCGAGCGCGCGGGCGAGGAGGTCGAAGACACCCTCCGGGAGTTGGGGTACCTCGAATGAACCCCCTGAAGCGATTTCCCCGAGTGAACAACGCGTGGATGGACCTCAAACACCGCGCGAACCACTGGCGAAAGCGTCGTGACCGCGAGGTCCGCGAGGGAGTGCGCGTCACCGACCCGCGAAACGTCCTCGTCGTGGTCGTAGACTGTCTGCGCGCGGACCACGTCTCGGGGTTCGGTCACGACCGGGAGACGACCCCGACGCTCGACCGATTCGCAGAGGACGCCGCGGCGTTCTCGAACGCGAAGGCTCCGAGTCCGTGGACGTTTCCCGCCGTCCCCTCACTCCTGTCGGGGCGCTACCCCCACGAACACGGCGGGCGCTTCGAGTCCGGCCCCCGGAACCTCTCCTCCGAGCAGTTCCCGCAGCGACCCCGCGCCGACGTGCCGATGCTCCCCGACCTGCTCGAAGCCGCGGGCTACGACACCGCGATGCTGACCGCGATTCCGATGGCCGAGAAGGCGACCGGAGACCGCTTTCACCACGTGAGCGTCAAATACACCGACGCCGCAGAACGCGTCTCTGCCGCCCGCGACTGGCTGTCGGGTCGCGACCGGTGGTTCTGCTACCTCCACCTCGGCGACCCCCACGCGCCGCTCGATATTCCAGAGCGCCACCGCGAGACGTTCGACGTGCCCGCGACGGACGACCTCGAAGACTGGCGGTTCCGCGAGACGACCGAGGGCGAGGAGTTCGACGCCTATCGGGACGCTCGCCTCCGAGCCTACGACGCCGCGATTCGAGGCGCGGACGACGCGCTCGAACCCCTGCTCGCCGACCTTCCGGACGACACCGTGGTCGCGGTCTGTGGCGACCACGGCGAAGCGTTCTGGGAACACCCCGAACTCGAACGCCGACTCAACGACGACCCCCGCGGTTATTACGCGACCGACCACGGTCACAGTACCCTCGAAGAAGTGGCTCGGGTCCCGCTCTGGGTTCGCGCGCCCGGCGTCGAAACCGGGCGCTCGACGCGCCCGGTTTCGCTCGTGGATGTCGCGCCGACCATTCTCTCGGCGCTCGGTGCGGACGTTCCGGACGACCCCGGCGATTCGGACGACCCCGGCGATTCGGACGACCCCGGCGATTCGGACGACCCCGGCGGTCGAGACGTTCCGGACGATTTCACCGGTCGGGCGCTCGGCGAGTCGCCGAGCGCCCGACCGCTCCTGTGCGAGGAGACCGCCTACGGCTACAATCAGCGCGCGGTCTGGCACCGCGACGAGAAGGCAATTTCCGTGCCCGAGACGGGCGAGACGCTCGCGTTCGCGCTCGACGACTATCTCGAAGCCGACCCGCTCGACTCGGTTCCCGACCACCTCGAAGACGCGCTCGCGTCGTTCGGCGCGGGCGTCTCGGGCGGCGAGCAGATGGCGGTGGACGGCGACACTCGCGACAGACTCGAAGAACTCGGCTACCTCGAATAGTCGGCGTCGGCTTCGTACGAGAGCCGCTCTCTCACTCCATGTAACCGAGGTCCTTGAGATGCTGTTCGACCATCTCGTCGTCCTCGGCGATGCCGTCGGACCCGCCCTCTCGCATCCGTTTCATCCGGTTCTGGTGGTCGTCGAGCGCACGGGATAGCTCGTCGTACTCCGGAACCCCGTCGCCCGAGCGGTCGTCTTCGGGGCGTTCGTCGGGCGTCTCGCGCGCGTCGAAGCAGAACTCCCCGTCGTCGGCGTGGCGCAGGAGCTTCCAGCCGTCGGCCCGGCGCGCACAGCACCGGGCGTACTCGATTTGCCGACCCACGTCGGCGAAGGCGTACTCGCGAGGGTTGGCCGTGCCCTCGGCGACTTCGAGCGCCGATTCGCCCTCCCAGCCCTCGAAGGCGTCGAGACCGAGCGCGTCGGCAATCGTCGGAGCCGTGTCGATGAGCCGAATCTGGCCGTCAATAGTGTCAGGAGCGCGGTCGGGGTGACTGACCACGAACGGCACCCGAAGCACGCCCTCCCAGAACTCCGGCGGGTGGCCCGCGTGATTGTGTTCGCCCACGAGTTCGCCGTGGTCGGCGGTGAACACGACGAGCGTGTCGTCGAGTTCGCCGCGCTCGCGGAGGGCCGAGAGCACGGCGTCGAACTGGTCGTCCACGTACGCGCACTCGGCGTCGTACAGTCGGCGAATCAGGTCCCACTCGCGGTCGGTCACCTCGTCGGGGTGGTGGGTCCCCTTCCGCGAGAGGCCGCGACACCGCGACAGGCCGAGGGGTTCGTCCAGAAACTCGCGCTGGTACTCGTCGGGGGCCTCGTAGGGGTGGTGGGCGTCCATGTAGTGAAGCCACGTGAACCACTCGCCCGATTGGTCGTCAATCCAGTCGAGTGCCCGGCGGTTCAGCGACTCGGCGCGCTCGTACTCGCTCTCGTTGCCAGTCGCGTTCGCAAAGAGCGCGTCGACGCGGTTGTACACCGCCTCGATGGTCTTGAACACCGGGCCGTCCTTGTCGAGGTTCGACTGGACGAACTGCTTGAGTTTCCCGGCTTCGGTCGTCCCGCTGGCGTCGTACATCTCGGCAAATCCGCGGTCGTAGTGGTACGACCCACTCGCGAAGTGGTTGTCGGTGTAGCCCGCGGTGGCGTACCCCGCCTCCCGGAGCGTCTCTGCCAGCGTCCGAATGCCGTCGTTCGACCCCGGTTCGGGGATACCGAGCCCCTCGATGCTCGCGAAGTACCGACTCGCGTGGATAGCCGGGAACGACGCCGGGGTCGAGGGTCCGTTGGCGATGCACTCGGCGAATTCGAGCGACTCGTCCGCGAACGACCGAGTAGCGGGCATCACCTCCGAGTTCACCCGGTCGGCCCGGAGCGAATCGACCGTGACGAGGAGGACGTTCATACTGGCTTTCTGTCGGGCGGCGCTTAAAATGCTACCCGTCTCTCGTTCGGCGTTCTCGTTCGGTGAACGACCGAGGAACGATTACACTGCAGTCGGAGTTGGAATTCGGAGTCGGAATCGGGAGAGGAGGAGTGGAGTTGGAGTTTGGAGTTCAGAGTTGAAATCTGAAACCAGAGGCAAATCAGAAGCTAGCTACTCCCGATACCTATGAGAACCGCACCGCCACCGCGCCCGCGACAGCCACACGCCTCCCCAACCGACTCCCTACGCTCCTTCCAGTCGCTCCGGTCATCCCTCGCGCGCTTTGGGCGCGGGTCAAACCGCGACCCGCGCCAGCGCGCGCCGTGCCGAAGTGAAGGCGTGCGAAAAATGGAATTTCATGCCTCCGAAATTCACCCGTACACGTCGAGCACGCGCTCGGTCACGTCGTCCCACGTCGGCAGCGCGGCGGCGGGCGCGGCGCGCCCGACCGCCGCGCGCACGCCCGCGGCCACGTCCTCGGGCGCGACGCCCGCGACCCCCGCGCAGTCCTCGCGGTCGGCCCAGTCCACCAGCGCGCCCGCCTCGCGGACGACGCAGGGCGTCCCGGCCGCGAGCGCCTCGGCGACCGTCATACCGTAGGATTCGAACGCCGAGAGGGTGAGATACGCCTCTGCTCCGGCGTACAGCCCCGGCAGGCGGTCGTCGGCCACGAACCCCAAAAATTCCACGCGGTCGGCGACACCCGCCTCGCGAGCGACCCGTTCGAGTTCGTCGCGGTAGTCGCCCGACCCCGCGACCAGCAGGTCGTACTCCGGCAGGTCCGCCAGCGCGCGAATCGCGTGCTGGACGCCCTTGTACGCCTCTAACCGACCGACGCAGAGCAGATACGGCCGGTCGCGGGCGTCCGGGGTCGCCCCGGCGAATCGCTCGACCTGCAGGCCGTTCGGAATCACGGTCGCCGAGACGTCGAAATCCTCGTAGAGTCTGTCGCGCTCCCACTCGCTGACCGCCACGACGGCGTCGGCGCGGCCGAGCGCCCACCCGCCGGGGAACCGATACGCCGACAGCAGGCGGTCCCGAACGCTGTCTGCGCTCGCGCCGTGGTAGTGGGTCGTCACGACGAATCGAGCGTCTCCGACCCCGAGCGCCGCGAACAGCACCGGGAGCGAATGGTAGTTGTGGGCGTGGACCACGTCGGGGTCCGCCCGCCGAACCGCCGCCGAGATTCCGGGTGCGACGTGGAACGCGCCGCCGGGAGCGAACCCCCGAAACCGACGGACTTCGACGCCGTTTCGAGTCTCGCGGCGCGGTACATCCGGCCCGGCGTCGGCCGTGAACACCGTGACCTCGCGACCGCGCGCGACCAGTCGTTCGCTAATCTCGGCGACGTGGGCCTCGACGCCTCCGGCACGGGGCGGATACCGCGGTGTGACCTGCAAAACTCGCATGGGCGCTCAGTCGAACGCCTCTCGAAGCTCCTCGTCTACCTCCCACGTGCCGTCGCCCTTCCCTCGGAGGAGTTCGACCGCGGCGTGGAGGAGCGACACCTGCGAGTCGAACACGGCGTAAACCGCCTGAAGCGGGCCGAGCAGGTCCTTCTGGCCGAACCAGACGAACCCCGCGAGCGCGGCCGGAACCGCGAGTCCCGCCCATCCGGCGACCGAAACCGCGGCCGCGGTCACGGCGACGACGCTCAGCGCCACGAGCCACGGCGAAATCACCATGAACCACCAGTTGAACGGCAGGACGGCCTTCCCGTACTTTCCGTACTTCCCCAGCGCGTCGCGGTGCTGGACGAGCAACCGGATGAGTCCCATCCCGCGACGGTCCTTCTGGAGGCGGCGCTTGCCGAAATCAGAGTGGGAGGCTTCCTTGTACCGAATCGCGGGGTCGAAGACGACGCGGTCGCCGCCCCGTCGAATCTTGAGCGCGAGCTCGGTGTCGTCGGCGAGCGATTCGGGGTCGAGCGGGACGACGGCGTCGTTTTCGAACGCCGAGAACGGCCCGTGGAAGATGAGCGTCGAGTCGAGATGGGATTCGAGCGTCTGGACGTGTGCCTGGACGCCCCGGTAGCCCGCTTCGACTTCGCTCCCGCCGAGGACCTCCGCATTCTGGCCGGTAACCGCGGCCACGTCGGGGTCTGCGAGGTTGGCGGCCGCCTCTCGGAGCGCGTCGGCGGCGACGTACGAATCGCAGTCGGTCTTGACGACCATTTCGTTCTCTGCGGCGGCGTAGGCGTCGTTCAGCGCGGGCGCGAGACCGCGGCGGTCGTCCTCGCGGATGAGATTCAGGTCGGGATGCTCGCGCTCGGCGAAGTACGACTCGACGAGTTCGGGCGTCTCGTCGTCGCTCGAATCCACGACCACGACTTCGACTTTCTCCATCGGGTAGTCGAGCGAGAGCAGGTCGTCGAGTTTCTTCTCGACGATGCCCGACTCGTTGTACGTCGGCAGGACGACGCTCACGCTCGGTTCGGCCTCGCGCTTGTCGGCCGCAGATCCGCTCGGCCGAACCCACGCGTAGAGCGCCAGAAACGCGACGTAGGGGAGCGCCGTCAGAACGACGAGCGCCCCGGCAGCCGTCACGAGGGAGTTCATACGACCGAATATGAAACCCCGTTATAACACACTGTTGGTCGTACGTCGGTGAGCGCGAAAAATGAACCGTCCGGACGGGACGGAAGTGAGAGGAAAGTCGGTCGAAATCGGAAACCCGATCAGACCGTGACTGCGCTCTCCTGGGAGAGCGACTGCGGGACGTTCGCGCGGTAGATGGTGACCGCACCGTACTGGGTGGTGAGTTTCAGCTCCACCGTCTGGCCCTCGTCGAGACGCTGGCCGCCGATGGCGGTGGCGTTCATCGAGATGCGGAAGCGGTCGTCCTGGCTGTTGAGCACCGGTGCGGAGTCGTCGGTGTCCTTGATTTCCGAGACGTTGAATTTGTCGATGTCGCCCTCATCACCGTCTCCGGGCTTTTCGACCGAATCCTCAAGGTCGCCCGATGTCAGCGTCTTGGCCTCGTTCGGACCGATCCACTCGATAGTCGCAGTCGAGAGATTGATGTCGTCGGCACCCGACCCGCGCATCACCGTCAGGTTCACGTAATCGACCTTCTCGTCGTTGGCGACGTTACCGAAGCCGCTGACGACCTGCACCCGGTTCGACACTTGGGCACTGCTCTCCTGCCCGGTCTGTTCGGACTTGGTCTGGAGGAACCCAGCGGTGTTGATGAGCACGCCCGCCGCAATCGCGGCGACCAGCACCATCGCGATGAACACGATGAGCGTACCGATACCCACCTGACCGCGGTTCTCGCCCGCGTTCGAGAGTCGTTCTTTCACCGTAGAGATTGGATTTCGTATCATTTTTGGTCCGTATTCGTCGTCGGGAGTCTTCCCACCCGAGAGGTGCCACCAGCGACATATATATCGTTCGTCCATTTTCACCGATGATAATTGGAGCCAGATGTGAGAGTACAGGCGATGAGAAACCTACATTTCGCAGAGATGCGTCAGACGCCACTCAGAAATGATAGATATAAAACACCGAGTCGAACCGAGCGTCGTCGTTCGATTGGTCTTCGACGGCCACCGAGAAGTAAGCCTTTTGCGCTCGTGGTGACCACTGAGACTCAATGGCCGACCGCGAGGACGTGTGCGTGCTCATCCCGACGCTGAACGAGGCCGAGACCATCGGCGACGTAATCGACGATTTCGCCGACTACGGGTTCGAAAACGTCCTCGTCGTGGACGGCGACTCGACCGACGACACCGCGGACATCGCCCGCGAGCGCGGTGCGCGAGTCATCCAGCAGTCCGGGACCGGCAAGGGACAGGCGGTCCGAGAGGGGATTCGACACATCGACGCGGCGTACGTCCTGATGCTCGACGGCGACGGCACCTATCGAGCGGCCGACGCCGACGCGATGCTCGAACCCCTCGTTGACGGCCGGTACGGACACGTCATCGGCGACCGGTTCGCCGACATGGAAGACGGCGCGATGACTCGGCTCAATCGCATCGGGAACACGATATTCAACTGGGTGTTCCGAACCGTCCACGGCAAGGACTTCGAGGACATCCTGAGCGGCTACCGGGCGTTCACCCGCGAGTCGGTCGAGAACTTCTACCTCGACGCCGACGGGTTCGGCGTCGAGACCGAGATGGCAGTCGAGTGTGTCAAGCACGGAATTCCGACCACCGTGGTCCCCATCCGGTACGAGTCGCGGCCCGACGGGTCCGACACCAACCTCCACCCGGTCCACGACGGCGGCGTCATCCTCCTGACGCTCTATCAGTTGGCGAAGACGAACAACCCCCTGTTCTACTTCGGAAGCGTCGGCGTGGCGAGCGGCCTGTTCGGCGTGGGTGTCGCGGCCTACGTCGGGTACGAGTGGTTCGTGAAAGTCCCCCGGGAGAGCCACGAGGTGTTGGCGGTCGTCGCGGCGTTCGCCATCCTGTTCGGCGTGCAGTTGCTGATGTTCGGCGTCCTCTCGGACCTCATCGTGACGCTCCACCGCGAGCAGATGCGCCGACTCGAGTAGTCGGTGGGAGAACGAGAATCGAAATCGCGAGCGTACGGCCCCCGAATTTTGTCACTCAGAGCGGCAGCGCGGCCCGAAACCGCTCGATGACGCCGGGTGTCCGCGAGGTCCGATACCGCTCGAACGTCGGATGGAGCGCGTTGAGCAGGTCCTGCTCGTCCTCGAAGCGATGTTGCTCGGTGTCGGACATCGCCTCCGAGAGCGCGACCGCGTGCCCTTTCGCGTTGTAGTCGATGCGCGGATTCGACAGCGCCCGGACGACCTCGTCGCCGGTCGCGGGAAACGAGAGGTCGGCGTCGTCGAGTTCGGCCGCGACTTCCGCGATGCCGAACTCGATTACGTCCGGGCCGTCGTCGTTCGACGGTGGTGGCCTCATTCCCATGCTCGAAGCTACTCACTCGCGGTACGAAAAGCTACTCCCTCTCGCCAGCGAACCGAGTCGCGCGGTCGCGGAATCTGCCGACGAGCGTTCCGCATCCGTCGGATTTACGTCGCTCTGCGAATAGTTACCAAATATGCTACGCGCGAAGGGGACGCTGCTGTCCATCGACCTGACCGACCGCGAGGCCCGAATCGAGGACGTAGACGACGTGCTGGCGTCGTTCGTCGGCGGGCGCGGCGCGGCCACCAAACTCGCCCACGACCGAGTTCCGTTCGACGCCGACCCGCTCGGCCCGGAGAACCGACTCTACTTCTCGGCGGGACCGCTCCAGCAGTCCCAGATGAGTTTCACGGGCCGGATGAACGCCACCGCGATTTCGCCGCTCACGGACGGGATTCGCTCGACCAACGCGGGCGGGTTCGTCTCGCGGAACTTCGTCGGGACGGGCCACTCAGTCGTGGAAATCGTCGGCGAGAGCGACGAACTCCTCGCGGTTCACGTGACGGATGAGGGCGTCGAGTTCGAGGCAGTGCCCGAACTCGCGGGCGCGACCGTCTCAGAGACGAGCGAGTACATGGCCGAAGAACGCGGACTCGCGCCCGAGAACCTCGCGGCAATCGGCCCGGCGGGCGAGAACGAGGTCCGGTTCGCCTGCGTCATGACCTCCGACACGCGGGCGTTCGGCCGCGGGGGTCTGGGCGCGGTGCTCGGCTCGAAGAACGTCAAGTGCGTCAGTTTCCGGGGCGACTCCGCGCCCGACATCGAGATTCCCGAGGTCCAGTCGGAGGTGCACCGGGAGGCCGCGACCAGCGACGACCGGATGAAGCGCCAAGGAACGACCGGCGGCACGGAGTTCATCAACGACGAGTTCTCCCTCCCGACCCGGTACTTCGCGGAGTTCTCGTTCGAGGACGTGGAGAACATCGGCGGCGACGCGGTCGAGGAGAAGAAGTACAAGCGGGGCACCTGCTCGCAGTGCGCCTACGGGTGTAAGCTCCCGACTCGCGACGAAGAGACCGGTCTCGAAACCGAGGGCCCGGAGTTCGAGACCGTGATGGCGTTCGGGTCGTGTGCGGGCGTCGGCGACATCGTGGACGTGATGAAATCGAACGACCTCTGCGACGAACTCGGTCTCGACACCATCTCGTGTGGCGTCACCATCTCGGCGTATCTCGCCAGCGAGGACGAGTTCGGCAACGCCGAACTCGTCCACGACCTCATCGGGAAAATCGCTCGCCGCGAAGGCGTCGGCGACCTGCTCGCGGAGGGCGTCGAGCGCGCCCACGCCGACCTCGGCGTCGAGAACTGGAGTTCGAAGGGCCTCGAATTCGCGGCTCACGACGGCCGCGCAATCAACGGACAGGGCCTGAGCTACGCCACCTCGAACAGCGGGGCCGACCACATGTACTCGGAAATCCTCTCCGACGAGTACTCGGGCGAACTCGACCCCGAGGGACTCGACGGCAAGGCCCCGCATCTGGTCGAGTCCGAGAACACAGCGGCGTTCAAAGACAGCGGCATCGTCTGCGCGTTTTCGAGCGACTACGTGACCGAGGACCGGGCCGCCGAACTGTTCGACGCCGACTGGGACGACCTGCTCGACGTGGGCGCGCGGACCGTCGAACTCGAACGCCACTTCAACAATCAGCGCGGCTTCGACCGGAGCGACGACGTGCTTCCCTACGACCTGCCGGACTTCGAGGCCGCACTCTCCGAATACTACGAGGTTCGAGGCTGGAACGACGACGGAACGGTTCCCGACGAGCGAGTCGAAGTCGCCGACTGAGGCCCCAACACCTCACCCGCCGTGAATCGGCGTCGTGAAACTCACCGAGTCACCGTCTTCGAGCGCCCCGTCGGCGACCGCCCGGTCGTGACCGTTTCGAAGTGCGGTCACGCCTCGCTTGACCTCGCCCTCGTCGTTCAGCACCATTCCGTCGAGTTCGGGGTGTCGCTCGGCGACTCGACCGACCGCGTCGGCGAGAGTCGCCCCGCGCGGGAGTTCCTCGACGACCGTCTTCTCGCCGACGGCGTCCCGAAACGGCGCGTAGAAATTGAGTTCGACGGTCACGGTCTCGTCAGCGTCGGTGGTGGGCGCGGACATCCCTCGTGTAGCGGTAGGTGCCCGGCGGCTTAATTCACACCCTTTTCCGGAGTTCGTATCGGACCGAGTGGAGCCGAAAGCGCCCGCCGCGCTCCGGAGCGCGGCGGGCGCTCAGTGCGCGGACATCTCGGAGACGACGTTGAGGCAGTACACCCCGACGACAAT
The DNA here is from genome assembly GCF_004143485.2 of Halorussus amylolyticus. Taxonomy (GTDB): domain Archaea; phylum Halobacteriota; class Halobacteria; order Halobacteriales; family Haladaptataceae; genus Halorussus; species Halorussus amylolyticus. Next base: position 246,193 of record NZ_RXOB02000022.1, on the reverse strand, counting down.
GAGGGTCACTCCGATAGCGCCCGGGAGGTCCACCCGCTCGCCGAACACGACGACGCCGATAGCGGCTACGCCGACGATTCCCAGCGCGGCCCACGTCCCGTAGACGATGCCGAGCGGGAGGTCCTCCAGCGTCAGCGAAACGAGATAGAACGCGAGTCCGTATCCGACGACGACGCCGAGACTCGGGACCGGCCGCGAGAATCCCGCCGAGAGCTTCAGTGCAGTCGTCCCGACCAGTTCGGACGCGATTGCCGCTCCGAGCAGTGCGTACGGATTCACGGTTCACGTGGCGATGCTCCCGGGTCGATAATATGCGTTTCGCTGACGTGTCGCTCGGTCACCAACCCCGAATTATAAAGCCACACTCTACATTCGCCCTCGTATGGACCGTGTTGCAATCATCGGAGCCTCGATGACGCAGTTCGGAAAGCGCGAGGCGTGGGTGCGCGGCCTGCTCGCGCAGGCCGGGCGCGAGTGCCTCGCCGACGCCGACGTGGCTCCCGACGACGTGGAGCACCTGTACGTCTCGAACATGGCGAGCGGCGAGTTCGAGGGGCAGACCGGCGTGCCGAACGCGCTGGCCCACGACCTCGGCGCACTCCCAGCCTACACCCAGCGCGTGGACCAGACCTCCGCCTCGGGCGGCGCTGGCATCTACGCCGCGTGGCAGTCGGTGGCGTCGGGAGCCTCAGAGATGACCCTACTGGTCGGCGGCGAGAAGATGACCCACCGGAGTACCGCGGAGGCGACCGACGTTATAGCTTCGCTCACGCATCCCGTGGAGTACAAACACGGCGTGACCTTGCCGAGCTTCGCGGGTCTCACGGCCCGGCGCTACCTCCACGAGTACGACGCGCCCCGCGAGAGTCTGGCGAAGGTCGCGGTCAAGAACCACAAGAACGGACTCGACAACCCCCACGCCCAGTTCCGGAAGGAAGTCGATTTGGAGACCGTGATGGACTCGCCCATCGTGGCCGACCCGCTGCGTCTCTACGACTTCTGCCCCATCACGGACGGGAGCGCGGCGCTTCTCTTCTGTCCGGAGTCGGTGGCCGAGGACCACGTCCCCGAGGACGAGTACACCGTCGTCGCCGGAATCGGCGGCGCGACCGACACCCACGTCGTCCACGAGCGCGACGACCCGACGGTGATGGGCGGCGCGGTCGAGAGTTCCGAGCAGGCCTACGAGATGGCCGACAGAAGCCCTGACGACGTGGACGTGGCGGAACTCCACGACATGTTCACCATCCTCGAATTCCTCCAGAGCGAGGCGGTCGGCTTCTTCGAACAGGGGGAGGGCTGGAAAGCGGTCGAGGAGGGCGTCACCGACCGAGACGGCGACCTGCCCATCAACACCTCGGGCGGCCTCAAGTCGAAGGGCCACCCGCTCGGCGCGAGCGGAATCGCACAGGCGTACGAACTACACCAGCAGTTGCTCGGGAACGCCGGACCGCGGCAGGTCGAGGCCGAGGTCGGTCTGGCCTGCAACGTCGGCGGGTTCGGCAACTGCGTGACCACGACGATTCTGGAGGATGCCTAAGATGACGCTGAACGCCTACCGCTGTCAGAACGGCCACCTGACGTACCCCGAACACGAACTCTGCCCGGAGTGCGGCGAAGCACAGGACGAAACCGTGGACCTCGCCGAGGAAATCGGAGAGGTCGTGACGTGGACGACCAGCACCGCGACCCCACCCGGCGTTCGACAGCCGAACACCCTCGCCATCGTGGAGTTCTCCGCGGACGGAGAATCCGTTCGCGCGATTGGGCAGGTGGTCGAGGGCGAGGAAGTCGAAATCGGCGACGAAGTGCGACCCGTCTACGCCGAGGAACTTCGCGACCCCGACGCCGGGATTCGAGAGAAGGAGAGTCAGGAGTGGGACGGCTATCGGTTCGAACCGGCGTGACTACGAAAATCGACCATGACGCCACCCACGGAAGGCGACACCCGAACCTTCGAACGCACCTTCACGCCCGATGACGTGCGAACATTCGCCGACGTCTCGGGCGACGAGCAACCCCGCCACCTCGAACCCGGCGACGAGGGCCGCCTGCTGGTCCACGGCCTGCTGACCGCCACGATGCCGACCAAACTCGGCGGCGACCTCGAAGTCCTCGGGCGGTCGATGGCGTTCGACTTCCTCCGACCGGTCTACACGGGCGAGACGGTGGTCTGTACCATGACGATAGAGGCTGTCGAGGAGCAGGCCGACCGCTACGACCTCGCGGCGTCGGTGGTTTGTGAAAACGAGGATGGTGAGGTCGTGTTGCAAGGAACGGTCGAGGGTCTGGTCTCGAAGTGATCAGACGTTCGGGCGCTCGTCCTCGAACTCAGCGGTGCTCGCTTCGAACTCGGCGTCCCGGTCGGTCGCGGTCGCCTCGCGGATGTCGCGCTCGACCTGCTCGCGGCCCTTCTTGAACTCGCCCATCGCCTCGCCGCTCGCGCGCGCCAACTTCGGGAGTTTGTCCGCACCGAACAGCAGGACCGCGATGAGGAGGATAATCATCATCTCCATCCCGCCCGGAATCGGACCGAACAGCGGTGTCGGGAGCATAGTCGTCCGGAGGCGTCCGACAGCTATCAACTTCTCGCGTGTCGCACCCCGAATATCTCATAAACCGATAGATTGACATTGAACCCGCGTTCGGTTCCCGGTATGTTTCCGCCGGGCCACTACGGGATGGCGCTCGCGCTGTACGCCGTGGTCGGGTACCTCCTGCTGGCCCGGGGGTACGACCGGGACGCGCTCTCGGGCGGCGGCATCGTCCTCGCGTACGCCCTCTTTCCCGACGTTGACGGCCAAATCGAATTCGTGGTCCATCGGGGCGTGACCCACACGCTGTGGTTCGCGCTCGCGGTCGGCCTGTTCTGCGTGGCGGTCGTGGCGACCTCGCTGTGGGGACGCTCACGGCGCGAGGCGGCCCTCGGCGCGACGTGGGCGTTCTCCCTCGGGTCGTTCTCGGTCGTCTCCCACCTCCTCGCGGACCTGCTGAATCCGTGGGGCGTGATGCCGCTGTACCCGCTGACGCCCGCGCTCTACTCGCTCGGCCTCGTTCGCGCGACCAACGACGCCGCGAACTACGCGCTGTTCGCTTTCGGCGTTCTCGTCGCCGCGACCGCGTGGGCGCTCGGGCGACCGACCGGACCGCGACGGTCGCTCCCGGTTCGGGCGTACCGTCGGCTTCGAGGCCGGAAGCGAATCGCCGAGAATTAGGCGTCGTCGTTCGAGTCGTCGCTCGGTTCGTCGTCCGCTTCGGCGTCCTCACCGGCGTCAGTCTCGTTGCCCTCGTCTCCGTCGGTTTCGCCTTCTCCGCCATCCCCGACTTCTTCTCCGTCGGCCTCGGTCACATCGTCGTCGCGATGTTCGAGTTCGTCCTTGATGGACCGGAGTTCGGCGTCCACGTCCACCTGTACGGCGTCGTCGCCGTCGGCCTCCCCGTCCTCGCCGGGGTCGCTGAGGTCGATGGTGGTACTGCGCTCCTCGAAGTCGTCACGGTCGGACTCATTCTCGCGTTCCCCGTCGCGTCCACGCTGGCGTGCGTCCTCGTCCCTCCGGTCGCGGTCCTGCTCCCGCCCGCGGTCCTGCCCACGCCCGCGCTCGCGGCCCCGGGCCTCGTCGGCGTCCCGTCTGCTCCTGTCCACCCGGTCGCGTATCTCGCGGTTGATTCGCCGGGCGTCTTCGAGGATGTCGCGGGCCTCGCCCTCTCGCGGCAGGTCGGACTCGCGCACCACGTTCTCGACGTCTTCGAGCGCGGTTTCGAGTCGGTCGAGGGTCGCCCTGCTCGCGTCGGCGGCCCGACTTTCGAGTCGGTCGCGCTCCTCGCCCACGACGCTTCGCTCGGGGTCGAGGACGCGAATCACCTGTTGGAGCGCCTGTAGCGCCCGGACGTTCGCTTCGAGCACCGCGATTGCGGTCGGAATCGCGTACTCGCCCGTGAACGACAGCACCTCGCTCGGGGACGGCGGGCGTGGCAGGCCGAGCGGTCCCTCTGGCGGTCGGCCGAGTTCATCCCGGAGTCGCCGGACTCTCTCTTCGAGTTCCTCGACGCGCTCGTCGAGTTCCTCGGGGTCGCGTCGGTCGTCGCGGTCGTCTCTCATAGGTGCCCTTTCGTGTCGTGTCGTAAAGAGTTTGGCCGCTTCGAGTCGGTGGCGTTCGGAGTGGTACGTCCTCGACTTCGGGCCACAACTTCAGAAATTCTCCGGGAGGAAGACCTCCCGCGGCGGGAACATGGCTTCGAGCGTCTCGCGGGCCGCGGAACTTCGCACGTCGAGGTCGCCGAACGCCTCGGCGTCGGCGACCGAGTGGTAGCCGACGTAGAGTTGCGAGAGCGTCGCAACGCCGACTTCGGCGTCGGCGTCTTCGGAGTCCACCATCTCGCACGTCGCTCGGCCATCCTCGATTTCGACGCGGAAGCGTCGGTCGTTCCAGTCCGCGAGCGGGTCGGAGACCGCGAGGTCGAACCGACCGTCCGCACCGGGGTATTCGAGCGCCTCGATTGCGGCCGGAACGTCCACGAGACGGACCATCGGCCCCGGCTTGATTTCGCAGTCCACGGCCGCAGGGTCGGCCACTTCGTCGAGCAGACGAGCGTCGTCGGTGCCGTAGACGCGCACGGTCTCGACCTGCGAGTCGTGATTGGCGAGGAATCGCAGGAGGTTCAGTCGGGCCTCGCGGTCGGCGTGGGCGAGTTCGGCCGCGGCGAGTTTCTTGCCGCCCGCTTCGTCTTCGACTCGGTAGACGACGTAGCCCCGAGTCTCGCCCGTCTCGTCGTCCCACGCGTAGACGTATGGGTCGGACCGCCAGCTTTCGAACACCCGCGTTCGCCACCACTCCTCGGTTCGGTCGATAGCGAGGTCGAATCGCTCGTCGTGGGCCGCGAGGACTGAATCGAGGGCGGCCCAGTCGTCGGCCTCGACCCGTCGGAACTCCCCGGCGGGTCGCTCACTGTCCGAGATGCGGGTCGCTTCGCGTCGAGCGAACGCGAGCGCGTCGGGCGAACACTCGTACTCGGCGTACTTGTTCGCGAGTCCCCATCCCTGTCGCTCGTAGAACGGGTGTTCGAACGCCCAGAGCGCGGTGAGGTAGTCTCCGCGGTCCCGGTACTCTTCGAGCGATGCGGCGAGCAGTCGGGCGACGTGGCCCTTCCGGCGGTGTTCCGGCGGGGACGCCACCGCCGACAGGCCGGGCATCTCGGTCCAGCGACCGCGTTGGCGAGCGCGGAACCAATGATGACGACAGACGCAGAGCAGGTCGTCGCCGTCGAACAGGCCGCGGGGGTCGCCCGGTCGGTCCTCCTCGTCCTCGTCGGCGTCCTCGCGCGGACCGCGTTCGGGTTCGAAGGCGTACCGGAGGTACGACCGAAACTGTTCGGTTCGGTCGTCCGGAATCGGGCGGTAGTCCATGCGTTTCCGGGCGGTCCGGAAGATTAAATACGTTGTCTGTTCAGCGCTCTGACCGATTCGGACTCACTCCTCGTCGGTCGGAACCACGGTCTTGCCGGTCGGTTCGGGAACGACCCGCCTATCCGCGCCCTCCCACTCGCGGTGTAGCTCTCGGCCCTCGAACAGTCGGTCGAGAAACACCGCCAGTCCCGCGACCTCCGAGTGGGGTTGGTTCGTCACGCCGACGTTCCAGTCGGCGGCCTCGTACACGTCGAACGACACCTTCTGCGAGCCGACGACCGCCAGAATCGGTTCGCCGTCGTCCCCCTCGTCTGTCTCGTCGTCTCCCTCGACTCCGCGGTGGGCGGCCCGAATCTCGGCCTCCACGTCCTGAACGCGCTCGCCGTACATCGTGAGGTGGACGACTCGACCCGTCCACTCCCGGAGGACCTGCCGCGGACTCTCGGTGAGTTCGACCTCGAAGGGACCGCCGAATCGGTCGGTGATGTCCTCGACTGTCGCGACCGACTTGCTCGCGTCGCCCGCCAGAATCGCGCGGTCTGCTCCCAGCGCCCGCGCGGTCAGGCCGACGTGGGTCGTCATGCGCTCGTCCCGACCGGGACGGTGGCCGAGTCGGAGGACCGCGACTTCGGGTTCGCCTTGCATGCCCCGTAGTCGGTGGCGGGGCGGTTAGGGGGTTTCGGAACGCGACAATCACAGACGTGTTCGGGCGCAAAGATGCGAGAGTGAGCGACCGCCGGTCGCTCACTCTCGCGTCTCGGCCAGTCGCTCGGCGGCAGCTGCGAGTCGTTCCACTGCGCGCACGAGACGTAGTAGAAAATATCCGCCACCGACGAACAGCACGCCCGCAAGAAGCACCGTCTGTCCGACGTTGACGGCGAGCGCGATAGCAAGCCAGACCGCAATGGCGACGAAAACGAGTAGGACGCCTTCGATTTCGGTTTGACCTGACGCCGCGCCGGTGGACGAATCCATACCCAAAGGGATTCAATTTATTGTCATAAGCGTTCCGCACGAACGCGGGCCGCGGGGGCGTATCGGAGACCGGAAAGCACTTGCCCGCAACTGTCGCAGAGGCGACCATGAAGCTCTCCGACAAGCGGGTAGTCATCACCGGCGGGGCGGGACTCGTCGGGTCGCACCTCGCCGAGCGCCTCGCGCCGGACAACGACGTTGTGGTCGCCGACGACCTCTCGAAGGGCGACTCAGAGCGCGTGACCGACGACGCCGAACTCGTCGTCGCGGACATGACCGACCCCGACGACGTGGCCGAGGTCGTGACCGAAGACGTGGACATCGTCTTCCACTTCGCGGCGTACACCGACACCAACTACGACGACGACCGCCGACTGTTCGAGGAGAACGGCGGAATGACCTACAACGTCCTCGAACGCATGGACGAGGTCGGCGTCGAGAACATCGCCTTCACCTCCTCCTCGACGGTGTACGGCGAGGCCCCGATGCCGACGCCCGAGGACTACGCGCCGCTCGAACCCATCAGCATCTACGGGTCGAGCAAACTGGCCGACGAAGGTCTCGTCTCGACGTACGCCCACTCGTACGGGATACAGGCGTGGGTGTACCGCTTCGCCAACATCGTGGGTCCCCACCAGCGCGGCAACGTCGTCCCGGACTTCATCGAGAAACTGCTCGACGACCCCGAGAGCCTGACGATTCTCGGCAACGGCCTGCAGGAAAAATCCTACCTCCACGTCGAGGAGTGCATTGACGCGATGTGCCACGTCGTCGAGAACGCCGAGAAGGACCTCAACATCTACAACCTCGGCACGCGCACGACCACCTCGGTCAACGCCATCGCCGACATCGTGGCCGACGAGATGGACCTCGACCCCAACTACGAGTACACCGGCGGCGACCGCGGCTGGACCGGCGACGTGCCGAAGATGCGTCTGTCCATCGAGAAGCTGTCGGCGCTCGGGTGGGAACCCTCGATGTCGAGCGACGAAGCGGTTCGGAAGTCGGCGGGGCAGTTGTTGGAGGAGCTTCGGGCGGAACGCGCCTAAACGTCGGAATCGAGCCTCAGGTGAGTCGGCGAGACTACACCGAAAAGTCCGTCCGCGCCTCGGCGTCATCCCCAGTCGCGTTCAGCGTGGCGACCACCGTGTAGTCCCCCGAATCGGGGTCGTCCCAGACTTCCGAGAATCGCTCGACCGCCCCGGAATCGATTGTCTCGGTCCGGAGCGCTTGGGTGAACATCTGGCCGTCGCTCGCGCGCCAGACCTCCGTACCATCTTCCAGCACCGCGAAGTCGGCCGAGAGGCCGCTTCGGAACGTGATTTCCTCGGGGGCGTCGCCGTCGTTCTCGACTTCGAACTCGAACTCGACTCGGTCGGTCTCGACGGTCGCGGTGACCGAACTTCGGAGCGTCATGGTATATCTTCGTCGCCGGGGGCTGAAAACTTTTCCGAGGGCGGTCGTGGAAATCGAGTCGATTACTCGTCGCTCGAACCGACACCGAGGGCGGCCGCAGCGTCCACGAGACCGTAGCCCTGTTCGTCGCTCGGCAGGCCGATGTCCGTGGCGGTGTCGCGCATTCGAACCCGCGCGTCGGTGTTGGTGTACCCCTCGCCCGCGAGGAGCGCGCCGACGCCTGAGACGTGAGCCGCGGCGTACGAGGTGCCGCTGAGGGCGTCGCATCCGTCGCCCGAGCTAACCGTCCGGAGGTCCGCACCGGGCGCGGCAAGTTCGATTTCCGGACCCCTGCTGGAGAACGACGCGAGGGTGTCGCTCTCGTCAGTCGCGCTGACCGCCACGACCTCGGAGTACGCCGCCGGGTAGCCGACACACCCGTCCGAACACGGGCCGCTCCCGCCCGCCGCGCCGACGAGCAGGACGCCCCGGTCGTCGGCGTAGGCACAGGCGTCCTCGATGGCCTGCGAACCGGAGCTCGCGCCGAGGCTCAGATTCGCCACGTCCCAGCCCTGGTCGGCGACGTACTCGATTCCGGCCGCGATGTCCGAGAACGACCCGCTGCCCCGCTTGTCGAGTACTTTCACCGCGTGGAGGGTGGCTTGGGTCGAGACACCCACGACGCCCTCGGCGTTGTCTACCGCGCCCGCGGTGCCCGCACAGTGGGTGCCGTGGTCGTTGTCGTCGTCCCACGACTCGTTGCACTGGCCGCCCCGGCATTTCGTGAACGCCTCGCCCTCGCCGAGGTTGGCCTGCAGGTCGGGATGGTCGGCGTCGATGCCCGAGTCCACGATGGCGATGTCGGCACCCGCGCCCGTGTCGCCGTTAGCGTGTGCGATCTCGGCGTCCACCCGGTCGATGCCCCACGGAAGCGTCTGGGCAAGCGCGTGCATCGTACCGTTCTCCTCGACGTACCGGACGTCCCCGCGGTTTTCGAGTGCGGTCGCGGCCTGCTTCGGAAGCCGAAGCGTCAGCACGTCGATGGAATCGAACTCCCGAACCGTCTCGTCGGCTTGATTCAGCGCCGCCTGTCGGCCGCGCTCGGAATCGAATCCAATGTTGACCTCGACCCTGTCGTCGGGATTGGCCGCCGCCAGACCGCTTCCGGCCGCAGTTGCGACCGATGCCCCTGCCACTTTCAGCACGTTTCGCCTCGACACACCTTTGCCGTTAGTTACTATACATCCATAAAATAAAACCATCGCAATATAAGTCTTACTTACAGAAAAATACTATTGAAATATTAAAGGTGTGGACGGCATCTCCTCGATTTCGACAGATGCGACGACGATACCGACCGAGCGGTACGCCTTTAGCGAGCCACCGCCTAGCCGAACGCGTGCAAGTCGTCGGCTACGAAACCGAACGCGACGACCGCCGACCCGCGCTCCGCGTTGCTGACACCGGACGCGTGACCCGCGAACCGCTGGAAGCCGGTCGGAATCTCGCCTACTCGCTCGGGAAACGCCACTGCGCCGGAGTCACCGACGAAACGGGCCACCGCGCCTGTGACGAGGGCGACACGCCCTACTGCGACGCTCACACCTCGACGTGGGTGTGCGCTCGGTGTACCGGCACCTGCCTCAAGGACGAGATGGACTGCTACGACGACCACGCCATCTACCTCGCGGCATTCGCGCCCGCGACGTTCAAGGTGGGCGTCACCCGCGCGTGGCGGCTCCGCACCCGCCTGCGCGAGCAGGGCGCGGACAGGGCCGCGCACCTCCGAACCGTCTCGAACGGACGCATCGCCCGCGAAATCGAGGCCCGAATCGCCCGCGAGTACACCGACCGGGTGCGCGTCCCCGACAAAATCGCGGGCCTCCACCGGTCGGTGGACGAGTCGGCGTGGTCCGACACGCTCGCGGCGTTCGACCACGAGGAGACGTTCGACTTCGACTACGGCTTCGAGCTGAAATCTGGCGCGGTCCCCGAGACGGTGGTCACCGGCGAGGTGGTCGGCGTGCAGGGCCGCGTATTTGTCCTCGAACGCGGCGGCACGACGTACGCCGTGGACCTCCGAGATTTGGTGGGCTACGAGGTCCGAGCCGAAGCGAGCGACCGGGAATTGCAGTCGAGTCTGGGCGCGTTCTAGTTCACCAGTTCGGCGACCCGCCCCACCGCGAATGGAATCAACATCTCCTCGGGGTTCAGACCGCCGTGCATCCCGATTAGCTCCATCTCCTCAGGTTCTGCGTCGCCGTACCAGACCGACAGGTCGCGGTGAGAGACCACCACGTCGCCGAGTCGTCGGCGGAACGTCTCGGAGGGAGCCACGTCGCCGAACAGGTCGCGGTCGAGGACTTCCGCCCGCGAGAACACTTGCGCGTCCAGATTTTCGCGCATAGCCGACTCGACCTCGGCGTCCCTGCCGTCCTGTAGGTGGAGGTGCACGTTTCGCGGGCTTCCCGAGAACCGAACCGGCGTGCCGTCGGCGTGTCGCCGGAGCGAATCGAGGACCGTATCGAAGTCGTCCAGATTCACGTTTCGCTCGGGGTCGGTGTTCACGTGGCCGTGGTCGGCGGTCACTACGAGCAGGGTGTCTTCGGCCACACCGCGGTCGAGCGCCGAGAGCGCCTTCGAGAGCGTGTCGAACACCTCGCCGACCGTCTCGCGGTAGTCCGTCGAGTTCGTCCCGGAATGGTGAGCCGCGTGGTCCACGTGGTCGAGGTAGGCGAAGCAGTACGAACGCGCGCGCTCGCCTCCCCCGCCCTCGACTTCGCTATCGGCCTCGTCGCGGGCGGCGTCGAGCGCATCCCGGAGTCGCTCGGGAAAGCCGTCGAGCGACTCGTAGGTGTGGGCTGTCGCGCCCTCGCTCGTCGATTTGAAGGGAACGACGTGGTGGCACGCGACGCCAGCGTCGGCGAGTTCGGTGTAGAGCGAAGTCGCGTTGGCAACGTCTTCCGGGGCGACGCGCGCCGGGCGCTCGCCGTCCTTGGTCACGAACGGAAGCGCCTCGAACGACTCGTCCGCGGTCGGTTCGTAGACGTTCCACCCGATGACGCCGTGTTCGGCGGGGAGCGACCCGCTGTGGAACGTGTTCATCGCGGCGGCGGTTTCGCTCGGGTAGATAGACGTGAGCGGGGTGACTCGGGCCTCGGCCGAGAGGCGGTCCAAAAAGGCGTGGCAGTCGCGCTCGCGCCGCCACTGCTCGAATCCGAACCCGTCCACCAGCACGACGAGGACGGTCCCGACATCTGTAGCCACGCCAGCGAGCGCGTCGGCCGGGAGCGTTCGGCCGGTGTCACACCCCAGTACCGAGGTGACCGTGTGAGGAACGTTTCCGAGGCAGTAGCCGTCGTAGTCCGGGAAGAGACAGCCGTCTTCGCTGTGCTCGGCCAACAGCGCGTCGGCGGCGTCTGTTCGAAGCATCTGTCAGCGATTCGACTGCCGAACTAAAAGCGGTGACGGTTCTACAGTTAGACTGCCGCCAGAGGCGACTACGACGGATGCTGGTGGCGAATCCGCTCGGCGATTTGTCCGGGGACCGGCGTCCCGCAGTCCTTGCACTTCCACGTCGGATAGACCCCCGCCTGCTCTTTCGTGAGGTCTTGCTTGTATCGAAGCCTCGCTCCGCAGGTGCAGGTGTGCGTCGCCGGAGACATACGAGTGAGTATCTCGCGCACCGAAAAAAGCGGTTCGGCGGTTCGGCCCGGTCGGCGGGCGCTCGCCCGCCGACCGGGTCGAACCGCCGTTCGTGTCAACCGAAATCACTTTACTCGCGGCCGAAGACGATTCGGTATGTCGCTCCGAATCAGCCTCCGCACGCATATCGTGATAAGCTTCTTCGCGGCGCTACTCGGCGGGTACGTCGCGTCGAAACGCGACGATAGGGACCGACAGTACAAGAAGAACCTCTACGGAAAGATTGCGTCGATGGCCGGGACGATGGTCGGCTACCGACTCGCGAAGCGGTCCCGCGACGAGTAGTCCGAGGGCGAACGCGGCGACTCGACTACCGCTCGACGGTCGCACCGAGGTCGTACAGCACGTCGAAGAAGTTCGGAAACGACACGTCCACGTGTTCTGCGTCCGAAATCATCGTCGGTCCCGACCCCGCGAGCGCCGCCACCGCGAGCGACATCACGACTCGGTGGTCGCCCCGGCCGTCCACGACGCCGCCCTCCAGCGTGGACTCGTCGCCCCGAATCGTGAGGGTGTCTTGTGTCTCCTCGGTCTCCGCGCCGAGGTGACGGAGTTCCTCGGCCATCGCGCTCACCCGGTCGGTCTCCTTGTACCGGACGTGTTCGCAGTTGACGATTCGGGTCTCTCCGTCCGCGACAGCGCCGAGCGCCGCGATGGTCGGCAGGAGGTCGGGAGTGTCGCCCACGTCCACCTCGACGCCCGAGAGGTCGGACCTCTCGACCGTAATCACGCCGTCGTCGCGGTTCCAGTCCACGTCCGCGCCCATCCGGTCGAGGATGCCGACGATTTTCGAGTCGCCCTGCGCGCTCGGGTACGCGCCCCTGACGCGCACCGCGCCGTCGTCGCCTTCGTCTTCCGCGGCCGCGATTGCGCCCGCCGCGAGCAGGTACGAAATCGAGGAGAAGTCGCCGGGGACGTGGTACTCGCCGTCCTCGGGTTCGTAGAACTGACCGCCCTCGACGCGGTAGCTGTCGGCGGTCTTCTCGGTCTCGACGCCGAACTCGTCGAGGAGTTCGAGCGTGATATCGACGTACGGCGCGGACTTGAGTTCGGTTTCGAGTTCGATTTCGATGCCCTCGTCGGTGACCGCCCCGGCCATCAGCAGGGCCGAGACGAACTGCGAGGACACGTCGCCGGGCATCGACACCGACCCGCCCGAGAGCGGACCGCCGACGACGAGCGGGGCCTGCCCGTTGTTTCGCGTGCTCTCGGCGCGCCCGCCGAGGTCCTCGATGGCCGAGAGGAGCGGCCCGTGGGGTCGCGAGCGCAGGGAGCCATCGCCGGTCAGCACGGTCGCGCCGTCGGCGAGTGCGGCCGCCCCGGTCACGAGGCGCATCGTGGTCCCGCTGTTTCCGCAGTCGAGCACGTCGGCCGGGACCGCCGGGCGGCCGTCGAAGCCGTCCACGTCGAGGTGGTCGGACTCGCGGGTGACGTCCCCGCCGAAGGCTTCGACGGCTCGCATCGTCGCCTTGGTGTCGGCGCTCACGAGGGGGTCGTACACCAACGCGCCGCCGGAGTAGCCCGCGGCCAGAATCGCTCGGTGCGTGTAGCTCTTCGAGGAGGGCGCTCGCGCGACCCCCGAGAGCGTCGAGGGCGAAATCTCTACGTCCATACCCCGTCCGACGACCCGCCCCCGTATCAGGATACCGGAGGTGGCAGAGCTACCGAACCACGGTCACGGGCACGCTGGCCCGGCCCACGATGTCCTTGGCGGTGCTTCCGACCAGTCCCTCGTACTCCTCGGAGAGACCGCGGTGGCCGACGAAGATGGCGTCGAACGACTCTCGCTCGGCGTCGTCGGACCGCGTCCGACTGTTCGAAGAGCGACGCCCTTCGGCGTACTCGACCAGTTCGTCCACCGGTTCGCCGTACAGCATCCCGGTCTCGACTTCGACCCCGGTCTCCTCGCCGATTTCCTCGGCCTCGTCCAGAATTTCTTGGGCTTCGGTCTCGGCGTCCTCGATGTCCTCGGTCACGAACTCCTCGTCGGCCTCGGCGTAGCTCGTCGGCGGGTCGTCGCCGCCCGTGAAGTACTGCTCGGGGACGACCACCGTGACCGCGGCGACCGTCGCGCCGGTCGCCGCGGCCTGCTCGGCCGCGTAGCGCACGGCGTCCATGCTGGATTCGGAACCGTCCACCGCGACGAGATACTTCATGTCCGGAGCTACGACGCGCTCGGGGATTTGGATTGCGGCCGGCCCGTTCGGCGTCACCGTTTCGACCGACCCGGGGGCTTGTCGTGTTCGGCGCGGTGGTCGAGCATCGCCGCCTCCTGGCACGCCCGAATCCGGAGGTTCGACCGGGGTTTGGCGACGCAGGTCAGAATCAGGTTCGCCTCGGCGTCGGCCTCGTAGTACCGCCGGGCGTCCGACTGGTCCACCTCGCCTTCGAGCAGTTCGGCCGCGCAAGTGGTACACCACCCTTGCTGGCAGTCGGCGGGGAGCCAGACGCCCGCCTCGCGCGCGGCTGCGAGGACGTACTCCGAGTCGCCGACTTCGAGTTCGACCGTCGTTCCCGCCTCGTCCACGTCGCAGTCTTCGGGCACCTCGACGACGACTGTGTGGCTACTCACGCAATCGAATAGCGTCCAAAAACGAATGAGCGTGTCGGCCTTTGCGAGTGGCGTGTGAGCCTCGAAGGGCGACGATTCGGCGTCACGCCGAATCGTCGCCCGCCGAGACGCCTGCCACGCCAATTCGACGGTATCGACGCTACGCCGAGTCGTTGATGCGCCGGTTCGTGGAGTACGGCGCGTCGCCGGGTTCGCCCCGGACGAAGTGGCCTGCGGGATTGATTTCGCCGTCGCGCTCCATGCTGAGAAGTTCCACGAACCACGCCTCGTGTTCGATTTCCTCCTGCAGGATACGACTCGCCATGTCGTACGTTCGCGGGTCTTTGCCGTGGGTCATGTCGCAGATTTCGCTCCACGTCCGGATGGCACACCGCTCGGCCTCCAGCAGGACTTCGAGGATGCTCTCGGCGTCGAGGTCCGCGGGGTCGGGCGAACCCCCCTCCATCGGCACCGGCAGTTCCGCGTGCGGGCACGACGCCCGGTCCATGAAGTCGCCGATGTCGGCCGGGAGGCTTCCGCCGAGTTCGTACACCCTGGGCGCGACCAGTTCGAAGTGCGCCCTGTCTTCGAGACGGGCGTCCTCGGTAATCTCCTTGTAGTCCTCGTGGCCCGCGAGGTGCATCCGAAGATTCGTGTAGTAGTAGTACGTGCTGAACTCCGCACCGACAGCGTCGATGAGTCGCTCGCGGAGTTCCTCCGGGTCGAGTCCGCGTTCGCGGAGCGCCTCCATTCCCACGCGCTTGCTGGTGTCGCCCGGTTCGACGCTTCCTGAGCCGTGTCGTCGGTCGTCGTCTGCCATTGGTTCTCCCCCGTCCGAAGCACCACTTTCGAACCCTTAACTATTCTTCCCAAATTCGGAACGCGCGTTCTGAGTGGGAGAAGACCGTTCGTTGAATCGTCATGTCAGAGCGTTCGCCCGAGAGAATTAGACACGTCTAAACTTTGGGTTCGACAGAAGGAACTAAATACTTAGGAGGGACTACTACCGTGCAAGCATGACTCATTCGAAGGACTCCCCGATTACGGGGTGGTCGCGTCGGCGCGTCCTCGCGGCTGGCGGGGCCGCGCTCTCGGCCGGACTCGCTGGCTGTTCGGGCGTCGTCGGAAGCGGCTCGGGCGACGAAGGCGACTCGGGACCCAAGGCCGTCGCGTCGTTTTTCAGCTTCTACGACTTCGCGCGCAAGGTCGCGGACGGAACCCCAATCGAGGTCGAAAATCTCGTTCCCGCGGGCCTCCACGGCCACGGGTGGGAACCCGACGCGAGCGTCACCCGCGACATCATCGAAGCCGACGCGTTCGTCCACGTCGGCGAGGAGTTCCAGCCGTGGGCCGACCGCGCGATTCGGACGGTGGAAGACGACGACGCCGACACCGCGCTCGTGAACGTCCGCGAGGGCATCGACCTCATCGACATCCACGCGAGCGTCGGCGACGACGAGGCGGTCGGCGGCGGCAAGGACCCACACTTCTGGCTCGACCCCGAGCGCGCCAAGCAGTCGGTCGAGAATATCACCGAGGCGTTCGTGGACCTCCACCCCGACTCTGAGAGCCGTCTGCGCGAGAACGCCGACGCGTTCGCGGGCGTGCTGGACGATATCAACGCCGAGTACCAAGCCATCTTCGACGCCGCCGACCGGCGGGTCGTCCAGTTGGCCGCCCACAACGCCTTCCAGTACATCGGGGTGCGCTACGACGTCGAGATGCACCCCCTCGTCTTCAATCTCGCCGCGAGCGACGACGTGAAGCCCACCGACATGACGCGCGCGAAGGAACTGGTCGAGGAGAACGACATCCGGTACATCGGCGCGGCCGTCTTCGAGAGCCGTCGGCCCGCCGAGCAGATTCTGGCCGAGACGCCGGTCGAGGCGTACTTCCCGGTGACGCCGTTCGCGGGCGTCCGCAAGGAGTGGGTCGAACAGGAGTGGGGCTACACCGACATCGCGCGGAAAATCAACATGCCCACGTTCGAGGTCGTGCTCGGAAACAAGACGCCCGAGGAGGCCGACCACGAAGACTGGAGGAACTTCGAATGAACGTCGTAGAAACTCGGAACCTCACGTTCGGCTACACCGCGACCCCGGTAGTCGAGGACGTGAATCTCACCGTGGAGGCGGGCGAATTTCTCGGCATCGTCGGCCCGAACGGGTCGGGCAAGAGCACGCTGCTGAAACTCCTGCTCGGCCTGCTCGAACCCGATTCGGGCGAGGCGAGACTGTTCGGCGAACACGCCACCGCGTTCGACGACGGCGAGCGAATCGGCTACGTCGCCCAGAGCGTGACCACCGACACCTCCGAGATGCCCATCACGGTCCGCGAGGCCGTGCTGATGGGTCGATACCCCCACGTCGGCTTCGGGCGCATCACCGAGGACGACCGCCGGAAGGCGCGCGAGGCGCTCGAAACCGTCGGCATGAGCCACCTCGCCGACAGGCGCGTGGCGCGCCTGTCGGGCGGCCAGCGCCAGCGAACGTACATCGCGCGGGCGCTCGCCGCCGAGGCCGAACTTCTCGTGCTCGACGAACCCACGGTCGGCGTGGACGCCGAATCGGTCGCGGCCTTTTTCGAACTCCTCGCCGACCTCCACGAGTTCGGCCTGACCGTCCTCCTCATCGAACACGACGTTGGGACGGTGGTCGAGCGCGCTTCGACCGTCCTCTGCATGAACCGCGAGGTGCTGTTCCACGGCAGTCCCGACGACTTCGTGGAGAGTACCGCGCTCGCCGAAGCGTACGGCGCGACCCCGAAAATCATGGGGGTGAGCGAGTAGATGCTCGACGCGATTTCGGGCGTCGTCGCGGCGTGGCAGTCCCTGCTCGGATGGTTCGCCGCCGCGTTCGGCATCGAGATGCTCCAGTACGGCTTCATGCAGCGCGCGATTCTGGTGGGTCTCTGTATCGGCGTGATGGCTCCGCTCATCGGCACCTTCCTCGTCCACCGCCAGTTGGCGCTCATCGGCGACGCGCTCGCGCACACCGCGTTCGCGGGCGTGGCGGTGGGCCTGTTCGTCAACGCCGTCTTCGACACGGGCGTCTCGCCGTACCTCTCGGCGGTCGTCGTGGCCGCAATCGCGGCCCTGCTCATCGAGGTCATCTCCGAGAAGACCGACGTGTACAACGACGTGTCGATGGCTATCGTGCTCTCGACCGGGTTCGCGCTCGGCACGGTCCTCATCTCGATAAACGCGGGCGGACTCGCAGTCGGGGTGAATCAGTACCTCTTTGGCAACCTCGCGACCGTCTCGGTCGAGAACGCCTCGCTCCTGCTCGTCCTCTTCGCGCTCATCGTCGCGGTGGTCGCGGTCGCGTACAAGCAGTTGGTGTACGTCACCTTCGACGAGACCGCCGCGAAAGTCGCGGGCCTGAACGTCAAGTGGTACAACCGGATGACCGCGATGCTGACCGCGCTGGTGGTCGTCGGCGCGATGCAAATCATGGGCGTCATCCTCGTCGCCGCGATGCTGGTCGTCCCGGTCGCGGGCGCGGCACAGCTCGCCCGGAGCTTCCGGGGCGCGCTCCTCGCTTCTATCGTCCTCGCCGAACTCGCGGTCATCGTGGGCATCACGATGGCCTACGAGTTCGAAGCCACCGCCGGGGGCGTCATCGTCCTCGTCGCGGTCGCAATCTACGTCGGCGCGGTGCTAATCGGGAAGTTCCGAGAGCGACGGTCGGACGTGGTCTCGGTCGCGGAGAGCGGCCAAGACGAATCGACCGCGGACTGATTTTGGTGGTATCGCTCGGCGACCCGTGTGCGGTGTTTGAGTGGGGAATGAAAGGAGCCGCCGGGTCGCGTTCAGTTCGGTCGTCGTCGAAACGCGATTCTCTCGATAGCCGCTGGAACCCTCGGAGGCGGGAACTCACTCGAAGTGTCATCCAGAATGGTTTTAAGTCGCTTCGAAATATCGTGAGTAGTATGAGTCCCTCCCGAGACGCTCCCGCGCCCCTCCAAATACTGGCCAGATGCACTCCCGACAGCCACCGGTGGCGACGACTGCTCGCCGGGGCGGCGATGACCGCGAGCGCACTCACGATGTACGCCGCGTTCGCCGTCGCTTCCGGAGTGAAAAGCGGGACGGTCTACGACCTGCTCATATTGGTGTTTGGAATCCTCACGGTACTGCTTCCCGCTGTCGCGTCGGCGGCGTTGCTCGCCCCCGATTCGTGGACAGCGCGACCGAACGCGTCTCGCAACGAGAACGCGCTGGAGACGCTGAAACGGCGGTACGCGGCTGGCGAAATCAATCGCGAGGAGTTCGACCGACGGCTCGACGACCTGATTGTAGTCTCCGACAGCGCCCGCGAGCGCGCGAACGACGGTTCTCTCAGCACCCGGACGGCGCGCGAGACGGACTTCGACCCGGCGACTCGATAGTCAAAAAGTGCGGAGAGTCGCGACGACCCCGATACCACGGATACCGTACCGCGTTCCGCGCACGAAAAACATCGTGCGTCCCACGAGTCGCCCTACCTATCTCGCGTCACGACCTCGCCGGGGGTCGTCGTCGCGCCCGCCGAGAGTTTGACGCCCGCGTTGAGACTCGTATTGATAGCCGTCTTCGCGCCATCGCCGACGACGACGCCGAACTTCCGGCGACCCGTCGAGACGCGTTCGCCCTTCACGCTGAGTTTCACCGCCTCGCCGTCGTGGCGGAGGTTCGCCACGTTCGTTCCCGCGCCGAAGTTCACGTCGCGTCCGAGGACGCTGTCGCCGACGTAGCTCAGGTGCGCGACGTGCGTCCCACGCCCGAGAACGCTGTTTTTGGCTTCGACCGAGTGACCGATTTTGGCGTCTTCGCCGACGAGGGTCGCGCCGCGGACGTATGCGTTCGGGCCGACGCTCGCGCCCGCCCGGACGAGCGCGGGGCCCTCGACGACGACTCCGGCGTCGATTGTCGCGCCCTCCTCGACTACGACGCTCCCGCGCAAATCGGCCGACTCGTGGACCTCGCCGCGAACGTCGCGCTCCAATTCGGCGAGTTTCCACTCGTTGGCTTCGAGCAGTTCCCACGGACGCCCCACGTCGAGCCACCGGTCCATCTCGACGTAGCGCACGTCGTACTCGTCGATGACACGGGCGAGAACGTCGGTGATTTCGCGCTCGCCGCGCTCGCTCTCGGGCACGTCGAGCCACTCGCTCGCCGCCGCCGGAAAGGCGTAGGCTCCGGCGTTCGCGAGGTCGGTGGGCGGGTCGGCGGGCTTCTCCACGATGTCGGTGACGCGGCCGTCGGCGGCGCTCAGGACGCCGTAGTTCGAGGGGTTTTCGACCCGAATCGCGCCGATTCCGGGACCCCCGGCGAACAAGGCCGCGATGGCGTTCGGGTCGTAGAGATTGTCACCGTTGAGGACCGCGAAGTCTCCGTCGAGGTGCTCGCGCGCCGCCCGGACCGCGTCGGCGGTTCCGGCCTGCTCGGTCTGGACCGCGTAGCTGACGGGGACGCCCCCGTACTCCTCGCCGAAGTACTCGCGGACCGCGTCGGCTTCGTAGCCGACCACGAACACGAGTTCGTCGGCTCCGGCGTCCGCGGCGGCCTTCGCGGCATGGGCCGCGAGCGGCCGGTCTGCGACCGGGAGCATCGGTTTCGGGACGGCCCCCGACAGCGGCCGGATGCGAGTCCCCTCGCCAGCCGCGAGAATCACTGCGTTCATCGAACGGCGGTTCGTGTGCGACCCCTTTTATTCCACGGGGATTCGCGTCTCGGGCCCAGACCGAAGGGAGTGTATCGCCGTTCGAAGGGTAATAGATTAATATCCGCGCGTCGGATACAGGACGTACCTGCGAAACTATCTGCGGTCTCCACGAACTCACGAGCGACACGACCTACAACGAATGAACATCGATACATCCGACAGGAGGCAACTCGAAACGTGTTCGAACGTCCTCCTGCTGGCCCCGCTAACGCCGACGGGGACGCGCGCCTGCTTCGAACTGCTCGCGGCCACCACGCCGCCCGAGGAGGCGAACGTGGCGGCGGTGACGTACACGCCGCCGCCCGAGACGTGGATTTCCGACTGGCGAACCCACGTCGAGACCCTCCCGGCCGAACTCGCGTTCGTCCACGCGAATCAGGTCCAGACCGCGGGCGACGACGACCTCCCCGAGGGCGTGACCGTCGCCCGCGTGGACCCGAATCAGCCGATGGACATCATCGCGCCCCTGACCGAGCAACTGACCCGGTGGGAGGACAACGGGAATCGGTCCCTCGTGGCGGTCCAGACGCTCACCATCCTGCTCGAATACGTGGACTTCGACACCGCGTTCCGGTATCTCCACATCCTCACCCACCGGGTGGAGGCGGCCGGGGCCATCGGCTTCTACCACATGGACCCCGACATCCACGACGAGGAGACGGTCAACACGCTCAAGACGCTGTTCGACGCCGTCGTCGAGGTGGGAGACGACGGCGAGTCGTGGTCCGTGACCGAGACCTACGGCGACCGGAGCGCCACGAGCGACCACGTCCAGACCCACGACACCGACGTGAGCCTCCCCGACTCCGGCGACAGCCTGTTCTCGACCATCCGCGATTCGCTCTCGGGGCTGTTCTCCGGGAGCGAGACGACCGGACCATCGAGCGATTCGGCCGTCGAATCCGCGACCGGAAACGGAACCGGGGCCGAGCGCGACGGGTCCGCGGCGACCGGTGATTCGGGCGTCGGCGACCTCCCGGACGGCGCGATGCTGACCGACGAGGACCGAATCCGGGAGCTTCTGAGCCAGTACGGCGGCCGGATGAAGCAGGTGGACGTGACCGAGGAGACCGACTGGTCGAAATCGACCGTGAGCCGGAAGCTCTCGAAGATGGAGGAGAAGGGACTCATCACCCGCGTCCAGGTGGGTCGGGGCAACCTCGTCTTCCTGAGCGGCTACGAACCGGAAACGACCAAATCGCCGTTCGAAGGTGAGTCGAGCTAACCATGCGACGAACGCCTGTCCAGTGCGATGAACCGTCCCGGCGCGTCACCACACCGAATCCCACACAGCATGAGTGAGTCAACACAGACCGAGACCGACACCGAAGCGAGCGAGACCCCGACAGTCCTGATAGTCGACGACGAGAAGCCGATTACCGACGCGTACGCCAAGTGGCTAGAAGGCGAGTACGAGGTGCGAACCGCGTACAGCGGGTCGGAGGCGGTCGACCAACTCGACGCCGCGGTGGACGTCATCCTCCTCGACCGCCGGATGCCCGACCTCTCGGGCGAGGACGTGCTCGACGAGATTCACGCCCGGAAGCTGACCTGCCGGGTCGCGCTCGTCTCGGCGGTCGAACCCGACTTCGACATCCTCGAACTCGGGTTCGACGCCTACCTCGAAAAGCCGGTGTCGGACGCCGACGAACTCGTCGAGACGGTCGAGACGCTGCTGCGGCGCTCGACCTACGACGTCCAGATGCAGCGGTTCCTCGCGCTCGCCAACAAGAAAGCCGCGCTGGAGACGAAAAAGAGTCCGGAGGAACTCGAAGCCAGCGACGAGTACGCCTCGCTCCGGAGCGAACTCGCCGACCTCCGCGCTCGACTCTCGGACACCGCGACCAGACTCGACGACGACGACCTCCGGGTCGAGTTCCGCGACCGCACGGACTGAGGCTCGCCGAGACAGCGCGCGCGGACTGAAACTCCCCGCGACCGCGCGGACTCGGTCCGCGCGGTCGCGTTCGGCCGAAACGGGGTTCGTTCCTCGCCAGTGTGAAATTTTTTATCCCCGCAACGGATGGGAACAAGCATGCTATCCGAACGCACCCCGGCCCGTCTCGGACTCCTCGCCGCCGGATTCGGCGTCGTCGCGAACGTGCTCACCGGCGTCCTGTTGCTCGCGGTCCCGCGGTACGCCTTGAGCGGGGCGGCCATGCGAACGTATCTCGAAACGTGGTTCGACCCGATTTCGACCGTCGGGCAAGCGCTGACGTTCGTCGGCACACCGCTTCTCGCGGCGGCGTTCGGCTTCTACCTCGTTCGCTCGCGAGACGCGACGACCAAGGACGCTCTGACCGGGTTCGCGCCGAGCGGCGTCGTCTTCGCGGCGGTCGTGACGCTCGTGAACTGGGCCGTCTCCGCGCCGTCGCTTCGCCCCGAGACCGTCGAGTTCGCGATTCAGTTCGTCCGACTGGCGGGGCTGTTCCTCGGTGCGACGCTCCTCGGCGCACTCGTCGGCGAGACGGTCCGCGAACGCGCCGAGGCCTCAGCCGCAGAGTCTCCGCAGCCTCAGCACGAGCAGTAGTACTCCTGCGTCCCGAACTCGGTCTGGAGGAGTTGGTAGGCCGGGTCCGGGTCCGACGGCCGGTAGACGCCGGTCGTCAGATTCTGGCTCGATTCGAACGCGCCCGAGAGGAGCGCGCGCCACTCCGACCGGTCGAGCACGTCGGCGAACTCGCCGCCCCCGAGCAGATTCAGGTAGTCCGCGAGGTACACCCACTTCGCGTCCCGAATCTCGTCGGCCTTGTAGCGCTCGCCCACCGCGTCGGCGTAGGCCGCGAGCGGGAGGTTCGCGCCCGCTTGCACGGGCAGGGAAATCCACTTCCACGGCCGGGTGTTGATGTCGAGCAGGACGTACTCCTCGCGGTCGCCGTCGTAGACGAACTCGGCCTCGCTGATGCCATGGTAGCCGGTCTCTTCGAGAACTGCGAGCGCGTTCGCCTCGACCTGCGGGGCGTCCGCGCGCTGGACGACGCAGGAGGTGCCGTACCCGAGCGGGAACCGAACGCGGGCGTTGCCCACGAAACTCACGGCGTCGTCGGCACCCGATTCGGGGACGTACGAGGCGAGCGAGCAGTCCTCGCCCCGGACGGTCGGGACCTTCTCTTGGGCCATCACGCGAATCCCGGCGTCCGCGGCGTTCTCGACCACGTCGAGAAATTCGGCGCGGTCGGCGACCTCGATGACGTTGGTCCCCACCGCCTCCTCGAACTGGCGCTTGCGCCCGGGCTTGACGACGAACGGGAAGTCGAGCGAGTCGGCGGCCTTCTCGGCGGGAACGCTGTCGCGGGCCGAGTCGTCGGACTCGGCGCGCGGTCCGGACTCGCCGCCGGTACGCGCGGGGTCGGTCTCGGCGATGCGGTACGTCTCGGGGTACGGAACGCCCAGTTCCTCGGCGATGGCGTAGAGCGATTCCTTGTCGAGGACTGCGTTCACCGTCTCGCGGTCGGCGAACGGAAGGCGGACGCCCTCGGGCGCGGTCCGGGAGAAGGCGTGGACCCACTCGTCCATGCATCCGAACGCGACCGGTTCGTGGTCGAGTTCGGCCGCGAGGGCTTCCACGTCCTCGCGGAAGCCGTCCTCGTCGTCGAGCGGGAAGGTGACTCGTCCCGCGAAGTCCACCGCGTCGGAGTAGGGCGCGACCCCCTGTCCGTTTCGGTCGATGGCGATGACGGGCACGTCGCGGGTCTTGAGCGCGCGCGCCACGCTGAGTCCGGTGACGTGCGCGTTCGCGACGATTGCTGGCGGGCGGTCGAACGACGCGTCGGCGAGGGCATCGCGGAGTCCCTCGAACGAGCGAACGGTGTCGGCCATGCCTTCCGTTCTCGCCTCGCGGGCTAAAAGTCCGCTGAGTCGGCAATCGCCACCGGGGGCTACGACGCTCAACAGCCGAGTTCGAACTTCGAAAGAGTGTCTCCTTCACCCCGGCGCGCGCTGGCGCGAGTTCATCTCGCGCCGACTCCGTGCGAGGGATGAGCATCACAACGAGGAGCGAAGCGACGAGTGAGAAGCGCAGTCGGTTGGGGAGGATGTGGCCTGCGGTGGCGGTGCTGTGCGGTCTCCTATGTACCGGGAATAGCTAGCTTCGCTCTGCTTGCGGTCCGGTTTCGAGAATTTCGCTAGCTGCTGCCGGTACATATGAAGACCGCAACCGCACCGCACAGCACAGCACAGCACCGCGCCCCCGTTCCTCCCCGCGTGCGAGCGCACGAGGCGCTCGCGGCGCGTCCCGTGGTTTGTGACAATTCACGAAAGTATAGCAACCGTGACGATTCACAAAAACACGGCCCGCGAAAAGTCACGAAACGCCCGATTCTCTACGCCGGTGCCGGAATCCGGTCCACGATGGTCTCTTCGCCCACGACGAGGTTGTAGGCCTGCTCGTCGTCGTTCCACAGCACCAGCACCTGCTCGAACGCGAGCAGGTCGCCGTACTCGGCGGTCCGGAGGTCGGCGTTCAGCGCCGTCTCCGAGGTCAGCACCGCGAAGTGGTCGGTCTCCTCGCTCCCGTCGCCGACTCTGAAGACGGGGTTCCGGTCGCCCTCCGCGAGCGAGTGGCTGAGTTTCACCGCCACGAGGTCCACCCGGTTGGTGACGTGGCGCTCCATCTCGGCCATCTTCGCCGACCGGTCGGGGTCGGCCGCGAACTCGACCCGGCGCTTCCCGTCGCACCGGAGAGTCGAGTAGGCGTACTGCACGTCAACGTTGACGAACTCCCCCGTCGCGCCCGCCGGTTCGTCGAGTCGGCGCTGGAAGTCGGGCACCTCCAAGTCGGCCTTCACGTCGAACGACCACCCGCGGTCGGTCGGGCGCTCGCCCGGCCAGAGTCGGAGCGTCGGCGAGTAGACGGTGGCCGCGCCCGCCTCGTCCGCGACGGCGCGCTCGACTCGCCGGAGTCCGATTGCGGTCTCGCGGTCGGCGGGTTCGATAGCGAGGAGCGCGCCGTCGTCGGCGAGCGAATCGAGGTATCGCAGGACGACCGCCTCGGCGTCGTCGAGTTCGTTGAGAACGTTGGCGAACAGAATCAGGTCGTAGGCGGCCGAGTCCTCCTCGTCGCTGTCGGCGGCGGCGCTCGGTTCGAACGCCTCGGCCGTTTCTCGGAACACAGTCGGGTGAAAGTTCCGACCCGATTCCGAGACCATGCGCTCGAACACGTCGGCGGCGGCGCTCGGTTCGACCGCGTGGTACTCCACGAGCGCGTCGTCGGGGAGGTAGTCGTGGACCCCGAGCGCGGGACCGCCGACGCCCGCGCCCACGTCGAGAATCCGGAGTTTGCGGTCGAGCAGGCCCTTCTCCGCGAGTTCGTGGAGGACGTATTGGACGACCGCGTAGTTGTCCGGCAGGTGGTAAATCGCGTAGCCGAGCGCCGCGGTCTCGTCGTACTCGACCGGATTGTTCCGGAAGTAATCCTCCTTGAGTTTCCGAATCGTCTCGCGGAGTCGGTCGCCCGACTCGCCCCGGTGCCAGTCCGGGCCGAATCGCTCGGCGAGCAGGTCCGAGACCCGACTCGCGTACCGCTCGGGAAACGCCTCGACGCCCCGGAACGTCGGACGAATCGGCTCGTCCGAAACGGGTTCGAAGGTTCCGTCTTCGCGCTCCACGAGACCGAGCGAGACGGCTTCCTCTCGGAGAATCTGACGGACGACCGCGGAGTGAGGCTGGCCTTCGACGTACTCCGAGACCTCCTCGGGGTCGATTGGCCGGACGTTTCGGAGGTACTTGGCGTTCTCGCGGACGCGCTCGCGCTTCTCGGGATTCATGCGTCGTCCTCCGGATTCACGTTCGCTTCGCTAAACGCCTCGCCCGCCTCGCGATAGAGGTCCTCGAACGCCTCGGGGTCGCTCTCGGCCAGTCTCGTCGCGGCGTCGGCGACCGCCTCGGCCCCGTCGAACGTCTCGCGAATCTCGGCGTACACGCCGGGCGTGTTGCCCGTGACCTGTTCGACCAGTTCGCGCAGGTCCTCGAACACGGGCGTCGTCAGGCCGTCGGGAATCTCGTCGGCCGCGAGCGCGAACGCCAGAATCGCCGCGTGAGCGCCCGACTGGACCGTCTCCATCGCGGCGTCGTGTTCTTCGGGCGTCGTCTCCACGAGGTCGTTGCCCTGCTCGCGCAGGTCGTCGAGGATGCGGTCGGTGGTCGGTCCCGGCGCGTCTGAGACGACGGCAATATTCCCCGGCGAATTCGCCGCCGCGAACAGCGGGTGGAGGCTCACGCGCTCGCGGTCGGGCGCGCGCTCGGCCATCGCGGCCACGGGTCCCGCCATCGCGCCGGTCACGTCGAGTATCGCGGACTCGGCCTTCGGCGCGTGGTCGGCGATGGCGGATTCGGCGGCCGAAATCGGAACCGCGATGCACACCGCGTCGAATCGCTCGTCGGTCGAGAGCGAAACCGTCCGCGCGTCGGCGTCGCTCGCGGCCGCCCGCGCGACCGCGGGGTCGGCGTCGGCGAACGCCACCTCGGCGTCCACCGACCGGCCGACCCACCGGCCCATCTCGCCCGCCCCGACGACGAGTAGCTTCATCGGTACTCGGTTGTCACCGCGTTCTCAAAAGGGGTTCGCTCCTTCGTGATGCATGCGTCCGAGTGAGCGATTTGTTTGTGGGAGTCTTCGCCGAGTCTCTACGAACTGTAGATTTCACAGCGGAGGACGCCTCGAAAGCCCCCGCTCGGTCGCTTCGAAGCGTCGTAGAAAGACGAACCGCGAACAGCCAGAAAGCCCCCGCCCGGTCGCGGTCGCTCAGCGACATATCCTCCGCTCACTTCGTTCGCTCCGGATAGGGGTCGCTGAGACGACCAAGCCCTTCGGGCGCGACCGGGCGGCCCCTTTCATTCCCATCCCAATGGTTTGGTCACCTGTCGATTTCCCGGCGGCAGTGTCACCGGCCGTTTCCGGTGGTCCGTGTCACCGAGCGCGATTACCCGCCTCCGTCCCGAAGCCTCCGCCTCATCTCCATCTCACCGGCGGCACTCGCGGCGAGTTCGAACCCTGCGTTCCGATACAGTCGAACCGCCGGGCGGTTCGTTCGCTGGACCGACAGCCAGACGCGCTCGACGCCGACCGACGCGCCGTGCCCGAGCAGAGTTTCGAGGAGGTGCGTACCGACCCCGGCCCCGCGGTACTCGGGGTGGACGAACAGCGCGAGTTCGTGGCCCGGACCGCCCGCGAGCAGGACGCCGTGGCCGACCACCCGGTCGTCGTGGCACGCGAGGACTTCGACGCCGTCCCGGATTCTGTCGAGCCACCGACTCCGGCGGTCGGGGTCGGCGGGCGGGATTCCCTGCGCGCGGTCGGCGGTCTCGAAGTCGTCGTACATCGCGGCGAGCGCCGCGCGGTCGTCGCCGTCGTCGCCGCCGTCACGTCCGCCGAAAGCGACGGTCGAGTCGTCGGCTACACGCAGGCGAATCTCGCGATTTTCGCCGTCGGTAATCGTCCGCGGCGGCGTCGGAAGGCCGTCCGAGCGTTCGGCGTCGGAAGCGATTTCGCCGACCTCGGGGTCGGCGTCCGAACCGAGGTCGGCACTCATCGGCGACCGCCGCCTTGCAACCGGAGCGGATTCTCGGACGGGCGGTTCGAAAGCGCGCTGTACGCGGCGAGACGCGGTGGGCGTCGTCCCATCGTCCGGACCGATGGCGGTCTACCGCTTAAACATAATGGTCTTTCATGATAAAATCCCTTAAACGGCCTTAGTTTCTCACGCGTTCCACGGCGCGCTCGCGGGGTCCACGATTCGCTCCTCGTCTTCGATGGCGTCGATTCGCTCCACGTCCTCGTCGTCCAACTCGACCGCGAGACTCAGCCAGTTCTCCCGGAGGTGGTCGCGACTGCTGGCCTTCGGAATCGCGGTCACGCCCTTCTCGCGGAGCCACGCGAGACCGACCTGCGCGGGCGTGGCGTCGTGCTTCTCGGCGATTTCCCGTAGTTCGTCCACGTCGTCCACGTCGCCGCGAGCGATGGGCGAGTACGCCACCAGTTCCACGTCCACCTCGTCCTGGGCGCAGAACTGCTGGAGTTCGGTCTGCTGGAGCAGGGGGTGCATCTCGACCTGATTCGCGAAGATGGGTTCCTCGGCGACCTCGACGGCCTCCTCCAGCAGTTCGACCGTGAAGTTGCTCACGCCGATTTTCCTGATGGCGCCCTCCCGCCGGAGTTCCGCGAAGGCGTCGAGGGTGTCGGTCGCCTCGTACTCGCCGGTCGGCCAGTGGACGTACAGCATGTCCACGTAATCGAGGCCGAGTCGGTCGAGGCTCTCCTCGGCGTTCATGAGGACGTGGTCGTAGTCGAGGTTCTCCGGACTAATCTTGGTCGCCACGAACAGGTCCTCGCGGTCCACGTCCGACTCGGCGATGGCGTCGCCCACGGCGTCCTCGTTGTCGTACCCCTCCGCGGTGTCGATGTGCCGGTAGCCCATCTCGATGGCGGTCCGAACGCTCTCGACGCACGCGTCGTCGTCCATTTTGTACGTCCCGAGACCGAACATCGGCATCCCTCGCTTCGTGGGCGAGGTGACCGCCGCGACCTCGTCGTCTATCTCCTCGATTGGTTCGGCTTCGGTTTCCGTCTCAGCCTCGCGCTCCTCCTCGCCGGTCACGCTCCCCATCGAACTCGGTTGCTCGGTCGCGGAGTCGGCGGCGGTCTCGTCGCCCGCTTCGTTCGATTCGCCCGCTTCGCCCTCGCTGGATGCGAGCGATTTGAGTTTGGAAAGCGCCCCGCCGTCCGAGCGTCTACCGAGCAGAAAACCCACGGCAAACGCGATTCCGAAAGGGAGCGCGCGGGCCAGAAACCCGCCCCCACTTCCCGATTGCGTCTGCTGGTCTGCCTGCCGGTCGTCGGCCTGTGTCGCTCCTCTGAGCATACCTCGGATTCGACTGGCGCGCACTTCCCGGTTGTGGCGGGTCGAATGAACGTGTGGGCGTTTGTGTGTGTTGGAAGCTCCCATTCCCCAATCAAAACGGAAGCAAATCGAGGGCTAGCTACTCCCGGTACCTAGGAGAACCGCACAGCACCGCATTGCGATGCAATACGTTGTATTGCATTGCACCGCCACCGCAGGCCACACCCTCCCCAACCGATTGCGTTTCTCACTCGTCACTTCGCTCCTCGTTGCGATACTCATCCCTCGCACGCATGGGCGCGACACGAGGTCGCGCCAGCGCGCGCCGGGTGGACGGGTGGCTATCGAGAAGCAGTGGCCGACGAAAAACAGTGACCGTCAAGAAACAGTACCCGCCGAGAAAATCGTCGGGAGACCCTACTCCGCTTCGAGATGAATCGGGTAGTCGGTCAGATTCTCGTAGCCGTCCTCGGTCACGACCACCAGATCCTCGATGCGAATCCCGCCGAACTCCGGGTCGTAGAGGCCGGGTTCGATGGTGACGACGTGGCCGGGCTTGAGTTCGCCGCCGTCGGGGGCGACTCGCGGGAGTTCGTGCACGTCGAGTCCGATACCGTGGCCCGTGCTGTGGATGAACCCCGTCTCGGCCGACGGGTCGCTCCGAAGGGTGTCGTACCCCTTCTCCTCGTACACGTCACAGACCGCGTCGTGGACCTCCTTGCCGGTCGCACCGGGTTCGAGCGCGTCGAGCGCCGCCTCAAAGGCTTCGTAGGTGTCGTCGTACCGGCGTTGAACTTCGTCGCTCGCCTCGCCCACCACGAACGTCCGGGTCATGTCGCCGTTGTACTTGGTCGCCTTGCTCTGCGGGAAGATGTCGATGACGACGGGCGAACCGACTTCGAGCGGGCCGCTTCCGCGGTTGTGCGGGTCCGCGCCGTCCGCGCCCGAGGCGACGATGGTCTCGTCGAGCGCACACCCGTGACGCAAGAGCGTGAGTTCGATTTCCTCCGTGACGCGCTCGCTCGTCAGTTTCTCGCCGTCGAGGTAGAGCAGGCCGTCGCTGACCGTGGCCGCGGCCAGCAGGTCCTCGGCGGCGGCCATCGCGGCCTCGTTGGCCTGCTGGGCCTCGCGGATGTGGTCGATTTCCGCGTCCGACTTGACCGACCGAATCTCGGTCACCACGTCGCCGTCCAGCACTTCGACCGGGACGCCCTGTTCGCGCAGGCCGTCGGCGGTGCCGAGCGGGAATCGCTCGGGCACCGCGACCGACTCGACGCCCCGGTCGGCGAGGAATCGGGCGACAACGCGGTGGTTCGCGCCGACGCGGCCGTGTTCGGCGACCAACTCCGGGAAGCCGTAGTCGGCGAGGCGGGCGACTTCGTCGGCGCGACTCTCCTTCTTCGCCCGGCCGTACTCCAGTCCGGAGACGAGCAGGGCGATTCCGTCGGGCGTGTAGAGGGTCACGAAGGGGTCGGGCGCGTCGAACCCCGAGAGGTATCGCTGGTCGGAGTCCTCGGAGTCCGAATCGAGGAGGTAGCCATCGGCACCGGCGTCGGCGAGCGCGTCCGCGAGGGTCGAGAGGTCTGGTTCCATACGAATCGACACTCACCCGAGCGCCAAAACCGTGGGGGATTCGGGGCGGGTCTCGCCGGGGTCACATCCCGTCGGAAGCGCCGTCCGTCGAATCGCGTGACATGATGACGCCGCTGACCAGCATCAGGACCGCGAGTGCGACCATCCCGGCGTCCCACCCCATTCCGGCGGATATGGTGCTTTCGCCCATTCCGGGGTTCATCTGGGAATCCATTCCCATCCTCCCGTCGCCCACCATACCGGTCCCGAAAAGCGCCTGATTCGCGAGCATGAGTATCGCGTAGGCGACCATGAGCGGGCCGCTCGCGTCGCCGAGTCGGGCGGCGGCGTCGGTCAGGAGCACCGCGCCGTGAGCCACGACGACGACTCCGAGGACGGCCATCAGCCACCCGCCGGTCGTCATCCGCGAGGCCATCGACGCGCTCCACAGCGAGTAGATGCCCGAGGTGAACGCGATTGCCGCGCCGTACAGTCGCGTGTTCGAAATCATACAGAGTGTACGCACTACTCGACAAAGAGATTCCCGAAACCCCGGAAAACGGCCGATTCGGAACGTTCTTGTCGCAGGCGTGTCACGACAGCGATATGGCCGAATCCGAATCCCCTCGAACCGCCCTCCACGTCGCGCTCGGCGTCCTCGCCGTGGTCGTCGTGCTGTACAGCGTCCTCATCGCTGGGCGTCCGCTGTTGGGCGTGAGCGTCGTCCTCGGGATATTCGGGGCGTACCTCGCGTGGCGACTGTTCGGTCTCGCGGTGCGATTCGTCGCCGCCTTCGAGCGAATCGCGGACGCGATGGAAGCGCGCGAAGGAGATTCGCGGTCACGTGACAGGGGTCTGTAGTCACGCGAGGTGATTCGTAGTCGCCGACGGCGACTACGAATCACCGTCGAGGCGCGACCCGAGCACTTCGAGACCTCCGGAGACGAGACCCACTCCGGCGACGACGCCGCCGCCGAGGAAGACGAACGTTCGCGAGTCGTCGCCGCAACTGCCGACGCCCGCCGATTGAACGCGGTACTGTTCGCCCTCGTACGCCACGACCGCATCCCTGAGTTCACCATCGTAGACATCGGAAGAAACCGTCGCCGAATCGGTCGAGACCGCGGTCTCGACCGACTCGGCGGCATCTCGGGAGAGGTCCGAGAACGCCACCGTCGCGGGGTCGTCGGTCGCCTTCGCGGTTAGCGAGTGGCCGGGCGTGCAGTCGTCGGACGGCATCACCTGCGCGTACCCCATCAGACCGAGACCGACGAGGAGGAGGGCCACGGCCGCGACGAAGACCGGTTTCATGGCAGAACAGTTCGTTCCCCGACAGTTGTAGCTTCCGCCTCGAACCTCGCTCGGCGTTCACTTTTCCGCCCCGAACTCCCCCGGTTCACTTTCGCTCCGCGGCGAAAGCGGTTAGGTGACCGCCCCCTACCGGGCGAGCGTGGACGAGACGATAGATTGGCTCCGGGCCAGACCCTATTACGACGGCCAAATCGAAGCCCACCGGAGTCTTCCGGGGAGCGACGGCGACCTGCGGGACGTTGACCTCGAACCCAGATTGCAGACGGCGCTCGAAGACCGGGGAATCTCGGGTCTCTACCGCCACCAGGCCGAGGCGATCGAGGCGGTTCGAGACGGCGAGAACGTCGTGGTCGCCACCCCGACCGCGAGCGGCAAGAGTTTAGCCTACACCGTCCCGGCGTTCGAGCGCGCGATGGACCACGGCGGGCGCACCCTCTACGTCGCGCCGCAGGTCGCGCTCATCAACGACCAAGACGAGACGCTGTCGGAACTGGCTCGCGACTTGGGATTCGGAAGCCGCGTCTCGGTCGCTCAGTACACCGGGCGACTCGACAAATCCGAGAAGGAGGCCGTGCGCGACCGCCGACCGACCGTCCTGCTCGTGACGCCCGACATGCTCCACTACGCGCTCCTTCCGCACGCCTATCGGCTTTGGGAGTGGTTCTTCAAGGGCCTCGAAACCCTGGTGCTCGACGAAGTTCACGAGTACCGCGGCGTGTTCGGAAGCCACGTCTCGCTCGTCATGCGCCGCCTCCGGCGAGTCTGTGAGCGATACGACTCGTCGCCGCAGTTCGTCTGCTGTTCGGCCACCATCGGGAATCCGGTCGAACACGCCGCGAGCGTGACCGGCGAGAAGTCGTCGTCGTTCCGACTCGTGGACGACGACGCGAGCGAGACCGGGCCGACTCACTGGGTGCTGTGGAACCCGCCCGAGTACGAGAACCCGGAGTCCGGCACCGCGGGAAGACGAAAGTCGAATCACTCCGAGACCAAGCGCCTCTTTGCCGACCTCGTCTCGAAGGAGTACCAGACGCTCACGTTCACTCGCGCCCGACAGGCCGCCGAGCGGTACGCGATGGAGAGCGCCGAGGAACTCCGCAGACGGGGTCGGGGCGACCTCGCGGGCGACGTGACCGCGTATCAGGCCGCGCTGGGTCGGGAGCGCCGGGCCGAAATCGAGGACGGTCTCCACGACGGCGACGTTCGGGGCGTCTGGAGTACGAACGCGCTCGAACTCGGCGTGGACATCGGCGGTCTCGACGCCGTCCTGCTCGACGGCTACCCCGGCACGCGGATGGCGGCGTTCCAGCAGGCCGGGCGCGCGGGCCGGGGCGACGACCCCGCGCTCGTCGGTCTCGTCGCGGGCGAGGACCAACTCGACCAGTACCTCGTCGCGAACCCCGACGACCTGTTTTCGGGGTCCCCCGAGCGCGCGGTCGTCAACCCCGAGAACGACCAACTCCTGCCCGACCACGTGCTGTCGGCCGCCCGGGAGTCGTGGCTCAAGCCCGACGACGACCGATTCTTCGGCGAGTCGTTTCCCGACCTCGTGGCCGACCTCGAAGACGCGGGCGAACTGGAGCGCCGGACCACCCCGAAAGGCGTGCGCTGGACCTACGACGGCGGCGGGAGTCCCCAACACGAGATGAGCCTGCGGACCATCGACGACCGCGAAATCAACCTCGTGGACCGGCGAAACGGGAACACCATCGCCAGCCTCCCCTTCGGTGATGCGCTGACAGACGCCCATCCGGGAGCGATTTACTACCATCAGGGCCAAGCATACGAGGTCGTGGACCTCGATTTGGAAAACGAAGTCGCCGAACTCACGCCCACGTGGGCCGACTACTACACCAAGGTCCTCCACGAGAAGGCGATTACGGTCGAGGAGGATATCCGAGAAAAGCGCCTCTCGGCCCGCGAAGACGTGCCCGTCCGATTCGCCGAGGTCACGATGCGAAAGCAGATTACGGGCTTCGAGCGCAAGGACCGGTCCTCCGGGGACGCGCTCGGGAGCGAGTCGCTCGACCTGCCGGAACTCTCCCTACGAACCAAGGCGCTCTACTTCACGATTCCGGGCGACGTGGCGGACGAAATCCGCGACCGGGGCGACTTTCCGGGGGCCATCCACGCCGCCGAACACGGCATGATTTCGCTGTTCCCGCTCGAACTCCTCTGCGACCGGGGCGACATCGGCGGTCTCTCGACGCCGCTCCACCCCCACACCGGGGAGAGCACCATCTTCATTTACGACGGCTACCCCGGCGGTGTGGGCCTCACGCGCGAGGGGTACGAGACCGTCGAGGACCTGATGGCGAACACCGCCGAGATGATTTCGGCTTGCGAGTGCGAGTCGGCAGGCGGGTGTCCGGCGTGCGTCCAGTCGCCCCACTGCGGGAACGCGAACGACCCGCTCGACAAGGAACTGGGGCGCTATCTTCTGGAAGAACTGACGGAGACGGCGGCCGAGTAGCAGGGCATAGCTCGGTGACACGTTCCACCGGAAACGGCCGGTGGCACAGTCCACCGGGAAATCAGCCGGTGACACAGCCGCCGGAAACGGCCGGTGGCACAGTCCACCAGAAAACGGCCGGTGACACAGCCGCCGGAAACGGCCGGTGGCACAGTCCACCAGAAAACGGCCGGTGACACAGCCGCCGGAAACGGCCGGTGGCACAGTCCACCGGGAAATCAGCCGGTGACACCTTCAACGAGGGTGGGACTGAAAGGGGCCGCCCGGTCGCGTTTACGTGGTCGTCTCAGCGACCTCTATTCGGCGCGCGGTTTGCGCCGAATATGTCGCTGAGCGACCGCGACCGGGCGGGGGCTTTCGAAGTGTTCGCGGCTCTTCCGTTGTCTGCGTTTCAAAGCGACCGGGCGGGGGCTTTCTGGCTGTTCTCGATTCTACGGTCCGCAGTTGGAGGCGGGCGAGCAACAATCACGGCAGTTGTACAGACTCGAACATCCAACTATCGCAAACGCCTTCCCGATAATCGAGGGCGTAAAATTAAGTCACCCCACGCAAAACCGCCGAGTACCATGGACGACGAGGACCTCGCCGAGGTACGCGAGCGCAAGAAGCGCGCGCTGGTGCAGGACCACGGATTGGGCGCACCGCCCTCGCCGGTGTACGTCGATGGGTCCCGGAACTTCGAGAAGACCGTCGCGGCTCACGACGTGGTGTTGGTCCACTACTACGCCCGGGGCGGCGCGGGCCAGCGCCTCCACCCCGTCGTGGAGTCGGTCGCGCGCGAGACGTTCGCCGCGGTCGCGAAGGTGAACGTGGTTCACCACCAGAAACTGGCGCTCGAACAGGGCGTCGAGGGGACCCCGACGTTCGACGTGTACGCGGGCGGCGAGCGCGTCGAGCGAATCGAGGGACAGGTCGAGAAGGCGGAGTTGGCGGGGCTGGTCGGGGAGTACACCGAGTAGTTCGGGGGCTGAAATCGCGCACCGACTCTCTCGCGGCGATTCCGAAATGACTTAGGAGTCGGTCTGCGGTCCAATAGCCGACCCCCATGACCGACTCCCTCGACCACCTCCACGACCGAATCGACGACCTCGCCGCTCCCGACGGCGATTTCTACGTCGCGTGCGCCGACACCGGCAGGCGTCCGGTCCCGCTGAAGGGCACGTCCTTCGGCTCGCCCGACGACGCCGAGCGCGCGGCCGACCTCGCGCGCGAGTATCGCGAGGCGCTTCGCGAGGTGGACCCGTACCTCGACGAGCGCCGCCTCGCGGTCTACGAGGACATCGGCGACGTGCCCACACTCGACGTGTCGAAGGCGTCGAGCGTCCGCGAGCGAATCGCGCGCTATCGACCGCGCCGCAACTCACGTCCCAGGAAATCGGCGGTCCTCACCGGCGCGACCGACCGTGAGTGGATTCGGATGGAGGGCGCGCCAATCGTCCGCATTGCACGCGACGGCGAACCGCTCGACGACGCCGCAATCGCGCTCCAACTCAACGCACAGGTGTGAGAATCGGGCTTCCGTCACGAATCGAGTCCGCGTGACACCACGCCGCATCCGCAACCTATTTTAGGCTGTCCTAAATAGGATTAGGCAAGCCTAAATCATGGCCGACTCCCTCGACCACCTCCGTCACGAAATCGACGCGCTCGCTGCCTCGGACGGCGCGTTCTACGTCGCGTGCGCCGAGACGAATCGACGCCCGACGCCGCTCTCGGCCCGGCGCTTTCCCACGGAGGGCGCGGCGCGCGAGGCCGCCGACCTCGCGCGCGCCTATCGCGACCGCCTCCGCGAAACCGACTCCGGTCTCCCCACCCATCGGTTCGTGGTCTACGAAGCCGAGGACGGAGCAGACGCCGACGCGCCCACGCTTGTCTCGACCCGCGAGCGAACTGCGGGCCACCGGGCGAACGGCCTGCCCCGAACGTCGCGGTCGGTGACGCTCTCGGGCGACCACGAGACCGAGTGGCTCCGGATGGACAACGCCCCGCTGGTCCACGTGAGCCACGACGGCGAACCGCTCGACGACGACGCGATTGCACGCCAACTCGACGCCAAGCTATGACCGTCGAACTCCGGACCCACGCCGCAATCGAGCGCGCCGACGCCGAGCGCGACCGAATCGAGGCGAAAGCCGACGCGTTCGACGCGTTCGACGAGCGCGTCCGAGCGATTTCCGCGACCCCCGTGGGCCGCGCGAGCGCGTCCGCTGCGACCGCGAGCGCGCCGGGCGGCGCGCTCGCGGTGCTGTCCGGAAAGGGCGGGCCGACCGACGCGGGCGGAACAAAAGCCGTCCGCGAGGCGTTCGCGGCGACGGTCCTCCCGCGCGTCGAGACCGATTCCGCGCGGGCCGCGATGGCCGACGAGCTATCGCCCGACCTCGCGACCGCGCTCTCGTCGGCGGGGGCGGGGTTCGCGCCCGAACTCAAGGCGCGGTTGGTCTCGCGTATCGGCGAGCGCCGCGCTGAGTGTCGCCTGCTCGCCGACGCCATCGGGACCGAGCGCGACCGACTCGCGAGCGCGGCCGACCGACTCGACGAGATGACCGAGTGGGTCGCCGACGCCGACGACACGCCGCTCTCGGACCTCGGATTCGACGGGCTTCGCGCCCGCCACGACCGCCTCGCGGCGTTTCGCGCGACGTGCGACGAACTCGCGCGCGACCGACAGGCCGACCTCCGGGGAACCCACCGCGACGGCCCGACCGGCGTTCGGGCCCGCGAACTGCTCGATTTGCTCTACGACGACTTCGCGGATGGACACCCCCTGCTGGCCGACATCGCGCGACTCGATTCGCTCCTCGCCGACTGCCAGCGCGCGGTCCGTCGCCACCTCTGTTCGCGGGCCTGATTTTCTCGCAAGCCCGATTTTCTCCGCCGGGGTGACGCTCGCGGACAGCGAGCGTCACCCCGCGCGTATCTCGCGTCTGAGTTCCGGAATCAGGTCGAACTCCCGGTTCGTGTCGCCGAGGACGAGCAGGGCATGGTACCGGACGTACGTCTGAATCGGCACGAGAACGACCGCCGTCAGCGCGGTCGTGACGACCGCGTAGCCGAGCAGGATTGCGATACCGACGCCGAACGCGACCGGATTCGAGAGGAGCGCGGGCAGACTCCCGAACGTCGGGACCGTCAGCGCGCCGACCACCGCGATGGGGACGAGAACGACCGCGCCGACGACCGCCCCGACCACCGACGCCGCGACGCCGACCGCGACCCCGAGGACGATTCTGACGAGGGCGTAGACGCCGTACTCGGGCCACTCGCGTATCAGCGTCGGCCAGAAACGCCGCCATCCGGAGACGACGCCGACGTTCTGCCCTACCATGACGGGAACGACGAAGTGGGTCGTGAACACGTCGATGAACGCGACGAGCGTTCCCAAAACGATGAACAGCGGGACGAACACCGCGAGCAGGCCGACCGACACCCGCGGTTCGCCGCCGACGGCCGACAGCACGGCGAGGACCACCCCGCCAGCGGGCACTACCACCAGCAGGCTGAGCGCGATTCGAAAGCCGAACAGCCGAAGTCCGCGTCCGAGGTGCTGGTCGGCGTACCGGCGAATCCGGACGTGTTGGCGGCGAAGTGACTCCACGAACACGAACTCCATCACCGACGCGACCAGCACGTACGCCACGCCGAGCGCGAGTCCGACCGCGAGAGCGCCGAACGCGATGGACGCCGCCTCCTCGGGCGAGAACGGGAGTCTGACACCGTTTCTCGGCGGTCCGGGCGCGGTAATCGTGGGACCGCCGGTCGAACTCCCGACGCTCGCCGACGGCGCGCCCCCGCCCGCTCCGCCGAGGAAGAACACGACGAGCGCGAGGCGAAGCCACTGGCGCGCGTCTATCGGAGTCAACAGCGCCTTCGTCGCGTCGAGGGCGTCGTCGAGCGCCTCGACAGCGTACCGCGACATGCGCCGAGATACGACGCCGACCGGGAAAACTGTCGGGGGACCGGAGACTGTTCGGTCTGCTTAGACCGACACCGCTTCGCCGAGTCCGCCGTCGATGAGTTGGATGAGGACCGCGGCGATACCGGTCTTCGACGACCAGATGGCGGTCTCCTCGGCCAACTCCGACGCGCCGCGCTCGTCGCGGACGCTCAGCAGAATCGTCTCGCCGTCTACCACGACGACTCGCCCTACCGGGTCGTCGGCGTGGGGATGCTCGACCGGGAGTTCGTGGACCGCCACCTCGCTGTCGGCGAACGCCTCGTGGAACGGGCCGATGACGACCACTTCGACGCCCGCGTCGGCGCGCTCGCGGAGTCGGTCGGCGATGTCGGCGTCGAGTCCGCCCGCCGCCTCACCGACCGCGAAGACGATTCGGCGCTCGGCGTCTCCGAGCAGTTGCTCGACGCGGCCGTCGATGCTCGCCTGTCCGTGGACCGTCCAGATGTCCTCGCGGCGCTCGTCGGCGTCGGCGCGCTGTTTGCGCGCGGTTTCGAGGTAGTCGAACGCCTGCGATTGGGTGCGCTCGAACTCCCCCCGGAGGTGGGTCCGGGCGGCGTCGAGGCTGACCGGTCGGTACTGGATGGGCGTGGACTGCTGGACCTCCACGAGACCGCGGTCCTGGAGCGACTCGGCAGCGCCGTACACCTGCGACCGCGGCACGTCGGTCACGCGATGCACGTCGCGGGCGGTGCCCGTGCCGAGGCGCTGGAGCGCCGCGAACACCTTCGCCTCGTAGTTCGACAGGCCGAGGTCTTCGAGGGCGCCGATGGCGTCGTCCTCGTCCATCTGGTCGTCTCCGCTCATCAGTCCTCCTCGTTCGGGGCGTCGGTTCGGTTCGGCGACTCGTCCTCCATGTCGGCTCCGAACTCCCACTCGGAGTCGTCGGTCGCGGCCTCGTCGGCCGCCGCGGCGTCGGTCGCGGATTCGCCGCCCGCTGACGCGCCGGTCGCGGCCCCGCCGTTCGCGACCGCGGCGGCCGCGCTGGCCGTCTCGCCGGGGTCCGGACCGAGGTATCGGGTCCACAGCACGAGCAGACTCGGCAGGACCAGCACGCTCGCGAGGAACGCGTACACGATGGTCAGGCCGGTGATGACGCCGAACTGCTGGAGCGCGGGCAGGATGGCGAACGAGAGCACGCCGAATCCGCCGACCGTGGTGGCCGCGCTCCCGAGGAGCGCGCCCCCGGTGCCGGTGACGCTGGTGCGCATCGCGGCGTCCACGGTGTCACGTCGGGCGAGTTCGAGGTTGAACCGCTCGCTGAGGTGGATGCTGTACGCCACCCCGAGTCCGACCGTGAGGCTCGTAATCATCCCGGTCAGGACGTTGAACGGCATATCGAGCAGGTACATCGTGCCGAGAATCCACGAGACGCTGAACGCCACGGGCAGCAGCGTTATCGCGCCCAAGGTCGCGCTTCCGTGGGTGAGCCGGTAGGTCAGCATCAGGAACGCGAACACCGCGACCAGCGTGATGAGCAGGCTCTCGATGACGGTTTCGAGGAGCTGTTGCTGGACGATTTCGAACACGATTGGCTGGCCGGTCGCGGTCGCGGTCAGGCCGTCGCCGTCTACCACCTCGGCCACGTCGCGCATCTGTTCGGTCACGTCGGCGGTCGATGCGCCGCCCTTCACCGAGACGACCATCCGGACCGCGCGGTACTCGCCGCCCTCGCGGTGGATGACGTTCCCGGCCTCGTCGGGCGCGACTTCGAACAGTTTGTCGTAGACGCCCTCGACGTTCTCGTCGGGGACGCCGTCGCCGTCGGTGTCGGCCGCGACGAACGTCTCGTTGAACGACTCGTTGCGGTCCGCCACGTCCTCCATCACCGACAGCGGACTCTCGATTCGGGGTTCGCCGTTCGACAGCACGACCGCCACGTCGGTGTCTGCGGTCTCGTCGGTCGCCTGCCGGATTCTGTCGAGCGCCTGGGGCGTCGCCACGTCGCGCTCTATCAGTATCTGGGCCTCCGAGTCCTCCCGGAGGAAATTGTCGTTCACGTAGTCGAGGTTGGCCTTCGCGGAGTACTCGCCCGGCTTGAACGGTTCGGGGAGGTCCTCCATCCACCCCGGCGGGTCCTCGGCGAGGAAGTCCTCTTGGCTGAAGCTGGTATCGACTTGGGTCGCGCCGTACGCGCCGGCCGCGGAGACGATGAGCGTGAGCGCGATGACGACGAACGGGGCCTTTCGGGCGGCGACTGCGCCGACCGAGAGGAACGACCCGAGCGCGCCGCCGCCGGTGCCGAACGCTCGCTTGCGTCGGTCGAAGCCGCGACTTTCGAGGAAGCCGTCGATTTCGACCTTGAGCGCCGGGATGAGCGCGCCGAACACCACGAGCGCGGCGAGGATGCCGACCGAACTCACGATGCCGAAGTCCTGAATCGGCGGAAGGGGGCTGACGAGGTTCGAGAGGAAGCCGATGACCGTCGTCGCGGTGACCCACACGAGCGCGACCCCGACGCTCGCGAGCGCGACCGCCATCCCCTGTCTGACGCTCTCTCCGTCGTGTTCCGCGCGCTCCTCGCGGTGGCGCATGAACACGTGAATCGCGTAGTCGATAGAGAGACCGATGAGCAGGACCGGCACCGCGATGAAGATTTGGTTGAACGTGATGTCGGCCCATCCCATGAAGCCGAAGGTGATTATCAGGGTCGCGAAGATGCCCAGCACGCCGAGCGCGATATCGAGCAGGTCGCGGTACGCGACGAGGAGGGTCACGACCACGAACAGGAGCGCCAGCGGGCCGACGATGGCGATGCTGTCGGTCATCGACTGGTCGGTCTCCTCGGTGATGATGCCCGACCCGAACACGAGCACGTCGCGGTCGGCGTTCGCCTCGACGACCGCCTGCATCGCGTTCTGAGAGTCCACGAGTCGGTCGCCCGCCATCCCTTCGACGGTCTCGCCCTCTTGGGTCTGGAAGACGACTATCATCGTGGCGTCGGCCTCCGCGCTTCCGGGTTCGTAGGAGGTCGGCATGAACGCGAACGCCTGACTCGACTGGCCGCCCTCGCCGTCGTCGCCGAGCACGTCGGCGACGACCGACTCGACCTCCGAGTCGTTCATCGACCGGAGGTGCTCGACTTGCGCTTCGAGACCGGGCTGAGAGCCGTTCTGCAACTGCTGGCGCTGCTGTTCTAACTGCTCGCCGCGGTCCTCAAGTTCGGCGAACTCCCCGCGGAGGACGCCGGGGACGCCCTGCGCGTACACCTGCTCGAACCCGGTCTGAACCTCGCCCGCGCGCTCCTGGTACGTCGTCTCGTTGATTTCGCCCTGCTGGAGCGAGGCGTTCAGGCCGTCGAGCTGTTGCTGGAGCGTCCGCGTCTGAGCGAGTTGGCGCTCGAAGCGCACGGCCTGCTCGTCGGTCAGCATCCCGGCGGCCCGGTCGCGAATCGCGGCCCGGCGCTCGTCGAGTCGGCTCGACCGCTCGGCGTACGTCGAATTGTTTACTTGCCCCTGCGCCCGCGAGCGATTCAGTTGGTCGTACTCGCGCTGAATCTCTCGGGTCTCGTTCACCATGTCCGAGAGGTTCCCGAGTGTGGCGTTGAGGCGGGCCTGCTCGCGCTGGAGGTCCGCGCCCTCCCGCTGAAGGTCGTCGGCGCGCTCCTGCTGAATCGCCGCGATGGCGACGACGTTCGCCACGCCGGAGGTCGGCGTGTCGTTCGTCAGCGTCCGATTTACCGTCTCGTTTGCCCGGAGC
Source organism: Halorussus amylolyticus (assembly GCF_004143485.2). Taxonomy (GTDB): domain Archaea; phylum Halobacteriota; class Halobacteria; order Halobacteriales; family Haladaptataceae; genus Halorussus; species Halorussus amylolyticus. Next base: position 204,614 of record NZ_RXOB02000022.1, on the reverse strand, counting down.
GCCTGCTGGAGTTCGAGCGACTCCACGAGCGCGCCCTGCGAGAGGACGTTGTCGTCGCGGATGATGAGTTGGACTGTCGTGGTGTTCTCCTGGCCCGACGAGAAGTTCTCGTCGGCGTAATCGAGCTTGTCGGCGGCCGTGCTGTCGCTCTGGAACTGGTCGAGCGACGACGACTGTTCGACCTGTCCCGCGCCCGCGCCGATGACCAGCGTGGCGACGAGCAGCAGGACGATTACCGCGCGACTGTGGTCGGTGACGGCCGCGAAGAGGTCGCTCGCCCTCACGTCGCGACCCCCCGCGTGGCTGTTTGTAGGAACATACTATCAGTGCTGTTGTTAGAAAGGTACTAACAGCATCGGCTTAAAGGAACTGATTTCGAGACGGGGACTGAGTGCGGGAACGACATCAAATCAGGCGACGGGTTCGAGCAGGTCGAGATGGACTCGCGCGGGTCGGCGCGGTCCGCGCCGACCCGCGCGAACGGTGAAATGCAGATTTGAGTCTACCGCGCTTTTATGACGTTCGGGTGTTCAATCACGTGATATGTCACGGTCGAAAAAGCGACTCGTCCTCGCGCTCGCACTCGCGTCGTTGGTCGTCCTCGCGGGGTGTTCCGGGAGCGGCGGGGACGCCGCGGACGCCGGATACACGGGCCAGAGCGGCGGCACCGGACTGTCGAGCGGCGGGGACGACGCGGGTTCGAGCGGCGGGGACGCGGACGCCGCGAACGCGTTCCAGGCCGACCAGCGCGAGGTGATTCGGACCGGAAACGTCTCGCTGACCGTCGAGGACTTCGACGAGTCGAGACAGGAACTGACGCAGGCGGTCGAAGCCCACGGCGGGTTCGTGAGCGACACCGGCCAGCGGGTCCACCGGAGCGGGAATCAGTCGTGGGTCAGCGGCGAAATCGTGCTCCGCGTTCCCCAGGAGAACTACTCCGCGCTCTTAGAGCGAACGAAAGCCGAGGGCGAGGTCCGCGAGTCGAGCACGAACACCCGCGACGTGACCGACCAGTTGGTGGACGTGGAGGCCCGACTCGACAATCTCCGGGCCGAGCGCGACCAACTCCGGAGCCTCTACGACGAAGCCAACGACACCGAGGACGTGCTCGCAGTTCAGGAGGAGCTTTCGGACGTGCAGTCCGAAATCGAGCGACTCGAAGCCCGCCAGCAGTCGCTCCAGCAGAAGGTCGCGTACTCCACCCTGACCGTGGAGATGGCGGAGGAGCGTCCCGAACCGGAGACGACCGAGACGGACGCGTGGTACGACACCGGCCTGCTGTCGGCGTTCGTCGAATCCATCGGTGGCGTCGTGGTAGTCGGTCGCAGTCTCGCGGTCGGGGCGGCCTACGCCGCGCCGTACGTGCTGGCGTTCGGGACGCCCGTCGTCGCGGTGTACGGGCTCTGGCGGCGGCGACGGGGCGGTTCCGAACCGGTCGAGCCGATGGCGAGCGTGGCGGAAACCGAACCGGTCGGAGAGACGGAACTCGGGGCGGGCGAGGAGACGGAACTCCGAACGGACGAGCAGGAGAACACAGAAGCGAGCGCGGAGACCGACGCGAGCAGGGACGACGGCGGGGACGCGAGCGCAAGAGACGAGTGAGCGACCGATCTTTGGTCGCTCACTCGTCGCGCGCGGCCGACGCTGGTCGTTCGAGTGTTCCGGGTCTTTCTCCCCCGTTCGAATGTCCGGAGTCTACAATAGATGCCGCTCGCGGTCTTGAACAGACGGGGTAGGTCAGCCAGCGGACCCGACGCGGAAACCGCGCGGGCTGAAAGGGGCCGACTGACCGTGCCGCCTACCCGTCCTCTCTCGTAGCCACACAAAACACCTCCGGTACGCGAATTCGCGGAGTCGAGAATCGAGGACGGCGGCCCGCGACGAGGTGGGTTTCGACGACCGCTACAGACGTTCTTCGACGTGGTCGGCCGCCTTGAGCGCGAGCGCCGCGATGGTCAGCGTGGGGTTGAGCGCGCCGCTCGTGACGAAGACGCTGCTCGACGCGACCGAGAGGTTCCGGAGGTCGTGAGTCCGGAGTCGAGTGTTCACCACGCTCGAATCGGGGTCGGTGCCCATCCGAGTCGTCCCCATGTGGTGGAACGCCGGGCCGGTCTCGTCGGGTCCGACCGTCCACGAGATGTCCACGCCGAGGTCGTCGAGAATCGCGTGCTGAATCTCGTTCGCGCGCCGGAGGCTGGCCCGCGTGCGGTCGTCGAGGTGCCAGTGAATCTTCGGAACGGGGTTGCCGTGGTCGTCGGTGGTCTCGGGGTCGAGTTCGATGCGGTTTTGCTTCCGGGGGCGCTGGCCGACGAGTCCGCCCATCGCGATGGAGTTGCCGTACCCCTCCCGGAGCGAATCGAGCAGGTCGTCGCCGAACTCGTTGCCCGATAAGGCCATCTCGACCGGCGAGGGTCCGGCGTAGTTCAGGAATTCGAGTTTGAAGCGGTCGGGTTCGGGGCCCTCGCCAGACCACGCCGGAATCTCGCCGTCGGTTCCCGACGCTCCCCTCGCGGGGTCGTCGTAGAACTGGTGGCACTCGCTGGTGATGAATCCGACGTGGTTCTGTCGAGTCTCGCGGTCGAGAGTGCCGCCCGCGCCGCCGAACAGGTGGTCCATGAAGTACCGACCGACCGCGCCCGAGGTGTTGGCGAGACCGTCCGGGTATTCGTCGGACTCCGAGAGCAAGAGAAGCCGCGGCGTCTCGACCCCGCCTGCCGCGAGGACGAACTCGCGGGCCTCCTGTCGGTGGGTCTCTCCGTCGGGCGTAGCGTACACCGCGGCGGTCACGCGCTCGCCCGAATCGTCGTGTTCGAGTCGCTGGACGGGCGCGCGGTCGATGACGCGCGCGCCCTCGTCCTCGGCCTTCTCGACGTGGTGGTCGGCCGAATACTTCGCGCCGGAGGGGCACACCGGTTTGCAGGTGCCGTAGCCGACGCACGCGCTCCGGTCGTCGTAGCCCTCGGAGTTGCGCGCGTTCGGGACCGAGTGCATCGCCACGCCGAGTCGCTCGCAGGCCTCCGCGAAGACGGAGTCGCTGTAGGAGGGTTCGAACCCGGCCATCGGGAAGGGGTCCTCGCGGGGCGGCGCGAAGGGGTTGTCGTCCGCGCCCGCGACCCCCAGCGCCGCCTCCGCTTCGGCGTAGTAGGGCCGGAGGTCCTCGTAGTCGATGGGCCACGGTTCGAAGTCCGACTCGTGGAATCGCATCACCATTCCCTGCCAGTGGAGCGTGGTGCCGCCGACGCCCTTCACGCGAGCGGCGTTCAGCGGGTAGTACTTCTCGCCCGCGGAGGTGTAGTCGTCGCGCTCGCCGCCCATCTCCCACACCGACCCGAGACCCGGTCGAATCGCGCGCTCCATCCGGCGCGTGCGGTCCTCGAAGTCGAACCGCTCTCCCGCTTCGAGGACGACGACGGCGTACCCGCGCTCGGCGAGTCGGTGGGCCGTGAGCGCGCCCGCCGGACCGGACCCGACGACGCACACGTCGGCGCGTTCGGACGGCGTTCGGTCGGGAGTCTCGTCGCTCGCGCTCATCCGTCCGGCCCCCGCTGGTAGCTACTCGCCCCGCCGGGGTGGCCCTGGGGGTTCTCGATGCCGACCAGTTCCCCGCCGGTCGGCGAGGTGTAGAGCGCGTAGAGGAGTTCGTTGACTGCGAAGAATCGGACCCGCTCGCGGTCGGTCCCCTCGGGGTCTGGGTCGGCGGTATCGACGCCCATCTGGTCGAGCACCGACTCGCGGGTCTCGGCGTCGAGTTCGCGGAAGTCGGCGTCGTGCCACGTCCGGGTGTACTCGTCGAGGGTGTCGAGCGCCTCGACGATGCCCTCGCGGTAGTCGTCGCGGTCCTCCGTGCGCCCGAGCGCGTACGTGCGGACGAACTCCTCTATGCCGGATACTTCGGACGGGTAGACGACCTCGGCGACCGCGAGCAGGGTGTCGAGGCGGTCCTCGGGCGAGGCAGGGGCGTTCTCGCCGAACGGATTGCCTTCGAGCATCGCGCCCGCGCCGACCGCGACCCCGCCTGCGGCGAGGGCGGCCAGCGCGTCCCGTCGGGTCAGCTCCATACGAGCGAGAGTTAGGCCAGCCTAAACTTAGGGTTTGCTACTTCGCGACCCGCTCGCCCGGCGTCTCGGTCCGGACCACACGCTCATCTACCCCGAGTTCCTACTCTCCGGCAGATGACTGACGACCCGAGCGAAATCCACCACGACCCCAACGAGACTCGTCGCGACCCCAACGAACTCCTCCGTGAGGACCCCGACCTCGGCCCGATAGTCGAGGCCCACGGTCCCGTGACCGTCGAACCCGCGCCGGACTTCTTCGAGCGGTTCGTCGTCTCCGTCCTCCGCCAGCAGGTGTCGATGGCGACGGCGGCCGCGACCCGCGAGCGACTCGAAACCGCCGTCGAGATGACGCCCGAGGGGGTTTTAGCGGCCGACGAGCAGACTCTCCGGGACGCCGGACTCTCGGCGGCCAAGACGGAGTACGTCGGCAACGTCGCCGAGGCGTTCGTCGAGCGGGGCTACTCGCGGGCGTACTTCGCCGAGATACCCGACGAGGAGGTGGTCGCCGAACTCACAACCATCAAGGGCGTCGGCGAGTGGACCGCGAATATGCAACTCATGTTCGCGCTCGGTCGCCCGGACGTGTTCCCGGTCGGCGACCTCGGGATTCGAAAGGGGATGGAACGCCTCTACGGCGACCTCACTCGGGGTGAGATGGTCGAGCGCGCCGAGCGGTGGTCGCCGTACCGAAGCTACGCGAGTCGGTATCTCTGGAAGGTCGAAGACGACGCGTGAACGCGCGCCGTCTTCGACGCCGCCTCGGCACACCATAACGCCCCCTCGACACGTACGCCGTCGCTCCCCCGAGCGACGTGGGGCCGAACGTCAGCGATGGACCATCAGAACCGTTCGCTTCTCAGAAGCCGTTCTCTTCGCGGGCGGCGAGTTCGAGGTACTCCGAGAGCGGCGACCCCTCCCGGTCGGTGAGTCGCACCATCCCGCGGTCGGCGTCGAACGCGACGGCACCCGCCGCCTCCAAACGCGGGAGCTGACCGTGGTAGAGGTCGGTGAGCACCCGCTGGGTGTCGCCGCCCTCCCGAGCCGCGACCTGCTCGGCGAGTTCTTCGAGGTGTACCGCCCCACCCTGTTCTCGGAGGTGATAGAGGACGTACCGACGCCGCTCGTTCGAGAGGAGGTCGAGCGCGGCATCCAGGGCAGTGGAGATGCCGCGGTCCTCTCGGGCGTACCGGTCGGAGACGTCCGGGGAGTCCGCGTTCATCATGCGAGTAGTACCGCGAACCCCGGGACAAAAAGTACATCACCTAAAGGATTAGGTAGTCAGTCGGGAAACACTTAACACCGACGAGTCCCTAAGGCGTCTGCGTACCTCAAGTCCCCGTCCGAGCAGTCCCACTCGGGAGCGATGACCGCACGGAGAACCCGGGTACGCGACAGTCCAGTGGGTCGGCTCCCCCGAAGTAGCCCGCCGCCGGTCGTGACCGGCACACGAAAACGTGGCGTGAAGCGCCACGCACAGGCTCGTCGGCATCGCCGACGAGCCACTTGGTGCAGTTCGCACCCGCCCGGCACGAGGGTTTGCCAGCAGACTCGGCACGCCGCCACGGAATGACGCTGGATGTTAGTGTTCCGGGCGTACATTTTACGCGAATAGTGTCCTCTCCACGAACAAGTAGGATTACGTATCTGAGAACCACGCTTCCACATCGGCGTAGGATTCCTGGAGCGTCCCTTGGTGAAACGACCCGAGATAGCTAATCGGATACCGCTGTTCGGTGTCGTTCGTCCATCGCAAGAATCGGTTCGGTTCTCGCAGTCCGCTCTTCGTGAGAAATGCGGAGCGGTCGAAAGCGACGTGGTATCCCTCGAAATCACCGAGAGTTCCGACCGTATCGAAGGTCAAACACGAGAACCCACCGTGTTGGAAATCCGTCCGAAGTCCGCGCAAAATCCGAGTTTGCGTCCGTAGTAGGACTGATCACTCCCACCAGAAGCAGGTGTGAAATCGCCGCTCCGTACCTCGACCGCGTCTGCGGTGTACCGATTGCAAAGAACGCGAATTGCTTCGTTGAGCGAGTAGAGCGACGAAAGATAGTTGTGAAGTAGTCGAAGCACCTCGAAGCCCTCCTCCTGAACTCGGTCTGCATGGCAAATAAACACCGGATTCGTCCGGAGGTTGCCGTCGATGTAGCCATCGAGTTCGTAGTAATTCTGGTCAACAGTCCGTTTTGCGCCACTCAGACGAACGTCGTCGCCGTCCCTCAATCGACAGTCTGGCCCGACTTCGGCCTCGAAAATATCTTGTAACTGATATTCGAATTCGGGGTGAGAGTCAGAAGTCACAAAAGAACTATTCGGTAGCGTCGTCTCGAATACGCACAGCTAAGAGCGCCCGGCGTGCCGTCTCGACATCGCCGCCGGAGGCTTCGGCGACCTCTTCGGCCGTCGGTGCGTCTCGGTTCTGTCCCATCGTACGTGGGCGTACTGCGTTTTCCAATATAAACTTTCGGCCGCTACAAGCAAAATGGACGCGAACGGCGTCCCTACAGACATCAAAACGAGTTCCCTGTCACAGCCGTTTGCTCCGCGAGGCGACCACGTCGAGGCCCGGACTGCAGTAGTACACCGGGTCGGTCTCGGGTCGTGCGAACCCGTGGGCCGAGAGCAGCGTGTTCGTCTCGATGTCGGCGGCGGCCGGGTACAGCGTCCACGGGTCGTGTTCGACGTCCGTGTATCGAATCGACCCGTCCTGGGCCTCCGTGTAAAATCGGTATCGTTCGACGAGAAACGCCCCGAACGAATCCTCTGGCGCGGAAAACGGTTCGCCGGTCGGCCAGTACGTGCCCTCGTAGTGCACGGGTCGTGCGCCCGGATGGCGGCGGCGACTGCTGAATCGGACTCGACCGTCTTCGCGGTCCAGCGAGATGCGCGCGTAGTAGTACGGGAGGTGGTGGAACACGCGCGCACCGAGGACGCTCAGGATGCCCTGCGCGTCGAGGCTGAAGAAGTAGACGCTGGGGACGCCCTCGCGGGTGACGTACGTCCTGAGATTGAGTTCGGGAAGTCGGATGCCGAGCGACTCGGGCATCCCCTTCGGACGGACGGCGACGTTGGTGAACGGAACCACGGAGAGCCACGCCGACCCGTCGTATGTGTCGGGAGTTAGTCCGTCCGGGAGGTGTGCGTCCATCACGTCCGGGTCCACCGGCCAGTTCTCGAATAACAGCTGTCGCCACCCCATCTCCAGCGGGACCATGTGATTTCTCGGGAGGTCGTCGCAAAATAGCTTTGGCTCGGCAGGACAGAGGCGTCGAGCGAGTAACCCAGCTTCGTGAGAAGACCCCTATTCATTCCGTTTGAAACATTCATTTGTAACTTTGATTTGTAACATACGTGTGTAACATACGTTTGTAGGAAACAATTGAATCTGGCAATTGTTACGATACTTGGCGATGTAAACGACCGTGGCCAACAGACGAGGTACCTCCTTTTCGAGAGTCTGAGAACCTAATTCGGGTGAAATCGGATTTTCGGACGGTCGAGAATTAGTTTCAATCGTCGTTTCAAACAAACGTTTGGAACGAACGATTGAAACAGATCGTGCAAACAGCCCTTGCTTCGAGCCGAACGCTCCCTCGGCGACGAGTCGGCGCTGCCGCCTCCTCTACATTTATACGGGACGGGTCAGAACACCGACACCGATGAGAGTGTTAGCCATAGTCGCACATCCTGACGACGCCGACATATTCTGCGGCGGAACCCTCGCCAAGCACGCCGACCGCGGCGACGATGTCGGAATCGTCCACCTCACTCGCGGCGAGTACGGCGGCTTCGACACGACCGAAGCGGAAGTCGCCGCGGTCCGCGAGACGGAGGCCGAAGCCTCCGCCGAGACGCTCGGAGCCGAGGTCGGCTTCCTCGACTTCTCGGACGGCCGAATCACCTACTCGCTCGAAAATCGCCTCGCGCTCGTGGACGTGATTCGCGACCACGAGCCCGACGTTATCCTGACCCACTACCGGGAAGACATGCACCCCGACCACCGGGCGGCCTCGCGCCTCGTCACCGACGCCTACTACATGGCCTCGCTCCCGCTGGTGGACACCGAACATCCGCCACACGACCCCGAGAACGTCTACTTCTTCGGCAAGCCGACCGCCGAGTTCGAGCCGTCGGTGTTCGTCGACATCTCCGAGTATCAGGACGTGAAGGAGGACGCCATCGACGCCCACGAGTCGCAGGTCGCGTTCCTGCAGGAACACGGCGGCATCGACGCCGAATTCGAGCACCTCGTGGAGGGCGTCCGGGCGGAGGCGCGCGTCCTCGGCAAGCGCACCGGCGCGAGGTACGCCGAAGGGTTCGAACCGCTTCACGAGACCACGCGGGAGTACCTCTGATGGAGCGCGGCACCAGCTACTTCGGCGTCCGCGACCCGCGCCACGCCGAGCACGACCTCGACCGATTCGGCGACGAGGGACTCGACGCGGTGCTTCACACCTTCAGCGAGCGCGACCAACGGTACTACCAGGAGACGATGGCCGACCTCGTGGCGGCGAGTCACGACCGCGGCCAGCGCGTCTACGTGAATCCGTGGGGCGTCGGCCGAGTGTTCGGCGGCGAAGCCCTCTCGGAGTTCATCGGTCGAAATCCCGATTCGCGCCAGCGACTCTCGACCGGCGACCGGGTTCCGGCCGCCTGCTTCAACGACCCCAAATTTCGGGGGTTCATGCGCGAGTGGACCCGCGATGCGGTCGATTTGGGCGCGGACGTGATTTTCTGGGACGAACCCCACTGGTACGTGCCCGGGTGGGACGCCGATCCGCTTCCGGAGGGGGCGTGGACCTGTCGGTGTGACGCCTGCCGGGAGCGATACGAGGCCGAGTACGACGAAGCGATGCCAGCGACCGAGACCGACCGCGTGGTCGAGTTTCAGGAGGCCTCGCTGTTCGACTTTCTCGAAGAGATGATGGCGCTGGTCCGCGAGGAGGGGGCCGAAAACGCGGTCTGTCTCCTGCCGGGCGACAGCAGCGAACACGGCCTGACCGACTGGGAACGACTCGCCGCGAGCGACCACATCGACGTGTTTTCGACCGACCCGTACTGGGCCGCCTTCGACGAGGAGATGGAGTCGTTCGTAGACGAGTACACCGACCGCGTGGTGAGTCTGGCCGACGAGTACGACCTCGAAAGCCAGATTTGGATTCAGGGGTTCGCGCTCCCCGATGACCCCGAGACGCCGAAGAAGGTCGAACGAGCCACCGAAATCGCGGTCGAGGGCGGGGTCGATAGCGTGTTCATGTGGGGGTGGGACGCGTGTCGCGTCATCTCCTCCATCGGCACGACCGACCACGACGCGGTGTGGAACGCCTACCTCGACGCGCTTCCCGACGAGTGACCGGGTCGGCGAGAGACGCGACGATTCTCTCGAAGAAGTGCGGTCGTCGCCGACGCCGTCGGCGACGACCGCACGGGCACCGAGAGCGAAATTATCGAGGATTCTAGAGAAATATTTATCACAGATACGTCCGGTTATCGGATTTAATGAGCGATACGCAATCAATCATCGACAGGCGTAAATTCATACAGAGTACCGGCGTGTTGGCGGGGTCGTCGCTCGTCGGCGGCGTCGCCGGAGCGAAGGGCGGCGGCTCCGAGAAGGGACCCGTCTCGGACAAGCGGGTCGTCGGCTACTACCCCTCGTGGGCGGGCGAGTACGCGCCGCGCGACGTTCCCTACGACAAGCTCACCCACCTCAACTACGCGTTCCTCGAACCCGAGTCGAACGGGGAGGTCAAGCTCGCGGTCGAGGGCGACTACGCGCCCGAAGTCCTCGAAACGTTCGAGGAAGTAACTCACGAACAGCCCGACACGTCGTTCCTGCTCTCGATTCAGGCCGGGTGGTACTCCGGTCGGTTCTCGGACGCCGCGCTCACCGCCGAGCGCCGCGAGCGGTTCGCGCGCACCGCCATCGAGCAGATGCGGACGTACAACTTCGACGGCATCGACATCGACTGGGAGTACCCCGACGGCTCGGTTCGGGAGGAGGACCCGCAGAACCTCACCAAACTCCTGGCCGAAATACGGAGTCAGTTCGACGACGCCGAAGAAGAGGACGACCGGACGTACGAACTCAGCATGGCGGTGTCGGCCAACACGGCGGTTAGCGACCCGCTGGAGGTCGAGAAATTCGCCGACGACGTGGACTTCCTCAACGTGATGACCTACGACTTCCACGGGACGTGGGATTCGCGGACGCACTTCAACGCGCCGCTCTACCCGGTCCCGGACGCGCCGAACTCGACGCCGACGTTCACCGCGGACTACGCCATGCAGTACTGGGGTGACCGGGCGATTCCGAAAGAAAAGATTCACTTCGGGCTTCCGTTCTACGGCCGGACGTACGAGAACGTGGAGAACGAGGATTCGGACGACAAAGGGCTGTTCCAACCGTTCGACGGCGGGAGTTCGCGGACGTTCGCCGACATTCAGGAGAACGTCAAGTCCGACGACGACTACCAGTACCACTGGCATCCCGAGGCCCGCGTGCCGTGGCTCTACTCCGAGGCCGACGACGTGTTCATCGCGTACGACGACAAGCATTCCGTCATGGAGAAGACGAAGTACGCGGTAGACCACGGGTTCGGCGGGATGATGTGCTGGGAACTCTCCCAAGACCCGACCAACACCCTGCTCGAAACGATAGACCGCCACATCTCGCATCCCTGAAATCGACTGATTCGGTATCGTAGCCGGTCAGATTGGGTCGTGCATAGCTCGGTTGAGCATCCACCTCGGGTGGGACTGAAAGGGGCGGCGCGCTCGCGGGCCGAAGGCCCGTGGCCGCTTGCTCGGCCACTATCTGCGCCGGGTGTTGCTGAGAGGCGCAGATATGCCGAGCAACGGCCGCGAGCGTGCCGGGGCTTTCTACCCTAAAATCCCTCTCTCTGTCTCACTCTGGGTGGAAGCTATAGATTCTCCGTCCGCACCGAAATGGATTAGTAGCCACCGCGAGCCATCCGAATCATGCCAGACACACCGAGCGTGTACGACGAAATAGGCGTCCCGGCCGTCATCAACGCCGCCGGAACCAAGACGCGAATCGGCGGGAGCCTCATCCGCGAGGAGGCGGTCGAGGCGATGGCCGACGCCGCGACCGGCTTCGCGCGCATCTCAGACCTGCAGGCCCGCGCGAGCGACCTCGTCTCCGAGGTGACGGGCGCGGAGGCGGGCTACGTCGCCAGCGGCGCGGCGTCGGCGATGACCCTCGGCGCGGCGGCCGCCATCGCGGGCGACGACCCCGGCGCGATGGCCCGCCTCCCCGACACCGAGGGTGTCCCGAGCGAAATCGTAATGCCCCGAACCCATCGAACCGGCTACGACCACGCGCTCCGGGCGGCCGGGGCCGAAATCGTGGACGTGGGCACGAACGACTACCACCTCGGCACGGGCGCGGCCAACGTCGAGCCGTGGGAAATCGCGGACGCCATCACCGACGAGACCGCCGCGGTCGGGTACGTCCAGAAGCCCTACACCCAACCGCCGCTGGAGACGGTCGTGGAAATCGCCCACGACCACGGCGTTCCGGTCATCGTGGACGCCGCGGCCGAACTCCCGCCAGCGTCGAATCTCACGCGATTCATCGACCTCGGCGTTGACCTCGTCGTCTTCAGCGGCGGGAAGGCGATTCGCGGTCCGCAATCGACGGGCATCCTCGCCGGGCGGGCCGACCTCGTGGAGTCGGCCGCGCTCCAGCACCTCGACATGCACGCCGCGAGCGAGGCCTGGGAACCGCCCGAGTCGCTGTTCGACGTGCGCGACATCGACGGGGTTCCTCGACAGGGCATCGGGCGCTCGATGAAGGTCGGCAAGGAGGAACTCGTGGGTCTCATCCGGGCCCTCGAACTGTTCGTCGAGGAGGACCACGACGCGCTCGTCGCCGAGTGGCAGGCCCGCGCCGAGCGAATCGGCGATTCGCTCGGCGCGATTGAGGGCCTGACCTGCTCGATTACTGGGGCCGAGAAGACCGCGGTCGCGCCCGAAGTCGTCGCGGACCTCGGCGACTCTCCTGTCGATGCGGCCGACCTCGTGGCCGCACTCCGGCGCGAAGAGCCTCGGGTGTACGTCGGCGCGGACGGCCTTCACAACTCGGAGTTCACCGTGAATCCGATGTGTCTCACCGACGAGGAGGCCGACTACGTGGTCGAGCGAATCGAAGCGAACATCTAAGTTGCTGAAGTAGAGTCGGCGGTACTGTGTTTTAGAAAGCCCCGGCGCGCTCGCGGTCGCTCAGCGACATATCTGCGCTCTCCGCACTGCCCGCGCAGATAGAGGTCGCTGAGACGACTAAAGTAAACGCGAGCGCGCCGCCCCTTTCAGTCCCACCCAGTGGTTGGTCAGTCGCGCGTTCGCCACCTCAAAGGTCAATCAAGGCCGAAGTACGCCCTTAATCACGCCGTCCCTGCGTTCTCGAACCGTATCGAGCGCGTCGTCGTACTCCGCGAGGGGGAACTCGTGGGTGACGATGCCTTCGACCGTGAGGTCGCCGCGCCGGAACAGTTCGATGACGTCCGCGACCGCGTGGGAGGCCGTGACCCCGCCGACCACTTCGAGTTCCTTCGAGACGATGTGGTTCGGGTCGATTTCCTTCTTGCCGCCGAACACGCCGGTCAGGACGACGCTCCCGCGCTTTTTCGTGATTTCGAGGCAGGTGTTCACCACGTCGCCCGCGCCCGCCGCCTCGACGCAGAGGTCCACGCCCTCGCCGTCCGTGTACTCGCGGACGGCCTCGACGGGGTTCTCCTCGCGGACGTTCACCGTGCGGTTCGCGCCGAGGTCCGTTCCGACTTCGAGGCGCTCGTCGCGCGTCCCGGTCAGAATCACGTCCTCGACGCCCCAAGCGTGGAGCAACTGGACGCCGTAGAGGCCGAGCGACCCCGGACCGAGAACCGCGGCGGTGTCGGTCACAGCGGTTTCGACCCGCTTCATCGCGTGGAGGGTGCAGGCCGCCGAGTCGATTTGAGTCGCTTCGAGGTCGGAGATGTCGTCGGGAATCGGCGTGAGGGTGTAGGCGGGTAGCGCGGCGTACTCGCGGTAGCCGCCGTCGATGGTGAAACCGACCTCCTGCAGGTCGTCGCACTGGTAGTACCGGCCCTCGCGGCACGGCGTGCAGGTGCCACAGTAGACGAAGCCGTGGAGCGCGACCCGGTCGCCGACCGAGAGGTCCTCGACGCCCTCACCGAGTTCCACGACTTCGGCACACACTTCGTGGCCCGGCACGAGGGGGTAGTTCGTCCACGGAGGTCCCTCGCCTTCGATGAGTCCGAGGTCGCTCCCGCAGATGCCGACCGCGCGAATCTTGACCAGCGCCTCGCCCGGAGCGGGTTCGGGGCGGTCGCGTTGCTCGTCCCATATGTCGCCGTCGCCGTCGATGACTATGGCTTGCATACTCGAATCGCTTCGAGTTCGTCGGCGGACGGATATAAAGCTACCTCGGTACCCCGAAAGTGCGAGTCCGTTCGAATAGCCGGAAAGAGAAATCTAATGTGGACTCGCGCGCGAGAGTCGCCCGCATGGAAGAACTATCCACCGACGACGCGCCGCCGAGCATCGGACCGTTCTCGCAGGGAATCCGCGACGGCGACAAAATCTACGTCTCGGGGCAGGGTCCCATCGACCCCGAGACCGGCGACATCATCGACGGCGACGTGCGCGAACAGACCGAGCGCACCCTCGAAAACGTCGAAGCCGTCCTCGCGTCGGCGGGCAAGTCGCTCGACGACGTGGTGAAAGCCACCGTGTTCGTGATGGACATGGACGACTACGACGATATCAACGACGTGTACGGCGAGTACATGTCCGACCCGTACCCCGCCCGGAGCGCGGTACAGGTCGCCGACCTCCCGGTCGATATCGACGTGGAAATCGAGGTCGTGGCGTCGGCGACGGACGACTGAGCGTTCCGGATTACGGACGACTGAGTTTTCGAACTACGGACGACTCAGCTTTCCCAGCGCGACCGGGCGCTCCGCGCCGGTCGCGCGCGGGACGTTGTTCGCCACGCCGTCGAGCGACGTGATTCCGAGGAGCGCGAACAGTGCGGCCTCCTTCGCATCGCTGTCGAGACCGAGCGATTCGAGTCGCTCGACCGGACTCCGAGTTCGCTCGGCGAGCATCGAGAGCAGGGTGGGGTTGTTGGCCCCGCCGCCCGAGACCACGATTCGGTCGGGGTACGGGTCGGCGAATCGGTCGTAGGCGTCGGCGATGGACTGGGCAGTGAGTGCGGTCGCGGAGGCCACGATGTCAGCATCCCCACAGTCGCGGTCGCGCGCCGCCGCGACGAACTCGCGGGCGTAATGGTGGCCGAAGCGCTCGCGGCCGGTCGTCTTGGGCGGCGCTCGCTCGAAGTACGAATCGTCGAGGAACTCGGCGACCACCTTCTCATCGACCCCGCCCTCTGCGGCCCACTCGCCGTCCTCGTCGTAGGTCGCCTCGCCGTCCGTCAGTGTCTCGACCACCGCATCGATGACCATGTTCCCCGGCCCGGTGTCGAACGCCAGCGCGTCGTCGCGGTCGGGGCTCGGCGGCAGGAGGGTGCAGTTTCCGATGCCGCCGATGTTCTGGAGCGCGCGCGCCTCGTCGTCGGCCGACAGGCACGCGAGGTCGAAGAAGGGGGTGAGGGGCGCGCCGTGGCCGCCGGCCGCGATGTCGCCGAGTCTGAAATCCGACACCGTGGGCACGCCGGTCCGGTGGGCGATGACGCTCCCGTCGCCGATTTGGAGCGTCGAGCGCGTGTGTCGGTCGGTGCCCGGAACCGCCTCCGGGTCGGGCGCGTGCCAGACCGTCTGGCCGTGGCTTCCGACGACCGCCACCTCCTCGGGGGACACGTCCGCCTCCTCGCACGCCGCGAGCGCGGCGTCGGCGAACAGTTCGCCGAGCGCGACGTTCGTCCGGCAGACCGCATCGACGGTTCCGGTCTCGTCGTCGCAGAGCGCGAGCAGTTCGGCGCGGAGGTCGGCCGGGTAGGCCTCGGTGTGGAACGACTCGACTGTCACCTCGTAGTTCGTCGGCGGGTCGCTCGCGGGGTCTCGGCGAATCCGACAGCACGCCGCGTCGATGCCGTCGAGCGACGTGCCGGACATCAGTCCGACCGCGTACCGCGCCTCGGAAATCTCGTCGCGTAGTCGCATACGGTAGCTGTTCGCCCGGCCGTCTTGGGTGTTTCCCCGACTCCGTTTTCACAGGTCCTTCCGGAACACGTCGTATTCGAGCCACGGTTCGAAGCCCAACTTCGCGTAGTAGTCGAGCAGGCCGGTCCAGTCGATGACGACGTGGTCGTAGCCGTCATCGCGGAGCGACTCCACGACGGTCGCCAGCAGGAACAATCCCCAGCCCCGACCGCGGTACTCCGAGTGAATGCCCACCGGGCCGAGACCGCAGTAGGCGTCGCCGAGTCGCCAGCCCCAGTTCGCGTTGGGGCCGCAGTACGCCGACGACGGCGCGTTCGTCCGGGCGAATCCGACTACCGTTTCGCCGCGCCTGAGAACCCAGTAGTCGTCTACGCCGCCGGGGCGTCGAGCGACGTTCTCGGCTTCGTAGTGCCACCGGCCGGGGAACTCTCGTTCGAGGAATCTCGTCAGGTCGGACTCGCTTCGCGCTTCGACTCGCTCGACGGTCAGGTCGTCCGCGAGCGCTCGCGTACGCTCGACTCGCTCGGGGAGTTCGAACCCGGAGATATCGCGTTCGAGGTCGTACACCGTGCCGTCGCGCTCGTACCCTGCGTCAGCGAGCAGGTCGGCGTAGTCGTCGGAGAAACTGCCGGGAAGCCCCGCGAGGAAGTTCTGCGGGTCGCCGCCGAACCGGAGCGTCTCGACGCCGGAGTTTGCTAGCTCGCGTTCCGCGGCGTCGAGGAGCGCGCGTCCGACCGCCCGAAAATCGTCGGCTCCGGAGTCGACCGCGAGGAGGCTAATCCAGCCGCGGTCGGGTCCGGCGTACCCGTGGACCGTTCGCGTGAGCGTCTTCGCGAGGACGAATCCGGTCGGGACCGATTCGTCGGCGTCGGCGTACCACCCCCACGCCGCGACATCGACGCCAGCGAACGGCGCGTAGACGTTCTGTTCGACGAGTCGCTCGTCGATTTCGAACTCGGGGTGGGCGTCGTTCCAGCGTTCGACGCCCGCCAGCACGCGCTCGCGGTCGGTGAGTCGCCGACACTCGACCGTCACGTGACCCGACCTCCGTTCGAAACAGGGGAGTCGAATCGGTAGCGCCGTCGGTATGTCCGAATCATTCTGTCAGTTGTTCCGACTTTCGGGGCGTCGAGCATAAGCGTTGTCCCGGTCGAATTCGGTTCCGAGAGCGCCGAATATCGAGTTCTGTCTACCTAACAGTATTTAGAAATATAAATAAGTACCAAAACCTTTATGTCAAAAACACCTGACTACGAAGTGTGCATGGTTAACAGAAGCCATTCGAGCAGTGAGACCAGCGGTTCGCAACGGCTCTCACGCCGACAGATACTAGCGCTCGCTTCCGGTGCGGCTACCGCCGGTCTTGCCGGATGCAGTAGCGGTCAAGACCCCGACGACGCAGACGTGCTCACGACCACCGAAGACGGGAGCACGACTGCGTCCGACACCGAGTCCGACGATTCCACGACCGAGGACTCGGAGGGCGGGTCGCCGCTCACCACCGACATCACGATTCGCAAGCCGGTGAGTTGGACGCCGAGCGACGCGAACGTCAACCCCTTCGCCACCCAGAGCGACTTCGAGTACTGGGCGGAGTACATGTGGTGGGAGTCGCTCGTCTACCCGAACAACCGCGGCGAACCGATTTGGTGGCTCGCCGACGACATCCGCCTCGAAGGCGGCGGGTGCGAAGTCGTCATCGAACTCAGCGACGAGTACACGTGGTGGGACGGCACCCCGGTCACCGCCCAGGACATGTACACCACACAGATGATTACCGCCTATCAGGAGTACGGCGGCCCCGAGGAGACCGACAACACGTGGGTTCTCGAAGACGACTACACGCTTCGGAACGAACTCGCGGGTCCCGCGAACCCCGACCTCCAGCAAGTCGGGTACATCGGCCTCGTCGCGAAGCACGACTACTTCGAGTCGTGGCTCGAACAGTTCGAGGACGCGAGTAGCGAGGACGCGATTAGCAGCGTGGCCCAGGACCTCAACGAGCACAAGATTTCGCTCGACGACCTCACGGCCGAGGGTCTCGGGTGCGGGATGTGGCAACCCACGCAGTTCGACCCGACCGAAGTCACTCACGAGAAGTACGAAGACCACCCGCGCGCCGACTGGACGAACCTCGACACCTTCAACTGGGTCCTGATGGCGGACAACCAGAAGTCGATTCAGGCGCTCCAGTCCGGCCGGTTCGACTTCGGCGACAAGATGCTCACGCAGGTCGAACAGAACGACGACCTCGACGTGTTCAGCCAGTTCTCCATCGGCGGCGTCCCGAAGCTCGCCATCAACTTCGACAACAAGCACCTCTCGCGACGGGCGGTTCGGCGCGCAATCGCGTACGTCATCGACCACGAGGAACTGGTGGAAGTCATCAAGGGGTCGCACGGACAGGAGTACGTTCCCCACCGGAACTCGATGGGGATGTCCTCGACGCTGGCCGACCAGTGGCTCCCGGACGAATTCCGCGACAGCATCATCGACTACGGGCTGAACTCCCAGCCGGACAAGGCGACACAAGTCCTCGAAGACGCGGGCTACACCAAAGACGGCGACCAGTGGGTCGGTCCCGACGGGGACGCCGTCGAGGGGCTTCAGTACCTCACGCCGCCGTGGCCGATTTACGAGACCATCGGCAAGTACCTCAGCCCGAAACTCGACGAGTTCGGATTCGACAACAAGCTCATCGTGCCGTCGAGCAGCGGCTTCTGGAACACGTGGGACGAGACGTACGACTTCGATATGTGCAACTGGTTCACGAACGCGACGCATCCCGCGTCGGCGTTCACCACCGTGAGCGCGGGCGGTCTCGGGCGCTACGACAACCACGCCGAGACCCTCGACCCGCCCGAGAGCTGCGAGGTCAATCGGGCGGAGCCGGAGCTCGAACAGGAGACCACCGAGAAGTTGAACCACCCGCTCCGGCCGGAGTTCCCGACCGAGGTGGGAGCGATGGGTGACGGCGGCGATATGCAGACGCTCTACCCGTTCAAGTGGACGAACGTCCTGTCACAGACGCAGGACGAAGACGAGATGCGCGACCTGACCGAGAAGCTGGTCTGGTACCACAACTACCAGCTTCCGCACATCGGCTTCTACGAGGAGACCAAGACCTACTGGGGCAAGACCGACACGTACAACTTCCCCGTCGCGGGCGAGACCGACGACCACACCGACGCGGAGGCGACGGTGTCCGAACACACCACGACCGCGATGGAGTACCTCGTCAAGGGCCACATCAGCGCGAAGACCGAGTAGCGCGACCCGCGCCCGCGAGTTCGACAGATTATTTTACCGCCTGTGACACGCCCAGAGCAGGGCCGCCGTGAAGCCACCGATGGCGAGGACCCCGAGAACGTTGAGTCCAGAGACGACTCGGGTCGGCGTGCCGGGTTCGGACGCGAGGAAGAAGCCGACCGATAGCAGTCCGGCGAGCGTCTCCAGCGCGAGCATGAGCGCGAGTTTGTCGGCGTTCGCACAGACGTAATCGAGGAGTCCCGGCTCGTGGCTCATACCTCCCTCGCCTCACCGCCGGAAATTAAGCGTTGCGACTGTCGCCGTCCACGGGCGCGACGTACGGACCCCCGCACGCGGGACACTCCCGAAAGGCGCGCTCGAACTCGTCGCCGCAGTTGACGCACCGATACAGCTCCCGGTCGTCGTCGGACGAGTCGAGGAGGTCGCGGAGTCGGTCGAGTACCATACGCGTATCCTCGTCGGACGAATGATGAACCTTTCCCCGAGAAGACGGTGGTTCGGGACGGAAGCCGCGAAGACGGTCGATTCGAGGCAAAAACGCAAAGACGGCCGAAACGCCGGTCGAGACCGAGCGAACGCGGCGAACGGCGAAGCGCCGTTCGCCGCGCGACAGGGGCGGTCTGGTGTTCGTCCCACGACACCATAGGCCATAGATTTATGACGGTGACACATCACGGATACAATAGCATGTCGTATTACCTCAAGAGATTGGGGCAATCGGTACTCGTGTTCTTCGTCACGGTCACCGTGACGTTCGCGCTGTACCGGATGTTGCCGTTCGGCCCGGTCGAGATGATGCGAGCGAATCTGATAAGTCAGCTCGTCCAGCAGGGCAACCCCACTCCAGACCAGATAGAGAAGGTGAATCAGATGGTCCAAGCCTACACGGGCATCAACCCGGACCAACCGTGGTACTTCGCGTACTACGAGTACCTGTACGATATCGTGGTGTACCAGGACTTCGGCGTGTCCATCACCAAGCGCGAACCCGTGTTCCAGATACTGTTCGCGGCGATGCCGTGGTCGCTGTTCATCAGCATCTACGGTCTCGCGCTGGGCACCACCGTCAGCCTGCTCCTCGGGGCCGCGATGGCCTACACCGAGGGAAGCCGGTTCGACGCCGGGATGACGGTCGTCTCGATTATCAACACCACCGTCCCGTACTACATCGTCGCCATCCTCGCGCTCATCGTGTTCTCGTTCAACCTCGGGTGGTTCCCGAGCGGGGGCCGAATGACCCCCGGAACCACGCCCGGGTTCAACTACCCGTTCATCGCGGGCATCGTCGAACACGCCGCGCTCCCCATCCTGTCGTCGTTCATCGCGGGCTTCGGCGGCGCGCTCGCGTTCCGGGGCAACTGCATCCGCGAGATGGGCAAGGGGTACATCCGCCTCGCGCGACTCCGGGGCATCAGTCAGGGTCGCATCGCGATTCGGTACGTCGGCCGGAACGCGCTCCTCCCGATTTACACCAGCATCATGATGGGAATCGCCAGCCTGTTCGGCAGTAGCATCATCCTCGAAACCATCTTCAACTATCCCGCGATGGGGTTCGTGACGTTCGAGGCGCTCATGGACCGCGACTACCCGCTCATCATGGGGTCGTTCATCTTCTTCACGACTCTGACGCTCCTCGGAATCCTCGTCGCCGACCTGACCTACGGAATCATCGACCCGCGCGTGAAAGGAGGTGCCGAACGTGAAAGCTACTGACGACGGCGGCGACGGGTCGCCCATCGACGACATCTTCACCCGGACCTCTGAGGTGCCGACGCTAACACGACGTGAGAAGGCCCGCCGGACGTTCGACCGGCGAGTCTACGCACCGATGGCGGTGCTGGTGCGCGACTGGCGCGCGCTCGTCGGCGGACTCATCATCGCCGCGTTCTTCCTGACCGGCGTGGTCGCGTGGGTCTCGTCGTCGAACTGGTGGTTCCTCGACGGCGTGGTGTTGGTCGCGACGCCGACCGTGATGGAGGGTCCCATCTTCGCGCCGCCGTTTCAGGACTCCGCGTACCCGCTCGGAACCGGCGTGATGGGCAAGTCCATCTTCAAACAGCTCGTTCACGCGGCTCCCGCGATGCTGCAGATGATATTCGCCGGGGCGTTCCTCTCGGTCATCGCGGGGACGGTTATCGGAACCGTCGCGGGCTACCGCGGCGGCACCATCGACAAGACGCTGATGTCGTTCACCGACGTGGTGCTCACGATTCCCGGCATCGCGCTGGTCATCGTCCTCGCCGCGATTTTCGAACCGCGCCACCCCGTCGTGGTCGGCATCATCCTCGGCATCGACAACTGGCCGCGACTCGCCCGGACCGTCCGGTCGGAGGTGCTGTCGATTCGCGAGGAGGCGTTCACCGAGGCGTCGCGAATCATGGGTCTCTCGCAGTTGACCATCCTCCGAAAGGACATCATCTCGAACCTGATGCCGTACATCTCCATCAACTTCGCCAACGGCGCGCGCACCATCATCTTCGAGTCGGTCGCGCTCTACTTCCTCGGCATCCTGTCGTTCACCACGCTCAACTGGGGCGTGATGATGAACGAGGCGTACAACGGCGCGGACCTGACGAATCTCGGCCAACTCCACTGGCTGTTCGCACCCATGCTGACTATCGCCATCGTCTCGCTCGGCTTCATCCTGTTCGCGCAGGGACTCGACCGCATCTTCAACGTCCGACTCCGGGCGCGCCACGAAAGCACGACCGCCGACGCGGAGGAACAATGAGACCGTCAATCGCCCCGAACGAGGCTTCCGAGACTCGACACGCTTCCGAAACGTCTGCCGTAATTATAAGTCCCCGACGCGGGATTCAGACACATGGCAACGAGTAGCGACCCCGAAGACGGCTACCGGCGCGACGACGACCGCGGACTGCTAATCAGACTGTCGCTCGCGGTTCGGCGTTCGTTCCTCGCGTTCGTGACGACGCTCGGCGTCGTCTTCCTCGTGTTGGCGGTCGTGTTCTCCGAACACGTCCCCGGCGTCTACTTCGGCGTCATCTCGGGGATGCTCGCGGTGTGGGGCGTCAGCGCGTTCGTGTACGCCGCGCTCGGCCACCTCGGGCTCCGACTCATCGGCTACCGTTGACTCGACCACAGAGGCGACATTCAGACACGCAACCCACTCAGGCTACTACCACTCATGGCATCACGCACACAGACCGACACCGACGATTTCGACACCGACGCCGACGACTTCGGGGGCGACCTCGCGGAAGACGTCGTCCTCGAAGTCCGAAACGCGAACGTATCGTTCGACATGGACCGCGGCGAATCCCGCGTCCTCCGAGACGTGAACCTCGAAGTCCGCCGGGGCGAGGTCCTCGGCGTCGTGGGCGAGTCCGGGTCCGGAAAGTCGATGCTCGCGTCGGCGATGCTCGACGCCGTCGTCTCGCCCGGCCAACTCGACGGCGAGGTCATCTTCCATCCCGAGGACGGCGACCCCGTCGATGTCGTGTCGCTGTCCGACCGCGAACTCACCGAACTCCGGTGGAACGAGATTTCGTTCGTGATTCAGGCGGCACAGAGCGCGTTCAACCCCACGATGACGGTGGGCGCGCACTTCGAGGAGACGCTCCGGGCGCACGGCAGCGACGTAGAGGAGGGCTTGGCGAACGCGCGCGAACTCCTCGAAGACCTCTACCTGCCCGCCGGACAGGTGCTTCGGTCGCACCCCCACGAACTCTCGGGCGGCCAGAAACAGCGCGCGCTCATCGCGCTCAGCCTCATCCTCGAACCCAGCGTGCTCGTGATGGACGAACCCACCGCCGCGCTCGACCTGCTGATGCAGCGGTCCATCATCAGCCTGCTCGCCGACCTCAAGGAGAAGTACGACCTCACGCTGGTGTTCGTGACCCACGACCTCCCGCTAGTCGCCGACATCGCCGACCGACTCGCGGTGATGTACGCCTTCGAACTCGCGGAGGTCGGCCCGACCGACGCCATCGTCGAGGACCCCGCACATCCGTACACGCGGGCGCTCCTGAAGGCGGTCCCGAACGTCGCGGACCGCGAAATCGACATCGCGGGCATTCCGGGGTCGAGTCCCGACCCGGTTCACGTCCCCGAGGGGTGTTCGTACCACCCGCGGTGTCCGCTCGCAGACGAGGAGTGTCGTCGCGACGACCCCGCGTTCCGGTCGGTCGGCGACGACCACGAGGCGACCTGCTTCCACTGGGAGGACGCCGCCGACGAAATCCCGTTCGACACGGAGGGTCACGATGAGTGACGACCCGGTGGTGAGCCTCGAAGACATCGAGGTCCACTTCACGAAGGAGCGACTCCTCGGGTTCGCCGGGTCCGAGACGGTCCGGGCGGTCGACGGCGTCTCGCTCGACGTGTACGAAAACGACGTCATCGCGCTCGTGGGCGAGTCGGGGTGTGGCAAGACCACGCTCGGCAAGACCGCAATCGGCGTCCAGCGACCCACGGGCGGGACGCTCAGATACCGCGGACAGGACGTGTGGGCCACGAAGGACGACGGCGCGCTCGAGGGCGGGTACACCCAGCAGGAGATTCGCCGGGCGCTCCAGATAATCCACCAGGACCCCGGCAGTTCGCTGAATCCGAACTACACGGTCCGGTCGGCGCTGGCCGCGCCGCTCAAGCAGTGGCGGACCGACCTGAACGAGGCCGACCGACACGCCCGGATTCACGGCCTGCTCGAACACGTCGGGATGACGCCCGCGAGCGACTACGCAGAGCGATACCCCCACCAGCTTTCGGGCGGCGAACAGCAGCGAATCGCGCTCCTCCGGGCGCTGTTGATGAACCCCGACGTCATCCTCGCCGACGAGGCGGTGTCGGCCCTCGACGTGAGCCTGCGGGCCGAGATGATGGACCTGTTCCTCGAACTCCAGGACCAGTTCGACACCTCCTACGTGTTCATCTCCCACAACCTCGCCAACGCGAAGTACCTCACGCAGAAGGCCGACGGCCGAATCGGCATCATGTATCTCGGCGAACTCGTGGAAATCGGGACGCCCGAGCAGATAATTCACAATCCACAGCACCCCTACACCAAGGTCCTGCTGTGGGCGACCACCGACGTTCACAGCCACGGGAGCGTCGAGGACCCGCCGGTTCGGTCGCTCGACATTCCCGACCCGGCCGACCCGCCCTCCGGGTGCCGGTTCCACACCCGGTGTCCGGAAGCGCGCGAGGCCTGCAAACAGGCGACGCCCGAACTCGCCGACCACGAGGGCGACGGGCAGCGAGTCGCGTGTTTCCGCCAGCGCGACGACCACGAGTACTGGAACAGCCCCGCGCTCGAAAGCGACGACGACGTGCACATGAACACGACTTCTTCGGACTGAGTGCGAACGCTACTCTTCTGCGACGACGTCGGTCAGTTCCGTCAAACGGTCGATTTCGTGAGTCGGCTCTTCGGGGAGTTCGTAGTCCGCCCGGTGGTCGCGCCACACGAACGCCGAATCGAGACCCGCGCGCCGGGCGGCGATGACGTCGGCCGCGCTGTCGCCGACGTAGAGCGCCGACCGCGTGCCGAGGTCGTCGAGCGCGCGTTCGACGTAGTGGATATCGGGCTTCATTCGTTCGAACCCCGCGACAGTCGGGTCGCGGCCGTAGACGGTCTCGAAGTGGTCGCCGAGGCCGAAGTGCTCGACCATGTGGCTAATCGTCTCGTGTTGATTGTTGCTCACGACGCCGAGCGCGTGACTGTCCGCCAACTCCGGGAGTACCGAGCAGTCGTCGTAGAGGACGCGCTCGCCGTCTTCCATCATCCGTTGCTGGAGCTTCGAGACCGTGCGTTCGCGCTCGGGCCAGAACGTTTCGAAATCGACACCGTGGCGCTCACAGACCGCTCGCATCCCCTCGACAGTCGCCGACCCGATGAACTCCTCGACGTCGGACGCTGGCGGGTCCACGTCGAACGACCGGAACGTCTTTGCGACCGCCTCGCCGTACACGTCCGGATGGTCGGCGTGGCGTTGCAGGAGGACGCCGTCCACGTCGAACACGACCGATTCGTACATGGATGGGAGATGGCCGTACGCCGGTATGAATGTACTGGTCGCTGGGAAAAGAGGGCTGTGTCAGTATTGCAAGAATTGCGGCAGTGACGGAGAGATAGAAAGCCTCGGCGCTCCGAACAGCAGGAGACGACTCCAATAACACCTCGAAAGCCCCGGCGGCGGTCGCCACCGGCGGACAAACCGCGTCCGCCGAGCCCTCGTTCGCTTCGCTCACGAGGAGGCCGCTCTGGCGGATATCTGCGGCTCTCCGCACCGTCGGACGAGTCCGACGAGCCTTCGTTCGCTTCGCTCACGAAGACACCGCCCGCCGCAGATAGAGCCGCCAGAGACGACTGAACTGCACGCGAGCGCGCCGCCCCTTTCAGTCCCGACCCGTTGTCTGTGTCACCGGGCGCTTCCGGTGGAATGCGTCACCGGCCGATTCAGGCGGTCCGGCCGAGTCGCGGCGGTAGAGCCGCCGCGACTCGGCCGGGGTCCGCGAACAATTAAGACACCTCCGTCCGACTCCGGGAACGTGACACGAACAGGGAACGATTCGCCGATAGCAGATACCGACGACCCCTTGACCGAGCTTCTGAAGGACGGTCTCTCGGAGGGCGCGTTTCCGGGCGCGGTGGCGGCGGTCGGGAGCGCCGACGAGACCCATCGGGTGGTCGCGGTCGGCGACCGCGACCCCGAGGAGGGCCTGCCCGCGACTCGCGAGACTGTGTTCGACCTCGCGTCGCTCACCAAGCCGATAGTGACCGCGACGGTCGCGCTCCGACTCGCCGAGGCCGGGACGCTCGCGCTCTCGGACTCGCTCGACCGCCACATTCCGGCGCTCGACGGAACCGAGCGCGGCGACGTGACGCTGGTCGAACTCCTGACCCACACCTCGGGGTTCCAGCCGTACGCCTTCGACTCGGCGTGGACGACGGCTGACGAGACCTTGGAAGGGCTGTACGACCGCTCGCTCATGGACGTGGACCCCGGCGAGCGTTACGAGTACAGTTGTCTGAACTACGTCCACCTCGCGGAGGCGCTCCGGCAAGCCACCGGCGAGTCGCTCGCCGACCTCGCACGGGAGTTCGCCTTCGACCCGGCGGGGATGGCCGACGCGCGTCTCGGTCCGACCGACGCGACGCCAATCGCGGCGACCTACGACCACGAGTACCGCGACCGGGTCCTTCGAGGCGAGGTCCACGACCCGCTCGGGAACGCGATGGACGGCGAGAGCGGAAACGCCGGGCTATTCGCCACCGTGGACGACGTGATTCGGTTCGCTCGCGCGCTCCTGAACGACGGGCACGCGGAGACTGGAACGCGGCTCCTCTCACCCGCGACCGTCGCCCGACTCTCCGAGGACCACGCGCCGGAGGTGGACGAACCCCACAGTTTGGGCTGGCGACTGGCGCGCGGGCAGTACCCCGGCCTTCCGTGGTCGGGCGACGCGATTGGGCACACCGGCTACACCGGAACCTCGCTCTGGATAGACCCGAAAAACGACGTGTTCGCGGTCCTGCTCACGAATCAGGTGTACGACGGAAAGGGAACCGGACTGATTCGATTCCGCGAGCGATTCCACGGACTGGTGGGCGCGGGCCGGTACTGAGAATTAGCCGACCGACCGAGTCGGTGCTAATCGACGCGATACTCCTCGACTTTCTCCTCGTCCACCTCGACGCCGAGACCCGGTTCGTCGGGAACCCGAATCGACCCGGTAGTGGCGTCCGGCGGCGACTTCACGAGGTAGTCGTCCCATCCGTAATAGACGCTGTCGGGCGCGAGATTGATGGCCGGGGTGGCTGCGACCGTGTGGAGCACCGCCGCGGTTTTGACCCCGAGGTCGAAGCCGCAGTGGTGCGAGAGCGAGACGCCCGCCGCGGACGCGACCGCGGCCTGCTCGCGGACTCGCATGATTCCTCCGGCGGGAACGAGGTCGAGCACGCCCACGTCGATGGCGTCCTGCTTTATCAGGTGGTAGAGGTTGTAGGGGAAGTAGGCGTCCTCGTTGACCCCGATGGGGGTCCGGAGTCGCTGGCGGAGTCGCTTGTACGTGCCGGGCGAGTCGATTCGAACGGGCTGTTCGAGGTACTGGAGGTAGACGCCCGCGTCTTCGAGTCGGGCCGCGACCCGGACCGCGTCCTCGGTCGTCCAGCCCTGATTCGGGTCGATGCGGAACTCCATGTCGCCGTCCACCTCGTCGTGCATGGCGACGAGCCGGTCCACGTCGGTCCGCCAGTCGTGGCCCGCTTTGGTCTTGAGCGTCCGGAACCCGGCGTCATACGCGCGCCGGACGTACTTCCTGGACTCCTCGGGACCCATGATACCGAGGCAGTGAGCGATGGGAATCTCGTCGCGGGTCTTCCCGCCGAGGAGTTCGTGGACGGGCGCGCCGAGTTTCCGGCCGAGCGCGTCCCAGAGCGCGGTCTCGACCGCGCCGAGGAACGGCCGGACCTTCGCGTAGGGGTAGTAGAACTCCTCGACGAACGGCCGAATTTCGGACACGTCGCGACCGATGAGTTCGGGCGCGATAACGTCCTCCATCACCGCTTTCGTCACTCGGGCGGACTTCATCCCGACGAGCATCTCGCCCCACCCGGTGACGCCGTCGTCGGTATCGACCCGGACGAGCATTCGCGTCACGTCCCAGACTTCGTCGTGGTTGCTGACGTACGGTGCGAGTCCGAGTCCCTCGTCGCGTGGCTGTACGTCCACGTTGACGGGGATGGCTTCCAAATTCGTGACCGACATACTCACACCGACCGAGCCTCGCCTTATAAATTCTCGCGTCGAATTGCGATTTTTGGTCGGACTGCGACCGGTGACGCGGCAGTCGGGAATCGGCCGGTGAGACAAACAGTCAAAAACAGCCAGTGGGACAAACCACCGTGGGTGGGAATGAAAGGGGCGGCGCGCTCGCGCGTGCGTGGTCGTCTCAGTGACCTCTATCCGAGCGAGCGAAGCGAGCGAGGATATGTCGCTGAGCGACCGCGAGCGCCGTGGGAGCTTCGCTCCCACGAGGTCACACTCGCTGCGCTCGCGTGACCGCGCCGGGGCTTTCAAACCGGTCTTGGTGTCGTCTCTTACTATTCGTAACGAGTGCGCCGGGGCTTTCTGGCGGTTCGCTACACTGCCACCTAACGTCATCTGAATCCCAATTTCCGATGCGACTCCGATAGCGATTTCACTATATTCGACCCGACCGACCCCGTCGAAAACGTCACCCCGATACAAAGCTTATTAATCGTCGCTTCGGAACACACGGATATGGCTGTCATGTGGGCGTATCCCTGGAGTTTTCTCGGCGACCGCTCGACGGCGTCGTTCGACCGCCTCGCCTCCCGAGGCGTCGAAGCGGCGAACGTCGCGAGCCACTACCACTCGATTCGCACGCTCGACCCCCGGCGCGACGAGCGACTGTTCGAGTCTCACCCCGGCGGGTGCTACTTCGAACCGTCGCCCGAGCAGTTCGCGGACACCCCCATCGCTCCGCCGGTCAACGACGTGGCCGGCTCCGACGACCCGCTCGGCGACGTGATGGCGCTGGCCGCGGACGCCGGAGTCGCGGTGAACGCGTGGCTCGTCTGCAATCACAACTCCCGACTGGGAGCCGAGAATCCCGAGTACCGATTCGAGAGCGCGTTCGGAAGTCCGCACGACCACGCGCTGTGTCCGTCCCACCCCGAAGTCCGGGCGTACTTCGCGGGGGTCGCGGGGTCGCTCGCCGAGTGCGGCGTCGAGGAGATTCAGCTCGAATCCGTCGGCTTCCCGAACGCGTTTCACGGTCACGGGAGCGAGTTCGGCCACGACAAGAATCAGTCGGTGACCGGGACCGACCAGGAACTCCTGCTCTCGCAGTGTTTCTGCTCGGGGTGTCGCGCGGCCGCGGCCGACCATCCTGTCGATTTCGACCGGGCGAAAGCGGTCGTCCGCGAGGAGTGCAAGGCGGTCCTCGAAGGCCCGAACGAGTCGGCGGACCTCGCGGCGCTCCGCGAGGAGCACCCGGTCGTAGACGACCTGTTCGACTTCCGGACGGAGGTCATCGAGTCGTTCGTCAGCCGTCTCGCCGAGGCGAGCGACGACGTGCCCCTGAACTACTACGTCGCCGACGGCTTCGGCCACGACCCCGGCGACGGGTGGCCCGCAGGAGTCGAACTGAATCGCCTCGAACCCCACCTCGACCGCGTGACCGCGCTCTGCTACGTCGGCGACCCCGAAGTCGCGCGGCGACGGGTCGAGGACCTCGATGCCGCGGTGGACCTCCCGCTCGACGCTGGCGTCTGCGTGGACCCCGAGGTGGTGGGGTCGAAGACCGAGTGGCAAGCGGTCGTCGGCGCAGTCCGGGACCGGTGTTCGAACGTCCACGTCTACAATCAGTCGCTGCTGACCGACGAGCAGGTCGGGTGGCTTGGGGAGACGTTCGGCTAGGAGTTCGGTTTTGCGGTGGATTGGGTGTCTCTAACGGTTGTTTCGGGTTTTGAAGAACCAAAGTGAGGAACAGCCAGAAAGCCCCCGCCCGGTCGCGGTCGCTCTGCGGGATATTCTCGCGCTCTCAGCACCGCCCGCGCGAGAATAGTCGCCCGCAGAGGCGACCACGTAAACGCGACCGGGCGGCCCCTTTCATTCCCGCGAGGAACGAGCGGGAAGTCGAAAGACGTGTCTTTCGGAAGTCCCACCCTGTCGGTTGCGTCACCGGCCGATTCCGATGGTCTGTGTCACCGAGCGTTTCCGGCGGCCACGTCACCGGCCGTCACGCGATTGATTGGCCGACTGTCGCGTAGCGAAGGTTTATAGGAGTGACGCGAATCGCAGTTCGTATGGAGATTCACTACAACGTCGCGGGGTGCTTTCGGTCCCCGCGCGAGGACATCGAACTGGCGAAGTACGCGGTCGAATCCGGCTTCGAGGGCGTCTGGATAGGCGACCACTTCCTGCCGTGGCTCGACAACCGGCCCTACACGCACCACATCCTCCCGTGGTTCGGCGCGCTGATGGCCGAGGTGCCCGACGTGCCGGTCGGGACTGCCGTGACCTGCCCCACGGTTCGGTACCATCCGCCGGTCCTCGCGCAGGCTATCGCCACGCTCGACAACATGTTTCCAGGACGGTTCGAACTCGGCGTCGGGACGGGCGAGGCGCTCAACGAGGCGCACTTCTACGACGGCGAGTGGCCCGACTGGGGCACCCTCGCGGGGATGCTCATCGAGACGCTCGACGTGATGGAGACGCTCTGGGAGTCCGAGGAGTACGTCGGCTACGACGGCGACTACTACGACTACGACCCCATCAAACTCTACACGCCGCCGAAGGAAGACATCCCGACTCACTGGGCGGCGTGGGGACCCCAGTCGGCCAAGTGCGCGGGGAAGTATGCCGGGAATCTCACGACCGTCTCCTCGCCCGACCACATCGAGAATCTGCTCGTGCCGAAGTTCGAACAGGGCCTCGAAGACGCGGGTCGCTCGCTGGCCGACGCCGAGGTGATGAACCAGATGAGCGCCCACTTCGGCGACCCCGACGAACTCGCGGGCGAACTCCGGGCCGCGGGCGAGCACACCCCCGACGACACCGAACTCGACAACCCCGACCCCCGCGACATCCAGCGGGCCGCCGACGCGGAGTTGGAGACCATCTCCGACGAGGAACTCATCGACGCGAACAACGTCACCGACGACCCCGCGGAGTTCGTGGAGTACGTCGAGGAACTCGAAGCCGCAGGCGTGACCCGCGTGCTAGTCGTGAGCAAGGTCGGCGACCCGCGAGACACCATCGACGCCTTCGCCGACCACGTGATTCCGGAGTTCTGAGCGTTCACCCCGAATCGGCCGGTGCGACGGCCGCCGGAATCGGCCGGTGACACATTCTACGGGAAACAGCCGATGACACAACCGCCGGGAAACACTCGGTGATACAGCCAACAGGACGGGACTGAAAGGGGCGGCGCGCTCGCGTGCAGTTCAGTCGTCTCTGGCGGCTCTATCTGCGACGGGCGGTGTCTTCGTGAGCGAAGCGAACGAAGGCTCGTCGGACTCGTCCGACGGTGCGGAGAGCCGCAGATATCCGCCAGAGCGGCCTCCTCGTGAGCGAAGCGAACGAGGGCTCGGCGGACGCGGTTTGTCCGCCGGTGGCGACCGCCGCCGGGGCTTTCTGGCTGTTCTTGGGTCCGGATTCCGCGGTCCACAATAGCCAACCAAAAAATTCCGGGGGAGCCAACACTACCAAACGGAAAGCAGAGACGCTCACGGAACCGATTCGTCGCCCGTATCCAAACCCTCCCAAGCGGTCCACCTACATTTATATCCCCGACACGATATGTGAGAGCGTATGGTTCGCCTTGGAATCGAATCGGTTCTCGAATCACAGGAGTCCGTCCTCTCGGGCGAGCGCCTCGGTCTCATCACGAACCCGTCGGGCGTGGACTCGGAGCTTCGGACGACTATCGACCTGCTACACGACCGCGCGGAGTTCGACCTTCGGAAACTGTTCGGCCCCGAACACGGGATTCGGGGGAGCGCGCAGGCCGGAGTCGAAGTCGAAGACAGCACCGACGAGAAGACCGGCCTGCCGGTCAAGAGCCTCTACGGCGAGGAGAAACACCTCCGGCCGGAGATGATAGCCGACCTCGACACCGTCGTCTACGACATGCAAGACATCGGCTGTCGGTTCTACACGCTCATCTACACCCTCGCGTACGCGCTCGAAGGCGTGGCCGAGGCCGGAAAGCGCATGGTGGTCCTCGACCGACCGAACCCCATCGCGCCGGTCGCGCCCGCCGGGAATCGCGTGCCGGATTCGCACGCCTCGTTCGTCGGGAACTACGAACTCCCGGTCGTCCACGGAATGACCGTCGGCGAACTCGCGGTGTACTTCAACGAGGAGTTCGACATCGGCGCGAATCTCGAAGTCGTGGAACTCGACGGTTGGGACCGCGACGTGTGGTACGACGCCACAGACCTGCCGTGGGTGTACCCCTCGCCGAACATGCCGACGCTCGGGACCGCGACGGTGTATCCCGGAACGTGCTTCTTCGAAGGGACGAACCTCTCGGAGGGCCGGGGGACCACGAAGCCGTTCGAACTGGTGGGCGCGCCGTGGATAGACGCCGAAGCGTGGGCCGACTCGCTCAACGACGAGGGACTGTCGGGCGTGGCGTTCCGTCCGGCGTACTTCACACCGATGTTCTCGAAACACGAGCGAGACGACATCGAGGGCGTGCAGGTCCACGTCCTCGACCGCGAGAGCTTCGAGCCGGTTCGAACGGGGCTGACGATGCTCATCTCTGCGTTCAACCGCCACGACGACTGCGAGTGGGTCGCCTACGACGGCGACCACTTCATCGACAAACTCGCGGGGGGCACCTACCTCCGGAAGACAATCGACGAGGCCGCCACCTCGAACGGCGCGGTCGAAATCGCCGACGGCATCATCGACCGGTGGGACGACGAGCGCACGTCGTTCCTCGACGCGCGCGACCGACACCTGCTCTACTGAACGACGGTACCCCACTGAACCATGTCCAACGCTTTTCAGCATACCGGAAACGGAGAACGGAACGTCGCGGAGTGGGACCTCAAAGCCAAAGTCGCCCAACTGTTCGTCGTCGGCTTTCGGGGCACGACCCCCGACGACGCCGTCCGCGAGTTCGCCGCGGACGGCGTCGGCGGCGTCATCTACTTCGCGCGAAACGTCGAGAACCCCGAACAGGTCGCCGACCTCTCGCGGTCGCTCCAGCGAACCGCGGCCGAGAACGACGCCCCGCCGCTCCTCGTGTCCATCGACGAGGAGGGCGGCATCGTCTCGCGGCTTCCGTGGGCGGGTCGGCTCCCCGGCGGGATGACCGTCGGCGCGACCCGCGACCCGGACCTCGCCGAGCGCGCCGGGGCGGCCAAGGCGCGCGAACTCCGCGCCGTCGGCGTCAACGTGGACCTCGCGCCGGTCCTCGACGTGAACAACAACCCCGACAACCCGGTCATCGGCGTTCGGTCGTTCGGCGAGGACCCCGAACTGGTGAGCGAGTTGGGGGCCGCGACCGCCGAAGGGTTCGAGTCCGAGAACGTGGTCGCGTGCGGGAAGCATTTCCCGGGCCACGGCGACACCGACACCGACTCGCACCTCGACCTGCCGGTCATCGACCACGACCGCGACCGCCTCGACCGGGTCGAACTCGCGCCGTTCCGGGCGGCAATCGAGGCAGATATCGGCGCGATAATGACGACCCACGTCGCGTTTCCGGCGTTCACCGACGACGCCGAGCGCCCGGCCACGCTCTCGAAGTCGGTCCTGACCGGCCTGCTCCGCGAGGACCTGGGCTACGACGGCCTCATTGCGACCGACTGCATGGAGATGAACGCCATCGCGGACACCGTGGGTACCCCGGAGGGTGCAGTGCAGGCGGTCGAAGCGGGGTGCGACCTCGTGATGGTTTCGCACACGCCCGAAACACAGCGCGCCGCCATCGACGCCGTCGTCGAGGCGGTCGAGTCCGGACGCATCGCCGAGCGCCGAATCGAGGAGTCGGTCCGGCGGATTCTCCGAACCAAGCGAGAGTACGACATCGGCGAGTCGTCGCCCGATTACGATTCGTGGGCCGACGCGAACGACGAGAGCAAACGAGTCGCCCGCCGAATCGCCGAGCAGGGC
Source organism: Halorussus amylolyticus (assembly GCF_004143485.2). Classification (GTDB taxonomy): domain Archaea; phylum Halobacteriota; class Halobacteria; order Halobacteriales; family Haladaptataceae; genus Halorussus; species Halorussus amylolyticus. The sequence continues at coordinate 171,521 of NZ_RXOB02000022.1, read as the reverse complement.
GTGACGCTGGTCCGCGACAGAGACGCGAATCTCCCCGTCGGTGACGGGGAGATTCGCGTCGTCCAGTTCCCCGGCGGCGCGGGGTCGGAGGTCGAGGAGTCGGGTGCCGACGCGGGCGCGTTCGTCGAGCGCCTGCGCGAGTGCGTGGCCGACCGCGAGGGCGAGACCGCGGTCGAGGTTCAGACGCTCGATGGCGAGTCGGCCGCGCCGAGCGCGGCCGACTCGCTCGAAATCGACCCGGGGGCCGACGAGACGGTCGTGGTCTGTACGCGGAACGCGGCGGCCAATTCCGCGCAGGCCGAGGTCGTCTCGCAGGTCAGTAACTCGGACGCGAACCTCGTCGTCGTCGCGATTCGGAACCCCTACGATTTGTCGGCGTTTCCCGAGGTCTCGACGTACCTCACGACCTACGACGACGCGCCGATTTCGCTCGCGGTGGCGGCCGAAATCGTCGCTGGCGAGCGCGAGGCACAGGGACGGCTTCCGGTCACGATACCCGACGAATAGGGTCGTCTCTCCCTCTATTTCTCGACGGCTTGCTCGTGAACCGTCCGGAGCACGTCGGCGAGTTCGTCGCCGATTCGGTCGAACAGTTCTTCGCCCTTCTCGGCGCTGGCGAGGTCGGGGTCGCCGATTGCGCCCGACTCCGAATACTCCTCGAACTCGGTGTAGGAGGTCACGGGACCGCCTTCGAGGAGGTCCTTCGTCCCGCGGTCGTACGGGTCGTCGAGATACTCCGCGTCGGCGTCCTCGCCGACGAGTTCGGGGTGAAGGTGGAGCAGCAGCGACGTCTCGAACTCGCCGCCGTGGGCCATTCCCCCGGTGTCGCTGTCGCGAATCTCGTCGGCGAACGGGGCCGCGAGTTCGAAGTAGGTCAGGCCCGCGACTTCGAGGTCCGGGTGGGCGTCACCGATGGTGCTCACCGCCACGTCGATGGCCGCGCCGTTCCCGCCGTGGCCGTTCACGAGCAGGACGGCGTCGAAGCCGAGTTCGGCCGCCGAGTCCGCGACCGATTCGAGCAGTTCGATTAGCTGGTCGGCGTCGGCGGTGATGGTCCCGCCGAGTGAGAGATGGTGGGGCGAGTACCCGGTCCAGACCGGAGGCGCGACGAGCGTCGGCTGGTCGTCGGCGACTCGCTCGGCCCCGAGGTTCGCCACCGCGTCGGCGAGCAGGGTGTCGGTGGCGACCGGGAGGTGGTGGCCGTGCTGTTCGACGCTTCCGACCGGAACGACGAGGACGGACCCCGACTGACTCGCGACCTCGTCGATTTCGAGTCGCGTCTTGGTCGCGAGCGCCGCCGGTCCCGCATCGAGACGTGTCATAGTTGGGTGAGGCGGCCGAACCCGCATAAATGTTCAGTATCGCGAGACGTTTCAGGATAGGTGAAACTCGACAGCACGGACGAAACCCGGGAAGACGCGCGGAACTACGAGTAGGCAACCTTGAGTTCGATGACGTTCGCCGCGCCGAGCAGTTTCTCGGCGAGCGTGTCGGTGAGTCGGTCCATCGGCATCGCGCTGGTGGGTCCCGAGACGCTGATGGCTCCGATGACGTTGCCCGATTCGCTCTTGACCGCGGTACCGATACACCGCATTCCGGGGAGGCGCTCCTCGTCGTCGATGGCGTAGCCCTGCTCGCGGACGGCGTCGAGTTCGTCGGCGAGCGCGTCGGCGTCGGTGATGGTGCTGTCGGTCTGAGCCGGAAGTCCGCGTCGCTCGATTACGGCTTCGACTCGCTTGTCCGAGAGGTGCGCGAGGATGCACTTGCCGAGCGACGTGGCGTGGAGGTGGACGTGCTTTCCGGGGTGGATGTCGAGCGGGACCGCGTTCTCGCCCTTCGACGACCAGAGGTAGACGCCCCAGTCGTTCTCCTCAACGAGGAGGTTCGCGACTTCGCCCGTCTCGGCCGCGAGTTCCTCGATTTCGGGCTTCGCGAGCTCGTAGATTTTCCGGCGGTTACGCGCGTACTCGCCGAGGTCGAGAAATCGAAGGCTGACCCGGTACACGTCGTCGTCCTTGAGCACGTAGTCGGCCTCCATCAGCGTGCTGAGGTGGTTGTGGACCGTGCTGTTCGGGAGGTCGAGGCGGTCGGCGAGTTCGGTGAGTCGGGCACCGTCCATCTCCCGGAGCGTCTCGACGATGTCCAACGACCGGCGGGTCGTTTTGACCGGATTTTTCGCCTCGCGTGCCATCGTTGTTCACTGCGTATACACTTCCGGCGTCCTCGTAAATAGCTTTCTCCTCTCGGTGACAGAACCGGCGCGTGGGCCAATCGCCGCTGAGGAGTCGATTTCAACCATGGTGAAATCGACGTTCGAGTATGGAGGTCCGACCGTCGTTTTTCCGAGTGTCTCGGAGAAGAGTATCCCGGAAGACCGACGCTGAAAGCCAGAAATCGGGGCTTCGTCGGCAAGGCGTCGAGGAGTTCGAGATACGCGAGACAGTTCGAAACGCACGGTCGAGTCGCCGTTCGAGATTTCGAAATGCTGAACCCGAACCGGCGGGCGAGTGCCGTGGCGAGACGATTGCAGTATTTCAGAAAGTCGAACCCCAAACGTCTCGCGCCGACGCGGCCGACCTCAGATGTCGGTCACGCGCCGGTATTCGTCGGTGAGCGCCGCGGCGTCTTCCGAGAGGAGCGCCACCACGAGGTACTCGGCGTGGGTCCGGAGGTAGTCCACGAGCTTCGCGATGCGGCCCGAGTCCACCGCTTCGAGCGAGTCGAGCAGCATGAACGGAACCGTCTCGTACACCTCGTGGACGAGGTAGCCCGCAAGCGCGAACACCAGGCCCGTCACCTCGCGCTCGCTCTCGCTGAGGTGGCCGACCGTGTCCTCGTAGGTCGCGCCCGAGTCGGACTGGCGAACCACGTGGAGGTCGAACGCGCTCTTCGAGACGGTTCGGCGACCCTCGCGGACCTCGCGCTGGGTTCGCTCTATCCAGATGCGTTCGAGGTTCGAGTAGTCGAGAATGTCGAGCACCGCGTCCATGTGGTCGTTGAACTCCGAGACGGCCTGGGCTTCGATGCGGTCGATTTGGGTCCGGAGGTCGTCGAGTTCGGCCTGAACTTCCTCGCGTTGGCTTTCGAGTCGGTCCTGCTGTTCGAGACGCCGCTCGATGGCGTTGATTTCGTCCACCACGTCTTCGAGGTCGCTTTCGAGCGTTCCGAGTTCGAATTCGAGCTGATTCGTCTCCTTGTGGAGGTCGAGAATCTCTCGGTACTCGCGGTCTTCGAGCGCCTCGATTTCGGTTTCGAGGTCACCGACCTCGTCGGTCAGCGCGTCCCGGCGGTCGCGCAGGTCTGTGAGGTTCGCCTCGCGGTCCTCGATTTCGGTCTCCGCGCGGCCGAGTTTCCGCTCGATTCGGTCGCGTCGTCGCTGTTGGTCTTCGAGGTCGGACTTCCGGTCCGAGAGGTCGGCGAGGCGCTGTTCGACGGATTGGGCGTCGTCGAGCTTCTCCTGGCGGAGTTCGCGGAGGTGGTCAAGCGTCGAGTCTATCTGGTCGCGCTCGACTTCGCTCCCGCACGTCCAGCACGTGACGCGCTCGGAGTCATCGAGCAGTCGGTCGGTCACCGAGTCCTCGCCCGCGCCGTCATTCCGCGCGTCGTCGCTCGGCGAGGCGAGAACGTGGTCGGCCCCGCCGTCGAGAAGCTCCTCGTTGAACTGAATCGTGCGCTGAAGGTCGCTGGTCTCCGAGTCGAGCGAGCGCTTTCGGTCGCGCAACCGCTCGATTCGGGCGTCGATTTCCTCGACCTCACCCATCGGAGCGTCCGGCAGTTCGTCGCGCTCGGCTTCGAGTTCGCGGCGCTCGGCCCGAAGCGAGTCGAGGCTCTCCTCTTGGGTCTCGATGTCGAATCGAGCGTCTTCGAGGTCGGTCCGGACATCTCGGAGTTCGGCGAACTTCTCTTCGAGTTCGGCCTTCTCTTGGCGCGTCTCGTCGATGTCGGCGTCGGCGGCTTCGAGTTCGGTCTCGGTCGCTTCGAGCGCCGCGCGCTTGTCTTCGATGTCGGATTCGAGCCGGTTTCGCTCCCCTTCGAGGCCCGGGAGGTCGCGCTTGAGCGATTCGAGGTCGTCGAGTTCGTCGTCGAGCCGTCGCTTCTCCGCTTCGCGGTCCCGGATTTCGGCCTGAATCGCGTCGGTATCGACCGGTTCCATGATTAGCTCGCGGAGGTCGTCGCCGCGAGCGACCGCGCGCCGGGCCTCGTTCGATTCGAGCAGAAACGCGAACAGGTCGGCGAGTTCGGGGTCGTCGAGGTACGGGTCGCCGCTCGTGACGACCGCGCCGTCTTTGCGTTCGAGCGTCCGAGTGTACGTCCGGTCGCCGACCGAGAGTTCCACTAACCCCTCGTCGGCGTCGCCTTTCAACGAAACGTCGTCGCTTCCGAGTACGGCCATGATGCTCTGGAGGAACGACGTGCGGTTCGTGGCGTTGCGCCCTTCGAGTATCGTGACCCCCGGAGCCATCTCGACGCTCGTTCGGTCGATTCCGCCGACGTTGGTAACGGAGAGTCTAATCTCGTCCGTCTCCTGTTCTGCGCTCATTATCTACACGCGGATTCACGCGTGCCGTATTTATACGTGCCGAGTCGTCGATGTTCGTATCCAGCAATATGAGCACGAAAGTAGCTATCGCGGAGGCGAGACGGTATTCGAACGCTGGGAACGCCCACAATTGAATAACAAAAGTACCTTTGTTATTCCCTGTTATCCCTTGATATTCCGCCGGTAGAGAGTGACGTTCGAGAGGCGAGAGCGGATTGAAAAAGATATGGAAAGGGGGGATAGAATCACAAAATATAAAGAAGTCTCTAATTCAGGCTTCTAAGATAATATGCTGTTTTTCTGTAAAAGATTCGTTATAATTCGCTATAGATGGATAAGCTACCATATACTGGCTGCCAAACTATTCAAATAGATAATTATGGGGGAGAAATAAATTTTGATATTTTATACTTTTTACGTATTCCGAAAAAGTCCGTTAAATTTCGAATCCCAGTTCGAATCTCCTCGGCCGAACCGACGCGCTCGGTCACTCCTCGTCGAGCGAGTATCCCATCTCTAGGAGCGCGTCGAGAACGTCGTCGGGGTTGCGAAGTGCGGCGCGATACACCGCCTCGCGGACGTCGAACTTCGGAACGTCGCGTCCGAGGAGGGATTCGACCTCGGTGACGAGCGCGCGCTCACCGTCGGCGACGTCCTCGTGGACGAAGAACGTCAGGCGCTCGTCGCGCTCGAACTGCACCGACTTGTCCAGCACCGCGCGCCGGACGATGTACGGTCGAGTCGGCGTCTCGTCGGCCGACTCCTCGGCTTCCCCCGCCTCGCCCTCCTCCGCTTCAGTCTCGTCTGCTTCGGTCTTCTCCGGTTCGTCCTCCGATTCGTTGGGTTCCGTCGTCTCTTCCGTCTCGGCTTGCGTTTCGTCGGCTTCCTCAGTCCCGGTTCCTTCCGTTTCGGTTTCTGCGTCGTCGGACTCGGCTCCCTCGTTTTCCGTCGTCTCGGCTTGCGCTTCGTCGGCTTCTTCCTCGCTCTCGTCTCCGTCGTCGCTCCAGAGGTCGTCTCCCGACCCGGATTTCAGTCCCGTCATGCGCTCACCTCCGCGTCGTCGCGGTCGAGGCTCCCCGGTTCGGGCGGACTCGGGGCCTCGATTCCGGCCTCGGATTCGATGTGACGGGCCAGTTCGTCGAATCGAGCGAGCGTCTCGACTTCGTAGTCGCGACGGCGCTCGCGGTGCTCGCGAACGTACGTGAACGCGCTGCACCGCTCGCGCCAGCACCCCTCCAACAGCGATGTTCGGTCGCGGAAGATGACCGGCACGTCGAACCCCTGCGCGCGGACCTCCTCGATTATCTCCTCCTGGTCGCGGGTGCCCTTCACGCGGTTCGGGACCGCAGCGAGGACGCCGATGCTGATTTCGAGTTGCTCTTCGAGATTCCCCACGAGAACGTCGAGACCGCTCACCGAGGCCTGACCCTTTCCGGAGGGTTCGACCGGGAGGACGAGATTCCGCGTCGCGTCGAGCGCGTTGTAGAGGTGTGGTCCCGAACTCGCTGGCGGGTCCACGACGAGAACGTCGTAGTGTTTGTGAACCTCGGCCTCCCGAAGCACGCGCTGGAGCTGTGTCCACATCGGGAACGACTCGCCGAAGTCGTTTCGGGCCTCCTTCTCCTTTCGGAGCGCTTCGGCGAGGTCTTCGAGTCGGTTGTGTTCCGGAACGATGTCGATGCCGTGCTCGACGGTTCGCACGAGGTCGGCGAACGGACCGTTCGCGCGCCCGACGAGGTGGTGGACGAGCGTATCGACCTCCGTGTTCGCCCGGTCGTCGTCAACGTCGAACAGGTAGCTCAGGTCGCCGTCCTGCTGGTCGAGCGGGACCGCGAGCACGTCGAGTCCCGCTCTGGCGTGGGCCACTGCCAAGTTCGCGCTGAGCGTCGTCTTCCCGACGCCCCCGGCCTCGCTGTACACCGAATACGATAACATAGGACGACTATCGGCGGGGTCGATGATAAGGGTTTACGTCTGTTTCAAATACAGGACGCAATCAGCAGTAACGTTTGAAACATACACTTGTAACAAGTATTTCAAACGAATGCTTGTGCTCTCACCAAACGGTCTCTACCGCAGTGTCACGGCCGATAGCCGAGAGAAACCGGCGGTGTTGCCGCCACGGTCGAATGCCCACTTCGGTATCCGAGATGCTCACGAATAGCATTGGCGAGCGGCCGTTCGTACCCGAGCCAAACGCATCTCACGCCGGAGAGCTGCAGCGTGTCGCCGAACGCCCGTGCCCGACCGTATACTTGTTACTCGCATACCAGCCACTCCAACAGAGCTTCTGTATCGCAACATGCAATTCATCGCGCGCAGAGCGACGGGACCGCCCGCCGAGTCCGGGAGACTCCGCGAACCCTTTACTCTCCGACTTCGTGACCCCTCGTATGGAACCGGACGACAATCACCGCTACTGGGCGAATCGCTCGGAGGAGTTCTCACCGGCGTACTACGCCGATATCGGCCAGAACGAAGTCACCGAAACCCTCGCGGCCGTGTTCGACCACTACGTGGACGCCGACGCCGCGATTCTCGAAGTCGGCTGTAGCTCCGGGCGTCACCTCGCTCATCTGCTCGACGCGGGGTACCAGGACCTCACCGGAATCGACATCAACGACGATTCGTTCGACGTGATGGCGGACCGATACCCCCGCCTGTTCGAGACGGGGACCTTCCACACGGGAGCCATCGAGGACATCGTCCCCGAGTTCCCCGACGGCGCGTTCGACGTAGTCTACTCGGTCGAAACGCTCCAGCACATTCACCCCGACGACGAGTGGGTGTTCGAGGAATTGGCCCGCGTCACCTCGGATTTGCTCGTGACCGCGGAAAACGAGGGCAACAGTCCGCGGCGAGGTCGCGAAGGTGCGGAAGTGAGTCACGTCCACGACGACTTCCCGCTGTACCACCGCGACTGGAAGCGGATTTTCTCGGACATCGGTCTCGCTCAACTCCTGTCGGAACCGGGCAAGCGCGACACGGTTCGCGTCTTTCGCACCGTGTGACGTCGGGACTCCCCCTGCAGAAACGGGAACTCTCCGGCACGGGAGGTGATAAATCGGTATCCGCGATATTAATTCGGTTGGAGAGAGCAGCGCGCTCCGTCGTCCGTCAGTGGCAAGCCACGGTTACACCGAGAAAAAGTAGAGAACGAGATTTCGGCTTATTCGAGGTCGAAACGGTCGAGCGTCATGACTTTGCTCCACGCGTCCGCGAAGTCGCGCACGAACTTCTCCTCGGCGTCGTCGGCACCGTAGACTTCCGCGATGGCGCGAAGCCGGGAGTTCGAGCCGAAGACGAGGTCCACGCGGGTCGCTTTCTCTTCGAGTTCGCCCGTCTCGCGGTCGCGTAGCTCGAACACCCCCTCGGATTCCGAGGACGGCTCCCACTCCATGTCCATGCCGAGCAGGTTCGCGAAGAAGTCGTTGGTCAGCGTCTCCGGCCGGTCGGTGAAGACGCCGAGGTCCGAGTCCTGATAGGTCGCACCGAGCGCGCGCATGCCGCCGACCAGAACCGTCATCTCGTCGGGTCTCAGATTCAGCAGTTCCGCCTTGTCCACGAGGAGTTCCTCGGGCGGTCGTTCGGCCTCGTCACTGAGGTAGTTACGGAATCCGTCGGCTTCGGGTTCGAGCGCTTCGAAGGATTCGACGTCGGTCTGTTCCTGCGACGCGTCGGTCCGACCCGGTTCGAACGGAACGTCCACGTCGTACCCGGCGTCCGCCGCCGCCTTCTCGACGGCGGCGGTCCCGCCGAGAACGATGAGGTCGGCGAGCGAGACCTTCGTCCCGTCTGACCGCGAGTCGTTGAACTCCGCCTGAATCCCTTCTAGCGTCTCCAGCACGGTCTCCAACTGCTCGGGTTCGTTTGCCTCCCAGCTCTTTTGGGGTTCGAGGCGGATGCGAGCGCCGTTGGCTCCGCCGCGCTTGTCGCTGTCGCGGTACGTCGATGCCGACGCCCACGCGGTTTTGACCAGTTCGGAGACGGATAGCTCCGAGTCGAGAATCTCCGCTTTGAGTTGGGCGATTTCCTCGTCACCGACCAGTCCGTAGTCGGCGTCGGGGATGGGGTCCTGCCACAGCATCTCCTCGTCGGGGACCTCCGGGCCGAGGAACCGGGACGGCGGCCCCATGTCGCGGTGGATGAGCTTGTACCACGCCTTCGCGAACGCCTCTTGGAACTCGCGGGGGTTCTGCTGGAAGCGTTCGAGTATCTCCCGGTACTCCGGGTCGCGCTTCAGCGCGATGTCCGTCGTCAGCATCATCACGTCTTCTTTCTCCGACGGTTCCTCGACGCCGGGTGCGGCCTCGTCGAGTTCGCCGTTCTGCGTGGTCCACTGCCACGCGCCACCGGGACCCTTCTCGGGCCACCAGTTGTATTCGAGGAGGTTGTCGATGTAGCCCATGTCCCACGAAATCGGCGCTTCGGTCCACGGACCCTCGATACCGCTCGTTATCGTGTCCGCGCCTTTACCGGAGCCGTGTTCGTTCTTCCAGCCGAGACCCTGCTCCTCGATGGGGGCGGCCTCGGGTTCGGGTCCGAGGTTGTCGCCGGAGTCGGCACCGTGGACCTTTCCGAACGTGTGTCCGCCCGCGATGAGCGCGGCGGTCTCCTCGTCGTTCATCGCCATGCGGCCGAACGACTCGCGGATGTTCTCCGCCGACGCCTCGGGGTCCGGTTGGCCGTCAGGTCCCTCGGGGTTCACGTAGATGAGGCCCATCACGGTGGCACCGAGCGGGTTCTGGAGTTCTCCGTCCTCGTCGAAACGCTCGGAGGCTTCCATCTCGTCCTCGGGGCCCCAATCGACGGCGTCGTCGGGCGCGTAGTCGTCCTCGCGGCCGCCCGCGAAGCCGAACGTCTCGAAGCCCATCGACTCCAGCGCGACGTTCCCGGAGAGGACCAGCAAATCGGCCCACGAGAGCTTGCGGCCGTACTTCTGCTTGACCGGCCAGAGCAGTCGGCGGGCCTTGTCGAGGTTCGCGTTGTCGGGCCAACTGTTGAGGGGAGCGAATCGCTGTCGGCCGCCGGACGCGCCGCCCCGACCGTCGCTGGTGCGGTACGTCCCGGCGCTGTGCCACGCCATCCGAATGAACAGCGGGCCGTAGTGGCCGTAGTCCGCTGGCCACCAGTCCTGCGATGTCGTCATCACGTCTTCGATGTCGGCCTTCACGGCGTCGAGGTCGAGTGTCTCGAACTCCTCGGCGTAGTCGAACTCCTCGCCCATCGGGTCGATTTGGCGGGCGTTCTGGTCGAGAATATCCAAGTTCAACTGATTCGGCCACCAGTCTTGGGTAGACTTAGTCATCGTCGGACGGTTGCCACGTTCGCGTATTAAAACTTCCTACTTCGACGATGAAGTCTTCCCGAAGACCAAAGTAATGTTTCCATTTCGAAAACCGAGTCGTATATAGATGTGGAGGACGCACCCGGTACGACTGTCGAGAAATCCCAAATTTTTGTTGTTTCGGCGGAGAAACCGTGTCGTTTGCTCGGATTCGTGGCAGTCGTCAGGCAAAGTCGAGCGCTCGACCGATACGCCTCATCTCTCGGAGCGCGATTCGGGCGATAAATTTCACATATTAACGCACTCCTAAATAATGCCGACCGACGTGGTACGAGATGACACCTCATGGACTGTAACAGACGAACCCTCATCAAGTCGGTTGGAAGCGCAGTCGGAACTGCCAGCGTCCTCGGAAGCGTCGGCACGGCCGCGGCATCCGGGTCGTACACGAACCACTACTACAGCGGCTTCGATTACTGGAAGTACGTCCCCGACGGCGTCGGGTCGGGCGACCCGCTCGTGGTGATGCTCCACGGCTGCGCCCAGACGGCCGACCAGTTCCGCGAGGAGACCGAGATGAACGCGGTGGCCGACGAGGAGGGCTTCGCGGTCATCTACCCCGACCAGTACAACGCTCGGAACGGCGCGATGTGCTGGAACTGGTTCTACGACGCCAACACCACGCGCGGAAACGGCGAGGCCGAGGTCATCGCCGGGATGACCGACGAAACCGTCGAGACGGAGGGTCTCGACCCCGAGCGCGTGTACGTCGCTGGCCTGTCGGCGGGCGGCGCGATGGTGTCGAACCTCCTCGCGGAGTACGCCGACGTGTACGCCGCGGGCGGGGTCCACTCCGGACTGGAGTACGACGCCGCCGACACCGCGACCGGCGGGACAGCCGCGATGACCTACGGCGGGCCTGACCCGCAGGCGAAGGGCGAGGACGCCTACGACGCGATGGAGGAGTACGGCATCACCTCGACGGTGCCGACCGTCGTGTTCCACGGCACCGACGACACCACGGCGTACCCCGTGAACGGCGAGCAGGCCGCAGAGCAGGCGACTCAGACCAACGACCTCGCCATCAACGGAACCGACGACGGCACCGTCGATTACACCGCCGATAGCGTGACCGAAGGCGAGTCCGAAAGCTACGATTACACGGTGTCGGAGTATCACGACGGGAACGGCGACACCGTGGTCGAAAAGTGGCTGGTCGAGGGCATGGACCACGCGTGGTCGGGCGGCGCGTCCGGCGGGTCGTACACCGCGCCGGGCGGACCCGACGCGAGTCGAATCATGTGGGAGTTTTTCGACGGCCGGACGTTGGACTGAGCCGAGGGTAGGTTTCAGTTTCTAGAAATATATTTACATATTAACCTAGTTCTAAATTAAGGTGCCGGTAGAGGTGATACCTGCCATGCCACAGAAGCTACACCGACGAAGCGTGCTGAAGTCGCTCGGCGTCGCCGCGGGCGGTGCGACCGCGCTCGGGGGCGTCCCGAGCGCGAGCGCGGCCGCAGGGGAGTACACCTCCGAGACGTACGACGGCCGGACGTACAAGAAGTACGTCCCGACCGGGGCCGATAGCTCGACCGAGATTCCGCTGGTGGTGATGCTTCACGGGTGTACCCAGAGTCCCGACGGATTCAAGGACGAGACGGCGATGAACGAGGTCGCAGAGGCCGAGACGTTCGTCGTCATCTACCCCGACCAGACCACGAGCGCCGACATGAACGAGTGCTGGCAGTGGTTCAACGACGCCAACACTACGCGCGGAAACGGCGAAGCCGCGCTCATCAAGGGGATGGTGGACGACGTGAAGGACGACCACGCCATCGACGACTCGCGCGTCTACGCCGCCGGATTCTCGGCTGGCGGCGGGTTCGTCCCGAATCTCGCGGTGGAGTACGCCGACGTGTTCGCCGCGAGCGGGGTCCACTCCGGCCTGATGTACGATGTCGCCGAGAGCCAACTCGAAGGCACGACGACGATGACCGACTGTAGCGGAGACCCCACGCCCTCGGGAATGGGCCAGCAGGCCTACGACCGGATGGAGGACCACGGTATCACGCGCCCCGTCCCGACCGTCGTGTTCCACGGGTCGGACGACTACACGGTCTCGCCGTGCAACGGCGACCAAGAGACCGAACGGGCGGTCATCACGGCCGACCTCGCGCTCGACGGCGCAGACGACGACAGTCCGGACTACGGCGACGGCGAGACCGAGACCGGGTCGGGCGACAGCCTGAGTTATACCCGAACGACCTACGCCGACGACGAGGGGACGGTCTGGGTCGAGAACTACACGGTCGAGGGGATGGGCCACGCGTGGTCGGGCGGCGCGTCCGGCGGGTCGTACACCGCGCCGGGCGGTCCGGACGCGAGTCAAATCATGTGGGATTTCTTCTCGCGATACACCCTGGACGGTGCGGGCGACGGCGACGACGGCGACGATGGTGACGATGGTGACGGCGGCGACAACGACGCGCCGACCGCCTCGGCGGCCGCGACCCCCACCGACCCCGACACGGACGAGACCGTCTCGTTCGACGGGTCGGGGTCGTCGGACCCCGACGGCTCGGTCGAGTCCTACGACTGGGACTTCGGCGACGGAGCCACGGCGACCGGCGAAACCGCGACCCACGCCTACGACGAGTCAGGCGAGTACACCGCGACCCTGACCGTGACCGACGACGCGGGCGCGACCGACACGGATTCGGTGACGGTGACGGTCGGCGACGGCGGGTTCGAGGGCTACTGCGGCACCGACGACAACTACGCCCACGTACAGGCGGGCCGGGCGTACTCGTCGGGCGGCTACGCCTACGCCGAAGGCTCGGACGAGGAACTCGGTCTGTACAACACCTTCGAGACCGCGACGCTGACGGAGACCTCGGAGGGCTACTTCGAAACGACGGACAGTTGTTAGGGTTTGCAGTCGGTTGATTCTGTTTGTGTGTTTCTTTTTGCAGGTCGATGCAGTTCGCGTTTTTCGCCCAAGAGACAGTAAGATGCTATTTTCCCAAAAAGCCAGCAGGGTGCTAGCTACTCCCGGTACAAATGAAGACCGCACCGCCACCGCAAACCACACGCCTCCCCAACCGACTGCGGTCCTCGACTGCTCGCTGACGCTCGCACTCTGTGGTCCTCATCCCTCGCGCGGTTCGGCGCGGCCACTTACGGGCCGCGCCCGCACGCGCCGAGTCGGACGGTTGGATTTCGGAGAGTTTCCGAGGTGACTCGGCCGCGCTCCCCGGAAGGAAACCGTTTTTCGCGCGCGCTCCGAACCCCCGAGCATGAACCCACAGGAGTTGGCGGACCTCGCCCCCGACGACCGGCGGGCGCTGTTCGACCGCGACGCGGGCATCGAAGCGGTTCGCGACGACGTAGCCGAAATCGTCTCGCGCGTGCGCGAGGAGGGCGACGTGGCCGTCCGGGAGTTCTGCGAGGAGTTCGACGGCGTAGCCGTCGGCAACATCGACGTGACCGACGAGGCCGAGCGCGCGGCCGACGAACTCGACGGCGAGATTCGCGAGGCCATCGAGACCGCCGCCGAGAACGTCCGGGAGTTTCACGAGGCACAGGTCCCCGAGGACTGGCGGCGAGAATTTTCCGACGGCCGCGAACTCGGACGGCGATTCCGACCCATCGAACGCGTCGGCGTCTACGTCCCCGGCGGGGCCGCGGCCTACCCCTCCAGCGCGCTGATGGGCGTGATTCCCGCGAAAGTCGCCGGAGTCGAGCAGGTCGCGGTCGCGACCCCGCCCGCCGACGAGATGAACCCCGTGACGCTGGCCGCGATTCACCTCGCGGGCGCGGACAAGGTGTACAGCGTCGGCGGGGCGCAGGCAATCGCGGCGCTCGCCTACGGCACCGAGCAGGTGGACCGCGCGCAGAAAATCGTCGGCCCCGGAAACAAGTGGGTCACGGCCGCGAAGGCCGAAGTGCGTGGCGACGTGACCATCGACTTTCTGGCGGGACCGAGCGAGGTGCTGGTCGTCGCCGACGACACCGCCGACCCGACGGTGGTCGCGGCCGACCTCGTGGCGCAGGCCGAACACGACCCCGAATCCCCGGTCGCGCTCGTGACCGACGATTCGGCCCTCGCAGACGCCGTGGTCGAGGAAATCGACCGACAGGCGGGCGAGCGCGAGCGCGAGGACATCATCCGCGAGGCGCTCGACAACGAGACCGGCGGCGTCTTCGTCGCCCGGTCGATGAGCGAGGCCATCCTGTTCGCCGAGGAGTACGCCGCCGAACACCTCTCGATTCAGGCCGACGACGACGAGGCGGTTCTCGACCGCATCGACTCGGCGGGAAGCGTGTTCCTCGGTCGCTACACCCCGGTCGCGGCGGGCGATTACGCCAGCGGGACCAACCACGTCCTCCCCACGAACGGCCTCGCGAAGATTACGGGCGGCCTCTCGGTCGATACGTTCGTTCGCTCGACCACGGTCCAGCGACTCGACCGGGACGCGCTCGCCGACCTCGAAGGAACGATTACGACGCTCGCGGAGGCCGAGGGGCTGGAGGCCCACGCCGAGAGCGTCCGGAAGCGGTTCGAGGACTGAGAATCGGGAATCGAAGTTACGACTCGCTTGACGGCGTCTCGTCTTGGGCCGCCTTTCGAATCACGACCGTCGAGATTCGCGCGCCGTCGATGTCCGCCACTTCGAGGGCGTAGCCGTCCACCTCGATTTCGTCGCCGACCTCGGGCGCGCGCCCGAGTCGGTCGAGGACGAGACCGCCGACGGTCCCGAAGTCCTCGATGTCGAAGTCGGCGTCGAGCGCGTCGTTGACCTGCGAGATGGGGACGCCGCCGTCCACGGCGTAGGTGCCGTCCCCGCGCCGGTCGATGGACGGTTCGCGCTCGTCCACGTCGAACTGGTCGCGGATGTCGCCCACGACCTGCTCGATGATGTCCTCGACGGTCGCGATACCTTCGAACGACCCCCACTCGTCGATGACCGCGGCCATCTGGCTCTGCTCGGACTGGAACTCCGTCAGGAGGTCGTTGATGCGGCCGGTCTCGGGAACGACCGGGAGGTCGCGCGCGAGGTCCCCGGCGGTGACGTCGTCGTCGCCTAGGTCGGTCGCGCGCATCACATCTTTCACGTCGAGGTAGCCCACCACTTGGTCGGTGTCGTCGGCCGCGATGACCGGGTAGCGAGTGTGTGCCTCGTCGATTATCAGGGTTCGAAGGTCGGTGAGCGGGAGGTCCTCAGGGACGCTCACCACGTCGGGTCGGGGCACCATGACCTCTCGAACCGAGATGTCGTCGAGTTCGAAGATGCGCTCTATCATCTCCACTTCCTCCTTGTCGATGTGGCCCTTCCGGCCCGAGTGGCTCAACACCATCAGAATCTCCTCCTCTTCGAGCGTCTCCTCGGTCTCGGACGCGGGCGGGATGCCGATGAGTCGCGTGAAGAAGTTTGCCGTGCCGTTGAACACGACGAGACCCGGCAGGAACACGTAGTAGAAGAATCGCATCGGTGCGGCGACGAACAGCGAGACGCGCTCTGCTCGGGCGATGGCGATGGTCTTGGGCGCGAGTTCGCCGAACACGACGTGGAGGAACGTGATGAAGCCGAAGCCGACGGCGAACGCCACGAGGTGGATGGCGCTCGCGGGCAGGAACGACTCCAGCACCGGTTCGATGAGCGCGGCGACCGCGGGTTCGCCAATCCAACCGAGTCCGAGCGAGGAAATCGTGATACCGAGTTGGGTCACCGCGAGGTAGTCGTCGAGGTTCTCCATCGCCTCGTCCAACAGTTCGGCTCCGGGCCGACCCTCCTCGACAAGCGTGTCCACGGTCGTCGAACGAATTCGGACGTACGCGAACTCCGCGGCCACGAAGAAGCCGTTCAGGAACACGAGGAAGAACGCGAGGAGGACCCGGCCTGCAGAGAAGACGACGTCTACCATTCGATACCTCCGGGCGGCCCCACGCGAGTCGGTCGATGGCGTCGGCCAGCGTTCGGGGTCGGCGCGTCCGGAGGGCTGCTACCGTATCGTGTCATACGCGCACGTAATCGCTTCGGTGGGATAAACGTAGCCCCCGAGACCGACGAATCGGCTTCGTGGGACCGTCCTGCGACCGACGAATCGACCGTTTGGCGAATCTACGTCCGGAAGCTCTCGCCACAGCCGCACTCGCTGACGACGTTCGGATTCTCGACGTGGAATCCCGCGCCCTGGAGCCCGGTCTCGTAATCCACGACGCTCCCCTCGATGTAGTTCAGGCTCGCGGGGTCCACGAACACTCGGAGGTCGTGGTGTTCGTAGATGGTGTCGTCGTCCTCGGGAGCCTCGTCGAATCGCATCCCGTACGAGAGCCCGGCACAGCCGCCCTGCTGGACGAACAGCCGGAGTCCGGCCTCGTTGGCGTCGAGGCTCTCGCCGTCCAACAGCGCGAGCGCCTGCTCGGCCGCAGTTTCGGTCACCTCGATTTTGGGCACGGTGTCGCCGTCGGGCGCGGTTTCGGTACTCATATTCGTATCGTTTCGCGCGAAGGGTGTTAATGTTGACGCCGCCGACCGAAGCGGTTCGACTGGCAATATAAACCTTCATCGGACGAACTCGGTCCAGAAAACATATATCAGGTATCGCACTCGATTCGACCATGCCGGGCGCACGCATCAACGACGGCGAGCGAGTCACGCTTCGAACGACCGAGAGTGAGGACGTTGCCTTCGTCCAGCGGGCCTTCGCGAACCCCGAAATCCGGGTTCCGATGGGGAACCCAATCAGGAGTCAGGCCCAAATCGACGTGGAGAGCGACGACGACGGGAGCGACGCGTTCGTCGTCTGTCTCGACGGTGACGACGCCGGACCCGGCCAGCCAGACGAGGACGACGTGCGGCGAATCGGCACGGTCCACGTGGACGACGCCGACTGGCGTCGTCCGGACTTGGGATACTGGCTCGTTCCGGAGGTCCACGGCGATGGCTACGGAAAAGAGGCGGTCTCGCTCCTCATCGACTACGTCTTCAGTACGTACGACCACCCGGCGGTGGGCGCAGTCGCGTACGACTTCAACGACGCGTCGCGCGGCCTGCTGGAGTCGCTCGGCTTCGCGGAGGAAGGACGCGTCCGCAAGGACCGCTTCATCGACGGCGAATACGTGGACACCGTCCAGTACGGACTCCTCCGCCGGGAGTGGCGCGAGCGCGACGCGTGATTAGTCTTCGAGTTCGAACGCCACCGTGACTTCGGCCTGGTACTCGCGGTCCTCGACGCTCGCGAGTTCGACACCGAGTTCGTCCACTTCGACCCACTTGATGTTCTGCAGGGTGTTCTCCGCCCGGTCTATCGCGTCGTCGGCCGCCGCGTCGAAGCTCTCGGGACTCGTTCCGATGAGCGTGATTTTCTTGAAGACCATCGCGCGTGCCAGTTCGTCGCACGGGTTCTTAAAGGTTGATTCGTGTCAAGCGGGGACGCACGCCTTACGCATTTGCTCAAGTTTTTCTGTGTTCGGCTCTTAGGTCCCGAAAGTCAATGGACACGGAGCCGCCCAGCGAGCGCGGCGCGAACTCTGACGCGGAGCTGGCTTGGTGCTTTCAGGCCGTTCGCGGCGTCTCGCGCACGTTTGCCATCACAATCGACGTGTTGGAAGAGCCGATGAAGTCGGCCATCTGCGTGGGATACCTCCTGTGTCGGATTCCCGACACCGTCGAGGACGCCGGACACATCCCGGCCGACGAGCAGGTGGAATTACTAAACCGCTACGACCGGTCGCTCGACCCCGACGACCCCGCGACGGTCGAGTCCTTCCAGACTGCGGTCGAGGAGTGGCTTCCCGCGCCCGACGAGCGAAACGACGACTGGGAGGTCGTCGCGAACGCCGACCGGGTGTTCCGGGCGTTCGAGAGTCAGCCGCCCGAGATTCGGGACGCGGTCCGCGACCCCGCGCGCGAACTCGTCTCCGGGATGGGGATGTTCGTCGAGCGGTACGCCGACGAGGGCGGCCTTCGAATCCAGACGCCCGCAGAACTCGAGGAGTACTGTCACTACGTCGCCGGGACGGTCGGCGAACTCATCACTAACCTCGCGTGCCGGAACGGCGTGAACGCCGAAGACGAGCGCCGCCTCTACGAGCGCGCCGAGTCGTTCGGCCGCCTGCTCCAGTTGGTCAACATCGCCAAGGACGTCCACGACGACTACCACGAGGAGAACAACGTCTACCTCCCCGAAACGTGGCTCCGGTCGGAGGGCGTCTCCCCCGAGGAGGTCACCCATCCCGACAACGAGGAGGGGGTTGCCGCGGTCGTGCGTCGAACCGCAGACCGTGCCCGAAGCTACCTCGAAGACTCCCAAGCCTACCTCGAAGCGGTCCCGCTCGAAGGCGGGAACACGCTCGGCGCGTGGGCGATTCCGTATCTGCTCGCGGTCGGCACCCTCCGGGAGGTCAGCGAGCGCCCCCGCGACGCGGTCCGCGACCGGAACATCAAAATCTCGCGCGAGGAGGTCCACGCCGTCATCGGCGCGTTCGCGAGCGAGGCCGACAGGGACGCGGTGGGCGACATCCGAGAGCGCATCGCTCGCAAGCCGTTCCATCACGTCTGAGCCGGGTCGTTCGGTCGCTCGGTCGCTGTTGATTTTCCGCCGTGTTCCGCGACGCTAACCTTGCTACCGTCTCGCGCTGGCCGACTTTCCGGCAGAAACGCGAGGCTCGTCTTCCGGCAGGCAATCGCTCGGAGCGGAAAGACCGGGGACAGGCATCCAAAAACCAAGCCTGTCAGACCATCCACAAAACTGATAGTCGTCACGTTACACATGTTATAAGTGTCCGAACAACGCCGCCGAACCGTCCTCCAAACTGCCGCTACAGGTCTCGCTTCCGCCCTCCTCGCCGGATGCACCACGTCTGACACCGGACGGTCCGGTACGGACCGGACCGACGAGTCTGAGACCGACTCGACTACCACCACATCGTCCAAGACCACCTCGACTGACACAACATCGGCTGCCACCACCTCGACCCAGTCCGAGTCCCCCGATTACGGGCCGTGGGACATTATCGTCAGTAACGACCTCGAAGAAGAGAGTACAGTGACAGTTCGCGTCCTCGCTCCCGACGGTGACCTCCACGACGAAACGGAGGTGACTCTCGCGGACGATGAGGGGACGGAGGCCCTCACCGTTTCCGAGTCCGGGAGCTACACTCTCAAGGCAAGCACCGACTTCGATAGCGCCACCGCGGAGTTCAATGCGTGCAAACTCAATGCGGAAGCCATCGTCGAACTCTACACCGACGACGGCGAACGACGGCTCAGAATCGACCAACTACACATGGAATCGGGGGCCGGGACCACTATCGACGACCCGTTCACGTGCGAATAATGACTCTGACGCAGGGCGGTGTGGCCCCCGCCGGTCATCGGCGCGTTCGCGATTCGCGAGCGAGGCCGACAGGGACGCGATGGGCGATATTTGGGAGCGAATCGCTCGGCGGCCGTTCCATCAGGTGTAGACGGTCTCTCCTCTCCCCTCCTCTTCTCGCCTTTCGAAAACGCCGATTTTCCGCCGACCTACGCCTCCGCGAGGCGGTCCACCGCCTCGCGGAGGCGACGAAGTCGCTCCCCGGATTCGTGCAACTCCTCGCCGCCGTCCTGCAACGCCGCGAGGGCTTCGACCGCCGCCTCGAAGTCCGCGAGCGCGTCCGACGGCGTCGTCGTCGCGTCTCGGAGTTGGTCGGCCCAGTCGCTCGGTCCCGGTGCGAGTAGTGGGTCGATGTTCGCGGCGTCGAGTTGGTCGTAGTAATGGTATCGCTCCCTGAGTCGTTCGAACCGCTCGCGCTCGTCGTCAGAGAGCGCGTCGATATCGGACGGGTCGCCGTCCGGCAAGAGGTCCCGAATCTCCGCCGCGAGTTCCGCCTGCTTCGCTTCGACGTCTTCGCCGAGCGAGGGTCGGTCGAACAGGTCGATTTCGACCCGTTCGAGTTCGTCGGCGAGCGAGTCCCTCGCGGCCGCCCACCGCTCGCGGGAGAACGAGTCAGCGGTCTCGGGGTCGAACAGGACGCTGACTGTGGTGTCGGACACAGACACCGCGCCCTCTGCATCGAGACGAGCGAGCAACGCTTCGGCCTCGCCGCCCGAGACTGCTTCTCCGTCGCGAATCCCGACGAGCGCGTTCTCCGTCGGGACGTTCGCAGCGCCGTCGAACGAAACCGCGTCCGGGAGTCCGGCGTCGAGGACGTGGCCGAAGATTCGTCGCCACTCGTCGCTCTCGTCGAACCATCCCGCGGGAATCGTGACTGACTCGCCGCCGGGCGTCGTCGCCCGGAGTCGCTCGTCACCAGCGCCTACCGACTCGAACTCGAACGACCGAACCATACTCCGGGTTCGAAGGACCGACAGTTAATCGTTGGGTCAGTACTCGTAGAATCCTTCTCCGGTCTTCTTCCCCAAGTCCCCGGCGGCGACCTTGCGCTTGAGCAGGTAGGCGGGCTTGTAGCGGTCGCCCAGTTCCTCGTGAAGCGTCTCGCTCGCGTCCAAGCAGATGTCGAGACCGATGTGGTCTGCGAGTTCGAGCGGACCCATCGGGACGTTCGTGCCGAGTTTCATTCCCTTGTCGATGTCCTCCTTGGAGGCGACGCCTTCGTCGTAGGCCCGGACGCCCTCGTTCAGCCACGGCATCAGGATGCGGTTGGTGACGAATCCGGGCTTGTCGTCGGACTCCCACGTCTCCTTGCCGAGGTCCTCGGCGAGCGCGTGAGCCAGCTCGGCTACGTCGTCGTCGGTGTTCTCGCCGACCACCACTTCGACGCCGGTCATGATGGGCACGGGGTTCATGAAGTGGAGTCCCACGACCTGCTCCTCGCGGTCGGTCGCGGCCGCGATGGTCGTGATGGACAGCGTGGAGGTGTTCGTGGCGAGCGCCACGTCCTCGGGAATCGCCTCGTCCAAGTCGGCGAAGATGTCGCGCTTGATGTCCATGTTCTCGACCGCGGCCTCGACTACGAAGTCGCAGTCGGCGAGGTCCGCGAGGTCGGTCGTGCCCGAAATTCGGTCGAGGGTCGCTTCGGCTTCGTCCTCGGTGAGTTTGTCCTTCGAGACGAATCTGTCGAGACTGTCCTCGATGGTGTCGAAGCCGTTCTCGACGTACTCGGTTTCGATGTCGCGCATCACCACGTCGTAGCCCGACTGGGCCGCGACCTGCGCGATGCCACTTCCCATCGTTCCCGCGCCGACGACGCCGATACTGTCGATGCTGTCGAGAGTGCGTACCATGTCCGGCAATTCTTGCGGTCGGTTCGTAAGCCTACCGAAGCAATCTACGTGACGGTCAAAGGTGCGACGGCAGTCGAGCGTGAACATCGAAAGCAGTCGAGTCGGTGAATACCTCGAAAGCCCCCGCCCGGTCGCTATGAGCTACAGAACCAACAGCGGAAAACAGCCAGAAAGCCCCCGCCCGGTCGCCACCGGAAGACGGTCCTGCTCGCTTCGCTGCGCGGGCTGCGACTGCCGAGGTCTCGTTCGCTTCGCTCACGAGACGGTCGCTCTGCGGGATATTCGCGCCTCACCGCACAGCACCGCGTCGGCGCGAATAGTGGCCCACAGAGACGACCACGGGCCTACGGCCCGCGACCGGGCGGCCCCTTTCAGTCCCGTGAGGAACGAACGGGACGTCGAAAGACGCGTCTTTCGGAAGTCCCACCCCGAAAGTCGGTCGGCCTGCCGTTTTCCGTGGTCGGTGTCACCGGCCGATACCGAATCGCGCCGCCCACCGCGAAATCCGGACGATTCAGGCGAGCGCCCGAAGTATTTCGTCCGCGGTGGCGACTTCAGCGAACTCCCCGTACAGTTGCGCGAGCGCAGCCCGATGATTTTCTTCGGGCGAGACGGTCGTTCCGTCGGGGGCCTCACGGCCGTGGGTCGCGGTCGCGTCCGAGACCACGACCGGGTCGAAGCCGAGATTGTCGGCCATCCGGGTCGTGGTCGAGACGCAGTGGTCGGTCGTGAGGCCGACCACGACGATGGTCTCGTGGCCGCGCTCGCGGAGCCACGACTCCAACTCGGTCCCGACGAACGCGCTGTTGACGCGCTTCACCATTTCGACCTCGCGCTCGCGCCCGCCGGCGGGCGCGAGCGCGGGCACGAACGCGAAGCCCTCGCTGTCGCCCCGGAGTGGGGAGTCGTCCTCCTGCGAATCGTGGCGGACGTGGACCACGGGGCGGTCGGCATCTCGCCACGCCGCGAGGAGGTCGGCCGCGCGGTCCTCGGCGTCGGGGTTGTTGCGGTCGCCGTACGAGGGGTCGTCCAAGCCGCGCTGGAAGTCCACGAGGACGAGGGGGGCGTCCTCGGGGAGGTCGAGTGCCTCACCCGAAGCACCAGCACTCATGCGTTCCCCCCGACCGGCATCTCGGTCTTGGGATGCTCGCGCGTCACGCGAATCGGGCACGTCTCGGGAGCCTGCTCGTCGTCGGCCGAGAAGAGGTACTGCTTCCACTCGCGGTCGCCCTCGACGCCCCAGTCGCCGAGGTCGGCGTGGGGACAGACGCCGTCGTAGTCTTCGAGGCGGCCCTGAATGATTTCGCGGGCCTGCTGGCCCGCCTCGGTGTCGGCGGTCACGCCCTCGAAGACGTCGCGCGGTTGGAACGTGATTTCGAGTCCGACCGGGCAGTACCGACTCTTACGGTCGTCGTAGAACGGCGCGCGCGAGGTCGGGAACATCGGCGTGCCGCCGAAGCAGAACTCCCAGCGGGCGTCGTCGGGGTCAGTCGGGATGTCGTCGGGCCACGGTTCGGGGTCGTGGACGTGTAGGAACTGGAGGACGTGCCAGAGTGCCTCGTGGTAGTCGGCCTCGGTCGAAACGTCGTCGGACGGCCTGAAGAAGACGGTCAGCGGAGCGCGCTCGCTGTGGTCTTCGTAGGTGTCGAGGTATTCGAGCAGGGTCTCGCCGAGGTCGAACAGCGAGTCCTTGTCGGTGGTCGAATCGCAGAAGGAGTAGAGTCCGAGTCCCTTCTTCTCGGACTCGACGCCGAAGTAGCACGGGAACGGCGTCCCGTTTCGCTCGCCGAGAATCGCCTCGTGAAAGCTCTCGTAGTGGGCGACCGCCCACTCGGGAAGCGCACCGGACTCGATGCGGTTTTCCAGCGTCTGCTGGTCGAGCAGGACGTGCAGGCCCGATTCGTTCATACCCGAGAGTTGGGTTCGACGGCTACATAGCCTTTTTCACGCGCGAGACGCCTCGCCGCGTGCGGCGAGGCGTCTCGCATCGCGGTACTGGGTCTCACACCCCGGCGTACTCGCCCAACCGCGTCCCGTCGAGCAGATACGCCTCCGCCGACCGGAACCCCGCGGGCAGGAACGGGGCCAGAAACTCCTGTCCCTCGACGTTGACCCACGTCGCGCCAGCGAGGTCGTTGAACGCCGGGAACACGATTAGCTCCGCGCCCTCCCGGACCTCGCCGCCCCGCCGGGTGAACGCCTCGGGCGCGATGGGTCCCCGAAGCCACGCGCGTTCGACGCGACTGCCGCCCACCTCGTCCTCCAAGCGGACCGCCGGGTGTTCGTGACCAACGCAGACCACCTCGCTGTCGAGGACCTCGGGCGCGGGCCACGTGTGCCCGTGGGCGAACCCCACGTCGCCGAATCGCGCGCCGTCGCCGCCCGTGACCTCGCACTCGACCCACGATTCGATGGCCCCGTCGTGGTTGCCCTTGACGAGCGTGACGCCCACGTCCCGCATTTCGAGACGTTCGACCAGCACCTCGATTTCGCCGCGCTCGGCCCCGCCGGGGTCGCCGATGGCGTGCATCAGGTCGCCCAGGAAAATCACGCGGTCTGGGAGGGTTCGCTCGACCAGCGAGAGGATTCGCTCGCGGCGCTCGCCAGCCGCGCTGGCGAGCGAGACGCCCTCCGCGTGGAGCGCCTGCTCGATGCCCGCGTGGTAGTCGGCGACGACCAGCGCCCGCTCGGACCCGAGGTCGGCGACCGCGGCGGGGTCGCCGGGAACGGGTTCGACGAGCGCCATCAGATGGGCTTGAGGGTGTCCTCGCCCGATTCGTAGCACCGGCCCGCCATCAGCGCGGCTTCGAGCGCGTCGTCCACGTCGGCGGGCGTCACGTCGTAGTTCTGGACGACCGCCGCGAGCAGGGTCTCGCGCTCGACGCCGTCGCCGTCGTTCAGGTCCTGCATGGTGTTCATCACGGTGTTTTCGAGGTTGTCGGGTTCGGGGTTGTCGCCCGCCTCCCCTTCGGGTTCGGCGTCGGACCCCTCGGAGTCGGCGGTCTCGTCCTCGGGTTCGGGTTCAAGGTCGGCGGTCTCCTCCTCGCCGATTTCCGCACCCGGCGCTTCCCCGGCGGCCGATTCGCCGCCAGCGGGAGCCTGCTCGTCGGTTCCAACCCCGTCCTCCGTGCCGCCCTGCGCCGATTCTACGTCCTGAAGCGTCTCGGCGTCGGGCGTCTCGATATCGGCCTCGCCCGGGTCGCTGACGTCCGTCCCCGACGAGAATTCGAGACCGTGTTCCTCGATGGTCTCCTGGCGCTCGTCGTCGTCCATCTCGTACATCTCGTCGCCCGCTCCCGCGGTGCCGATGTCGGGACCGTCGTCGCCGTCGTCGGTCTCGGGTTCGACGGCTTCGTCGGCAGTCGTCTCCTGGTCGTCCTCGACGGTCGGCGGTTCGTCGGTGCCAATTTCGCCTTGGAGTTCGGCGGCGTCTTCGGCGTCCTCGACCTCGGACGCGTCCGGTTCGGTCTCGGTCCTCGCTTCGGCGTCCGCATCGACCGTGCTGGTCGGGGCCTCGCCGAGGTCGTCGCTCGCGCTCGGTTCGGACGCCTCGGCGCTCGCCGAGGCGTCCGATTCTCCGACGCTCTCGGTCGGTTCGGGTTCGGAACTCCCCTCGCTCGCGGCGTCGGTCTCGCCGACCTCGGTTCGGGACTCGGCGGGCGGCGTCTCGGCTTCGGGCGTCTCCGCCTCGGTGGCCGTTTCGTCGCTCGATTCGATTTCGGCGATTTCGGTCGGTTCGGCGTCCGAAAGCGAGTACTCGAAGTCGGCGTCCACCTCGCCGCCCTCGTCGGGCGCGAGGTCGAGCGGGCCGACCTCGTCGGCGTCGAGTTCGCCCGACACGACGCGCGCAGTGTCGATTGCGGCGTCACGGACCGCCGCGAGGTACGCCTTCGTCGTGCCGTAGTGGTCGATGGCGAGCGGGATACCGGATGCGAGTCCGGCGTCCGCGCCGCCCGCTTCGAGGGCGGCGCGGAGGTCGTCGCCGCGCGCGTCCGACTCCAGCGCGTCGGCGAACGTCGAAACTCTGTCGAGGGTCTGCTCGGCGGTCTGGACCACCCAGCGGTCGCGGGTGTCGGCGTCCACGCGACTGATGGACTCGGGTCGGACCGAGGTGAACACGCGGTCCGAGTCGTCGGGCTGGAACGTCCGCGCCTTGCCCGTGACCGCGACGAACGCGGGGGGCGAGGCGCTTTCGAGGAACGCCATCTCGTCGGGCTGATACTGCCCGGCGTAGACCACGAACGCGCCCGTCGGGTCCACGATTCGCGCCCGGAGCACGTCGTCGCTGACCTGTTCGACCTGCGTGAGCACGCCCACGACGAACAGCCGATTGATTCGCGCGCCAGTCGGCGTGACCACGTAGTTCGGGGCGCGCTCCTCGTCGCTTTCGGAGTAGTCGAGGCTGGCGTCGTCGTACTCGGCGGCGAACACGCGCCACGCGACCTCGCGGCGGCCCGCGCCGCCCTGGTCGGACTCGTTCGAACTCATTCTGCCACCTCCGCGAGGAGCGCCTTCGCACGGTCTGCTGGCGCGTCGTCGCACTCGTCGAACTCGGTGACTTCGAGGTTCGCGCCGTAGTCGTCCACCGAGAGATTCCCGCGGATGCGGAACTCCCGGCCCACGATTTCGTCGCGAATCGAGTCGGCCACGACCTCCTTGTCCATCGCGTCGCGGGCCTGCGCTTTGGCGTCGTCCACGTCGCCGCCGTACACCTCGGCGGTTCGCTCGGCGTCGAGGACCGCGGTCACGGTGCCCGTGCCGTCGTCCACGATGGCTTTCACGCGGAGGTCGTCCTCACCGTCCACGTCGCCGTGGCTCCGGCACTGGCCGTTCTGGGTGACGCGGCCGCACTCGGGGCATCGCTCGATGAGGCCCGAACCGTCTCGGACCGCCACGATGCTCCCGAGGACTTCCACGTCGTACGCGCCGCCGGACTCGACCGCTTCGCGCACGGTCATCCGGGTCGCGGTGTCGCTGACTTCGAGGTCGCGGTCTAACGGCGCGACCGTCGTGAACTCCGAGAAGTTCACGGAGGGGACCCCGCGGAACTCTCGGACGTACACGTCTTCGACCCGAAGGCGTGCGCCCGCGGCGATTTCGGGGCGGGCCTCCCAGTCGGTGAACGGAAGCCGCGCGGTCTCGTCGGCGAGGACGCCGCTCTTGATTTCGGTCTCGCCGTCCCGGCCGTCGATGGTCTTCTGCTCGACTTCGACCACCTCGACTTCGAGCGAGATTCCCCGGTCGCCGGGTTCGAGCGATTCGAGGTCGGCTTCGCCGCCCACGTCGTAGGGCACTTCGATGTCGTCCTCGAACGCGATATTGGTGGACTCGCCCAGATTGAGTTCGGGTCTGCCCTCCCACTCGCGGACGCCAGCGTTGCCCGCGGTGATTGTGTCGCCCGACGAGAGACCGAAGTCCTCCCACGCGGTGTAGGATATCGTTCCGGTCTCGTCGGCGAGTTCGCCCTCGAAGATGACCTGCTCGTTGCCCTGATACCGAATCGAGCGCTTGCCGACGGTCAGGACCTTCGCGGTCACGGTGACGCTCCCGCTGTCGGTGGTCACGTCGGCGATGTCGGCGCGGGAGGGGCCGCTCCCCCCGCCGCCGCCGTCGCCGTACTTCCGCCGGAGGCTCTGTTTGGCCTCCTCGATGGGGACGCTGTACTCTACGAGGTTCTGCAAGTCCGCTTTGACCTCCTCCTTATCGACACCGAGGTCGGAGGCGAGACCCTCGGCATGGTCGTCGAGACTCATCGTCCCCACTTTGCTCGGGATGGATTAAAAGTGTTCGTCACGTCGTGTACGTCCCCGAGTTCGGTGCGGTCGGGAACGTCCCCGAAATCGGCGAGGAGAGGCGTCTTCGACTCGATTCGTTCGGCGAGGTCGCCGTTTCGACGGCGACCTCGCCGACGTATCAAATCTTCGACCAACCACATCGCCTATCTGTCCGGTCGTGGTACAGGTCCGTGGGATGGGGGTACTCGGGGTCGCCCGGCGAGTCGTCGGGGTATCGCGCGACCGAAACATCACGTTTCTCGCGGCGAGCGTAGCCTACTACGGGTTCGTCTCGCTCCTGCCGCTCCTGTTGCTCGTGGTGGCGGTCGGGAGCCTCGTCGGCGGCGAGGCGTTCGCTCAGTTGGTCGTCCGCCAGATACAGGGCGTGCTCTCCGAATCGGGCCGGGAGGTCGTCCACATGGCGCTCACGAACTCCGAGGGTCGGACCGGCGCGGGCGTGGCCAGCGTCGTCGTGCTGACGTGGGGCGCGCTCCGACTCTTCCGAGGCCTCTCGCTCGCGTTCGCCGAGGCGTACGGCACGCCGGGCGAACCGTCGCTGGTCGGGCAGGTCGTGGACGGCGCGGTCACCGTCGCGCTCCTCGGCCTGACGGTCGGCCTGCTGGTCGCGGTCGGCTACGTCGTCGGGCTTTCGGGAGTCGTGGACGCGCTTCCGTACTCCGGCGTCGTCGCCACGCTCGGCCTGTTCGTCGGACTCGTCGTGGCGTTTCTCCCGCTCTACTACGTCCTGCCGCCGATAACGGTGTCGCTCGGCGAGGCGCTCCCCGGCGCGGCGTTCGCCGCGGCGGGGTGGGTGGTTCTCGAAGTCGGGTTCGGAATCTACGCCGCGAACGCGGGCCAGTATCAGGCCTACGGGATTCTGGGCGCTGTCCTCCTCCTCGTGACGTGGCTCTACTTCGCGGGTCTCGCGTTCCTCGTCGGGGCCGTCGTGAACGCGGTCCTCGCGGGCCAAACGTCGGGCGAGAGTTAGTCGTCCGCGCGCGTCTCGGACGCCACCTCGGTCGCCCCGTCGTCGGTGTCGTGAGTCACGACCACCTCGCCGGGAAGCGCGTTCTCGAAGTTCGCGGTCGCCTCGTAGGGAATCGTGGCGACGCACTGGACGCTGGCGTCCGTGCTACCCGATTCTCTCGCGCGCACGCGCACGGACAGCGTATCGGCGTCCTCGTCGTAGTCGGTGTCGGCGAGCTCGACCGTCCACGCCGGGGTCGGGGTCCGGACCGTTCCCTCGATTCGGACGGATTCGGCCTCGAAGGTCACGCTCGCGGTGTTCTGGGTGCCACAATCGCCCTGCTCGGCGTCGAACTCGGTCGCGGCGAGTCGCGGACCGCCACACCCCATCGTGGTCGCGGTTTCGACGGTCTCGACGCTCCCGTCGGGCATGACGCCCGCGTCGATGGTGGCCGTGTTGCAGTCGAACGCCGACCGAGCAACTTCGAACGCGGCGGATTCGGCGCTCGCACCCGTACTCGCGCCGGTGTCTGCTCCCTCGTTCGCGTCGCACGAACGCTCGGTCACGGCGTCCGAGACGCCGACCGAGACGCCGTAGTCCGCAGGCGCTTCGAGCGTCACCGAGAGGTAGGCGTCGGCAGCGAACTCGACGGTCTCGTCGAACGGCGTCTCGGACCCGCGATTGACGCGAACGTCGATGTCCCGCGATTCGTCGGCGGCGTTCCAGATGCGAACGGTTCGCGGGCGGTTGTTGTCGGGGAACGCCGCCTCGTCTCTATCCCCCACCGAGACGGTCCGGAACGGTTCGTCGGCGTCGGATTCGATGCCCGAGAAGTCGTCCGCGGTGGTCTCGGTCGGTTCGCAGTCTTCGGAGTCGTCCGAGGTAGTACCGTCGGGTTCGTTCGCGGTGCTGTCCCCGGAGTCGTTCGCCCCGCCGCCGGGCGGTCCGCTTCCGAGACAGCCAGCGAGACCGGCGACCGATGCCAACGCGCCAGCGCGTCGGAGGAGTTCGCGTCGCTTCATGGCTTTCGATTGGACGCCCCGTTCAAAGGTAGTTCCGGAAGGTCAAGCGTCGATTTTACATACTCTGAGAGTGAAATATCTCGGCTCTCCGTGCCGCCACAACAGCTATCTTCCGGGGGGTCGCCGTTCCGGCGGCCATGACCAAGACCACTCACGGGGAGCGACTGAGCCGCGAGGAGGCCGCCGACCGCTTGCAGGAACTGGCCGCCCAACTCCGAACCGCCGACGCGGACGTGGCGGTCGGCAACAAGACCGTCCGACTCTCGCCCGGAGAACAGGTCTCGTACGAAATCGACGTGCGAGAGGAGTCGTCGTTCCTGCGAGGCGCGCGCGAGTCGGTCGAACTCGAACTGGAGTGGGAACCCGGCGAGTAAGCCGATTCACTCCAAAATCACGTCGTCGTCGGCCACGGTCACGTCGTAGCCCGCGTACTCGAACCGGACTTCGAGGCCCGCGTCCATGTCCGCCGTTCGGGCGGAAATGCGACCGGACGACGACGTCGGGTCCGTCGAAGCGAACAGGCCGTCGAGCGAGTCGGTGTCGAGTCGGTCGCCGAGCGGTGGGAGGTCCTTGGCGTCGGTGCCGGAAGCGGACGCGACGGCTTCGACGACCGCACCGGAGGGCGTCTCGTCGCGACCGGTCCAGTGTCGCCGCCGCGGACCGTCGCGCGACTCTCGGGAATCGGACATACGAGCGCCGATATGACAAGTATTAGTTGATAACAGTGTCGGTGTGACAGGTAGACTCGTTTTGTTTCCGCGAGACCAGCCGCCGGTTCGACCGCGAACGCGGTCGAACCGGCGGTGAGTTTCGTCTCGCGGTGAGTCTCGATTGACGATGAATCCCGCGACAGGTGTATCGACCGTCCGACCGAAATCCATCGGAGATTGCGACCGTCCGACCGAAATCCATCGGAGATTGCGACCGTCCGACCGAAATCCATCGGAGATTGCGACCGTCCTCGAACTCTCGGAACCCCGTAATAAGCGGTTACCGGTGCCGGTAGCGGTTGGTTACGGGGGTGTAGGTACTGGATAACAAAGTGCCTCTAGTGGCGTGTAACTATCGCCACGCATGACCACGACCGACAACAGACTCACCCACGGTGACGACACGATGGCGGAGAACCGGTGCCAGAGCTGCGGTTCGTTCGTGACGCGGGACTTCGCGCGCGTCTTCGGGAACAATCACAACGAGGTGTTCGGCTGCCTCGAATGCATGACGGCGACAGAGGTCAAGAAAGGCGGCGCGCGCGCCGAGCAGGTCGATACGACCAACCTCATCGGCGGGCGCGAGCCGCTCCGATAGTTCGGCTTTCGAGCGACGGTACGTTCGGAACTACTTCTCGCCGCGTTCGATTCGCTCCAGCACCGCGTCGGTCACGTCTCGTGTCGTCGCGTCGCCGCCGAGGTCGGTCGTCCGCGGCCCGGCCGCCAGCGTCTCCTCGACCGCCGAGCGAACGGTCTGGCCCGCGTCGTCGTAGCCGAGGTACTCCAGCAGCATCGCGGCCGACAGCATCGCCGCGGAGGGGTTCGCCACGCCCTGACCGGCGATGTCGGGCGCGGTGCCGTGGACCGGTTCGAACAGCGCGCGCTCCGGACCGATGTTCGCGCTCGGGAGCAGGCCGAGTCCGCCCACTAGCCCCGCCGCGAGGTCCGACAGCACGTCGCCCGCGAGGTTCGGACAGACGATGACGTCGTACTCCTCGGGTCGCAGCACGAGGTGCGTCGCCAGCGCGTCCATGAGCGCGTCGTCGAACTCCACGTCGAACTCCGCGCCGACCGACTCGGCGGCGTCGAGGAACACGCCGTCGGTCAGGCGCATCACGTTCGCCTTGTGGCCAATCGTCACCGTCTGGTCGCGCTCGGCCGCGTACTCGAAGGCGTAACGCGCGATTTCTCGGGACGCCGACTCGGTAACGACCCGTGTCAGGGTGGTCAGGTCCGACGAGAGTCGATTCTCGTGGCCCGAGTAGACGCCTTCGGTGTTCTCGCGGACGAACACGAGGTCGGTCTCGGGCTTGAGCGCCTCCGTGCCGGGGTACGCCCGAACGGGGCGAACGTTCGCGAACGAATCGACCACGCCCCGGAGCGGGAGAATCACGTCGGCCGCGGTCTCGCCCGCCGCGCCGAACAGCGTGGCGTCGGCGTTCCCGACGAGTTCGCGGGTCTCGTCCGGAAGCGCCTCGCCGGTTCGCTCTTTCACGGCGTCGCCTGCTTCGGCCTCCACGAACTCGAAGTCGGGACCCGCAGCTTCCAAGACTTCGCGGGCCGCGGGGGCGACCTCTTGGCCGATGCCGTCGCCGGGGATGACCACGATTCGCTCGGTCATGCGTCGCCCTCCGATTCGATGTACGGCAGACTCGCGGCGGTCTCGGCGACCGCCTCGGCGTTCGACTTCATCAGCGCGGTGGTGTCCCAGACGCCTTCCACGAGCGCCTTTCGCTGGGCGTCGTCCACGTTCGCGTCGATTTTGGTGTCGCCGTAGGTCACGGTCTCGTCGGCGACGTCCACGTCGATTTCGGCGTCGGGGTTTTCGTCCACGAAGTCCTGCAGGGCTTCGATTTCCTCGGCGCTCGCCGTAACCGTGGGGACGCCGAGCGCGAGGCAGTTGCCCGCGAAAATCTCGGCGAAGCTCTCGCCCACCACGGCATCGATGCCCCAGCGTTTGAGGGCTTGGGGCGCGTGTTCGCGCGAGGAGCCACAGCCGAAGTTGGCGTTGACCACCAGAATCGAGGCGTCGCGGAAGCGGTCCTCGTTGAACGGGTGGTCCTTGGGGTTGTCGTCGTCGTCGAAGCGCACGTCGTGGAACGCGAACTGGCCGATGCCGTCGAAGGTGACGACCTTGAGGAACCGGGCGGGAATTATCTGGTCGGTGTCGATGTCGTTGCCTCGGACGGGGACGCCCGTTCCGGAGGCTCGCTCGACGGTCTCGACGCCGTTGTCGTCGCTCATTGGGCGCTCACCTCCGTCTCGGGGAGGTCGCGAACGTCGGTGACTTCGCCCTCGATTGCGGCGGCGGCGACCATCTTGGGATTCATCAGGACCGTTCGGCCCTCCTTGCTCCCCTGTCGCCCGACGAAGTTGCGGTTCGACGACGAGGCGCTCGCCTCGTCGCCTTCGAGTTGGTCTTCGTTCATGCCGAGGCACATCGAGCATCCCGCGTCGCGCCAGTCGAATCCGGCCTCGCGGAAGATTTCGTCGAGGCCCTCGGCTTCGGCCGCGGCCTTGACGCGCTGGCTTCCGGGAACGACCATGGCTCGCACGTCGTCGTGGACCTCGCGGCCCGCGACGACGCGGGCCGCGTTTCTGAGGTCGGGCATCCGGGCGTTCGTACACGACCCGAGGAACGCCACGTCTATCGGGTAGCCTTTCATCGTGTCGCCGGGTTCGACGCGCATGTGTTCCTGGGCGTGCCGAGCGGTGTCCTGCTTGTCCTCGGGCAGGTCTTCGGGGTGGGGAATCTCCTCCGAGATGCCGATGCCCTGTCCGGGCGTGGTGCCCCAAGTTACTACGGGTTCGAGTTCGGAGCCGTCGATGACGACTTCGTCGTCGTACTCGGCGTCGTCGTCGGATGTGATGGACTCCCAGTAGGACTTGAGTTCCGCGAATCGCTCGGGGTCGTCGGCGAAGGCGTCGGTGTCTTCGAGCCACTCGTAGGTGGTCTCGTCGGGGTTGATGTAGCCCGCGCGAGCGCCGCCCTCGATGGACATGTTGCAGATGCTCATCCGACCCTCCATGTCGAGGCTCTCGATGGCCTCGCCCGCGTACTCGTAGACGTAGCCGACGCCGCCGTCGGTGCCGAGTCGGCGGATGATTTCGAGAATCACGTCCTTGGCCTCGACGGCTTCGCCGAGTTCGCCGGTGACTCGAATCCGGCGGACCTTCTGTTTCTCCATCGCGATGGTGCCGGTCGCCAGCACGTCCCGAATCTGGGACGTGCCGATGCCGAATGCGAGCGCGCCGAAGGCTCCGTGCGTCGAGGTGTGGCTGTCGCCACAGACGATTGTCATGCCGGGTTGGGTGAGACCCTGCTCCGGTCCGATGACGTGGACGATGCCCTGGTCGCCCGTGTCGGGGTGCGAAAAGTCGATTCCGGCCTCGCGGACGTTCTCCTCCAGATGGGACATCATCTCCTCGGCCGCGCCCTCGAAGGGGCGACTCCGGTCGCCGGTCGGCACGATGTGGTCCACGGTGGCGTGGGTTCGCTCGGGGTACGCGACCTCCATGTCGCGCTCGCGAAGCATGCCGAACGCCTGGGGACTCGTGACCTCGTGGACGAGGTGGAGACCCACGAAGAGCTGGTCCTGTCCGGTCGGGAGTCGCGTGACCGTGTGCCGGTCCCAGACCTTGTCGTAGAGCGTTCCTCGGCTCATTCTTCGTCTTCTACCGGCGCTACCGGCTCTTCTTTGCCGCCGCGCTCGAACACGGGGTTCGCTCCCTCGCCGTCCGGCGGCGTGTGATTCACGTCCTTCATTTGCTGTCGCGATTCCTCATCTTCGGACTCGTCGGCGGCTTCCTCACCGTCGTAGGACTCGCGCTCTCCCCCGTCCGCGGCCACGACTGGCCCGCGAACGAACGGCCGGTTTATCGCGCCGCGGTCGGTGTGCGGATGGGTGTGGCTCACGTCTGCCATTCGAGTCGGTCGGTTTCGTCGGTCGGTCATGCTCTCACTTGCTCTTTTTCGTCTTCGGTTTCGCCGTCCTCCTCGGCCCACGCGAACAGGCTCCGGAGGCGAGCGCCCACGTCCTCGATTTCGTGGTTCACGTCGCGCTGCTTGGCCTGGTGGTACACCGGGCGGCCGGTCTGGTTCTCGGTAATCCACTCGCGGGCGAACTCGCCGTTCTGGACGGCTTCGAGCGTCTCGTCCATGTTGGCGCGCACGCCGTCGTCGATGATGGCGGGGCCTTGGGTCAGACCGCCGTACTCGGCGGTGTCCGAGACCGAGTCCCACATCTCGCGCATCCCGCCCTCGTACATCAGGTCCACGATGAGCTTCATCTCGTTGAGACACTCGAAGTACGCCATCTCGGGCGAGTAGCCCGCGTCCACGAGCGTCTCGTAGGCGACCTTGATGAGTTCGGTGATGCCGCCACAGAGGACCGCCTGCTCGCCGAACAGGTCGGTCTCGGTCTCCTCTCGGAACGTGGTTTCGACGACGCCCGCGCGCGTGCAGCCGATGGCCTCCGCGTAGGCGAGCGCCTCGTCTTTGGCGTCACCCGTCGCGTCCTGATAGACCGCGAGCAGGCCGGGCGTTCCCTGGTCGTTCTCGTAGTTACGCCGGACGAGGTGGCCCGGCGACTTGGGCGCTATCATCGTCACGTCCACGTCCTCCGGCGGCTCGATTTGGCCGTAGTGGATGTTGAAACCGTGCGCGAACTGGAGCGTGTCGCCGGGTTCGAGTTCGTCCTCGATATCGGCGTACACCGCGGGCTGAACCGTGTCGGGCACCAGCATCGAAATCACGTCAGCCGAGGCGGCGACCTCCTTCGGAGTACCGACTTTGAGACCGTCGGCTTCGGCGGCCTCCCGCGAGGAGGAGTCCTCTCGCAGGCCGACCGCCACGTTGACCCCGCTGTCGGCGAGGTTCTGGGCGTGAGCGTGGCCCTGGCTTCCGTAGCCGAGGACGGCTACGGTCTTGTTCTCGAGGTTCGCGCTGTTCGCGTCGTCGTCGTAATATATCTCGGCGTTGAATTCGTCCGTCATTGTGTTAGTGTGAATTGTGTGTCGTCTCTCAGTCGTCGTTCGATTCGGCGTAGCCCGGCTCCTCGCCGGGCGTGGTCGGCGTATCGCCGCGCGCCAGCGCGGTCTGGCCGGTCCGGGCGATTTCGATGATGCCGAACTGCCGGAACGCGTCCACGGCGTCGTCTATCTTGCCCTGGTCGCCGGTAATCTGGACCGTGATGGTCCGAGGTCCGGCGTCGAGAGTCTGGCCCTCGTACATCTGGGTGATGGCGTGGACCTTGTCGGGTTCGTCGCCCCGAACCTTCAGGACGACGAGCTCGGCCTGCACCGCGTCGTCGTCGAGTTCGCCCACCTGAATCACGGGCTTGAGCTTCGCCAACTGCTTTTTGACCTGGTCGATGCCGGGGTCGGTCTCCTCGACCACCAGCGTGATTCGGGCGTGGCCCTCGACGGTGGTCGGGCCGACGGTCAGGCTCTCGATGTTGAACTGCCGCCGGGAGAACAGCCCCGACACCCGCGAGAGGACGCCAGGTTCGTGTTCGACCAGCGCCGACACCACCGCGGTCCGGTACCGGGGTTCGGCCTCGGCTTCGGGGTCGATGCGAATTCCCTGCGAGTTTCGCCGTCCTTCCGGGTGCGGGCGTTCGTCGGGTTCGGGACCCGGCATTCCGGCGGCCGGAATCTCGACCGACGACTCGGACGCCGAGTCGTCGGTTTGCTCCGCGTCGTTTCCGCTCATAGCTGGTCCTCCGTGAGGGCGAACTTCCCGTTCGCACCGCCGCTCGGCACCATCGGGTAGACGTTCTCGGCCGGGTCGACGTGGAAGTCGATGACCGCCGGGCCGTCGTAACCGAGCGCCTCGTCGATGGCGTCGGCGACCTCGTCGTAGTCGTCCACGCGGAGGCCCTTGGCTCCGAACGCCTCGGCGAGCTTGTCGAACTCGGGACACCAGCCGTAGTCGGCCGCCATCTGTCTGCCCTCGAAGAAGGCGTCCTGCCACTGGCGGACCATCCCGATGTACTTGTTGTTGAGCACCGCGACGGTGATGTCGAGGTTCTCGCGGACCGCGACCGAAAGCTCCTGCATCGTCATCAGCAGCGAGCCGTCGCCGTCGAAGCAGACGACCTGCTGGTCGTCCTCGGCGGCGAGGCGCGCGCCGATTGCGGCCGGGAGTCCGTACCCCATCGTTCCGAGACCGTGCGAAGACACCCACGTCCGGGGGTTCGTGTAGGTCCAGAACTGCGCGGCCCACATCTGGTGTTGGCCCACGCCGGTCGTGACGATGGTGTCGTCGTCGGTCGCTTCGTCGAACGCCTCCACGACGAACTGCGGCTTGAGCGGTTCGTCGTCGGGCGTGACGTACGCCAGTGGGTACTCCTCCTTCCACGTCCGACACTGCTCGCGCCACTCGCGCGCGTCGGGCGCGGCATCCATCTCGGCTTCGAGTTGTTCGAGAGCACTCGCCGCGTCACCGACGACCGGGTAGTCGGCGTGGACGTTCTTCGAAATCTCGGCGGGGTCGATATCGACGTGAACGACCTCGGCCTCGGGCGCGAAGGTGTCCACGCCGCCGGTGAGTCGGTCGTCGAACCGGGTGCCGACCGCGACGAGGCAGTCGGTGTGGGTAATCGCCATGTTGGCGTAGCCCGTGCCGTGCATTCCCGCCCACGACAGACAGAGGTCGTGGTCCTCGGGCATGGTGCCGATTGCTGGCATCGTGGTGGCGACCGGGATGCCGAACTCGGTGGCGAACCGCCGGGCCTCCTCGGTTGCCTCGGCCTTGACGACGCCGCCGCCGAACAGCAAGAGCGGCTTCTCCGCGCGCTCGATTGCGCGCGCCGCGTCGGCGACTTCCTCCTCGTCGGCCTCCTCTCGGAAGGAGTACGTCGATGGCGTCTCGGCGGGACCGGGCTGGGTGTCGGTGTCGTCGAGCGTCACGTCCTTCGGCAGGTCCACGAGCGTCGGGCCGGGACGGCCCGCCCCGGCCAGCGCGAACGCCTCGCCCACCGTGTCGCCCACGGTGTCGGCGTCGCCCGCGAAGTAGTTGTGCTTCGTGATGGGCGCGGTCACGCCGGTGGTGTCGGTCTCCTGGAACGCGTCGGAGCCGACGAACTCGGTCGGGACCTGTCCCGTCAGCGCGAGCATCGCGTCCGAGTCCATGTTGGCGTCGGCGATGCCGGTGACGAGATTGGTCGCTCCCGGTCCCGAGGTGGCGAGACAGACGCCGGGGTCGCCCCTGACGACGCCGTAGGCGTCGGCGGCGTGGGCCGCACCCTGCTCGTGAGCCATCGTGACGTGGGTGAGTTCGGAGTCGTACAGCGCGTCGTAAATGGGCATGATAGCCCCGCCCTGCACGCCGAACAGCGTCTCGGCTCCGGCCTGTTCGAGCGCCGCGATGGCCGACTGCGCGCCGGTCGAAACCGGCTCCGCGTCGGTCGCTTCGGCTTCCGTCTCGGTATCCGTCTCGGAAGTCTCGGTTTCCGAGTCATCGGTCGCCTTCGGGCGAGCGTGTTCGCTCACGTTCGGGTCACCTCGTTGTTCTGCGTACGATACGTCTCGGTCTGTGCGTGTGCCTCTGTAGCGTTCATCGGTCGAGCGCGTGCTGTTGTAATCTGGAACGATGCGGCGAACCGGCGGGTCGGAAAAGCAGTGTAGTAGGGGGCTACGCCCCTACAATAATGATTCCGCGCTCGACGGCCACGTCGCTCTCGGCGACCGAGAGCGAATTCGGAGTGACGAGCGACCGTCGCATCTGTGGTTGTGTTGTACTGACCCGCACGGTTATAACGTTTGCCCGGTCGGCAACTATTGTCCGAATCGCGCACGTCTCCCACGCCGCGTCGGTGCGGGCGGGGAGCCGCGACGTTCGAACGCCGATCCCTCGCGCTCGGGCGCGAGACCGCCGCGCGCGGCTGTCGAGCGCGGGCGAACCGGGCGGACGTCATCAGGCTTTGACCTCCGATTCCTCGCGGGCGACCCCGACCTCGCGGGCGAACCGCTTCAGGTCGGTGGTCGTGACGCGGTTCTTCTCCGCGCCGTAGTCTTTGACCCGGCGAGTGACTTCCCGAACCTCGTCGTCGGTCGGGTCGAAGCCCGAATCTTCCAACCGCTTTCTGACCGAGTTCGTCCCGGTGTGCTTGCCCAGCACGAACTCGCGCTTCGCGCCGACCATCTCGGGGGTCATGACTCCGGGTTCGAACGTGTCGGAGTTCTCGATGACGCCCGCGGCGTGGATGCCGCTCTCGTGGGCGAACGCGTTCGCACCCACGACCGGCTTGTTCGCCGGAATCGGTACGTCGCTGTACTGTTCGACCGCGCGCGAGAGGTCGGTGATTTGGGTGGTGTCGATACCGGTATCGACGCCGTACACCGATTCGACGGTCATCACGACCTCCTCGTAGGCGGCGTTGCCCGCGCGCTCGCCGATGCCGTTGACCGAGACCTGGGCCTGGTCGGCCCCGGCCTCGAATCCGGCCAGCGCGTTGGCCGACGCCATCCCGAAGTCGTCGTGGGTGTGAACGTCGATTCGCGCGTCGGTGGCGTCGTTCACCATCGCGACCAGCTTCGCGAACCGGGTCGGGGTGGCGACCCCGCACGTGTCGGGGATGTTTATCCAATCGACGCCAGCCTCGGAGACGGCCTCGACGACCTCGACGAGGTACTCCTCGTCGGTCCGGGTGGCGTCCATCGGCGAGAACATCGCGGTCGCGCCAGCCTCTTTGACGCGCTCGACCGATTCGACCGACCGCTCGACGACCTCCTCGCGGGTGGCGTGCATGGAGTCTTCCAACTGCACGTCGCTGGTCGAGGCGAAGACGTGGACCAACTCGACACCGGAGTCGAGTGCGGCTTCGACGTCTTTCTCGACCACGCGGGCCAACCCGCAGGTCGTCGTGGTAGTGCTCGCGGCGATGTCGCTGACCGCCTCGAACTCCGCGTCGGAGTTGACCGGGAACCCAGCCTCGATTACGTGGGTGCCCATGTCGTCCAAGGTGGCCGCGATAGCGCGCTTCTCGTCGTAAGAGAATGAGGTGCGCGGTGCCTGTTCACCGTCGCGCAGGGTCGTATCGAAGACCCGCACGGACTCGATTTCAGTGGAGGTGTCTAACGTGCCCTCGAAGAACTCGACCCCCCCGACTGGTGTCGGAGGAAGACGTGTCGTGGTGTGACATCGTACTCCGACGTGGGGCCATCCACCTATTTAAAACTGCCGTTGCGACAGATTATCGGACGCGCCCCGGACCGATGGCCTTCGACGACGCTTGCGGAAAACCCGGGGACATCGTCGTGTTTTAACACTCCCAATGACATAATATCACCTTATATTCACTCGGGGCGCGAACTTCGAACCCCTCCTGTCTTGGACTTAATTTTTCGGTCGAAGTCGAGCAGAACGACTGCGCGCAGCGCGAGTCTCTCGACGCAAAACGCGAGTCGAGTCGAATTCCGGCGTCGGTTCCGTCAAGCTTCGTCCCTGCCGTAACGATAAGGGGGCCGGGGAACGTACGTTCGAACGTCATGACGAACGAGGAAGTCACACAGCTACTCAAGAAGGCGTACAGCGACGAAATCGAGACCGTGATGAACTACCTGACGAACTCCATCGTCCTCGACGGCGTGAGCGCCGAGGAGGTCAAAGAGAGCCTCGAAACCGACATTCAGGAGGAGCTCAGTCACGCCGAACTGCTCGGCAACCGACTCAAACAACTCGACGAGCGCCCGCCCGCGTCCTACGACTTCGAGGCTAAACAAGAGAGCCTCCAGCCGCCCGAGGACAGCACCGACGTACTCTCGGTCATCGAAGGCGTCCTCGACGCCGAGGAAGACGCCATCCAGACGTACCGCGAACTTATCACGGCCGCTGGCGACGACGACCCCGTCACCGAGGACATCGCGGTGACGATTCTCGCCGACGAGGAGGCCCACCGCACCGAGTTCCGCGGCTTCAAGCGCGAGTATCAGAACTGAGCGCAGTTCGGGTCAGTCGGCGTTCGGCGGGGACCGCTGAACGCCGACCCTGACCGAGCATCGCTCGCGACTGTCAGTCCGGAGCCGAACCCGTTTCTGAGCGCGAACGCGAGACCTCCATCTTGATTTCGACGGCGAGCCGAGTCATGCAGACGAGATAGAAATCAAACTCGATTAGATTTATACAT
The DNA here is from genome assembly GCF_004143485.2 of Halorussus amylolyticus. Lineage (GTDB taxonomy): Archaea > Halobacteriota > Halobacteria > Halobacteriales > Haladaptataceae > Halorussus > Halorussus amylolyticus. The sequence goes on along the minus strand of NZ_RXOB02000022.1, from coordinate 131,857 downwards.
TTCGAGTCTGGGTATTTGTCTATGGCCCTCCCTTTGGCAGATTCCCTCGAAGTCCGTCATATTCCGGTAATCATCATCCTCTTGGTCGGTGTCAGCCTCGTCGGGTACGGTGCGTACAACTATCAACAGCAATCGACTGCCTTGGAGCACACGGTCGAAGTAAACGCGACCGTGGCCGAGACGGATATCGCGACCGATGTCAGGCGGGGAAACAGGGATTTCATACCCGAGGTCACCTTCGAATATCGCTACCAGAACACGTCGTACACCTCGGACAACATCTATCCAGCGGGGTCGGGGTCAAACTACAACAAGGAATCGAAAGCCAGAGACGTAGTGCAGGAGTACGAGGAGGGCACGACCGTCACCGCGTACGTGAATCCGTCCAGTCCTGACAGCGCGTTCCTCGAAAACGAAAAGTCGGACAAACCGCTCACGCTCGTGGGAATCGGAACCATTACTCTGCTCGTCGCTGGCAGGCATATTTTCAAATCCTCTCAAGAGTCGTAACGCGCGAGACCGCCCGAACGACCGCCACGGAGAAAGGGTTTTGCCGGGGGAGTCCGAGCGGGCGCGTATGGGAAGTGGTTTCGACCTCGACCTCAACGCGGTCGAGCAGGAGATAGAGGAAGGCGACGACGGCGACGAGGAGGCCGAGCGCCGAATCGTACTCGGCGTGCTCGACGGGACGACCGACGACAGCGAGTGGTTCCGGGTCGTCGAGCGCGGCGACGCGCTCGTGCTCGCGGTCGAGGGCGAACTTTCGGAACTCGCGGCCGACCTCGCACCGAAAGTCAAAGAGCGCGGCGGGAATCTGGTCCGATTTCGGGACTTTCTGCTCGTGACGCCGAAGGAGGTCAGCGTGGATTCCGACCGGCTGTAACCGTCACCATCACTCGCTGCTCGAACGAGCCGTCAGATAGTGACCGTCGGGGTCGCGCACTCGCACGCCGCCGTCTACTTTTTCGACCGCGCACGCCCGGTCTTCGACCGCCTCGGCGACGACCGCGGGGTCGTCCGCGGAGAATCCCATATCGACGTGGAGGCCGCCGCGGGCGTCGGCGATACCGAGGTGTGGCTCCCAGAGTTCGAGCGCCACCGGGCCGCCGAGTCGCACCCGCTTTCGCTCGTCACCCCGGTCGGTCGCCTCGAAGCCCAGCGAAGTGTACAATGATTCCGCGCGCGCGAGGTCCTCGACTTCCAGTACGATTTCGAACACGTCAGTGATGGGGTCGTCGCCCGCGCCACACCCGCCGATTTCGACGCAGTTGCCGTCCGGGTCGTAGAAGTACAGCGACTTCGACCCGCCGAAGTCGAACTCCGTGAGGTCGAACGAGTCCGCGAGTCGGTCGTACCACTCGTCGTAGCGCTCGGGCGGAGTGGCGAACGCGTAGTGGGTGTGGACCCCGCCTCGCGGGACCCGTCCGGGTTCCCGGAGGACGAGGTCTGTGTCCCCGGCGTCGAGGACCACCTCGCCGTCGCGTTCGCTGACCGCCGAGAGACCGAGATGGGTCTCGTAGAAGTCGCACGCCCGGTCGAGGTACTTCGCTTCGAGCGCCAACCAGTCCAATCCCGAGAGCATCGAACCGAGGTATGTAGCCCGCGCGCTTAAAAGTGAGTGAGAGCCGAAACGCCTCGTAGGGACTGTTGTAATTCGTTACCGCCGTGGCGAAACGGAGTGGCCGAGTGGAACTGCAGAACAGCCATGATTCGGCGACTCCGGCGAGATTAGTTACAACAGTCCCTATCAGTCGTCGCTCGCAGCGGCCTCAGTCGTCGCCCGCCGCGGCCTCGGTGGCTGGCTCCTCGGAGTCGATTTCGGTGGCTTCGAGGTAGTCGTCCGCGTCGAGCGCGGCCTTACACCCCATGCCCGCGGCGGTCACGGCCTGCTGGTAGTGGAAGTCCACCACGTCGCCCGCGCCGAAGATGCCGGGGACGCCGGTCGCGGTCTGACTCCCGCCCTTGCCGCCCTCGGTCTTGAGGTAGCCCGCGTCGTCCATCTCCACGCCGGTCCCTTCGAGGTACTCGGTGTTGGGCGTGTGGCCGATAGCGAGGAACACCGCGCCCACGTCCATCTCGAATTCCTCGGTCTCGGGGTCGTCGAGTTTGTCGGTGGGGTGGCCCTCGGGGTGACGGACGAGGCTGGCGTAATCGACGCCCTCCTCGGCCGAGCCGACGACTTCGGTGAGTTCGGTGTTCTTTAGTATCTCGATTTCGCCCGCCTCGACCTTCTCGTGAATCCGGTCTATCCAGTAGTCTTCGGCGCGGAACTCCTCGCGGCGGTGGGCGAGGTACACCTTCTCGGCGAACTTGGTGAGGAAGTTGGCCTCCTCCATCGCGGCGTCGCCGCCGCCGACCACCAGCATCTCCTCGCCCCGGAAGAAGGCTCCGTCGCAGGTCGCACACGTCGAGACGCCGTAGCCCATCAGGTCGTCCTCACCGGGAATTCCGAGGGTCCGGGCGCTCGCGCCCGACGCCGCGATGAAGGCGTCTGCGGTGTACACGTCGCCGTTCGTGAGTTCGACGCGATAGGGCCGCTTCGAGTCGTCCACCGACTCGATGACGCCGTTCTCGATTTCGGTTCCGAACCGTTCGGCCTGCTCTTTCATCCGATTGATGAGGTCGGGGCCGCTGAGACCCTCGGGGAAGCCGGGGTAGTTCTCCACGTCCGTGGTGAGCGTCAACTGGCCGCCGGGTTCGCCTCCCTCAAGCACCAGCGGGTCGTTGTTCGACCGCGCGGCGTAGATGGCCGCAGTGAGACCCGCGATGCCGCTCCCCGCGATTATCAGTTTGTGGTGTTCGACTGCGGCTTCGGTGTCGAGACCCAGTTTCTTGTCGAGTTCGCCCGTTTCGTCGAGCGCAGTGGTGTCGTCCCACCCGCCGATTAGCTCGTCGTCGATGAACACCTCGGGCGCGGTCTGGCGGCCGTCAGCGCGCTCGACCATCTCGTCGAACAGGTCGTCGTCGCCGGTCACGTTGTAGGTCTCGTACTCGACGCCCTTGGCGTCGAAGAGGTCCTTCGCCTTATCACAGTACGGGCAGTCGTCCTTCGTGTAAATCTCGACTCGGGGTTGTTCACTCATGGTGCAATATTGGGAACGGGCGGGTATTTAGCTTGTGTTGTGACGCCGACTTTCCGGTATCGGCGTCGGTTCTCGCGTAGATACTTAAGTGAAGACGGGGCAACCCCGGCGTGTCGCACGACCGAGAACGATGGACGAAAATACGGAGAACGCCGAGACGAGCGAGGGCGAACAGTCGAAGGGGCGTGAGAAACGTCTCCAGAAAGCAGTCGAGAGGCGAACAGTAGACGCCGATGCTCTCGACTCCGCTCATGAAGACGCACGGCTCGTGTTGGAACAGACACTTCGACTGTTTTCGGACCTCTCGAACGAGGCATTTCGGCTTATCCGACTCAATGCACTCGTCATTACAATTTTAGTCGCAGTGACTTCGCAAGTCACGGTCAGACTATACAGCAACGTCTCGTCGGTTGCTTCCCTACTGCTGTTCGTTGCATCGACAGCGTTCGCTCTCGCAGGGTACATGACGACGACGGTGAATCGAGGTATCGACACGCGAACGTTCGGGAAGCTAACTACTTACAAACTCGACCAAACGGAGTATCTGAATTGGGTTTTGACGCTCGGCTATCCGAAGTGGATAGCCGACGGTGTCCGGAAAACCGATAGAAAAGAACAGTGGATTCGGCGGTCGTTCGTCGCGTTCTTCGCAGGATTTGCGACCCTACTCGCCGGAATCCTTTTGAGCCTTTATTGATAAATACGAGTCATGAGTGACGAAACGGACGACGAAGATGTGTTCGTTCGGCCCGAGGACCTCGGCGAACCCGGTGCGACGACCACGGGCGTGAAACGCAACGCAGACGACGAAGACGACTGACTTCCCGAAGCCCTTAGCCCACCGCCACCCAACACTTCGCGCATGCCCGCCGACCTCGAAGAGAAGACCGACCGCTACGAGGGCCTGCTCGCTGAAGCCCTCGACGCCGCCGAAATCGCGCCGCCCGAGGACACCCCGATGGGCGAGGCCGCGGCGGAGTGTCTGGAGATGGCTACCTCGTATCTCGAAGACGGCCGCCACTTCCGCGAGAACGACGACCTCGTGAACGCGCTCGCGTCGTTCTCCTACGGTCACGCGTGGTTGGACGCAGGCGCACGCGTGGGACTGTTCGACGTTCCCCGCGAGGGACACCTGTTCACGGTGTAGCCGTCGTTTCCTCCGAAATCGCTCCCTCGCAAAGGCCAGAATCGAGCGCCGCCGACTCGTCGGCGGCGCTCGATTCTGCGAGTTCTCCGACCGAACTCGCACGTCAGTCGCGGCGCTCGCGCGGTTCCTGCTGGTGGGTGCCGTGGCCGCGACGACTCCCGTATCGGCGGTCACGTTCGTCCTCATTGCGGCTATAATCGATGTTTCCGCCGGTCTCGCGTGTGGTCGGCGTGATGTCGTCGCGGTCCCGTCCTCGCTGGCTCTCCCGGTGGCCGCCGCGTTCGACGTACGACTCGCGTCCCTGACTCGGGTCGCCGCCCCGAGATTGGGTGTCGTCGGCGGTGCGGTCGTGACCCTGACCGGGTTCCGGTTCGCCGCCGATTCGGGGACTCCGAGACGTTCCGGCGTCGTTCGCGCCGCGACTTCCGTACCGGTTCGTGTGTCCGGACTCGTCCGCGCGCTCCCGGCGGTCGCGGTCCCGGTCGGCGGCGTCGCCGTACTGATTGCTGTGGCGCTCGTCCGCGGGGTGTCGGTCCCCGCGGTTCTGGTCGTCTCGACGCTGGTGGAGTCGGTCCTCGTCAGCCTCGTCGCGCCGCTTACGCTCTCGCTGTGGATGTGCCATTTTGAGTTCCCCCGGCGGGGATTGCGCGACAGTTTCCTTAGCCGTGGTGGCTCACGTATCAGGTTCGACTCGCGGCAAGTTTTTTCTACTCGTCTCACACACGTGTTCATGGCATGAACGAAACGTACGTCCGGTTGGTCTGTCCCGAATGCGCCAAGGACTGGGAAGAAGGTCCCGACGACCTCCCCGCCCCCGACGAGATGTTCCACTGTCCGAACTGTCACGCGACCCGTCGAACCGCGGAGTTCACCCGGACCGAACGCGACTTGGCGACGTTAAAACAGTTCAAGTAGCCCGGTTCCGCGGTCACTGACTGGTGGCCGAGCGCGCGCCGCACGCCTCACACCGGAGCAACACCGCGCCCTGTTCTCGTTCGAGTTTCGTATCCGGGAGACCGCATTCGGGACAGAGGACGAACTCCTCGGCGTACTCGTCGATGGCGTCCGCGATGCGCGATTCGCCGAACTCGCCGGTCAGGCGCGCGCGGCCGCTCTCGTCGATGTGCGCGCTCGTGCCGAGTTCGTCCTGCAGGAACTTCAGGACGTGGTCGCCGTCGCGGCCGAGTCGGTCGAGCGTGGCCTGAAAGTTCTCGTACACCGTGACGTTGCCCTCCTGGCGAACGTCGGGGTCGGGCACGTCGAATCGGTCGCCGCTGCCCTCGATTTCGGGCGTGCGTTCGAGCGCCCGGTCGAGGTGGTCGTCGTAACCCTCCATACGCGTGCGTTGGGAGCGATTCAGGTAAAAAGTTTTCAGAGTTCTGCGGGCGGTCGGTCGCGAGGGGCCGCCTGTGAGCGGTCGGTAAGGTTCCGTTGCGACGAAACTGAACGGAACGGTGCGAACAGTTTTCCAATACCGCGTTAGCCATCTGTGCGTACGATTACGTTCCCGACGGAAGGGGTAATCCATAGCCCGTGTTAACGGGACTCAAGATAATACTATAACCCTGCAACTGTTAGCCTCGTTTGCTTATGAAGAAGCAGGAACTCATCCACCTTCACGGCCTGCTTGCGGAGGTCGGGAACTACTACGAAGAAGAGCACAGCACCGATGTGAACCTTGACGACTACGAATCCCTTGGCGTACGACCAACTTCTATTCACAAGTCGAAAACTGACCACAAGGCAGCGGTGTTTGCGATGGCAAAGGCAATTACATCCGAAATGACCGCGGTCGAGGCGAGCGAAAAAGTCGCCGCCAAAGCCGACTGACCTCACAGCGACGGACCTACTCCTCACGAAACAGCGAACCGGACAGCCTCGGCTATCGGACCGGATGCAACGCTCGCGGAACGGTCGAAACGGCAGAGAATCGTGGTCTGTGTCGGACGGGTCTCGGCGATACCGCGACTCCTCGGCGTCGTGGCGGTCGCGCAACCGATTCGAGTCTCACTCGATGAGGTCTTCGAACTCCGGTAGTACTTCGTCGTCGTCGGCTTCGTCCGACTCGTCGGTGGCGTCGTCGGCGTCCCCTTCCGAACTTTCGTCTTCGTCCTCGTCGTCCTCGATGACTTCGACTTCGAGGACGGTCAGCGGGATGCTTTCGAGGCGCTGGCCGATTTCCTTCCGAGCGATGCGGGAGGCGTGTTCCTCGCGTTCGACGTTGAAGACGGTCATCTCCAGTTCGAGCGCGACGAGGCTCTCGTCGGCCGCGATGAACGCGGGGTCGAGTTCCTCGTCGCAGTGGGGACACGCCCGCTCGCCCATGTTTATCTCGACGTAGTTGAGGTCGGGATTGAGCAACTCGCCGGTCTTGGAGATGGCGATTCGAACGGCCTCGTCCGGCGTCTCCACGTCGTAGACCGGAACTGCGGCCTCCACGACAACTCTGCAGTTCATAGTCGCATAGAAGTTGTAGCGCCAACAGTATCAAGGTTAGCCCTCCGAAAAACCGCCATTCTCGGTCGCTGCGCCCTGCCCGTTCCGAAACGAAAGCTTTCCCCCGCTCGGGCACCTCCCGACGGTCGATGGAATCGGGTTCGATACCGCTGACCGACGCATCGGGCGGCCTCGACTTGCAATCGACGCTCGAAAGCGGCCAGACGTTCCTCTGGCGGCGCGAGGACGGCCGAGCGTACGAGGAGACCGCCGCACACGGCGGGTCGGCGTGGTACTACACCGTCGCCGAGGGCGAGGTCGTCCGCGCGCGCCAGCGCGACGGACGACTGGAATGGGAGGCGACCACCGACGCCGAACCCCTGCTCGAAGAGCGACTCCGCCTCGACGACGACCTCCCGGAAATCTTCGAGGGGACCGACGACTCGCTGGTCGCCGACGCGCGCGAGGCGTACCCCGGCATGCGAATCGTGAACGACCCGTTCTTCCCGTGTCTCGTCTCGTTCATCTGCTCGGCCCAGATGCGAGTCGAGCGCATCCACGCGATGGGGACCGCGCTGGCCCGCGAGTTCGGCGAGACCGTCGGATTCGACGGCGAGACGTACCACGCCTTCCCGACGCCCGAGCGTCTCGCCGAGGCGACCGAAGCGGAGTTGCGCGAGTTAGGGTTGGGCTACCGCGCGCCCTACGTCCAGCGGTCGGCGGAGTTGGCGGCCGCGGGCGAGGTCTCGCCCGCGGCCGTCCGCGAGATGGAGTACGAGGACGCCCGAGACGCCCTCCAGGCGTTCGTAGGCGTCGGCGACAAAGTTGCCGACTGCGTGTTGCTGTTCTCGCTCGGCTTTCTGGAGGCCGTCCCGCTCGACACCTGGATTCAGACCGCCATCGAGGACCACTATCCCGACTGCGAGCGGGGGTCGTACGCCGAGACCTCGCGGGCGATTCGCCGGGCGTTCGGCGGCGAGTACGCCGGATACGCCCAGACGTACGTGTTTCACTACCTCCGGAATCGGGAGTGAGACTTGGATTCTTCCGAAGGAGTGGCGAACGAATCCGCCCCGATGGTTTTAAACGGCTGAACGCCCCCATGTACGATAATGGCTTTTGAGGACTTACTGGAGGACCCGGTAATTCAGAAGTATCTTCACGAATTGGTCGGTCCGAAAGGAATGCCGGTCGCGGCGGCGCCGCCGGACGGCGAGGTCACCGACGAGGAACTCGCGGAGGACCTCGACCTCGAACTCAACGACGTCCGGCGCGCGCTGTTCATCCTCTACGAGAACGACCTCGCGACCTATCGACGGCTCCGCGACGAGGACTCCGGGTGGCTGACGTACCTCTGGACGTTCGAGTACGACAACATCCCCGGCAACTTAGAAGAGGAGATGCACCGCCTGCTCGACGCGCTCGAACAGCGCCAGGAGTACGAGCGCCACCACGAGTTCTACCTGTGTGAGGTGTGCTCGATTCGGTTCGAGTTCGGCGAGGCGATGGACTTCGGCTTCGAGTGCCCCGAGTGCGGGTCGCCGCTCGAATCGATGGAGAACGGCCGACTCGTCGAGTCGATGCGCGAACGCATCGCGGAACTCCGCGACGAACTCAACGTCGAACACCGCGAAGAGGCCGAGGCGTAATGGTCGTCCTCGCAACCAAAGTGTACGTGCAGGGCGACGCCCGCGAGCGCGCGCTCGACGGCCTCCAGTCGCTCGTGAACAACACGATTGGCGAACTCGACGTCGAGTACACCGTCGGCGTGCGCCACGACGACTTCGCGGTCGTGACCATCGAGGGCGACGACGAAGTCATCGCGCGCAACCTCCTCCGCGAGGAGTGGGGCGAGATAACTTCGGACATGGTCGCTGGCGAGACGTACGTCGGCACGCTCGAATCGTGGGACGAGGACGGGTTCGTGCTCGAAGCGGGCGAAGACGTCTCGATTCCCGCGGGCGAACTCGGACTCGGGCAGGGGACGCCCATCCAAATCGTCGAGCGGTTCGGACTGGTCCAGCACATGCCCCTTGCGTTCGTCTACGGCGGCGACGAACCCAACCGCCTCGCAGACGAGGAGCGCGACCGACTCTACGACTGGACTCGCGGCGCGGGCCGAGTCAACGTCAACAGTTCGACCCGCGGCGAGGTGCGCGCGACGGTCAACCGCGCGGGTCACGCCCGCGACATCGTAACGGTCGAGCGACTCGGCCTCCTCGAACAGAGCATCGTCTGCAAGGACGAAACCGACCCACCGGGTCTGCTCGCGGCCATCGGCGGCTATCTGCCCGCGGAGCTTCGTTGCGTCATTCCATGAACCGACGGCTCCTACTCGGGTTCGCGGCGCTCGCCCTGCTCGCGGTCTCTGCGGGTTGTATGGGCGGCATGTTCGGGTCGGGAGAGTTCAGCGACGAGCAGTTGTCACAGGACGCCGAGTACGACTGGGACACCTCGACCGACGTTACCATCAACGTCACCAGCGACGAGTACCGAATCGTCTACGACCTCTCGAACCGCTCCGAGATTCGGACGTTCCAGCGCGCCGCACTCGGCGAGGAAGACCCGGTCGAAGTGTCGGCGGTCCAGTTCCGGTATCCGAACGGGACGGTCGTGACCGCAGACCGCCTCGACGTCGAGAAACAGGACTCGCGGACGGTGATTCGGACGCCGAGCGACGACGGAAAGCTGGCGTACTCCGCGCCCCACAGAGGCAAGACGTTCACCATGCCCGCGCCGGTCGAAGGCTCCTACGAGGTGATTCTGCCGCGAGGGATGCGAGTCGGGACCTTCCTGTTGAGTCAGGTCCGGCCCGGCGACTACGTCACCGACCAGCGCGACGGCCGCGTCCACATCACGTGGACGGACATGACCGCCGACACCGTGACCGTCCGGTACTACCTCGAACGCGACCGCACGATTTTCCTCGCCGTCATCGTCGGCGCGGTCTTCGTCGGACTGTTCGGACTGGCGTACTACCGGCTCCAGATTCGACGGCTCGAACGCGAGCGCGAGGAACTGGGGCTGAACGTCGATACCGGCGACGACGAGTTCGACAAGGGACCGCCGCCGGGGATGCGGTAGGTCGCTCGGTCACCGAACCGTCTCGCCGAGCTGACCGAACCGCCTCTTTTTACTCTCGCGACCACTACCCCCTCCCATGCAGGTAGCCCTCGTCACCGTCGGCGACGAACTGCTGGCGGGCGACACCGTCAACACGAACGCGGCGTGGCTCGGCGAGCGCCTCGCCGAGCGCGGCGCGAGCGTCGAGCGCGTGGTGGTGCTCCCCGACAGAGTCACCGACATCGCCCGAACCGTCAACGAACTTCGCGCGGAGTACGACGCGGTCCTCGTCACGGGCGGTCTCGGCCCGACTCACGACGACCTGACGATGGAGGGAGTCGCGGCCGCGGTCGGCGTTCCGGTCGAAGAACACCCCGAAGCCGTCGCGTGGATAGCCGACCACAGCGACTACTCGCACGCCGACCTCGTGGACGGCACGACTCACCTCCCGAAGGGTGCGCGCCTGCTCCCCAACGACGAGGGAGTCGCGCCGGGATGCGCCATCGAGGGAATCTACGTCCTTCCGGGCGTCCCGACCGAGATGAAGGCGATGTTCGAGCGCGTCGCCGACGAGTTCGCTGGCGAGTACAGGCACGTCAGAACCGTCGAAGCCGACGAACCCGAGAGCGCGCTCGTCGGCCGATTCGCGGAGCTACGCGAGCGATTCGACGTGACGGTCGGGAGCTACCCGGGCGACCACGTCCGGGTCAAACTCCAGAGCGCCGACGAAGCGGAACTCGACCGCGCCGCGGCGTGGCTCCGCGAACGAGTCGAGAACGTTTCACAGTAGCGGAGCAGTTCAACGGTAGAGGTACGCGACCCACGCGACCGTGAGCAGGATGCCGACGACGCTGACGACGATTCCCGACGCGTTCGCCGGAATCGACGCGGATTCTGCGAGTACGAACATGCCCGAGGGTTCTGCGGGCGCTCCCTTAACGCTTACCAAGCACCTCGGCGGCCGTGACCGGGTTCGTTCCGGTTCGCCGCGTTCGTGGTCGGCGCGCTCGCGCTCGCGAGCGCGCCGACGATCGCGCCGGGAAAAATCCGATATTGCTCGCGCGAACGATGACGTAACGTCGGCGTAAATCGCGGGCGGGACGCGGATTGTGAACTCGACGCACGCACCCGGCCGCGACGGAAACAGTTCGTTGCTCGGGTGAACGGTCGCCAACAGTCGGACCCGTTTATCTGCGATTCCGGTGAATCGGTGGACGCCCGCGGGGGGCGCATCGAGGGTTAAGATGCGCCTACGCGGACAGGAGAGAACAATGTCACAACAGCCTCAGCAATCCACGGGAAGCACCGGCCAGCAGACGTACGGTGGACAGAGCCAGCAACAGCCGCAGGGCCAGATGAGCCAGCAGCAACCGCAGATGGGCCAGTCGGGTCAGCAACAGCCCCAGTCGATGGGTCAAGGCATGCAGGGCCAGCAGTCCGGCGGGCAAGGCCAGCAGTTCGGCGGGCAGATGAAGTCCCAACAGGGAGGGGTCCAGACCGGGTCGGCCCACCAGACCACGCACCAGAAGGTCGGCCAGCAGTTCGAATCCGAACTCACGCCCGAACTCAACGAGTCGCTCGAAGCGTTCGACCGCGTGGTCGAAATCGCGTCGTGGTGCGCCGACAAGTGCATCGAGTCCGGGCCGCAGATGGCAGAGTGCGCTCGACTCTGCGACGACCTCGCGGAGTTGGCAGAGCTAAACGAGAAGCTCATCGCGCGCGACTCCATCAACGGCCCGGAGGTCGCCGAGACGTTCCTTCGGGTCGCCCAGCACGGGCTTCCGATTCTCCAGCAGCACCAGCAGTCGCCCCACGTCCAGGAGACGCTACAGGCGGTTACCTACGCGGTCGATTCGACCAACAAGCTCCTGAGTTCGATTAGCGGCCAGCAGCAGGGGATGCAGGGCATTCAGGAGATGACTCAGCAGTCGCAGGGCCAGCAGTCCCAGCAGCCGCAGGGTCAGACGGGTCAGCAGTCCCAGCAGCCGCAGGGCCAGCAGTTTCAGCCGCAGAGTCAGGGTAGTCAGACGTCGTACTGAGCCGAGACCCGACTGACGTCGAGACCACTTTTTTGGGAGGACCGGACGGTTTTTGCGCTCGACTTCCGTAGCCACGGTTATGCGACGTATCGGCGTGGTAGTCAACCCCATCGCGGGGATGGGCGGCCGAGTGGGACTCAAGGGCACCGACGGGAAGGTCGAGGAAGCGCGCGAACGCGGGGCGGAGCCGCGCGCGCCCGACCGGGCGGTCGCCGCGCTCGCGGCGCTCGCAGAGCGCGCGAGCGCGCGCGGCGACCTCGACGTCGAAATGCTGACCGCGGGCGGCGAGATGGGCGAGACCGAGACCCGCGAGGCCGGGTTCGACCCCGCGGTCGTCGCCTCGCCCGCGGGCGAGGCGACGACCGCCGAGGACACCCGCGCGGCGGTCCGAGCCTTCGCCGAGGCCGACGCCGACTTGATTCTGTTCGTCGGCGGCGACGGAACGGCGGTGGACGTGGCCGAAACGCTCGACGACCTCGACGCCGAGATTCCGATTCTCGGCGTTCCAGCGGGAGTGAAAGTGTACTCGGCGGTGTTCGCGGTTTCGCCCGAGGCCGCGGGCAGAGTCGCCGCCGACTTCGACCGGACCGAGACCCGCGAAGTCAACGACATCGACGAGGCGGCCTACCGAGAGGGCGAGGTCCGGGCCGAACTCAGGGCACTCGCCGAGGTGCCGGTCGCCGAGGACCTCCAATCGAGCAAGCAGGTCGGCGGCGGGACCGTCGAGAGTCTCGCGGCGGGAGTCGCCGACGACGCGCGCGTTGCCTCGGAGAGGCAACGAGACGGAGGCGGTGAAACCGCCGAAGATGCGTCGGCGACCTACGTCCTCGGCCCGGGCGGCACCGTCGGCGCGATAAAGGACGAGCTCGGCTTCAGGGGGTCGCCGCTCGGCGTGGACGTGTGGCGAGACGGTGAGGTGCTGGTCCGGGATGCGACCGCCGACGAAATTCTGGCGAACCTCGGAGACAGAAACGTCGTCGTGGTGTCGCCCATCGGCGGCCAGGGGTTCGTGTTCGGCCGGGGCAACGACCAGATTTCGCCCGCCGTGATTCGCGAATCCGAAATCGAAATCGTCGCCTCGAAGCGAAAGCTCGACGACATCGGGGTTCTCCGGGTCGATACCGGCGACGACGAGGCGGACGAGTCGCTCCGCGGGTGGCGGAAGGTCCGGGTCGGTCGGTTCGAGCGCCGGATGATGAAGGTCGTGTAGAGTGAGGAAGGGACAATAATTGGCATCTAGGGAAGCTTAAGGTACTCGGTGGCGAACTAGTCGCGTATGGAGACGCGGAAAGTTCAGCGGCTGGGCCCCTCGACGCTGGCGATGACGCTTCCGGCGGAGTGGGCCAAGGAGAACAACGTCGAGAAGGGTGACGAGGTCTCGCTTCGGATGGGCGGGAAGGGGACGCTGACGGTCCTCCCCGAGTCGGCCCACACCGAGGAGTCCGAGGCCATCATCCACGCCGAGAACCTCGACGCCGACGCGGTCGAGCGCGCCATCGTGGCCCAGTACGTCCTCGGGCGGCGGGTCATCCACGTCGAGAGCGAGGACACCCTCGACAGCGCCCACATCAACGCGGTCTACAAAGCCGAGACCCAACTCATGGGACTCGGCGTGGTCGAGGAGACGCCCGACAGCATCGCCATCCGGTGTTCGGTGGACCCCGAGGACTTCAGCCTCGACAATCTGCTCGAACGCCTCGAAAACACCGGGTCCACGATGCGCGGCGAGGCCGTGAAGGCGCTCGCACACGGCAACGCCGACCTCGCCCAGCGCGCGCTCAACCGCGAGCGGCAGGCGAACAAGATTTTCGTCCTCCTGCTCAGACTCATCTTCACCGCGTACCAGAACCCCACGCTCGCGCGCGCCGTGGACTTGGACAGCGGCTTCCCGCTCATCGGCTACCGGTCCATCGCGAAGAACCTCGAACTCATCGCGGACAACGCCGAGGACATCGCCGAAATCACGCTCGAATCCGAGGGCCACACCCTCGACGTGGACGCCGCGGTCCTCCGGCGCATTCGGGAGTTCACCGACCAAGTGGACGAGATTACCGCGAAGGCGGTCCAAGCCGCGGTCGAGCGCGACTACGACATGACCCTCGAAGTCCGGGCGCTGTTCCACGAAATCGGCGACCGCGAGAGCGAAATTCTGGCCGACCTGCCCGAGATGAGCAACGAGAGTCTGCTCGCGGTACGTGAGGTGCTGGTGAGCCTCCAGCAGACCGCCCAGTACGCCATGCGGAACGCCGAAATCGCGGCGAACCTCGCGCTCAACGAAGAGAGCGAGCACACGACGATTAAGTAGCGGTCGCGTCCCTCGTGGTTCTCTCGACTTTTCTCGAAAATCGCGCGGCGAGGGCGTACGCCGAACCTCAATCTGCGATAGCGTCCACGAGTTCGGCGTCGTCGCTCGCCCGCTCCTCGCACGTCTTTTCGGCCGTCAGGGGATTCCGGTGCGAGATGCCGCAGTCGAACTGCGGATGCTCGGCGAAGTGGCGCACCAGCATGTGTCGGCGCGACCCCGTGATTCCGGTCCGGCCGACGTCGTCGGCCGTGAACTCGTCGGGGAGTCGGTCGAACATCCGGGTCAGCGCCTCGAAGCTCTCGAACACCTTCGAGTTGCCCGCCGAGTCCGCGCCCCGCCGGGACACCTCGTAGGTGCCGTCCTCGCGGTGGACGCCCTCGGTCCGGAAGAACTCCCGGCGCTCGGTCAGGGCCGCCCCGACCGCCTCCTGGAGGTCCGTGGCCTCGTCTCTAGTCAGTTCGTAGTCGCGGTCGCCGACCGCCAGAACTATCGATTCACCGTCTCGTCGTACCGATACGTCGTTCTCATCGCCCGAGAAGAACTCGATCAGGAGCCTGAACACTCCGTGTCATACACCTCTACCTATCTACTCCGGGGTAAAAACTCTACCGGCGACTGCAAACCTTACTTCGAGTCGGGTCGTCGCCGACGAATCACAGCAGTCCGTCGTCCTCAGTCGTCGTATTCTCGCCCTCGGTCGCGGTGTCTTCGCCGGAGTCGCTTCCTTCGTCGGAGTCGTCGGCTTCGTCGGTCGTCTCCGAGTCGTCGGTCGTGGTCTCGGTCGGGGCGGCGTCGTCGGTTTCGGTGGTCTCGTCGCTTCCATCGACCGAACTCTCGGCGTCGGTCTCGCCCTTCGTGCCGAAGACGTCGGTCTCGATGGTCTTCTCGTAGGACATCTCTTCGAGGTCCACGCGGAACGTCTCGCCGCCGATTTCTATCTTCGCGTAGAAGTCGATGCGGAGGTCGGTCACCTGATTGTTTTCGAGGTGGGTGACCCACCACTCGTCGAGGCGGTCGTTTTCGATTGCGGTCTCGGCCTCGACGGTCTCGCTCGTCTTGCCTTCGATGACGTGTTCGCGGTCAGTCGTCCCGCTCCCCACGTTCACGTCGTTCATCGTGATGTTGTATCCGATTTCGGTAATCGCCATCGGCATCGTCTTGGCGTTGTACACCTCGAACCGCATCTCGATTGGCGTCTCGTCGTCGGTCACGTCGCCCCAGTTCGCGCTGGTCTCGTTGACGTAGGCGACCGGGTCCGAGACGAGAGGCTGGTTCGCGTTGACCGGGCGGGTCTCGCTCGAATTGAACTGCGAGATGATGTCGGTCGAGATTTGGCGCTCGATGGGCGGTGCGTCGAAGGTCCGGTCGAGCGTCCCCTCCCGAACCGAGGCATCGACGCGGAGCGTCGTCTGTTCGCCGTTTCGGACGTGACTGGCCCACCACACCGGGATGCGGTCGTTTCGCATCTCGGTGCTGAATCCGACCGTGCTGTTGCCCGCGCCGATTGAGATGCCCCTCTTCGTTCCGTTCGCCATCGCGACCTCGTTCATCGTCACGTTGTACGTCACCGACACGCTCCCGAGGTTCGCGCCGACGGGGTTCGGATTGTTGACCACGAGGTCGCTCTTTATCTCGGTTGTCTCGTCGGTCACGTTGCCGAAGGAGTTCTGAACACCGCCGACGCTCGGCGCGCCGAGGACGCCGAGCGAGAACGCCCCGGCGACGGTGATTCCGAGCGCGAGGACGGCTGTCAGCAGTATTTTGAGCTTACTCCCGAGTAAGACCGACTTGAGGATTCCCATCGTACTCGGTGCCAACACGCCACCGGCTAAAGTGTATCGGCACCTGCCACCGAGTAGAATGAACTAAGTTCCGGCCGCCGAAACTCCGAGACATGACCGAACACGGGACGGTTTCGACGGACAAGGGTATCGGACTCGCCACGATGTTCACGCTGCTGGCGACAGTCGCCGCGGTGGCGATGTTCGCCGCGCCGGGAACCGAACTCGCCGCGTGGGGGTTCGCGGTCGCGATGGTGGCTGGCGTGCTCGCGGTCTCGGCGGTCCACCTCTACTGGCGGTAGGGACACCGCCGACCGAATCTCCGACCGCGAACGAGTAAGAGAACTGAACGATTTCCCGCGGGAAATCGTTAAGGGTACGAACGCCTTACTACCGTATCAGGATGACCGACTACACCGACGAGGAACGACGCATCCTCGCGTACCTCCGCGAGAGCGTCTCGGGCGGCGAGCGCTACTTCCGCGCGAAGAACATCGCCGAGCAGCTCGGCCTCTCCTCGAAGCAGGTCGGCGTCAGGCTTCCGCGCCTCGCCGAGAAGGCCGAGGAAGTCGACATCGAGAAGTGGGGTCGCGCGCGCTCCACGACGTGGAAAGTGACGCCGGGATAGGAAGTGACATTGCGGGAGGAAACGTGACATCGGAACAGCGTCTCCGAGACTGGTCCGGCGGCTTTTTGGCATCGCGGGTCGAAATTGAGGTATGACAGTTCGGGTGGAGCGGACGTTCGAGCTTTCGGTCCCACCGGAGACAGTTTGGGAGTTCATCTCCGACCCGGAGAAGCGAGCTAACGCGATTAGCGTCGTCGCCGACTACGAGCGAACCGGTGAGACGACCTCTATCTGGCACATCTCGGTCCCGATTCCGTTTCTCGACACGACCGTTCCGGTCGAAACCGAGGACGTGACGCGCGACCCGCCGCGATACGTCAAGTTCGTGGGTCGGTCGTCGGCGCTTCGGGTGACGGGCGAACACGAAATTCGAGAGACCGAAACGGGGAGTAAGCTCGTGAACAAGTTCGTGGTCGAGGGCCGAGTCCCCGGCATCGAGCGCTACTTCAAGAAGAATCTCGACAGGGAACTCGACAACCTCGAAGACGCGCTCGAAGCGGAGGGCCTCTCGTGAAACTCGCGCTCGCCCAACTCGAAATCGAGAGCGGCGCGGTCGAGACCAACCGCGAGCGCGCCGTCGATGCCGTCGCCGAGGCCGCCGACCGAGGCGCGGACCTCGTCGCGCTTCCCGAAATCTTCAACGTGGGCTACTTCGCGTTCGGCTCCTACCAGCGCGCCGCCGAACCCATCGACGGACCGACTCTCTCGGCGATTTCCGACGCCGCCAGCGAACACGACATCGGCGTCCTCGCGGGGAGCATCGTGGAGGACCTCGCCGAGACCGAGTCGGTTCCGACGCCCGCCGACGAGGGACTGGCGAACACCTCGGTCCTGTTCGACCGCGACGGGTCGCGACTCGCGTTCTACCGCAAACACCACCTGTTCGGCTACGAGTCGGCCGAAGCCCAGATGCTCGTTCCGGGCGAGCGCCTCGGCATCGCGGCGTTCGAAGTCACCGCCGAGGGAGCCTCGGCGAGCGACCGAACGCCGGAGCGTTCGGTCAACGCGACCGTCGGCATGACGACGTGCTACGACCTCCGATTCCCCGAACTCTACCGCGACATCGCGGCGGCGGGCGCGGACCTGATTCTGGTTCCGAGCGCGTGGCCCTACCCCCGCGTCGAACACTGGAAACTCCTGCCGCGTGCGCGCGCGGTCGAGAATCAGTTGTTCGTCGCCGCAATCAACGGGTCGGGGTCGGCGGACGACGCGACCCTGCTCGGACGCTCGACGGTGTACGACCCGTGGGGAACCGCGCTCGCCAGCACGGGCGACGACCCCGACATCGTGACGACCGACGCGGACCTCGGGCGAGTCGAGCGCGTGCGCGAAGAGTTCCCGGCGTGGCACGACAGACGACGCTGAACGAAGCTCGTTCCCGAAATCCGAATTTTAATTACGACTCGCGAGAATTGTACGATACCAGAGAAATGTCTCGGGCGAAAACCGGTATCGACACCGCCGACCCGCGAGAAGACGGCGCGAGCCACCCCTCCCGAGAGGCGATGTTCGACCTGCTCGGGAACGCCCGGCGGCGACGGGTCCTGCGTCACCTGCTGAACGACTCGGCCGTCACGCTCACGAATCTGAGCGGCCGCATCGCGGCGTGGGAGAACGACACGACGGTCCACGAGGTGTCCTCGCGCGAGCGCAAGCAGGTGTACTCCTCGCTCTATCAGACCCACCTCCCGCGACTCAGCGAACACGGACTGGTCGAGTACCACACCGACGACCGCGTGGTCGAACTCACCGGGGACCCCGACCGACTCAGAAGCTTTCTCGACGTGGGCGACACCGAACAGCGAAGCTGTCCCCGGAAGTGGAGTCGCTACTTCCTCTGGACCGCGGTGGTCGGGAGCGCGGTCATCGCGGGCCACTGGCTCGGCACCACGCCCGCCGACAGCATCACCACCGAGAGCCTCTACGGACTGCTCACGGTGGCGTTCATGATGCTCAGCGTCTCGTTCGTGATGGCGGTCGAGGGCGAGAAACTGCTCCGGAAAATCGGCCAGTAGTCGATTCGCGGAGTACGGTTCTTTTGCAGTTACTGCCCGGAAGTACCGGTCGTCTCGTCGCCCGATTGGGAGTTTTTGCGAGCGTTCGACGCGCGGAGGCCGCGCCTCCGGCGCGGCCTCCGCGCGCGAGGGTCGCTCGGTGAGAATCAGAAACTCCGCGAAAGGTAGAAAGTCGGAAAGCGGTGTAGGTGCGTTCTACGTCTCAGTCGTCGCTTTCTGCGAAAGCGAGACTACGTGTGTTCGGCCACGAGGGCCTCACAGCTCAGTCGTCACTCTCGGTCTTGATGTCCGCCGACAGCCCCTGCGCCATCTGGATGTCCTTGCTGTTGTTGAGCGTCCACGCGGTGCGCTCGGTGACGGCCTCGATGGCCTCGCGCGCACTCGGGTAGCCGTTACCCGACTTCTTGACGCCGCCGAACGGGAGCTGAACTTCCGCGCCGATGCACGGGAGGTTGGCGTAGGCCAGTCCGATTTCGGCGTTGTCGCGGAAGTAGTTGATTTGGCGGTAGTCCTCGGAGATGACCGCGCCAGCGAGTCCGTACGGAGTGTCGTTGTGGATGTCGACGGCCTCCTCGATGTCGCCGGAGTAGCTCATCAGCGCGACGTGGGGACCGAAGACCTCCTCCTTGATGCACCGGAGGTCCGGGTCGTAATCGACCTCGTAGACGAACGGGCCGACCCAGTAGCCGTCCTCGTGGCCCTCGGGGAGTTCGTCGGCGTCGAGTTCCTCACGGTCCACGAGGACGTTCGCGCCTTCCTGGCGGGCGAGGTCGTTGTACTTGCCGAACTTCTCGACCTGCTCTTCGTTGACCATCGGACCCATGAAGGTGTTCTCGTCGAGCGGGTCGCCGACCGACACGTCCTCTGCGAGGTCGACGTAGCGCTCCTTGAACTCGTCGTACACGTCCTCGTGGACGATGAGGCGCTCGGAGGAGACACACCGCTGGCCGGTGGTCTTGAACGAGGACATGATGGCCGAGTGGACCGCCACGTCGAGGTCGGCGTTCTCGGTCACGACGATGCCGTTCTTGCCGCCCATCTCGCACGCCGCGAGTTTGCCGGGTTCGCCGCCGACCTTACCCGCGATTTTGTGGCCGACTTCCGACGAACCGGTGAACAGGACCGTGTCCACGCGCTCGTCCTCGACGATGGCGTTTCCGGCGTCACCGAAGCCTTGGACCATGTTGAACACGCCCTCGGGGACGCCGACGTCCTCGAACATCTCCGCGATTATCTGGCCGCACCACGGCGTCTGCTCGGCGGGCTTCCAGACGACGGTGTTGCCCTCGACCAGCGCGAGCGCCATGTGCCAGAACGGGATGGCGACCGGGAAGTTCCACGGGGTGATACAGCCGATGATGCCCCGCGGCTTGCGGCGCATGTAGGCGTCCTTGCTCGGAATCTCGGAGGGAACCACGTCGCCGTGAGGGTGGCGGGCGTTGCCCGCGGCCCACTCGACCATGTGGGCGGCCTCGACAACGTCGGCCTTCCCTTCCGAAATCTCCTTGCCGCACTCCTTGGCGATGACCTCGCCGAGTTCCTCGGTCCGGTCTTTGAGTTCGTGGTAGATGTCCCAGAGGTACTCCGCGCGGTCGATGTACGAGAGGTCGGCCCACTCGTCTTCTGCTTCCTCGGCCGCCGAAAGCGCCGCGTCCACGTCTTCGGGGACGCCGCGGTGGAACTCGCCGAGCGACTCCTGGTTCGCGGGATTGACGCTCTCGAACGTCTCGTCGCCCGCGCCCTCGGTCCACTCGCCGCCGATGTAGTGCTGATAGGTCTGCTCGCTAGCTTGCTGGCTCATGCTATGAGGGAACCTGAGTCGGCATCGCTAAAAAAGCCACCCAATTGTAGTCCACGTTCGGACAGCCAATGGTTCGAAACAAAGAGCGACGATACATCCTGACAGAAATCGGTCGCCCGAAACGCGTCGAGCTACTCGCCTTCGCTCCCTGCCAGCTTTTCGATTTCCGCCCGAACTTCCACCGCGTCGAAGTCGTGGTCCGGGCGCATGTTCACGAAATCGAGGAACTCACGCGCCGCGAGGAGTTCGGCGGACGAGTACCGCTCGGTGGCGGCCGCGACCGACGCCCGCGCGCCGATGAGCGGTTCGAGCGCCGCGAGCGCGCACGCGAGGTCGTACGACCGCGCCTCCGCGAGACCGTCCTCGCGGACGTTGGTCGCGTCGATAAAGTACACCTCGTCCCGGTAGACGAGGACGTTCTCGCCCCGCAAGTCGCCGTGGGCGAGTCCGTGGTCGTGCATCACCGATAGCGCCTCGAACACCTCGGGCGCGTGGCGTTCGACCGCCTCGGCGGGCAGGTCGTCGAACGTCTCGAACTCCGGCAGGTACTCCATCACGAGGACGCCCATGCCGTCCACCTCAAACACCTCTATCGGCGCGGGGGCGTTCACGCCGATGTCGCGCATCCGACGGGTGGCTTCGAGTTCGTGTTTGGCCATCTCCATCGGGTCCGAGAAGTGTTCGAAAAACCCCTCGGTGCCCGACGAGAACACGCCGAGGTTGCGCGCCCCCGTAAAGAGGGCGTGGACTAGCGAGTTCTGGCCGGTCACGATTTTCACGAACCACTTCTCGTCCACGACCGCGGGCGTCGAGAGCCAGTTGTCGGCGTCGAGAAACGCCACGCGCACTTCCGAGCGGTCGTACCGGCGGGCGACCTGTCTGAAGACCGCTTCGAGTCGCTCCCACTCGATGGTGCCACGGACTAACCGCCGAATACTCATCGGCTATCGGTTAGCGGTCTCGGTTTAAAAAGGCATCCGCCGAGAAACACCGGGTGAATTGTCACCGCCGCACTTTCGCCGACAGTCGTATTTTCCTCCGCGAAGCGTCCTGCTCGCACGTCACCTCTGAGACCGCATTGCGATGCAATACGATGTATTGCATCGCACCGCACCCGCGACGGCCACACGCCTCCCCAACCGACTGCGGTCCTCACCACTCGCTTCGCTCGTGCTTGCGGTCCTCATCCCTCGCGCGCTTTGGGCGCGACCCAAAACAGCTGGGTCGCGCCAGCGCGCGCCGATTTTGAAAAAAACGAACGCGAGAAATCCGTGGATTGAAGAAATATGCATCGTTCCGAACCGACCCCTCACCTCGGCGACCGTTCGCTGTTTTTAAGGTGGCTCTCGCGCAAATTTTGCCTATGGACTTCAGCCTTCCCGACGAGCATCGAATGGTTCGGGACACCGTCCGAGAGTTCTGCGACGAGGAAATCGAACCCATCGCGCAGGACATCGAGGACGAACACCGCTTCCCGGCCGAAATCTTCGACCAACTCGCGGACCTCGACATGATGGGCGTGCCCGTCAGCGAGGAGTACGGCGGACTCGGCGGCGACCAACTCATGTACGCGCTCGTGACCGAGGAGTTGGGGCGCGTCTCGGGGTCCATCGGCCTCTCGTACGCCGCGCACGTCTCGCTCGCGAGCAAGCCCATCGAACTGTTCGGCACCGACGACCAGAAGGAACGGTGGCTCCGTCCACTTGCAGAGGGCGAGTACCTCGGGTCGTGGGCGCTGACCGAACCCGGGTCGGGGTCGGACGCCAGCGACATGGACACCACCGCGGAAAAGGAGGGCGACGAGTGGGTGCTGAACGGCACGAAGCAGTTCATCACCAACGCGAGCGAGGCGGGGTCGGTCCTCGTGAAGGCGGTCACGGACCCCGGCGCGGGCTACGACGGCATCTCGACGTTCATCGTGGACCCCGACGACGACGGCTTCGAGGTCACGACCCTCTGGGACAAGATGGGACTCAACGCCTCGCCGACCTGCGAAATCCAGTTGAGCGACGTGCGCCTGCCCGAGGACCGCCTGCTCGGCGCGGAGGGCGAGGGCTGGGACCAGACGAAAAAGACGCTCGACGGCGGCCGCATCTCCATCGCGGCGCTCTCGACCGGTCTCGCCCAAGGTGCGTTCGAGGCCGCCAAGGAGTACAGCAAGGAGCGCGAGCAGTTCGGCCAACCCATCTCGAAGTTCGATGCCATCCGGAACAAGGTCGTCTCGATGGACCGCAAGGTCGAGCGCGCGCGCCTGCTGACCCACAAGGCGGCGTGTCGCTACGACGAGGGCAAGGGCGTCTCCCACGAGAGCGCGCTCGCGAAACTCGACGCAAGCGAGGCCGCCCGCGAGGTGGCCGAGGACGCGGTCCAGGTTCTCGGCGGCTACGGCTACACCACCGACTTCGCGCCCCAGCGGTTCCTCCGGGACGCGAAGCTGATGGAAATCGGCGAGGGCACCAGCGAGATTCAACATCTCGTCATCGGACGGGAGTTGGGGCTGTAGCCGACTCGGCCGCGTTTTTCACTTCGAGGACCGCGCCGGACGAGCCACTGGACGACGGAGATGCGGCGGCTCTGCCGCCGCATCTCCGTAAACAAGACGGGAGCGGCGTCGAGAACTGACCGAGTGTGTAAGAAGAGACGTTCGAGAACTGGCCTCGCGTTCGGCCGACGCTCCGCTCGCAGCGTCGGCGAGACCGACCTCGGAAAACCGAGAGTAGGGATTCGTCGGCCGTACCGCAGCGGACTCGCGGCTCCGCCGCGAGTCCGCCCGCGAGAAGCCGTCGATTAGAGTTCGACGGCCTGTTCGCCGCTCAGCGTCTGCGGGACGCTGTGTTCGTAGGTGACCGCACCGGACGAGGTGACGACCTTGATGGTGAAATCGTCGCCCTCGTCGAGTCCCAATCCGTTGTCGGAGAGCGCCGCCGAGTCGATACTGATGCGGAATCTATCTTCTTGCTTCACGAGGACGGGGAGCGTGTCGTCGACGTCCTTGATGGCGTCAACCGTGAAGTGTTCTTCGTCGGCGTCCGATCCGTTCGTGAGGATGGTTCCTTGGTCGGGACCTAACCACTCGACGGTCGCGGTCGAGAGATTGATGTCGCCCGCGCCGGAGCTTTTCATCACCGTCAGATTGACCGTCTCCACGGTTTCGTCGTTGCCGACGTCGCCGTACGTACTCACGACGTTGACCCGGTCGGTCACCTGCGCGCTGGACTCCTCGCCGGTCTGCTCGGACTTAGTCTGGAGGAATCCGGCAGTGTTGATGAGTACGCCCGCGGCGATTGCGGCGACCAGCACCATCGCGATGAACACGATGAGCGTGCCGATCCCCACCTGACCGCGGTCAGTCGGCCAGTTCTCGGTGTCGAACATAGTTCTCTTCTGACCGACTGTTCTCGGACCGAGAACATAAAACCCCGATACCATTATCAGAGATGAGAAGCAAGACGGAAGAGAGATTTTCGAGGGATACAGACCCTCTAACCGCGCTCTCTAGCTAGGGCGTTTCGAGAGAGGTCATAGGTGTTACCTCGGAAGAAAACGGCGACGAACCGGAATATCTCTCGTCAGGGCCAGTTGCCGCTCTCCTCGTAGGCATCGACGACGCGCTGGATGGCGACGACGTACGCGGCGGTTCGCATGTTCGGCGCGCCGGTCTCCTCGTACGTTTCGACCAGTTCGTCGAACGCGTCGGTGATGATGCGTTCGAGTTCCTCGTTGACGCGCTCTTCGGTCCAGTAGAACCGCTGGCGGTTCTGGACCCACTCGAAGTACGACACCGTCACGCCGCCCGCGTTCGTGAGGATGTCGGGGAAGACGTAGGTGTCCGAGTCGGCGAGCACGTCGTCGGCCTCGGGCGTGAGCGGCCCGTTCGCGGCCTCGACTACCACGTCGGCTTTCACGTCCCCGGCGAGGTCGCCGTCGATGGCGTTTTCGAGCGCCGCGGGCACGAGCAGGTCCACGTCGAGCGTGAGCAGGTCGTCGTTCGAGAACTCCTCGTCCGCACCGGGGTAGCCCGAGACGCTCCCGGTCTCGTTCTTGTGGTCTTTCACGTCGCGCGGGTCGAAGCCGTCGTCGTTGTAGATAGCTCCGCTGGAGTCACTGACAGCGACGACGTTCGCGCCGAGTTCGTGGATGAGCTTCGCCGCAATCCATCCGGCGTTGCCGTACCCCTGTACGGCCACGCTCGCGCCTTCCATCTCGCGGTCGAGGTAGTCGAACGCCTCGCGCGCGGTCAGCATCGTGGACCGACCCGTCGCCTCGACGCGGCCCTCGCTCCCGCCGCTGTCGAGCGCCTTCCCGGTAATGACGCCGGGTTCGGTCGTGTTTTCGAGGGTCTCGTACGTGTCCTTAATCCAGTTCATCTCGCGCTGGCCGGTGTTCACGTCGGGCGCGGGGATGTCGCGGTCCTCGCCGACGAACGGGCGGAGTTCCTTGGCGAACGACCGAGTGATGCGTTCGAGTTCGGACTCACTGTAGTCGTCGGGGTCGATGACGATGCCGCCCTTCCCGCCGCCGTAGGGAATGTCCACGATGGCGGTCTTGTAGACCATCCATCCCGACAGCGCCTTGACTTCGTCGCGCGAGACGCCTGGGTGATACCGGATGCCGCCCTTGTACGGGCCGCGGTCGCCGTTGAACTGCGACCGGAACGCCTTGAACACCTCGACCGAACCGTCGTCCATCTCGACCGAGAGATTCGTTTCGAGGACTCGCTCGGGGTGTTTGAGTCGCTCCAGCACGTCGTCGGACACGTCCATGTAGGCCGACGCGTCGTCTATCTGTTCTTGTAGGCTTTCGAAGGGATTTGCTTGCTCGGACATGGTCTGGTAGAGTCTACCGTCGTCAGCAAATTTCTCCACAACGATTGATACAGTTTCCGGAACCGAAACGCACATCTCGGACCTGCTACCCGCGAAGAACGGCGCTTTTGATTAATCACCACCTCATCAGTGCAGAGACATATAAATGTGTATAAGGTCCTAAGTCGGAACAATAGCAGTAATATTTTGTACTCGTGCGGGTCCACTTCCGACGATGTCTCGTCGAGGCGCGATATCCCGGTGTCAGCTCCGCACGATTCGAACCGTGGGGGAGACGAGCG
Source organism: Halorussus amylolyticus (assembly GCF_004143485.2). GTDB lineage: Archaea > Halobacteriota > Halobacteria > Halobacteriales > Haladaptataceae > Halorussus > Halorussus amylolyticus. The sequence continues at coordinate 106,452 of NZ_RXOB02000022.1, read as the reverse complement.
AACGACCGGGACCGCTCCGGCGGGAACTGATAGGACGACAGCATGTCTACAGAAACAGCCGAACCCACCGAGTCGGAGAGTAGCGACGAAATCGAGGAACCGGAGTCGGCGCTCGAAACCGCGCGCCGCCAACTCCAGCACGCTGCGGCCCACCTCGACGTTGACGAGGGGGTCATCGAGCGACTCAAACACCCGACGAAGGTCCACCGAGTCGCGGTGCCGCTCAAGCGTGACGACGGGAACGTCGAGGTGTTCACGGGCTACCGCGCCCAGCACGACGACGTTCGCGGGCCGTACAAGGGCGGCCTTCGATTCCACCCCCACGTCAGCGAGGAGGAGTGCGTCGGCCTCTCGATGTGGATGACGTGGAAGTGCGCGGTGATGGACCTGCCCTTCGGCGGCGGGAAGGGCGGCATCGTCGTGAATCCCAAGGAACTCAGCCACGACGAGAAGGAGCGACTCACCCGACGGTTCGCCGAGGAGCTTCGACCGTTCATCGGACCGAAAAGCGACATTCCCGCGCCCGACATGGGCACCGACGCCCAGACGATGGCGTGGTTCATGGACGCCTACTCCATGCAGGAGGGCGAGACGATTCCCGGCGTGGTCACGGGCAAGCCGCCGGTCATCGGGGGGAGCTACGGCCGCGAGGCCGCGCCCGGCCGGAGCGTCGCCATCATCGCCCGCGAGGCCATCGACTACTACGACTACGACCTCGAAGAGACGACGGTCGCGGTCCAAGGGTTCGGGAGCGTGGGCGCGAACGCCGCCCGCGCGCTCGACGACTGGGGCGCGAACGTCGTCGCCGTCAGCGACGTCAACGGCGCGATTTACGACCCTGACGGTCTCGACACGCACGACGTTCCCTCCCACGGTGAGGAACCCGAAGCCGTCATGACCTACGACGCGCCAGAGAAGCTCTCGAACGAGAAGATTCTCGAACTCGACGTGGACGTGCTCGTCCCGGCGGCCATCGGCAACGTCATCACCGCCGACAACGCGGGCGACGTGCAGGCCGACCTCGTCATCGAGGGCGCGAACGGCCCGACGACGTTCGCGGCCGACGCAATCCTCGAAGAGAAGGGTATCCACGTCGTTCCCGACATCCTCGCGAACGCGGGCGGCGTGACCGTCTCGTACTTCGAGTGGCTACAGGACATCAACCGCCGCCAGTGGTCGCTCGAACGCGTCAACGAGGAGCTCGAAGACCACATGCTCTCGGCGTGGGACGACGTTCGCCAAGAAGTCGAGTCCCGAGGAATCAGCTGGCGCGACGCCGCCTACGTCGTCGCGCTCGGTCGCATCGCCGAGGCCAAGAGCGTCCGGGGTCTCTGGCCCTAGACGGCGTTTCGGCTTTGTTGAAACCGTTTTTCGGGGATAGGTTTCAGCACTGTGCTGAATACAGGGTGTGAGTTCGGTGCAACGACTCCGTTTCTTTCAGCAGTTGTCTGCTGAATCACTTGCTCTTTCGGCCTGCCGAACAGTTCCCTATTTGAGATGAACGTGTGCGAAAATTATGATAATTATTATACAAAGTCATAATTAAGCTCTGAGTATGGACGCCACCATTCGCGTGTTACATGTCGAAGATGACGAAAATATTGCAGAGCTCACTGCGGAGTTTCTTGAACGGGAGAACGACCGTCTCGACGTGGACACCGAAGCGAATCCAGTGGAAGGAATAAAACGGCTCGACGATACCGAGGTCGACTGCATCGTCTCCGACCACGACATGCCGGAAAAGAACGGCATCGAATTTCTCAAATCCGTTCGAGAGTCGTATCCCGACCTCCCGTTTATTCTCTTTACTGGAAAAGGGTCTGAAGAAGTGGCCAGTAAGGCCATCTCCGCTGGCGTCTCGGACTACCTCCAGAAACAGGCTCGCACAGAACAGTACGAAATCCTGGCAAATCGCATTGTGAACAACGTCGAACGAGCCCACGCACAACGTGAGCTCGAAGAGCGAAAGTCACACCTCCAGCAGGCGCAATTGATAGCAGACCTCGGGAGTTGGGAGAATGATATTTTTGCCGACAAGATATACTGGTCGGATACGGTCTACGACATCTTCCGCATCGACGACAGTGAGACGTGCATAGACCACGATCAGTTTCTCGACTACGTCCATCCGGCGGACAGGGCGGCCGTCGATGCGGCGTGGAGTGCCGCCCTCGACGGGGAAGAGTACGACATCGAACACCGTATCGTGACTGAAGACGGCGAGACGCGATGGATCCGTGAACGGGCCGAGGTCACGGTTGACGACACCGGCTCGCCGACAAAGGCCTTGGGCGTCGTCCAGGACATCACCGAACGAAAAGAACGTGAGGACCGGCTACAGCAAACCTCGGCTCGACTCCGGGCCCTCTTCGATCAATCCCCAGATATGATTAATTTCCACGATTCGGACGGCCGGATTATCGACCCGAACCCCCGTCTCTGTGAACGGACTGGCTATAGCGAAGCAGAATTAACCGACATGGCCGTTTGGGACCTCGATAAGGAAATCGATGCCGACGAAGCGACGTCGATCTGGAAGGAGATGAGTCCCGGTGAGTCTCAGAAACTGGAAAGCACCTATCAATGCCGTGACGGCTCGACGTTCCCCGTAGAAGTCCACATCAGGTGCTTCGACCAAGAAAACTCGGACCATTTCGTCGTCATCAGTCATGAGCGAAGTCGGCCAACGTCGAAGGCCAGCGAACACCGGCAGTCGGAGACTTCCCGATGACATTCTAGTCCGTACTAATCACTGCCCACGCATTTCGGCCGGCGACCTCGGGCGCTAACTATGCGCTCTCTGGTTCCCCGACTGTTCCCATCGACTGCTGCATATCTCAACAGCGCCGAAGTTGCTACCGCTCGCCCGCGGCGTCCGCGTACTCAAGCACCCGTTCGGCCTGCGCGATGAGCGGCGCGTCTATCATCTCGCCGTCCACCCGGAAGACGCCGCGACCCTCGGCGTCGGCGTCCTCCTTCGCCTCGAACACGCGCTCGGCCCACTCGACCCGTTCGGGGGCAGGGGTGAACGCGTCGTTGATGACCGACACCTGCGCGGGGTGAATCGCCATCTTGCCGTCGTAGCCCAACTGGACCGCGAACGCGGCGTCGTCGGCGAGTCCGTCGATGTCCTCGATGTCAGTGAAGACGGTGTCGAGCGCGTCCACGCCCGCGGCGCTCGCCGCGAGGACGACGTGCTCGCGCGCGTGGAGGACTTCCGTCCCTTCGTCCGTCCGGGTCGCGCCGATGTCGGCCGCGAGGTCCTCCGCGCCGAAGACGAGCGCATCGACCTCCGAGACGCGGGCGATTTCCTCGGCCCGGAGAATCCCGGTCGCGGTCTCGACCAGCGCGAAGATAGGGACTCGACACCCGCGTTCGGCCAGGATTCGCGCGAGCGTCTCCACGTCGTCGGGCGACTCGGTCATGGGTGCCATGACGGCGTCGAGCGAGTCGGCCGCGCCGTCGCCGAGGACTCCCCGGAGGTCGTCGTCGGCCGCGATTCCGGCGGGGTTGAGTCGCACGCAGACCTCGCAGTCGGGGTCGAAATCGGGGTCGGCGAGAACGTCGTTGACCACTTCGCGCGCTTCGGCCTTTCGGCCGGGCGCGACCGCGTCCTCAAGGTCGAAGATAATCACGTCGGCACCCGCGCTCGGGGCCTTGCGAAGCATCTCCGGGCGGTCGCCCGGCGTGAACATGAGACTTCTGCGAGCCATACCCGGACCGACGACCCCCGAGGGTTTCAATCCGGGTCCTTCGGCAGTCCGTAAATCCGTCCGCCCCGGTCGGCGACGTACACCGTCGAATCCGCGACCGCGACCGGAGCGACGACCGCCCCCTGCGCCCGGAAACACCACCGAACGGTCCCCTCCGCCCGGTCTATCGCGTACACCGCCCCGGCGTCGTTCCCGACGAGGACGAGGTCCCCGGCGACGGTCGCCGACGCCCAAATCCGCGCACCGGTTTCGACGCGCCACCGGACCGACCCGTCGGCGGCGTCGAGCGCGTAGACGAAGCCGTCGGCGCTCCCGACGAAGACGGCTCCGTCTGCGACCGTCGGCGAGGCCCACACGCCCCCGCCGGTCTCGACGCGCCACTGTTCGCGTCCGGTGACGGACGAGACGGCATGGACTCGGCCGCCGTCCACGGTTCCGAGGTAGGCGGTGTCGTCGGCGACCGCTGGCGCGCCCCGAACTGCGACGCCAGGCGCGAACCGCCACCGCTCCCGGCCGTCGGTTCGGTCATGGGCGAACGCGCCGCCGTCGAGGCTCGCGAGGAGGAGCCGTTCGTCGCGGACAGCGAGGGAACAGACGGCGCGGGCGGCGTTTCGGAACGTCCCGACGCGACCGCCGTCTCGGGCGTCGAGGGCCGCGACCCGGCCGCTGTCGCCCGCCGCGTACACGGTCGCGTCGGCGACGACCGGCGCGGCCTGAAGCCCGCCGACCGGCGCGGCCCGCCACCGACGTTCGCCGGTGACGGCGTCGAGCGCGACGACGACTCCGTCGTCGCGCCCGACGTAGACGAGACCGTCACCGAGCGCGGGGGCCGTGAGCCGCCCGCCGATTCGGGCGGTCCAGCGCTCGGAGCCGTCGGAGTCGAGTGCGTACGTGCAGCCGTCCGCACAGCCGAGGTACACGCGTCCGTCGCGTACGACGGGCGGCGTATCGAGCGAACCGCCCGCTCGAAACCGGAATCGCTCCCGGATGTCGTCCGAAGCTTCGCGCCGGATGTCGGCGTCGGCGTTCGACGGACGCTCACGCGAGCGGCGCGGTCCGCGCCGCTCGCGTGCGTCCGACCGGCCGCCGGGGACAGACGGGTCGCTCGGCGTCGTTCGCGGAGCGACCTCGTTCCCGGCGGCGGAGCCGACGCGCTCACATTCCCCTCGTGGTTGCGCCCACTCGAACCGGCGTGTGTTCTCGGACATGGATACCTCGACTGTGACTGACTGCGAACCAAGTTATTCCGGTCGTACCCTTTGTTATGGGCCGATTACCGGGAGGGTAGGCAGCGCGTACTCCCCGTCGTCTCGGTCCCCGAACCCCGTCTCGGCCCCGAATCCGCGGGATTTTTGCGGTGTCGTGCCGACCGACGAGATATGACGGGTCTCTACTACGAGGAGTTCGAGGTGGGCGAGACGATAGCCCACGAGAAGCGCCGCACCATCAGCGAGAGCGACAATCAGCGCTTCTGTGACATGACGATGAACCAACAGCCGCTCCACCTCGACGCCGACTTCGCGGCCGACACCCAGTTCGGCGACCGACTGGTCAACGGTCTCTACACGATGAGCCTCGCGGTCGGCCTCTCGATTCCCGACACCACCGACGGCACCATCGTCGCCAACCTCAGCTACGACGGCGTCGAGCATCCGAACCCGGTGTTCCACGGCGACACCGTCCGCGCCCAATCGACCGTGACCGACAAGCGCGAGACCTCCGACGGCGAGCGCGGCGTCGTGACGATGCACGTCGAGGCGTTCAAAGTCGGCGGGGACGGCAAGGGAACAGAAGACGCGAACGAGACCGAGACCGAGACCGACGAAACCCTCGTCTGCGAGTTCGACAGGACCGTGCTGGCGCTCAAGCGCGACGAAGAGTAAGTATCGGTTCGAGGCAGTTTACTCCCACTCGCCGAGCTGTCGCTGGACCCGCTCTATCGTCTCGTGGAGGGTGTACGTCTGTGGCGCGACGGCTTCGTACACCGCCGAGGGCGCGGGCTGGGGTGCCTCGTCGGGCGGTCGGTACGTCTGGGGAACGCCCGCGTAGGTGAGGCCGACCACGTCGCCGTCGAGAGTCAACAGCGGCGACCCGCTGTTTCCGGGGATGGTCGGCACCAGCGTCTTGAGTTCGGTGTGGGTGCCGCCGTCGGCGCTCCGGTAGGTCTCCCGGCGCACGAACGTCCCGAGCGAGATGACCCAGTTGCCGAATGACCCCGGATGGCCGACCTGCACGAGCGGCTGGTCGGCCGAGAGCGTCCGGGAGTCACCGGTCTCCAGGGGGTCGCCCTCGCCGTCGGTCACGGCGAGCAGCGCCACGTCGGGGTCGGCGCTCTCGACGCGACCGACCACCTCGACTCCGAGCGTGTCGCCACCGAGCGTCCAGCAGGTGATGTCGGTCGCCTGCCCAACGACGTGGCTGTTCGTCACGATTCGGTCGTGACCGATGAAAAAGCCGGTTCCCTGACTCCGCCTGCCTTCGTGACGCATTTCGAGAAAGACGACCGATTCGCGGACCTGCTCGCCGAGTTCGAGCGCGGCGTCCCGAGTCGCCTCGTCGAATCGGCTCTCGTCGCTGTCGGCTTGGAGGACCGAGATGGTCTCCTGGAGTTGGGTGATTCGCTCCTCCTGGGACTCGATTCGCGCCCGGAGCGCCTCGACCTCCCCGGTCCGATTTTCGAGTTGCTGTCGAAGTTGCCGGGTCTCGTTTCGCTCCTCGGCCAGCCTCGTTTCGAGTCGCTCGCGTTCGGTCGTCGAGGTTTCGACCGTCTCGTTTTGACGGTCGAGTTTGGCTCGGAGGTTGTCGTTCTGGGTTTCGAGCGTCTCGACGCGCTCGCGGAGTTCGGCTTCCTCCTCGGAGTCGCCGCGTTCCAACACCTGTCCGCCGCATCCCGCGAGCGCCGTCGCGCCGAGAACCGAGGCGGTTTCGAGATAGCGTCGTCGTGAAACCGGGGGCATACGTGCGCGTCACACGAACCCGTTAAATTCCTTTCGTCGGAGCAGTGCGACGACGAACCGAAACCGGAGTCGGTTCCCGGTGCGATTCGCGGCTACACCACGGCCGCGTACAGCGAGAGATTGATTCCGGTCGCGGCCAGCCACGGCACCGCCAGTCCCGCGGGCACGAGCGGACCGTGGCGCTCCGAGAGCAGTTGACGACACGCCACGCCGACGCCGACCGCGAACAGCTTGAGCGCAACCATCGCCGCGAACCCGAACTGGCCCATCGCGGCCCGAGCCACCGGATTCGACTCGGTGAGACCGAGTCGAAGTCCGTAGTACGTCGTGAGCAGGTCGCCCACGAGTCCGACCGCGACGAGCACCCACAGCGCCCGCTCGACGCGACCCACGCCCGAGAGCGTGGCGGTCGCGTGATTTCGGGTGCGAGTCAGCGTCGGCCAGTAGCGTCCGTCCGAGGTCATAGGTATCAGAAGCGGGCGCGCGAGCGCCTCGCAACCGACCAACGACGAGACCACCCATTGTTATACGGCTCCTTCGCGGATGACATGCGGGATTACCGACCGCGTCGGCGCGGCGTCGCGGCGGTCGCCCGAGTCGGAGACGCGACCGAGAAAGACAGCGGAATGCGCCGCGGTAAACCCCGATTAGCGGATGGTCAGTCTCGCCTCGTACCACTCCCCGCCGTACCGACACAGCGACTGGTCGAACGACGCCGCCGACCGACTCGGCATGTGCTCGCCCATGCCGAGTCGGTCGGCGACGGTTCGCAGACCGTCCGACAGCCGACCCTCCTCGGTGTAGAGGCGACCTGATTCGGTCGCGGTCGCGGTGTCGAGCACGTCGGTCGCCTCGGCCGACAGTTGCTCGCGGTCGAAGCGCGCATCGACGACCTCCTCGTCGAGGTACGACACCAGTTCCTCGGCCGACGTGCCGACTGCGCGCGCTTCGAAGGAGTACTCGGTCACCGTCACCGTCCCGCGCTCGGCGAGCGCGGCGAAGCGGTTGTCGTTGCGCTCGACGTAGTCGAACGGCGGATTCGGAATCAGGTCGCTCTCGGAGGGGTCCAACCCCTCGTGGAACTGGACACCGCGGTAGGGGAACTCCGAATCGTCGGCGTCGAGCGGCGACGACCGCGACGCCGCGGTGCGCTCCATCGCCTGCTCGACTATCGTCCGGTCGGTCTCCGACAGCGACGACGGCGGTTCGGAGACGACGGTCGCCGACGAGTCGGGTTCCTCGTCGGTCAGGTCCAGGTAGAACACCCACCGGGTCGCGGTCGTCTCCGAGCGGTCGGTCGGCACGATTTGATAAATCGTCCCGTCTCGTCTCGCGAATCGCGGAAACACCCTCGTCGTCGTGCCGAACTCGGCCCGACCGGTGAACTGGAGTCCGTCGGTCGTGACCGACCCCGACTCGAACAGGGTCTCGATTACCGACCGCTTGTGCGCGGTCGGGTAATCGACGGCGTACTGGGCCGTCGTCTCGGCGAGGTCGTCGAGCAGGTAGGCGTCGGCCACCGCGTCGAGACTCTCGCCCACGGGGAACGTCCGGAATCGGGACGTGAGACCGGTGTCACCGGAACAGCCAGCGAGCGCCGTTCCGACTCCGGTGGCGACCCCGACGAGGAACGTTCGGCGCGAACGAGTCGAAGTCATCGAATTATCGAATCGCGCGGAAGGATAAGCCTCTTGTGTTTCTATATAAATTTAGTATACTTAATAGATAAGATTTATACTGCTACGTATAATATATTTCCCCGATGTCAGAGAGATTCCGTCTCGAAAGTATCAGCCGTAGAAGCGCACTCAAGCGGATGTCCGCTGTCGGTGTCGGCCTCGCCGTCGGCGGGACCGGTGTCGCCGCCGCGGAGTCCGAGGAGGAGATTCCGTACGACGACTTCGAGCGACCGTATCCGGACAAGACGACGACCCGATTCGGACCGTCGCTCCGGAGCGTCACCTCCCATCCCGAACTGCTCGCGGTGTCGAAGAAGGCCGTCAAGCGCCACTTCAAATCCTCGAACCTCTCCGGGAAGGACTACGGCCGGGCGCTCCAGTACGTCCTCGACCTCCGGAAGGACTACCCCGTAGAGCACGTCTCGGACGGCGACGACACGGTCATCGAACTGGCCCCGGAGGCGAAGACCGAGCCGATTTACCCGGCGAAAGACGACGCCGAGGCCCAGCGCCGTCACCGGAACGCGATTCGGGTGTTCTCCGGCGAGGCGTCGGACGACCACGCAGAGAGCGACGCCGACGTGACTCCCCAGTGGGACAAGAACCATCACAAAGACATCACCGAAGTGCTCCTCGACAGCGCGGACGCGAGCCTCTACGAGTACCCCATCGTGCAGGCCTCGGACGACCCGGACGAATTCGGCGAGGAGGCCCGCGGCGAAGTCGAGGGCATCTGCGACCAAATCGACGCTGGCGCGCTCGACGGCTACAAGGACAAGGCGTGCGATATCGTCGCCAGCGCGCTCGACGTGTTCCACACGAACTACGCCCAGTACTACGACCCGAGCATCGCGTCGATTTCGTTCGGTCCGTTCGGCTCCGTCGATATTCCGGCCGGACTCGGAAAGGCCCCGGACGCGACCAACACCTTCTACTACGCCGCCAGTTCGGACGACGACGGCAAGACGTTCGGCTGGGCGCTCCACTACCTTCAGGACATGGCCCAACCGCTCCACACCGGGATGGGCATCGAGCAGGCTGGCTTCGAGATGACGTGGTCCGGCCCCGAAAAGAACCCCAAGAGATGGCTCCACTACGGCTTCGAAGACCTACTGCGTGACTTCTGGGACGAAGACCCCAACTTCTCCAGCGAGACGAAGTCGATGGAGCAGATTATGCGCGACAGCGACACCGCGGGCTACGTCTACCCGAAGACCGCCGCCGAGAACATGGCCGAGACCTCGACTCAGTACGCCAGCGACATCTACTACGAAATCCTCGAAAACGAGAGCGAACGCGACTACGGCACGTGGGACTACTCCACGAAGTACAACGTGTACAAGGACCTCGCGAACTGCTACTCGGAACTCGGCTACCTCGGTCGCGGCATGATAGAGAAGTTCGACTCCTGAGTTCGCAGGTCAGTTCTGTCACCTATTTTTCGGACTCGAACGCGGTGTAGACGGAGATAGCGACTTCTCAGGGCGACGACCGCGCGGCGACCGAGACCGGTCGCCGCGCGGGGCCTCCCGGTTCAGAGAATCGTCCCGTGCTTCTTGTCGGGCAGGTCCTTCTCGACGCCCTCGTAGAACGCGAACCGATTTTCGAGTTCGGTTCGGAGCGTGCTCGGCGGCACGATTTCGTCCACGACGACCTCGCTCGCCATCCGGTGGATGTCGATGTCCTCGCGGTACTCCTCGCGGAGTTGTCGCTCCATCTCGGCGCGCTCGTCGTCGTCCTCGATTGCCGAGAGCTTCCGGGCGTACACCGCGTTGATTGCGGCTTCCGGTCCCATGATGGCGATTTCACCGGAGGGAAGACCGATGATGCTCTCGGGGTCGTAGGCCGGGCCGCCCATCGCGTAGATGCCCGCGCCGTAGGCCTTCCGGACGACGACGGTCTGCTTGGGCACCGTGGCCGACGAGGTGGCGTAGATGAACTTCTTGCCCTTCTCCAAGATGGCGTCCTTCTCGACGCCCGAACCGGCCATGAACCCCGGCGTGTCGCACAGATACAGCAGGGGAACGTCGTAGGCGTCACAGGTCCAGATGAACTCCGCGGCCTTCTCGGCGGCGTCGGGGAAGATGGCCCCCGCGCGATGCGCTGGCTGATTTGCGACGATTCCGACCGGGCGGCCGTCGATACGCGCGAACGCGGTGATGATTTCCTGGCCGTACTCGGGTTTGAGTTCGAAGTACGACCCCTCGTCCACCACGCGGTCGATGAGGTCGGTCATGTCGTAGCCCTTGTTCGGCTCTTGGGGGACGATAGAGTCGATGCCGTCCGGAGATTTCGCGGGAGCCTTCCCCTCGGTCTTCGGGGGCTTCTCGTCGGCGCTGTCGGGAAGGTAGGAGACGAGATTCGCGACCAGTTCGCGGGCGTGCTCCTCGTCGTCGGCCACGAGGTCGGCGCTTCCGGAGTGCTTGGCGTGAACGTCCGGGCCGCCGAGGTCCTGCATCTCGATGTCCTCGCCCGTCACCATCTGGACCATCCGCGGGCTTGCGATTGCCATCGCGGACATGCCCCGGACCATGATGGTGAAGTCGGCGAAGACGGGGGTGTAGGCCGCGCCCGCGATGCACGGACCGTAGAGTACACAGATTTGGGGCACCCGGCCCGACAGCATCGAGTGGTTGTAGTAGTACTTCCCGATGCCCTCGCGATTGGCGAAGAAGCCGGTCTGCTGGTCGATGCGGCCGCCCGACGAATCCATCAGGTAGAGGACGGGCTTGCCCGACTTGAGCGCGCGCTGTTGCATCCGGAGGAATTTTTCCACTCCTTTCTCGGCCATCGACCCGGCCTTGACCGTGAAGTCGTTCGCCATGAAGTGGACCTCGCGGCCCTCGAATTCGGCCGCGCCCGTCAGGAGGCCGTCGCCGGGGAGTCGGTCGTCGCTGTCCTCGGCATCTACCTCCGGACTGTCGGGGTGCCAGCCGTCGAAGTTGGCGAACTTCCCGTCCTCGAAGAGCATTCCGTCCTCCCCGAACCAGAGGTCGAGTCTGTCGCGGACGAACAGCTTTCCTTGGTCTTCGAGGCGGTCTTTGTACTTCTCGGGACCGCCGAGTTCGATGTCCTCGATTTCCTTCCAGAGGGCCTCCTCGCGCTCGGTCGGCCCGAGGTCGTCGTCGCTCGCGGCCGGTTCGCCGCCGGACTCCGGCGGCGAACCGGATTCAGAGACGGGGCGGTCGCAGACAACGGCGGGGTCGTCGGCGTCGCCCACGTACACCGCCACCTCGTCGCGGACGTGCTGGGCGAGCGCCTCCGCGATGGCAGCGGCCTCCTCGTCGGTCGCCCCCTCGCTGATGCGTACTTTCATGCGTCGAAATCCGAGGCCGAATTTCAAACAGTTTTCCCTTTCGGCCGCGGCAAGAAACGCCGGGCGACTTAAGACGACTTCGTTCGTCTTCGGCGTATGCGAGTTCTGTTGACCGGCGCACACGGCACCGTGGGAACGGCCGTCACCGACCACCTCGGCGACGAGGAGTCCGACTACGAATTTACCCTCCTCGACCGCGAGGAATCACCCGATACCGAGGACTACGAGACAGTGGTCGCGGACGTGACCGACTACGACGCCATCCGCCCGGCGTTCGACGGACAGGACGCGGTCATCCACCTCGCGGGCCAGCCGAGCACGGACGCCTCGTGGGACGACGTGATGCAGAACAACGTCATCGGCACGCAGACCGCGCTCGAAGCCGCCGCCGACGCGGGCGTCGAGACGTTCGTGTTCGCCTCTACGAACCACACCGTCGGGATGTACGAAATCGACGACGCGCCCGACATCTACTCCCGCGACTTCGACCTGACGGTAGACCACACGGTCCCCGTCAGACCCGACTCGCCCTACGGCGCGTCGAAAGTGGCCGACGAGGGGTTCGGGCGCTACTACGCCGAGAATCACGACATCCGATTCTACGCGCTCCGAATCTGTAGCATCCGCGACCCGAAGTACGACCACCCCTACGGCGATGCCGAGCGCGGCGTGGACGACGGCCGCTTCGAGCGCGGGAGCGAGGAGTACGAGAACATGGTCGCCCGAATGAAGGCGATGTGGCAGTCCCGCCGGGACTTCGCCCACATGGTCGCGTGCTGTCTCGACGACGAGACGGTCGAGTTCGACATCTTCTATGGCGCGAGCGACAACGACCCCGACCGGCGATGGTTCGACATCGACCACGCCAAGGAAGTCATCGGCTACGACCCCCAAGACTGTGGTGACGACTGGGACGCGCCCCCGGAGAACTGAGATTCTGAGTCGGCCGGTTCGACATTGATAGCACCGATTGTTTCAAATCCGACCATTCTCCCCGGCGTGTGGGGTCGCACCCCGAAGTGGGTGCGACAATCCGCGCGAGGGATGAGCATCGCAACGAGGAGCGGAGTCTTCGTGAGCGAAGCGAACGAAGGCTCGGAAGACGCGGTTTGTCTTCCGGTGCGACGAGTGAGAAGCGCAGTCGGTTGGGGAGGGTGTGGCCGTCGCGGTGCTGTGCGGTTTCTCAGTTGTGACGTGCGAGCAGGAAGCTTCGGTGCTGGTCGTTCGATTCGTGTTCGCAGTTCGTCTTACTGCAATCCCTATCGCGTTCTGCTCGCACGTCACCTAGGAGGACCGCACCGCAACCGCGAACGCCACGTCCTCCCCAACCGACTGTGGTCCTCACGCCTCACTTCGTTCGGCGTTGCGGTCCTCGTCCCTCGCACGCTTTGGGCGCAACGCCAAATCGCGGCGTTGCGCCAGCGCGCGCCGAGGAGAACGTGTAGCCTCCGAAACGACTTCCTTGGAACATTCAACGTTCCCCAGAAATATCTCTCTTCAGTCACTCGCCCACCCGAAACTACCCCACAGACTGAAACTCACTTACACCGAACCAACCGACATGGCGATGAACCTCGACGCGTACTTCGAGGACTTCACCGCGCGCGACTGGCAGACGACCGACGACGTGCGACTCCGTTTTGCCCTCGTCGGACTCGGGCAGTTCGTGCGCCGGAACGTCCTGCCAGCGATGGCCGAGACCGACTTCTGCGAGGTGACGACCCTCGTCAGCGGGTCGCCCGAGAAGGCTCGCCGACTCGCCGACGAGTACGGGGCCGACCACGTCATCGGCTACGACGCGTTCGAGCGGGGCGAGGCGACCGACGCCTACGACGCCGTGTACGTCGGCGGGCCGAACGCGCTCCACCTCGACTACGCGCGGGCCGCCGCGGACCACGGCAAGCACGTCCTCTGCGAGAAGCCCATCGAGACGAGCGCCGACCGCGCCCGCGAGATGACCGAGGTCTGCGAGTCGGCGGGCGTGACCCTGATGGTCGCGTATCGGCCCCGGGTCGAACCCGGAATGCGACGGCTCCAGGAGATGATTCACGACGGAGTACTCGGCGACCCCGTCCAGATTCACGCGTGGTTCACGGGCATCGTCCTCGGGTACGACCCCGACCCCGACCAGTGGCGACTCGACCCCGACCTCGCGGGCGGCGGCGCGATGGTGGACGTGGGCGTCTACCCGTTGAACGCGAGCCGACACCTGCTCGATTCGGACCCAGTGGCCGCCCAGGCGACCACCTCCGCGCCCGACCCCGCCTTCGACCGAGTCGAGGAGCACGTCGCGTTCCAGTTGGAGTTCCCCGGGAGCGTCACCGCCTCTTGCGGTGCGAGCTATCGCGCCCACTTCGACGACCGACTCACTATCGTCGGCACCGACGGACGGGCGTCCATCGACCCCGCGTTCGACGCCGAGCGAAATCCGACCCTCACCGTCGAAGTCGGCAGTGAACGATTTGAGTTCGAAGGAAAATTCGTCAACGAGGTCGCCGAGGAGTTCGACTACTTCGCCCACTGCGCGGCGACCGACACGACGCCCGAACCCGACGGGTGGGACAGCGTGGCCGACATGGAGACCGTCGAAGCGATTTACGAGTCGGCGGAGACGGGACAGAGTGTCGAAGTCAGAATCGAGGACCGATAGCGAGATTAGTGAGTTTTTACACACTTCGAGAACACGCTGAGGGCATGGACCCCGAAGTCCCCGTATCCTTCGCTCTCCTCGGTATCCTCGCCGGAATCGCCCACCAATTCCGGAACGCGCTCCCGGAACTCCTCTCGTACCCGTCAACAGAGATGCTGCAGTACGCCTTCCTCGCGTTCGGAGCCGTCGGGTTCGCCGTCTCGACACTCGCGGCCGCCGCGCTCGGCTACCGGGCGAACCGGTGGGCGAAACTGCCCGACGAGTACGCCCGGTTCGGTTCGGTGGCCGGTGTCGCCAGTGGTGTGGGCTTCCTGCTCGGGGTCGGCGCGGTACTGCTGGTCACGTCGCCCGCACCGGTCGCCGATTCGTGGCTGTTCTCCGCCGTCGTCGTGAGCTACGACGCTGTGACGAAGGCCGTCTCTATCGGACTAGTCGGTCTCGCGGGCGCGTCCGTGGCGCACTTTCGAGACGGTAGGTAAGTGCATCAGTTCGGGCTATCGTCGAGCAGTTTCTCCGGGTCGTCTGCGGCCCGAATTGCCGAAAGCTGTTCCAGTATCTCCTCGCTGGTGGCTTCGCTGTCGGCGTACGGGTCTTTTACGGCCGAGAACGGTTCCGAACAGTCGAGCGCGACCGCGCGTTCGACTGTACGGGCGAACCGTTCGCCGAACGTCTCCGCCAAGCGCTCGGCCGCCGTCTCGGGAGCGACCCACTCGTAGTCGTCGTGTTCGTCGTTGAGGCTGACCGCCGTCTCGTCGGTTTCGCACCGATAGACGAGCGTCACCATCGGAGTTCCCGTCTCGCCGTCTATCCACCCGCCGTACGCCGCCTCGACCGGCGGACCAACCGTGGCGTCGAGGTCGAGTTCCTCTCGGAGTTCGCGCCGGAGACCCCCGACGAGGGTTTCCCCGAACTCGAACCTCCCACCGGGCGGTTCCCAGTGGTCGTCCACCCTCGTCACCAGCACGTCGCCATCAGGCCCGAACAGAATCGCTTTCTGGGTAATCTTCCCGACGAACGCCTCGGAGTCACCGGACATACGTACGCTGACACCCGGAGAACGTGTTCAGTGTTCTGATTGTCTTCCGTGCCGTCAGAACATCGACTCCAATCGCTCGATTAACTCCGCGTTCCCGACGTACACCGGCGTTCGATCGTGAAGCCCGTCCGGGTCGGCGTCGAGAATCGACCCCCCACCGTTCGAAGACCCTCCACCTGCCGACTCCACGATGTAGGCAATCGGGTTACACTCGAACTGAAGTCGAAGTTTGCCCTCGGGCCGCGACTCCAGTTCGGGGTACGCGAAGACGCCGCCGTAGGTCAGCACTTGGTTCACGTCGCCTATCATCGCGCCGCCGTACCGGAGTTTGAGTTCGGTTTCGATGTCGCGGGCGTACGCCGCGAATCGGTCGGTCCAGTCCGGGACGCGCCCGCCGAAGCCGTAAACTGTCGGGTCGTCCGGGAGCGCGAGGTCCTCGCGAACCGCGCGGCGTTCGGCGAGTTCGCCGTCTTCGCTCTCGATTACGTACTCGGTCACCTCGCCCTCACGCGCGACCACCATCGTCGTGATTGGGCCGTAGAGGACGTACGCCGCCGCCACGAGGTCCCGGCCTTTCGCGGGAAGTTCTGCGTCGTAGACGCCGAGGATGGTCCCCATCGAGTTGTTCGATTTCAGGTTCGAGGAGCCGTCGAGGGGGTCCACCGCGACCGAGTAGCCCCCCGAGTCACCGCACTCGACGATTTCCGCGCGCTCCTCGCTCGCGTACTGGCTCACGCCGTCGATGGCGGCGAGTCGTCTTTCGAGGAGTTCGTCGGCCCACACGTCGGCAGCGAGTTGGGTCTCGCCGCTCGGATTCTCCTCGTCAGCTTTCCGCCTGCGGCCCGCGAGTCCGCCACGGATTTCGGGGGCTGTCCGGGCGACCGTTTCGACGATTTTCGAGACGGCGTCGGCGTCTCGACCGCTCATTCTTCGATGGCTTCGTCGGCCGTCGCGTCCTCGAAGATGACCTTTTCGAGCGCGTCGAGGATGGACTCGGGGTCGTCGCGCTGCCAGACGTTTCGGCCGACCGCCAGCCCCGACCCGCCCGCGTCCATCACGGCCTCGACGCTGGAGAGGAACTCGTAGTCGCTGACCTTCGACCCGCCGGACATGACGACCGGCATGTCGCCCGCCGACTGGACCGCCCACTCCATCGACTCGCGGCTCCCGGGGTACTTGACCTTCGCCATGTCCGCGCCGATTTCGAGCGCGATTCGGGTGGCGTAGGCGATGACGCTCTCTTTGGTGTCGTTCTTGAGACCCTGCCCGCGCGGGTACGACCACATCACGACCGGGAGGTCGTACTCGGAGTGGGCCTCCTCCTGCACGTCGCGGAAGTCCTCGTACATCGCCTTCTCGTTGTTCGAACCCGAGTAGACGGTGTAGCCCACCGCGTCCGCGCCGAGTTCGGCGGCGTACTCGACCGACCAGTTCTGCGGCGAGTGGGGTTCGCCCATCCAGAGGTTGCTCGTGCCGTTGAGTTTGGCGAGCAGATTCACGCTGTCGTCGTAGGAGGGGTAGTACGTCTCGGCGACCCCCTTCTGGACCGCGAACGCCGTGACCGCGTCGTGGGTCGCGATGTCGAACACCGTCGCGGGATCGAGCGTCTCGGGCACCGACCCGAAGTCCGCCGAGGGACCGTGTTCGAGACCGTGGTCGTAGGCGAGGATGAGCGACTTCCCGTCGCGCGTTACCGGGGAGTTGTCGAGCGAAATCATTCGTTCCACACTCCGATAACCTTCCATAAGAGTCTAATGGTCACGCGCCGAGTTTGCCACTCCGACACAGCCGTCGTTTTTCGGCGATTCGAGCGCCGAAATCCGGATTCCCCGAAAATACAGACTTACTACTCGAATAGTAAATTTACGACCGGTCGCGCGCGGCGGCGCGCCACGCCGCGACCGCTTCGCGGTCGAGTTCGAGCGAGTCGGCGACGTGCTCGGGGTCGGCGGTGGCGAGGCTCCGAACCGACGTGATGCCGCCCTCCGCGAGCGTCTCGGCGGTGGCTTCGTCCACCGCCGGAACGTCGGTCACTGGGTCGGGCTTGCTCCGCTCGCGCCACGCGGCCTCGGCGGCCTCGGCCGCGCCGCTCCCGTCGGCGGACGCCTCGGCGGTCTCGGCCGCCGAGGCGTCCGCCGATTTCCAGTCGCCGCTGCTCGCGGCGACCCACTCGCGCTCGCCGTCCTGAAGCCCCCTGACCTTCGAGGAGCGTCGTTCGAGCGAGTCCTCGCCGCCACCGAACGACCACGACAGCGAGTGCTCGCGCCGGAGGCGGGTGGCGACGCCGGGGTTCACACCGGCCTCGACGAGCATCTCGTAGGAGACCGTCTTGTCGGGGATGCCGGTCGCGTCGAACGGGGCGTCGGCCAGCACCGCCGCTGTCGCCGGGCCGACGAAGCGGATATCGGTCAGGGCATCCTCGTCGGTCGAGTCGTCCGGGGAGTCGTCGGGGGAATCATCGAGGGCGTCGTCGAGGACATCGTTTTGGCTCACGGGCCTCACCAGTTTGTTTCCGACTCTCACTCCCACGGCTTGAATGTTTTGACTACCGAGATAGCAGATTCGCGATTGGATCTAGCCTACACCTCCCGACGCGTCGTGTCCTGCACCGCCGCCAGCAGTTCGTCCGGCCTGTCCGACCCGACGAACACCGACCGGCCGTTCGCGCGCTCCAGTCGAACCCCGCTCCGCCCGCTGACCGTGTAGGCCACGCCGCTCGGACTCCACCGGACGCCCCACCCGCCGTACCGGAGCGGACTGTACCCCGTCGCCTGCACGTCGGCGAGCGCCGAGAACGGAATCCGGCGGAACGACCGGTGGAGCGGCGCGAACTTGACGTACACGCCCTCGTCCCGGACCTCGGTGTAGAGGGTCGCCGACCGGAAGAACAGCGCGACACCCCCCAGTACGAGGAGTCGGCGCGCGGTCGCGCGCGCCGACCGCCGTCCTCGAACGAGACTGACGGCGACGAGGAGCGCCTGCGCGCCGAGCAGTCCCCACAGCCACGGCTGGCGAAACTGCTGGACCTCTCGAAATCTGACTTCGGTCTCCATGAGGGGGAATTCGCCCGGCGAGGCCAAGTCAGTTGTCGCCGACCGCGTCGAGCGCCGTCGGCACCAATCGTGTCGAGCGCCGTCGTCACCGAGGGGAGGTTCGTGGTACGCGTGCCCCTGCCTAGCGGTGCGCTTAATCCCCTCGCGTCCCAAGCCGAGTCCGATGAGCGACCGAGCGGCCGCGAGTTCTGCGGTCTTCGCGCGACTCGGCGAGCAGGTGCGGGGCGCGCTCTCCGAACGGGGCTTCTCGACGCCCACCGAGCCACAGCGCCGCGCCATCCCGCCGTTGGCTCGGGGCGAACACGCGCTGGTCATCGCGCCCACCGGGACCGGCAAAACTGAGACCGCGATGCTTCCCGTTTTCGATGACATAGCAGAAGCGCAAGCCGAGAACGGCCCCAGATTCGGCATCTCCGCGCTCTACATCACGCCGCTCCGCGCTCTGAATCGAGACATGCGCGAGCGACTGGAGTGGTGGGGCGAGGAACTCGACATCGAGGTGGACGTGCGCCACGGCGACACGACCGACTACCAGCGCCAGAAGCAGGCCAACGACCCGCCCGACGTGCTGGTGACGACGCCCGAGACCCTGCAGGCGATGCTCACCGGGTCGAAACTCCGGAAAGCCCTCGAAGACGTGCATCACGTCGTCGTGGACGAAGTTCACGAACTCGCGAGCGCGAAGCGGGGCGCGCAGTTGACGATTGGATTGGAGCGACTGGGCGAACTGGCGGGGGAGTTCCAACGAATCGGCCTGTCGGCGACCGTCGGCGACCCCGAGGAAGTCGGGCGATTTCTGACCGGCGACCGGGGCTGTGAAATCGCGGAGGTAGACGTGGGGAGCAAGGTAGAGTTCGAGGTCCGCGAACCCGAAATCACCGAGGAAGACGAGACGCTCGCCGGGGAGCTGGCGACCGAAGTCGAGTACGCGAGCCACGTCCGCGCGATTCTCGACATCGTGGCCGACCACGACTCGACCCTGATTTTCGTCAACACCCGCCAGACCGCCGAGGCGCTCGGCTCGCGGTTCAAGACGCTCGACGCCAACGTCGGCGTCCACCACGGGTCGCTGTCGAAGGAGGCCCGAATCGACGTGGAGGACCGCTTCAAGGCCGGGCGGTTGGACGCCCTGCTCTGTACCTCCTCGATGGAACTCGGCATCGACGTGGGCCGAATCGACCACGTGGTCCAGTACACGAGTCCGCGAGAGGTCGCGCGCCTGCTCCAGCGCGTCGGACGCGCGGGCCACCGGAGCGACGAGGTGTCCTACGGGACAATCATCACCAAGCACCCTGACGACACGCTCGAAGCCCTCGCCATCGCCCGGCGCGCGAAAGACGGCGACGTGGAGGACGCCGAGATTCACGACGGGAGCCTCGACACCGTGGCGAATCAGGTCGTGGGACTCGTGATGGACTTCGGCGACCTCTCGGCAATGGCCGCCTACGACATCGTGACCCGCGCGTACCCCTTCCGGGACCTCTCGGAGTCCGAGTTCAAAGCCGTCCTTCGGGAACTGAAGGGGAATCGCCTGATTTGGCTCGACGAAGCCGAGGACCGCATCGAGAAATCCTCGCAGACGTGGCAGTACTTCTACGCGAACCTCTCGATGATTCCCGACGAGCAAAAGTACACCGTCGAGGACATCGCCTCCGGGTCGCAGGTCGGCACGCTGGACGAGCGGTTCGTCGTCAACTTCGGCGCGCCCGGCGAGGTGTTCGTCCAGCGCGGCGAGATGTGGCGCATCACCGAAATCGACGACGACGAGGAGACGGTGAAGGTGTCGCCGATAGAGGACCCCGGCGGCGAGATTCCGTCGTGGGTCGGCGAGGAGATTCCGGTGCCCTACGACGTGGCCCAGGAGGTCGGCGAGATGCGGGCGGTCGCCGGGCCGCAGTTCGAGCGCGGCGCGCCCCGTTCGGGAGTCGCACGGGAGTTCACGAACCGCTATCCGACCGACCAGCACACCGCGAGCGAGGCGCTGGACCAACTCGACAAGCAGGCCGAGGCGGGCGCGCCGATACCCACGGCCGACCGAATCGTGGTCGAGTACGCCGCCAAGAAGGTAGTCGTGAATTCGTGTTTCGGCCACAAGACCAACGAGACGCTCGGCCGGGTCCTCTCGTCGCTGGTCGGCCAGCGAACCGGGTCGTCGGTCGGGATGGACGCCGACCCCTACCGAATCGAGTTGGACGTACCGCCGAAAGTCACGGGTCCCGAGGTGGTCGAAGTCCTGCGCGAGACCGACCCCGACCACGTCGCGGCCATCATCGAACTCAGTCTGAAGCACTCAGATTCGCTCAAATTCAAGCTCTCGCAGGTCGCCGCGAAGTTCGGCGCGCTCCGGTCGTGGCAGGGGTCGGGCGGGCCGAACATCTCGCGACTCCTCGGCGCGCTCGAAGACACGCCGATGTACGACGAGGCGGTCCGCGAGGTGTTCCACGACGACCTCGCGGTCGAGCGCGCGAGCGAGGTCCTCGACCGGATTCGGTCGGGCGACATCGAGGTGGTGACCACGGGCGGGCGCACCCCGGTCGGGTCGGGCGGTCGCTCGTCGGGAAGAGAGCTTCTCGCGCCCGAGAACGCCGACGCGAGCGTCATCAAGACCGTGAGAGAGCGAATCGAGAACGACCGGGTCATCCTGCTGTGTCTCCACTGCACCGATTGGAAGCGCAAGAAGCCGGTCCGGCGCGTGGCCGACCGGCCGGAGTGCCCCGAGTGCGGTTCGACCAGAATCGCGGCGCTGAATCCGTGGGCCGACGAGGTGGTGAAGGCGGTTCGAGCGAACGAGAAGGACGACGAACAGGAGAAGATGACCCGACGGGCGTACAAGGCGGCGAGTCTGGTCCAGAGCCACGGCAAGCGCGCGGTCATCGCGCTGGCGGCCCGCGGGGTCGGCCCGCAGAACGCCGCCCGAATCATCGCCAAACTCAGGGAGGACGAGGACGACTTCTATCGCGACATTTTGG
This sequence comes from Halorussus amylolyticus, assembly GCF_004143485.2. GTDB lineage: Archaea > Halobacteriota > Halobacteria > Halobacteriales > Haladaptataceae > Halorussus > Halorussus amylolyticus. Next base: position 85,079 of record NZ_RXOB02000022.1, on the reverse strand, counting down.
CCCAAGAGCGCCAGTACGCCCGCACGCAGTCGTTTTGGGATTGAACCGTCTCCGACGGTTCAATCCCGAGAGAGTTCCCTCGGATGCTACCGCGAGAACCGAATCGGCCACCGGAGCGACACCGCGACCGACGACGCCCGGAGTTCGACTACGAACCACGCGAACGCAGTCACCCCCCCGACGACGCCGATTGCGACGTGGCCGAACCCCATCCAGACGGGCAGCACGAACGAGATGCTGTTGATGATTTTTCGAGGGGTGAACCCCGCGATTTCGAGCGTCTCGTCGGCCCCGAGGTTCTGGCCGGTGTGGCGCGAGTCGAGGTTCGCGGCCTCGGCGCTCGGTCCGCCCGCGCTCTCGTCGCCCGTGCCGAGTCGCTCCACGTCGTAGGGCGAGTAGGCGTCGATGCTCCAGACGACCTCGCCCGACTCGTCCACCTCCACCACGCGGTGGGCGTTGGTGTCCGCGACGAGGGTGTGACCGTTCGGGAGGCGGTCGGCGTCGCGGGGCCACAGCATCTCCTCGTCCGACCAGACCCACGACTCCTTCCACTCGCCGTTCTCGCGCCGGTACTCCACGAGTCGGTCGTTGAGCGAGTCGGCGACGATAACCGCCGGGCCGCCGCGCTCCTCTGGAATGTAATCGGGGTTGTGCTGTTCGTAGAGGACGCCGTACTCGCCGTCGCTCCCGAGCGTCCAGTTCTCTTCGAGACCGGTCTCGGGGTCCACGAACGCCACCGCGTCCTGATTCCTGAGGCTGGTCATGTACCGGCCGTCGTCCAGCGCCTCCACGTCGTTGAGGTGCGACCAGTCGGCGGGGTACTCGCCGCCGCCCGACAGCGGGAAGTCGGTCTTGGCCGACCACTCCCACGTCTTCAGGTCGGCGGTGGTGTTGACGACGTACATCCCGTCGCGGTGAATGTCACCGACGAGGAGTTCGGAGTCGCCGACCCGGTCCACGTCGTGCCAGTTCGCGCCCCGGTCCTGTGGGATGATTTCCGAGTGGATTCGCGTGAGTTCGCCGGTCGTGAGGTTCACGCGTTCGACCACCGAGACCGTACACTTCGCGTTGCAGTGCGGGCTTTCGTACGCCCGCTCGGCGGTGTACTCGACGGTCGTCCGACCCTCGTCGGTCGAGTCCACGTCGAAGTAGCCCTGATGGGAGTCGTTGTAGTACAGCACCTCGCCGTCGGCGTCGAACGCGACCAGCGCGGCGGATTCGCCCTCAGCGCCGTGTCCCGCGACGACGGTGACGTTCTCGCGCGGAGGAACGACCTGCTCGCGCTCGTCGGGCGCGAGCGAGGCCTGTCGCTCGTAGGAGTCGAGCGCGGCGCTCGTGGGCGAAGTGACGAACCCGTGGACGAGCGCGAGCGTGCAGGCGACGAGGACCGCCGCGAAGACGACTCGGTGACGACGCATCGTGAGAGAAAATACAGCAACGGCGACATAAATCGACCGGAAGGGAAACGTCGAAATTCTTGGTCGGCGACCGCCGCGGTGTTCGACCGTGCCGGAGTTTCTACTCGGTCTCAGTCGTCGTCTCGGACTCGATAGCGACTTCGTAGCTTCTGTCACCGCCGGGATAGTCGAACTGGAAGTACATCGCTTCGCTACCGTCGTACGCCTCATACGTGACCGTTTCAGTTCCTTCTTCGCCGGGTTCGACGAAGATATCGACCTCTTTCGGATACCCGCCCGTTCTGAATCCCGCGAGATACGTACCTCCGGAGGTGCCCTCGTTTTCGACCGCAACGCTCAACTCGATGAAATCGCCGGGTGTGACCGATTCGGGGACCGAGACTTCCTTCAGGGAGAAGTCGGGGGCCGTGGCTAGCCGTTCGCTCCCGTCGTCAGCGAGCGGATGGCTCGTACCGTCATACACCAGTGCGGCGGCGTCCGTCTCGGTTGTTGGAACGTCGAACATGAGCGTTCCGGACTTGCTGTCTTCAGTGTACACCGCCTCGATGCCGGGAGTCAAAGAGGCAAAGCCCGGGACCGACGACACGGCTTCGAACTGTTCGTCGCCAAGTGCGAGTCGAAACGCATCGGTGTCCGGTTCCTCGTCCGTGACTGGCGGACTGATGAATACGAACTGGTCGTGTTCGGGCGATAGTACACCGATGCCATCGTCGTTCACTGCGTACCGATACGACGAACGAAACTGTACTAGAACTGACGAGGGCTCTTTTGTTGTCGCTTTCGTGGACGTGCTGGCGGGAGATTTGGTCGATTCGGTGGCCGATTCGTTCGGATTGGACTCGCTCGTACACCCGGCGAGCCCGGCGGTAAGCGGAAGGAGTTTCAGGAGACGGCGGCGGTCCATACCCCCACATTCTTCGGTGTTCGGTAAATGCTTTCTCCGAAATACGCTCTTTTGATTAATTTTTATATATCTGGCGTCTTTACTTTCCACGCTCGGAAAAATCGCCGCGAATACGTCTGCGGACCACGGTCGGACACCGCCATCGAAAACGGTTTTCGCGCCCGACGACTACCACCGCCCATGCACGTGGTCGTCAACGCCGCGATGAGCGCCGACGGAAAGCTCTCGTCGCGTCGGCGCGAGCAAATCGCCATCAGCGGCCCGGAAGATTTCGACCGGATGGACGCCTTGCGGGCCGACAGCGACGCGGTGATGGTCGGAGTCGGAACGGTGCTGGCCGACGACCCGCATCTCACGCTCGACGACGCCGACCGACGGGCGACCCGGCGTGAACGAGGCGACCCCGACCACCCGGCGCGCGTGGTCGCCGACTCGCGAGCGCGCACCCCGACCGACGCCCGGATTCTGGACGACGCCGCGACGACCTACCTTCTCGTCTCCGAGGCCGCCCCCGAAGAGCGCGTCGAGAAATTGGAGCAAGCGGGCGCGCGAGTCGTCGCCGCGGGCGACGACTCGCGCGTCGATTTAGCTCGGGGTCTCTCGGAACTCGCGGACGAGGGCGTCGAGCAGTTGATGGTCGAGGGCGGCGGCGAACTCATCTTCTCGCTGTTCGAAGCCGACTTGGTGGACGAACTCCGGGTGTACGTCGGGTCGAAGATACTCGGCGGTCGGGACGCCCCCACCCTCGCCGACGGCGAGGGCTTCGTCGCGGACTTTCCCGAACTGGAACTCCGGGGCGTGGACCGAATCGACGACGGCGTGCTTCTCGGCTACGCGGTCGAAGAAAACGAGTCGTAGCGTAGTTTTCAGCGCGAAAAGGAATCGGCACTCCGAACCGTAATCGTCAGTGCGAGTGGCCGGTCATCTCGCCGAACGTCGTTCCGAAGCGCTCCTCGAACAGTTCCATCGTGCGCTGTTCGTAGGCCTCGGCCTCCGGGTCGGTGTCGCCGTGGCCGTGGTGGACCACCGCGTGGGCCTGCTGGGCCAGCGACAGCATCGCCAGGTCGGCGAGGACCTCGGTGCGCTCGTCGCCCTCCTCGCGGAGCATGTCCACGAGACCGGTCGGCACGGTGAGTTCCTCGGTCTCGCCGTCGGGTGATTCGATTGTGTAGGTCGCCGTCTCGACATCGCTCGTATCGCTCATACCCTCCTTTCCGCGGGCGGACGTAAAGAAGTGCGGGTGTCGGCTCGAACGGGCGGTTCTCACTCCTCGGTAGTCTCCGCGAAGTCGTCGAAGTCGAACGTCTCCGCCTCCGTTTGCGCGAGCGACCCGTCGCTCAGACACGCTGGGTCTTCGGTGCGGTCGAACTCGCCGTCCCCGTCGGCGTCGGTGTGGGCCACGACCCGAACGGTGTGGTCGCCCGACAGCGCGGAGTCGAACGAGACGCGCGCTCCGTCGGCCGTGACCGGGTAGCCCGTGTCGTGCTGAACGTGTCTGGCCCCGAGGACAGTCCCGTTCTCGTGACTCGTGCCCTCGTAGGCGACGAAGAAGACGCTCGCGTTTCCGGGGACCGTGTAGCCGATGCTGACCGCGTCGGGACTCCACGTCCTGTCTTGTACGTCACCGCCGACCGCGTAGAACGAGACCCAGAGGTCGCCGCAGTCGGTCGGCGGCGGCGTCTCGACGGTGGTCTGTGGCGCTTCGGTCGTGGCCTGCGACACCTCCGTCGTCTCGGTCGCGGGCTCGTCGCCGGTCGGTCCGACGCCGACACAGCCAGCGAGCACGACCAGTACGAGGAGGACTGGAAGGGCGAGGCGGGAAGCCATCGAAGTAGTTTGTCGAATGAAATGATAAAGGCTTTGTGCGACTCGGCGACCACGCCGAACTCGACGACGCGCGGAACTTAGACCGCGCTACGCGTGGAACGCGTCGGCGCTCACTCCTCTTCTTCTTCGGTCTCGCTCTCGTCGCGGTCCACGCGCCGCTGGACGTTCACTTGGTAGTGTTTCAAAATGTCGCGGCCGAGCAGGACCGGGTAGTCCATGTGGCCCCGGTCCTCGATGCTCGCGGTCACGGTGTGCCGATTGCCGCCGACGCCGACCACCACGTCCACGACCGGCCGGGACCGACTCGACTTGCTGGAGCCGGACTTGACGCGAGCGATGGACTTGATGGGTCCCGCGCCGATTTTGGCCGCGAGCTTGGTGTCGATGCTCGTCCGGGTCGCGCCGGTGTCGGACTTGGCGAGGACGGTTTCCGACCCGCTCGTGCCGCTCAGGACGACCTCCTCGGTGTAGCCGATGACGACCGGTTCGCCCGGCGCGGTCTCTCTGGGGATGGGCTTGCACGCGGGCACCGAGTCGTCGAGGGTCGCGCTCAGGTCTTCGACCCGGCGCTCGTCCACGGTACCGCCGCCGCGCTCGATGGCGAGCTGGGCGATGTAGGGTGCGGCGCTCCGGCCGGTGGCCTTGAACAGCCCCTTGAACCCCGCCGTGGGGTTGACTTCGAGGACGTGCCAGCCGTCGTGACCCTCGATGAGGTCCACGCCCGCGCAGTCGAGACCGATGGTTTCGGTGGCGTCGCGCGCGATTTCGGCGACCTCCTTCGGGAGTCTATCGGTCGCGTCCTCGACCGCGCCGCCGAGCGCGACGTTGGTCCGCCAGTCGTTGTCGGGCGCGTAGCGGTTCATCGCGCCGACGATGCGGTCGCCGACCACGTACACGCGAAGGTCGCGGTGTTCGCCCTCGTCGCGCTCGATGAGTTCCTGCAGGAACGCCTGCCGGTCGCCGACGCGGGGGTTCACGAGTTCGTCCGGCCCGACCTTCCACGTGCCGCCGCCGTGGGTGCCGATGGCGGTCTTGTAGACGGCCTCCTCGCCGAAGTCGGCCCGGCCGTCGTTGAGGCGGTCGTTCGACAGCGCGAGGAGCGCGTCGGGCACCGGGATTCCGGCGTCGCTCAGTGCGGTCGCGGTCGAGAATTTGTGAATCGCGGTCATCACCGAACTCGGTCCGTTGAGGACCGGGACCAGCGAATCGTAGATTTTCGCGAGTCCGAGCGCCTCGGAGGGCTGTTCGGTGTTCGACAGCAGGAGTCGGTTCGCCACCACGTCGATTTCGGGTTCGAGGTGGACGGTCCCGTCCTCGATTCGGACCGCGGTGTTCTCTTCACGAAGCCAGTGGGGGTCGTGACCGAGGTCTTCGATTGCGTTCAGAATCGCCTTGGTTTCCTTACTGTTGTGTAGACTCAGCACACCCACGCGCACGCCAGAACCGTCGTCACTCATTGGTGTACATATATTATGCGGCCCATCTTAAAAAGGAGGGTATCGAACGTTCGGTGTGAATCGGTGTCGAATCACATCTCTCCGGCGGCGGCCGGGTCGCGCCGACGACTTTTCGAGTTCCAATCTGTTATATACGGCGCGGTCCGAGAGGGTGATATGACCGGGTCGGACGACGACGACGCATTCACCTACAACGGCGGCATCGTCAAACCGGGCGAGACGCAGAACATTCGGTACGGCATCAGCGAGACGTATCTCGGCGACCCGGTTCGCATTCCCGTCACCATCGTCAACGGTGCCGAACCGGGACCTACCGTGTTCCTCTCGGCGGCGGCCCACGGCGACGAACTCAACGGCATCGAGGTCGTTCGGGAAGTCGCCCACGAGTGGAACCACGACGACCTCTGTGGCACGCTGGTCTGTCTCCCCGTGCTGAACGTCCCGGGCTTCATCGCCCAGGAGCGCTACCTCCCCATCTACGACCGCGACCTGAATCGGTCGTTCCCGGGGAGTCCCGACTCGACCAGCGCGAAGCGAATGGCCCACCAGATATTCCGGAACTTCGTCGCCCCGTGCGACGTGGGCCTCGACTTTCACACCTCCACGCGCGGGCGAACGAACATGCTCCACGCTCGCGCGGACATGAACGACCCCGAAGTCGCGCGAGTCGCCAAGGCGTTCGGGTCGAACGTCATCATCTCCTCGGAGGGGCCGACCGGCGCGCTCCGCCGGGAAGCCAGCGAGTACGGGACGCCGACCATCACCATCGAGATGGGCGAGGCCCACCGCTTCCAACGCGAGTTCATCGACCGGGGCCTCGAAGGCGTCGAGAGCGTCCTCGCGGAGTTCGGCGTCCACCGCACCGACGCGGTCAAGTGGCCGGGGTGGCGCACCATCATCGACGACGACAAGGAGAAGACGTGGCTCCGGGCCGACGTGGGCGGCATCGTGGAGATGCACCACGACCGCGGGTCGCTCGTCTACGAGGGTGACGTCATCTGCACCATCACGAACCCGTTCAAGACCGACAGCGAGCGCGTTCGCGCGCCCTTCACGGGACTGCTCGTCGGCGTCCTCGAAAATCCGGTCGTGTATCCGGGGAATCCGCTGTGTCACATGGTCGAACTCGCGGCCGACACCCGACGCGCCCTGAAACGCGACCGGGCGAGAAACGACCGGGAGGGCGACGGCGACGTGTCGCCGCCGCCCGAGACGCGGTAGTGTCGAGTACGTGATATTGGGAGGGACGCGACGGCGGCGGCCGAAATCGCGCGTCGTCCTCGCGGATTTCCAACGTATCGAGGCGGCGCGTTTCTCGTAACTTCTATTTGCCCACGGTCCAACTTCCCGAACGGACAAGTATGAGTCAATCGTACAATCGGGGCCTCATCGAAGATTTCGGCCGGTGGCGGGAGTTCACGGCCGGGATGTGGGCCTGGATACTTCACAAATTCACCGGGTGGGTACTCATCGGCTATCTGTTCACCCACATCGCCGTGCTGAGTACCGCGCTCTCCGGTGCCAACGCCTACACCAACACGCTTCAGGGGCTCGAAAGCCTGCTTCTCGTCCGCGTCATGGAAGTCGGACTGCTCGCGGTCGCCGTCTTCCACATCCTGAACGGGGTCCGCCTGCTGTTCGTGGACCTCGGCGTCGGACTCGAAGCCCAGGACAAGAGCTTCTACGCATCGCTCGTCGTGACCGCCGTCATCGTGTTAGCGTCGATTCCGACGTTCCTGGAGGGGGCGTTTTAAATGGCCGAACGCTACTCCTCGTTCAGTAGCGGGAGCCTTCCGTGGTTCCTCCAGCGAGTCACGGCGGCGTTCCTCGTGGTGGTGCTCGCGTTCCACTTCTTCCTGCTCCACTTCGTCAACCACGCCTCCGAAGTGACGTTCGCTCAGACCACCGCGCGGATGGAGGAGTGGGGCTACCTGCTGACGATGGTGCTGTTCCTGCTGACCGCGACGTTCCACGGCGTCAACGGCGTCTACGCCGCGCTGTTGAATCAGGGACTCACCGGCACGAAAAAGCGCGTCGTACAGGTCGTGCTGGCCGTCGCGGCGCTCGCGCTCGCGGCGCAGGGGACCTACGTCGCGCTCGTGATGTCCGGAGTGATGTAACATGAGTACGCAAATCCAAGAGGAAGCAGACGAGCCGACCGAGACAGAGGCAGAGACCGCTCCCGCCGAGCGCCAATCGCCCGGCGACCGGCGACGCGCAGAGAAGCGAACCGCCAGCGACCAGGCCGTCGGGTCCGAACCGGTCGGGCGCGCGGACGACGACACCTTCCGACTCAAGGTGTTCCGCTACGACCCCGAGGTCGAAGGCAAGATGGAGCCGCGATTCGACGACTTCTACGTCCCCCGCGAGAAGGGGATGACCGTCCTCGACGCGCTCATCTACGCCCGGGACCACTACGACACCACGCTGACGTTCCGCCACTCGTGTCGGCAGGCGGTGTGCGGGTCGGACGCGTTCTTCGTCAACGGCCGCCAGCGACTCGGGTGTCAGACCCAGATCTCGGACCTCGAAGCCCCGATTCGGGTCGAACCGCTCCCCCATCAGGACGTGGTGAAGGACCTCGTCGTGGACATGGAGCACTTCTACGACCAGATGCACGCGGTCGAGCCGTTCTTCCAGGAGGATGACCTGCCGAGCGGCGACCTCGAAGAACAGCGCCAGTCGCGGGAGAACCGCGAGAAAATCAAGATGTCCACGCGGTGTATCTGGTGTGGCGCGTGCATGTCGTCGTGCAACATCGCGGCGGGCGACAACGAGTACCTCGGCCCGGCGGCCATCAACAAAGCGTATCGCTTCGCGATGGACGACCGCGAGGGCGACGACTTGAAGCAGCATCGGCTCAACATCATGGACCAGGAACACGGCGTCTGGCGGTGCCAGACCCAGTTCTCCTGTACGAACGTCTGTCCGAAGGACATCCCGCTGACCGAGCACATTCAGGAACTCAAGCGCGAAGCGGTCAAACAGAACCTCAAATTCTGGTAACAATTCAACTATGCACGAACACGACGTTTTAGTCATCGGCGGCGGCGGTGCCGGACTCCGAGCGGCCATCGCGGCCCACGAGGAGGGTGCCGACGTTGCCATCGTAACGAAGCTTCACCCGGTCCGAAGTCACACGGGCGCGGCCGAGGGCGGCATCAACGCCGCGATTCGCGACGGCGACTCGTGGGACCTCCACGCCTACGACACGATGAAGGGGTCGGACTACCTCGGCGACGCCCCGGCAATCGAGACGCTGGCCCAGGACAGTCCCGGAGAGACCGTCCAACTCGAACACTGGGGGATGCCGTTCTCGCGCGAGGACGACGGCCGCGTCTCTCAGCGACCGTTCGGCGGCCTCTCGTTCCCCCGAACCACCTACGCCGGGGCCGAGACCGGCCACCACCTGCTCCACACGATGTACGAGCAGGTCGTCAAGCGCGGGATTCAGGTGTACGACGAGTGGTACGTCAGCCGTCTCGCGGTCACCGACGAGGACGACCCGAGCGACCGGCAGTGTCACGGCGTGGTCGCCTACGACATCAAGACCGGTCAGATAGAGGGGTTCAAGGCGCGAAACGGCGTCATCCTCGCGACCGGCGGTCTCGGGCAGGTGTACGACCACACCACCAACGCGGTCGCCAACACCGGCGACGGCGCGGCGATGGCGTATCGGGCGGGCGCGCCGCTCGAAGACATGGAGTTCATCCAGTTCCACCCGACCACGCTCCCCTCCACGGGGGTCCTGATTTCGGAGGGCGTGCGCGGAGAGGGCGGTATCCTCTACAACGCCGAGGGAGAACGCTTCATGTTCGAGTACGGCTACGCGAACAACGCCGGGGAACTCGCCTCGCGCGACGTGGTTTCGCGCGCCGAACTCACCGAAATCAACGAGGGCCGAGGCGTGGACGACGAGTACGTCTACCTCGACATGCGCCACCTCGGCGAGGAGCGCATCACCGACCGCCTCGAAAACATCCTCCACCTCGCGCGCGACTTCGAGGGCGTCGACGGCCTCGAAGAGCCGATGCCGGTCAAGCCCGGCCAGCACTACGCGATGGGCGGGGTCGAGACCAACGAACACGGTCAGACCTGCATCGACGGCCTGTACGCCGCGGGCGAGTGCGCCTGTGTCTCGGTCCACGGGTCGAACCGACTCGGCGGCAACGCGCTCCCCGAACTCATCGTGTTCGGCGCGCGCGCGGGCCGCCACGCCGCGGGCACCGACCTCGGCGAACCCGAAATCGCGACCGGGAAGGCCGACGAGTTCGAGACCGAGGACAACCTCGACACGCCGGTCGAACCGGGCGCAGTCGCGGACGGCGGCGAGGACGAAAGTGCGGTCGCCGACGGTGGTGAGCGAACCGATGGTTCGCGAGTCTCGTCGGACCCGCGGTCCGACGGCGGAGAAACCGCTGTCGCGTCCGCCGACGATGTGGTCCGGCGCGCAGTCGAGAACGAGCGCACCCGCGTCGAATACCTCATCGAGAAAGACGAGGGCATCCAGCAGGCCGAACTCCGCGAGAAGCTCCAGAAGTCGATGACCCAGAACGTCAACGTCTTCCGGAACGAGGAGGGCCTGAAACAGGCGCTCGAAGACATCCGGGAGGTTCGGGAAGCGTACCAAGACGTGTACGTGGACGACCCCTCGCGGACGTTCAACACCGACCTCATCCACACCATCGAGATGCAGAACCTCATCGACCTCGCGGAGGCCATCACGCTCGGTGCACTCGCGCGCGACGAGTTCCGCGGCGCGCACTGGCGACAGGAACACCAGGAGCGCAAGGACGACGAGTGGCTCAAGCACACGATGCTCGCGTGGGACGACGGCACGCCCGACCTCTACTACAAGCCGGTCATCCTCGACGGCGAGGAGAAGACCTACGAGCCGAAAGTCCGTAGCTACTAGAACCCACGCTTCCACCTTTTTTCTTCGTCGGGTGCGCGCAGACCCCGCCGCCGCGCGGCGGCGGGGTCTGCTAACGCACCACTCCTCGAAAAAATCTGGACCAAAAAAGAGCCGCGAGCGAGGGGCCAAACGCGGCCTCAGGCCGCGCTTGGCCCCTCGCTCGCGGTAGAATCACTCGTGCGCGAGCCGAAGGCTCACTGTTCGCTGGACTGTGAAAATTCGCTAGTCTGTGAAAACGCACGCTTCCGGTCGAGGGTTTGCCAGCGCCGGAGTTCAGCGGTCGCCGTCCCCGACGACCGTCGTCTCGTCGTCGGTCGCGTGCCGGAGTTCGATGCTGTGGCGGGTGTGTCGGGCGTGGGTTTCGGCCCACCGCCGGACCGCGGTCTTCGAGAGGCGCTCGACCGTCTCGGGGCAGTTTCGACAGGCCGCGCGCCACGTCGCGATGCCGTCGGGGAAGTGACCGGTGTGTCGCTGGTGGTCAAGCGCGAACTGCTCGACCGCCTGATTCCCGACACCGAGGTCGTCGAGTTCGTAGCCGAGGTCCCACTCGCGGTCGCATCTGGCGCACGAGACGGTCGGCGTGTCGTTTATTTCGGCGTCGGCGGGCGAGCGGTCGGTGTCGGGATTGAGATCCGAGTCGTCGCGGAGGTCCGCGTCGTCGTGGTCTTTCACGGGTGACGATACCGCACGAACTCTTTTGAAGCTGTTCGCTTTCCGGACGAGGATGCTATCCGCGAGGTCGCGCGCCGACCGTTCGGTCGGTTTCGGACCCGTGTTCGGCCTCGCGGCGGTTCGGCGCGAACAGCCTCGCGAACCAACCGGGGTCGTTTCGGTATCGAATCCGGACGAGCGCCCGGTCGGTCGCCAGCTTCGAGACGACGACGATTGCGGCGATGAGACCGCCCGCAATCGCCGGATACGCACCGGTCGCGGCGACGAGTAGCGCGACCGGGGCGAGCGCGACGAGGACCCCGAACCAGAACAGCGCGACCCGGCAGGGAATCTCCATCAGCATCGCCGCCGAGTAGCGCTCGACCAGTCCGCGACGAAAGAAGTCCCGAGAGACGAACCTCAATCGGACGCCGAACAGGACGACGGCCAGCGCGAGTCCCTCGGGCGAGTACGCCGCGACGACGTACGCTACGTACTCCCCGGCGTACGCTCGGGCCCCCAGCGCGACATCGAAGTTCGGGTACTCCAGAAACGCTCGCGAACTGAGGAGCCAGATGACGGTCACGATGACGGAGGCCGCGGGAACGTATCGAGCGTTCCGATATCGAATCGGCGGCAGCCACGAGACCGGCCGTATCGAACCCGACCGACGCGGGAACGGTATCGGTCCGGGGTACGACCCGCCGCGTTTTTGGTCGGGCTTCGACTCCCGTTGGGCGAACAGGACCACGCCGAAGTAGAGGACGAGCGCCAGTCCGAGTTCGACCCAGTAGACGAACAGCGCGTGAGTCAGTCGCCACCCGAAAACGGCGAGACCCGCGAGCGGGACCAGATTCGCGACGAGAAGGAGGCGAGCGGTCGTTCGACCGCTCGCCCGCGACTCTCGGCGGCTCGACTGCGCTTCGGGTGTCGCCATGTAGCGTTCGAAAGAGTGCGTCACTCGACACGTATCTCTTTCGGACGGCGGTGGCGCGTTTCCCGTTTTCCCACCGTCGCCGTCCGCGAAATCGCCAACTATATCCCCGTCTCGGTATTTTGGCACTGTGGAATGTTGCTGGAAGGAACCGTCGTCGCGGACGCCGACACGGTCGTGGACGACGGCGCACTCGTCGTGGAAGACGACCGCATCGTCGCGGTGGGAGCGCGCGAGGAGTTGGTCGAGCGGTACCCCGACCACGACCGGCGGGCCTACGACGTGCTCGCGCCGGGTATCGTGGGCGGGCACGTCCACTCGGTCCAGTCGCTCGGCCGGGGCATCGCCGACGACACCGCGCTGTTGGACTGGCTGTTCGACTACGTCCTCCCGATGGAGGCCGACCTCGACGCCGACGAGATGCGACTCGCGGCCGAACTGGGCTACGCCGAACTACTCGAATCGGGCGTCACGACCGTCATCGACCATCTCTCGGTTCGCCACGCTGACGAAGCGTTCGACGCCGCGGGCGACATCGGCATCCGGGGCCGAATCGGGAAGGTGCTGATGGACAAGGACTCGCCCGACGGACTGATAGAGGACACCGACGCCGCGCTTACGGAGAGCGAACGCCTGATTCGGGAGTACCACGACACCCGCAACGGGCGCATCCAGTACGCGCTCACACCCCGATTCGCGGTTAGCTGTACCGAGGAGTGTCTCCGGGGCGTCCGGGAGTTGGCCGACGAGTACGACGGCGTTCGCATCCACACCCACGCGAGCGAGAACCGCGACGAAATCGAGAAAGTCGAGTCCGACACCGGGATGCGGAACGTCCGCTGGCTCGACGAGGTCGGTCTCACGGGCGAGGACGTGGTGCTGGCCCACTGCGTCTGGACCGACGATTCGGAGCGCGAGATTCTGGCCGAGACCGGCACCCACGTCACCTACTGCCCGTCGTCGAACATGAAGCTCGCGTCCGGAATCGCGCCGATTCCGGACTACCTCGACAGGGGCATCAACGTCGCGCTCGGCAACGACGGCCCGCCGTGCAACAACACCTTCGACCCCTTCACGGAGATGCGCCAAGCGAGTCTGCTCCAGAAGGTCGAGGACCTCGACCCGACGACGCTCCCGGCCCGGACCGTCTTCGAGATGGCGACCGTGAACGGCGCGAAGGCGGCGGGCTTCGAGCAGGTCGGACGACTCGCGCCCGGATGGAAGGCCGACGTCGTGGGACTAACGACCGACCTCACGAGAGCCACCCCGATTCACGACGTGCTCTCACACCTCGTGTTCGCGGCCCACGGCGACGACGTGGAGTTCACGATGGTAGACGGCGAAATTCTCTACGACGACGGCGAGCACGTCACCGCGAACGCTGACCGAATCAAGCGGCAGGCCCGCGCGTACGACCCGCCGACCGCCGACTGAATTGCCAGCCGAATCGCCGGCCGAATCGCCGACCGAATCGCCGAGCGCGTCACCCGGCCAGACCGAGCGCCGCCAACAGGTCGAACGTGTAGCCGAGTTCCGCCGCAATTTTGTAGCCGAAGTAGATACCGACGATGCCCATCAGTCCGGGGAGTTCGGGCGGCGCGGGAATCGGAATCTGGAGCACCTGAAACAGCGCGCCGACGAACGCGCCGGTCAGGAGCGCGAGGAGGGTGAGCGTCGTGTTCATACCGAACGTCGCGTCTCGGAGTTCAAAAGCGATTCTCTCCGTGGCGGCGTCGACTCGCGGCGCTCGGTGACACAGACCACCGGAAAACGGCCGGAGAGTCAGCCGCCGAAAAACGGCCCGTCGGCAGTCAGTTATCAGACAGGTCTACATCTGCGGGAACGAGCGAAAAGCCAAGCGTCCGAAAATCACTGTCGAAGGCGAGAATGTGCTCGATGTCACGCTCGGCAGCGAGCACACTGGTCGTGTGGTCCACGAACGAGATTTGCTGGTCGTCGTAGTCCACAAACTGCCCTGCCGCGGTTTCGAAGGCGGGCTTGTCGACCGAAAGGACGTTTACGCTATCAGATTCCCGAATCGCAAGTAACGCTCTGGTGGCCGTTTCGTGGCCGAGTTTGTAGAGAGCCAGCGTCGCAAACTCGGAGAGAACGGCCTGAGACGTGTAGATTGGCCGGTAGGCGATGTCACCGGACTGGATGCCGTGGAAAATACGAACCGCATCCTCGTGGTGTTTGTCGTCTTCATCGGCCCGAGCATAGAACGCCCCGGTGTCGATGAATACCGGTGTTGCGCCGACACCGCTCATGCCGATTCCTTGTCGTACAAGACTTCATCGACGTTCTCGGAGACGCCCGACTCACCCGACGCGCCGGGTTCGAACTTCCAGAAGGAGTCGTCTGGGTCGACGCCATGTACGACCTCTTGTTCGTCAACAACCCACCACACGACTCTCCCAGCAGTCTTTCGACTGGCGACTCGTCCCTGCTCTTCGAGTGTTCGAAGCTTCCGTCGCGCGGTTTCTCGAGAACAATCGAGCGCTTCGCCGACATCTCCGGAGGTGACTACTGGCCCGTCCACTGTCTCGAAAACGCCGAGTACGTCGTCGAGAGTAACCGTCTCGATGTATCGGCCGGTGTCTTCGCGCTCATCTTTGCTCATAGAGAAATCAAAAGCCTCCGAGTAGATACGCCTTGTGGTGTACCCAATACGGGTACGCCACACTGCGAGATTTACTGCTGTTCACGAACTACTTCCTGAAGTTCTTCGAGCAGTTCGGGGTCGTGCTCTCTCAGGAACTCGATGTCCGCTTCGAGCGGCCCTTTTATACGTGCACGTACTCGGGAACGCGCTTCGTACTCGCGTTGCTTTTCGTTTTTTCCTGCAAGGCAGTCCTTCTCGTAGTCGGTTAGGATGCCGCGTCCGGTAGACACAGTCGTTTCTTTGACCGGAGGCATCTAATTCTTGTTGCGCTAATACAGAAATTGAATTTGTGACGCGGTCACCGCCACTGCGAGAGCGTGTTCGACTCGTCGTAGGGCATCGCGAGCCACGCCTCGTCGTTCGACACGTCGGCGATGATGGTCGTCGGTTCGTCGTCTGCGTCGTCGACCGCGAGCATCACGTCGCCGTCTTCGAACGATTCGTCGATGTCGTCTACGGGTGGGATGGTCCAGTTCATGGGGAGTCCAATCCGAGGCTGTTACCGTGGGTTCGTGGTCGTCTCTTGTCGCGGACCGCTATTTAGTATTCAGTACCCTCCCGGCCGTAAGCCGTCGTTTCCCGGCGCTTGCGCGCGCGAAACGAGGTGAAATGGTGTGCGAGGTCGGGATGAAACGGTGTGCAATGTGAACGGTTCGCTACGTCAGTCGTCGCGCGACGAGCGCGGCCGCGAGGAGCGCGACGACTGCGGCGGTCACACCGAATCCGGGCACCCGACTGCTCGTCTGGTCGGTGTCGTCGGTCGTCGTGTCGGTCGGCTCCGCATCTTCGTCGCCCTGCGACGCGACTTCGACCGAGAGTTCTTCGGTCGCGGTCGCGCCGTACTCGTCCTCGACCACCACTTCGACGGTGTGGGTGCCGGGCGACCCGAAGCTGTGTTCGACCGACTCGCCGGTGACTTCGCCGTCGCCGAACCGCCACGTGACGGTCGTCTCGCCGACTTCGTCGGTCACGTCGGCCGCGAAGGTCGCCGCGCTCCCGACTTCGAGCGAGTCGGGCGTCTCGACATCGACTTCGGGCCGGTCGTTGACCACGAGCGTCGCGGTCGCGGTGTCGCGCAGACCCGCCGAGTCGGTGACGGTCAGCGACACCTCGCGCTCGCCGGGGTCGTCGAAGCTGACGTCGGTCGTCTCGCCGTCGTCGGTCTCACCGTCGATGGACCACTCGTAGCGTTCGAGGGTCGCGTTCTCGGCACTCGATTCGTCCGCGTTCAGACTCGCCGACTCGCCGACCGTCACGACCTCGTCGCCGCCGATTTCGGCGGTCGGAGCCGCGACTTCGGTCACTGCGAGGGTGCTCGTGCCGTTGGTCTCGGCCGACAGCACGGCGGTCTCGTTGTCCTCGGAGACGACCTCGGTCTCCAGCACGTCCCAGTCGTCGGCGGTCTGTCGCGCGATTCTGAGGTCGTCGGCGTCGCGGTCCTCGGTCGGCACCGAGAGTTCGACGGTCGCGGAGTCGTTGGCCGCGGACTCGGGACCGGTCACGTCCACGGCGTACA
Organism: Halorussus amylolyticus; assembly: GCF_004143485.2. GTDB lineage: Archaea > Halobacteriota > Halobacteria > Halobacteriales > Haladaptataceae > Halorussus > Halorussus amylolyticus. The sequence goes on along the minus strand of NZ_RXOB02000022.1, from coordinate 68,795 downwards.
CCGGGTCGCCGGGCGGCGAGAGGTCCGAGAGGTCCGCGCGCTCAGAGACCGTGAGGACGCCCGAGACGTTCGATTCGGGGAGCGTCACCGACCGGACCGGCGAGTCCCTGAGCGAGACGGTCGTTCCCGATTCGCTCTCGTCGGCGTCCTGAATCGCGGCCGAGGCGGGGCCGCCGACCCGGACGAGCCAGCCGTCCTGATTCTCGGAGTAGCTGGTGGTGTCCCCGAGCGCGAGGTAGCCGCCGCCGTGGCCGTCGATGGCGGGCCAGAACTTGTCCCAGTACTGCTGGCCGAACGTCCGGTCCCACTGCTTCTTGCCGTCGCCGTCGGTCCGGACCATCCAGCCGTCTGCCCCCCGGTCGCCGAGTTTGTGCTTCGCGCCCGTGAGGACGTAGCCGCCGTCGGCCGACAGCACGCCGTAGAAGGCGTCGTCCTTGTCCGAACCGTAGGTCCGCTCCCACTCAGTCTCGCCCGAGCCGTCGATTTTGAGGAGCCAGCCGTCCTGCTCGCCGTCGGCATGGCTCGCGGTTCTGCCCGCGAGGACGAAGCCGCCGTCGGGCGCGGCCGCGGCGTCGTGGACCCGGTCTACGTCGGTGCCGCCGTACTCCTCGCTCCACTTCTCGTCGCCCTCGCTATCGACCTTCAGCACCCACCCGTCCGAGGGGTCGTACGTATCGCTCTCGATAGTGCCGGTGAGCAGGAGGTCGCCGCCGTCGGTCACGAAGATGGAGTTGAGGTACTCGTCGGACCCCGACCGGAGCGTGTCGTACGTCTGGCTCCACTCCTCGTCGCCGTCCGAATCGAGTTCCATCAACAGCGCCTCGGCGTTACCCTCTTTCTGCCAGCCGCCCGCGTATATCGAGTCGCCCGACGTCTCGAGCGACCAGAACGCCGAGCGGTCGTCGTCGCCGTAGGTTCGCTCCCACTCGGTGTCGCCCGAGTCGTCGATTTTGAGCGTCCACGCGTTGCGCTCGGCGTCGCCTCCGCTCGTAAATCCGGCGAGTACGTAGCCGTCCTCGACTTCCTCCACGTCGAACAGCCGGTCGGTGCCCGACCCGCCGTAGCTCCGTTCCCACGTCGTCTGCCCGCTCTCGTCCACCATCGCGGCGTAGCCGTCGTCGGCGTCGTCGCTCGCGCCGGAGTCGGTCCAGCCCACCACGAGATACCCGCCGTCGGTCTTGACGCCGGTCGTGAGCTTGTCGTCGCCGTCGCCGCCGACCGTCGCGTTCCACCGCTCCGGAAGCTCCGAATCGTTGACGTCGATGGGCTGTGCGGACGCGCTCGACCCATCGAGCGCGTCCGCTCCGTGCGTGGTCTCGTCGAGCGAATGGAGACCGTCCACCGACCCGGCGGCGGGGGGCGCGCCGGCGGCCCGCCCCCCGCCCGCCCGTCCCCCCCCCCGGGGGGGGGGGGCCACCACCACCAGCAGGACGCTCAGGAGTGTTTTCGTCATGGTCGATACCTCCGGTCGAAGCTCGCGTTGTCGTGCAATCCCATGGTAATCTGACGTTTCCCCGGAGTATCCGGGCGTTGTTCCAGCTCTCCCCGACGGAGCGCCGCCGGAGCGAACGTTACTCTCGGTATGCCAGCGTTCGGGCCTTTGTTATGTGGCGGCTGAGCCGAGCGTAGGCGGCGTCTGAATCCCGGTGTGAGCGCGACAGTCGGCGAAATTCCGGGGACGACCGACCCCGGCGTCGGCGTCGGGATTCCGGTCGTAGGCCGGGCGTAGCCCGAGACAGACGGCCGATAACAAAGTGCCAATCCCTCGATAGCCACGCCAATGAGTCGCCGAGACGCCGCGCGTTCGCACCGAACGGGAGCCGTAGCACCGCCCTCGTCGCGTCCATCGCGGACACTGCGACGGGAGAACTCGACGCCGCGATGAGCCTCGACACCGCCGCCGAGACGTGGCTAGAGCGCCTGACCCGGCCCGCGGTCGCAATCGACCTGCTGGCGCTGGTGAGCTACGTCGCAGTCGCCGCCGTCGTGCTGTCTCAGCCCGGCGTCTACCGGACCCCGGTCGCGGTCGCGATGGGTCTCCCGCTGCTGTTCTTCGCGCCGGGCTACGCGCTGGTCTCGGCGCTGTTTCCCGGTGCGACCCCCGACGACGCGCCAGATGACTGGACGCTCGCGGACGCCCCACGCCACGGTCTCGGCATGGTCGAACGCGCCGCGCTCGGTTTCGGGGTGAGCGTCGCGCTCCTGCCCGTCCTCGGAATCGCGCTCGCGGCCTCCCCGTGGCCGATTGCGCCCGCGACCGTCCTGTTTTCGGTGGCCGCGCTCGTCGTCGCGTGCGCGGTCGTCGCGGCGGTTCGGCGGGCGCGTCGGCCCGCCGACCGCCGATTCTCGCTCCCGGTCCGGGCGTGGGTCGCCGACGCTCGGCGCGGAGTTCGTGGCGGCTCGCTCGGCGAATCCGCGCTCAACGTCGGTCTCGCGCTCGCGGTCGTGGTCGCGCTCGCGACGGTCGGCTTCGCGGTCGCCGTACCCGGTCCCGACCAGTCGTACACCGACGCCTACCTGCTGTCGCAGAACGAGACGGGCGAACTGGTCGCCGAGGACTACCCGCAGAACTTCACCACCAGCGAGAGCAGGCCCATCGTGGTCGGTCTCGACAATCACGAGGGCGAGACGGTCGAGTACACCGTCGTCGCGCAACTCCAGCGCGTGCGGCAGGCCGACGACGGGAGCGCGCGCGTCGTACAGGACCGCGACCTCGCGCGGTTCACCCCCACGGTCGGCCCGAACGAGTCGTGGCAAACGCGCCACGACGTGACTCCGACTATGACCGGCGAGGAACTTCGGCTCGCGTACCTGGTGTACGACGGCGATCCGCCCGACGACCCGAGCACCGAGAACGCCGACGAACACGTTCACGTCTGGGTGAACGTGACCGAGTAGCACGGACTCGTGACTCGCGCTCGCTAACTCTCATGTGGCCCTGGGAACACCTCGCCGTCGGATACGTCGCGTACTCGCTCTCGACCCGCGCGTTCGGGTCCGGAGCGCCGCGAGGAGCCGCGGTCATCGCGCTCGCGGTCGGAACCCAGTTCCCTGACCTCGTGGACAAACCGCTGGCGTGGGCGCTGGGCGTCCTACCGAGCGGCCACTCGCTGGCACACTCGGTGTTCTTCGCGGTTCCGGCGTCGGCCCTCGCGGTCGTCGTCGGGGCCGCGCTCGGTCGGCGGCGAGTCGGTGTCGCGTTCGGATTCGGCTACCTCGCTCACTTGCCGGGCGACGTGGTCTCCCCGATGCTATTGGGCGGGCGCGCGAACGTCGGCTTCCTGTTCTGGCCGGTGGTGCCCGCGCCCGAGTCGGAGGCGAGCATCGGGTTCGTCGAGATGGTCGGGTACCTGTTCGGCCGGTATCTGAACGAGGTCCTGACCGGACAGCTCTCGGCGTACGTCGCGGTCGAACTCGGCCTGCTGGCGTCGGTCGCCCTGCTCTGGGTCCTCGACGGAATGCCGCCCGTGCGAACCGCGTTCGCTCGTGGTCAGGACGAAACGGCGTCGGTTCCGGACGAGGAGGTGCCGTAGGCCACCGGAAGAGCCGGCCTATACCGAACAGGACGCCCATAACAATGGTTTCGACGTGCCAAGGGCCGGGCGTGAAGCGAGACGAGAGTTCGTCCGCGAGACGCTCGTATCTCCGGGCGGTCGGCGCGGCCGCCGTCGCCGCCACGCTCGCGGGATGCGGCGAGTGGGGTCGCGACCCCGACCCGACCGAAACCACCCGCCGAGAGACCGAGACTCCGACGACGGACGCCACGACCCCGGACACGACCGAGGCCAGAGAAACCACTGAGAGCGAAGACGACATCGACCCCGAGACCACCGATCGGTTCGAGAACGTCGTGAACGTCGCCGATGCGGGCGCTGACACCTCGGGCGGCGACCCCGTCAACGCGGTCCTCGACGAGCACCTCGCCGACAACACCCTGTTCTACTTCCCCGAGGGCCGGTACCGCCTCCGGGGGTGGCGGGTCGTGGACTACCGGAACGTCGGCGTCGTCGGCGACGACGCGGTGCTGGTCCCGCCGGATGGCAAGCAAGACTACTGGCTGATGTGGGACGAGCTTCGAGACCTCGTCTTCACGGGGTTCACGCTCGACTGCACCGCCCAAGAGACCGCGCCGGTCAACTACATCACCGTGACCGGCGGCGACAACGTGGTCCGCGACGTGGCGCTTCGGGGCCACCGACAGGTCCCGCGCGGGGGATTCGAAATCGCGGTCGCCGACCCCGATTCCCGACTCCTGTTCGAGAACGTGAGGCTCCCCGACGGCTCGACCGCCGGGAACGCCATCTACACCTTCCCCAAGAGCGTCGGCACGCTCGTCGTCAGGGACTGTCGGGTCGAGCACTGGGCCGAGGGGCTGTACGCCTCGCCCCACTCCGGGCCGCTCGAAGTCGTCGGCGGCTACTACGCAAACTGCGGTATCGACCAGGTCCGAGTCGGCGGCGGCCCCTCGGGCGCGGTCGTTCGAGGCGTGACGGTTCGCGTGGACGACCCCCGACAACCCGACAGCAAGCCCAACATGCGCGGCATCTGGATGGAGGAGGGCGCGAGCGTCCGAATCCGAAACTGCGACGTTGCCATCACCGACCTGACGGGGACGTACAGCTCGGGAGCCATCGTCGTCGGCCAGCAGTTCGGGAGCGCGACCGTCGAGAACACCCGGGTTCGGACCGACGCCAGCGCGCGAGCGATACACGTCCGGAAGCCGGTCGATAGCATCGAGGGCCAGACGATGCCGAGCATGAACAGCCTCCCCGAGAACTGGGGCGTGACCTGCCGGAACGTCCGTATCGAGGGGTCGGCGTCGAGCGGGGCCGCGATTCGGGCGAGCGGGCGCGACAACTGTACGTTCGAGAACATCTGCATCCGTCACGCTTCGGGGTCGAGAGACGGCGTGTTCGTCACCGACGCCGAGGGGTGTGCAGTGCGCGACTCGCTCATCGCCGTGAGCGGTCGGACGATTACCACCCGAGACGCGAACGTGAGAACCAACGGAAATCGGAGAAACGGGTCCTGTTAATCAGGCCGAGTCAGCTTAGAGGTAGCCGAGGTCGCTGAGTCGCTCCTCCACCGAACCGTCGTCTTCGGTCGCCTCGGCGTCGCTCCCGAACGGCACGTCGCCGTACGCGACCCGCGAGTGGTCGCGTTCGAGCAGACCCTCGGGAACCGACCCGGTCATCCGCTCGGGCACGTCGCGGCCGACCGACGCGAGCGCGACGGGCGCGACGTCGGTCAGCGAGAGGCGGTCGAGGTCGGCGTCGGCGTCGAACGCCGGACCGGCCGCCAGAAACGCGCCGTCGAGTTTGTGGTCGTGGTCCGCGACCGGGACGAACCGCTGGCCGATGAGCGACGGACTCACGACGTGGTTCATCTCGGTCGGGAGGAAGAGAACGTCGCACGCGTGCTCGGCGAACGGGCCGTCGTACACCTCCTCGCGGCGTTTCACCCACTCGAAGACGGGGTCGCCGTCGGGGGTTCGGAGCGCCGAGAGGAGTTCGACGAGTTCGTCGCGGACTCGCTCGTAGTCGTCGGCCGGAACGACGCCGTTCGGTTCCCTGCCGTCCAAATTTATCCGGACCCCGAGTTCCGCGGTTCGGCAGTAGGCCGCCGAGGCCGTCCAATCGACGCTCTCGCCCGCCGCCGCGATTGCCTCGTCGGGGAGGACGCTCGTGAGCAGGTCGTCCACGCCGATTCGCTTGGCGACGCCGTAGGCGTCACCGGGCGTGACTCCGACCGCACCGAGCGCGGTCGTCGCGGCCGAGACCGCGCGCGCAGTGGCTGTCGGTTTGGTACCGGTCCCGTCCGCGCTCGACTCCCCGCCGCCGCCCTCGCCGGTGAGCGCGGACTTCTCTGTGGCGAGCGTCGGGTTCGAGGCGTCGCTCGTCGTCTCCACGAAGCCGTGCTCGCGGAGGACCTCGTTGAGGTACACCGTGTAGCCGTCCACGGGACCGATGCCGTGGTCCGAGCAGACCACGACGTTCGTGTCGTCGTCCACTACGTCGCGGACCCGACCGAGCAGGTCGTCGGCGCGCTCGTACACCGCGCGGAACGTCTCGCGGTCGTCGAAGTTGTGGAACACCGCGTCGGTCTTCTGGACCTGCACGACCGCGACTTTCCAGTCGTAGGCGTCGAGCAGGTGCTCTGCCGCTCTCGCCCGAAGGTCGATGAGGTCGAGGTAGCCCGCGCGCTTCTCGGCCTTGTCGTCGCTCGTCTCGCCGCGCGAGTAGATGGTGTAGGGTTCGCCGATGGCGTCCGAGAGTTCGTCGCGGACGCCCTCGGGGTGTCCGGCGTCGTCCTCGTGGGCGAGGTAGCCGGGGACGAGCGCGCCGTCGATGGACTCGGCGGGATGCGTGACCGGGACGTTGAGCGCGACCGCGGGGTCGTCGGTCGCGTCGAGGTAGTTCCAGATAGCCGGGCGTCGGACGCGATTGCGGGTCACGAGTTCGTCGTCGTCCGGGTAGCCCTCGGTGTGGTGGAAGAAGCCGTAGACGCCGTGGTGGCTCGGGTCGGTTCCGGTGTACATCGAGGGCCACGCGCTCCCGGTCCACGGCGGAAACGTCGAGCGAAGCGGGGCCTCGACCCCCTCCTCGCGGAGCGCCGAGAAGTTCGGGAGCGACGATTCGAAGGCGTCGAGATACCGGAAATCGAGCGCGTCGAATCCGACGAGTACGGTCCGGTCGGTCATCGACGCACCTCCGAAGCGAGCCGATTCGTCTCGGGTCGCGCGCACGCTGGCGGTCGAACTGTGTGTGCAGACATCGTTTCCTCTTGTCGAACGACGAAACGGCCGCGAGACCCATTGTTATGCCCGGCCTTCGGCGGTTCAGGCCGGGGCGATTCTCGGACAAGGGCGGGCTACGCGCGAGTCGGTCGGTGGGCGAGCTAAAAGCGACAACTGAAATATGGTTAGAAGGCGACAGCGTAGCTCCCGCTACGCTGTCGCGGGGCAAGCGAACAGGGTAGTGAGTAACAGTCACCGGAAAGCGCGGCGAATCGGCGAACCGAGAGAACGCGAACTCGCGTTCTCTCTGGAACGGAATCGAATCAGGAGCCGTTTTCGACGCGGACGTTCGCGGGACCGTCGAGTTCGAAGCCGACGATGGTGCCCGAGAAGCGGTAGCCGTCTGCTCCGCCGACGACGCGGCCCGAAATCTCGCCGTCGGAGGCCGTGTCGAAGGCGTTGATGGAGCCGAGTTCGGCGCTCTTCTCGACCTCGCCATCGACCTCGAAGGTGTAGGTGGTCGCGCCCCGCGGGCGGTTGCTCCCGTCGATGACCAGTTTCTTGGGGAGGGATTCGGAGTCGCCATCGGACCCACCGGCGTCGGTCAGGTCGGCGGCGGTGACCTCCTCGCCGCCGTACCGGAGCGTCCAGTTGGACTCGTCGGCCTCCATCGCGGTGACGGTGCCGTTCACGAGGTAGGCGTCACCGTAGCTGTTACCCGAGAGTCCGTCGACCGAGACGGTGCCGTCGCCGTTGTCGGTGATAGTGTCGTTGTCGTTCGCTGCGTGGCCGTCGGAGGACTCGTGCTTCGACACGTCGCCCTCGACGGTGAACGCGTAGCCGACGTTCTCGGTGCCATCGGCCGAAATCAGTTCGAGGACCGTCCCGTCCGAGTCGCCCGAGTCGTCGGACTCCTGCTCGGTCGTCGGCGCTTGGGTGGTGCCGCCGGATTCCGAACCGCCCGAGGCGGCTTCCTCGGCCGACATCGGGACGCTGTCGGGCGGCGTGATGTCGGGCGACCCCGAAACGCTCTCCTCGGTGACGTTGCCCCGGATGGAGCCTTCGACCCGGCAGTTTTGGAGCGTTCCGCCGCCGTTCTGGCCGCCGCCGCCGTAGACGGCGTCCGCGCCCGACACTTGGACGTCGCAGTTCCGGGCGAGCAGGCCGCTCTCCTCTTTGAACCAGATTCCGCGGGGATTCTTCTGGCCCGACTCGTTGGCGGTGACCGCGCCGGTGCCCTCGACGTGGACCACGGAGTCGCGGATTTCGCTCCCCTCGGTCCCGATGCGGATGTTCTCGATGTTGTTGTTCTTCGCGAACGCGCGCTCGATGGTGAACGTGCCGCCGGAGTTTCCGGGGACGCCGGGTTGGCTCAGGTACATGCCGTCGGCCGACCAGCCCTGAACGTGGACGTTCCGGAGGGTGACGTGCCCGGCGTTGCCGTATCCCGAGAAGGCGGCGTGACCGCACCGGTCGACCGACCCGTCGCCCATGTAGACGTTCTCCACGAGTCCCTCGCCGCCGCTGTCGGCGCGACAGTAGAAACACGCGAACGTGTCCGAGCGGTCGTTGTTCTCGCCGCGAACCCCGATGTTCCGGACGGTCCACCCGCTCCCGCTCGTCATGAGCTTGAAGTGAGCGCCGTCGGCCGAGATGTCGATGATTTTGTTCTCGAACGTCTCGCCCGACCCGACGTTGAAGGTCCGTCGCTCGCCAGCGGGGATTTCGATGGTCTCGTAGTCCGCCGCGTCGGCCGAACCGCTCGATACGTTCACTGCCGCGACCGACGCCGCCGCCGCACCCGCCAGCTTGAGGTACGACCGTCGGTCGAGGAGCGAAGTCTCCGAATCGTTCTCGCCTGCCGTCTTGTCGCGTGCCATGCGATTTTCAATAGAATAGTCTCCATTTAAAAACCTGCCGATTCAATTTCAATGATAGCTTACCGATTTAAGTCTATTGGCCGTCGATGGAACGGTCGGAACGGTCGAACGTAAGCGACCGTTACCGCTCGAAGTCGGCGCGGTAACGAGAGCATACCCGGTTTTCGGCCGGGTAGGAGGGATTTGTCGGACGACAGACGCCCCATAACAAAGGCCGGACGTGTGCGATATCCGGTACATGGCTGACCGCCCGCAGACGACGATGCAGACCCTCGTAGTGGGGGTGGACGCGGGGTGTCGGTCCGTCCTCGAACCCCTGTTCGAGGACGGCGCGCTCCCGCGACTCGAATCAATTTTCGACCGGGGTGCCGACGCCGGACTCCGGTCGCAGATTCCCCCGTGGACCCCGAGCGCGTGGCCGTCGCTCTACACCGGCGTCAACCCCGGCAAGCACGGCGTGTTCGGGTTTCTGACGTTCGACGGCTACGACTGGGACGTGGTGAACGCCTCCCACGTCCGCGAGCGGACCCTCTGGGAACTTCTCGACCGGCGCGGCCTGTCGAGCGTCGTGGTCAACGCGCCGGTCACCCATCCGCCCCGCGAAATCGACGGCGCGGTCGTTCCGGGCTACACCGCGCCCGAGAACCCCGACTGCCATCCCGAGGGACTCCTCTCGGAGATTCGGGACGAAATCGGGGAGTACCGGGTGTACGCGCCACGAGATGCGTCGGGCGACGAGAAAGTCGAGTGGTACCGCCGACTCGTCCGGATGCGCGGCGAGGCGTTTCGCTACCTCGCCCACAGATTCGACCCGGAGTTCGGCTTCGTCCAGTTCCAGCAGACCGACACCGTGTTCCACGAGTTCCCCGGCGACGACGGGAAAGTCCGGGCGGTCTACGAGGCGGTGGACCAGCAGGTGGGCGCGATACTCGACGCCTGCGACCCCGACACTGTCCTCGTGGTGAGCGACCACGGCATGGGCGAGTACGACGGCCACGAGTTCCGGGTCAACGAGTTCCTCCGCGAGCAGGGCCTCGTCGAGACAAAGAAAGGCGGCGAGGGGATGCCCGCGTGGTCCACCATCGCCGCGAATCAGCTTCGGAACGGCGAATCCGGAAAGGGAGAGGCCGCGCGCGACCCGAGTCTGGTCGCGCGCGGCCTCTCGGCCGGGGCCTCGGTCGGCCTGACGAGCCAGCGCATCCACGCCGCGCTCGACGCGGTGGGTCTCGCCGACTTCGTGGCCGAGCGCGTGCCCGATGACGTGGCGCGCGCAGCGGCCGAGCAGGTGGACTTTCCGGAGTCGGTCGCGTACATGCGCGACCGAATCGAACTCGGCGTCCGGGTGAATCTCGAAGGCAGAGAGCCGAACGGAGTGGTTCCGCCCGAGGCCTACGACCAAATTCGAGACGACCTCGTGGCGATGCTGTCGAGCGTCGAGACGCCCGACGGGCGGCCCGCGTTCGAGCGGGTCGCCCGCCGCGAGGAGGTGTTCTCGGGACCGTACGTGGACAGCGCGCCCGACGTGGTGACGATTCCGGCCGACTTCGACCAGTTCCTCTCGACGCGCGTGGGCGACGGCACGTTCGGCCCGCCGACCGAACCCTACAACCACAAGCGCGAGGGAATCGTCGCGCTCGCGGGCGAGGGCATCGACGCCGACACCGACATCTCGGGCGCGCACCTGTTCGACGTGGCCCCGACGGTGCTGGCGACCCTCGGCGTCCCGGCGGGCGACCGGATGGACGGGTCGGTGCTTCCGGCGGTCGAATCGACCGGCACCGAGTCGTACCCCGAGTTCGACGCCGACGCGCAGGTGGAGACGAACGACGGCGACGTCGAAGCGCGACTCGCGGACTTAGGATACCTCGAATAACATGAGCGTCACAATCGAGAAGAACGGCATCAGTATCGCACGCGCCGACGAAGACGACTTGGAGCGGTGGAACGACTTCGTGGAGCGGTCGCCCCAGGCCAACGTCTTCCACTACCGCGAGGCGCTCGAAGTGCAGGCCGAACACGCCGACGCCCGCCTTCACCCGCTCGTCGGCTACAAGGGCCAGGAGCCGGTCGGCGTCCTCCCGGTGTTCGAGACCCGGAAAGGCGGGATGACGATGGCGTTCTCGCCAGCGCCGGGGCTGTGGGTGTCGTACCTCGGCCCGGCGCTCCTGAATCAGGCCAAACTCAAGCGTCGGAAGGCAGAGCGCCGAAACAGGCTGTTCGTCGAGGGGTGTCTCGACTGGGTCGAGCGCGAACTCGGCCCGAAGTACACCCAGATTCGGCCCGACCCCTCGTACCGCGACGTGCGCCCGTTCGAGTGGAGCGACTTCGACGTGACCGTGCGCCACACCTACGAAGTGGATTTGACGCCCGGCGCGGACGACGTGCTGATGTCGTTCTCCTCGGACGCCCGCAACAACATCCGGACCGACGGCGACTTCCGGGTGTACGAGGGCGGTCCCGACGAAATCGAAGCCGTCGTCTCGCAGGTCCGCGAGCGCCACCGCGAGCAGGACGAGTCCTACGGCGTCACCCCCGCGTTCGTGACCGAACTCTACGAACGACTCCCCGAGGGCGCGGTCCGGCCTTACGCCTGCGAAATCGACGGCGAAATCGCGGGCGGAATGGTCGCACTGGAGTTCGGCGACACCGTCTACCGGTGGCAGGGCGGTGCGAAACACGACCGCGACCTCCCGGTCAACGACCTCGTGGACTGGGCCATCGTGACCGACGCCATCGACCGCGGCCTCGAACGCTACGACCTCGTGGGCGCGAACGAGCAGCGCCTCTGTGAGTACAAGGCGAAGTTCGGGCCGGAACTCCGGTCGTACTACAGCGTCGAGAACGGCACGCGCGTCACCAACGCGCTGTCGAGCGTCTACAAGAAGTTCCGGTAGCCCTCGAAAGCGTCATGCCGATTCGAACCGGCCCGTAAACCGGGAAACGAGCCGTTACTTTCCGGTCTGGGACCGTTTCGGAAGTCGATTCGAGCGTTGCACGTCGTTCCGAACATCTCGGTGGACAGTTCTCCGGACGGCCATTAAACTTAAATTAGTATTGCCACATTGAGCGAAAGTCGGAACCTTTTTGAGCCGGTAACAGCGCATTGAGAACTGCATGGCACGCGACGCTACGGCACGGGAACACGGCACCGACTTCTCTCTCCTCGACCATCGGTCGTCACTCGCGCTGGCGGGTGCGATTCCGACACCTCCGAGGCCGACGGGAACCGCGACCGTCGCGGTCTCCGCCGACACCGCGACCCCCGTTGAAACGACCGCCGACTTGGAGGTCCGCGATGGCACACAGTAACGCCCAGACCGGAACGGAGCGATGGCAAAACGTCCCGCGCGACCCCGAACCCGAGGACCTCGGCTACGCCCTCGCCGACTGGGAGGTCATCCGCGCCCGCAACGACGGTCGAGGCCACCTGATGTTTCTACCCGACAACGAAGACCTGCTCCGCGAGGAGGCGTTCATCGTGGCCGACGCCTGCTCGGTCTGTAACGTCGCCGACCGAATCTGAGTCGGCGACCATTCAGTCTCGACGGACTCAGTTCGATTCGACCATCCGCCGGGCGTCCGCGAACAGCGCGTCGGCCCGGCGCGAGCGCCGGGCCTCCGCGGTCACTCGAACTATCGGCTCGGTCCCGCTGGCGCGAATCAGGAACCACCCGTCGTTCACCTCCACGCGAACGCCGTCCCGAGTGTCCACGTCGTCGTACTCGCTCGTGACGCGTTCGCGGACCCGCTCCATCTTCTCGGCTTTCCGCTCGGTCTCGACGCTCCCGCGCCGGAGCGGGTACGTCTCGATTTCCGCCACGAGGTCGCCGAGCGGCCCGCGCCGCGAGACCAATTCCGCGAGCCGACACGCCGCGAGCGGGCCGTCAGGACACAGCGTCTCGTCCGGCCATATCCACGCGCCGCTGGGTTCGCCGCCGAACGACACGCCCGAGTCGGTCGCGGCCTCCGCGACGTACACGTCTCCGACGCGCGTGCGCTCGACTGAGACGCCCTGCGTTTCGAGCAGGTCGGCGACCGCGAGGCTGGTATCGACCGGGACGGCCACCCTGTCGCCGGGGTTCGCGGCCTCGCGCGCGAACGCCGCGAGCAGGAGGTCGCCCGACACGAACTCGCCGGTCGCCGTGACCGCGCGCATCCGGTCGGCGTCCCCGTCGTGGGCGATGCCGAGGTCCGCGTCGGTCGCTGCGACTACTTCACAGAGCGTCGCGCAGTTTTCGGCGGTCGGTTCGCTCGGGCGCGCGGGGAAACTACCGTCCGGACGGGCGTTGAGCGTCTGCACGTCGTGACCGAGATTCCGGAGCGCGTCGGCAGTGACGCCGCCGACGCCGTTGCCCGCGTCCACGACGATAGCGCGGTCGCCCGACCCCGCGGCCCGGACGAGCGCCTCGGCGTGGCGGTCGGTCGCGCCGTCCCATCGAGTCGCCTCGCCGAGGTCGTCCCACGATGCGAGGTCGAAGTTTTGGTCGCGTACGCGCGCGGAAATCGTTTCGCGCTGTGCCTCGTCGAACGCCTGTCCGGAGGGGTTCCAGAGTTTGAGCCCGTTGTCCTGCGGGGGATTGTGGCTCGCGGTCACGACGAGTCCGGCGTCGGCGTCGCGCCACTCGACGCTCCGGGCGACCGTGGGCGTGGCTGCCTCGCCGACGCGAATCGCGTCCGCGCCGCACTCCCGGAGTCCGGCGGTCGCCGCGTCGGCGAGCATCCGCCCGCTCTCGCGGGCGTCGCGCCCGACGACGACGTTTTGATACCCCTCGCTCGCCAGCGCTCGACCAACGTCGAGCGCGAGGTCGCAAGTGACCGATTCGCCGATTTCGCCTCGAATGCCGCTCGTTCCGAACATTAGAATCGTGCTCTGTCGTCAGTGTTCTTGTCCGTTCGCTCTGCTGAGTTCAGGCGGCGTGCCGACTTCGCCGCCGCGCCTGTACTTCAGAAAGTGGACGATGGAGGAGACGCCGAACGCGACGAGGATGATGGTCGCGAGGACGAGTCCCGGAATCAGGCCGAACGGGTAGATGTTCAGCCACACCGCGGCGACCAGCAGCGAACTCACGCCGACGAGTCCGAGGTAGTAGCGGTCCCACGGGAACTCCTCGCGGCTCACGTCGCCGAGGTACAGATTCAGGTCCGAGGCCCGGTCGCCGAGTCGGACCACGCCCTCGTCGCGGTCGTACTCCACGATGTCGGCCTCGTCCAACTTCGGGAGGTGGGTCTGGTAGAGCGAGATGTACACCCGCTTTCGCTGTTCGGTCGTCAACGCCGCCGTCGTGGTCTCGTTCTCCCACGCCGCGACCTGCTCGGTCAGGTCCGAGAGGTCGGTCTCGCCGCCCTCCTGCCGGAGGTAGTACAGCGCGTACCGGCGGCGAGGACTCTTGAGGACCTCGAACACCTCGTCCTGAGAGAGCTGTTCAGCGCGGGACATATCCCCGTGGCTGCTGGCCGGTCGTCGCGGGCGATACGTCGTCTGAGCCACCGGAGTGGAAGGATGAACGCAGGTGAGACCGCCGCATACCTTCGATATCGGAGCGTTGGCACTTTGTTACCCGCGTACTGTTCGGGGGTAATCCGATGGTACGCGGTCCCGACTCGCCGAATCGTCTCTGCGGTTCGACCGGTCAGGTTCGCGATTCGTCGGAGTCGATAGCGACCCCACACCGCCCGTATCCACCCGATAGCGCGCCGATAGGAGGCGTCTACCGACCTCCCAAGCGGCGTATAACAAAGAGGCGCGCAGGGCATGGTCGGGATAACGCCCGGTCCGCTCCGGCGGTTCGTCCGGGCAAATCGACTGACCCACTATGATTCCGCTATCGACTCGCTCGGTTCCCCGTGCGCGTGCGTCGGAGGTGGTCGTCCGTGGCTAGGACCGACCCCGCCGACGATTCGCGCGCCAGCGACTCGCGTACCGACGATTCTCGAATTAACGACGCACCCACCGAACGCTCGCTCGACCCGCGACTCGGTGACGACTGCGAGGTCGCGCCCGACGCGACGGTCGGCCACCGTCACCGCGAGGACGCCGACCCGCCAGTGGTCGGCGACCGCGCGACGATTCGGTCGGGGAGCATCGTCTACTGCGACGTCGAAATCGGCGACGACTTCACCACCGGCCACGGCGTCCTCGTCCGCGAGGACACCGCCATCGGCGACGACGTGGTGGTCGGCACCGACACCGTCATCGACGGGACGACCGAAATCGGCTCGCACGTCAGCCTCCAGACCGGCGTGTACGTCCCGACCGACACCACCGTCGGCGACGAGGTGTTCGTCGGCCCGCGCGCGGTCCTCACCAACGACCCGTACCCGATTCGGCAGGACGTAGACCTCGACGGCCCGACGCTCGATAATCACGTCTCGGTCGGCGCGAACGCGACTCTCTTGCCGGGCGTGACGGTCGGCGAGGGGTCGTTCGTCGCGGCCGGGGCCGTCGTGACCGACGACGTGCCGCCCGAGACGCTCGCAATCGGCGCGCCCGCCGAGCATCGCCCGCTCCCCGAACCGCTCGACGGAGGGAATCAAATCGCATGAGTGAGATTCCCATCGCGGACCCCGAACTCGGCGAGCGCGAGCGCGAGAAGGTCGATGCGATTCTCGAATCCGGAATGCTCGCGGACGGCCCCGAAGTCCGCAAATTCGAAGCCGAGTTCGCCGCATTCTGCGGGACCGACCACGCGGTCGCCACCTCGAACGGGACGACCGCGCTCCACACCGCGTTCGAAGCCTTGGATATCGGCGCGGGCGACGCGGTGGTCACCTCGCCGTACTCGTTCGTGGCGAGCGCGAACGCGATTCGGCTTGCGGGCGCGGAACCGATTTTCGCGGACATCGACCCCGACACCTACAATCTCGACCCGACCGCGGTCGAGGAAGCGATTCGCCGGGAAGACGACGTGGCCGCGATTCTCGCGGTCCACCTCTACGGGCTTCCCGCCGAGATGGACCGCCTACGCGAAATCGCGGATACCCACGATATCGCGCTCGTGGAAGACGCCGCACAGGCTCACGGCGCGACGTATCGGGGTCGGACGGTCGGGTCGCTCGGCGACGCGGCGTGCTTCTCGTTCTACCCCACGAAGAACATGACCACGGGCGAGGGCGGGATGGTGACGACCGACCGCGACGACGTGGCCGAGAACGCCCGGAGCTACATCAACCACGGCAGACCGCCCGAGGGCGGCTACCGGCACGAACGGGTCGGCCACAACTTCCGGCTGACCTCGATGGCGGCCGCCATCGGTCGCGTCCAGTTGGAGCGGCTTCCGGCGTACAACGAATCCCGGCGCGCGAACGCGGCGTACCTCACCGACGCGCTCGCCGACGCCGACGTGGTGACGCCGACCGAACCCGACGACAGGCGACACGTCTACCACCAGTACACGATTCGCGCGAACGACCGCGACGGACTCGCCGACTACCTCGAAGATGCGGGCGTCGGCACGGGCGTCTACTACCCGACGCCCATCCACGAACAGTCGGCCTACGCCGACACCGACTACGCCGGACCGGTCGCGGAGCGAACCGCCGAGCAGGCGCTCTCGCTCCCGATTCACCCGAACGTCACCGAACAGAATCTCAGAACCATCGCCGCCGCAATACTCGACTATGAACGCTGAATCCTCCTCCGTCGCGGACGCCGCCGTCATCGGCGTCGGAAACATGGGCCGCCACCACGCCCGGGTGTACAGCGAGCTTCCGAACGCGAACCTCGTCGGCGTCTACGACGTGGACGACGACGCCGCGCGCGACGTCGCCGAAGACCACGGCACGCTCGCGATGGGCTTGGACGAACTGCTGACCGCGGCCGACGTGGCCTCCGTCGCGGTTCCGACGCCGTTTCACGCCGAAATCGCCGACCAGTGCATCGACCACGGGGTAGACGTGCTAATCGAAAAGCCGTTCGTCGAGGACGCCGAGACGGGCCGCGAACTCCTCGACCGGGCCGACGAGGCTGGCGTGACCGTGCAGGTCGGTCACGTCGAGCGGTTCAACCCCGCCGTCCGGGCGCTGTCGGACATCGTGGCCGACCTCGACATCATCGCGGTGGACGCCCAGCGACTCGGCCCGCCGCCGGAGGGCAGACAGCTCGACCAGAGCGCGGTGCTCGACCTGATGATTCACGACATCGACGTGGTGCTCGCGATTCTGGACGAGACGCCCGACGCCGTGAACGCTCACGGCGTCAGGGGCAATCAGTACGCCACCGCGAACCTCGGATTCGGCGACGGCACCGTGGCGTCGCTCACCGCGAGCCGGGTCACCCAAGAGCGAGTCCGAACGCTCGCCATCACCGCCGAGGACTGCCGGGTCAACGTCGATTACATCGACCGGTCGGTCGAGATTCACCGCCACTCGCTCCCCGAGTACATCGAGGACAACGGCGACGTGCGCTACCGCCACGAGAGCATCGTGGAGCGGCCCACGGTCGAGACGGGCGAACCCCTGAAGAACGAGCTCTCGGCGTTCGTCTCGGCCGCGGTCGAGGGGACCGAGCCGGTGGTCTCGGGCGAGGACGGGCTTCGAGTCCTCGAAGTCGCCAAGCGAATCGACCGCATTGCGGCGTCCGGGTCGCCCGAGTCTGAGGAGACCGAGGTGAGCGCGCGGTGAGCCTGCAGGTCAGCGCACTCTACGGAAGCGACGCGCCCGAGCGCGACCAGCGCGCGGCGTTCCTCTCGGGGCAGGTCCCCGTCGCGGTGTACGGTCTCGGTAAGATGGGCCTCCCGCTGGCCGCGGTGTTCGCCGACGTGTCGGGCAACGTTGTCGGCGCGGACGTGAACCCCGAGGTCGTCGAGACAATCAACGACGGGGAGTGTCACGTCGAGCGTGAACCCGGCCTGCCCGAGTTGGTCGGCGAGACGGTCGAGTCGGGCGCGCTTCGCGCGACCGACACGCCCGCGAGCGCGGCGGCCGACGCCTCGATTCACGTCGTCATCGTGCCGACGCCCATCACCGAGAAGAAGTCGGCGGACCTCTCCATCCTGAAGTCGGTCGCGCGCGACATCGGGTCCGGACTCGCGCCGGGCGACCTCGTGCTGGTGGAGTGTACGGTTCCGCCCCGGACCTGCGAGGACGTGCTCGCGCCCCTACTCGCGGAGGCGGCGGGCCACGACGACTTCGGACTCGCGTTCTGCCCCGAACGGACCGCCAGCGGGCGCGCGCTCGAAGACATCCGAGGGGCCTACCCCAAGGTCGTCGGCGGCGTAGACGACGAGAGCACGCGCGCGGCCCGACTCGTCTACGACCACCTCACCGACAACGAGGTGCTGACGACATCGGACGCGACCACCGCGGAGGCCGTCAAGGTGTTCGAGGGCCTGTACCGCGACGTGAACATCGCGCTCGCGAACGAACTCGCCACGCTGACCGACGACCTCGGAATCGACGTGAACGAGGCCATCGAGACCGCCAACACCCAGCCCTTCTGCGACATCCACGCGCCGGGACCGGGCGTGGGCGGCCACTGCATCCCGTACTACCCCTACTTCGTCATCGGGGAGTTCGACGCCGAGACGCGACTGCTCGAAACCGCCCGCGAGGTCAACGACTCGATGCCCCGGTTCACAGTCGAGACGCTGACCCGCGAACTCGACGCCGAGGGGAAGTCCCCCGAGGACGCCACGGTCGCGGTCCTCGGACTGACCTACCGGCCCGGCGTCGAGGAGACTCGCGCGACTCCCGCCGGACCCATCGCCAGCCACCTCTCCGAGATGGGCGCGGAGGTGGTCGCGGTGGATCCGATGCTCGACGACGCGGACGGATTCGACGCCGAGATGGTCGCCCAGGAGTCGCTTGCCGACCGCGATTTGGACGCCGCTGTCGTGGTGACGCCCCACGAGGAGTTCGACCGAATCGAGTGGGAGCGGTTCGACCCGATGGTCGTGGTGGACGGCAGGGGGAGCCTCGATTTGGACGGGACCGACCACCGGGTGTACACCATCGGGAGCGGATGAGATGGGCCGACAGAGGAGCGCGCGGCGGACCCACGAAACGGCGAGAGCGCGACCGACGCGCCCGCGTTCGCGGGCGCGTCGGTCGCGGAGCAGTTCGGCGTCACGCCAGACCACAAATCGACGGATTCGGACAAATTCGAAAATGAAGAACGCACACGACCACGAGACGGCGCTTTCGAATCGCTCGCTCGACCGACTCGCCACCCCTAGCACTCCCGGCGGCGTTCTCGGCGCGGCCGAGAACGCCGCCGTTCGCGCACGGGTCGAAACCGCAGTCCCGGAGGTGAACGAATGAAAATCCTCACCGTGGTCGGCGCGCGGCCGCAGTTCATCAAGGCCGCGGCGGTCTCGCGCGAGATTCGGCGGCGTCACGACGAGGTGCTGGTCCACACCGGCCAGCACTACGACGAGGAGATGTCCGACGTGTTCTTCGACGAACTCGGGATTCCGGAACCCGACGACAACCTCGGGGTCGGGTCCGACAGCCACGGCGCGCAGACCGCCGAGATGCTGGCCGGACTGGAGAACCGAATCGCCGCCGAGACCCCCGACGCGGTCCTCGTCTACGGCGACACCAACTCCACGCTCGCGGCCGCCATCGCGACCTCGAAGATGGACCCCGCGCTGGCCCACGTCGAGGCCGGACTCCGGAGCTACAACCGCGAGATGCCCGAAGAAATCAATCGGGTGCTGACCGACCACGCCGCCGACCTCCTGTTCGCGCCGTCGCGCCGGGCGGTCGAGAATCTCCGTGCCGAGGGCGTCACCGAGGGCGTCCACGAGGCGGGCGACGTGATGTACGACGCGGTGCTGTGGGCGCGGGACCGGGCGAAAGACCACTCGACGATACTCGCCGAACTCGGCGTCGAGTCGGGCGAGTACGTGCTGGCGACGGTCCACCGCGCGGCCAACACCGACGACCCCAAGCGACTCGCCGCGATTCTCGACGCGCTCGCCGACGACTCGCGCGAGGTCGTGCTGCCCGCACACCCGCGAACCGTGAATCGGATGCGGGAGTACGGGATGTACGACGACGCGACGGAGAAACTCACCCTCATCGACCCGGTGGGCTACCTCGACTTCGTGCGCCTGCAGGACGAGGCCGACGTGGTTGCGACCGACTCGGGCGGCGTCCAGAAGGAGGCGTTCTTCCTCGACACGCCGTGCGTCACGATGCGCGAGGAGACCGAGTGGCGCGAGACGGTCGAAGCCGGGTGGAACACGCTCGTCGGCGCGGACGACGACGCCATCCGGCGAGCCCTCACGACCGCCGAACGTCCGGCCGACAAGCCCGAACCCTACGGCGACGGAACCGCGGCGGCGACCATCACCGACCTGCTGGACGATGTCTGACGGACGCCTTCCGGTGGACGGCGAGTTCGCGCTGTTGCTGACTCACGACGTTGACCGACCGTACAAGTCGGTGCAGGGACTCTACCACGCCGTCGAGCGCCGCGACCCCGGTCAACTGAAGTCGCTCGTCCCGGGCGTGAATCCGTGGTGGCAGTTCGACGAGATTACGGACCTCGAAGCCTCGCTCGGGGTCCGGTCGGCGTTCTACTTCTTGCGCGAGAGGCACATTCTCGAACGCGACCCGGCCGACTGGCTCGACCCCTTCTACTGGGTCGAACACGCGGGTCGGTACGACGTGCAGACGCCCGAGATGACCGACCTCCTCGAACGACTCCGCACCGGCGGGTGGGAAGTCGGACTCCACGGTTCGTACGATTCGTACGACGACCCCGACCGCCTTCGAATGGAGAAGGTCGCGCTGGAGGCCGCGCTCGGCCACGAGGTGGTGGGCGGTCGCCAGCACCACCTGAATCGCGGGCCGAGGACGTGGGAGCACCACCGAGACATCGGCCTGCGCTACGACGCGAGTCCGGGGTCGAGTTCGGAGTCCGGCTTCGAGTACGGCTACCGACCGCTCCGGCCGTTCGGCGACGAGTTCGTGGTGTTTCCGCTCACGCTGATGGAGGCCGCGCTCCCCGACCCCGAATCGAAGTTCGAGCGGGCGTGGGAGGTGTGTTCGGACCTGCTCGAAGAAGCCGACGAGAACGACGCCGTGATGTCGGTGCTGTGGCATCCGCGCCTGTTCACCGAGAGCGACTTTCCGGGCTACCGCGACCTCTACCGCAGGCTCATCGAGCGAGCGTTGGAGATGGGCGCGTGGGTCGGCCCGCCGGGCGAGTACTACGACCTGATGGACCATCCGCGAAGCGAGTCGGCAGGGGGCGAGTCAGCAGGAGCCACGCCGTCGAGAGCCGAACCGGCTCTCGACGACAGGGGCGACCTACGCACCGACAGGCGGGGGATAACAAAGTGAAAATCGACGCTACCGGAGAGCCAAGAGAATGAGAGTCGAGCAACTCGATTTGTCGGAGTGGGAATCGGCGCTACCGAGCGACGGCTTCGAGGTGTTCCACCGGCCCGAGGCGCTGGAGGTCGTCGCGCGACACACCGACGCCGAGATGAAGCTGTTCGGCGGTTTCAAGGGCCAACAGCCCATCGCGCTCCTGCCCGTCTTCGTCCGGCGTAGGTCGGTCGGAACCGCGGTCACGTCGCCGCCGCCGGGACTCGGCATCCCGCGACTCGGACCCATCCTGATGCCGACCAGCCCCAAGCGACGAAAGCAGGAGAAAGTCAATCAGGAGTTCACCGAGGGGGTGTTGGCGCAGGTCGGGACCGACCTCGGTCTCGACGAGCGACTCGCCAGCGCGGGCGTCGAGTCGCCGATGGCCGAGTCGGTCCTCGACAGACTCGACGTGGACTCGCGGCTGACCCTCTTTCGGATGATTTGTAACGCCGACTACGCCGACCCCAGGCCGTACTCGTGGGGGAACCTCGGGGTCGAACCCAACTTCACGTACTTTCTCGACCTCGAAAGTCGGGACACTGAGGACGTTCGCAAGTCGTTCTCCAAGAGCCTCCGGCGGGAGATTCGGGACGCCGAGGACCTCGACGTGACCGTCGAGACCGAGGGGCTGTCGGGCGCTCGTGACGTGTTCCGGGCGACTCAGCGTCGGTACGCCGAACAGGACGAGCCGTTTTCGCAGACGTGGGCGTACGTCAGGGAGCTGTTCGACGCGCTCGGCGACCGGTCGCGGGCGTACGTCGCGCGCGACGGCGACGGCGAGTATCTCTCGGGAATCACCGCGCTCTACTCGAACGACGTCGCCTACTTCTGGCAGGGCGGCGCGAAGGCCATCTACGAGGGGACCGCGGTCAACAGCCTCATCCACTGGCGACTCATCGAGGACATCATTGAGGACCCGCCGGTCGAGTCGGTGACGACCTACGACCTGATGGGCGCGAACACCGAGCGTCTGTGTCGGTACAAGGCGAAGTTCGGCGCGGACCTCGTGCCGTACTACGTGGTCGAGTCGCCCGGCGCGGCGATGAACGTCGCCAAGCGCGCGTATCAGTTGGTTCAGTAATCGGTCTGCGAGCGCGAGAGAAGTGGAGGACTCGCTTCCGACGGCCTAAATCATCGCGGCGATTTCGACCGCGGCGTCGGATTTCATCCACGCGCGGTTGTTCCGAGTGTCGTAGAGGACGACTTCGCCGAGTTCGTCGCTGAACGCGACGTAGCGGTCTGTTTCGGGGCGGTTCCGGTCGCGGTTGTTGTCGCTTTCGTACTTCGAGGTCATTGGACGTGCCCACTGCGGTTGGGTAAGTGGGTCTCTATGCGGAACTCGGGACCCGACGTTGATAAGGGTTAGCATGACGGCCGATGTGGGCGGTTTCGACCGGCCGGATTCGACCGGGACGAGACTGTCACGCGAGCGTCCGGTCGAGATAGTACTCTAAGAGGCGAAGCCTGCTCTCGGCGCTCGTCGCCTCCGCCAGCGGTACGTCTCGGAGTTCGTCGGTCGAGTAGTCGCTGAACTCCGCCAGTGGTTTCGAGTCGTGGTCGTCCTGTTGGATATTCTCCGCCGCGACGCTCTTCCACATGAAAAGCGTTCGGAGAGCATCCGTGTCGGCGTCACCCAACATCAAATCGCCTATCTCTCCGAGCGTCTTTGCGGCGGCTTGGTCGTCGAGACGCGGCAGTTCCTCGGCTTCACGGGGTTCAACCATGAGTATCATCTGATACTCTCTCCCGCGCATATTAATCTCGCGGGTGGCTGCCAACTGTTCGAATTCCATTCGAAAAGTAGTATCTCGGGCGGAGCCATTGACGTGGGTTTAAACGCGATGGCGAGCAAGCCACGGGTATGACCGACGACGCTCACGCCGACGCCGGGTGGTTCGAGGGGGTCGGCCCCGACGACCCCGAGGCTGGCGCGGCCCGAATCCGGGAGGGGCGGGCAGACGCGCCCGCCGACTGGCCCGAACAGGCGGTCGAATCCGGGTTTGCCGACGACGAGACCGACTACTACGCGAAGCTCCACGACGCGGCGGTTCGTGCCTCGCGCGAGGCCGCGGCCGAGCGCGAGCAGGCGGGCGACCAGCAGTTGGTCCACGCGATTCGGGCGATGGACGACCTCGACGCGCAGGCGAACGAACTCGCAGAGCGCGTGGCCGAGTGGGCCGGAAGCCGGTATCCCGACGCCGGGACGGGCATCGAGTACGCCCGCGAACTCGCGGGTCGCGACCCCGCCTCGCCCGTGGAGGAGCGACTCGTCTCGCTCGCGAGACGAGTCGCGGACCTCGCCGACGAGTCCGACGCGCTCCGAGCGTTCGTGGAGCGCGAGACGCCCGAGGTCGCGCCGAACCTGTCGGCGTTGGCCGGGCCGATACTCGCCGCCCGACTCATTTCGCTCGCGGGCGGACTCGACGCGCTGTCGAAACAGCCCGCGGGGACGGTGCAGGTCCTCGGCGCGGAGGACTCGCTGTTCGCCCACCTCAAGGGCCACGCGTCGTCGCCGAAACACGGCGTCATCTTCACCCACGAATACGTCCGCGGGACCCGCCCCGAAAAGCGCGGGTCGGCGGCCCGGACCCTCTCCGGAAAGCTCGCCATCGCGGCGCGGGTGGACTACTACTCGGGCGACCGCAAGCCCGAACTCGACGCCGAACTCCGGAAGCGAATCGACCGGATTCGAGGCGTCGAAACGGATCACGACAACGAAGGGAGTGACGGCGACGAAGGAAGTGACGGCGACGAAGGAGGTGCGGGCGAATGACTCCCGACCTTCCCGATGGCGTCGAACGCCGTACGTTCGACGGCCGGGAGCGACTCGCGACCCGCGGCGACCCTGTGTACGGCGAACCCACCGACGAGGGGTGGCGAGTCTGGGACGCCGGGCGGTCGAAGCTCGGCGCGATGGTCGAACTCGGGCTGGACACCGGTCTCGCCGGCGGTGAGACCGCGCTCTACCTCGGGGCGGCGAGCGGCACCACCGTCAGCCACGTCGCCGACTTTGGAGGCCCGACCTACGCAGTCGAGTTCGCACCTCGGCCCGTCCGCGACCTGGTCGGAGTCGCCGAAGACAGGCCGAACCTATTCCCCCTGCTGAAGGACGCCCGGAAGCCCGAGACGTACGCCCACGTCGTCGAGTCCGACGTGGACCTGCTCGTCCAAGACGTGGCGACTCGCGGGCAGGCCCGCGTCGCGGTTCGAAACCGGGAGTTCCTCGCCGACGACGGCCGCCTGCTGGCGGCCATCAAGGCCCGGAGCGAGGACGTGACCCGCGACCCCGACGACGTGTTCGCCGACGCGCTCGCCGACCTGGAGGAGTCCTACGAGGTGCTGGAGACCGAGCGACTCGAACCGTATCACGACGACCACCTCGGCGTGGTGGCGCGGCCGCTGTAGTCCGAGGAAGGAGGCACTGCGGCCGAAACCGCCCGCGCTTGCCGGGTTCCAGAAGTATTTACTCCGACCGTTGCGAACACCCGGGAGATGGACTCGGGTTCGGCTACGAATTTCACGGAGTTGGGGACGCTGGGCATCGAGGAGGAGTTCTTCGTCGTGGACGACGACGGTCGCCCGACCGCGGGGACCGACGACCTCGTCTACGACCGCGACCCGCCCGAGATACTGGAGGGGCGACTCGACCACGAACTGTTCAAGTGCGTCATCGAGACCCAGACGCCGAAGATAGCCCGCCCGAGCGAGGCCCGCGAGAATCTGCTCGCGGTCCGGTCGGCGCTGGTCGAACACGCCGAGGCGGGCGGCTACCGTATCGCGGCGGCGGGTCTCCACCCGGCCGCGAAGTGGCGCGAACTCGAACACGCCGAGAAGCCGCGATACCGCGCGCAACTCAGCCGGATTCAGTACCCCCAACACCGGAACACGACCGCGGGGCTTCACGTTCACGTCGGCGTTGACGACGCCGACAAGGCGGTCTGGATAGCCAACGAACTCCGGTGGTACCTGCCGGTGATGCTCGCGCTGTCGGCGAACTCGCCGTACTGGAACGGCTTCGACACCGGCCTCCAGTCGGCGCGCGCCAAGATTTTCGAGGCGCTCCCGAACACCGGGATGCCGACCGACTTCGACTCCTACGACGACTTCGCGGCGTTCGAGGACACGATGCTCCGGACGAACGCCATCAACGACCGGGGCGAACTCTGGTACGACGTGCGCCCCCACACAGGCCACGGCACGGTCGAAGTCCGAAGCCCCGACGGGCAGGCCGACCCCGAGTACGTGCTGGCGTTCGTGGAGTACGTCCGGGCGCTCGTGATGGACCTCGCCGAGCGCTACGACGACGGCGAATCGGGCTACCGCCATCGCCGGGAGTTGCTCGACGAGAACAAGTGGCGGGCGATGCGCTACGGCCACGAGGCCGCGTTCATCCGTCGGGACCGCGAGGGCGAAATCGGTCTCGGCGAGGTCGTAGACCGGGAGTGTGACCGACTCGGCGTCTCGGGGATTCGCGAGATGTACGACGACGAGAGCGGGGCGTCCCGCCAGCGCCGGATTCTCACGGCCGAGGGCGCGGGCGCGCTCTACGAGTCGCTCCTCGTCGGACAGTCGTAGCCGATTTTCACTCACCTGTAAGCAAGGTTTTTACCCCGCGACGGCTTTTGTCCCCGTAGAAAGGACATGTCCGACGAGAATCCAGACGACCGAGACGAGGATGTCGCCGTCGAGGACGACGAGAGCGAGACAGTCACCGACTCGGTCGCGGTCGGAGAGGGGGAAGACGACGGAGACGCCGACGAGCGGGACGTTCCAATCGAGGAGGGTCGTAAGCGACTCGACAAGGGGCGCGAACGCCTCGAAGAGGAAGCCGACAAGGCCGTCGACCAGTTCGACCAAGGAATCGTGGATTTGCTGTCGTGGGTGCTCGACACTGACACCCGTGCGCGCATCTACGTGTACCTCCGCAAGCACCCTCACAGCACGAGCGAGGAAATCGCCGAGGGGACCGGCCTGTATCCGAGTACGGTCCGCGAGTCGCTCGCCGAACTCCACGACGAGGGGAACGTCGAGCGCCGCAAGCGCGAGAGCGAGGGCGCGGGCAACAACCCCTACGAGTACACCGCCATCGCGCCGAGCGAACTCGTCTCGGGCATCGTCGGCCAGATTCAGGACGAACTCAACACCGTGTTCAACCTCGACGACCACCTCGAACCCGCCGACGAGACCGCCGAACCCTCCGAACCGGTGAGCATCCGAGTCGAGGACATCGACGAGGAGCGCAACGACGACCGCGACGACGAGTGAAATCCCGGCCGACGCCCCCGTTCCGAAGGCACTAAGCCGCGGGGTGCCCTTCGCCGGGGTATGAAGGTTGCCCTGGGCGGGACCTTCGACCCGGTCCACGACGGCCACCGCGCGCTGTTCGAGCGCGCGTTCGAACTCGGGGACGTGACGGTCGGACTCACGAGCGACGACCTCGCGCCGGAGACCCGCCACGTGGACCGATACGTCCGGTCGTTCGACGAGCGCAAGCGGGACCTCGAAGCCGAACTCCGAGCCATCGCCGACGAACACGGCCGGGAGTTCGAGGTCAGAGAGCTGACCGAACCCACGGGCATCGCGACTGAACCGCAGTTCGACGCGCTCGTGGTCTCGCCCGAGACGACCGACGGTGCCGAGCGAATCAACGACCTTCGCGCCGAGCGCGGCCACGACCCGCTCGAAGTCGAGGTCGTGCCGCACGTCCACGCCGAGGACGGCGACATCATCTCCAGCACCCGCATCGTGAACGGCAAAATCGACGAACACGGCAACCTCACGCCCGACCGTGAGGGCCGGACCGCCGCACGCGAGTAGACGAGACGGACCCGAAGATGTCCACGAACGCGGCGCAGAAAAATGACCGCGAAGTGAAGAATATTTTACCAGGAGAGAGCGGAATCCTAACTTATATATTGCCATTGTAGAAACTATCGGAGAATGACCCGGTGGTCGCGAGGTATCTCTCTGGTCGGCGGTCTGTTTATCGTGTTTGCGGCAGGACGAACCACGTTCGTCGTCGCGGACGGCGGCGGACTTCTGGCTCCGTCTATCGACTACGTTCTGACGAGCGTTCCGGGCCTGCTGATTCTGTACGTGGGGTTCTGGCTCCCCGAATCCGAATTGGACGTGGGGCTGTACCCGCGCGTGCTGGCGTGGTGTCTCGGCGGAATCGGGGTGATGTACGGCTTCATCATGCTTCGAGTGCTACACCCCGGCGTCACGGTGGAATTTACGGCCGGAACGCGAGCGATTGCGCTGGCGCTCGGGTCGATTGGCGGCATCGGAATCGGTCTCAGCGAAGCGCGGGCCATCACCCAAGCGCGCGAACTCGAACGCCGAAATGACGAACTCAAAGAGCGCGAGCGCGAACTAGAGCGTCAGAACGAGCGACTCGACAAATTCACCAGCATCGTGGCTCACGACTTCCGAAACCCTCTCAGCGTGGCTCGGGGACGGCTCGAACTCGCCAGAGAGGAGTGTGAGAACGACCACCTCTCGACGGTCGCGCGCGCTCACAAGCGGATGGGCGCGCTCATCGACGACATCCTGCTGGTGGCGCGCGACGAGGAACCGACTACGAATCTCGCGCCGGTCAGTCTCGCGGAGACGGCGCGACAGGGGTGGGAAATCGTGGCGACCGCCGACGCCGACCTCCGAGTAGAGACCGACCGCGTCGTCGAAGCCGACGAGAGCCGACTCCAGCAACTGCTGGAGAACCTCGCGCGGAACGCAATCCAACACGGCGGGCGCGAGGTCACGGTCACGGTCGGAGACCTCGACGACCCGACCGGCTTCTACGTCGAGGACGACGGGCCGGGCATCCCCGAGGAGATTCGCGAGGAGGTGTTCGACTACGGCTTCTCGTCGGACGCGGACGGAACCGGGTTCGGACTCGCCATCGTCGAGCGCGTGAGCGACGCCCACGGCTGGACCGTCGAAGCGACCGAGAGCGCGTCGGGCGGAGCGCGATTCGAAGTAACAGGGGTCGAACTCGGAGCGTAGGTCGGCCGGAGTCGTGGGAGCGCGGTCGGTGACCGCGCTACCACGACGGCGGCTGAAGCCCGGCTTCTTCGAGGAGCGTCTTCCACCGCTGTTGGATGGTCAGCCGCGAGACTCCGGCGGCGTCGGCGACCGCACCCTGCGAGCGCTGGTCGCCCGCGATGAGCGACCCGGCGTAGAGGCTGGCCGCGACCACCGCGCGCTTCGAGTCGTCGCTCTCGTCGCCGTCCCACTCGGTGACGGTCGAGAGAAAGAGGTCGGTCGCGCGCGAGCGGGCGGCAGTGTCGAGGTCGAGACGGTCGGCGGTTCGCTGCAGCTCGGCGAGCCAGCGCTCGTTTTCGACGTGGTCGCGCGCTCGATACACGCGCGAGGGTAGTGTCCCATCCTACATAAACGCTCGCAGAGAACGACAGTTTCTTGTCTCCGTCGCGGGAATCTCAGAGCGCGCGCGGGTTGCCAAGCCAGGCCAACGGCGTAGCGCTTAGGACGCTATCCCGTAGGGGTCCGCCGGTTCAAATCCGGTCCCGCGCATGAGCGAACGAAGTGAGCGAAGAGCAGGGGCGGATTTGAACCCTGCAAGTCGCACGCCCGGAACGGCGCGAAGCGCCGCATGCCCGGACCGTCTTGCTTCGGTTCAAATCCGGTCCCGCGCATTTTTGCCGCGAGCACCACAGCGAGCAGTTCATCTGCTCGCAAAAACGTGAGCGGCAAAGTCGTATCGGTTAGGATTTGAACCCTGCCAGAGGCAGCCCGCGCAACGCAGTGAGCAGGAACCTCTGGCTCCGGTTCAAATCCGGTCCCGCGCATTCTCAGCGTGAACAACACGCTCCGACGGGAGATACTCGCCGGAAGCGACTTCCGATGTCTCTCCGCGAACGACTTCCCTGTGAATTGTCAACAATGAACAGAACCCACACCGAACAGAGGCCGTGAGACCGGAATCGAAGGGGTCGGAAACACGGTCTGCCGACAGATATCCCCGCAAACCTTTTCTCCGGTCGTTGAGTCGTTTCGGGTAATGATTGACGCGAGCGAACTCTTGGGGGACATCGTCGCGGATGCCGACGCGATTTTCCTGTTCTCGCCGAGCGGGTCCTACTACGACCGATACGCCGACATCGACGCCGGCGTTGACCTCGTGGTCGTGGGGGTGGAGAACACCGTGGGTGCCGACTCGTTCGTCGAACTCCCGCTGGAGTTCGACAACGTGAAAGAGCGAATCAAGTTCGGCATCGAGGGCGCGATGGAGCACGGACTGGTCGAGGACGGCGACGTCGTGGTCTGCACCACGAATCTGTTCGAGGAGGGCACCGACACGGTCACGCGAGCGCGGGCGAGCGAGTCCATGCAGTCGGGCGTCTACGACCTGTTCGCCAACTCGCGGGCCGACCCCGGCGTCATCCGCGACGTGTTCGACGTGGCCGTCGAACTCGGCAAGAAGGGCCAAAAGGGCAAGCCGGTCGGCGCGCTGTTCGTCGTGGGCGACGCGGGCAAGGTGATGAACAAGTCCCGCCCGCTGTCGTACAACCCCTTCGAGAAGTCCCACGTCCACGTCGGCGACCCCATCGTGAACGTGATGTTGAAGGAGTTCTCGCGACTCGACGGCGCGTTCGTCATCAGTGACGCGGGGAAAATCGTCTCGGCGTACCGCTATCTCGAACCCTCCGCCGAGGGCGTCGATATCCCAAAGGGTCTCGGCGCGCGCCACATGGCCGCGGGGTCCATCACCCGCGAAACGAACGCGACCGCCATCGTGCTCTCCGAAAGCGACGGGATGGTCAGAGCGTTCAAGGGCGGTGAACTGATTCTCGAACTCGACCCGGAGGAGTACTGATGGTGCCGCTGCAGGTCGATTGGACGGTCCTCCTGCGCGACGAATTTCCGTACGTCCTCGCGCTCCTCATCCTCCTCCTCGGCGGACTGGCGGGGTACGTCATCGGACGCCTGAACGAGCGCCTCCTGATAGCCGCCGGAGTCCCCGACGCTGTCGAGCGGACGCCGTTCGAGCGCACCGCCCAGAGCCTCGGGACCGACACCGTCTCGCTGGTCGCACGACTGAGTTCGTGGTTCATCTACGGCGTGGTGGTCCTCATCGCGCTCAACGTCGCCGAACTCCTGAACGCGCGGCTGTTCTGGGAGGGCGTCCTCCGATTCATCCCCGACCTGTTCATCGCCATTCTCGTGTTCATCGTCGGCTTCGTCGTGGCCGACAAGGCCGAACTGGTCGTCAGCGAGCGCCTCCGGTCGGTCAAGCTTCCCGAGGTTGGCATCATCCCGCGAGTTGTCAAGTACACCATCGTCTACCTCGCGGCGCTGGTCGCGTTCGGGCAGGTCGGCGTCCAGACCGTGGCGCTGTTGATACTCCTCGCGGCGTACGTGTTCGCGGCCGTCCTCCTCGCAGCGGTCGCGTTCTGGGACCTCCTGCGGTCGTCGGCCGCGGGCGTCTACCTCCTGTTGAACCAACCGTACGGCATCGGCGACGAAGTTCGAGTCGGCGACGACCGCGGCATCGTCCAGGAGGTGGACGTGTTCGTGACCCGCATCGAGAGCGACGGCGAGGAGTACATCGTTCCCAACAGTCGAGTGTTCGAACAGGGCGTCGTCCGCATCCGGAACTGAGATGCCCGGAACGCCCGACCCCGTCCTCGGAAGCGACGCGCTCACGCTCGCGGTCGCGTGCGCGTCGGGGGCGCTCGCGACCGCAGTTCCGCACGTGCTCCGCGAGCGCCTGCCCGCGCCGTCGCGAGTCGCGCTCGTCGGCGGTCTCGGGTACGCCGCCGCGTGTCTGGCCGCGTGGGCGGGCGCTCGGTTCGCGACCGGCGCGTGGGCGACCGCGACGCCTCGAATCTGGGCGCTGGTGATTTCGGCCGGTGTGGTCGTCCTGAGCGCGCAGGCCGCGATTCCGTACTACCTCTACGCCCGGTGGCGACTCGTCGGCCCGCTCGCGGGACTGTTCGCCGTGACTACGCTCGTCGTAGACATTTTCCTCCACGTCCGGGGCGAGACCGACCCGCTCGGACTCTACGCGCTGTTTTTCGGCCCGGTCGTAGTCGTCACCATCGGCGTCCTCGGCGCGGTAGAACTCGGCGTCAGGCGCTTCGTGAGCCGACGAAACACCGAATAGCGGTCAGTCGGGCGATTCGTCGCTCCCCATCGGTTTGGCGGGCACGCCAGCGACCGTCTCGCCAGGCGGCACGTCTCGAGTCACGAGCGAGTTCGCCGCCACGCTCGCACCCGCGCCGATTTCGACGCCCGGAAGCACGATTGCGCCCGCGCCAATCATGGCGCGCTCGCCCACGACCACCTCGCCCGTTCGGTACTCGTCCTGCAGAAATTCGTGACAGAGGAGGGTCGCGTCGTAGCCGACGATGGCGTGGTCCTCGACCGTGACGAGTTCGGGCCAGAACACGTCGGGCGTCGATTCGAGGCCCCACGAGACACCCTCGCCGACCGTCACGCCGATGGACCGGAGGAGAACATTTTTGAGCTTCAGACTGGGCGAGATTCGCGCGAGGACGATGACCGCGTAGTTCAGCGCGACCCGGAGCGGGTGCTTGGCGTCGGGCCACGACCGGAGCGAGTTTCCGGGACCCGGCGTGGCGTGGCGCTCGATGCGGTCGTGGCGGCGCGTCTCGTCGGTCACGTCCGGAGTTTCGCGGGGTTCGGTCTTGAAAGTAGTTGGTCGGACTTCGGATTACTCGTACGCGTCGATAATCTCGAAGTAGGGAGTCAGTTCCTCGACGGTTTCGGTGAGTTCGACCCGACTCTCGGCGGGGTCGTAGCACACGACCCCCGAGTCGGCGAGTCGCGGGAGGTGCTTGTGGTGGAGCGCGGCCGCGGTCCGCTCGCGCTCGTCGGCCGTCACCGTCGAGGGGTCGGTGCACTCGTCGCGCGCCACGGTTTCGGCCGCGAGGTCGCCTAACTGCACCGACCCGTCGGCGCTCCGGAGCGCGGAGAGCGCTCGCCGACGCTCGGCGTCGGCGAGCAAATCGAACACCCGGTCGGTCGTGAGCGACTCGGAGGAAGCCCCGTCTGGCATGGGCCGGAAAACGGCCGAACTACCCTTTGTTATGTCTCGACTTCGAGAGAACAGGCGTCGCCTATCGGCCGCGATTCGCGGCCGATAGGCGACCCAATTCACGAGCGTCGGGTTCGCTCGTCGCGAGCTACTCCCTACGAACTACTCGCCGCGAATTTCGGCCATGTGGTCGATTCGGCGCTGGACGAGGTCGGCCGTACCGATGTCGTGGCGGACGTGGAGGCCCTCGTCGCCAGCCACCGCGAGCGCGTCCTCGGCGATTTCCTCGGCCTCGGCGATTGTATCGGCGACGCCCACGACCGCGAACGCGCGCGAGGTGGTGGTGTAGATGCCGTCGTCACGCTCGTCCACGCTGGCGTAAAAGAGGATGGCGTCCCCGGCGTTCTCCTCGGTGACTTCGATTTTCGCGCCCGCCTTCGGGTCGGTCGGGTAGCCCTCGGGAACCCCGTACTTGCAGACGGTCGCCTTCGGGGCGAAGGAGAGTTCGGGGAGCGACTCGTCCTCGCGGGCCGCCACCAGCACGTCGAGGAAATCGGTGTCGAGGACCGGCAGGGTGTTCATCGCCTCGGGGTCGCCGAACCGGGCGTTGAACTCCACGACCTTCACGCCCTCGGCGGTCAGCATGAACTGGCCGTAGAGGACGCCCTTGAAGCCCTCTAAGGCTTCGACGGTGGCCTTCAGCACCTCGACTGCCCCGTCGTAGTCCTCGTCGTCCATGAACGGCAGGGCGAGTCCCGAATCGCTGTAGCTTCCCATTCCGCCCGTGTTCGGCCCCTCGTCGCCCTCGTAGGCGCGCTTGTGGTCTTGGATTGCGGGAGTCACGCGGAGGTCGCCGTTCGCCACGAGCGCCTGAACGGTGAACTCCTCGCCGACGAGGCGCTCTTCGAGGACCACGCGGTCGTAGTCCGACTCGCGGAGGTACGCCTTCGCCTCCTCCTTGGTAATCTGGTCGCCCGTGACCCGAACGCCCTTCCCGCCGGTGAGACCCGCCGGTTTCACTGCGAGGTCGCCGTCGTACTCGTCGATGTACTCGCAGGCGGCCTCCATGTCGTCGAACGTCTCGAAGTCGGGACATCCCGGAACGTCGTGTTCGCGCATGAACCGCCGCTGAAACGCCTTGTCGGTCTCGATGCGGGCCTCGTCGGCGTTCGGCCCGAAGGCGTAGATTCCGGCGTCGTCGAGCGCGTCGGCGACTCCGGCCGCGAGCGGTCCCTCGGGACCGACGACCGCGAGAGTCGCGCCCACGTCCTCGGCGTAGGCGACGACTGCCTTGGGGTTCGTGGTCTCCAGCGTCTCGAAGCCGTCTGCGAGGCCCGCGATACCGGGATTTCGGTTGCCCGCGCAGGCGTAGAGGGTCGCGTCGCTCGCGTCGAGCGCGCGTGCGATTGCGTGTTCGCGCCCGCCGCCGCCGACCAGCAGGACTGTCTCGGTCATGGTCGAGAGAAGTAGGCATGGGAGTGTAAATGTTGCTCTTGGGAATCGAGGAAGTATGCAAGAGTGTGTATTAGATGTGTTTTCGGAGGCGGTACAATCCACGGGACGCACCGTGGGAGCCGGGCTCCCACGAGCCTCGCTTCGCGTCGTTCAGCGAGACGCCGCGCGTTCGGTCGCGCCTACGGCGGCGCGACCGACCGCGCACGCCGTCGGAGCACGCTCCGACGAGCCTGCGTTCGCTTCGCTCACGCAGACGCGGGGAGGCACAGGGCGCGGTGCTGTGCAGTGCGGTGTTCATATGTACCGGAGGTAGCTAGCGTTGTCGTCTCTTTGGTATCTCTCTCGTTGCTTCGGCTTGCTTCGACACCTCATCTCTCACGTCGAAATCACGGATTCCATCCCACGAAACTGATTCGCATGGTTCCGGCTCACATAGCTTTTTGCTCGACTGTCGAAGTTAGAGGGTATGGAAAACGCTCCGGATATGAAAGACGCCTCGAATACGAACCACGCCTCGAACTCGGAGTACGCGGTGGCGGCCCGAATGGACGTGACGGTGGCGATGCGCGACGGCGTTCGCCTCGCCGTCGATATCTACCGGCCCGCCGACCCCGAGACGGGCGACCCAATCGAGGACCCGAAGCCCGCGCTCCTCGAACGCACGCCGTACGACAAGCGCGACCCGACGCGGGTCGAGAAGCACGGCCGATGGTTCGCTCGGAGGGGGTACGTCGTCGCCATCCAAGACGTGCGCGGCAGGTACGAGAGCGAGGGCGAATTCTACCTGCTCAAGAACGAGGCCGAAGACGGCGCGGACACCGTCGAGTGGCTCGCCGAACGAGACTACTGCGACGGGCAGGTCGGGACCATCGGCACCTCGTACGCGGCGTGGACCCAGTCCGCGCTCGCCACCCAGGACCCCGACGGACTCGCCGCGATGTTCGTGAATCAGGGCGCGGCCAACGGTCGGAAAGCAACTCTGCGACACAACGGCGCGGTCGAACTCCGGTGGGCGTGCTGGGCGCTCGCCTACGGCGGCGGGTTCGCCAAGCGCGCGCTCGGAGACTCCCGCGTCCAAGAACTCCTCGCCAACGTGGACACGGGCGAACTCCTCGAAAGCGGTCCGCTCCATCCCGGTCAGTCGCCCCTGCGGCACATCCCGAACTACGAGGAGTGGGTGTTCGACTTCCTCACGACCGGGGACGCAGACAGCGACCTGTGGCAGTCGCCGAGCCTCAACTTCGAACGATTCCGCGAGGAGAGCGCGGACGTGCCGACTGTCTACGCGGGCGGGTGGTACGACTCCTACGCGAAGGCGACCTGCGACAATTTCGTGGCGCTCGCAGACCGCAAGGAGAGCGACCACTTCCTCCTGATGGGTCCGTGGACGCACGGGTCCGGTGAGAAGTCGTGGGGCAAAACGTACTCCGGCGAAGCCGAGTTCGGCGAGGCCGCCACGAAAGATTACCAAGAGACGCGGCTCAGGTTCTTCGAACACTACCTCAAAGGCGAGGAGACGTGGACCGACCAGCCAGCAGTCGAGTACTTCCGAATGGGCGGCGGTGGTGGTGACGGCGACAGTGGCGGCGACAGTCGCCGAGTACAGAGAGAGCGTATCTTCCACGGCGGCGAGTGGCAGGACGCCGACGACTGGCCACTTCCCGACACGGAGTATACGAGATTCTTCGCGCACGCGGACGGGACGCTCGCGCGCGAGCGTCCCGACGCCGACGACTCGGCCACGACGTACGAATTCGACCCCCGGAATCCGGTGCCGACCATCGGCGGCAACTGCTCGTCGTACGTGACCTTCGAACAGCGCGAGGAGTCGCTGTTCGAGTACCCGCTCGAAAAGCGCCACTGGTACAGCGTCACCGGGCAGGGCGGCTACGACCAGCGTACCGGCGAGGAGACGGTGGGTGCGAGCGCCCCCTACGGCCCGCTCGAACAGCGCGACGACATACTCGTCTTCCGAACGCCGCCGCTCGAATCGGCGGTCGAAATCGCCGGACCGATTCGAGTCCGGGTGTACGGTTCGACCGACGC
The DNA here is from genome assembly GCF_004143485.2 of Halorussus amylolyticus. Taxonomy (GTDB): domain Archaea; phylum Halobacteriota; class Halobacteria; order Halobacteriales; family Haladaptataceae; genus Halorussus; species Halorussus amylolyticus. Next base: position 33,340 of record NZ_RXOB02000022.1, on the reverse strand, counting down.
CGCCGACACCGACTTCACTGCGAAACTCATCGAGGAATACCCGCCTTCCCCGGAGTTCCCCGAGGGCTTCGCGCTGAATCTCTCGGACTCCATCTGCCGGGCCAGATACCGGGGCTACCGCGACCACCCCGACTTCGTCGAACCCGGAGAAGTCTACGAGTTCTACATGGAACCGTACCCGACCGCGAACACCTTCGGGGCGGGCCACCGGATTCGACTCGATATCTCGTCGTCGAACTACCCACGATTCGACGTGAATCACAACACAGGCGGACCGCTGTACGGGGATAGGGAGTACGAGGTCGCGCGAAACACGGTCTACCACGAGAAGGAACATCCGACTCACGTCGAACTCCCGGTTCGGCCGCGGGAGTAGTTCGGCTACGAGAGTAGTCCGACCGCGATACCGAACCCCGAGTTTACGTGTCCGAAACGCTTCGGTTCACGCATGACCGACTCCGAGACAGACCCCACCGACCGAAACCGACTCGACGAGGAGGAGAGCCCGTATCTCCGCCAGCACGCCGACAATCCGGTGAACTGGCAACCGTGGGACGACGGCGCGCTCGACGCCGCCGAGGAGCGCGACGTGCCCATCTTCCTCTCGGTCGGCTACTCGGCGTGTCACTGGTGTCACGTCATGGAGGAAGAAAGCTTCGAGGACGAGGAAGTCGCCGAAGTCCTCAACGAGAACTTCGTCCCCATCAAGGTGGACCGCGAGGAGCGCCCGGACCTCGACAGCATCTACCAGACCATCTGTCAGGCCGTCACGCGCCGGGGCGGGTGGCCGCTGTCGGTGTGGCTCACCCCAGACGGACGACCGTTCTACGTCGGCACCTACTTCCCGAAGGAGGCCAAGCGCGGCCAACCCGGATTTCTCGACCTGCTCGAAAACATCGCCGGGTCGTGGAGCAACGACGACGACCGCCGGGAGATGGACCGCCGGGCCGACCAGTGGACCGACGCCATCGAGAGCGAACTCGAATCCGTGCCCGACCCCGGCGAGACGCCGGGCGACGACCTGCTCGAATCCGCCGCCGACGCCGCGGTCCGGAGCGCCGACCGCGAACACGGCGGCTTCGGCACCGGCCAGAAGTTCCCCCAAGCCGGGCGCGTCCACCTCCTTCTCCGGGCCGCCGACCGGACCGGAAACGAGGAGTACCGCGACGTCGCGACCGAAGCCCTCTCGGCGATGGCCGACGGCGGCCTGTTCGACCAGTTGGGCGGCGGCTTCCACCGGTACACCGTGGACCGCGAGTGGGTCGTCCCCCACTTCGAGAAGATGCTGTACGACAACGCCGAGATTCCGCGCGCGCTCCTCGCCGGGTATCAGGTCACGGGCGACGAGCGATTCGCCGAAGTCGCGTGCCGAACATTCGAGTTCATCGAGCGCGAGATGACCCATCCCGAGGGGGTCTCCGAGTCGCACTCGGAGTCTCGCGGGACCTCGTCCCGCGGTGGGTTCTACAGCACCCTCGACGCCCAGAGCGACGGCGAAGAAGGGAAGTTCTACGTCTGGACGCCCGACCAGATTCGCGAGGCCGTCGCCGACGACGTCGCTGCCGACCTGTTCTGCGACAGGTTCGGCGTTACGGAGTCCGGGAATTTCGAGGGCAAGACCGTCCTCACGGTGAGCGAGACGATTCCCGGACTCGCCGACGAGTACGAGATGGACGAGTCCACGGTTCGGGACCGCCTCGAAGACGCCCGCGGGCAGGTGTTCGAGGCGCGCGAGGAGCGGGTCCGACCCCGGCGCGACGAGAAGGTGCTGGCAGGGTGGAACGGCCTCATGATTTCGGCGCTCGCAGAGGGCGCGCTCGTGCTGGACGACGGCGAACGGTGGGCCGACCTCGCGGGGGGTGCGCTCGAATTCGTGCGCGGACACCTCTGGAACGCCGACGAGGGGCGACTGTTCCGCAGATTCAAAGGTGAGGATGTCGCAATCGACGGGTATCTCGAAGACTACGCCTTCCTCGCGCGAGGCGCGCTGAATCTGTACGAGGCGACCGGTGAGGTCGAACATCTCGGGTTCGCGCTCGACCTCGCGCGAGCAATCGAGGCGGAGTTCTGGGACGCCGACGCCGGAACAATTTACTTCACGCCCGAACGCGGCGAGGAACTGGTCGCGCGACCGCAGGAACCGCACGACCAGTCCACGCCCTCCAGTCTCGGCGTGGCGGCCGACACCCTGCTCGCGCTCTCTGCGTTCCAGTCCGACGACAGCTTCGAGGAAATCGCCGAGCGCGTCCTCGAAACGCGAGGGCAGGCGATACGCTCGAACCCGCTCCAGCACGCCTCGCTCGCGCTCGCGGCCGACCGCTACGCCCGCGGGTCGCTCGAAGTCACCGTCGCCGCCGAGGACCTCCCCGAATCGTGGCGCGACGAACTCGCCGACCGATACCTGCCGACCCGTCTGCTGTCGGTTCGGCCCCCGACCGGCGAGGGCCTGTCAGCGTGGCTCAGCGAACTGGGTCTGGACGAAGCGCCGCCGATTTGGGCAGACCGCGACCGACGCGAGGACGCGCCGACCGCCTACGTCTGCCGAGGATTCGCGTGTTCGCCGCCCGAGACCGACCTCGCGACGGCGCTCGACTGGGCCGAGACGCGGGAGTGAGAGAACGACGAGAAGAGTGCGCGTGAGAACGAGCGCGGCCTACTCGCGCGGAACCGCGATGTTCCGCATCGCGCCGCCGCACTCCGGACAGAGTCCGGGGAAGCCCTCGGTTCGCTCGCGGTGCAGGCAGTCGCTGCATTCGTACGTCGCTCGGGTCGGTTCGTGGGAGTCGGTTCTGACCATACGCGGTCGGCGTCGAACTCCGCATTAATCGTTGCCCTAATTCGATACGGGCGGTTACTAGACATGTAACCACATATGTATTCTCCAGATGCGTCCCGAGCGGTACGAACGTTTATCACCGAGACGCGGAAACCGTACACCGAATGACCACACGGAGCTCCGACCGTCGGGGGGACGGCTCCGAGCACAACCCCTCTGACCCGGCCGCCGACACCGACTTCCGCGACCTGCTTCGCGGGCTGAAAGCCGACGGCTGTAATCTGCTCGTGGTCGGCGACGCGCCGCGACACCTGTTCACGTGCGCGAGCGCGAGCCTGCTCGGCAGCGCCGACGAGCCGCGATACCGGCTCCTCGCGATTACCGACGCGAGCCCCCAGAGCGTGGTCGAGCGACTCCCCGACCCCGAGGAGATGCCCACCTCGTTCGAGGAGACGACCCGAATCGTCAACCACGCGTCGCCGCCCCGGTCGATTACCGGCGACGCCCACTCCCCGTCCGAACTCCCCGGCGTCTCGGAGACTCGCGTCGTGGACCCCCAGCTCGCGGGGCTGCAGGCCCAACTCGCAGAGGCGATGGCGGCGTTCGGTCGGCACGCCGGCGGCCTGCGCCCCGCCGAGCTTCGAGTCGGCGTCGATTCGCTCGACGCGCTGTTCGAACACTACGACGAGAGCGTCGTCCGGCGGTGTCTCCGGGTCGTCACGGGCTACGTGGACGACTACGACGCGATGGGTCACTACGTCCTGCCGAAACCGTTCGCGAGCGACCGCGCGCGGTCGCTCGCGACCGAGTTCGACGCGGTGGTCGAGATTCGGGCGGTGGACCCCGCCAAGCACGACCACGACGCAGAAGAGCGATGGCACGCCCCCGACCGCGGGCTGACGACCGACTGGATGGCGCTGTAAATTCACGACATGGGACTCCGATTCGCGCCGCTCGACGCCGGAACTGGGGTCGAAATCGTCGACCGGATAGAGAACCGCCGGTTCGTCGTTCACACGCCGAGTGAGGTGTCGCCGACGCCCGCCGACACCGCCGAGTTCGCGTACCCGGTGTCGGCCGCCCGCGCTGTCGTGACTCGGGAACTGACCCTGCCGAGAGTCGCCCCGATACCCGTCCGAGACGCCGCGACCGGCGACCAAATACGCGAGGGAAATCCGAGCGACGGCTTCGAACTCGGTCCGGACGAGTATCTGGTCGAACTCGTGGGCACCCCGGTCAAACTCTACCTCCGAGTCGATTCGTCGCTCCGGGTCGGGTGGGGTGACGACTCGACCCGAATCGCGTTCGGCGGGCCGACTCGGGTTCGGGTCGGCGCGCGGTCGTACCACCGGTCGCCAGCCGCGACGATTACGGTCCCCGACGACCCCGAAGCCGCGATGGACGCGATTTCGGCGTTCGGGTCGGCGCTCAAGACACCGACCAGCGAGCGGTCGTGGGCCACGCTCCGGGGCCACCCGCCGCGACTCGAACTCGGCGACGAACTCTCGATTCCCGAAGGTCTCGAACCGCCCGACAGCGGCGTGACGATTCGCGTCCCGCCCGAGTACGAGGCGCTCTACCCGCTCGTGCCGCTGGCGTACTACCTCGGGGCCGAGGTCGTCCCCGGGACGACGCCGCGGCTGACGACCGAATCGGGGTTCACGCACCGACTCGACACACTCCGGGGGTTCGAGGACGAAGTGGCTCGGGTGCTGAAGCAGGTGTTCGTCCTCGACTGCGTCGCGAGACTCGACGGCTACTTTTCGGCGGACCTCCACGAGCGCCATCTGGTCGAATCGAATCCGGCGGTGGACCTCGACTTCGAGGCCCTGCACGACGCCCCGATGGGCGACCGACTCGAAGCGTACCTGTCGGTTCCCCTCGAAGCAGTCGAGGACGCAATCCCCACGTGGGACCGGACCGTCCACGTGCGCCCGTCACCGGAGTGTCTCGAACTCCTGCCGGTCGTGGCGAGCGACCTCTCGGTGGTCCGGGTCGAAGCCCCGACCAGAGCGTCGTCCGCGGGCGCTGGCGCGAGCACGCGACCGACCGCCGACGCTATCGAATCGTTCAAACGCGGCGGAGGTGGGAACGAGACAGGTCGAGAAAGCGACGAAGTCGGAGACGACGCGCTCCGTGGGGTCCCCGACCGGGGCGAGTACGTCCCGCTCCCCGATGGCGATTCAATCGAGAAGGGGTGGGTCGGCGAGGGCACGCCCGTCCACGGCACGAAACTGCTCGCCGACGCCTTCCGCGGTCCCGCGACCCCGACCGACGGCGTGATACAGGTCACTGTGGTCTGCAACAGCGAGGCGATGCGCGACGAGTGGGACGCGGTCTCGAATCTGTACGGCAACCGCGAATTAGTGCCGTTCGACGTGGACTGTGAGTTCGAAGTCACGAGCGCCGAACTCCGCGACCTGCTCGCGGCCGACACCGACCTGTTCCACTTCATCGGCCACATCGACGGCCGAGGGTTCGAGTGCGCGGACGGCATCCTCGACGCCGAGACGCTCGACCGGACGGGCGCGACGGTCGCCCTGCTGAACGCGTGTCGGTCGCACAACCAGGGCCGGGCGCTCGTGGAAGCGGGCGCGAGAGCGTCCATCGTGAGCCTCGGCGACGTCGGAAACGCCGGGGCCGACGAAGTGGGCGAGACGCTTGCGCGGTTGCTCAACTACGGATTTACGGTCGGCGGCGCGCTCTCGATAGTCGAGTCGTACACCGCCATCGGTCACCACTACGTGGCGCTCGGCGACCCCGGCGTGGCGGTCGCTCAGTGCGCGGACGGAAGCCCGCATCTCTACGAGATTTCGGCAGTCGAGGGCGACCTGACGGTGACGCCAATCGGCTACACCACGCGAGCGTATCCGGTGGGGTCGATGAGCTACCCCTTCATTCAGGACGAGGAGACGTACTACCTGTCGGCGGGTCCGGTGGCGTCGTTCGACCTCACCGCGGGTCGGTTTCGGGAGACGTTCGCCGACGAACGCTCGCCGCTGGTGGTCGACGGGGAGTTGGTGTGGAGCGACGAACTGTTCGCCGACGAAATCGAGAATTAGGCCAGCACGTCGGATTCGAGGAGTCGGTCGGCGACGTAGGTCGCGGCGGGCACGTCTTCGCTCTCCTCGAACCGGGCGATTTCCTCGCCGTCGCGTTCGACAATGATGGTCGGGATGAGCGTCACGTCGTACTCGTCGGTTCCCTCGCCGTGCTTGTTCTCGTCCACTTCGTACGTCTCGATTTCGTCATCGGGGACGCCCGCGGCGTCGAGCGCCGCGAAGAAGTCGGGCATGACCGCCCGGCAGTCGCCACACCAGTCGGCACCCCACACTTTGTAGGTCACTTCGCCGATTCCGGATTCGATGGCGCTCACGACTTCGCTGTGGGCCTCGGCGTCCCACGTCTGGCTCGGTCGGGTCGTTTCCATGCCGGGGGCTTGTTCCCGGACGGATTTAACCCCATAGGCTACGGCGAAATCGTCCACGAACTTCGAGTGTCGGGCGCGGAGGCGGGTGGGAGCGCCGGGAGGCAGGAATCCCGGCAGGGAAAAGTCCCGGCAGGTCCTGCCACGGGCCGCCATTCGTTTATATGCTCCGTCCCTATCAGGAGCCAATGAAGGAATCCATCCTCGACGCCGTGGGGTCGCCGCTCGTCCGGGTCACCTCCCCGGAGGGCGCGACCGTCGCGGCGAAGGTCGAGTCGTTCAACCCCGGCGGGTCGGCAAAGGACCGCCCGGCGCGCGAGATGGTGGCCGCGGCCGAGCGCGCGGGCGAGATTTCGCCGGGCGACCGCCTCGTCGAACCCACCAGCGGCAACACCGGCATCGGTCTCGCGGTCGTGGCGGCCGCGCGGGGCTACGACCTCACCATCGTGATGCCCGCCTCGAAGTCGCCCGAGCGCCGCCAACTGCTGAAGGCGTACGGCGCTGAGGTCGAGCTCGTGGACGGGAAGATGACCGACGCCCGCGAGCGCGCCGACGCGCTCGCGGCCGAGACCGGCGCGGTCCAGTTGGGCCAGTTCGAGAATCCCGCGAACGTCGAGGCCCACTACCGAACGACCGGCCCGGAGATTCTCGAACAGGTCGAGGGCCGGGAGATAGACGCCTTCGTCGCGGCGGTCGGCACCGGCGGCACCATCACCGGGACCGGAAAGCGCCTGCTGGAGGAGTTCCCCGAGATGGAGGTCGTCGCGGTCGAACCCGAGGAGAATCCGGTGCTCTCGACGGGCGAGGCGGGCGACGACGACTATCAGGGGATGGGTCCGGGGTTCGTGAGCGACCTGACCGACACCGACCTGCTCGACTCGGTGGAGACGGTCGCGCTGGAGGACGCTGAGGCCGAGGCACGCAGACTCGCCCGCGAGGAAGGGATTCTGGTCGGCCAGTCGTCGGGCGCGGCGTCGGTCGCGGCCCGGCGAGTCGCCGAGCGACTCGCCCAACCCGAACTCAACTGCCCGGAAGTTCCCGAGGAACTCGGCGAACTCGTGGCGTCTGATGGCGGGGTTTCGGACGGCTATGACGACTGCCCGCTCGTGGTGACGGTGTTCCCCGACAGCGGCGAACGCTATCTCTCGACCGGGATGTTCGAGTAGCGCTGTCCGGACCTGCCTTCCCGCAGGAGACGACCCGCGAAAACCCTACTCGCGAAAACCCTACCCTCGGAACTCCGATTGGGTCACGCGCACGACCACCGTGTCGGCCACGTCTCGGAGGTCGTATTCGGGAATCTCGCCGTCGCGCCGCGAGAGGTACATCGGTTCGACCAGTTCCGCGTCGTCGGTCACGCCGTACACTTTGAGGTACTCGCCCGTCTCGGCGGCGTCCACGTCGCCGTCGCGGACCGCTTCGGCGAGGCTTCGGGAGAGCCATTCGGTCTCGCTGACGCTCGGTTCAAGGACGAGCGCGTCGTCGGCGAACCGGACTAGATACCAGTTCAGGTCGTTGCAGAGCGACACCGCGGCCCCGAGGCTGATGGTCTCGACCGCGAGCGAGTTGGCGAACGGCTCCCGGAGGGCGTAGGTCGAGAGCGCCTCGCGGGCGGTTTCGCGAGAGACGAGTTCGGTGCGTAAATCGACGCCCGCCGACCCGACGAGACAGACCCGAGTCACACGTCTGGGGAGGTGCGTGTCCGGTAAAGCGATTTCGTTCCGCGATGCGCGTTCGGTAGCGTGATGTGGGTAGTGGTCAATCGAGCATGCCGATAAAGTGTGACCTGAGGCGCGGGCAACTGCATAATTGCTTCGCTGAGAGCTATCGGCCGACAAAAGCACGTCGTCAACGGAGGCCGCTAGCTTGCACGGTACATATGCGACCGCACAGCACCGCGACCGCCAGCCTCACGCCTCCCCAGCCTCCTGCGTTGCTCGGCCTTCGGCCTGCGCTACTCGTCCCTCGCGCGACGGTGGCGCGAGATGAACTCGCGCCAGCGCGCGCCGGGCGGAAGCGTCACGTCTGCTTGAGAGAGGCTGAAAATGAAGCAGAATTATGCCTCAGATATCTACCAACGTCGCATTCTCGACGGCGTTCTCGGCGCGTTCCATCAGCCCGTCGGGTTCGGCGCGTCCCACGATTTCGGGCGTGGCGTTCGTTTCGGGGTAGTCGGGCGCGATGCGGTTACAGCCCGCCGGAATCGTCGAATCGCGGTAGGTGCCGATTTCTTTGGCGCGCTCGGTGATGGCGGGCTTGTCCATCGTGAGGAGCGGCCGGAAGATGGGGAGGTCGGTCGCTCGACTCGTCGTACCGAGGTTTCGCGAAGTTTGGGAGGACTTCTGACCGATGGCCTCCCCCGTCACGATTCCGGCCGCGCCGACCGATTCGGCGACGTGCTCGGCCACCCGGTACATGAATCGGCGGTAGACCAGCATTCTGGCGGGACCGACCGCCTCGTCGAGCAGGGTCATGGCGTCGCCCGCGGGGATGCACCACGTCCGCGTGTCGAAGTTCGGAGCGAAGTCGGCGAGTCGCCGGACGGTCTCCATCGCGCGCGCTTCGTGGTCGGGACCGCCGAAGTCGCCGAGCTCGAGGTAGACCGGCACGATTGGCGACCCGCGCTTCATCATCTCCCACGCCGCCACGGGCGAGTCGATGCCGCCGCTGACGAGGGCGACGACCTTCGACTGACTCCCGAGCGGCAGGCCGCCGGGGCCGGGTCGCTTCTCCGTGAACACGAACGCCTCCTTCTCGCGGCACTCGACCGAGAAAGTCCGGTCGGGGTCGTCCAAATCGACTTCGGGGTCGGGGAGTTCCTCGAAGACGGCCGCGCCGCCCTCGTTTTCGAGGTCCTTGCTCGTGAACGGGTGGGCGTCGGTCTCGCCCGCGCGCCGGGCGCGCACCGCGAACGACTCGCCCGCGCTCACGTCTCCGTCCTCAACTGCGCGGCGGGCGGTCCGAGCGAGCGCGTCCACGATGGCGTCGCGCTCGGGTGTCACCACGACGGCGGCGCTGGCCGACTGGACGCCGAACGCGTCGGTCGCGGCGTCAGTCGCGGCGTCGACCGTCTCGGCGTCGGCGTGGACGAGCAGGCGCGACCACCGGCGCTCGACCGTCGCGTCGATGTCGCGGTCCTCCAGCAGGGCCGCCACGTTGTCCCGAAGCCGTCGCTCCATCGCGGTCTGGACCGTCCCGCTCTTGACGCCCACGTCGGCGTGACGCACGAGGACCGTATCGGCTCCCGGCGGTGTCATGGTCGTGGGTAGATGCGAGGTGGATAAACGGGCTTCGATTGTGACGCGAAACTGTAGTGGTTTGTGGGGTCAGCGGTGTATGTATTGGAGAGAATGAGATTCTGAGTGAGAGAGAACAGGATAGTGAGTGATGGCTAGCTACTCCCGGTACATATGAGACCGCACAACACCGCACCCGTAGGCCTCACACCTCCCCAGCCTCTTGCGGTCCTCGGCCGTCGGCCTGCGGTCCTCATCCCTCGCGCGAATGATGGTGCGGCCACAAACCGCGTGACCGCACCAGCGCGCGCCGAGGTGGAATCTCCGGCCCTGCCGAATCGGCGGGTGAACTCAGAACGTGCTGAGTTCGCCGTCGATGACGCGCTCGGTGATGGAGGTCACGTCGGCGAGTTCGCGGTCCACGATGGCGACCACGTCGTCCTCGATGTCGGAGATAGCCACGCCGTCCTCGGTCACGACCTCGGCGTCGGCGACGTGGGGTTCGTCGATGGGGCGGCCGATTTGGCTGAGGAGTCGAATCCGGAGGTCTCGAATCCCGTCGACTTCGTCGACGACTCGCTCGGCGGTTTCGGTGCTGAGGAGGTTGTAAATCTTCCCGATGTGGTTGACGGGGTTCTTGCCCGACGTCGCTTCCATCGACATCGAGCGATTGGGTGTGATGAGACCGTTCGAGCGGTTTCCGCGCCCGACCGAACCGTCGTCGCCCATCTCGGCGCTCGTGCCGGTGGTCGTGAGGTAGATGCTCTCCTCGGTCTGGCCCTCGGTGTCGGCGGTGTTGACGTACACCGTCACGTCGCGGTCGGTGTACTCGGCCGCGACCGTTCGAACGAACTCGCGGACGGCTTCGACCTCGGCGTCGTAGTCGCCGCGGTCGGAGATGTAGCGGTCTATCATCGCGGCCGCGACCGTGATGTCGATGCTGTCGCCCTCGCGCTTGCCCATAATCTTCACGTCGGGACCGAGCGCGGGGTGGTCGGCGGCGAACTCGCCGTTGAGGCGGCGTTCGGCGTTCAACACGATTTGCTCGGTTTCGGTAAGCGGGGCGTGCCCCACGCCGAAACTCGTGTCGTTCGCCATCGGGACGGTCGCACCCTCCTCGCCGAAGACCTCCTTTAGGTCGCCGCTCCCCTCGCCCAACTTCACGTCCACGACGATGTCGGTGCCGAATTCGAGTTCGGGGAAGTGTTCGCCGAGATAGTCGCGGGCGGCTTCGAGCGCGATGGTGCCGGTCGGAATCGTCTGGCCCTCGTACTCCTTGGTCGCGCGCCCGACGATGAGGAGGTAGATGGGTTCTATCATCTCGCCGCCGCCGAACTCGGGATTCGACCGGCCCGCGACGAGCTGGGTCTCGTCGGTGTTGTAGTGGAGGACCTTCCCGATTCGGTCGAGGTAGGCCTGGGCCAGCGCCCGCGAGACGCTCTCTGCGATGCCGTCGCTGATGGAGTCGGGGTGTCCGAGACCCTTTCGCTCCACGATTTCTATCTCCTGGTCCTCGACCGCTGGCCGGTCGATGGGTTCGACGCGAATGTTCCGTTCGGTCATTGTTTATTCGTTCCCGGTGCTGGATTCTATAACTTGCGAAAAGAGATACACTGCGAGTAATTACTGACAGTTATGGGTCGGGGGGGGGGGTTCGCGCCGTCGGTCATTCAGTTCCGTCCGACTCCTCGGCCAGCAGGAGACCGAGGTACGAGGTCCGAATCTGGTCGCCGGGGTCGAGGTCGAGGTCGCGCAGGACCGCGAACGCGCCCTCGCGCGCGTTCGCGACCGACTCCCCGGCAGTCTCGGCCTCTGATCCCCCCTCGGCTTCAGTCTCAACCTCCACGAACTCGCCGAGTCCCGCCACCGAGTCGAGGGTGACGGTGTAGCCGTTGAGCGCGAACCGCTGGCGCTCCTTCTCGACGGTTGCGGCGGCCTCGAAGCCGAGCGCGTCGAGTATGTCGGCCGCCGTATCGGCGTCGCCGACCGCGGTTTCGACCTCTCGGCGGGTCTTCGACTCGGCTTCCACGAGCGGGCCTTTGTAGGTGAGTCGGGTGACGGTCTCGCCGCTGTCGGCGTCGGTCTCCTCGCGCACCCGGAGGGCCTCGTCGGTCTCGGCGAAGTCGCGGTGCGGGGCGTCGTAGTAAATGTCGGACTGCATCACGCGGTTCACGGGGTCTGCGCCGAGGTCGGCGAGACGCGCTCGGACGTCGTCGTGGTCGGCGCGGACCTTCACTTCGACTTCGTACATCGACTCGTGGTTCGGGGCGCGGGGGTTTCGTGGTTGCGCTTTCGAGACTTCGACTCGCGGCCCGAATTCTCGGCGGCGCTACGCGCCATCGAGTCTAGAAGAAAATCGCGGTGAGAGGCGACGCCGCGCGCCGTGGACTCCGAGGAGTCCGAAGCGGACGATTATCCGCTCGAAAGCGCGTCCTGAACGACGGAGCTGTACGACGATTCGCCGATGTTGAAGCTGATTTGGTCGTACACTTCGCCGTCGAACTCGTCCTCGAACACTTCGCTGAACCGCTCAGAGAGCTGCTGACCGTAGTCGTTGTTGACGTACAGCACCGCCGCGGTCTCGGCTTCGAGTCGCTCGGCGGCGACCTGCGCCATGACCCGACCCTGCAACTGGTCGCTCGGTGCGGTCCGGAAGATGTAGCCGTCATCTTCGAGGTTCGTGACCGAGAGCGCGGTACTGGACGGCGAACAGCCGACGACCTCGTTCGGAATCAGCGCCTCCTCGCAGACGGGAACGTTGACGCCCGACGACGCCGTGCCACAGATTGCCGGGACGCCCGAACTGATGAGCGACTCGGCACCGCTGACACCCTGGTCTGGCGAGGTGTTCGTGTCCTCGAACTGGGCGTTGACCTCGATGTCGAGGTCCGAATCGTTGACCTGCTGTGCTGGCAGTTCCGCCGCCCGAATCATGGGCTGGCCGGTCGAAGCGAGGTCGCCCGTCTCCGGCAGGAGAATCCCGAGATCCACTTCCCGCCCAGTGCCGCCGGGCGACTCGTCGGCCATGTCGCCCGACCCGTCGGGGTTCTCGCCCTCGAAGGTCTGGGTCTCGTCTATCTCGACCGACTCGGCGTCCTGGCCGCCGAACTCCCAGATGGAGTACGCCGCGGACGCGGGGTCGCCGTTCTCGTCGAAGTTCACGGCGCTCGACGCGCCCTGATAGTTGATGTTGTCGCCGTTCGCGACCGCTTCGACCGCGTCTACGAGTTGGTCGGGACCGTACTCGTCGCCGTCCGGATTCGCGATTCGGCGGAGTTGGTCTCTGATGGCCTCGCCGCTGTTCTCGCCCGCGGCGACGTTGGCGAGGATGAGCGCGGCCGCCGAGTCGTACGACTGGGACGTGAACACGCCGGGGCTGGAGTCGTACGCGTCTTCGAACAGCGATTCGAACGCTTCCTGATTCGGGCCGCCCGCCGCGGGTGCGGTACCCGTGACGTTCTCCATGTCGTTGCCGACCTGCCCGGGGAGCGAGGCGTCCTGCAGGCCGTCGGGGATGAGGATGTCCTCGGAGCCGTCGGACTCGCTGTAATAGTCGCGGAAAAGCTGAATCCCGCTCTCGGGGTACCCGATGACCGTCAGCATGTCGGGGCCGCTGTCGCCGCCACCGCCGCCACCGCCACCGTTCATACAGCCAGCGAGGCCGACTGCGCCAGCAACGCCGACACCTTTCAACACGTCACGCCGTCTCGTATGGTATGACATATCCCCTCATATTGGGCCATATGTTATAAGTATATCCCTGTCCGAGTGTTTGGGTTGGCGACTTGGAGCCAAGATTCCGTCGATACTTATATCGGAAAAAGTGTAATTCTCCGATGCTCGGTGGTTCATGCCGTCGAACGACTGCGCTCATCCCACGAATCGCTCGACTGACACGAGATGCGCGAACGCTGCGCGCGGTCTCGACGAAAGACGCTCTCGCACCGAGCGCGCTTGGTCGCGCGCTTCGTGTGCGACGATTCACTCGAAGGCGAATACGGATTTTTTCGACGGCTCGACACATATATGCGTCCCGCTGTTGCAGGAACACACATGCCGATTCAGACCCTTGACGACCTCGCCGTCCAAGGGACAACGCTTGGAGTGCGTATCGACATCAACAGTCCGCTGACCGACGACGGGGGCCTCGCCGACGACGCCCGACTCCGCGCCCACGTCGATACCCTCTCGGAGCTACTCGAACGCGGCGGCCGGGTCGCGGTGCTCGCCCATCAGGGCCGACCGGGGGGCGACCAGTTTGAGGGTCTCGGACCGCACGCCGAGCGCCTCGGCGAACTCCTCGGCGCGCCGGTCGAATACGTCGATGCCACCTTCTCGGCCGACGCGCGCCGAGCGGTCGAGCGCCTCGACGACGGCCAGGCGGTCGTGCTGGAGAACACCCGCTTCTACAGCGAGGAGTACATGGAGTTTTCGCCCGAGCGAGCCGGGGCCACCCAGCTCGTAGACCGCCTCGTTCCGGTTCTCGACGCCTACGTCAACGACGCGTTCGCGGCCGCCCACCGGTCCCAACCCTCGCTCGTCGGCTTTCCCGCCAGACTACCGGGGTACGCGGGCCGCGTCATGGAGCGCGAACTCGACGTGCTCGGCGACATCGAGGGCACGCCCGAACCCCGGACCTACGTCGTCGGCGGTGCGAAGGTGCCCGACTCGATGGCGGTCGTCGAGAGCGTCCTCGAACGCGGACTTGCCGACACGGTGCTAACGACCGGCGTGGTCGCCAACGTCTTCTTGCTCGCCGAGGGCGTGGACCTCGGCGACGCCTCCGCCGACTTCGTGTACGAGCAGGGCTACTGGGACGAAATCGACCGCGCGGCCGACCTGCTCGTCGAGTACGGCGAGCGGATTCGGCTTCCCGAGGACGTGGCGGTCGAGCGCGACGGCGACCGCCACGAACTCGCGCTCGCCGACCTCCCGCCTGGAGACGGCGAGGCCGCGATGGACGTCGGCGGGGCGACGGTCGCGGCCTATGGCGAGGTGATTTCCGGACGGGGAACCGTGATTCTCAACGGCCCGGCCGGAGTGTTCGAGGACGACACCTTCGCCGACGGCACCCGCGACCTGTTCACGACCGCGACCGAAGCCGAGTACAGCATCGTCGGCGGCGGCGACACCGCGGCCGCGATTCGACGGTTCGGAATCGAGGGGTTCGACCACGTGAGCACCGGCGGCGGCGCGGCGCTCGCCATGCTGACCGGCGACGACCTCCCGGCGGTTGAGGTCCTGCGGGACTGAGATGGTCGGCGTCGAAGCCGCGACCCTCGCGGACGCGGACGAGGTCGCGGACCTCTGGGTCGCGCTGGCCGAGGGCCAGCGCGCGTTCGAGTCCCACCTCCTCGCCGACCCCAACCGCGAGACGGTCCGGAACGCGGTCGCTCGGCGGGCGGTCGCCGACGAACTGCTGGTCGCACGCGGGGACGAGTCGATTGCGGGGTTCGTGACGTTCGGTCTCGAATCGGGGGCGTACGAACAGGACACTACCAGGGGTCTCGTCCAGAACATCTACGTCGTGCCCGACCGCAGGGGCAAGGGAATCGGGTCGGCGCTGCTCGCGGCGGCTGAGGAGTCGCTGACCGACGCGGGGGCCGAGGTAGTCGCGCTCGACGTGATGGCCGACAACGCCGACGCCCGGCGATTCTACCGGCGACACGACTATCGTCCGCACCGAACCGAGATGGAAAAACGGTCCGAAAACGATACGCTCACAAAGGAGTAGCGAAAACGGACGCATGCGCCAGGGGAGCTTGGGCGGTTCAAGCACCCGACTTGTAATCGGGAGTTCGTGGGTTCAAATCCCACCCCTGGCTTCGGACTCGATTTTCGCCAGTCCGCCGTCGGTCACCGTCCGTACTCCTCGTCGGCGAGTCGCGCCAGCAGGGCCGCAGTCGTCCGAACTCCGCTCTCGAAACACCACAGCGCGAGGTTCTCGTCGGGCGAGTGATTGTCCTCGTCGCTGTTGGCGTAGGGAACGACGACCACCGGCGCGTCGAGGTGGTCGGCGAACACCGCGGTCGGGAGCGACCCGCCGAGCGTGGGCTTCAGTATAGGGTCGTCGTCCCACCCGTCTGCGACCGCCGCCAGCACCGGCTCGCGGACCGGGTGGTCGAGTGGCGTGCGCTGAGGGTCCATCGTGCCGTGTTTCGTGACCTCGACTGAGAGCGCGTCGGAGGCGTGAGTCTCGACGTGGTCGCGGAACTTCTCGAAGATATCGTCGGGGTCCTGGTCGGCGACGAGTCGCATGTCCATCTTGACCTGCGCTTTCGAGGGGAGGATGGTCTTCGTCCCCTCGCCGCCGTAGCCGCTGGTGAATCCCGCGACGTTGAGCGTGGGGTAGTAGAGCAGTTTTTCGAGATAGGAGTCGCCGGGACCGTCGGCGAAGCCGCCGATTTCGAGTTCGTCCATCACGGCGTCGGCGTCGAACGGCATCGCCTCGAGCGCCTCGCGGTCGAGGTCGGTGATGGGTCGCACGTCGTCGTAGAAGCCCTCGATGGTGACGCGACCCGACTCGTCTTTCATCGAGGAGAGGAGCCGAACGCACTCCCACGCCGGGTTCGGGACCGGGCCGCCGAAGTTGCCCGAGTGGAGGTCGCGGTTCGGACCCGTCACGTCGAGTTGGACGTAGAGCATCCCGCGTGCGCCCATCAGGACGTGGGGCCGCCCCGAGGCGTCGATGGGACCGTCGGCGACGTACGCGAGGTCGGCGGCGAGTTCGTCGGCGTGCTCGGAGACGACGGCTTCGAGGTTCGGACTCCCGTTTTCCTCCTCGCCTTCGAGCAGGAGCGTGACGTTCATCGGCAGGCCGGTCGTCTCCCGGAGCGCCCGAACCGCACAGAGGTGGGCGAACCACTGGCCCTTGTTGTCGCCCGCGCCGCGGGCGTAGATGCGGTCGCGGCCGTCGGGTCCGGGACGAATCGTCGGTTCGAACGGCGGGGTGGTCCACTCGTCGGGGTCCACCGGCTGAACGTCGTAGTGGCCGTAGAGGAGGATGGTCGGCTTCTCGTCGGCCCCCTCGTCGGCGTCGGCGTGCGCGATAATCGCGGGCTGGCCGTCGGTCTCGACGGTTTGGGTCGAGTCGAAGCCGTAGGTCTCACAGAGGCGTTCGGCGAGGTCGGTACACTCGCCGACTCCCTCGCCGGTCGTGCTGATGGACGGCTGTTCGAGGAGTTCGAACAGGTCGTCGAGGAAGTCGTCTCGGTGGTCGCGAACGTAGTCTGTCGCGGCGTCGGTGGTCACGGTTGGTGTAAACACGGCGAGTGCGCGCATCAAGCTTCCCGAACCGGAAACCTAGGGTTTCGGGTTAATCGTCTCGGTCACCAATCGGTCAACTCATCCGGTCCATCTCGTCGAGGAATACGTGCCTTACCACTACAGCCACGGTGCTGTGGACGCTTCTTCTACATCGTCCTCGTCCGGAACAGGACACTCTGCCAATTCAAGAGCCTCGGCAAGGTTCATCAGAGCTTCAGATTTGGTCTTCCCCTGACTCGCAATTCCCGAGTCCTCGTCTTTGGCGACGTACCAGTCGTCGCTCTTGGTGACGACAATAGTCTCTCTATCGGGATTACGATATTGAACTCCCATACCACTATTCTTCATCGGCATTACGATAGATTTTCCGTCTACTGGAACGTCCCGATATTCGAAAAGTCGTCGCCGCCGCAGTTCGAACACTCCGACGGCCGCGAGATGAAGACGACGCCACAGCCGTCGCACTCGAACAGGTCCGGACCTGCGTCTCGGTCGGTAGCCCCCTCGTCGGGACCGGAAGCCGACGACCCGAACAGGCGCTTGACGCGGGCGACGACTGCGAGCAGCGTTCGTTTCAACGTGTTTCGATGTTCACCGTAGATACAAAATCTTTGTTGCCAATCGGGTCGCGGGAGCGCGACGAACGACTCCTGAACGATGCTAAACGGGTCGTACACCGACTGGTGGCACTGGCAGTAGATTCTGTCGGCACCTCCGAACTGCGCGCTGTCGGCGTACGCCTTGAACGCGGGCACGCAACAGAAGTGCGTGCACTTGTTGAGGTTCGCGATGAACCCCTGTTGGGTGCTGGCCGATAGCCACTCGTCGTTCCGCGCCATCTGCTCGACCCGAGGCGAACGGATGATTTGGACCGGGAGCGTCCCGCTCGCGGGCACGTCTTGGGACCGCCACGTCGCCATCGCTGGCTTGCCGACGCCGCTGTCGCCGATTTCGTTGCCCCACGATTCGTAGTCGGCGAAGTCGTCTACGTGGACTTGGTCGCCGCCCTCTACCTCCTCCTGTTGCCACTCGTAGGGCGGCGATTCGGTGTATCTGAAGTAGTTGTCCTGGTCGGCGTCAGGTTCGACTCCGGGGTACGTCTGGACGCCGCAGTACTGGAACCACTCGCTCGTGTAGGTGATGCCGCCGAGTTGGGTCTCGGCGAGCGTGACCTCCTGGCCCTGAACCATCTCGGTGCTGGCCTCGGGCCAGAGACCCTGCAGGTACCCCTCGTCGTCTATCTGAATCGGCACCTGTGGCATCGACCGCGGTGCGGGACCGTCGGTGTTCTCGACGCCGAAGTACTGGATGATGCCGCCGCCCGCGCCAGATGGCTCGGTCGCGGAGTTGATGGTGGCGGCGCTCGCGGTGCCGATACCCGCGAGTGCGGCGCTCCCGACGACTCCCTTTACGAATTGTCGGCGACCCGACTCCGGCGGGTACTTGTCGTCCTCAGCCGCCACGGTCGTTCCCCCCGTTGTGTGTGGTAGTCACTCCCATTTTTCTCCCCCAGAGGTGGAACGGGTTCCGAGCTAAAAGGAGTTCGGGGCGACCGAACGCGACGGTTCCGAGACACGTCAGTCGGACTCTAACGGGGTGCGGTCGAGACCGATTGCGTCGTAGTCCTGCTCGCTGGAGAGAACGCGTCCCTCGCCCGTGGTGACGACCCCGGCGTGGAGCGCATCGAACGGCGTCATATCGTACTCGTCGAGGAAGGCCGCGGCCGCGAGAACCGCGTCTTCGTGTTCGTTCGGCACGATGGGAACGAGTTCGAGTAGATTAGAGATGGCTCGCGGCGGGTCGACTTCGTACTCCGCGTTCTCGCGGTCGTAGAACAACACCAGAACCTCGGCGTAGGCGAGAATCGACGTGTGAATGTCGTCGCGTTCTTCGAGCGAACGAACCGCGGACTCGCGGAGCCAGTCGTCGTCTTTCACCAGCGCGGTGAGAAAGTCCGTTTCGACGTGCACGGTCACTCTCCGCGCTCCTGCGAGCGATTCTCGGCTTCGTCTCGAATCTCTCGTGAGAGCGCTTCGCGCGCTCGGCGTTTCATTTCGTCACCGTCTGCGTCCTCGAACGCGTCGCCCACGGCGGCCCGAAGTCCGTCCAGTGGGTCCTCATCGACAGGAAACAGCGCGACGTGACTCGGGAGTTCGACGATTCGATACCGGTCGCCGAATCGCTCTCGGACGTTCTTCGGGAGGTAGATTCGGCCCCGTTCGTCCGTCGATTTCGACATGACACGAACCGATTCGGCGGGAACACTCTAAAATCTTCCCGTAAATTCGGATTTTTTCACGCGGTCGGTTACGACGTTCCGTCCGAGTTACGCGGGGCTTCGCCCAAAGAACGCCACCCCACTCTGCGCGTCTTTTCGTCGCCCTACTCGGCTTCAGGCGGCCCATAACAAAACCCCGACGCGGGGACGTTTCGTGGTAGCTACGCGTCCGACTCGGACGCCCTGATTACATATGGATTCGGACACGCACGTCTCCCGGAGTCGGGAGAAAGGCGCACTTCTCGTCGGTTTCGTGTCGCTCGCTGCGGCGGTACTGGTCGCTCGCGGGTCGCCGCCGGAGGCGTACGAACTCTCAATCTACGCCGGGACGCCGCTCGGCTTCTGGGTCGGGACCGGGGTCGCCCTCGCGGTCGCCGTATTCGTCGGTCTCGGGTCTCGCGGCGGGGTTCGCCGACTCGCGCTCGTCCTCGGCGGGACGGCCACGCTCGCCATCGCTTCGTTGCCGGTCGTCCGGTCGTACTACTTCTACGGCGCTGGCGACTCGCTGACCCACCTCGGGTGGGCGAAGGACATCGCGGCGGGCAGGCTCTCGATACTGGAGTTCCTCTACCCCGGCACGCACACGATTGCGGTGTTTCTCGCCGACGTGACCGGGATGCCCCTGACCCGCGCGCTCTTGGTGATGGTGATGGCGTTCACCGCGGTGTTCCTGCTGTTCGTCCCGCTCGCGACGTGGGCGCTCACGCGCGACCGTCGCGCGAGCGCGGTCGCGGCGCTGTCGGCGTTCCTCCTCCTGCCGATAAACAACATCAGCGTGTTCGAGATGGCGCATCCGACCTCTCAGGCCATCCTGTTCTTCCCGCTGGTGCTGTACCTGCTGGCGCGGTACGTGACCGGGACCGACCGCGGGAGCCTGCTCGTGGGAACGCCGACCGGGGCGCTCCTCGCGCTCGCGTCGGTCGCAATCGTGTTAGTCCACCCACAACAGGCCGCCAACGCCCTCGTCGTGTTCGGGTCGGTGCTGGCGCTTCAGCTTCTCGCGCGGTGGGTCGGCGGTACGGCCGCCGACCACAGCCTCGTCGCGTTCCAGACCGCCGTCATCGGGGGCGCGTTCCTGCTGTGGGCACCCCGCCACGAGCGGGCCTCCGGGGCGACGACCGCGCTGGTCGAGATGGTCCAAGGCGGGGCCGACATCGGGAGCGACGTGGGGGCCCAAGCGGTCTCGCTGTCCACCATCGGTGGGAGCGTCGGAATCATCTTCCTGAAGCTGTTCCTCGTGAGCACGGTGTTCGCGGGACTCACCGCGCTGGTCGTCCTGGCGGGGTTCCGCGGGACGGTCGAAGACCCCGACCAGCGCGCGTTCGTCCGGTACTTCGGGTTCGGACTGATACCCCTGCTCGGCCTGTTCGGGGCGTTCCTGTTCGTGAGCTACGCCGGACTCCACTTCCGACAGCTCGGGTTCGTGATGGTGCTGGGGACCGTCCTCGGCGCGGTCGCGCTGACTCGCGGTCTCGATACGCTGGCGGGTCGGTTCTCGCCGACGACCGCCAAGGCGGTCGTCGGGGTCGCGTTCGTCGTCATGCTCGCGCTCTCGGTGCCGACGGTGTACGCCTCGCCGTACATGTATCAGGGGTCGAGCCACGTCACCGAGGCCCAGACGACCGGCTACGCCAACGCCTTCGAATACGCCGGAGACGCGCCGTTCCTCGGGGTTCGCGGGACGGGCGAGCGGTTCGCCGACGCGACGATGGGCTACGAGGAGAGCAGGGCGAGTGCACCGACCTCGGGGAGCCTCTACGCCAACACGAACGCGACCGGCGAGAACTTCACCGGGGCGTACCTCGCGGACAATCTACCGGGCAGATACCTCACGGTCACCGACGCGACCCGCCAGCAGGACGTCGAGGTGTATCGCGGACTGCGATTCCCCGAGCGCGGATTCGAGTCGCTGGACTCGACGCCCGGCCTGAACCGGGTCCACGCGAACCGGGACGTCCAGACGTACCTCGTGAACGGGACCGCCTGAGATGGACCTGAAACGAGTCTCTCGCGGCCTCAAAGCGACGTTCGGCGCGCGAATCATCTACATGGGAGCGAGCGGTCTGCTCACGCTCGTTCTCACCCGATTCCTGCTCACGAGCGAGGAGTTCGGGCTGGTCGGCGGCGCGGTCGCGGTCCTCGGGGTCGCCCAACTGTTCGCCGACCTCGGCATCGGTAAGTCGGCCGCCCGGTACGTGACCGAGTACCGCGAGAAGGACCCCGGACAGCTTCCCCACATCCTCCGGGCCGCGTTCGCCTACCGGCTCGCGGCAGCGGGACTCGTGGCTGGCGCGTTCGCGCTGTTCGGCGACCGAATCGCGGCGCTGGTCGGCCAGCCCGAAATCGGCCCCTTGCTCGCGGTCGGGGCGGGCTACATCGTGGTCCACTCGCTGTTCACCTTCTCGCAGGTGGTGTTTCAGGGCTACAACCGAGTGACCAACAGCGCGACGATTCAGGCGACCGGCGCGGCCGCTCGACTCGGTCTCACGGTGGCGTTCGTCGCGGTCGTCGGCGGCGCGGTCGGCGCGATGATAGGCTACGTCGCGGGCTACGCCCTCGGGGCGGCGCTCGGACTCGGCCTGCTGTACGTCAAGTGCTACCGTGACACTGACCCCGCCGACGAACCCGAACCCGGCCTCTCCCGGCGCGTCCTCGAGTACAGCGTTCCCCTCACCGCGACTCGGGGCGCGAACGTCCTCGACAAGCGCGTGGACACGATTCTGGTCGGCTACTTCATGACGCCGGTCGCGGTCGGTCACTACTACCTCGCGAAGCAAATCGTGGACTTCGTCCAGACCCCGGCCGCCTCGCTCGGATTCACGCTCTCGCCGACCTACGGCGAGGAGAAGGCCGCGGGCGAGACCGAGCGCGCGGCCCGCATCTACGAGACCGCGCTCGAACACACCCTCCTGCTGTACGTGCCCGCCGCCGCCGGGATGGTGCTGGTCGCCGACCCCGCTGTCCGACTCGTGTTCGGGCAGGGGTACGCGGGTGCCGCGCCCGCCCTGCAGGTGTTCTCGGCCTACGTCGTCCTGCAGGCGGTGTCGTTCATCACGAGCGACGCGCTCGACTTCCTCGGCCGGGCGCGCTCGCGGGCCTACGCGAAGGCGGCCACCTCGGTCGCAAACTTCCTGTTGAATCTGGTCCTCATCCCGGCGTTCGGCGTGGTGGGCGCGGCGGCCGCGACCGTGGTCACGTTCGCGGGCTACACCGGCGTGAACGTCTGGGTCATCCACAGCGAACTCTCGCTGTCGCTCGGCCGACTCGTCCGCCATCTCGTCGCGACGGTCGGAATCACGGCCGGGATGTCGGTCGCGGTGTACGCCGCGCTGACCGCCACCACCGGGGCGGTGGCGGTCGCGACCGCCATCCCGCTCGGAATCGCGGTGTGGGCCGGGCTCTCGGTCGCGAGCGGCCTGCTCGACCCCCGGCGGGTCTCCGCGATTCTCTCCTGACCGTCGGCGTCTCGGATTCGAACCGGATTCCCAATCGCGGCGCGTCGGCGCGCCGACGCGCCGCGATTGGGTCGGGTGAAGTGTCCCAAACGAGCGACCCGCGCGCCGGATTCGACTCCGGACGAAAGGGCCGCCTACGACCCGGACAGACCGAGCGTAACGCGGTTCGCACGGCGAGAGCGACGACGCAGACGGGCCATAACAAAGGCCGTCCCGGCCCTCGGATTCTGCGAGTCGGGCGATTCGCCCGTAGTACATACATGTCGATGACATCTTCAGACCCGAATCGAGCGTTCGTTCTCGGACTCGACGGGGTACCGTGGCCGTTGGTCGAGGAGTGGGTCGCCGACGGAGAACTGCCCAACTTCGGCCGCCTCGTCGAGGAGGGCGCGTCGGGACCGCTCGAAAGCACGATGCCGCCCACCACCGCGCTCGCGTGGCCCACCATCGCCACCGGGACGTGGGCCGACAAGCACGGCGTCTACTCGTTCCGGGGAGTCCAGTCTGACTACACGAATCGGATGAACACGAGCAACGACGTGTCTCAGCCCGAACTCTGGGACATCCTCGGTCCCTCGGTGGTCGCCAACGTCCCGATGACCTACCCCGCCGACGAGATAGACGGCACGCTCGTCACCGGGATGATGACCCCCGAAATCGGCGAGGGGTTCACCCACCCGCCCGAACTCCGCGAGGAAATCGAGAGTGAAATTCCCGATTACCAAATCGGGCTGTCGTGGGAGGAGTACCGCGAGAACCGCGAGGGGTTCCTCGACGAGCTCGACGACCTGCTCGACGCCCGGAAACAGCTTCTCCACCGCCTGATGGACGAGGACGACTGGCGACTCTTTTTCTTCGTGTTCACCGCGCCCGACCGACTCCAGCACCTCATCTGGGACGAGGACGTGCTGCTCGACCACTACCGCGAACTCGACGACGCGCTCGGCGACGTGCTGGCGTACGTCGAAGACCACGGCGCGAATCTGTTCGTCGTCTCGGACCACGGCTTCGGCCCGGTCGAGACGTACGTCCACACCAACACCTTCCTCGAACGCGAGGGCTTTCTCACCCGGAAAGGCGGGTCGGGTCGGGGCACCCTCGAAAAACTGGGTCTCACCAAAGACCGGATTCGTGGAGCCATCGCGTCGATGGGGATCGACGAGAAGGCGCTCTACGACCACTTGCCCGACGAACTCGTGGAGTCGCTCGCCTCGCAGGTGCCCGGCACCCACGAACTCTACGACGTGAAGTTCTCCGAGACGGTGGCGTTCACCCACGGCGCGGGGAATCTGTTCGTCAACGACACCGAGCGGTTCGAGGCGGGAGTGGTCGCGCCCGACGAGATTCCGGCGGTCAAGGCCGAGATTCGGTCCCGACTCGAAGGTCTGACCGACCCCCAGACCGGCGACCCGGTGTTGAACGTCTCCGACGGCGACGAGGTGTTCGAGACCGACCCCGAGGGTCCGGACCTCGTGATTCGGGCCGACGAGGAGGCGGGGTATCTGTCCGGGAACTCGCTCACCGACTCGGTGTTCAGGGAGAGTCAGATGGCCGCGAGCCACCGCAAGTACGGCGTGTTCTTCGCGTGGGGACCGTCCATCGAAGCCGCGAGCACGCCCGACGAGGCCACGGTCGCAGACGTGGCCCCGACCCTCCTCCATAGCGTCGGCGAGGCGGTCCCGGAGAACGCCGACGGGCGGGTCCTCTCGGAGGTGTTCGCGCCCGACTCGGCGGCTGCGAACCGCCGAGTCGAGTCTCGGGCCTACGGCGAGTCGGGACCCGACGACGCGGTCGAAGCCGACTTCGACGACGTGGAGTCGCGCCTGCAGGGACTGGGGTACATGGAGTAATCGGGACCGATGGAGGAAACACCGATTTCCGGCCGGAGCGTGGTGATTACGGGCGGCGCGGGCTTCATCGGGAGCCACATCGCAGAGGCGCTGGCGGCCGACAACGACGTTCGGATACTCGACGACCTCTCGGGCGGGTCGCGCGAGCACGTCCCTGCGGGCGCGGAACTGATAACGGGCGACGTGCGCGACCCCGAACTCCTCGCCGATGCGATGGACGGCGCTGACCTCGTGTTTCACGAGGCCGCGCTGGTCAGCGTCGAGGAGTCGGTGGCGAATCCGCGAACGAGCCACCGAATCAACGCCGACGCGACCGTCGGCCTGCTGGAACAGGCCCGCGAGGAGGACGCTCGCGTGGTCCTGGCGTCGTCGGCCGCGATTTACGGCCACCCCGAGACGGTGCCGGTCCGCGAGGGCGACCCGAAGGACCCGACCTCGCCGTACGGCATCGACAAACTCGCGCTCGACCACTACGCCCGGCGGTATCACGACCTCTACGGTCTCGAAACCGTGCCGCTCCGGTACTTCAACGTCTACGGCCCGCGCCAGAACACCGAGTACAGCGCGGTCGTGAGCGCGTTCTTCCGGCAGGCCCGCGAGGGCGGCCCCATTACGGTCGAAGGCGACGGCGAGCAGACTCGCGACTTCGTCCACGTCTCGGACGTGGTCCGAGCGAACCTGCTCGCGGCGACGACCGACCGCGTGGGCGAGGCGTTCAACGTCGGAACCGGCGCGAGTGTGACCGTCAACGAACTCGCCGAGACGGTCGTGGACGTAACCGGAACCGACGCCGACATCGAACACGTCGAGGCTCGACCCGGCGACATCCGCCACAGCGAGGCGAGCGTCTCGAAAGCGCGGGAGGTGCTGGGGTACGAGCCGCGGGTGTCGCTGGAAGAAGGGCTTCGGAAGTTAGCCGAGACGAAGGGACGCAGGTAGCCTGCAACGATTTCCGGCGGCGTCTCGAACGGCGTCCCGACGCAGTTGGAAACCGAATTTTTAGCGTTCGAATAAACTCCTAAAGACGTTGTATTCTATTTATTAGCCGATAGACAAACACTTACATAGTACTAAATTGAATATGTATTCTGTAATGCCAAAACATAGCAGGCGGACGTTCCTCAAAGCAGCGGGCAGCGCAGTCGGTACCGCGGCGTTAGTCAGCGGACAGGTCGGTGCGAGCGGCGGAAAGAACACGCGATTTCTCGTAGACCTGACCGAGGTCTCGAAGAGCGAGGTCCCCGACGACGTGGAAATCGTCCACGATATCTCGGAAATCGACCTGCTCGCGGCGCGCGGCGACCCGGACGCGGTTCCGGGCGCGGCCTCGACGACGCCCGACATCGCGGTCTACCAACACGACGAAACACCCCGCGGCGGACCGGTCAAAGAGCAGAACGCGAGCGGCGAGGGGAGCAAGGGTCCGGCGTGGGACAGCGGCGAACCGCTCAACACCGAACTCCAATGGGACAAGCGCGCCCAGCGCGTCGGCGACCTGAGCGAGCGTCCGGACAACCGCCGGACGGTCCAAGACACCACGAAGGGCGAGGGAAGCCGAGTCGCGGTCATCGACTCCGGCGTGTACGACGGCCACCCCGACCTCGCAGACGTCGTCAACGCCGACCTCTCGGCAAACTTCACGACCGACCCCTACGACTTCCGGCCGAACGGCGCGGGCGACCACGGCACTCACGTCGCCGGTACGGTTGCGGCGACGAACGCCGACGACGACGGCGTCCTCGGCACCGCGCCCGAAACCGAAGTCGTCGCCCACCGGGTGTTCTCCGGCGTGGAAGGCGTGAGCGGTGACGTACTCGCGGCCATCGTGGACGCCGCGAACAAGGGGTGTGACGCCGCGAACCTCAGTCTCGGCTACCCGCCGCTCGACCCCGCAGACCCCGGCGTCATCGCCATCAAGGAGTCGTACGAGG
This sequence comes from Halorussus amylolyticus, assembly GCF_004143485.2. Lineage (GTDB taxonomy): Archaea > Halobacteriota > Halobacteria > Halobacteriales > Haladaptataceae > Halorussus > Halorussus amylolyticus. Next base: position 7,121 of record NZ_RXOB02000022.1, on the reverse strand, counting down.
CCGCGACCGCCTACGCCCGGTCGCAGGGAATGGTCGTCGTCAACTCGGCTGGCAACGCCGGGGTGGACATGACCCCGGAGGACGTGCTCAGCCTTCCGACAGAGGTCGAAGGCGTCTTCGGCGTCTCTGCGACCGGCCCCATCGGCTTCCTCTGGGACGACGAGCAGGAGAACCGCGAAGACAAGGCGCTCAAAAAGCTCGAAGAGCCGACGGCCCACCCCGCGAACTACACCAACTACGGCACGGGCGTGGACGTGAGCGCGGCGGGCGGCAACTACGACCCCGACGCGGTGGACGAAGTCGATGGCTGGTATTACGACCTCGTGCTCTCGACGGTCATCGAGGAAGCGGACGGCGAGGTCGAACCGGGGTACGGCTGGAAGGCCGGAACGAGCATGGCGGCCCCGCAGGTGACGGGCGCGGTGGCGCTCGTCCGGTCGCTCCGGCCCGACGCGAGCGTCGAGGAGGTCGAGTCGCTGATTCAGGAGACCGCACAGGACGCCCCCGGCGGCGAACTCTACCACGGCGCGGGCCACCTCGACCTCCGCCGACTGGTGAAGCGCGCTCGATAACGTCGGGCGCTTCGTTCTTGAGCCGCTATTTTTGCTCGTAGACCGTCTTGACTTCGGTTTCGTGAATTGTCACCGACCACGGGACGCGCCGCGTCTGCGCTCGGTCGCGTCTGCGGTGCGGGCGACCGAGCGCAGACGCCCGCGGGGAGGAACGGGGCGCGGTGCGGTGCGGTGCGGTGCGGTGCGGTGCGGTTCTCATAGGCACCGGGAGTAGGTAGCTTCGAAGTTAGAACCCAGTCGCTTCGTCGTTAGAACCCAGTCGCTTCAACGCTACGAGGAGTGCGGCAAATTCCCGGTCACAAACGCAGGCCCGAATCAATGCCGAGAGGTCTAGAAGCGACAAACCACATTCCCCAACGTGGTCACTTGTCGTTGATGGACTCGCTGGCGATGTTGCGCCCGCGAGTCTTCAAACTCACTTCGCGCCGCTTTCGGACCTCCTCCAGCACGTCGAGTTCGATGAGGCGGTCGAAGATGCTCTCGACTTCGTCTACGTCCATCCCGAGAAAGTCCGGGATTTCGAAGGGCGAGACGCCCGAGTAGAGCGCCATCAGCACCTCCTTCTCGATTTCGTTGAGTTCGACCCCGCCCTTGCTCTTTCGCTCGCCCTTCCGGAGGAGCGACTCCAAGAGCGAACACCGCCGGGTCTGGCCCGAGATGTACGTCTGGACGCTGGTCTCGCCCTGCGTGTGCTCGACTTCGAGGACGGTTCGCTGCTCGCCCTGCACGGTTCGAGTCGCCCGGTTCACCGACCCGATGTCGTCGAGTTCGATGCCGACGAACGTGCCCGACGCGATAGCGACGTTGACCGCCTCCTCGGAAATCTTGATGCGGGCTTTCTCCCAGTCGGTGTCCTGCACCACGCCCCCCTCGACCGCGGGGTGCTTGGTCAGAATCATCTTCTGGTCTAAGAGCGCGCCGTACACGTCGGTCTCGAACTCCTCGATGTCGATGTTCGTCGCCAGCAGCACGACGTTGTTGTCGAACTCGATGCTGAGGTAGTCCGAGACGCTCGCGACCGCCTGGTTCACGTCGTAGCGCCCCTTCAGGCCGTCGAGGCTCGACAGTGGGATGTTCCGCTTGCCGCTGTTTCCCGCCAGCACCAGTCGCTTGTTCGACAGCAGAATGCGGCCGCTGGTCCAGTCGGGGTCGTTCAGCTTCCGGCCCTTTTTTACGACCTGCAGGAACCGACCCTGCGTGTCCGTGATTTTGTACTCGCCTTCACTCATGCGTGATATCTGGCTCTCCGCAGCGCGTTCCCCTCGGGGACGTCACCGCCGGGACTCGTCTCGGGGCACTCGAAGTTCGATAGAGCGGTCATGGAACCGGCGACGTTCAGGTCTCGTCTCGCATCTCGTCCACGCGGCCCGACAGTTCGTGGATAGCTTCGGTCTGCTTCTGCGTCGCGGAGACGATTTCGTCGGTCGCCGATTCGACCGCCCGCGTCTGGTCGCGCACGTCCTCGACGGTCGCCATCACCTCCTCGACGTTCGTGGCCTGCTCGTCGTTGGCCTCCGCGACCTCGGTGACGCCGGTCGCGGCCTCCTCGACCGCGTCGGCGATTTCTTCGAGCGCGACGAGCGCGTCCTCGATTTCGTCACCCGCGTACTTGACTTGGTCGTTCGACTCCTCGACCGCCACGACGGTCTCGTTGGCCTGCGACTGTATCTCCTCGATGCGACTCGCGATTTCCTCGGTGTGCTCGCGGGTCTCGTTCGCTAACTGCTTGACCTCGTCGGCGACGACTTCGAACCCGCTTCCGGCCTCTCCGGCGCGGGCGGCCTCGATGTTGGCGTTGAGCGCGAGCAAGTTCGTCTGGTCGGCGACCTCCGCGATGACCTCGACCACGTCCTCGATTTCGTTCATCTGGGATTCGAGTTCGGTGACGGTCCCCACGAGGTCCTCGCTCATCTCGATGACGTCGTCTGTCGCCTCGCGAGCGCCCTGACTCGACTCCAGTCCGCTGTCGGCCGACGCTTTCGCCTGCTCGGCCGCCGACGCCACCTGGTCGGAGCTCGCTGCAACCTCCTGCATACTCGCCGAGAAATTCTCCATCTGCGTGGCGACCGCCGAGAGCTGGTCGGTCTGCTCCTCGACGCGCTCGTCGATAACGCGGGCCGACTCGGCCGCGCTCTCGACCTCGGATTCGAGCTCGTCGGCCTTCTGGCCGACGCGCTCGGACAGGGTCTCGAACTGGCTCGCCATCGCGTTGACCTGGTCTACGACCTCGACCAGCGAGTCGTCCACCACGTCGTGTTCGTCCTCGAACGTCGCTCGCGCCGAGAGGTCGCCCATCTCCATCGCGGTCAGGGTGCCGATTAGCTCCTCGACAAGCGAGGTCACGCCCTCCTGTCTGTGCACGTCTTCGGTCCGGTCCCGCACCGTCTCGACTACCGCGATGAGTTCGCCGCCCTCGTACAGCGGCATCGCCGAGAACTCGATTTTGCGCTCCTCGCCGTCGCTCGCGATCATCGTACTCTCGTCGGTGTACAGCGTCCGCTCGGTGTCGGCCCGGCCCACGTCGTACTCGACGTCGGCGGATTCGGGTGCGGCCGCCACCTTGTCCGCGAGCGTCTCGACCCGCCGACCGTCGGGATAGAACGACTCGCTGACGTTCGCAGTTCCGAGCGCCTCTTCGGACGGAACCCCGGTCAGGTCTTCGAGCGCGCTGTTCCACGCTGCGACCTCCTCGCGCTGAGTGTCGAGCATGAACACCGGCACGCCGATGCCATCGAGGAGGTCGTCGTCGTCGACGTTGAGTTCCTCTTCGTCGTCGCCGTCACCGGTCGGAACGCCGTAGGCGTCGAGTCCGGTTCGCATATCGGCGAACGTCGCGGAGATATCCGACTGAAGTTCCTCCTCCGCACGCTGAAGCTCCGCGGCGACCGCTTCGTTGCCCGCACCAAGTCGGTGTTCGAGTCGCTCGAACGCCGATTCCACCAGCGCCTCGACCCCCGCACCGTACGTGGCCGCGAACGCCGCGGGCGGTACGTCGCCGTCGGCGTGGCGTCGGCCGAGGTCGGCGGCGTCGTCCGTGACGCCTTCGGGGTCGTCGAGCATCTGCCCGAGATGGACAGCCTGTGACTGACGGATGTCGTCGCTCACACTCGTCTCTCGATACGCGTCCGCGAGGTCCGCCCGGGTGACCGTTTCGCCAGCCGACACGGAGACGCCGTCGGTCTGGGTACCCCCATCGAACGTCACGTTCCGCTGTCGTTCGGTGGGATTGGTGTCCCGTCGGACGCTCGTTAAAATTTTCGCGAGCCTGGCCCTGACCATCTTTGGCGGAAAGAGACACTAACTGGATATAAAGCTTTACGCAAATTTCACGCGCGATAACTTCGGCTACACCCGCCCGCCGAGCTTCGAAAGCGCCGAAAACGCGCGTTTTCGAACCTCCTCGTCGTCGGTCCGGTCGATGAGACCGTCGAGTCGGTCGCGGGCGCGCTCGCCGCCGACCTTACCCAAGGTGAACGCCGCCTTCGCTCTGGCGTCGGAATCGGCTTCGGGGTCGTCGAGCACGTCGAGTAAGGCGTCCTCCGCGATTTCGCCGCCTACGTTGGCGATGCTCGTCGCCGCGAACTGCGAGGTCATTCCGTCCTTGTCGTCGAGGACCGCGACCAGCGCCTCGACCGCCGCCTCGCGGTTCTCGTCGCTCGTGACCCGACCGAGGAGCCACGCCGCGTTTCGGCGCTGATGGGCCTGCGTTCCCTGTTCGAGGATGTCCACGAGCGAATCGACCACGCTCCGATGGTCGTTCGCGCTCAGCTTCTCGACCATCGTCTGGCGGAGCTGGTGGCTCTGCTGGCCCGGCGCGTTCGAGAGAATTTCGATGAGCGAGAACACCGCGGCTCGCCGAACCGCTTCGATGTCGTCGTCGAGGAGCGAGATGAGCGGGTCGAGCGGTTTCGCGCTCCCGAAGTTGCCGAGCGAGTCGGCGGCGATGCGCCGAATCGTCTCGCTCTCGTCGTCCAGCAAGCCGACGAGCGCGTCGAGCGCCTCCTCGCCGCCGATGCGTCCGAGCGAATCCGCGGTCTCGCGCCGAACCTCGACGTGGTCGTCGTCGAGCCGCCGTGTGAGCGCCGACACTGCTCGCGGGTCGCCGATGCGTCCGAGCGCTCGGGCCGCCCGGGCGCGAACCCGCGGGTCGGGGTCGCCGAGTCGCTTGACCAACGCCTTCGTCCCCGCGCGATTTCCGAGGCGGCCCAGGGCGTTGGCCGACGCCATCCGCAACTCCGGCTGGTCGGCCGTCAGCGACCCGACCAGCGCCTCCGCGCGCGCCCAGTCGGCACCCTCCTCGGACACTTCCTCGCCCGAGAGCGCCGCGATGAGCTTCTCGACCGCGTGTCGCTGGTCGAGCGCGTCGATTGCCGCCGCGCGGACGCCCGCGCTGTCGTCGCCCTGGGCGGCCGTCACCAGCGCGTTATCGACGACGTCTCGACGGCCTTCCGCGTCGCCGAGTATCTCGGCCGCGCGTCGGCGGACCGCTTCGCTGTTGCTGTTCGCCAACAGCGAGGTGAGTTGGTCGACGTCCCCCGACTTCTCCAGTTCGAACAGCGAGGTCACGACTGTCCAATCGAATCGACGCGAGAAAAAACGTGGTGGTACTCGGTCGAAATCGGGCGAGTCCCGATTAGACTGTAACTGCGCTCTCCTGGGAGAGCGACTGCGGGACGTTCGCGCGGTAGATGGTGACCGCACCGTACTGGGTGGTGAGTTTCAGCTCCACCGTCTGGCCTTCGCCGAGACGCTCACCGCCGATGGCGGTGGCGTTCATCGAGATGCGGAAGCGGTCGTCCTGGCTGTTGAGCACCGGTGCGGAGTCGTCGGTGTCCTTGATTTCCGAGACGTTGAATTTGTCGATGTCGCCCTCATCACCGTCTCCGGGCTTTTCGACCGAATCCTCGAGGTCACCCGCCGTCAGGGTCTTGGCCTCGTTCGGACCGATCCACTCGATGGTGGAGGTCGAGAGGTTGATGTCGTCGCCGCCCGACCCGCGCATCACCGTCAGGTTCACGTAATCGACCTTCTCGTCGTTGGCGACGTTACCGAAGCCGCTGACGACCTGCACCCGGTTCGACACTTGGGCACTGCTCTCCTGCCCGGTCTGTTCGGACTTGGTCTGGAGGAACCCAGCGGTGTTGATGAGCACGCCCGCCGCAATCGCGGCGACCAGCACCATCGCGATGAACACGATGAGCGTACCGATACCCACCTGACCTCTGTTATTTAAGCGTTCTTGGATTTTGTCTTTCATGTTCTCACTTCCCGTCCGGCCGTCAATCCGTCATTGACTGCGGACTCTATTCGGAACGAAACGAACCTACCTAATAAATCTAAGGTACCGATTATCAGACGTGATATTATTCGAAACGAGCGTGAGAACGGGTCAATCCGCCGATCAGGACGATATGGTCGCGACACCTGTCGATTCGATATCAGTTGCCGCTACCGGTCGCCCGTGATACTGTAGATGACGAACAGATAGCCGACCGTGGTGATGAGATAGTTGACCGACAACAGCATCTGCGTGTTCTGAAACTCCGTGGCGAAGGCGCTGACCGTCGTGGTGACGGCGGCCGCGACGATGAGCGCGAAGCCGACCGAGAGATGAAACATCGCTCGCCTGGACGTACGGTTGTACGCCCGTATCGCGAGTCCGACCATCGACAGACCGGCGATTGCGAGGGTAAGGCTGAAGACGACGTACAGCAGTTCTATCGTTTCCATGGTTTCGTGTTCAGTGGCGAACGTTCGACGGTCACTCTCCCTTGAGGTCGCGCCACACGTCCGCGAGCGAGTTGTCCACGTCGGGGCGGTCGTCGAGGTCCACGTCGATGGTGGTCTCCTCGAACGACACTTCGAGCGCCTCGACGTTTCGGCGGTACACCTTGGTTCGGCGACCTTCTTCGGAGAACTCCCGACCCGACAGTTCGAGGAGTTCGGCCTCGGTGAGTTCCTCGATGCGACGGTAGCTCGTCGCGATGGGGATTTCGAGCTCGTCGCTCAGCTCCTGGGCCGATTTCGGGTCGCTCGTAGCCCGGAGTATCTCGGCGTTGTACTTGTTGCCGAGCACCCGGAGGAGCTCCACGGACTCCATCAGTTATCGCGTTTGATAACGGGACGTTAAAAAGATACCGTAGGAGACCAGTCAGCCGACACGGACTGGTCGGCGTCGGAACAGATAAGTGACCGCCGCGGGAGGTTCTACCCATGTCGAAGACAGTTGGCGACGTGCAAGTCCTCGAATTTCGGCTCGAGGACCGAAAATACTGCATCGACATCGCACACGTCGATGAAATCGTGGACAAGGGCGAACTGACACCGCTCCCGAACGCCGAGCCTCGTGTCGAAGGCGTGATGGACCTTCGCGGCGCGACGACCACTATCATCAACCCGAAGAAGGTACTCGATTTGGACGAAACGGAGACCGGCGACCGGGTGGTCGTCCTCGAAACCGACGGCGACGGAACCGTGGGATGGCTCATCGATGCGGTGGACGAAGTAATCAGCCTCCACGACGAGACGGTAGACGAGAGCGTCGAGAGC
>NZ_ML974133.1:234999-349608 GCF_004143485.2 Halorussus amylolyticus | reverse complement strand
CCGTCTTTCCGGTGGTTTGGTTCACCGGCCGTCTTTCCGGTGGTTTGGTTCACCGGCCGTCTTTCCGGTGGTTTGGTTCACCGGCCGTCTTTCCGGTGGTTTGGTTCACCGGCCGTCTTTCCGGTGGCTTGGTCCACCGGCCGATTTTCAGCGGCTGACCCATCGGCCGTTTTCCGGCGGCCGCCGGAAAACGGCCGATCGTCCGGAGCACGCGAACGCGGCCCCGCGATTCGGGGCAAACGATTTACTGTCGTGTCGCGTACGACCGAACATGGTCGTCAAAACCGAGCGCGACGACATGACGTGGTACAAATGCGAGGGGTGCGGGATGATGTTCGACGACGAGGACGACGCCCGCCAGCACGAGGCGAACTGCGACCATGAGGACCCTTCGTACATTCAGTGATTACAGTCCGGCGCGCTCGCGGTGTTCTCTCGCGAGGTCCTTCGCGTGGGCCTTCGACTCGCACGCTTCCCATCGGACCTGCTCGCCACTTGCGTACGCCAGCGCGTCCTTGAGTTCGTCGCGCACGACTCCCCATCCGACCTCCAGAATCTCGCCCTCCGAGTCGCCGAGTTCGTAAACGCCGTACCGTTCGGGAGCGCCCGCGACCGTCTTCCGGTCGAGCGACCGCCAGCGTTTCGGGAGGCTCATTCGTTGACCAGTTCGTAGGAGTTCTCGCCGAGTTCGTCCTCTTCGAAGACGAACACCCGGCCGCGGGCCACCTCGGGGTCGGCCTCCACCTCGACTGCGTAACCGTCGAGTCGGACCGTCACGCCGGGGAACAGCGACTCCTCCTCGCCGGGTTCGAGCATGACCCGCCCGACCCCGGTGTCTTCGAGAATCTCGTCGTGGGTGTTGCGGTCGTTGACGTACATCATCACGCCCTCCGTCTCGGTGGGGTCGGTGACGAACACCTGCACGAGCTTTCCGGGCCGAGTCCGAAGCGTGTCGGTGACTTTCTCGGGGACGCCGTGGTAGAACGCCTCCCTGCCGTCGGTGTACTCCACGACGATGCCGTCCTCGGTGAGTTCGACGCCGAGCGTGTCGGGTGCGACGTCGTTGCGCGCGCTCATACCCGGTCGTTGGCGCGGAATCGGGAAAAGGATGCGCTTTGGCCCCGACGACGCCCGAACGTTCAAGTACGAAGCCGGGACAACCTCGCCCCGTCATGCTAGCCGTCGCCGGAGGCAAGGGCGGGTGCGGGAAGACGACCACGACGCTCGGGATGGCGTCCGCGCTCGCCCGCCAGCGAAAGCCGTCGCTCGCGGTCGATACCGACCGCGAGATGCCGAATTTGCACGCGATGGCGGGCGTCTCGCGCCGACCGGGTCTCGACGCCGTCGGTGCGGGGTGGCCGCCCGAACTGGTGGCCGGAAGCCCGACCGAGGACGGGGTCCCGCCCGACGTCGGCGTCCTGCCCGCCGCGAGCGGACCGCTGAATGCCGACCGAAATGCTCGCCCGTCCGCACCGGCGTTCGCCCACCTCGCGAGCGCCCCTGGAGCGGTCCTACTCGACACGCCCGCCGGTGCCGGACCCGGTGCGGTCGCGCCGCTCCGGGTCGCCGACGCCGCGCTGGTCGTGACCACCCCGGAACCGGCCTGCCTCCGAGACGCCGCCAAGACCGCCGCGATGGCCCGCGAGGTGGGGACGCCGGTCGCGGGCGCGGTCGTGGGGGGGGGGGGGGGGGGGGGGGGGGGCGCCCCCCCCCCCCCCCCCCACGACCGATTTCGGACGGTGGGACCGAGAGAAAAGAAGTGACCACGACCGGACCGTGACAGCCGACCGCATTGCCGACCTGCTCGACTGTCCGGTCCTCGAAACGGTGCCCGAGGTGCGGTCGGCGACGGGTCGAGACGCGAAACCGCTCGCCGACGACCGGGTGCGGGCCGCCCACGACCGCCTCGTGTCAGCCCTTCAGCCCAAATACTTATGACTGGGGCGTACACGCGTGAAAACACGTGCCACGGCGTCTCTCGACGGGAATCGACGTGTTAGACCGTAAGCTCGACGGCGGCGTGCCGAAGGGGAGCATTGTCGCGCTCTCGGCACCGCCTGCGAGTCAGGCCGAGCTACTGCTCTACGAGTTCGCATCGGCTCGGTCCACGCTCTACCTCTCGACCGACCGCGACGAGGCCGCGGTCGCCGAGGCGTTCGACCGCGCGCCCGGTCTCACCGGGTCGCCCGACGTGCGCCGCGTTCCGAGCGACGCGCCGCTCGACCACTCACAGCGACTCTTTCGACGGCTCTCCGAGGGGTCGAACCTGGTCATCGACGCGGTGGACCTGCTCGAACGCCAAGAGGAGAGCCGCTACCGGAACTTCCTCAACGACCTCCGGAACCACCTCGACAACACCGGGAGCGTGGCGGTCCTCCACTGCCTCGACGGCCGGAACGTCTCGGACACCCGCGACGTGACCGAACACGTCGCGGACGTGGTGTTCGACCTCCACACCGAGTACTCGGGCGACACCGTCGAGACCCGACTCGCGGTGCCGAAGTTCCGTGGCGGGCGGGCGCTCCCCGAGACCATCAAACTCGAACTCGCGGAGTCGGTCCGCATCGACACGAGTCGGGACATCGCGTAGTCGGCGTCTCGGAAATCGACTCAGAACGCGATTCGCACCACTGCCAGCGCCACCGCGCTCACGACCAGCAGCGCGACTCCGACGAGAGCGAGGGGTCGGACACCCGTTCCGCGAAGCGCTCGAACTTCGATACTCGTTCCGAGTCCAGCGAACGCGACGAGGAACGCCCAGTCCGACGCGAGGGTGAGGCGAGCGATTTCCGCGTCGCCGAGGACGCCCGTGCTGGCGAGGAGAACGAGCGAGACGAATCCGAGGACGAACTTCGGGAAGCCGTTCCAGAGGTCCCGAACCGAGGTTTTCCACCCGCCCGACGACGATTTCGTCTCGGCGTACAGCAGCGAGTAACCCACCACGAGACCGCCGAGGAGTGCGTTTCGGGTCAGCTTCGTCAGGGTCGCCCACTCGCCCGCGAGGTCGGAGTGGGCGAACCCCGCCGCGGTCACCGGGCCGGTGCTGAACATGGTCAGACCTGCCCAAATGCCGAATATTCTGTCGGGGAGGCCGAGCAGATGGCCGAGCGCGGGGTACGTGAACAGCGTGAGCGCGTCGAACGCCAGAATCGTGCTGGTGGCGTACGCGACCTGATTCTCGTCGGCCCGAATCGCGCCCGCCACCGCGACCACCGCCGAGACGCCGCAGACGCTCGCGCCCGCCGCGAGAAGCGACCCGAGTCGGCCACTGAGTCCGAAGACGCCGCGCGCGAGCAGTTCCACGACCGCGAGCGAGAGCGCGACCGCGCCGACGACCGCGAGGACGAGCGCCGGACCCGCGCCGAGAACCGAGCCGAGCGAGATGCGGACGCCCATCAGCACGATGCCGACTTCGAGCCAGAGATTGTACGTCCCCGCGCCCGGTCGGAAAATTTCGGGAACGCCCACCGTGTTGGCGACGAGCGCGCCGAGCAGAATCGCCGCGAGGAGCGAGTGAACCGGTGTGAGCGTTCCCAGAAACTGCGCGAGCGACCCGACGGCGACGAGGAACGCGAGTCCCGGAAGATACCCGCGAAGCGCCGCCATCGTCAGGGTGCGAGAAGGATTGCCGCGACCGCGAGGTAGCCGACCAGTACCGCCTGCCACCCGCGTTCGAGCGCCAGCCACCACCGCCGGAGGCGAGCCAGCGCGTCACGAATCGACGACGAAGCTTCCATTCGTCTCTCGAAACGCGTTCCGGTTCGTTATGGTTTCGGTTTTTCGGCGGCCGACCCCGACGCTCGGCCCGACGCGCCGCAATCTACCCGGGGTACCCCTCCGGTATCGCATCCTTTAATGCTCGGAGCGGACACCCGGCGGTTGGAAGCCGAGAATGAGTAGAGGGGACGACGAGGACGTGTCGAAGGTAGATGTGTCGGACGAGGTCGCGTCGAACGTGGACGTGTCGGACGAGGTCGCGTCGGACGAGGACGTACCGGACGACGAGCGAGAGGCGTTGCTGACCATCGCTCACGGTGCGGTCGTGACCTCGGGCGGTGTTTCGGCCCAGCGCGCGCTCGTGGCCGGGACGGAGTTCGTCCTCGCGCGCGGACTCGGTCCCGTTGCGTACGGAGTGTACGCGCTCGCGTGGCGAATCGCTCAGTTGCTCGCCCGACTCGTCACCTTCGGGAGCGTGCCGACGCTCCAGCGATACCTGCCCGCCTATCGGGACGACCCGGCCCGCCGGTCGCTGGTCGCGGGACTGGCCTACGCCACCACGATAGGGTTCGGTCTCGTAATCGCGACGGGCGTGTGGGTGCTGGCACCGTGGATAAACGCGGTCACCGTCGAGGATTCGTCGTTTCCGGCCGCGATGCGACTGTTCGGCGTGCTCGTCGTCCTGCTCGGTCTCGTGATGATTTACGCCGCCATCTTTCGCGCGGTCGGGTCGGCCCGCGGAGAGGTGGTGTTCAACAAGCTCCTCCGGCCCGGCGTTCGGCTGGTCGGCGCGCTCGCGGCGCTCGCGCTCGGCTACTCGGTCGTCGGCGTCGCTGGCGCGTTCGTCGTCTGCGTGGCGGTCCTCGTGGTCGTCGGATTTCCGGTCACGACGAAGGTGACCGGAATCCGACCGACCCTCCGGGGCGGCCGAACCGAGAGCCGTCGGTTCTACGACCACGCCGCCCCGGTGGCGATGAGCAGTCTCGGAAAGGTGTTCCAGAACCGAGTGGACATCCTGCTCGTCGGCGCGCTGTTGACCGCGGTCGCGGCGGGCATCTACAACGTCGTCCTCGTGCTGATAGCCATCGCGTGGATACCCCTCATGTCGTTCAATCAGCTGTTGCCGCCGGTCGCGTCGAACCTCTACTCCAGCGGCCGGGTGGAGACGCTCAACGCGGTCTACTCGTCGGTGACGCGGCTCATCGTCACCACCGTCCTCCCCATACTCGCGGTCCAGTTGGTGTTCGGTCGGGAGCTACTCGCGCTGTTCGGGCCGACCTACGTTCGGGGGTACGTCCCGCTCGCGGTCTACCTCGGCGGCGTGTTCGTCGGGAGCGCGGTCGGCGCGACCGGGTGGCTCCTCATGATGACCGACCACCAGTACGCTCGGATGGCGCTCGACTGGCTCCTCGCCGTGCTGAACGTCGTCCTGACCTACGTCTTCGTCGTCGAGTTCGGACTCGTCGGCGCGGCGCTCGGCACCTCGCTCGCCATCGCGGTCCAGAACGCGCTTCAGGTCGTGTTGCTCAGGCAGTTCGAGGGGCTGTGGCCCTTCGACGCCACGTATCTCAAGCCGCTCGGCGCTGGCGTCGTCATGGCCGCGGTGATGGCGGGCGTCCGGGCGTCGGTGGGCGGACAGACGGCGCTCGTCGTCGGAACGCTCGTCGGACTCCTCGCCTACGTCGGAAGCCTGTACGCGCTGGGAATCGACGCCCGGGACAGGCTCGTGGTCCGCGAACTCGCGGGCCGGTATCGCGCCAACGTCGCGGACGCCGTTCCGTTCTGAAATGGCCTGTACCGAGCTGACCCGCAAACAGCGGCAATTATTTCCAGCGAGCGCCGAAGGTGTACGCATGCGCGACGCCTACCTCGTCGGCGCGGCCCAGACCGACTTCGGGTCGTTCCCCGACGAAAGCTATCGGTCGCTGTTCGCCAGTGCGTTCGAGCGGACGCGCGAGTCGGTTCCGAAGGGTCTCGACCCCGACGACATCGAGGAAGCCGTCGTCGGCACGCTCGGTGTCGGCGGCCGTCAGTTGGGGCTGTCGGGTCCCGCCGTCACCGAACACGTCGGCCTGCACGGAATCCCGACCACTCGCGTCGAGAACGCCTGCGCGGCCTCGGGGTACGCGGTCCGGCAGGCCGTCCAAGCCGTCAGGTCCGGAATGGCCGACGTGGTTCTCGCGGGCGGAGTCGAAATCATGACCGACGCGTCGGGCGACGCCACCAAGTACTGGCTCGGCGTCTCGGGCGAGACCGAGTGGGAACGCCTCTCGGGAACCACCTTCGCGGGCGTCTACGCCCAGATGGCCGACGCCCACATGGCCGAACACGGCACGACGACGGAACAGCTCTCGCACGTCGCGGTCAAGAACCACCGAAACGGCGCGAAGAACCCTCACGCTCAGTTGGGATTCGAGTGCTCGCTCGAAGACGCCGAAACCGCCCAGACGGTCGCCGACCCGCTCACGCTCTATCACTGCTGTCCGACGAGCGACGGCGCGGCCTGCGCCCTCATCGCGAGCGAGGACGCGGTCGAAACCTACACCGACGACCCGATTCGCATCGCGGGCGTCGGCGCGGCGAGCGATTCGGTGGGACTGTTCCAGCGCGACTCGTACACCCGAATCGAGGCTTCCCGGCGCGCCGCCGAGATGGCTTACGAGCGAGCAGATATCTCGCCCGACGACCTCGACTTCGCGGAGGTCCACGACTGCTTCTCCATCGCGGAGATTCTGGCCTACGAGGACTTGGGCTTCTGCGAACCCGGCGAAGGCGGCCGACTCGTCGAGTCGGGCGCGACCGCGCTCGACGGCGACCTCCCGGTCAACACCTCAGGCGGCCTCAAGTCGAAGGGCCATCCCATCGGCGCGACCGGCGCGGGGCAGGTCGTCGAAGCGTTCAAACAGCTCTCGGGCACGGCGGGCGACCGACAGGTCGAGGGCGCGACTCGCGGCCTGACCCACAACGTCGGCGGGAGCGGGGGCGCGGCGGTGGTTCACGTCTTCGAGCGCGAGGCGCGGAGCGCCTCGAACGGGGCGAGCGGGCGACGCCCGCGAGCCAGCGAATCGGAGGTGGCGCGATGAGCCAACCTAAAATCGAAGCCGTCGGAGCCTACGCACCGCGATTCCGCGTCTCGGCCGAGAAGTTCGAAGACGCGTGGGGTCAGTTCCACGCGCCCGGTATCTCGGAGACGGCGGTCCCGAACGCCGACGAGGACAGCGTGACGATGGCCTACGAAGCCGCAACGCGTGCGCTCGGCGCGGCCGAGCGCGCGGGCGACGAAATCGCGTTCCTCGCGTTCGCTTCGACCACCCCGCCGGTCGCCGAGGCGGACCTGACGGCCCGCCTCGGCGCGATGCTGGGGGTGCCCGAGAGCGCCACGCGCCACGAATTTTCGGGGAGCACTCGGGCCGGGACGCGCGCGCTCGACGCCGCGCTCTCGGCGGGACCGTGGGGTGGGACAGGGGACAGTAGGAATCAGACGCGCGACGACGAGACCGACCGCGTCGGTCTCGTCGTCGCGTCGGACTGCCCGCGCGGCGAACCCGACAGTCCGGAGGAACACGCCGCCGGAGCGGGCGCGGCCGCGTTCGTCCTTTCGGAATCGGGTGGGGCCGAAATCCTCTCGCGGGCGGAGTACGCCGCCGACTACCCCGGCACGCGGTTCCGGCGGCGCGGGAGCGACGCGACCGAGGGACTGGGCGTCACGAGCTACGACCGCCGGGCGTTCACCGAGACGCTCGCGGGAGCGGTCGAGGGGTTGGACGGTGAGTGGGACCCGAGCACGGCCGACGCCGCCGCGATCCAAGCGCCGAACGGGAAGCTTCCCTACCGCGCGGCGGGCGCGCTCGGCGTCGAAACCGAGGCCATCCAGCAGTGCGCCACGGTCCACGACCTCGGCGATACGGGCGCGGCGAGCGTCCCGCTGAGTCTCGCGAAAGCGTTGGCCCAGGGCGACGAGCGAATCCTCGTGGCGGCCCACGGAAGCGGCGCGGGCGCGGACGCCCTACTCATCGAGAATCGCGGCGTGGCGGCGGAGTTGGCGCTCGACGCCGGGGAGTCGGTGAGCTACGCCGAGTACCTCCGGCGGCGGGGCGAACTCACCTCGGGAGCGCCGGAGGGCGGCGGCGCGTACGTCAGCGTACCCTCGTGGCGGCGGACGCTCGACCAGCGGTATCGGTTGGTGGCGGGCAAGTGTCCGGAGTGTGCCGCGCTCAATTTCCCGCCAGAGGGTGCGTGCAATTCGTGCAAGACCTTGGTCGAAGGGTACGAGGATGTTGAACTGCCGGGGACCGGGACCGTGGAAGCCGCCACGACAATCTCGCAGGGCGGTGCGCCGCCGGAGTTCGCCGAACAGCAGGCTCAATCGGGCGATTTCGGCGTGGCGATTGTGGCTCTCGAAGGCCCCGGTAGAGAATCCGTTAGCGTCCCGGCGCAGGTCGTGGATTCGGAGGCCGTGGCAATCGGCGACCGCGTGGCGACGACGATTCGGCGCATCTACACCCAAGAAGGCGTGACGCGGTACGGATTCAAGGTGAAATCAGAGTAGCGACGCGAGAACGAGTCGGCGTTTCGAGCGACCGAGAAGTGAAAAAGCATTTACTGGTCTTCTTCGACTCACCAGTCGATGGCACGCGATTGGTCCTCGCTCGTCCTCCTCGTCGTCGGACTCGTTCTCGTGACGAGTCCGTTCTGGCTGTTCGCCGACGCAGGGGAAGACCCCCACGAGGGGGAACGCGTCTACGCCCACGAAGCCGCGGAGATAGAGTACAGCGAAGGCGTTCGGGGCTACATTCGCGCGGACGGCGAAATCGAGCGTCTCGACTGCCAGTACTACGATAGCAAGGCAGGGTGTCTGTTCGCCGCGCACGTCGCTCAGCACGGCCCGGTGGTCGTGAACGTCACCGACTTCTACTACCCCTACGACTCCGGTGCGGAGTACGTCGTCGTCGGGGACAGCGACTCGGAGAAACACTTCTATCGTCGCGTGGTCGAGCGCGGCGAGGGCACTGTCTCGTACTCGCTGGAAGCGGTCGCCCCCGAAACGTTACTCGCCGACATCGCGGTGAACGAAAGCGACCTCTCGCCGAAAGCCGCCCGGACCCTCGACGGAGAGACGGTGCAGACCCACGGACGACCGCTACCGGATGCGGGCGAAGTCGTCCGGTCGGACGACGGGTACTACCTCATCTACGAGTCCGGCGGGTGGGACGCCGACCCGAACACGTTCGACGCGAAGTTCTATCGCGCTGTCGCGTTCCTCGTCGGTCTCGGAACGCTCCGATGGCAGTGGCGCGGCGACGGACCCGCCGAGAGATAAACGCTTAACCTCGCACCGCTCGCCAGTGCAAGTATGAACGTCACCGTGTTAGGAGCCGGAACGATGGGCCACGGCATCGCCCAAGTGTCGGCGATGGCGGGCCACAGCGTGACGATGCGCGACATCGAACGGGACATCGTGGAGGACGGACTCGAATCCATCGCGGAGAATCTCCAAGGCGGCGTCGAGCGCGACAAGGTGACCGAAGACGAGAAGACCGCCACCCTCGACCGCATTTCGGGGACGACCGACCTTCCCGACGCCGTTTCGGACGCCGACCTCGTCGTCGAGGCGGTGCCCGAGGACGTGGAGTTGAAGAAGGAGACGTTCTCGGAGGTCGAAGCCCACGCGCCCGAGGAGGCGGTTATCGCGTCGAACACCTCGTCGCTCCCCGTGACCGAAATCGTCGCCGCGCTCTCGGACTCGGGCCGGGGAATCGGTCTCCACTTCTTCAATCCGGTCCACATCATGGGACTCGTCGAGGTGGTCGTCGGCGAGCAGACCAGCGACGAGACCCGGAAATTCGCCGAGGAGTTCGTCGCGGACATCGGCAAGACCGCGGTGACGGTCCGCGACTCCCCGGGGTTCGCGTCGTCGCGGCTCGGCGTCTCGCTCGGCGTCGAAGCCATGCGGATGGTCGAGGAGGGCGTCGCCAGCCCCCGCGACATCGACGCGTCGATGGAGTTGGGGTACAACCACCCGATGGGTCCCATCGAACTCGGCGACGTGGTCGGACTCGACGTGCGCCTCGACATCCTCGAACACCTCCGCGAGGAGCTGGGCGAGCGGTTCCGACCGCCTCAGATTCTCCGCCGGAAGGTCCGGGCCGGAAAGCTCGGCAAGAAGACCGGCGAGGGGTTCTACGTCTGGGAGGACGGAGAGATAGTCGCCACCAGCGGCGACTGGGGTGACGACGAATGAGCGACGAGGACGACGCTCCCGCGCCCGGAAGCCCCGAAGCGGTCGCCGGCGAATGCGAAACCGTCTCGGTGTCGGTCGGCGACCGGACGGAGTACGTCGCCACAGTCACGCTCTCGCGGCCCGACGCGCGAAACGCGCTGAACGCCCAACTCCGCGCGGAGTTGAAAGACGTACTCGACGCCGTCGAGGCCAGCGACGTTCGGGTGGTCGTCCTCACCGGGTCGGCGGAGTCGGGCGCGTTCGTGGCGGGCGCGGACGTGAAGGAACTCCGCGAGCGCGGCCCGCTCGAACAGCGCGAGGCGAGCAAGCGCCCCCGCGTCTACGAGTACGTGGACGACCTCGAACAGCCGGTTATCGCGGCCATCAACGGTCACGCGCTCGGCGGCGGGTGCGAACTCGCGCAGGCCTGCGACGTGCGCATCGCGCGCGAGGACGCCAAACTCGGCCAGCCCGAAATCAACCTCGGCATCATGCCCGGCGGCGGCGGGACACAGCGACTCGCCCGACTCGTCGGCGAGGGCCAAGCGATGCGACTGATTCTGTCGGGCGAGATAATCGACGCCGCCGAAGCCCGCGACATCGGCCTCGTGGACGAAGTTTGTGACGACGGCGAGTTCGAAGAGCGCGTGACCGAACTCGCGGGGCGGATGGCCGCGAAGAGTCCGCTCGCGCTCGAATTCGCGAAAAAGGCCGTGAAGGCGTCGAGTCGGATGGACCTCGACGCCGGAATCGAGTACGAGGCCGAACTGTTCGCCCAGTTGTTCGCCGCCGAGGACAAGAACGAGGGTATCGACGCCTTCCTCGATGGCCGCGACCCCGAGTGGCAGGGGGAATAAGGTACGGTACCCGCGTTCCGGAGAAAACTATTCCCGTCCGAAGCCCCGACTGTCGAAGACATGCCCGATTCGACGCTCGACCGCAGGCAGTTTCTCAGACTCGGCGGCGTCGCGGCGGCGACCGGTCTCGCGGGGTGTAGCGCCGACGCGCCCGCGGCCGACGACGGTGCGACCGCGACGACCGATTCGCCCACCGAGACCGGTACCCAGACCACCCAAGAGGGGTCCGAAAGCGTCTACACGCGACTGTACCGAGACACCATCGGGTCGGTGGTGCTGGTCAGGACCGGACAGGGGCAGGGAACCGGGTTCGTCTACGACGACGACCACGTCGTGACGAACGCCCACGTGGTCGGCGACGCGACCGAGACCGAGATACGGTTCAGCGAGGGCCAGTGGAGTTCGGGCGAGGTCGTCGGTAGCGACCCGCACAGCGACCTCGCCACCGTCGAAGTCGAGGAGGTTCCCTCGTCGGCGACACCGGTCTCGTTCGCCGAGCGCGACCCGGTCGTCGGTCAGGAGGTGGTCGCCATCGGTAATCCCTACGACCTCGACGGGTCGGCGACCACCGGAATCGTGAGCGGTATCGACCGGTCGATTCCGTCGCCGACCGGCTACCGGATTCCCGACGCGATTCAGACCGACGCCGCGGTCAACCCCGGCAACAGCGGCGGCCCGTTGGTGTCGCTCGACGGCGAGGTGGTCGCGGTCATCAACTCCGGCGGCGGCGACAACATCGGTTTCGGCATCTCTGCGGCGCTGACTGAGCGAGTGGTCCCGCGACTCATCGAGAACGGCGAGTTCGACCACGCCTACCTCGGCGTGACGTTCACGAACGTCACGCCGAGTGTCGCGGACGCGAACGACCTCGACGAACCTCGCGGCCTTCTGATAGTGAACGTCGTGGACGGCGGCCCGGCGGACGGCACGCTTCAGGGGAGCGACCCCGAAGTGGTGGACGGCAGGCGCGTCCCGGTCGGCGGCGACGTGCTACTCGAAATCGAGGGGAGCGAACTGCTGACCGCCGAAGACCTCGGGAGCTACCTCGCGCTGGAGACGCGAGCGAACCAGACCGTCGAACTCACGATACGCCGTGACGGAGACGAAGAGACCGTTCCGTTCGAACTCGGCGAGCGGCCGGACGACATCCAGGGCTGATTCGCCGACTCACCGCATCAGTTCGCCGCCGTTGACGTTGAGCGTTTCGCCCGTGACGAACCCGGCGTCCCGGAGGTACGCGACGGCGTCGGCGATGTCCTCGGGTTGGCCGAACTGGCCGACCGGAATCTTCGCCATCTCCTCGCGCTTTTCCTCGTCGCTCCGGTCGGCGGTCATGTCGGTTTCGACGTGACCCGGCGCGACCGCGTTGACCCGAACTTTGGGCGCGAAGTCGGCGGCGTGGCTCTTGGTCAGGCCGAGCAGGCCCGCCTTCGACGCGGCGTAGTGACACTCGATTGGTGCGCCCGTGTACGCCAGAATCGAGGAGACGTTCGTCACCGATGCGCTCGGGTCGTCGTCGGACTCGCGGAGGTGCGCGAGCGCGGCCTTCGTGACGTTGAACGCGCCGTTGACGTTGGTGTCCATCACCCGGTCGAAGTCGGCGGGCGAGAGGTCGTCGGTGTAGACGTGCTGGTCGATGCCCGCGTTGTTGACGACGTGGTCGAGACCGCCGAACGCCTCGACCGCCTCGTCTACGAGGTCTGCGGCGTCGTCGGCGTCGCCCACGTCGGCCTGCACCGCGACGGCGTCGGCATCAGTCTCGGCAGCGATGCTCTCGGCGACCGCTTTCGCGCGCTCTGCGCTCCGGACGTAGTTGACCGCCACGTCGTAGCCGTCGCGTGCGAATTGTTCGGCGATTGCCCGTCCGATACCTCGCGACGACCCGGTGACAAGTGCTGCTGGCATACCTCAAGCCGAGTTCCGGGGCACCTTGGCGTTTATGACTGCGGAACGTTACGGGGGACTCATGAGCAACCGCGAATCGCGCCCGGACCGCGCCGCGAAGAGTTCGTCGCGGTCGAAGAATCCGCCTGACCCCGATATCGACGACCTGCTGGACGAACTCGAAGAACTCGAAGAGACGGTGGACGACCCCGAGGAGCGCGAGCAGGTGCGCGAGACGATGCGAGTCGCCCGGCGGGTCTCGACTCCCGGAACGTTCGGTCGGGTCATCAAGGGGTTCGACCGCCACGACGCCGCCGAGGCGCTGGTCGGGAGCGTGGTGTTCGGCATCCCGATGCTGGTGGAGGGCGGCACCCTCGAAATCGGCGAGTTCGTCGCGGCGAACCCGCCCGCCCTGCTGGTCACGCTCGTCGGGACCGTCGCGCTCGTCATCGGCGTGCTGTACGTCGCGGAGATTCAGCAGGTCGAGATTCACCGCCCGCTGTTCGGCGTAGTCCCGCGAAGACTCGTCGGGGTTCTCGGCGTCTCGTTCGCCACCGCGTTCGTCACGATGACCGTGTGGGGTCGAGTGGACTGGGCCGACCCGTGGCTCGCGGTGTGTCAGACGAGCGTAACGTTCACCGCGATGGCGCTCGGGGCCGCACTCGGTGACATCCTTCCGGGGTCGTAGGCGAAGTTCCGGCAATTTTTGCGGACGTGTCAGTAAATCGGGTGTATGACACAAAGTATATCACGGTAGTGCGGCTATTGCTAGCTGTTCCCATAGTGGGTTCGTGATGCGACGTATGATAGAATGTCCACATTGCGGTTCGGACCTGAATCGACGAACTAACTCGAAGACGTTGCGGAACGGCGACCCGCTCGGCGCGAAAAGCACTGGCTCGGAACTGGTCTCCTGTCCGGACTGCGATGGCGTAATCGACGGTTTCACGGCGCACTGACGCCCGATTGGACCCCATTTTTTGCTGGCGGCGAGACGGACAGACGGTAGTTCGAAGCGAGGAGTTGTCCTGATTCGCGATGCTGGCTCTGCGAGTCGCAAATGGCGATTTCAGAACCGAGACCACCAGGACGCCCCGGCGCGCTCGCACACCGCGAGCGCGCCGGGGTTTTCGGTGGACTGTCCTATCCCGCGAGACGACCGCCGCTGGGCGCGGCGGTCGTCTCGCGAAAGCTCAACGTTCACAGCGTTTCCAGCGCCTCGCGGGCGTTCTCGACGGCGGCCTCCTTCTTCGCGGGGTAGGCCTCGACCTTCGCGCGGAAGGTGATGCCCTCGCCGAGCGCGACCTCGCCCCGGTAGGCTTCCTGCTTGTCGAATCGCAGGAACAGCGAGCAGTTGGCGTCCACCCGGTCGTCGAGTTCCGAGAGCAGGCGGTCGGCGTCGTCGAGTTCGGCGACCTTCGAGAGGACGTGGCGCATCTCGTCGGCGTTCTCGACGCGCGCGGAGAACACCACGATTCGGTCGCCGTGGTGGCCCTCGCTCTCGGTGCGCTGTAGTTCGACTTCCTCGGGGAGGAAGGTTTCGAGCGCGTCCTCGACGCGCTTGTCGTCCTCGGTGGCGTAGCAGAACGCCCGCAGATCGATGTAGTGAAACGGAACTTCGGCCATTGGAGAATCGTCGGTGGGAACCCTGAAAAGTCGTTACTCTTCGTCTTCGGCGGCTTCGAGCGCGTCCTCGGGGACGCCGCTCTCCTGGCCGTCCTCGAAGCTCACGGTGTACGTGCTGTCGCCGAACATGTTCTCCATGACTTGCGTGACCTGTCCTTCCTGACCGTCGTACTCGCTGTGTTCGTCGTGCAGGACGACAGCGTCGTCTTCCTCGAAGCTCATACCTCCCAGTAGCCCGGCGCACGGTAAAAGCGGCCCGGTTCGCGGTCGATTCGGACGCCGCCCCTTCCGGTACGGGTAGCCTTTTGAGAATCGGCCACGCACGTTAGAGCATGTCACAGTCACAGAACACGGTCGGCTTCGTCGGGCTCGGACTCATGGGCAAACCGATGGCGAAGAACCTCCTCGACGCGGGCTACCCCGTCGTCGGGCACAATCGCTCGCAGGAGCCGGTCGAGGAAATCGTGGAATACGGCGGCGACGGCGCGGATACGGCGAAAGAGGCGGCATCGCGCGCGGACGTGGTAATCACGTGCCTGCCGGACTCCGACGTCGTCGCCGACGTGATGCGCGCCGAGGACGCCATCATCGCGGGCCTCGACGGCGGCGAGACGGTCATCGACATGTCCACCATCTCGCCGACCGTGACCGAGGACCTCGCCGAAGACCTCGCGGAGATGGGCGTCGAGATGCTCGACGCGCCGATAAGCGGGGGCGAGGAGGGCGCGATAGACGGCACGCTCTCCATCATGGTCGGCGGCGACGCCGACGTGCTGGCCACCCATCGGGACCTCCTCGACGTGATGGGCGAGACCGTCACCCACTGCGGGCCGTCCGGGTCGGGACAGGTCACGAAAGCGTGCAACCAAATCGTCGTGGCGAACACGATGGAGGCCATCAGCGAGGCGCTCGTCTTCGCCGAGAAGGCGGGCGCGGACCTCCAAGCCGTCGTGGACGCCATCAGCGGCGGGGCCGCGGGCTGTTGGGCGCTCGACAATCGCGCGCCCCAGATGATTCGCGGCGAGTTCGACCCCGGATTCTTCGCGAGCTATCAGTACAAGGACCTCCGCATCGCGACCGACGCGGGCGAGGCGTTCGGGTCGCCGATGCCAATCACCGAGGTCACACACGAGATGTACAAGTCGATGGAAGCCAACGGGATGGGCCGGGACGACAATTCGGGCGTGATGCAGGTGGTCGAGCTGCTCGCGGGAACCGAGGCCCGCATCGACGAGTAGGACGGCCTACCGCCGAATCCGGAAGCCGTCCTCGCCCTCGGGGTCGGCGTACTCGACTTCCACGTCGTCCACGTCGGCGGCGGGGCTTCCGGTGTGACACCACTCGACCATCTCCGCAACGGTGTCCTCCGGGCCTTCGAAGACGGCTTCGACCCGGCCGTCCGCGAGGTTTCGGACCCAGCCGTCGATGTCCTTTTCACGGGCGGTGTCGCGGGTGTTCGCCCGGTAGTAGACGCCCTGTACGGTTCCGGAGACGAAGACGCGTGCGCGAGTTCGGTCCGCGGTCATAGTCGTGGGTGATTCGTCCTGACGGATAAATGTGGTTGCGGTCCTCCGAACGCCCCAAATCCGCAGTCGGAGCGCTTTAGTCCACCCCGAACTCATCTCCCCGTATGGACGAACAACCCGGGCTGAGCGACGAGTATCGGAAGGCGAGTCCGTGGCCGGTGTTCGTCGCGTTCGGTCTCGCCATTTTCGAGGTCGGCATCGTGATGGCGCTGTTTCCCGTCGCGGTCGGCGGCCTGTTGCTGTTCGTCGGGAGCGTCGTGGGCATTCTCACAGAATCGGGGTACGTCGCGTCGCCGTGGAAGGGACTCGTCGTGGCGTCGGTGTTCTGTCTGGCCGCGGGCGGTGCGGTAGCGCTCACGACGACCGACGCAATTCGCCTGCGGGGGCTTGCGATTCTCGTCGGCGGTCTCCTCGTGCTGTTCGCGGGCGTGTTCGGGTCGGTCTGGGAACCCGAAGCGGTGTAGCTCGAATCGACAATCTATTTGATGCCCGCGTGACTACGCCCGGGTATGGCAACCCCCATCTTCGAACGCGAGACGTGGCTCGACATCTCGGTCAACATCATCCCGCTGGTCATCATGGGCTTTTTCATCGTGTTCTTCACGGTCGCGACACCGTGGGAAATCGAAGGGCTGACCTCGGCCATCGCGTACGCGCTGCTCATCGTTCCGCTCGTCCTGTTGGCGTACCTCACGTACATCGCGGCCGACCTCATCGAGGGCGCCGAAAGCGAGAGCGACGCGGAGGCAGAACTCGAAGCCGGTGGCGAAGCCGCAATCGAGGAGTAAACGCTACTCCGTCAACTCCATATAGCCGAGCGCTTCCAACTGCTTTTTGTCCACGTCGTCCACCGGGTCGCGAAGCCGTTCGTCTTCACGGTCGAAGAGGTAGTCCGGAATCTCGTCACGGAACTCCCGAACGACTTCGGGATGGTCGTCGGCCACGTTGTCGGTTTCACCGGTGTCGGCTTCGAGGTCGTACAACTGAACCGAGTCGTCGTCGTAGATGAACTTCCATCCGTCCCAGCGACCCGCTACCACCTGTTCGTCGTCGGGTCGCCCGGAGCCGAGCGCCACGACCCGGCGGTCCCCGTCCTCGAACAGCGGTTCGCCTTCGAAGTCGAACTCCTCGGGGTCGACGTCGTGGCACTCACAGATGGTCGGTGCCAAATCGAGGAGCGTACGCGGGGATTCGACCGCGGTCGAATCCCCGCGGTCGGAACCCGCACGCTTGGCGAGTAACGGAACGTGTATCAGCTCGTCGTAGGGGTAGTTTCGGTGGAAGTAGCGCCCGTGTTCGTAGAACTCCTCGCCGTGGTCGCTCGAAAAGAGGACGTTCGCGTCGTCCCAAATCCCGAGGTCGGCCATCGCGTCGAACAGTCGTTCGAGATGGCGCGAGCAGTATCGGAGGTCCGAGTCGTAGAGGTCCTTCAGAAGCCGACGTTCGGACTCCGAGATATCGTCGGGTGCCGTTCCGGCGGTCTTCATCAGGTCTTTGATTCGGTCGGTGTCGATTGGGCCGTCGAGATACTGTGGGTCGTCGTCGTGGACGCCGTAGGGTCGGTGGGCCTCCATGTAGTGGACCCAGAGAAAGAACTCCTCGTCGTGGTTGGCGTCGAGCCACGAGACCGCGGTATCGGTGACTTCCTCGGCGCTCGTGTACCCGAGATACTGGAAATCGGGAGTCGGGAACACCCGTCGGTAAACATCGTCTGCGAGTTGGTACACCGGCTCCACTTTCCGCAAGAGGGGACCGATTCGCGAAGCCAGTCGGTCCACGCGGTGGCTCAGTCGGTCGCCCAACGACTGGTCGTTGTTGGCATCGTCGTAGTAGTCGTCCCGACCGAGGTCGATATTCTCCTCGAATCGAAAGTCCCCATCGACGAGACCCACGCCGGTCTGCGTGCCGACCGCGGCGGTCTTCACACCGGAGTCGCCGAGGACGGACGCGATGGTCGGGAGGTCGTCGAGTTCGTCGTAGGCGAGAAACTGCGAGGTCTGGAACGACGGAATCGAGATGCGAGTGTAAGGCGCGCTCGAGAACGCGGCGTCGAAGCGAGTACCCTCTGTCGTCAGTCTATCGAGCACCGGCATCGTGTCGCGTTCGTAGCCGTACTGACCGAGGTGGTCGGCACGGAGCGAATCGACAGTGATGAGAATCGTGTGCATTAGTATCCTCCGATTGAGATAACTTCGGGCCTGAAGACGGCCGTAGTGGGCAAAAACCCAACGGTTCGGTCACACTCCCCGTTACGAGTCGGGAGCGACCGCATCGCGGACGGACCGAATCGGCTCGTTTCTCCCGGTGTGGTGGCGACCTTCCGTGAACAAGCTTCGCGTTCTCGACCTGACGACTGCTCGAAACGAGCTCTCGGCACCGCTCGCCGAGCGAGCGGTGCCGTCCGCCCTCCGGCCCTTTTTCGGCGTAATCGGACCGGGAGTTCGCGGCGACGGAACCTAACCTTTCTTTACCTTGTAGTCCTGACCGTCCGGTATGGTAGAAGCCGGGCAGATAGCACTCACCGTCGTCATGGGGGTGTTCCTCTTGGCGGTCGCCGCGTTCCTCACGCGACTGGAGAACTGGCGATCGTACACGCCCCTCGCGGGCGGTGGGGGATACGTCGGCGAACAGACTGGACAGGTACACCACGAGAAACCCGCGGGACTCATCCGCTGGCTCACGACCGTAGACCACAAGGACATCGGAATGCTCTACGGTCTCTACGGACTCATCGCGTTCGCGTGGGGGGGCATCGCGGTCCTCCTGATGCGGACCGAACTCGCGGTGCCCGAGGAGGCAATCATCGGGGCGAACTTCTACAACGCCCTGCTGACGACCCACGGCATCACGATGCTGTTCCTGTTCGGGACGCCCATCATCGCGGCGTTCGGGAACTACTTTATTCCGCTGCTCATCGGCGCGGACGACATGGCGTTCCCGCGCATCAACGCCATCGCGTTCTGGCTCCTCCCGCCCGCGGCGGTCCTCATCTGGATTGGGTTCCCGCTCGCGGCGACGGACATCGGAATCAGCGCGGCCGAGACGAGCTGGACGATGTACACGCCGCTGTCGGTCGAACAGGCGAATCCGGGCGTGGACCTGATGCTGCTCGGACTTCACCTCTCGGGGGTGTCGGCGACGATGGGCGCGATAAACTTCATCGCGACCGTGTTCACCGAGCGCGGCGAGGATGTCGGCTGGGAGAAGCTCGACATCTTCTCGTGGACGATGATAACCCAGTCGGGGCTGATTCTGTTCTCGTTCCCGCTGCTCGGGAGCGCGCTCGTGATGCTCCTGCTTGACCGCAACTTCGGGACGACGTTCTTCGCCGTCGAGGGCGGCGGCGCGATGCTCTGGCAGCACCTGTTCTGGTTCTTCGGTCACCCCGAGGTCTACATTCTGGTCCTGCCGCCGATGGGCCTCGTCAGCCTCATCCTCCCGCGGTTCGCGGGTCGGAAGCTGTTCGGATTCAAGTTCGTCGTCTACTCGACGCTCGCAATCGGCGTGCTGAGCTTCGGCGTGTGGGCACACCACATGTTCAGCACGGGCATGGACCCGCGGATTCGGGCGTCGTTCATGGCCGTTTCACTCGCCATCGCGGTCCCGAGCGCGGTCAAGGTGTTCAACTGGATCACCACGATGTGGAACGGTCGGCTCCGACTCGCCGCGCCGATGCTGTTCTGCATCGGGTTCGTCCAGAACTTCATCATCGGCGGCGTCACCGGTATCTTCCTCGCGTCGATTCCGGTCGACCTCGTGCTCCACGACACCTACTACGTCGTGGGTCACTTCCACTTCATCGTGATGGGGGCCATCGCAGTCGCCGGGTTCGCGGGCATCTACTACTGGTTCCCGCTGTACACCGGTCGCATGTACCAGCGCACGCTGGCGAAGATACACTTCTGGCTCACGATGATAGGGTCGAACGTGACCTTCTTCGCCATGCTGTTCCTCGGCTACGGCGGGATGCCCCGCCGGTACGCGACCTACGTGTTCGACAACCCGGAACTGGTGTCGCTGTTCACCAACCTCCACCTGCTCGCGACGGTGGGCGCGTTCATCATGGGTCTCGGCCAGCTCATCTTCGTCTGGAACATCGTGACCTCGTGGCTCGAAGGCCCCAAAATCACGTCGAGCGACCCGTGGGACCTCGAAGACGACGGCCTGCTCACGAAGGAGTGGACGTGGTTCGAGCGCAAACAGGAGATGGCGGTCACCGACGGCGGCGAGGAAGTCGCGACCGACGGCGGCGAAGAACTGTCCGACGGCGATAGGGTTAGCGACACGACCGCCGACGAGTAGCGCGGCGACTCAGCCATTTTTGCGATTTTCGCGCTGTTTATCGACCGCTCACGTCTCGCGTTTTCCACCGACCGCTTTCGGGCGTAGCCGCGGCTACGCCCGAAAGCTATCGGCGTAATCGGCGACGAACTCCCGGAGCGTCCGCGGTTCCCGGCCGACCACCCGCGAAAAGTCGTCGGTCACGCGGTCGGCGAGTCCGAGGCGCGCGGTGGTGTAAATCGCGACCATCACCGCGACGTAGCCGATGTCGAAGCCTCTGCGAGTCATGTGCCACGCGAACTCGGGAATCGAGGGGTCGGCGTACTCGATTCGGCGGCCGAGAACGTCGGTGAACACGGTCGCGACTTCGTCGTAGTCGAGCGCCTCAGGTCCGGTGATGTCGTACGCGCGGTTCCGGTGGCCGGGTTCGGTCAGCACCGTCGCGGCGGCCGCGGCGACGTCGCGGGCGTCCACGAAACTGGTCGTGCCGTCGCCCGCCGGGACGAGGAGTTCGTCGCTGTCGGCGATTTCGGGCCGGTGGACTTCCGCGAGGTTCTGCATGAAGAACGACGCCCGGAGGATGGTGTAGTCCACCCCGGCGGATTCGAGGTGGCGCTCGACCCGTCGGTGGGGAAGCAGGGGGTTGTGTTGTGCGCCGAGGACCGAGAGGTACGCGATTCGACCGACGCCGGTCCTGAGAGCCGCGTCCACGAACGGCAGGAGGTGGCGGCCGACTCGGGACATCGCCGGCGGCCGAACCAGAAACAGTCGCTCGACACCGTCCAGCGCGAAGCCGTACGTCTCGGGTTTGGTGAAGTCGAACGCGACGAGTTCGACCGGTTCGGGGAATCGGTCGCGCGCGCTCGCGGGGTCGCGCACGCCCGCCCGGACCTCCGCGCCGCGCTCGACGAGGGCTTCGACCACGTGGGACCCGACGGTGCCGGTCGCGCCCGTGACGAGGACGGTCACGTCACCGCGAGGATGATACCCATCGCGAACATCAGGAGGGCGATTCCGCCGAGCAGAAGCGCGAGAAGGTCTTTTTCGGTCATACTGACGCTACGGTCCGAGCGGATGAAAAGGCTAATCCTTCTGCCGTCCCGACCTCCGTTCGTGACGGGGACGTTCGGCGGTCGGCGATTCGTGGTCGCACTCTACGCGCTCATCGTGGCGATTACCGGCGTCGTCGGCGCGATACTCGGGACGTTCGGTCCCGCGGACCTCACGTCCGTGCGACTGCTGGGCGTGGTCGAACTCCAGCCGACGCCGCTCGGTCTCGCCGT
Organism: Halorussus amylolyticus; assembly: GCF_004143485.2. GTDB lineage: Archaea > Halobacteriota > Halobacteria > Halobacteriales > Haladaptataceae > Halorussus > Halorussus amylolyticus. The sequence continues at coordinate 328,214 of NZ_ML974133.1, read as the reverse complement.
CTACGGCGTGGTCACGGTCGGCCTGGTTCTGGGAGTTCTGCTCGCGCTCGTGGCCTACGTCTCTCGATGGGCCGACGCCGAATCCGCGGGACAGCGGAACGAGACTGAATCCGCCGGGACGGGCGTCGAGGGCAACGGCGAGAACAGATAAGGCGGCGTCGGTCGTCGGTGGGCGTATGTACCACGTCGTAGTCGCCATCGACGAGGACGCAGACCGCGCGCGTCGGCAGGCGCGCGCGGTCACCAATCTGCCCTGTGCCGCCGACGAGGTGCGAGCGACGCTGTTGCACGTGTTCGCCGACGACGGAGGAGCCTCGGCGACGGAACTCGGGTCGGTCGAGCGCGCGCGGGACGCGCTGGAGAGGGCGGGGGTCGAACTCGAAATCACCGAGCGCACCGGTGAACCCGCCGCGACCGCCCTCGACATCGCGGAGGACGCCGACGCCGACGCCATCTGTGTCGGAGGGCGCAGGCGGTCGCCCGCCGGGAAGGCCATCTTCGGGAGCGTCTCTCAGTCGATAATTCTGCAGGCCGACCGGCCGGTGCTCGTGACCGGCGGACTGGAGAGCTGAGTGCGACTGCGGTCGCGTTCCGCGACCGCAGTCGCCGTGCAAGTGGGTCGAGGCGCGCGTTTCGAGGCGTCCTACGACAGCGAATCCGCGAGGTGAGACAGCGACTCGACCGCGATGTCGGCGTCGCCACCCACGGTCTCGGCCGGTTCGCGAGCACGATTTACCCACGCGGTCGCCATCCCGGCGCTGGCCGCGCCCGCCACGTCCCACGCGTTCGAGGAGACCAGCACGCAGTCGCCGAGGTCGCGGTCGAGGCGGTCGGCCGCGTTGCGGTACACCGCGGGGTCGGGCTTGAACGTCGCCACCTCGTCGGCGCTCACGAGTTCGTCGAGGTGGGGCGCGAGACCCGCGTTCTCGGCGAGAGTTTCGAGCATCTCGGGGTTGCCGTTCGACAGCACCGCGAGAGTTCGGTCGTCGCCGAGTCGTCCGAGCGCGTCTACGGCGTCCGGGTAGGGTTCGAGGTGGTCGTACGACGCGAGGATTCGCTCGCGGGCAGACCGGTCCGGGTCGAGGTTGTAATAGTCCAGCGCGTACGCCAGCGCGCGCTCGGTCACGGTTCGGAAGGTGACGTAGTCGTCCATCAGCGCGACCTGCTGGGCGTACCGAAGCTGAGTCTGCCGCCAGAGCGCGTCCACGTCGGCGACGAATCCCGCCGGGAGGTCGAGTTCCGCGCTGAGAGTCTCGGAGACGCTGGTGGTGTCACACAGCGTCCCGTACATGTCGAAACAGAGCGTGTCGGAGTCGAGCATCGGCGTGGCTACGAGTCGCCCGACCTTGGGTGTTGGTCTCGCGGCGGATTCTCGGCGGCGAGCGCCGCCGCGAACATTCAAGCCCGGCGACATCCTAAGCGAGAGTATGAACGCCGCGACGTTCTCCGAGCGAGTCGAACAGTCGATGGCGACCGAACTCGATAGGCTCGGCTCCCAGCAGTCGCTCGTCGCGCTGACCGACGCGACCCTCGACGCCGAAACCGTCCTCCGGGCCGCCGCTCAGAGCGAGCGCCTCGCCAGCGAAACGTTCGGCGAGTGGGCCGACTCCGAGGACGACGCCGAAGCGAGCGACGCGTTCGCGGCGCTCGCTCGACAGGAGTCCGACCACTTCGACCGAGTGGTCGCGGAGTTGGACGACTTCGAACCGACCGACGAGACCGACTCGATGCACGAACACCTGCGCGGACTCGACGCCACTGTCGAGCGCGCGGCGGGACTCGTCGGCCGGTCGCTCGTGGCCGACCGAACCCAGTTGCAGGTCGTGAACTTCTTCGTCAACGACGCCGACGAGCGCCGGGCCGACCTCTTTCGGGGCCTGCGCGCGGACACGCAGGACGGCGTCGAGACGGGGGTCGAACTGCTGGCAGGTCGGTGCGACGCCGACGACGACTGGGAGCGTGCGAGAGAGACGGCCGAGGAGACGATTCGGGTCGCCTACGACGCCTACGCCGAGACGCTGACAGGGATGGGGTTAGACCCGAAGCCCATCTGCTGACTCCGCGTTCTGACCGCTTCCCGCAAACCTAACCGTCCGCGGTGCCTACGTCCGACCATGACTCGAACCGAACGAGCCACGCTCGCAGGCGGGTGCTTCTGGTGTACCGAAGCGGCTTTCAAGGAACTCGATGGCGTCTCGGAAGTCACCTCCGGATACGCTGGCGGCCACGTCGAGGACCCCACGTACGAAGCAGTCTGTCGGGGCGAGACGGGCCACGCCGAGGTCGTGCAGGTCGAGTACGACCCCGAAACACTCGGCTACGAGGACCTCCTTCAGGTGTTCTTCACGGTCCACGACCCGACCCAACTCAACCGACAGGGACCCGACGTGGGCACCCAGTACCGGTCGGCCATCTTCACCCACGACGACGACCAGCAGGAGACCGCCGAGCGATTCATCGACGCGCTCGAAGCCGAGGGGGCCTACGACGAGGACGAAATCGTGACCGAGGTCGAACCCCTCGACACGTTCTACGAAGCCGAGGAGTACCATCAGGACTACTACGAGAAGAATCCCGACGACCAGTACTGCTCGATACAGGCCGAACCCAAGGTGAAGAAGGTCCGCGAGCAGTTCGCCGAGAAAGTCACGCAGTAGCCACGCAGGACTCCGTTTTCGGCGCGCTAGCCTCACGTGACGCTTCCGCGATGATAATCGTCGGCGTGTGGGTCGCCGCGATTGCAATCGCAGATGGAGTCGCGTTTCGAGACAGGCTCCGCCCTCGAAGGCCCGCGACCGAGTAGCCCCCGTTGGACAGTTCCTCGCCCGCGACCATCCTGTCGGCAGCCACGTCCACGTCGAGCGTGATGCCGAGACTCGAGAACGCCGGAGGCGTATCGGTGGCGTCGCTCGCCAGAGCGTGAGTTCGGAAGCGTGAGGTCCCGTCCGGATGGGGATGCGCACAAGAAAATACCGTCCTTTGAGAAAATACAAGGGTATAGTTATCGCACGTAAAAATCACGTCCAAATTTTTAAGACTTCGCTTTCAGCTACCTCGGGTATGAGACCGTCGAGTCTGTCGGAACCCGAAGCGCACAGTCGTCGCGGTCGATTCTCAGGAACCGGTCGCTGTCACCGACGCAGTCCCGTCGAGCGGTCGGATACCGAAATTCGGGAGGAGCAATGAAGATACGAACGAAGCTCATCGGCCTGTGCCTCCTCATTTCGATGGTTCCGGTCCTCGTCGTCGGCGCTGGCGGGCTACAGAACATGGAGTCCGTGGGGTCGTACGCACAGGACCAGAGCGCGACCCACTTGGAGGACCAGATAACCGGAGAGTTGAACAACACGGTTGGTGCGAGACAGGAGGAGTTCGAAAACCTGTTCGACGTTCGGCGAGTGGATGCGCGTTCGTTGGCGGAATCCACGCCGGTACAGAACTATCAGGCCGCGAGCGCGGGTGAGATGGAACTCATCCAACACCAGAGCAGACAGCAGGTCGGCTACGTGGCCCTCCAGATGCACAGTACGGTCGAGAGTACGAAGCGAACGATTCTCGACGAGGAGTACGACGGCCGGGACTGGGAGGAGTTGACCGACGAAGAACAGCGGCGGGTCAAGGCGAAGACCGAGCGCGTTATCGCCGGGACCAGCGGTAACGGGACCGACGCAGACGGCACGATGTCTCAGGCGTTCCAACCGGGCTACATCGGCGACACCGGCTACGCCCAAGTGACCGACGGGGATTCGAACGTCGTCGTCCACCACAGCCTCCCGGACGGCTACAACTACCGAGAGGACGGGTCGCTAGCGGTCTACGACGACATCCGGGCGAACGCCCGGTCGGACTCCGAAATTCGAAACGGCGAGGCGTGGGGCATCGCCGAGTACGAGTGGCAGGACACCACCCAAGAGGGCAACCCCGTCGAGCAGATGTTCGTCGCGTACGCCTACCACGAGGACTTCGACTGGATACTCTCCCCGAGCGTCTTCTACTACGAACTCCAGACGACCGCCGTGAACGACGCCAAGGACGGCATCAACGAATCGTTCGAGAGCTATCTCGACACGCGCTCGGTGACGGTTGACGGCACCGAGATGCCCGCGTACGACGAAATCCTCCTCACCGACAAGAACGGCCGCGGCGTCCTTCGCGCACACAGGTCGGGCGACGAAGTCGTCACCGAATCGGTCGAAGCCGAGACGTACGGCGATGCCGGATGGTTCCTGGAAACGTCGTTGCTCGACCAGGGTGAAGTACACTTCGGAGAGGTCCAGACCGTCGACGGGAAGTCGGTGATGTACGTCACGACGCCAGTCTATCACGACAATCTGTTCGCGGGCTACATCGCGCTCCGATTCAACTACGACATCTTCTCGGAGATAACGAACGACGTTACGGTGGGCGACAACGGCCATCTGAGCATCGTGAACGACAACGGGCGGATACTGAGCCACCCCGAGAGTTCGGTGGTCGAGAACCAGACGTACATCACGGACGAAGACTACGCGGGAACCCTCGCGAACGTCTCGGAAAATCGGATTCTCGAAGGCGAACGGGGACTCACGACGTACGAAACCACAGCGAGTGGTGAACGGGCGGGTCGGTACGTGGCGTACGCGCCAATCGAAATCGGCGACAAGCGGATGTCGCTGCTCGCGACGGTGCCCGAAGAGGACGTGACGGGGCCGAGTCTCGCGCTCGGTCGAAGTCTGAGCGACCGCACCACCGCCGCGCGGGACTTCCTCCTCGCGCTAATCGGCGGCGTGGTCGTGGTCGCGGTGGCGGTCGGATACGGGTCCGCGAGGTACATCTCGACGCCGATAGAGCGACTCCGAGACCGAGCGAAATTGCTGGCCGACGGCCGCTTCGACGACGAAGTTGACATCTCCGCGCCCGACGACGAGGTCGGCGAACTCGTAGACGCGTTCTCGGACATGCAGGGGAACCTCCGACGGCAGGTGACCGAACTCCGAAGCGTGAGCGAGAATCTCGGGGCGGGCGAACTGGACCGCGAAGTACGAACGGATTTCCCGGGCGAGTTCGGGGCCATCATGACAGACATCGAGGAGGGCGTCGAGCAACTCCAAGAGGGATTCGACGAGATTCGGCGCACGAGCCAGCAAATCCGAGACGGAAAGTTGGACCAAGACGTGGACACCGAACTGCCCGGCGAGTACGGAGCGGTCCTCGCGGACTTGGACGCGGGCGTCCAGCAACTCGCCGACAGCTTCGACCAGATACGGAGTGCGAGCAGCCAGCTACGCGAGGGGGACTTCGACCAGGAACTCGAAACCGACCTCCCCGGTCAGTACGGTGCAGTGATGGACGACGTGGAGACTGGGCTGACAGAAATCGGGCGTAGCCTCGCCGAAGTCCGCGACGTCGCGGACCGATTCGCGGCGCTGAGTACCGAGACCGCCGCGAGTACCGAGGAAATCGAATCCGCGAGCAGGGAAATCGCGGACTCCGTCGAGGAGATAGCACACGGGGCGGGGCGACAGACGGAGCAACTGCAGGCGGCGTCGAACGAGATGAACAGCCTCTCGGCGACCATCGAGGAAGTGGCGTCGTCTGCCGACGGGGTCGTCGATACCGCGACCGAAGCGGTCGAGTTAGCCGACCAAGGTCGGGAGTACGCGGCCGACGCGACCGCGGAAATCTCCGAAATCGAATCGGAGGCCGACACCGCGGTCGAGCAGGTCGAGAGCCTCGGGGACCAAGTGACCGAAATCAACGAGATGGTCCAACTGATACAGCGCATCGCCGAGCAGACGAACCTGCTCGCGCTCAACGCCTCCATCGAAGCGGCCCGGGCGGGCGAGGCTGGCGAGGGTTTCGCGGTCGTCGCCGACGAAATCAAGGCGCTCGCGAACGAGGCCGAAGCGGCGACCGAGGAGGTCGAGGTGCTGACTCACGAGATTCAACAGAGCGCCGACGAGACGGTCGGCGAGATGCAGTCGATGCAGGACAGCGTCGAAACCGGCACCGAGACCATCGGAAGCGCCATCGAGATGTTCGACCACATCGACGAGGCGGTTCGAGACGCCGAACACGGCATCGAGGAGATATCGGCCGCGACCGAGGAGCAGTCGGTCTCGACCGAGGAGGTCGTGACGATGGTCGATGACATCTCCAGCGTGAGCGAGGAGACGGCGTCGGAGGCGAGCACCGTCTCCGCGGCGACCGAGCAGCAGGCCGCAGTCGTGGACGAGGTGGCCGGGAACGTCCAGCGCGTCTCCCGGTCAGCGAAGTCACTCCGGGAACTCGTCGGACAGTTCGAGGTCGGCGAGCGCGACGAAGCGACCGTCGAGAGCGAACCCGACGACGTGACCTCCGACGGCGGCCTCGGTGAGACCACCACGCAAGGGGACGACGCGGCCGTCTCGTTCGACGATAGGGAGCGACCCCGGCCCGGTAACGCGGGCGAGAGTCAGTAGACTCGCTTCGAACGGCGAAATTCGCGGTGGGTCGGAGAGCGTCGGGGTTTCCGGTCGGTGACCGTCGGGATTTCCGACCGGAAATCCCGACAGCAGAGCGAACGCCAAAGCGGGGGCGCAGACGTGGACGACGATATCGACGGCGTCCAAGACGACGACATCGAGGGCGTCAAAAGTGACGGTATCGAGACTGTCGGGTGTGACTCACTCCTCGTCGAACAGTTCCTCGCCCGCGACCATCTTGTCGGCGACCACGTCCATGTCGAGAGTCAGGCCGAGTCCGGGCTTTTCGGGAATCTCGATGTAGCCGTCCTCGATAACGTCCTCTTCGACGAGGTCCTCCCACCAGCCGAGTTGGTAGCTGTGGTACTCGACCGCGAGCGAGTTCGGGATGGCGGTGCCGACGTGTGCGGACGCCATCGTCGCGATGGGCGAGGAGACGTTGTGCATCGCGACCGGCGTGTAGTAGGTGTCGGCCATGTCGGCGATTTTCCGGGTCTCTCGCATCCCGCCGACCTTCGGCATGTCGGGCGCGATGATGTCCACGGCCTGCTCTTCGAGGAGTCGGCGCTGGCCATGTTTTCGGTAGACGTTCTCGCCCGCCGCGATGGGAACGGTGGTCGAGTGGGTCACGTTCTTCTGTACGTCGTGGTTCTCGGGCGGGACGGGGTCTTCGAGCCACCAGATGTCGTACGATTCGAGGGCGCTGGCGAGGCGCTTTGCGCTCCCGGCCGAGAACGTCCAGTGGCAGTCGAACGCCACGTCCGCCCGGTCGCCGACGCGCTCGGTGACGGCTTCCACGATTTCGACCTTGTGGTCGATTTCGGGGTTTCGGAGGTGGCGGTTCGCGCGGTCCTTCTCGTGGCCCGAGGGCACGTCGAGGTCGAACTTGAGCGCGTCGTAGCCCAGTTCCTCGACCACGCGCTCGGCCTCGTCGGCGCACGCGTCGGGGTCGGCCTCGTCAGCGGTGTGACAGTCGCAGTAGACCCGCACCTCGTCGCGGTACTTCCCGCCGAGCAGTTGGTAGGCGGGCAGGTCGAGCACTTTTCCGGCGAGGTCGTGGAGCGCGACTTCGATACCCGAGATGGCGGTCACGGTGACGCCCTCGATGGACCCCTCGCCCGACATCTTCTGAATCAGGTGCTCGTAGAGGCGGTCGATGTCGAGGGGGTTCTCGCCCACGAGGAACGGTCGCATTCGCTGAATCAGTTCGGGGACGCCCGCGCCCCAGTATGCCTCGCCGGTGCCGACGACGCCCGCGTCGGTGTACACCCGGACGAGCGTCCACGGGAAGTTGCCGTCTATCATCGTGGTCTGTACGTCCGTGATTTCGAGGTCGCGCGGTCCGGGGCCGCGGTCGGCCTGTAGACCCATCGACTCGGCCGAGAGGTCGCGCATCGTGTACTCGGCGTTCGGGTCGTGTAACTCCGCGTAGTTTCGCACCATGCGAGATACTTACTTCGCCTGGAGTAAAAGTTTGGAGGATGTCGCCGCGCGGGACGTTCGACAGTCGGGTCTGAATACGAGGGACGCGCCGACTGCAGCCATCAGGAGGGTGAAACCAACGTTTTCGGGTGCGAGCGCGCTCAGCGCACTGACCGACCAACACTCGATTCCGAGGACGGTACGCTTATCCACGCGACGGGTGTTCGGTGTCATGAGTGATTTCGTGGTGTCCGCGGGGCGTCGTGCGCTCCAAAATCATGCTAATAATTAGCACACACGTCGCTTAAAACTTCCGGTGGTTTCGGCATCCGTGTCAAGTTCGATAGAATCAGCGGATGCGAAGTTCCTGACGCTGTCGCTCATCGAACCTACCGCCCCGGAACCCCGGTCAGAAGCTGTGCGGTGTCGGCGAGGTCGCGGGTGTCCACGGCCAGTTCGGCGACCTCCCGAACCGTGAACTCGGTGTCGATTTCGCGGCCGTGACACCGGGTGTAGAGTTCGAGCCAGTCGTTCAACGCGCGTTCGAGCAGCGCCATCTCCTCGCGGTCGAGCGGTGCGAACTCTCCCGTTCGGGCGTCCACGTAGACGGCGACCACGTCCCCGACGCCCTCGCGGAGGACTCGGACCGCGCGCTCCTCGTCGGGAGGGTCGTCGGGCGCGTCGAACGTCCGGCGGTCCTCGCGGGCGCGCGCCGCGAGCGCCGCGATTCGGTCGCGGTAGTCGCTCATCCCTGTTTGAATTCGACGCCTTTCCCGCCGCGGGGGTGCTCCCACTCGGTGTCGGCCACGACGGCGCACGTCCCGCACTCGACGCAGGGCTGAGTGTCGAGGCTGATGATAGTTTCCTCGTCGCCGTTGGTCTCGACCGTCTCCTCGCGGTAGCACCCGCCGCCGAAGTCGTGGGCGCTGACCGGGCACGCCGAGACGGCCGCGCCGCTGGCCTCCGCGGAGGCGTCCCGAAGTCGGATGTGGGGGTTGCCAACGTCGGTGTCGTAGGTCAGGTCGCCGATTCGGTCGAGCAGGCTCTTTGGCTCGTAGTCGGCCTCGCCTTCGACGCGCTCGCCGAGTTCCTCGGCGATGACCGTCGGCATCGTGACGTACGGTGTCCGAGTGTCCGGCACGATTTGCGAGAGCGTCGGCGACGAGTAGAGGCTCTCCAGTCGGTCGCCGAGTAGACCGACGGCCGCGCGACCGACGCCCGAAGTCAGGACCGAATCCGTGAGGGCGGTCACGGGCGCGTGCTCGCCGAGCGCGCTCGCGAGGCGGTAGCCCGAGGGTCTGAGCTTCGCCATCAGGCCCTCGTCGCGGAGCTTTCGCTCGTAGAGGTCGCCGACCGATTCGGGGTCGTTGCGCATCCGCGCCTCGGCGAACGCCTCGCCAGCGAGCGCGCCCGCGGTCACAGCGTGGTTCATCCCCTTGATAATCGGTCCCTGCGCCTGCATCTGCCCGGCCGCATCGCCCACGAGGACGAGTCGGCCGTCGTGGGGCGACGGATGGGCCGCCTTCTTCGAATCGGGCACCAACTTCGCGCTATATTCGACCTCGTCGTAGTGGCCCTCCAGCCAGTTCGCCATCAGCGGATGGGTCAGCAGACTGTCGAGGAGTTCGTGGGGTTCGGCCTCCTCGGCGACGAGGCTGTCGAGGTGGAACACCGTCCCGATTGACAAGGAGTCCTCGTTGGTGTAGACGAACCCGCCGCCGCGCACGTCCTCGAACAGGTCGCCCGAAAACAGGTGGGCTTCGCCCTCGTCGTCGTCGATGTCGAATCGCTCGGCGATGACTTCGGGCGGCACGTCCACGACCGCCTTCACTCCTTGGAACCACTCGTCGGGGTCCTCCCAGTCCATCAGGCCCGCGTCGCGTGCGAGTTCGGAGTTCACGCCGTCGGCCGCCACGACGAAGTCGGCCCTGATTGGGTCGAGTTCGTCGCAGGTCACGCCCACGATTTCGCCATCTTCGCGCAGGAGGCCGTTGACTCGCACGTCGGTCAGGAGGCCGCCGCCGGTCTCGCTCGCTATCTCGTGGACCCGGTCTGCGACCCACGAGTCCATCTTCCGGCGGAGCACCGCGTCGGCCCACTCGGTGTCGTGGTCGTGCAGGTCGGAGATGTCGAACGTCTTGACCTTCTCGCCCGCGACGTTGTGGAGGTAGTAGTCGGTCACCGGTCGCTCGGCGGCCTCCTCGCGGAAGTCGGGGAACAGGCCGTCGATGGTGTACGGCGCGGACTCCTCGGCGTAGACGAGTCCGCCCGTCACGTTCTTCGACCCGGCCTCGACGCCGCGTTCGAGGACCAGCGTTTCCACGTCGTTGCGCGCCAACGTCGCCGCCGCTGCGGCCCCGCCGGGTCCGCCCCCGACGACGACCGCCTCGTAGTGTTCGTACTCGTCAGTCATCGCTTACCTCCGCTTGCATCGTCAGTTCGCCCGCCTCAATCGACTCGGTGAGGCGAGGAAGCACGTCGAACAGGTCGCCCTCGATGAAGTAGTCGCTGAAGTCTCGGATTCGCGCGTCGGGGTCGGTGTTGATGGCGACGATGGTGTCGGACTCGTCCATCCCGACCTTGTGCTGAATCGCGCCCGAGATTCCGGCCGCGATGTAGAGTCGGGGTTCGACCATCTGGCCGGTCTCACCGATTTGGCGCTCCTCAGCGACGTAGCGCTCGACGTGGCCGTCCACGCTGTAGGAGGCCGTGACCACGCCACGCGAGAGGCCGAGCGCCGCGTCCTCGAACGCTTCGGCGAGGTCGAGACCGAGTTCGATGCCCTTCGTGGGGTCGTCGCCGATGCCCCGGCCCAGGGCCACGACCACGTCGTGGCCGGTGAGGTCCACGCCCGAATCGAGGCGGTCCCACTCGGTCACGTCCACCCGGAACCACTCGTCGGGCAGGTCGAGGTCGTGTTCGATTCGCTCGCCCTCGCGGTCGAAGTCGGGGTCGAGGGCGTCGAAGCTCCCCGGAATCACCGAACACCCCTGCGGGTGGAAGTCACGTCCGGGATTGTCGAGACACAGAATCGTGGAGTACTCGAACCCTGAGAAGTCGGGACGCTTCATGTGAAGGACGCGGTCGAACTCCACCTTCTCGCCGGGTTCGCCGGTCTTGACCGGGTTCGAGATGAGTTCCTCCTCGATGAAGAGTCCCGAGCAGTCGCTCGCCAGTCCGGAGTCGAGTTCGCCCTGTACCTGCGCCGAGAGGTCCCGACCGTTGTTGGTCGCCGGGAACAGGAAGTACCGGGGCTTGTCGTAGTCGCGCCAGTCGGCGGTAGGTTCGGTCCCTTCCTCGCCAGTGGCCCAGTTCGGCGGTTCCGCGCCACCTCTCGCCATGTCCGAGACGATTTCGGTGTACGGCTTGTGGCGGAATCGTTCGAGTCGCTCGTCGTCGTGGTAGAGTGCCACGTCCGCGCCGTACGCGACCACCTCGTCGGCGAGGTCGTCCATGTCGTTGCCGACGAGGATGCCGACCACGCGCTCCTCCGAATCGTAGTCGTCGTTGTAGCCGTCCATCAGCTCTCGGGCCTTCCCGAGCATCTCCTTCGACACGTCGAGGAGTTCGCCGCCCTGCGTCTCGCAGTACACCCACATATCTCCGTAGGTACCGTCGGTGAGCGCCCGGACGTGCTTCTTGTCGCGAGTCGGGGGTTCGGAAGGCGCTTCCTCGCTTTCTCCTTCGTCCGCCTCGCCCGCCTCGTCTTCGCCCTCACTTCCGGGCGCATCTTCGCCTTCGTCGGCGTCTCCGGCATCCTCCGGAGGCTCCGTTCCCTCTTTGTCGGCGTACTCCCCCTCACTGTCCGCATCGGCGGCCGCCTCGCCACCTTCGGTCGCCTCTTGGAGGTCGTCGATTCGCTTCTGAATCGCTTCCTTCGCCGTCTTTCGGTCCTTGTCGCCCTGCTCGGCCGCCAGCACTGCGTCGAGGTCCGAGGGGTTCGAGACGGCATTCAGTTTTTCCTCCAGTTCGTCCACGGTGTACTCGCTCGGGTCGAGGTCCACCTCGAGGTCGTCGGTGGCGTCGTCGGCCATCGTCAGTCACCCCCCGCGAGCGGTCGCATCGTTTCGAGGACTTCGCCCATCCCCTCCGAATCGTCGGGTTCGACCATCGTGGCCTCGCGCTCGGAGGGTGCTTTCGGAATCGGGTCCACCGCCGAAACGATGGTGGGCGACCCGTCGAGACCGATGAAATCGGGGTCGAGTTCGAGTTCCTCGGCGCTCCACGAAGTGAGATGGTCTTCGTAATTCTCGGCGCGCGCCTCGGTTTCTGCTTTGAGTTGCTTGTGCCGAAGTCGGTGTTCTGCCCGCCGATAGGACGTGTCGAACTCGGGGTCGGTCACGACGAACGCCGGGAGGGGGGCCTCCACGGTCTCGATTTCGTCCACGTCGCCCTCGACGAGTCGCTTCGCGCGGAGGGTGCCCGCATCTTCGTCCACCTCCATCGCGATGACGTGAGTCACGATGGGCCGGTCGAGACACCACGCCGTTTGGGGGCCGGTCTGGCCGGTCTCGCCGTCCGCGGTCTTGAACCCCGCGATGACCAAATCCGGGTCGCCGATTTTCTCGATGCCCGCCGAGAGCGTGATGGCGGTCGCCCACGTGTCGGCCGCCGCCATCTCGCGGTCCGACAGGAGGTAGCAGTCGTCGGCGTAGACGCCCATCGCCTCTTCGAGGACGCTCTCGTAACCCGGCGGTCCCATGCTCATCACGCTGACGCGCCCGCCCCGCTTCACTTTCGTCTGGAGCGCGGCCTGTAACGCGAACTCGTCGTTCGGGTTCATCACGGTCGGGGTCGCCCCGCGTTCGAGGTGGCCGTCCTCGTCGAACGACACCTTCCCCTCCCGGAAGTCCGGGACGCCCTTCGTCAGCACTACCGAGTGCATCGACACCACCGCTCACGGATGAGCTTCTCTCCCATACGTACTCTCGGTATTCGTGCCCATCGTTTATTACATTAACCCCGGAACTGTGTCTGTACGACCACGATTCGCGGTGACACCTCTCGCCGAGCGCCCAATCCACGTCTCGGGATGGCTCTACCGAACGCGTCGCTCGCGAGCGACGCGTTCGAAAAGCCAAAAAAGAACAGAGTCGAAATGCAGACGGCTACTCGTCGCTTTCGGTGGACTCAACGGAGTCTGCCGGGGTGTCTTCCCCGGCGTCCGAGTCGTCGTCCGACGACTCGGACGCCGCGCGTTCGTCGCTTTCAGGGCCGGGTGTCTCATCGGAGTCGGGCGTCTCATCCGAGTCCGACGACCCTTCGGAGTCGGGCGTTTCCCGCAACTCGGAACTCCCCTCCGAGTCTGAACTCTCATCGGAGTCCGACCCCCCATCGCCGTCGGCCGCGATACGCTTGGTTCCGCCGGGTTGGACAATCGTCATCTCGCCGCCAGCGCGCATCGTGCCGTCTACGATTGCGCCGTCGTGGAACCGAAGGTCCTCACACGACACGTCGCCGCGAATCTCGACGCCGTCAGCGAGTTCGACCGTCCCGTTCCGGGTGGTCACGTCGCCGTGGATGACGGTGTCCTCGCCGACCGCGATGTCACTGCGGGCGCGGAGGCTCCCGAACACCTCGTTTCGCTCGCCGACGTCGATGGATTCGGCCCGGAAGTTGCCGTGAAGCCGACAGTCGTCGCCGATGGTCGCGGGCGTCGAGACCCGCCACGAGTCGTCGGACACCGACCCGCTCCGGGGAATCACGAGCGGTTCGGCCTCGATTTCCTCGTTTTCGAGCAGGTCCGAGACGACTTCTTCGGCCGCCTCCTCCTCGCCGATTCGGAGGAGCTGTGAGAGGTAGACGAACACGAACACGATGGTCGGCATGGGGTTGCGGATGACTATCCACCCGTTGGCCTCGAACCCCTCCTCGATGTTCACGTCGTCGCCGATGTCGAGGTCGCCCGACACCATCAGGCGGCCCGCGAGGTGGACGCGCTCGCCGAGGTAGGCGTCCCGGCCGACGAGGACGTTGCCGTCCACGTCGCACCACATGTCGAGGCGACAGTCGGCCTCGGCCTCGATGTGGCCGCCGAACTGCACCCGCTCGCCCGCGATGACGTTGTGCCCGCGCACGCCGAACTCGACCGTGCTCTGGCCGCCGACGAGCACGTCGCCGTCGGTCACGAGGTCGTGTTCCTCGACGGTCGTACCGTCGGGAATCGAGAGTCCGTCGAGCGGGTCCGAGCGGAGCGACACACCATCACCTGTTCCGCTCGCCCCTAATAAAGTTCCGTCAGACGACACCCCAGTTTTCGGAGGGTTGTCGCCCGTCCGCGGTTCTGAGGGTTTTTAACCGACCGGGCCAAACCCGAGTGTATGACAACGCTCGCGTTCGAGGACGACGGCGTAGATGTCGTCTACGAGGGGACCGAATTCAGGCTTTCGAAGGACCTCATCGAGGACGCGACTCAGAAGTCGTACTTCGACGTGACCGACCACGAGGTGCTGAAAATCGTCGAGGAGAACCCCGAGGTGTCGGGCCAAGCGCGACGAATCGGCGACATCCTCAAGTAGCGTCACGCTGCTCTATCGCCGCGTTTAGAGGTACGCCGCGTCCCACCGAACCGGCTTCTTCCGATTCCCGCAGTTGTTGCACTCCAGTCGCTCCATCGAGTCCATCGCGGTGTCGAAGCTCCCGCAGTTCGAGCAGTACCAGCCGTAGAGGTCCTCCTCGCTCTCGTCGCTGTAGGCCGCGTAGAACGGGGCCTTCGACCCGCGGCCGCTCTCGGTCCAGTCGACGTAGAGGGTCTTGTCGCCGAGTTCGCGGACCTCGAACTTCTCGGTGCCCGCCTGCACGTAGACGTTCTCGGTGTAGGTGCTGTCGCCGATTTGGGTGTCGCGGTCGGTCGCCTTCTCGAAGCCGTGGGTCTCGTAGAAGGTGTTGCCAGCCTCGTTGTCCGCGAGGACTTCGGCGGTGACTCGCTCGACCCCGCGGTCGGCGAGTTCGGCCTGCGTCCGTTCGAGGAGGGTCGAGCCGATTCCGGTATCGCGGCTATCGGGGTCGATGTGAAGCCAGAGGACGGTGCTGACCGGGTCCTCCGGCGCGACCGTACTCTGGGAGAAACCCACGATTTCGCCGCCCGCCTCCGCGACGAGGTACAGCATGCCGTCGGTTTCGAGTTCGGCCTCGACGGCGTCGTCGCCGTACCACTCCGAGACCGCGCGGTCGATGGCGTCCGCGCCGAGGATGTCGTCGTACGAGGCGTGGAGCGAACTCGCCGCCACGGTTCGGATGCCGTCCACGTCGTCGGGGGATGCTTCGCGGATTTCGATGCCGTCCGAATCGGCCTCACTCGGTGCCATGCCACCGACGTACGACGTTCCGAGTGATAAATGTTGTACCCGTACATTCATGTCCGAAGTGTATTCGAGATACGTTCGAGAGCGGTTGCAGAATTGGATGTTTATCCAGATATATCCCGAACGAGAGCGAATCGGGAATTTTACGAGGCAGATATTCCGCGTCGTCGGTTCCGAGTTCGGTAGGGTTTTGACCCGAGACGGTCATCGCCGACTATGGACACAGCACTCGTCGTCGGCGGGACGCGGTTCATCGGCCGCCACCTCGTCGCCGACCTGCTCGATAACGGCTACGACGTGACACTCTTCAACCGCGGCAACCACGACAACCCCTTCGCCGAGAACGACGCAGTCGCCCACTTCGAGGGCGACCGGACGAACGACTCGGCGCTCGAAGCCGCGAGGGACGAGGTCGAACCCGACGCGGTCTTCGACTGCGTGGCCTACGAACCCCGCGACGTTCGGGCCGCGACCGAAATCTTCGCCGACGCGGACGCCTACGTCTACATCTCCAGCGGCGGCGCGTACGGTTCCGAGGAGATTCCCAAGCGCGAGGGCGAGACCGAGCTCCACGACTGCACGCCCGAGCAGGCGACCGACGACACAGGGGAAACGTACGGAAACCGGAAGGCCGAGGGCGACCGCGCAATCTTCGAGGCGGCCGACCGCGGTGTGAACGCCCTCAGCGTCCGGCCGTGCATCGTCTACGGTCCCTACGACTACACCGAGCGACTCGACTACTGGATATCTCGCGTGGCGAACCACGACCGCGTGGTCGTTCCCGGCGACGGCGACAACGTCTGGCACCGCGCGTACGTCGAGGACGTGGCGAGCGCGCTCCGCATCGTGGCCGAGGAGGGGACGCCCGGCGAGGCCTACAACGTCGGCGACCGTCGCATCGTCACCATCGACGAGATGGTCGGACTCATCGCCGACGCGCTTGACACCGATATCGAAATCGTCCACGCGGGCGGGCGCGAACTTGCGGCCGCCGACCTCTCGCTCGACGACTTCATCCTCTACCGGGACTACCCGCACGTCCTCGACACCGGCAAACTCGCCGACCTCGGGTGGACCTCCACGCCCGTCGAGGAGGCAATGGCCCGAACCGTCGAAGAACACCTCGAAAGCGACCGCGACGGGAGCGAGCACGACCCCGGACGCGACGCCGAGGAGCGCGTGCTCGGCGTGCTGGACACGCTCTAAGAGGACCGCGAACTCGCTTCTTTCCGCGTTAATCCGAGCGTTCGACCGTTCGAAGGCTCCCGCTAACCCTATCAGGTGGGTGATAACAAACACCCCCGACCGCGATTGATAGGGCATGACACTCTCGCGTCGTCCGCGAACGGCTCCGACCGAGACGCGACGATTCTCGTTCCGAACAGGACGATGATACGCTCCGCGCTTCGTGCGACCGTCAGAGGCGTCGGCGTCGTGCTCCTGACCGCGGTCGAGGTGGCCGCGCTGTCGGTGTGGTTCGGTCTCGTCGCCGACGCGCCGCCGATTTCGCTCGCGGTCATAGTCGGAGTCGCGGCGCTCGCGGCCGGACTGTTCGTGGAAGGTCTGTTGACCTACGTCACCGTGAACGGGTGGCGGCGGGAAGCCCCGTCGCCGTCGGTCGCGCTCCTCGCGCTGGGCGAGACCCTGCTGTGGGTCGCGTGGTTCGCGGCGTTTCGGCAGGTCGGCGACTTCCGAGAAATCGGACTGTTGGGTCTCGCACTCGCGGTCGCGCTCGTGGTTCGTCACACCGTCACCGACAATCTCCTCCGGGGTCGGCGGGCGCTCTCGTCGCTCGTCGGACGCGTGCCCGCCGGACTCGCCGCGGTCGAGGCGGCGGGCGCGACCGCGTGGCTGCTCGTGGTTTCGGAGCGAGTCGCGATTCCCGAGTGGTTCGCCCCGGTCTCGATAGGCACCATCCCGTCGAGCGCGGTCGTCGGTGGGGCGCTCCTCGCGGTGGTGCTGGTCGTCCAGCACGCGCTCGCGGTCCGGTACGCGCTCCGAACGTCGCGGGAGGTCGAGCGCGTGGGCTGGCGGTCGTCGTGGGGGACGCCGCCGGAGTAGGCGCGTCCGGAGAGACGTAAACTGTTTTCCCCGCCCGCGAGAGAGTAGAGGTATGTTCGACAAATCGACGTGGATTCGCCTGCCCCGGAGCGTGGTGGTCGGCCACGGCGTCCTCGACCGGACGGTCGAGGCCGTTTCTGAGCTTCATCTACACGGCCGACCGCTGGTGGTCACGAGTCCGACGCCCCGTGAGGTCGCGGCCGAGCGAGTCGCCGAGGACTTCGCGGACGCGGGCGAGGACCCCGCAATCGTGGAAATCGAGACCGCGACCTTCGACGCGGTCCAGCGCGTCATCGAAGTCGCTCGGGACGCCGAGGCGGGCTACCTCGTCGGCGTCGGCGGCGGGAAGGCCATCGACATCGCGAAGATGGCGAGCGACGAACTCGGAACCGGATTCGTCTCGGTGCCGACCGCCGCGAGCCACGACGGCATCGTGTCGGGCCGGGGGTCGGTCCCGGAGGGTGACACCCGTCACAGCGTGGCCGCCGCCCCGCCGCTCGCGGTCGTCGCCGACACCGAGATTCTGTCGGACGCCCCCTGGGAACTCACCACGGCGGGGTGCGCCGACATCATCAGCAACTACACCGCGGTCAAGGACTGGCGGCTGGCGAACCGGCTTCAGAACGTCGAGTACTCCCACTACTCGGCGGCGCTCGCCGAGATGACCGCCGAGATGCTCGTGGACAACGCCGATTCAGTGAAGCAGGGTCTCGAAGAGTCGGCGTGGATAGTCGTGAAGGCGCTCGTCTCCTCGGGCGTGGCGATGTCCATCGCCGACTCCTCGCGGCCCGCCAGCGGGTCCGAACACCTGTTTTCGCACCAACTCGACCGCATGGTTCCGGACGCCGCGCTCCACGGCCATCAGGTCGGCGTCGGGACGATAATTGCCGAGTACCTCCACAGCGGCGACTGGGAGGGCGTTCGGGACGCGCTGGCGACCATCGGCGCGCCCACGACCGCGGCGGAACTCGGCATCGACGCCGAGACGGTCGTGGAGGCGCTGACCTCGGCCCACGAGATTCGGGACCGCTACACGATTCTCGGCAACGGGATGAGCGAGGCCGCCGCGTTCGAGGCCGCGGAGACGACCGGCGTCATCTGACGCCGGTCGTCTCCGCTCGCCCGTCTGGTGTCCTCTCTCGCTCGTCCGTTTTCGTATCGCTCGTACCTCTCTCCTACCGCTCGTCCTCGGCCACGCCGAGAAACGCGAGCGCGCCGCCGAGCATCGCGGCGTTCTTCAGGAAGTGAATCAACTGCTGTTCGCGCTGCTGGTCGTCCTCGACGGTCCAGAAGTCGTGCATCGTCGGCGTGACGCTCACGAGGAAGGTGGCGACCGCGCCCGCCGCGAGCCTCGGAGCTTTCCAGAGCGCGATGCCGACCCCGCCGAACAGGAGCGCGCCGCTGATGGCGGGAACCGTCCGCTCGGGCGCGGGTGCGGTCCCCTCGGCGTACTCGACGGTCCCCTCCATCGAGAGGAAGTTGTCCACCGCCATCAGCGTCGTCGCGCCCCCGAACAGCAGACGCGCGAGTCGGAAGGCGGTCGAATCCGTCCTCGGTTCCGGGGATTCGGACTCGGCTTCGGGCGTGCGTTCGACCAATTTCGATGCCATCGACGGGGCTACGCCAAGGTCGGACTTACGTCTGTTCGCCGCCTCGGCAGGCCGAATTTGGGTCGGGTATCGCCCGGCGAACCACCGGCGGAGGGCGGGAATGAAAGGGGCCGCCCGGTCGCGCAATGCTTGGTCGTCTCAGCGACCCCTATCGCCGCGCGGTTTGCGGCGATATGTCGCTGAGCGACCGCGACCGGGCGGGGGCTTTCGAGGTGTTTTTTGCTCTACTGTTCACGATTCGAGCGATTGCGACCGGACGAAGCTATTCCACCACAACGAATATCACGATTTCCTACCCGCGAACCACAAAATGAAGTCACCCCGGCGAACACTGTCGAACGTTCGATGATAGAAGTCGAGAATCTGCGAAAGGAGTACGGCGGCTTCACCGCGGTCGAGGGGAGCACCTTCTCGGTCGCGGACGGCGAGGTGTTCGGCGTCATCGGCCCGAACGGCGCGGGCAAGACGACCACCCTCAAGATGCTGGCTGGGCTGGTCGAGCCGACGAGCGGCTCGGCGCGAGTCGCGGGCTACGACGCTCAGGACTCCGAGATGCGCCAGTACCTCGGCTTCCTCCCCGAGGAGTCGCCGCTCTACGAGGACATGACCCCGATTTCGTACCTCGAATTCTTCGCCGACCTCTACGACGTGCCGTCGAAGGTCGCGACCGACCGAATCCACGACACGCTCGACCGACTCGACCTCGACCACCGCGACCGGCGACTCGGCGACGTGTCGAAGGGGATGGCCCGCAAGGTCGCCATCGCGCGGTCGCTGGTCAACGACCCCGAGGTCCTCGTCTACGACGAACCCGCGAGCGGTCTCGACCCGCTGACGACGAACTACATCATCGAGTTCACCCGCGACCTCGCTGAATCGGGCAAGACGGTCGTGTTCAGCGCGCACAATCTCTTTCACGTCGAGAGCATCTGCGACCGCGTGGTCGTGATGAACGACGGCCGCATCGTCGCGGGCGGGAGCGTCGAAGAGATACGCGAGGAACACGGCCGAACCGAGTACCGCGTCTACACCACGGTCGATGTCGAGGGCGCAATCGCGGAGAACGGTGCGTACTGCCGGGTCGTCGAGAGCATGGACGGCGTCGAGGAGACCCGCGACCTCGCGGCCGCCGCCGGGGGCGAAGTCGAAGACATCCAGACCCGAACCCCGAGCCTCGAAGACATCTTCCTCGAACTCGCCGCCGAATCCCCGGACGTGGAGGGCCGCCCGTGAAGCCGGACAAGACCCTCCGAATCGCCCGGTGGGAGGTCTCGAAGAACGCGGGCCAACTCGACCGCCGGACGCTCGCCGCAATCGGGGTCGTCCTCGTGCTGGTGGCCGTGCTCACCCCGATGGTCGCCAGCAAGGGCATCGCGCTCGACGACGGCATCTACCGGGTCGGCGTCGCCGAGGACAGTCCGTACCACGACCCCGTGGTCGAGGACCCGACGTTCGTGGCGGTCGAACCCGACGCCCGCGCGTTCCAGTCGGGCGAGATAGACGTGCTCGTCCTCCCCGACAGGCCGCCGATTCCCGCCCGCTCGCAGAAGGGACAGGCCGCCCTCTCGGAACTCCGGGGGAGCGTCGAGGCGTACAACGACCGGACGATGGCCGACGAGTCCGACTTCGAGGCCGCGTTCCCGGTGAACGTCTCGGTCCGGTACGTCGAGCAGAACGCGTCGCTCGCGGCGTCGGGCGGCGACTCGGACGACGCCGATTCGACCCCCGACGACGGCGAGGTCGGTCTCGGCGGTGGCGAGTCCGGCGACGGCAACGGCGGCGATTCAGGCGACGGCGATGGCGGTAGCGATGCCGGAGAGAGCGGCGACGGGTCGGAATCCTCCCCCTCCGACGGCGCGGTCGAAGCCCCGTCGGTCGGAAGCGGGTCGTCGCTGTTCGGCGGCGACACCGCGGGCGGGACGCCCTCGGATATCACGCCGCCGTTCCCCTTCGAGTCGCTGGTGCTGGCGTTCGCGTTCGTCCTCCCGATGAACTTCGTGATTCAGGCGTACGCCTCCAGCGTGCTGAACGAGCGCATCAACGACAGGGGCGAACTCCTGCTCGTCTCACCGGTGTCGCGGGGCGACATCGTGGCGGGCAAGACCCTGCCGTACTTCCTCGGCATGGTCGCCATCGCCACGGTCACGGCGGTCGGAATCGCGGGGCTGACCCCCGCCGGAGGCGACGCGCCGCTCGAAATCGCGCGGACCGCGGCGGCGTCAGTCGCCGCGGTCGTTCCCATCGCGCTCCTCTTTCTGGCGAGTTCGTTCGTCGGCGCGATGTTCGCGCGGTCGTTCAAGGAACTCACCTTCGTGACGGTGACGCTCTCGGTGTTCCTGACCTCCTACGCGTTCATCCCGGCCATCTTCACCGACGTGCATCCCGTGGCGGCCATCTCGCCGCTGACGCTCGTGGTGCGCGTCCTCGGCGGCGGCGGACTCGCGCTTTCGGACTACGCGTTCTCGACGCTCCCGCTCTACCTGACCGCGGGCGTGCTGTTCGCACTCGGCGTGGGCGTCTACCGCGAGGAGGACATGTTCACCCAGCGGTCGATTCCCCTGAAGTTCCTCGACGCGCTCGACAGCCAGCTTTCGCGGCCCCGGAGCGTGGCGAAACTCAGCGCGCTCTCGATTCCGTTCGTGTTCGTGGCCGAACTCCTCGCGGTCGCGCTCCTGTTCGCGCTTCCGGTGTCGGTGTCGATGCCGGTCTTGCTCGTCGTCATCGCGTTCATCGAGGAGGTCGCAAAGAGCGTCGGCATCTACGCCGGGTTCGCCCACGCCAGATTCGACCGGTCGCTCGGGTCGGTCGGCTTGCTCGGGTTCCTCTCGGGACTCGGCTTCTTCCTCGGCGAGAAGGCGACCGCGGTCGCCCAGCTCGTGGGGCTGCCGAACCTCGAACTCGGTCGGGCGGCGTTCGGAACCGTGACCGGACTCGGTATCGAAACGTCGCCCCTCCTGCTCGCGGGCCTGTTGTTCGCGCCGCTCGCGCTCCACGCCGTGACGGCGACGATGACCGCGCTCGGCGCGAGTCGGGGGCGGAATCGCTACTTCGTCGCGCTCGCGCTCGCGACGGTGGTTCACGCGGCCTACAACCTCACGGTGGTGAGCTACGTTGGATAACCGCCTGACGGTCGCCGGGCGCGAACTCGCATCCTTGCGGAGCGAGAAGACCATCGTGCTGGCGATTCTGATTCAGCTGTTCGTGGCGGCGTTCTCGTCGTTCCTCGCGGTCGGACTCGTGTCGCTGTACGACCCCGGTTCGGTGTCGAACGGGTTCGTCGTGGAGTTCGGCGTCTCGGGCGACGCGAGCGACGACCTCACGCCGGTCATCGAGGCCGAAGACGGCTGGGAGGCGGTCGAGTACGACAGCTACGGCGACGCGATGGACGACTTCCGCGGGGGTGAGGTACACGCCGTCCTGCACGTGAGTCGGTCGGCCGACGGCAGGGCGGACGTCGAGGCTGTCGCGCCCGACGGCAACATCCGAACGACGCTTGTCGTGACACAGATTCGGGACGCGCTCGCCGCGTTCGAGCGCTCCGAGCGGGCCCGTCTGGACTCGCGACTCGAACGCACACCGATTCCGCTCCCGCCCGAGGGCGAGTCGAGTCCCTACTTCGGGTTCACCTACACGGTCCTGCTCCCGCTGCTGATGTTCCTGCCGGTGTTCCTCAGCGGGAGCGTCGCGGTGGACGCCATCGCCGAGGAGTACGACCGCGGCACGCTCGAACTCCTCCGAGTCACGCCGCTGACCGGCACCGACATCGTGGACGGCAAGATGCTCGCGATGGGGCTCCTCGCGCCCCTGCAGGCGGGCGCGTGGCTCGCGCTCCTCTCGTTCAACGGTACGAGCGTCTCGAATCCGGTCGAAATCCTCCTGCTCGTGACCGGGTTCTCGGTCGGCGTGGTGTCGATGGGCGCGTTCGCCGCGCTCCGATTCCGCGACCGAAAACAGGCCCAGTTCCTCTTCTCGATGGGGATTCTGGTGGTGTTTAGCTCCACCTACCTCCTGCCCGAGTCGCCCGCGAACTCGGTGGCGAAGCTCGCCATCGGGAGTCCGACGACGCTGACCCACGCGATGGTCGGCGTCTACCTCGTCGTCGCGCTCGCGGGCTACGCGGCGGTCCGGCGCTTCGTCGGGGCGAACGGACTGGGTGAGTAGGTCGGCCGACTGATTTTCGGGAGCTGAGCGTTTTACGTCGGTTTCGAGGCCGACTTTCCATCTCGGTTGAGACTGACCTTCCAGCTCGGCGCGCGCTGGCGCTCCCTCGTGGAGCGCCAATATGCGCGAGGGACGAGGACCGCAGGCCGGAGCGAAGCGAAGGCCGAGGCCGCAGTCGGTTGGGGAGGGCGTGGCCTGCGGTCGCGGTGCTGTGCGGTCTTCACATGTGACGTGCGAGCAGGACGCTTTGGCTGGAGCGGGACGCTTCGGTGAAAAGACGGTGCTCACGGGAACCGTTTGTTACGAAGCTCACTCCTCCGATTCGAGTTCGTCAACGAGTCGGCAGATGTTCGAAACCGCGGCCTCGACCAGTTTCTCGCCCTTCTCGGCGGTGGCGACCGTCGGGTCGCCGATATTTCCGGCGTGCGTGAGTTCCGCCATGTCCTCGGCGGTGAGCGACCACCCGACCTCGTTGTCGCCGAGCGCGTCGTAGTCGGTCAGCGGAAGCGAATCGTCGGGCGGTTCGACCGACTTCGCGCGGTCCATGTGAACGAGTTCGGGCAGGAGCGAGAGCAGGATGCTCGTCTCGAACTCCGAGGCGTGGAACGACACCTCGCCCGTGCGAATCTCCTCGGCGACCTCCGCGAAGAGGTTCACGAGCGGAACGTGAAACGCCTCCACGCCGTGGTCGGTTCGGAGCGTGCGAACGACGACTTCGAGTTCGGGGTCCTGTCCGAGGTAGTGGCCGTTGAGCAGGAGCACGCGCTCGATTCCCCACTCGCTCGCCGACGCGCACACGTCGGTCACGTAGCGCTGGAACGTCTCCGTCGAGACCGTGAACGTCCCCGGCTTGAAGGTGTGGTGCGGGCTGACGCCGTACCAAATCGGCGGCGCGAGGAGCGCCGGACTCCGCTCTGCGACCAGTTCGCCGATGGCCTCGGGCATGAACACGTCCACGCCGAGCGGCATGTGGTGGCCGTGCTGTTCGGTGCTCCCGACCGGTAACAGCAGGGTGGCGGTTCGCTCGACCGCCGCCTCTACCTCCTGCCACGTCATCTCGGCGACTCGGTACGCGTCGGTGTCGAAGTCGTCGCTCATATCGGAGCGTTCGCGAGGTCGGACAAAAGCGTGACTGAAAGCGGAAATCGGTCGGGCGGAGTTGTCGTAGGATGATGGGCGCTGCAGGATTTGAACCCGCGACAGCTTGGTCCGAAGCCAAGTACTCTGTCCAGACTGAGCTAAGCGCCCGCATCTGATTGTACTGGCCGGTCGGTTTTAAACACCGTGGTTTGGAACCGGGTGTGCGATTCGGTATCGAACCGTCAGTTCGGCTGGCCGCTCCACTCGGTGCGGTCGATGGTACACCCGCCGCAGTCGGGGCAGGTCTGGCGGTCGAGGTCGAATCGAGCGCCGCAGTGCTGGCACTCGTAGGCGTCTCTTCGGCCGGTTTTCCCGGCGGCTCGAACCGCCCGCGCGAGTTTGATTGTGAGACCCATATTTCGTCTGTTCTCGACGAGGCGTACCGCGGCGTACGAAGACTCCCCTCAAGACCTTTCCATTCTCTACTTCTGGTACTTAAAAATATTACTCGAAAACAACGTTCGAACGTCTCGAAATCCGAGAGCCCCGGTTACGCCGGATTCGAGGTCTGCGATAGCGAGAGCGCGAAGTGGGTCGTCGAGAGCGAGTCGGTCGTCTCGACGCCCGTCTCGTCGGCGAGGAGTGCGACCAGACACCGCCGGAGCAGTTCCGCGTCGTCGCCCGCGAGGTCGATTCCGTCGCCGACCCACTCGCCGTCCGCGTCTTCGAGGACGCGGCGGCGGGTCGAAGCGTTCGACGCGGCGCTCGGAGCGTCGTCCGTTCCGATTTCGGCCGCGCGGTCGTGCAGGCGGAGGGACGCCCGTACCGCGGCACCGAGATATCGCTCGGCGAGTCGCTCGGGGTCGGCCACGGACGGCGTCGTGGCGAGATACTTCGCGGCGTGCGAGTCTTCGAGGGCGACGTTGTCGCGGACCCACTCGCGGGCTTCCGATTCGGAGGCGTCGTGGTCGAGCGCGCGGGCCGCTCGCGCGCACACGTCGGCCTCCTCCTCGGCGATTCGGTGGAAGGCGTCGCCGACCACGACTGCGTCCGCGCCCGCGGCGAGTATCTCGGCGACGTGTTCGCGTGAGTCGAGACCGCCGCCGTACCACAGGCGCGACCACGATAGGCTTTCGGAGATGGCCCGGAGAGTCTTGACCGCCTCCTCACCGCCGTAGGTCCCCGAGTATTCGAGGTAGACGAGTTCGCTTTCGAGGTGGCGTTCGGCCGCCATCGCGCGCTGTTTGGCCTCCCGGGGCGTGAGCAGGTCGTCCGGAGCGACGTTCGCCTCGCGGGCCGCGGCGCTGTCGGGGTTCTGGATGATGTACGCCTCGAACACCGCGTCGGCGAGGAGCCACGAGGTGGCGAAGTTCGCGAGCGCGTCGGCCGCGACGCTCGGAAGCCACGGGAGTCTGTCGCCGAGCATGTCGGGAGCCATCTCCTCGCGGACGTACTCGACGGCCTCGCCGAGTTGGCCCACGAGCGACTCCGAATCGCCGTTCAGCACCTCCGGAATCGCGAGCAGGTCGGCCTGCTCGTGGGTCTGGCGGGTGACGTGCCGGGGGCCGCTGGGTTCGTGGAACACCGGCACCGATGCGGGTTCGAGCAGGTCGAACGTCTCCTCGGTGTTGCGGGCGGTCACGTCGGCCGACCCGCCGACAGACACCGCGCTGGTGTGGCGGAGATAGCAGGGGTAGAGCAGCGGGAGCTTCTTGTCCTCTTCGGGGTCGATTTTGGTGATGTGGGTCCACTCGGCGGGCACCGGGTTGGTGTCCACCGGCAGGACCGTCCGCGCGGCCAGCGACGCGCCGCTGGCGAGGCGGCCGACACTCCGAGCGAACTCGTCGGCGTTCGTCATGTACCCGAAGGGTCGCGTGACCCACATAAGTCACTCGCTACGAACTGCAACCCTCCGAATTTGGAACGCACCCTCGAAAAATCTCAGTCCGGTCGCTACGAGCCGTAGATAACGGTAGAACTGCGACGGCCAGAAAGCCCCGCCCGGTCGCGGGCCTCAGGCCCGCGACCGGGCGGCCCCTTTCATTCCCGCCCTGTTGTCGGTCTCGCCGAGCGAGTCCCGTGGATTGGTTCGGCGGGCGTCATCGTTTCCGAACGCGCCCGACCCGAGTTTCACAATACTCATGTAACGCGACGAGCGACTCACGCACGTGACACAGGGTATGGTCGGCACCGTCCGGTCCCGAGTACCGGCGACCGCTCGGGCACTGATGAATCATCTCGCGGAGGCGCGCGACCCGCGGGTGCTGTCGGTCGTGTTGCTCCGTAACGAGGTCGAGTCGGACATCGACGCGATGGTCGAGCGCCTGTTTTTGGACGTCGAGGACGACCTCGAACAGGCGCGAGAGGCTGGCGACCTCGAATTCGCGCCGGGGTCGGACGGCGAGCGCGCTCGATTCGACTACGACACGCGACTCGTCCTCCCGGCGCTCCTCACCCTCGGTCGGATTCGCGTGCTGGCCGGGGACGTGCCGGTGGCCCGAATCCGTGGCGACGTGGACTGCGACCTCGTGGCGCGCGGTCGCGAGACGACTCGAAACGTGGTTCGGGCGCTCCTCGACGGCGACATGCGCGACGCCATCAACGACGACGAGTACGAGGACTTCGAGACGAACCTCCGCCCGCGCGAGCGCGTGGCGGAAGTCGCCCAAGAGAGCCTTCGGGAGGGCGTCGAATCGTGGTTCGAGGACGACGACACTCCCGAGGAGGTCCGCGAACACTACGAGCACGCGGTCGAACTCTCCGAACGACATCAGGACGAAGACGAGGGCTTTCGCGACCTGCTCGACCGGTATCGGGAGGCCGACGCGAACGCCGGTTCCGGAAATGATGACCGGGAGGCGGCCGCCGACGCCATCCGCGAGGAGTACAAGTTCGCGCCGCTCGACGCCGACCTGTTCGAAGCCGACGCCGACCTCCCCTACTTCGCGACCCAGTACGCCCGGGTCGGCATCCTCTACGAGGACATGCTCAACATGTACGAGGCCGACCTCGGGATGGACCTCGGCGAGGGGTTCAAGCGCGCCATCGTGCTGATGGTCGTCGGCGCGCAAATCGGACTCGACGACACCGACGACTACCCCGAGGACAGGGGCACGCAGTTGACGCCCGTGACCGCGGAGTTGAACATCGCCGAGAGTCGAGACGCGGGCGTCGAGAACGTTCGGCGCATCGTGAACGGCTACCTCGACCGCGCGGACGCCTGCGCCGAATCCGACGACCATCTAACGCGTATCGCGGTCGAGTACATCCGCCAGCAGTCGCTCGACCGAATCGACGCGCTCGCGCTCTGACTCCCGAATGGGGGTCGAAGCGTGCCAAATGCCAGACTGCAATCAAAAAGAATATAAGCGGAACAGGATATTTTACGCCAAGACGCCACCGGGACTCACTACGTGGTGTCTCCCGTGGATTCGCTACGAGGAACCGCCATGTACGAACTGGGTGCGGCCTGTCCGGGGGTCGAGGTCGAACCGGGAACGAACCTCTTGGTCGCCGGGCCGCCGATGACGGGTAAGCGAAATCTTGCATTAGAGGTTCTCGCGCACGGCAGTCGCCGAGGGGACGGGTCGATAATCGTCACGACGAAAGACGACGGCGACGACGTGCGTACGTCCCTCCGTGAGCTACTCGGCCGCGAGGAGGGTGGACCGCTCGGCATCGTGGACTGCGTCTCGAAACAGCAGGGGACGAACCCCTCGTCGAGTTCCGAGGTGAAGTACGCCTCCTCGCCCGTGGACATGACCGGCATCGGGATTCAGCTCTCGGAGTTCCTCCAGTCGTTCTACCGCGACCAGGGCATCAAGCGCAACCGCATCCTGCTTCACTCGCTCTCGACGCTGCTGATGTACTCGAATCTCCAGACCGTGTTCCGGTTTCTCCACGTGTTCACCGGGCGCGTCCAGAGTGCGGACGCGCTCGGCGTGTTCGTCATCGACTCGACGACACACGACAAGCAGACGATGAGCACGCTGAAACAGCTTTTCGACGGCCAAATCGAAATCCGCGAGGACGACGACGGCGGGTCGGAGCTCCGGGTGACGGGCGTGGGAACGGAGTCCGAGTGGCGACCGATGGCGTGAGGGCGGAGCGAGTTTGCTGGGGAAGCAGTGCGGAGTACTGTTCGATCCGGCCCATTCTTATAGTGTATGTGTTCTACTATTTTATATGGTGGATGTAGTTCTCTTGAAGCAGAAAATAGAGGCCGAGAAAACCCAACGGCTCGAGGAGTGGGCACAGGAAGTCCGCGACCGCGAAGCCGAGGCAGTCGAAACATTACGGAACGAGGGGGTGTACGCGGAAACAGCCTTTGTCGAACACACGGACGAGGGTGATTTCTTGGTCTATTATATGAAAGCAGAGGACATCCAGCGAGTGTACGAAGCGTACGAGGAATCTTCGCACGCCATCGATAAAGAACACCAACAAGTGATGTTGGACGTACTCGAAAACGGAGAAAACGTCGGAGACTACGACTTGCTGTATCACTTGGATAACCCGGAACTACCGTAGCAGTAATCGATACGCACTACGAACGTATCACGTTCCACTTCGTTGGAATCGCTATCTCAATAGCACCGACCCCACACGCTTTTGCACGACCCACCCCTCGGTTCACACACCATGCCAGTCGAGAGCGACGCCGAACTCCGCGAAATCCTCGGAATGCAGCGAATCGCGGTCGTGGGCTGTTCGACCACGCCCGGCAAGGACGCCCACGACGTGCCGAAGTACCTGCTCGACGCGGGTTACGAGGTGGTTCCGGTCAACCCCTACGCCGACGAGATTTTCGGCCGCGAGGCGTACGACTCGCTCGCCGACGTGGACGAGGAGGTGGACATCGTGGACGTGTTCCGGCCGAGCGACGAGGTCGCGGGCATCGTCGAGCAGGCAATCGAGCGCGACGACGTGAAAGTAATCTGGACCCAACTGGGAATCGCCGACAACGAGGCGGCCGAGCGCGCCGAGGCCGCCGGAAAGCGCGTCGTGCAGGATAGATGCCTGAAAGTCGAACACTCGCGGTTGGTCGCCTAAGAGACCCTTCTGCGCGGGATTCACTCGCCGAGCTCGCCCGACGAGTCGCTTTTGACGTTCGAGCGCGTAGCCCGACCAATGAGTACTGCGGACGTCTCGACGGTCTTCTTCGACCTCGACGAAACCATCTGCGACCACTCGGACTCGACCGCTGACAGACTGGCCGACGCCTTCGAACTCGCGGGCGTCGAACCCTTCTTCGACGTGTCGGACTTTCGGCGGTGGCTCCCGAAAGTGGTCGCCGAGACCGAACTCGAACTCCGGGAGAAGTGCTTCGGCGGCATCGCCGACGAGTACGGTATCGACCCCGCGCGAGCGACCGCGGTCGCTCGCGCGTACGAGGACCCCGACCCCGAGTCGGTCGAGTTCCTCCCCGGTGCGGAGACGGCCCTCGCCGCGCTCGCCGACGACTACGACCTCGCGCTGGTGACTAACGGCGGGCGCGAGACACAGGAGGCGAAACTCGCGGCGCTCGACATCGCCGACTACTTCGAGACCGCGACGTTCGCCGAACCGGGTCGCCCCGTCAAGCCCGACCCCGAGCCGTTCGACCGAACACTGACCGCGATGGGCGCCTCATCCGCCGAGACGGTCCACGTCGGCAACTCCCTCCGGTCGGACGTGGCGGGCGCACACGCCGCGGGAGTCGGGTCGGTGTGGCTCGCGGGGGCCGACCCGGCGACCGACCACACGCCGGACCACACCATCGACTCGATGCACGAACTTCGCTCGCCGCCGTGGGCGTGAGATAATCCTGCGGGCGGAGTGAATCGTAAAACGAGTTCGAGAGAATCGAGAAGTGCCGGACAGAGATTAGACGTTCAGCCGAAACCGAACCGTGTCGCCGTTCTCCAGCGAGGTCGCGGTCGAGAGCGTCTCGGTGGAATCGACCGATTCGCGCACGACGACCGTGTCAGAGCGCAGGCGTTCGCCGTCGAGGACGCCCGCGCGGACCTGCGGGCCGTAGGAGTCTGCGAGTGCTTCGACCACGTCGCGGACCGTCGCACCCGCGGGCACCGCCACGCGGGCCTCGTGGGTGCCGGTGCGGGCGACCAACGTCCCCGTGAGTTTGACCGTCACGTTCATATCACTTTCTGTGGCCCCCACCAACTAAAAGTTTACTCAAGCCCGAAAAAGTCCTGCCGAGACGGAACCGCTTAAGGACGCGGCTCTCGACGCCACGGGTATGGGCAACGCACCAGCACCCGGCGCGGACGACCCCCTCGACCTCCACGGGGTGGTCCCGCCGACGATTACGGCGTTCGACGAGGACGAGTCGGTCGATTACGAGGCGACCGCGGCCCACGCGCGGTTCGTCGTCGAACACGGCGCGCACGGCGTCTTTCCGCTCGGGACCAACGGCGAGTTCCCCCTGTTGACGCCCGAGGAGCGCGACGACGTGGTGGAAGCCGTGGTCGAGACCGTGGGCGACGACGCGCCGGTCATCGCGGGCGTCGGCGCGCCGAGCACGCGCGAGACGGTTGGCCACGCCGAACGCGCCGAGATGGCGGGCGCTGACGGCGTGGTCGTCGTCACGCCGTACTACTTCCCGCTCGACCACGACGCGGCCGTCTCCCACTACCGGCGAGTCGCCGAGTCGGTGGACCTCCCGGTGTACGTCTACCACATCCCGAGCAAGACCGGCAATTCGCTGTCGCTCGACACGCTCGACGCGCTCGCGGACATCGACAATCTCGTCGGTCTCAAGGATTCGAGCAAGGACGTGCCGTGGCTCGGCCAAGCCATCGACGCCCACCCCGAGAAGACGTTCCTGGCGGGGTCCGACTCGCTGTTGTTCCCCGGACTCGAACTCGGGTGTGCGGGAATGGTCAGCGCAGTCGCGAACGCCTTCCCCGAACTCGTGGTGGACCTCTACGAGACCTACGACGACGGCGACGAGGAGCGCGCCCGGCAACTCCAGAGCGAGGTGTACGCGGTCCGAGACGCGCTCAAGCGCGGCCCGTACATGGCGGGTGTCAAGACCGCGCTCGACCTCCGCGACGTGGGCTTCGACCCCGGTCCGCTCCGGAGTCCGCTTCGGAAGATGGACGACGCCGACCGCGAGGCGCTCGCCGCCGACCTCACCGACCTCGGCCTACTTTGAGCCGCGCTTCGCTCGGACGTTTGTACCGCCGGAACGGTCGGTAAATGGGGGGTGTCCGGTCGTAGTCATTCGATTCTGTCCAACCCAACACGACCATCGGGGCCGAGTAAGGATTAAGTAACTGCGAAGTGTTATCATTAACCATGAACTTCTCGGAGACGCTGGAGTTCGGCCACGAGGACCGCAAGCGAATCTACGAGTTCGTCGAGAGCCACGGCGAGGTGGATGCCGACGACGTGCGCGACCGCCTGCGCGTGGACCCCGGCGGCTTCCGCCACCACGTCGCCATCCTCAAGCGCGACGGCTACGTCGAGGAGGACGAGGGTCGGCTTCGGGCGGCGTTCGAGGCCGGAGCGGTCGAGGAGTACGAGGACTCGGGCGTCGAGTTCTCTATCCGGCCCGCGCGTCAGGAGGACCTCTCGGGCATCGTGGGCGCGATTCGGCGGGTCGCCGAGCAGGGGCGCTACATCGTCGCCGAGAGCGTGGCCGACGAGGTGGACCATCAGGACACCCTGCTCCGGCACAACGAACTCGAATCTCGGATGTTCTTCGTCGCCACCGTGGGCGACGAGGTAGTCGGGTGGGTCCACATCCACGCGCCCGAACTCGACAAACTCGCGCACACCGCCGAACTCACGGTCGGCGTCCTCGAAGAGTACCGGGGCCACGGCATCGGGAGCCACCTGCTCGAACGCGGCCTGAACTGGGCGGCCTCGAACGGCTACGAGAAGGTGTACAACAGCGTCCCGTCCTCGAACGACGACGCCATCGAGTTCCTGAGCCAACACGGCTGGGAGACCGAGGCGGTCCGAGAGGACCACTACAAAATCGACGGCGAGTACGTGGACGAAGTGATGATGGCCGTGGAGTTGTAGACGCAAGAAATTTGTCGGCTGGCTGAAAATCAGGCGGTATGTCCCACCGTCGCGTCGCCGTCCTCCTCGTGGTCCTCGGACTCGCGGTTCTCGCACACCCGCTGTACCTCTTTCCGCACCACGGCCAGTCGTCGGTGTTCGTCCTCCAGTACGAGGAGGTCGGAAGCGAACCTCCCGGAGATTCGGTCGTCGCGTACGCCGACCTCCCGCCGGACGCCCAGCGCGCACTCGACGCCGCACACGAGAGCGAATCCTCGACGCTGTGGCGCGGCGACGACGACGCCGCAATCGACGCGCTCGGAGACGCCCAGTATCTCGACCGTGACGGCACCTACTACGAGTACGATTTGGGGTATGGTGGCGGTATCATCTCCGGCATCGGAACCTCGATTCGGGTCTTCCTGACCGGACTCGGGTCGCTCGCGCTCGTCGTCGGCGCGCTGGTCGCACGAACCGGGTCGTTTCGACCGCTCGCGCCTCGGTCGGCGCTCGCGGTCCCGGTCGTCGCGGGAGTCGCCGTCGCCGCCACGAACGCCTACGACACCGTCTTCTCGGGCGCGTCCGAATCGTTTCTCATGGTCGAGGAGACGTTCGGTCCGGTCGCGCTCCTCGGAGTTGCGGCCGGGTCGGCGCTCTCCCGCGACGACTGGCGAGCTATCGGGTTCGTCGTCGCCCTCGCTCTCGTCGGGTCGGTCGCGGCGTTCGCGACGGGCGCAAATCCGTGGATGGCGGGCTTCGTCGCCGCGCCGCTCGCCTTCCCGGCGGTGGTATTCGGCTTTCTACTGACGAATCGAGGTCGGT
Organism: Halorussus amylolyticus; assembly: GCF_004143485.2. Lineage (GTDB taxonomy): Archaea > Halobacteriota > Halobacteria > Halobacteriales > Haladaptataceae > Halorussus > Halorussus amylolyticus. Next base: position 295,301 of record NZ_ML974133.1, on the reverse strand, counting down.
TCTGAGCGAATCGAGGTCGGTTCTGAGCGAATCGAGGTCGGTTCTGAGCGAATCGAGGTCGGTTCCGTGTCGGGTCGAAGTCGAATCCCGGTCGCTACTGCTCGTCGTGGACCGGGAACGCGATTTCCGCGGTCGCGTGGTACTCCGTAATCTCGCCGTTCTCGACGTTCGCGGTCCAGTCCTCGACTTCGACGCCGCTGATGTCGTCCACGGTTTTGCTCGCCTGCCGGAACGCCTCTTCGGCGGCGTCCTGCCACGATTCCTCCGAAGTGCCGAGTACTTTGATGATTTTCACTGCCGTCATGGCATCGGTGGTACGACGAGGTTGGTGTAGCCCTTTGTGGCCGGGGCCGACCCGACGAGCGACCCGCTCCGCTCGCCGGGTCAAAACGGCGTTCGCGAAGGTCGCCCGAGTCCGCGTTATTCTTCGGTCTCTTCGCCGGAATCGGACATCTCGGCGGACGCCTGTTCGGCCTCCTCGGCGGTCTCTTCGGCCGTGTCCGCGGCCTCCTCCATCCGGTCGGCGGCCATTTCGCCGCTCTCTTCGACGCGGTCGGACGCCGTCTCGCCGCCCTCTTCGATTCGGGTGGCGACCATCTCGCTCCCCTGTTCGACCTGTTGGGCCGCCATCTCGCCGGTCTCTCGGATTCGCTGGGCGGCCGTTCCGGCGACGGTTTCCGTTCGGTCGGCGGCCTCGTCCGTTCGGTCGGCGGTCTCGTCCGCGGTCGAGCGCATGCGCTCGGTCGCTCGGCGGAGTACTCCGCCGAGCGACCCACCTCGTCTTCGGAGTACGTATCCGAGACCGACGACGAGACCGACGACGAACAGTCGCGAGAGCATGCCTCGGCCTTGGCTCTGACCATCCCGGTCGGAACTACTCGTCGCCTGCATTCCGGTGTTCACCGCGTCGAGGGCAGACTCGGCGCGCTCTTCTAACCCCTCGGAGTTCGAGTCGCCGAAGAATCGCTCCGCGACCGGCCCGAGGTCGATTACCACGAACGGCCCCGACATTCCGCGTCTCGACGCCCCGCTCGACCGATTCGTCTCGATTCGGTCGGCTACCCTCGAAACCGCCCCAATCACGGATTCTTTCGTCGTTTCCGTTCCACTCCGTCCCATTTTCTCACTCATTGTTTCCCCCACGGGTGATGTAGGCCGAATCCGTGGAAAAGTATTCGGGCAGATGAATCGCGTTCGCTGGCGCAAGCGACCGATTCAGGGAGCGTCGTGACCGTCGGTGAGTCCGGTCTACGGAACCGAAAGGCAGTTCCCGGACACGCCGGTAGTCACGCGCATGATTTCCATCGCGCTCGCGGGCAAGCCCAACGCGGGCAAGTCCACCTTCTACAAGGCCGCCACGATGTCCGACGTGGACGTGGCGAACTACCCCTTCACGACTATCGACGCGAACCGGGGCGTGAGCCACGTCCGAACCGGCTGTCCCTGCCTCGAACGCGACGAGCGCTGTGGCGACGAGAACTGCCGCGACGGCAAGCGATACGTCCCCATCGAACTCCTCGACGTGGCCGGACTCGTCGCCGGCGCGCACGAGGGGCGGGGTCTCGGCAACCAATTTCTGGACGAACTCACGAACGCCGACGCGATAATCAACGTCGTGGACGCCTCCGGTGGGACGAACGAGGAGGGCGAACCGGTCGAGGTCGGTTCCTACGACCCGGTCGAGGAGGTCGATTTCATCGAGGAGGAGATGGACCAGTGGCTCGCGGGCATCATCGACCGAAACTGGGAGACGGTCGAGCGCCAGTCGCGGTCGCCCGACTTCGACATCGACGAGGCGCTCGCCGACATGCTGACCGGGTTCGGCGCGAGCGAGGCCGACGTGGCCGCCAGCCTCCGCGAACTCGACTACCCCGACGACCCGATTCAGTGGACCGACGACCACCGGGTCGCGCTCGCCCGCGACGTGCGCGAGCGCACGAAACCGATTATCCTGGTGGCGAACAAGGCCGACGTGGCCCCGCCCGAGAACATCGAGGCCCTGAAAGCGACCGGCAAGCCCGTCATCCCCGCGACCGCCGAGGGCGAACTGGCGCTCCGGCAGGCCGCGGAGGCCGGAGTCGTCGAGTACGACCCCGGCGACGAGGACTTCGAAATAGTCGGCGACCTCTCGGCAGAACAGGAGGCGGGCCTGAACAAGATTCGGGAGGTCATGACCGACTGGGGCGGGACCGGCGTGCAGGACGCGCTCGACGAGGCGGTGTACGGTCTGCTCGACCGAATCACCGCCTTCCCGGTCCAGAACGAGACCAAGTGGACCGACGCGAAGGGCAACGTCCTCCCCGACGCCTTCCTCCTGCGCCGGGGTTCGACTCCGAAGGACCTCGCGTACGCGGTCCACTCCGATATCGGCGACGGCTATCTCCACGCCGTCAACGGCAAGACGAACCGCGACATCAGCGACGACTACGAACTGGAGGAAGGCGACGTGGTGAAAATTGTGAGTACCGCGAAGTAGTTCGGTTACTCGCTTCCCGGCAGGTCACTCGCTCGCCAGTCGCTCGAAATTCCGAAACGTCTCCTCGACGCTCACGTCCGAGAACGACAAATCTGTTTCCTCCCATCCGAAGTCGTCGCGAATCCGACCGAGGAGTCGGTCGGTGAACTCCGGGTGGTACTGGACCGTCCAGACCGGCGCATCGCGGTGGCGCGTGGCGAGATTCTCGTAGTAGTCGGCCGACCCGATTCGCTCCATCCCGTCGCCGCGCTCGACGACGTGGTCGCCGTGGACCATCGGAACCACGTCGTTGACGCCCGAAAAGAGCGGGTCGTCGTCGAAGTCGGCCCGAACGAGTCGGTTGGTCAGCCCCCGGTGTTCGACGCGGCCGCCGAGCGCGTGGTTGATTATCTGGTGGCCGAAGCAGACCCCGAGCGTCGGAATCTCGCGCTCGACCAACTCCCGGACGAGTTCGGCCTGTTCGTCCATCCACGGGTAGTCCTCGCGGTCGTACACGCCCGCGGTGCTCCCGCTTATCACGACGCCGTCCACGTCCTCTACGGACGGTTGACCGCCCTCGTCGGCGTAGGTGTACACGTCGTGTTCCGATAGGTACCGGACGATTTCGGGGACGAAGTAGCGCGTGTCGGGGTCCACCTCGTTTTCGAGGACGAGTAGCATCTGGTAGCAATCGCGTGTCGCGGGGCCAAAAGACTATCTCCCGCGGAAATCCGCGACGAGGAGACCGTGCCGACTCGCGCCTCTCAGATTCCTTACGCGGACGCTTTTGACGGTCGGCGTCGTGGGTCAGTGCTATGACAGCCGTCGATTCTGACCTCGCGGACCGGCTCTCGCACCACGACGACTACTTCACGGCGACGAAACTGGTCGAGTATCTCGAACGCCACCACCCCGTCGAGGGACCGGGGATTCCGCGCGACCTCGTGGAGGCGTACGCCGAGGAACTCGACTACGACCTCGACCGGATACGGACCTCGCTCGACGACCGCCTGACCGACGCTCGGACGTGGCAACCGGGCGAGCGACTCTACGACCTCGACGGGAGAGTCAGCATCTACCCGGCGTCGTGGCACGAGCGACTCGCCGAGACCACCGACCTCGCGGAGTTCGTGCGGGTGATGCTGGAAAGCGTGCGAGCGCCCGAGGGCGTCGAAATCGACAGGGGCGAACTCGGTATCAATCAGGACGACCTGCTGACCGCGGTCGAAATCATCGCGGACGTGGACCGCGGCGCGGCCCGCGACCTCCTCCGGAGCCAGCGACTGGACGGGTCGCTGGTCCTCTACGCGTTCCAGAACCCCGAGGAAATCGTCCGACTTCCGGAGGACGCCGTGTAGCGACTCCGAGAGACGACTGGTGTCTCGCCTCGCGAAACGAGTAGCGACTCGCGGCCCGCGAGTCGCTACCCGTCGGCGAACGGTCGCCACTCGCCAGTGAACAGTCACTACTCGCCGAAGAACCCGAGGAGCGACTCGGTGACTTCCTCGGGTCGGTCGTGCTGAAGCCAGTGAGTCGCGTCGGGGAACCGCTCGATTCGGAGGTCGGCCACCCACGGGTCCAGTCCATCGGTCAACGCCACGCCGAGCGCCGGGTCGTCCTCGCCCCAGAGCAGGAGAGTCGGGACTCGAACCTCGCGGTCCGGGCGCTCGTCGGCGACGAGCGCCCGGACCTCCTCGCCGAGACCTTCACGAAACACCGCGCGGTAGTAATTCAGCGCCGCGGTCACGGCTCCCGGTTGGCTCGCCGCCTCGCGGTAGCGCCGGAGGTCGGTCTTCGAGAAGGTGTCCGGGCCTGCGGTGTCTTCGAGCAGTTTCGCGACTCCGGCACCGTCGCGCGCACCGAGCAGGAAATCGGGGACGCGCGGAACCTGAAACCATCCCACGTACCACGACCGGCGAATCTGGTCGGCGTTTCGTCGGAGTTCCTCGCGGTACCGACCGGGGTGGGGCGCGTTCAGGACCGACAATCGGTCCACAACGTCGGGGCGTCGAATCGCGGTCTCCCACGCCACCAGTCCGCCCCAGTCGTGGCCGACCACGCGCGCGGACTCCGCGCCGCAGTGTTCGACGAGTCCCGCCACGTCGCCGACCAATTTCTCGGTTCGGTAGCTCGACACCCCGCGAGGCTTCTCGGAGGTCGCGTACCCGCGCATATCGGGCGCGACGACTCGGTATCCGGCGTCCGCGAGCGCGGGAATCTGGCGTCGCCACGAGTACCAGAACTCCGGAAAGCCGTGGAGGAGAACCACGAGCGGGTCGCCTTCCTCGCCCGCCTCGACGTAGTGGAGTCGCACGTCGTTCACCACGGCCTGTTCGTGTGTCCACGGCCCCTCGACGTTCATGCGAGAATCTTCGTTCGCCGGTAGATTAAGGCTTGAGGAGTCACGACGCCGACACATGAGAGACGCCGAAGTTTTCGCAGTTCCGCTCACCGGCGTTCGACCGAGCCAACTCTACCTCAACGGACGCAAACTCGCGCTCGTAACGCAGTGGTTCGACTTCGACGACCCGAACTACGACCCGCTTCCGGTCCGGGAAATCGAGGGGCGCTGGACCCTCACGGACGGCCACACTCGTGCGTTCGTCGCCTTCCTCTCGGGTGCGACCGAACTCCGCGCGACTCGGGACGACGACGACCTCCCGATGGGCACGTATCGGCGGTGCGTCGAGTGGTGCGAGGACGAGGGCGTCACCGAAATCGGCGACCTCGCCGGTCGAGTAGTGAGCGCGGACGCCTTCGAAAAAAAGTGGGTCGCTCGGTGTCGGTCGGTCGCGGACCGCGAGTAGCCGTCGGTTCGGTCTACTCTTCGGTCGTCGTCTCCTCGTCCTCGTCGTCCATCTCGGTCGTCATCTCGTCTTCTTCGGTCGTCTCCGTCATCTCGGTCGTCTCGTTCATCTCACCGTCTTCGAGCGTCACGAGCGCCAAATCGACTACCGGGAGGTTGTCCTGCGTGTAGGGACCGTCAGCCTCCGGGAAGTTGTACTCCTGGTCGTCGTCGGTGTCCTGATGGGCCATCGCCACGAGCGGCTGGCTCTCTTCGAGCGTCTCGTTGAGTTCGACCGTCACGTTCTCGTGAGTCCCGGCTTCGAGGTAGGTCGAGTTCCCGACGACCGGGCCGATGGAGGCGTTCGCGGGGTCGTCGTACGTCTCTCCCGTGACGTTCGCAGCGGTGTGAATCACCACGAATCCGCCCTCGGGGAGATTCGTCTCGTTGACCACGACAGCCGACCCGTTCGAGGTCTGATTCTCGAAGGTGACGGTCGCGCTCTCGGTTTCGTTCTCGGCCACCGTCGTCGTCATCTCGGTGGTCTCCTCGTCTTCGTCGTCCATCTCAGTCGTCTCCTCGTCGTCTTCGTCGTCCTCGTCGGTCTCGTTCTCCTCGGTCGTGTCGTCTTGCACCATCGGCGCGTCGTTCTGCACCGCCGGTGCGTCGGTCGCCGCGGGCGTCGCGCCGAGCGCCGCCGCCGAACCCCCGACGACGAGGAGCGCGACGAGCGCGACGAGTGCTGTTTTTCGTACCATCGGTTCGACACACGCCGAGTTTCGGAAAGAAACGGCTCTACCGTTCATCGCGTGAACGACCGAATACTCCGGGGCAATCCGAGTTTTCGCGGCCGTAACGTCGATTTTCGAGGCGATAGGCCGGGGCTAAACCGTCGTCTCGGAAGCCATCCCCAGGGGCGAAGCGACTACGCGAGCGGTCGGAACCACACCGCCACCAACAACAGCGCGAGGAAGACGTACGACCCCCGGACCAGCAACATGGTCGCCAGCGTCGGGTCGGCCCGGCGCGCGACGACCGCCACGGCCCCGAATCCGGCGGTGGCGGCCACGCTGCTCGGCGGGAAGACCGCGAGCGCGGCGAAGCCGACCACGAGGACGAGCGCAGTCGCCATCAGCGCGTAGGCCGCGGTGCGGGCGCGCTCGGGACCGAGCGCGACCGCGACGGTCCGCTTGTCGATGGACCGGTCGTAGTCGTAGTCCTGCGCGTCGTCGATGACCTTCACGCCCGAGAGCAGGACGAGGAAAACCGCGGCGAACGCGACCGGAACCGCGCCGAGCGCCCCGGCCTGCGCGTAGTAGCCCCCGAGGATGGCGAGCGCGATGCCGAGCGGGTAGCCCGTGGTCGCGGTCACGGGGTTGGTGTCCAACTGGGGCGCGTGGTGGTACGCCACGAGCCACGTCGGGAGCGTGAGCGCGACAGCGCCGAAACCGACCGCGAGCCACAGGCCCGCGAGACACGCGAAAAACAGGCCGGTGGAAGCGGCGAGCGCCCGCTTGCATCCGCGCTCGGTCAGGGGGTGGTCGTCGTCCTCGCCCCGGACGTGGAAGTCCACGTAGCCGTCCTTGACGTGGGCGGTGTACACCGCTGCGAAGATGGCAGTCGTGTGAAGAACGCCCGCCAGCGGGGCGAACGCGCCAGCCAACACGCCGCCGAACAGCGAGCAGGCGACTGGCGGGAGCATGAACACCGGGTGGACCTGCGAGGCGAGCGCGCGAATCGCGGGGACGACGCCGGACCCCCGGCGAGAGATGGGCATAGAACTATCCACAGTGGCGACACAAATAAAAACTCAGGCGGGCGAGCGGAGCGCGGTAGTGTCGATTATCGGTACTCGGCAACGTCGAGAACCGTCCGCACGTCCTCGTTCGCAAAATCAGTATCGGCGGTCACGAGCGTTGCATCGAGTTCGCGTGCTGTGCCTGCAATCATCGCGTCCGCACTCCGAAGTTCGCGGCCTCTGTTCGCGAGTTCTTCCTGTAGCTTTCCGGTCTCTCTCGCGGTGGTCTTCCGGAACGGAGCAATATCCGCCCACGTGAGATGGCCGATAGTCTGTTCGAACTCCGTCGGCCCAGTACTCCGTACTTGTCCCTGAAGTGCTTCGTACAGAACGATAGACGGAAGATAGAGACTATCAGTGGAACAACGCTCCAAGTATTCGATGGTCTCCGGTCTTCCATCGAGATAGTCCACTACGAACGTGTTGTCGAAGCATTTCATCGCTTCGCCTCGGAGTTTCGAAACTCGCTCGTGTCGTCGTCCAGTGATTCGTTCAGATTTTCGTGTGCTTCGCGCATCTTCTCGGTGGCATCAGTGTTCGCCCACGCGCCGAACCCGGCGTAAATGTCGCGCTCTTCCTCGGTGAGACGTGCGAGAAGGTCGGTAAAACTCTCGCTCTCTCGCTTTCGGGCTTCGAGTCGGTCGTAAATCTCCTCGCTCACCCGAATCGTTTTCGTCCCCATGTGTACACGTAGCTGTCTACGTCTACATGAATGTTAGCGTGACTTGCACGAACGATTCTTCGAGAAACCGGACGGCCTACCGAACCGCCTCGGCCGCCTCGCCCATGATTTCCAGCGCCTCCTTTATCTGCTCCATGTCGGTCGCGTAGGAGATGCGGGCGTAGCCCGCGCCGTGTTCGCCGAACGCCTCACCGGGGACGACCACGACCCCGCGCTCTACGACCTCGTCACACCAGCCTTCGGGAACCTTCGGCATCGCGTAGAACGCGCCGGAGGGGGTCGGCGTTTCGAGACCGATGTCCGAGAGGCCGTCGAGAAGCACGTCGCGGCGCTCCTCGAACGCCTCGGCCATCTCGGTTACGCAGTCCTGCGGGCCGGAGAGAGCGGCCTCCGCGGCGAACTGGGCCGGGGCGCTCGCACAGGCCTGGGCGTACTGGTGGACCCGGAGCATGCGCTCGATTCGCTCCTCGCTCCCGGTGACCCATCCGAGTCGCCACCCGGTCATCGAGTACGCCTTCGAGCAGGCGTTGACCACGACCACGTTGTCCGAGTCGGCGAACTCCAGCGGCGAGTGGTGTTCACCGTCGAAGACGAAGTGTTCGTACACTTCGTCGGAGATGCAGAGCACGTCGTGCTCGTCGGCGATGCGGGCGAACTCGCGCACGTCGGCTTCGGACTGGACCGCGCCCGTGGGGTTCGCGGGGCTGTTGACCACGAACGCCGCGGTGTCGTCGGTAATCGCGTCCTCGACCGCCGCGGGGTCGAGGGTGAGGTCGTCGCGGACCGCGACCGGCTTGGGAGTCCCGCCAGCGAGGTGGGTCAGCGCGTCGTAGGAGACGAAGCCCGGGTCGGGGAAGACGACTTCCTCGCCCGCGTCCACGTGGGCTTCGATGGCGATGTGGAGCGCCTCGCTTCCCCCGGAGGTGGCGATGATGTTGCCCGGCGGGACCGAAACGCCGTTGTCGCGCTCGTGTTTCGCGCTGATGGCCTCGCGGAGTTCGAGCGTCCCCTTGTTGGAGGTGTAGGCGTCCACGTCGCCCGCCTCGATGGCGTCGATTGCGGCCCGCCGGGCGTGGTCGGGCGTCGGGAAGTCGGGTTGGCCGAGGCCGAGGTTGATGGCGTCGTCGCCCGCCGCCTCGAACACTTCGCGGATGCCGCTGATGGAGACCTGCTCGACTCGCTCGGAGAAGTCCGTCATGGCTCGAACTGTGCGTTCCCGAACGATAATTGTTGGTGTTCCGGGGCGACCCCAGCCGAATCGACCGCAAAATGGACCCTACGACAGTCGCGCCGCGATGTCCGCCTCGGTGATGATTCCGACCGTGTTGCCGCGCTCGGTCACGATGACCGCCTTGTTGTGGCCGAGGTCGGTGCTGATTTCGTCGAGCGTGGCGTTCGGCGACTTGGTCGGGAAACTCTCGCCCATGTACTCGCTCACCGGCCGGTCGCGGGCGTCCTCGTCCACGCTCATCAGGTCCTCGAAACTGATAGAGCCGACCGGGACGCCGTTCTCGATGACCGGGAGTTGGGAGTAGCCCGCGTCCTGCATCTCGGCGACTGCGGCGCTGACCGAATCGTCGGGCGCGACGTGGGCGACCTGCTCGTGCATCAGGTCGCCCGCGCGAACGATGTCGCCTTCCGATTGGTCGAGCGCGTCCACGATTCGCCGGAGCGTCGAGAGACGAGGGTCCACGTCGCCGCCTTCGATGCGTGCGATGAGCGGCTGCGAGACGCCCGCCTGGTCGGCCAACTCGCTCTGAGTCAGGTCGAGTTCGGTTCGTCGCTCCCGGATATCCTGTGGGGTCGGGAGTTCCATACCGCCTGATAACCACGGGTTATGGATAAAGCTTCGGACTACGTCCGGACTCGCCTTTGGCGCGGCGTTCCGACGCGGCGAACTCCCTTCGAGCCGACTCGCATCCCGAGAGAACACGACAGAAATTAGATTACTCGCGCCGAAATCCGAAGCAGACGCATGACGGACACGCCCTCCAACGTCGTGGCGCTCGCGGACGCCGTCTCAGAACTGCTCTACGGCATCGCCGGATGGCTACTGGTGGGTCTCGGCGTGCTCGGCGTCGTCGCGGCCGTCGGCGGAGCGATTCAGCGGCCGAGTCTCGCCCCGGTCGTCGTGTTCGTCGTCTCGATGCTCTCGGTCTCGCTCGGGGTTTTCGTGAACCCGCGGTTTCGTCGGCGACTGAACCGCCGTCACGCTGTCGGTCGGTTCGGTCGGGTGCGGAGCGTCGATGCTCGTGTTCTCCGTTCGGCGGAAGGTCGGTCCGAGCAGTGCGTGGGGTGTGACTCGCAACTGCGCGAAGGTCTGATTCGGCGCTACCGCGAGGAGTTCGCGCTCGCTGGCGTTCCGGTGTACACGCTCTCGGAAGGGTTCAATTACTACTGTCCCGCGTGCGCGACGACGGACTCGGAAGCCCGTTCCCACCCTGATTCTCACTCTCGCTCCCCCGAGAGCACCGGGGAGTGCGCCGACCCGGAATCCGCGACGAAGCCGTGACTCGCCGTTCGGGTGCGGACTCGCCGCTGTACGGCGAGTCTTCGAAAAGGATTCGGTCTCGGAGGGTTCTCCGGTCGGGTCCTCACTCGTCGCCGAACTCGACGCTCTCGTCGTCCTGATATTCGATGGTCTCGACGACTTCGAGCGGCACGTCCCGGAGCGCGCCGCCGATTTCGCTCTTGGCGATGCGCTGGGCGTGTTCCTCGCCCTCGGCGTTGAACACCTTTATCTCCAGCAGGAGCCCCACGAGCGCGGTTCCGGCCGCGATGAACGCCGAGTCGAACGGCTCGCCACAGGCGGGGCAGGTGGTCGCGCCGACCTCGACTTCGACGTAGTCCATGCTCTGGTCGTTGAGTCGCTTCCCTGCTTCGCTGACCGCCACGCCGATTGCGTCGTCGATTCCGTTGACGTCGCGTACGAGCCATGCCGCCTCCATCGCAACGAGATAATTACTCATTGAGTCACTACTCGGTGGTCGCTACACATAGGGGTGATGATTCGGAGCGTGGGATTCGAAATTACGACCGGGTAGGCCAGCGCGAGTGGGCGAGACCAACGCGAGTGAGAGAGTCTGTCTCGCGTGCTGGCAGGCGTTCGCGGCGCACGCGACCTGCGCGCGAGTCGCGCACGAGAGACCGATAATCCTCATAAGTTATGCGTACGCCCGGTGTCGCCAAGTCCGTGCCTACGTCTGCGCGCATCCCGCACCCAGTTTCGTTGGGCGTAACGCAACCTCGCTTGAATCGCAAGCGGGCGGCGATGTCGAGGAAGGCGATAGATGATTATGAAATATAACATTCAGAAACGCTTTTATGTAGGGTGGGCTGACCCCCGAACGAGGTAGCAGTCCAATGCCCACACGGCTTCACCGCGCAACCCTGTTCGCCCTGTACCAGATGAGCGTCGCAATCAGCATCTGCCTCCTGCCCCTGGCACTTCTGGCCAAGCAGGCTGGCCTCCAGCTCCCCGTCCACCGCGTGGTGAACCGACTCGGGCAGGCCTACGACGCCGCCTGATAGTGATTGCTGTGACTCTCTACCGGTAGGTAGTCACAGACCGACGGATTCACTCCTCGATACCCCGAGACTTCTGGAGAGGTACCGAAAATACTCACAGCAATCGCTACGAGACCGCTTTTCGACTCCTCGGGCCGGCGCGCCTTCCGGGCGCATCCGCCCGAAGGGTTGGTTTTATCAGTGCTGACGGACTACGGACTGATAATGCGCAACCCAATGCACGGCTCCGAATTCTCCCAGAATACCGCGCGTCTCGCGACCGACGGCCCGAACCCTTACGAGCCCGAACTCGGCTCGCTTCCGGACCGCTCGGTTGACACCTCCGACGTCGAGCAACTGAAGACCGGTACCACGACGGTCGGTCTGACGACCACCGACGGCGTGGTCATGGTCACGGACAAGCGTGCCAGCCTCGGTAACATGGTTTCGAGCAAGACCGCACAGAAGGTCGAGCAGATTCACCCGAACGGCGCGCTCACCATTGCAGGCGGCGTGTCGGCGGCCCAGTCGCTCATCCGCACGCTCGAAGTCGAGAACAATCTCTACGAGGCCCGCCGCGGCGAGGACATGAGCATGGAGGCGCTCTCGACGCTGACCGCCAACCTCCTCCGCTCGGGCGCGTTCCTCATCGTCGTCCCCATCCTCGGCGGCGTGGACGAGGAAGGCGGCCACGTCTACTCCTTCGACGCGCTCGGCGGCGTGACCGAGGAGACTTACACCGTCTCGGGGTCCGGGTCGCAGTTCGCGCTCGGCGTCCTCGAACAGGACTACCACGAGGACATCGGTCAGGACGAGGCCCGCGAGGTCGCGGTCCGCGCGCTCAAGAGCGCGGTCGAGCGCGACACCGCCTCCGGCAACGGCATGTGGCTCGCCGAGATGACCGGTGACGGCGTCGGAATCTCGGAGTACGACGACTACGACGACGCGCTGTAAACCACGACCTTTTACTGCGTTCGGAAATCCGCCTCCGGCGGATTTCCTCTCTGGTAAAAGCTCGACCAAAAACCGGCGTCACCTCCTCTTTCGCTTCGAGCAAGGCGGCGGAGCCGCCTTGCTCTCGCTCAATCGAAGGTTCCTTGGTCCGCTCCTCGCTATCGCTCGTCGCGGTCGAATCGTTGGTGCGCCACAGTTACTCGTGCGCGCTCCCTCGCTTCGCTCGGTCGCTCGTCGGAGGTGGACGAAGGCGTCGCGTCACTCTTCACGTTTCATCTCCGTCCCGCCCCGTCCGACCCAGTCCGCGAAAGTCCCGTCGATGAGCGTCTCGGACTGGCGTTCGATGTAGTCGCGTTGCATCCCGTACACCGCGTCCTCGAAGCTCTCGCCGTCGTCGAGTCGGTCTCGGACTCGCTCGCGCTTCCAGCTCGCGGGGGTGAGTCCGTGGCGGGCGCGCTGGCGGAGCGGCCACAGGTACTTCGCGGCCTCCTCGTCGGAGAGGCCTCTGGCTTGGAGGCCGTCCTTGGCGTGGGCGAAGATGTCGGCGAACACCGCCTCGCGGTCGGTCGTCTCGGTGCCCGCGTTCGTAATCCAGTAGATGTCCGCGTCGAGTCCGTCGCGCATCGCGTCGTAGAAGTTGTCCTTGGCGACGACCCAGTCGAGGTGGCGCACGGGGTGTTCGCGCCGGAACGTGGATTCGAGTAGGCCCGCGAAGGCGGCCTGGAACGCGATGGAGTCCCGGACCGTGGGCTGGGCCGCGATGGGCCGGAACTCGATGCGCGCGTTCGCGGCCGACCGGGTGGCCCCGCCGAACACCGGCCGAACCCACCGCCAGTAGGTGCCGTGTTTGAGTCGGAAGTGGGCGAACTCGTCGTCGAAGCGGTCGCTCGACTCGACCGGCATCGGGACGATGGTGCGGTCGGCCGCGATGCGCTCGACCGCCTGCTCGACCGTCTCGATGTCTCTCGGGAATCGAACTTTGTCGGCGTCGTCGTCCCGACCGTTCAGCACCGTCTCGAACACGCGGATGCGGTTCTCGTCCCACCCGTCGGCCAGAATCTCTTCGGGGTCGGCGTCGGAGTCGTAGAGGTCCGGCGGGAAGAACGGCGAGTTGGCACCGAGCGCGAGCAGGGGCGCGGCGATTCGGAGCGCGTACTGGAAGTACGTCGGGAGGTCCCGAGCGTGGGGCACCTGATAGTGGGGCTGGATGGAGGTGATGAGGCTCTCGGGCATCACGGTGTCGGCCTCCAGACTGACGTGCGGGGCGTCGAGAACCATCCCCGCGTCGGCGTCGGTGTTCGCCATCGCGTGGTATCGCACCGAGTCGCTCATGTTCGAGGCGATGCGAACCCCGCGGTCCTCGACGCTGTCGGTGAGGTATCGGCGGGCGGTCTCGCCCTCCGGCGGGATGGTCCACATCGCGTCGCTGACCAGTCGCATCCCCTCCGCGCCGGTCCGGTCCTCGGCGGCCGAGAGCCGGGCTTTGACCTCCGACTCCTGGGACGCGAGACCGTGGGCGTTCAGCGGTTGGGGACTGGTGGACATCTCGGCGTTGTGAAGCCCCAGTTCCTTCTCGAAGCCGATGAGGTCGAGGAGCCGTCGCGGCACCCGAGTCAGCGCGCCGGTCTCGGCGTTCACCGCGTAAAATTCGTACTCGAAGCCGATGATGGCCTGCGGATTGTCGAACGTTCCCGCGTCGATTTCCTCCGCGATGACCTCGGCGTCCTCCTCGACTCGCGACTGAAACGACTCGGGGTCGACCGAGCCTACGTCTTCGACCTGCGCGGCGAGGTCCGATTCTGGCATACCGTGTAGGTCTCATGGAATCGCCTTCAATCCACGGGCTACGCGCTCGGAGGTGTTCGGAGCGTCACACGCCGAACTCAGTCGGCGGCTTCGACCGTCGTGGCTTCGACTGCCGCGGCCGTGACCTCCGCGTAATCGGGTTCGACACCGGGGTCGTCGCTGACCCACTCGTAGACGATTTGGCCCTCGTCGTCCACGACGAACACCGCGCGCTTGGCGACCCCGTAGTAACCGAGGTCGGCGAAGTCCATCTCCACGCCGTAGTCGTCGATTATCTCCTTGTTCGTGTCGCTCACGAGACCGAAGCTCAGACCCTCCCGGTCGCGGAACTCGTTGAGCGCGAACGGCGAGTCCACGCTGACGCCCAGTACGGTCGCGCCCACGTCCTCGAACGCGGCGAGTTCGGACTCGAACGTACACAGCTCCTCGGTACAGACGCTGGTGAACGCGCCGGGGAAGAACGCGAGAACGACCGGCGCGTCGTCCAGATTCTCCGAGAGGGTGAACTCGGATACGTCGCCGTCTGCGAGCGGTGCGGTGAAGTCGGGCGCGTCGTCGCCTTGGCTGACCATTTCGTCCGTGCATAGAGTTCTCCGACGGAAGGCAGTTCCGGAACCGGGATTGCATACGGATACCGAGCAAAAAGCCTATAATTCAGAATCAGCTATCCTCACGTAGAGATGGTACAGATGATTCCACTGTTCGGCCCGATTCCCGGCGGGATGGAGATGATGGTGATTCTCCTCATCGCCGTCCTGCTGTTCGGCGCGAACAAGATTCCGAAACTCGCGCGCTCGACCGGTGAGGCGATGGGCGAGTTCAAGAAGGGGCGTCAGGAAGTCGAAGAAGAGCTACAGCAGATGCAGGAGGGCGGCGTCGAAACCGACTCCGACCCCGTCGGCGAGTCGAGCGCGGAGCCGACCACCGAGACCGAGACGGACACCGAGACGACCAACTGAACTGCTTTTTCGCGGGGCGTGTGGCCTAGTGGATAGGGCAGGAGGTTCCTAACCTTCTGACCGCGGGTTCGAATCCCGTCACGCCCGTTCGGCTTCGCTTCGCGAAGCCTCACCGGCGTGACGTAGTTCGCGAACAAACCGCGTTCGCTCACTCCCGTCACGCCCGCTGTCGTGTCGAGCAACGCGAGACCGACAGCGAAGCGTGCGGGTTCGAACCCTGCAAGTCGCACGCCCGGAACGGCGCGAAGCGCCGCATGCCCGGACCGTCTTGCTCCGGTTCGAATTCCGAAAGACGCAGCGCGCCTTTCGGTGTTCGCAGACCGGAGGTCTGCTCACTCCCGTCACGCCCGTTCGGCTTCGCTTCGCTCAGCCTCACGGGCGTGACGACCCTCGCGAACAAACCGCGTTCGCTCGGTCCCGTCACGCCCGTGCAGCGAGTCGCGGGGCGACGAGCGAACCGGAAGACGAGCGACGACGGAACGCGACCGAAATCGAAATCCGAGGTCCACGGGGGAACTTTTTCCTTCTCGCGGGGCGTGGACAGTTCAGTCAACGGCCGCCGCTACACTATGGAACTTCGAACCTCACGGAAACCCGACGCCGTCGATTGGCTCTTCCTCCTCGTGACGCTCCTGCTCGCGGGGATTCACCTGTATCTCGGGCTGTTCGCGCCGTTCGTGCCGGGCGACCGAGAAACCCAGTTCGTCGGCATCGCGCTCGCGCTCCTCGTCGGTCCGCTCTTCTACTTCACGACCTACTGGCGGCCGGTGTTCTACCTCCTCGGAGCGGCCTTCGCGCTGTATCTCGGTGCGGTCTGGCTGTTCGCCGGAATGGAGTTCCTCGCGTTCGGGGTGGCCGCCGGTGTCGTGGCGACGACCTTCGTCGTTCTCGCGGTGTATCTCTTCCTGCGCGACGAGACTCGCGCGACCGGAGCGTAGGTCGTTCGACGCCGAAGTCGAACCCAAAAAAGTCCGAAAAATGCCCTATCCGTCGCCGTCCTCGTCTACGATGACGACCTCGCCGTCCTGCACGTCCACGTTGATGAGCGTCTTCACATCGTAGTCGGTGCCGTCGAGTTCGTTCGGACCCTCCTTCTTGATGACCGCGAGCACGTCGGCCACGTCCGCACCGATGTGTTCGAGCGCCTCGGTGATGGCCTTCATCGTCCCGCCCGTGCTGAGCACGTCGTCGAGCAGGAGGACCCGGTCGCCATCGTGGACGTTGTTGACGTACATCTCGTTCTCGGAGTAGCCGGTCTGCTGGGAGAGCGCGACCTCGCCTTCGAGTCCGTACTCGCGCTTGCGGATGACCACGAGCGGAATATCGGTCATCAGCGAGACGGCCGTGGAGATGTGGATGCCCATCGCCGCGGGGGTGACGATTTTGTCCACGTCCTCCAGTTCGGCCTTTCGGATGATTCGGATGACGATTTCCCGGAGCAGGGCGGGTTCGAGCATCGGAATCCCGTCGCTGATGGGGTGGACGAAGTAGTGGTAGCCGTCCTTCTCGATAATCGGCGCGTCGAGCAGAGACTGCCTCAGCTTATCCATGTTGGGGATACTCGACCCGTCAATAAAAGGTGACGGAATCAATCGCGGGACGGCGTCATAGTGATTGCTGTGACTCTGTACCGGGAGGCAGTCACAACTCGACGGTTTCACTTCTCGACACCTCAAAATTTCTATCGGGTACTGAAACTAATCACAGCAATCACTATCAGAGAGACGGTTGTAACTATTATCAACCGAGCACGCTATTTGCGGTGAACCGGGTGTGGTACAGTCCAGCGACGGATGCAGGCCGGTGAAGAACTACAACCGACCTTATCAGAGGACGACCGCGAGCGCGACCACGAGCGCGACCACGATGACGAGAACGCTGTTGCGGATATCGACGTGGACCGCTACCTGACGCCCCGCCACATCGAACGTCCCCGACCCGACGGTCCGGACGGCGCGGCCAGTCCCGTCGGCGAGTCGGACCGCGAGCCTATCAACTGCGGCGTACAGTTCCGTGACCCCGACCACGACCGACCGGGTGCCGTAGAACGCCGCGGGGTTGTAGATGGCGTCGATGTCCGGAACCGCCCCGCCGTACCGGCTCAGTGGCTTCTTGATGAGCACGAACCCGACGAGGCCGATGGCCGCCAGCGTGAGTCCCTCGACGACGTGGGCGACCGTGTAGGTGACGTACACGTGCGAGACGACCGCGTCGCTGGTCACGTCGAAGGGCAAAATCGCGAACAGCGCGCCGTCGAAGATGCCGTAGAAGACACAGAGCGCGGCCACGATGACCATCCCGACCGTCTGGCCGCGGTTGGCGTCCTCGACGCTTCCGTCGTACTCTCCGTGGAGGAACGCGTAGTAGCCGAACTTGATGAACGAGAGGAAGGTGCCGACGCCCCCAATCAGGAGAAGTAGCTCCAAGGTGTGGTAGTCGCCGACTGCGAGGGGTCCGGCCTCGAAGGTGTAGTGACTCGCGGAGATGATAATCCCTTTGCTGACGAAGCCGTTGAACAGCGGAAACCCAGCGATGGAGAGCGCGGCGACGGTGAACGCGGCGGCCGTGACCGGCATCTCGCGGCCGAGTCCGCCGAGTTTCTTCAGACTCTCCTGGCCGGTTCGGTAGATGACGACGCCCGCGGTCATGAACAGCAGACCCTTGTAGAGGATGTGGTTGAAGACGTGGGCCATCGCACCGGCCTGACCCAGCGCCGTCCCGATGCCGACGCCAGCGACCATGTAGCCGACCTGCGATTGGATGTGATACGAGAGCAGGCGACGCATGTCGTTCTGGAACAGGGCGTACGTCGCGCCGAAGACCGCCATCGCGCCGCCCATGTAGGCGATGGCGATTTCGCCGTCGGGGAACGCCCGGTACATCCCGTACACGCCGGTCTTGGTGGTGTAGACGCAGAGGAACACGCTCGCGGCGATGTGCGGGCGCGGGTACGTGTCGGGAAGCCACGTGTGAAGCCCGACGAAGCCGACGTTGACGCCGATGCCGATGGCCGCCAGTACCTGTGGGAACCCGCCGACAATGCCGTCGCCGGTGAACGCGAAGCTCCCGACCGCGACGTAGTGCCAGACGATTGCGCCCATCAGGAGCGTGCCGCCGATGCCGTGGAGAAGCGCGTACCGGTAGCCCGCCCGAATCGCGCGCCCGCCGTAGTGCCACACCAGCAGGGTGGAGGTGACCGCCATTAGCTCCCAGAAGAACAACAGCGAGAGCCAGTCACCGCCGAAGACGGCTCCGAGGCTGGTCCCGACGTAGCTCAGCGCGAACGCGGTCTGGAGGTTGTCGGCCTCGCTCGCGTACGAGTACAGCACCGCGACCGCGCCGATGAACCCGAAGATGAGGCCCATTAGCTGACTGAACGCGTCCAGATTGAACAGCACCACGCGGAAGCCGAACAGCTCCGCCGGGATGTGCGCGCCTTCGGGAACGAGCCAGACGTAGGGAACGACCGCCGCAGTCGCCAGAACGCCGAGCGCGTGGCCGACCCGCCGCCCGAGGAAGGGCAACAGGAGCGCCGCGAGCAGGACCGGAACGAACGGGGGAACTATCGGTTCCATCAGACGCTCACCCCCGTCGCGCCGCTGACGATGAGACGGACGATTCGGAGGAACACCGCGGCGTCGGGAACGACGCCGAGGACGATGGACCCCGAGGCCGCGAACAGAATCGGGAACAGCATGAACCACGTCGATTCCGCGCCGGTGGGCGCGCGACGCTCCCACGGGCCGGTGTGGCCGTGTCCGTGGTCGGAGTTACTCTGGGTCTCCCCGCCGTCGGCCCGGGCGTCGCTCGCGAACCGGCCGCCGAGCGGGCTTTCGAGCAGGGGCTTTTCGTCCTCGTCGCCCCGCGACTCGAAGAACGCGGCGTAGACGATGGGCCAGAAGTACGCGATGTTGAGCACGCCCGACAGCAACAGCGCGCCCGTGAACACCACCTGTCCGGCCGACACCGTGCCGATGAGCAGGAAATACTTGCTCACGAACCCGGCCACGATTGGGATTCCGGCCATCCCCGCGGCGGCGACGGCGAACGCGCCCATCGTGAGCGGCATCCGCTTTCCGATGCCCGCCATGTCGGAGATGTCGTCGGTGTGGGTCTCGACGTGAATCGCCCCGGCGCAGAAGAACAGCGTGAGCTTCATGAACGCGTGGGCGGGGATGTGGAGCAGGCCGCCTATCAGCGCAAACGGGTGGAGTATCGCGAGTCCCAACACGATGTACGAAAGCTGGCTCACTGTCGAGAATGCTAGCCTGCGCTTCAAATTGTCCTGTCTGAGCGCGATGATGCTCGAAACGACGAGCGTGAACGCCGCGACCGCCGCGAGCGGAAGCCCCATCCCGAGGTCGCCCACGAGGTCCGGGCCGAACACGTCGAGGACGACGCGGGCGATGCCGAACACGCCGCTTTTCACGACCGCGACCGCGTGGAGCAGTCCCGAGACGGGCGTCGGCGCGACCATCGCGTCGGGAAGCCACGAGTGCATCGGCATCAGCGCGGCCTTCACGCCGAATCCGGCGACGAGCAGGCCGAACGCCCCACGCGCAATCGCGGGGTCGGCGTTCGCGAGTGCCGAGATGCCGCCCGCGGTGAAGTCGGTCGTCCCCGTCGAGAGGAACACGAGCAGGATTCCGGCCAGTACCGCGACCCCGCCGCCGAAGGTGTACGCGAGGTACTTCCGACCGGCGGCGCGGGCCTCGTCGGTCTCGTCGTGGGCGACCAGCGGGTAGGTCGCCACGGTCAGCAGTTCGTAGAAGACGTACAGCACGACCAGATTGTGCGCGAACGCGACCCCGATGGCCGACGCCACGCTCCCCGCGAACGCCGCGAAGTATCGCGTCTGGTCGTGTTCGTCGAGACCGCGCATGTAGCCGATGCTGTAGAGGCTGGTCACGACCCAGAGGGTGCTGGCGAGCAGCGCGAACAGGATGCCGAGCGCGTCGGCCCGGAGCGCGAACGACACTTCGGGGACGAAGGTTCCGAAGTCGGTGACGTAGGTGTGGCCGTCGAGGACGCCCGGCACCATGCTGGCGACGACTGCGAACGTGGCTCCGGCCGCGAGCATCGTCCACGCCTCCCGGACGTTCGGGCGGGCGTGGGAGGCGAGGATGGGTGCGATTGCGACGAGCGAAACCAACACCGCGGCGACCGGTCGGAGAGAGTCTATTTCTGTCATTGTTCAGGAGAGGAGACTGGTCACGGTCGATTCGATGAGCTGTTCGTACCCGACGACGCCCGCACCGAGCGCCACCGACAGTATCGCGGCGGTGACCACGAGCGCGTACATCCCGAGCGTCACGCGGCCGGTCGGCGGCGACTCGTCGCCGCCGTCGGCCGCGGCCGGCGTCACGGTGCCTTCGGCAGTCGCGTCGGCCCCGTCGGCGACCACCTCGGGGGCCTCCCGGAAGAACATCCGCTCGACGAGTCGCGCGAAGTACGCCAGCGTCAGGAGCGTGCTGGCGACGATGACTACCGTGAGCCCCCACGCCTCGGACTCGACCGCGCCGAGCGCGATGTACCACTTGCCCACGAACCCGACTGCGGGCGGGACGCCGACCATCGCGAGCGCGAGGACGCCGAACGCCCCCGCGCCGACCGGCATGCGGTCGGCGAGTCCGTCGTAGTCGGCGACGGTCCGCGCGCCGGTCGCGGTCGCGACGATTCCGGCCGCGAGGAACAGGCCGCCCTTCATCAGGCCGTGGCCGACGAGGTGGACGACCGCCCCGACCATCGCGGTCTCGCTCACGAGCGAGACCGCGGCCACGATGAGACCGAACTGTGCGACCGACGAGTACGCGAGCATCCGCTTGACCTCCGACTGGGCGACGGCCAACGCGCTTCCCGCGACGATGCTGACCGCGGCCGCCACCAGCAGGAAGTCCCGCGCGAGCGGATTCGCCGCGAGGAAGTCGGCGGTGAACACGGTGTAGACCACGCGCACGAACGCGTAGGCCGAGACGGTCGAGACGAGCGCCGAGATGAGCGCGCTCACCGAATCGGGCGAACTCGCGTACGCCTCCGGCTGCCACGTGTGGAGCGGGAAGATGGCGACCTTGATGAACAGGCCGACCACGATGAACGCGAACGCGGTCTGGACCAGCGTCGTGGTGTGGCCGACCTCCGCGAGCAGTTCCGAGAGGTGGACCATGTTGAGCGTCCCGGTGGCGATGTAGGCGTAGCCCAGTCCGAGCAGGAACAGCGACGCGCCCACGGTTCCGATGAACAGGTACCGGAGCGCCGCGACCGCCGACCGCCCGCCCTCGCCGGTGGCGACCAGCACGTACGCCGCCAGCCCCGTGATTTCGAGGAAGACGTACATGTTGAACAGGTCGCCGGTGACGCTCAGGCCGGTGAGTCCGGCGGTGAGCAGGAGGTACGCCGCGTAGAACGCGTTCGAACGCGGCCCGGCGACCCTCGCGTAGCCGAGGACGCCGAGCGACACGACAGCGACGAGGACTAGTATCGTCGCCGAGAGACCGTCCACGACGAGTTCGATACCGTAGGGGCTGGTGAATCCGCCGACGACGTACCGAACCGTCTCGTCGAACAGCGCGCGCCGGGCGAGTTCGAGCGCGATTCCGACGTGGACGACCGACCCGGCGACTGCGACGTGCCACCCGGTTTTCCGCCGGACGAGTCCCGCCAACAGTGCGACCACCGACGCGAATATCGGGACCGCGACGGCGATGGGAACGAGGTCACTCATCGTGGCGCACCTCCCGGATGAGTTCGGCGTCGAGCGTGCCGTACTCGGCGTAGATGCGAACCACGAGTCCGAGCGCGACCGCGGTCAGACTCACTCCGACGACGATGGCGGTGAGGATGAGGACGTGGGGGAGCGGGCTGACGTACGGCGGTTCGGCCGTCAGCACGGGCGGGTTCGCACCGTCGAGGTACGCCGCCGCGATGAAGAACAGGAAGATTCCCGTCTGGAACACGTTCATGCCGATAATCTTCTTGACGATGTTGCGATTGGCTATCATCATGTACGCACCGAGTCCCAACACGACGAACGTGACGAGGTAGTAGTACCGCGTCGCGAGCACGTCCATCACGCCGACTCACCTCCCGACGCCCCGGCCGCGATGGCGAAGAACAGGCCGGTGATGATTCCGGAGACGATGACGCCGATGGCGAGTTCGACCAGTTCGATACCGTACTTGTTCGCGTGGTAAATGTCCACCGCGTCGTAGTCGAGGAAGCCGCCGCCAGCCACGACGGTTCCGAATCCGATGACGAGGAACACCAGCACGCCGACCCCGACGAGCGAGACGAGCGTCCGGGGGTCCACCCACTCGCGGGTGGGTTCGATGCCGAACGCGATGCCGAGCATCAGGATGACGGTGCCGACGATGACGCCGCCCTGGAACCCGCCGCCCGAGGAGTCCGCGCCGTGGAACATGATGAACAGTCCGAAGGTGAACACGAACGGCGCGACGACCCGGACCGTCGCCATGATGATGGGACTCTCGACGTACGGCCGAACCGTGCGCTCGTCGGATTCGGTCTCGTCGTTCGACGGCGCGCCGTTCGCGGAGGCGTCGCTCATGCGAACACCTCGCGTTGGAGGACGACCAGAATCCCGACTCCGGCGGCGTACACCACGACGGCCTCCCCGAGCGTGTCGAACCCTCGGTAGCCCGCCAGCACCGCCGTCACCGCGTTCTTGACCTCGGTCTCGGTGTAGGCGTTGTCGAGGTAGTACTGCGTCACCTCGGAGGTGATGACCGGGGTCTCGGCCCCGCCGACGGGCGGGAGCGCGCCGAGCGTCGTCGCGAGGATGCCGACCAGTACGACCGCGACGCCGAGCGCCGGGAGGTCGATTCGTTCGAGCGTGCGCTCGCCCGCCGGACGGACGGTCTTCGCGATGGTGAGCAAGAACAGCACGGTCGTCACGCCCGCGCCGACCGCGGCCTCGGTGAGACCCACGTCGGGCGCGCGCAGAAGTATCCAGATAACCGCGATGCCGAGGCTGTAGGCGGCGAACGCGATGATGGCCGCGAGCACGTCGCGGAGCATCGCGGTCGCGACCCCGCAGGCGAGGACGAACGCTATCAGCGCGAACTCGACCGCGCTCATTCGTCCACCTCCTCGTCGTCGCGGGTCCACGGTTCGATACCTTCCTCGGCGGCCGCCCGCGTGATTGCGTGGGCGGCGGTCGGATTCGTGATGAACATGAACAGCAACAGAAGTACGGTCTTGACCGTCGAGATGTCGGCTCCGAACGTCAGCGCGACGGCGGCGAGCGCCATCCCCGCGCCCAAGGTGTCGCTCTTCGAGGCGCTGTGCGACCGGGTGTAGAGGTCCGGAAGGCGAATCACGCCGACCGCGGCGACGACGGCGAAGAAGACGCCGCCGACCGCCAGCGCCGCGATTGCGATTTCTCGGGGCGTCACAGCACACCACCTCGCTCGACCGTGAACTTCGAGATGGCGATGCTCATCAGGAAGTTCAACAGCGCGTACACGATGGCGATGTCGAGCGCCGAGGGGTCGTCGTTCGCGGCCGCGATGAGCGCGATGATGACCACGATGTTCGACCCGATGACGTTGACCGCGATGACGCGGTCCTGCATCGTCGGCCCGCGAACGAGTCGGTAGACGACCGCGAGCGAAATCAGGACGAACGCCGCCGCGGTCAACAGGAGTACGTCGGCAATAAATGTCATTCGTTCTCACCGTCCGTCGGCTCAGCGGATTCGGTGCGGTCGGCATCGGCCGCCTCCGCGCTGGCGCTTCGCTCGGCCGGACTCGCGATGCGCGCGGCCGACCGGCCGTAGAAGACGAACCGGACCGCCCGCTCTAACGTCCCGCCGAGGAGGTCGTCGCGCGTGTCTGTCGTCAGCGCGTGGACCGTGAAGTGTCGCCGCGACACGTCCACCGTGAGCGTCCCCGGCGTGAGCGTGATGCTGTTGGCGAGCACCGTCGCCGGGAGTTCGGACCACACCGCGGCGTCGAACTCGACCATCTCGGGGTCGATGGGGAGGTCCGGGTGGAGGACGACGTACGCGATTTGGAGGTTCGCCTTCGCGATTTCCCACAGCAGGAACGGCGCGTACACGGCCATCCGAGCGATGCGGGCGAGGAGTCGGGGCACGTTCGCGAAGCCGCTCAGCGAGATTCGCCAGAGGAGGCTCGCGACGATGAGTCCGCTGAGGGCACCCGTCGCGAGGTCGAACGTCGAGAGGCTCCCCCCGATGAGGAGGTAGAAGCCGAACGACCAGCAGAACAGCACCACGAACTGGCCGAGTCCGGCTCGGCGGACGATGGGGAAGCGCCGAGTCGGGCGCTCGACCGGCGCGACTTCGACCTCGAAGCCCGCCCGTTCGAGTTCGTGTTCGAGCGGGGGCAACAGCGGCGTCATGCCGAGAGGGTTGAACTCGGGGTCGAGCAACACCGTGTCGATGTCGTTTCGGGTCGCGTACCGACGGAGTACGTCGGCGTAGTCGCCGGGGTTGAACAGGTACTCGTTTCGCCCGACGAACGCGGTTTCGACCTCGACGTCTCCGGCGTGGTCTCCGAGGTCTTCCGCTATCCACGCGTCCACTCGGTCGAGGAGTTCGTCGGCCTCGTCGGGAAGCCCGTTCTCTCGGACCCGCTGGGCGACCGGATAGACGAAGTGAATCGCCGGTCGGTGGCTCTCCAGCGCCTCGATTGCGCGGTCCGCGGCGTACGCGACCGTGTTTCGGAGCGTACTCGATTCGCGCACCGGCACCAGAATTCGGGCCTCGGTCATTGCAGTGGCTCTCGGGGCGTGACTCTCTCGGAACGACGATACACCTGTGCGTGTCCGACCATCGTAGATACTCTGTTTGAGTAGGGCGGCCAGTGTCTAAAGATTGCTTCGGTTTTCGAACCTCGGCGTAGTCGTAGGAATACGAACAAAGCGTCTCGACCAAAATACGCTTGGTCGTTTCGTCAGGACTCTGCCCTTCGATTCTCGCGAGGCGGGAACGTCACTCGTCGTTACTGCTGCGGAGTTTACGCGCTACAGTCTTCGCCGCAGTGAGCGGGCCAAGGTCGGGTGAGTTCGACATTCGCATCGGTTTCGCCGACCCCTTACGCGACCGATCTGAATTTTCGCCACTCGAGGTCATGATTCTATTTTAGGATTCTTCGGCGTCTGATATAAATGTTTTGCCCTCTTTGGTCCCAGCATTACTCCGTGTACATCTGGGAGAATATCCAGTCTGCCTTCCAAATAACGAGATTTAATATGACCAGTCCAAACACGGATAGGATAAAGAAACCCTTCGCAGTGTACGTGTCGTAGTACCCAAGGAATGTAACCGCGCCACCACCGACGAACAGGATTACGGAATCGAGGAGGGCCGCAATTGCGATAGTGATGAAGTATGCGTTGAACTGACCGACGTTACGGTTGTGGATTAGGGCCCCCCGATACACTTCGCGGAGTTCCCGTTCAAGGTCGGCTGAGGAATCGTATCGGCCGAATTTCGAGTCTTCGATGATGTCCGGACCGATGCCGATGTCGTACGAAGTGGAGGTGTACGTCATCGCCGCAAAAACCGTCGAAAGCAGCAACGAAACGAGCGCAGCGACCGACCACACATTAATAAATTCGTTCTCGGGAAGTTCGGGATTGTTTACCATCAGCGTAAACACGGTGAGGAGGAGACCGGCCAGCAAAAGGTTTAATCGAAATATCCCGATGGCTTTTCGGTCTACATTCTCGTTCCGGTATATCTGCTTGTCGAGTGTCTCACGCGCCTCCTGACAGATGCGACCGCAAACTTCGCCGCCGTTATCCTCCGTCATCGGATACCTAATCTGAAATCCCGACTGACAAAATTCTTCCTGTTTCGCCTTGAGATTTACCTTGAACGGCCGTCTACGGCGTCTTCAATTCCACCGCCAACTGCTCGGCCACTTTTCTCCCTAACTCGGCTTTCGTCCCCTCGTACTCGCGGACGCTGTTCTCGCGGACGAACAGCGTCCGCGTCTCGTCGTCGCCCATCACGCTCGCGTCGTTGGCGACCACGAACGAGA
This sequence comes from Halorussus amylolyticus, assembly GCF_004143485.2. Lineage (GTDB taxonomy): Archaea > Halobacteriota > Halobacteria > Halobacteriales > Haladaptataceae > Halorussus > Halorussus amylolyticus. Next base: position 269,331 of record NZ_ML974133.1, on the reverse strand, counting down.
GGTCCGCCCGCCGAAGCGTCTCGCGGGCTTTCGCGACCATCGAGTCATCGTCGCCGGAGGTCTCGGCCTTGAATCCGACGACGGGAACGTCGCTCTCTGCACGGACCGCGTCGATGAGTTTCGGGGTCGGCGTCAAATCGAGCGAGAGGTCCTGTCCCGACCGAATCTTCTCGTTGCTAGCCTCGACCGTGTAGTCACCGATGGCGGCGGCCGAGACGACCGCGTCGGCCGCGCCCGCACTCGCCCGGTCGAGGACCGCGTCGAGCATCTCGGCGGCGGTCTCGACGCGTACGGTTTCGGCGTAGGGCACGTCTCCGCCGTCGTGCACCAACGTCACGTCCGCGCCGAGCGCGTAGCACGCGCGTGCGACCGCTCGACCGGTCTTGCCCGACGCGCGATTCGTCAGGACCCGCACGGGGTCGATTGGCTCGCTCGTCGCGCCGCTCGTGACGACGACGTTCGCGCCGTCGAAGACGTCGGGCGCGGTCGCGCGAGCGACCGCGAGCGCGACCGCGTCCTCGGTCGCGATTTTGGCCTTCCCCTCCTCGACTCGGGGCGCGACGAACTCGACGCCCCACGACTCGACGCGGTCGATGGCGTCGAGCACGCCGGGGTGGTCGTACATGGGTTCGTGCATCGCGGGCGCGACCACGACCGGCACGTCCGCGCCGAGCGCGGTGGTCGCGGTCGTCGTGACCGGCGTGTCGTCGATGGCGGCCGCCATCTTCCCGACCGTGTTGGCGGTCGCCGGAGCTATCAGAAACACGTCGGCCCACCCGTCCCGACCGCAGAGTTCGACGTGTTCGACTCGACCGGTGATTTCGGTGACGACCGACTCGCCGGTGGCGAACTCGACCGCCCACGGGTGGACGATGCCGGTGGCGCTGTCGGTCATCACCGCCCGGACCGACGCGCCGCGCCTCCGGAGTTCGTGGGCCAACTCGACTACCTTCACCGCCGCGATGCTGCCCGTCACGCCCAACGCGACGTTGACTCCCGAGAGCATTGCCGGACGTTCGGAGCGTGTCACGTTAAATTGGTGGGGGTTCACTCGAAGGTCCGGTTCGCGGCCGTCACGCGAACTGTGCCGGAGCTATTAAAAATAGAAATCGGGCATTGAAACAGTTGCAACGGTCGGGACGCCCGGGCCGAACGCACCGGGAGCGAACTCCCGGTTGATATACCCCCGACACCACGGGGTGAGTGTATGACAGAACGCATCCTCGCGAACGAACCGGCGGCCGACGTGAGCGCGACGTTCGACCTGCTGGCGAACGCCCGTCGTCGCGGCGTCCTCTACGCGGTCGGACGCGACGGCGCGGCGACCGTGGCCGACTTGGCCGAGCGCATCGCTGCGTGGCAGGGCGACGAGGAGGGACCGTCGCCCGAAGCGGTTCACACGTCGCTCGTCCACGCTCACCTCCCGAAACTCGAAGACGCGGGCGCGGTCGAGTACGACCGCGAGCGCGACGTCGTGACGCTGACCCCGCGGGCGGCCGACCTCGAACCGTACCTCCGGCACACGAGCGAGCGGGAGTCGTCGCCACCGGCCGGGGCCGACGTCTCGCGAGCGAACGTGTGAAGCCGGGAAGGTGAACTCAGATATCGTCGGGAACCCACACCACGGGGACCTGCGGGAGGTCGAAGGACACGTCGATTCGAAAACCGAGCACCACGGTGGCGATACCGAGCACCACGTGCGGGACCAGCGTGAGCGCCCGCGTCGTCCGTGATGTCGTCCATTCGTTCCGGGGTTCGAATTCGGAACGGAACTGCGCTTGCGTTTCGGAAGTGGACCCGACGCTACGGTTCGGCCGACGAGTCCGACTCGGGAAGGAAGCGAACGAGATACGCTTCGACGGCGTCGAAGTCGTCGCCGGGCACCACGAGTTCCACCGGGGGCCGACCGAAGAGTGCCCGTATTGCTCTCTCCGAGAGCGAATCACCGTCGCGCCACGACAGTTCGATGCGGTTCCGGGTTTCGTCGGCAGAGACGGCGGTAAGCCGAGTCAGGTCGTGACACGAGTGGCTCGTAAACGGGCGTTCCTCGGCGCTCGCCGGGCGCTCGGCGTACACGCAGAGGTCGGGACCGTCGAGTTCGAAGTACGTTCCGCCGCGCTCCCAGCCGATGGACGGACCGTCGGGAACGACCGCGCCGACTCCGGCGGCGGCGTCCGAAAGCTCGTCGAGCAGACCGGGGTCGTCGCAGTCGAACTTCCCGACGTGGCTGTGGCTCGTACTGGCTGTCACGACCGCCTCGAACCCGTTCCCGGCGAAACCGAGCGCCGTCACGGGGAGGCGGCCGTCGTCGTCCATCTCAGCGAGCACGGCGTTCACGGCGCGCTCGGCGTCGGGGAGCTGACCTTCTCGCTCCGTCACGTCGTCCCCGAACGCCGCCCGGTTCGGCGCGACTAAATCGAGTTCGGTGACGGCTTCCGGGACGCCTTCGCGAACCGTCGAGTGGACGACGGCGCGAAGTTCGGTCGCGAGGTCGCACAGATTCGAAATCACTGTGCGCTTGCACTCGGTGACGCCTCCACCTCTCGTAGCGACGATGCGATGGGTCGCCTCGAACTCGTCGTAGTGGTCCATGACGTGGCGAGCGATTCAGTCCTCGCTCGCGACGCTCGGGTGCTGTTCGGGCTTCTCGTCGTGGGGCGACTCGAAGTACTCGGCCATCACTTCGAGCGACTCGTCCTCGCGCTCGCGGCGCTCGGCCTCGTCTATCTCCTCGCACCCCGGCGGGACGTCGCGGTCGCGCCCGGTGAAGTAGCCCTCCGGAGCGACCCAGTCGTGGTAGAACGGCCGGTCGTCGTCCTCCAGAAGCGCGACTGCGACCTCGGTACCGTGGCCCGCCGCGACCGCGGTCTGGTGGGGCTTGCCCGCGATTCGGCCCGCGGCGTAGACGCCCTCCTTGCCCGTTCGCCCCCGGTCGTCGATTTCGACGAACGTCTTGCCGCGGTCCACGAGTTCGACGCCCGGCAGGGGTTCGAGGTAGTCGGTCGCGTTCTTGGTCGCCGCAACCACGTACGCGGCGCGGTGGCTCTCACCCGCCGCGGTCACGATTGCGAAGCCGTCGCCGGCCTCGCGGACCGCCGTGACCGTGGTCTCCCGGAATGTGCACCCGGCCTGGGCGGCTTGGTCGGAGAGCATATCGAGGAACAGCCGAGAGTTCACCCCGGCCGGGAAACCGGGGACGTTTTCGAGGTGGGCGTTCCGCCGGAGAATCGAGCCGCCGCCGTCGAAAATCGCGGTTTCGAGACCGTGGCGCGCGGTGTACACCCCGGCCGAAAGGCCCGCGACACCGCCGCCGACTATCGCCACGTCGTACTCCGTGAACTCGTCTTTCGTGGATTCGTCTTCCGTGGGTTCTTCTGGCATGAGTGAGGGTTGCATTCAGGAGAATACAAAGTGTGCGATTTCGGTTTTCCTGCCGCGCCTGTGCGACAATCCCTGTGCCGCGCCTGTGCGACAATCCCCGTGACGATTCTCGCGCTCCTCGGATTCCGAACACGGCTACTCGCACTCACCGACCCCCACGTTCGAAGGGGGAATCCTCAAGACGGTAGAGCTACGACGGTCTGACATGAGCGCGAAAGGTTCCGCGGCGGTCGAACTCACCGTCCAAGGCGCGGAGAAGCGGGACGCGGGTCGAGGAATCGCCCGCATCCCCGAATCCGCCCGCGCGACGCTGGGCGTGCTGAGCGGCGACACTGTGGTCATCGAAGGCGAACGCGACACCGTAGTGAAGGTCTGGCCCGCGGGCGCTGGCGTCCGGTCGGGCGTGGTCCAGGTAGACGGCGAGACCCGTGCGAACGCCGGGGTCAGCATCGGCGACGGCGTGACGGTCCGGAAAATCGCGGTCGAAGACGCCCGGAGCGTCACGCTCTCGCCGACCGCGACGTTCTCGGCCGACGACCGCGACACGCTGGAGACCGCGCTCAAGCGCGCGCTCCGCGACCGACCGGTCAAGGAGGGCGAGCGCGTCCGCATCGAGCGTCTCGGCGACTCCGGAACGTTCCACGTCACGGCCACCGACCCCGACGGCGTGGTCCGGGTGTCCTCGGACACGCGCGTCTCGGTCTCGCTCGACGGCGAGACCGAGCCGACATCGATTCCGGTGACGAGCGCGAGCGACGACGCATCCCAGAAGCCGACCGGCGCGACCTACGAGGACATCGGCGGTCTCGAAGAGGAACTCCGGCGGGTGCGCGAGATGGTCGAACTCCCGCTGTCGAACCCCGCGCTGTTCCGGCGACTCGGCATCTCGCCGCCGAAGGGCGTCCTGCTGTACGGCCCGCCGGGGACCGGCAAGACACTCATCGCGAAGGCGGTCGCCAACGAGGTGGACGCCCACTTCATCACCATCTCCGGCCCGGAAATCATGAGCAAGTACAAGGGCGAGAGCGAAGAGCGGGTCCGGGAGGTGTTCGACCGCGCCCAGGAGAACGCCCCGACCATCATCTTCTTCGACGAAATCGACGCCATCGCGGGCAAGCGCGACGAGGAGAGCGACGTGGAGAACCGCGTGGTCGCCCAACTCCTGTCGCTGATGGACGGACTGGAATCGCGCGGCGAAGTCGTCGTCATCGGCGCGACCAACCGCGTGGACTCCATCGACTCGGCGCTCCGGCGGGGTGGTCGGTTCGACAGGGAAATCGAAGTCGGCGTGCCCGGCGAGGCGGGGCGGCGCGAGATTCTCGACGTTCACACCCGCGGGATGCCGCTGGCAGACGACGTGGACGTGGGACGACTCGCCGCCAGCACCCACGGCTTCGTCGGTGCGGACCTCCACGCGCTCTCGACCGAGGCCGCGATGGCGGCGCTCCGGCGGGCGCGAGACGCCGGGGCCGACGACGCCGCCCTGATGGACGTCGAGGTGACCCGCACCGACTTCGAGACGGCGATGGCGTCGGTGGATCCCTCGGCGATGCGGGAGTTCGTGGCCGAGTCGCCCGAAATCGACTTCTCGGCGGTCGGGAACTTGGACGAGGCCAAGCAGACGCTGACCGAGGCGGTCGAGTGGCCGCTCGCCTACCGGAGCCTGTTCGAAGCGACCAAGACCGAACCGCCCGCCGGAATCCTGCTCCACGGCCCGCCGGGCACCGGCAAGACCCTGCTCGCGCGGGCGCTGGCGGGCGAGAGCGACGTGAACTTCATCCACGTCGACGGGCCGGAACTCCTCGACCGCTACGTCGGCGAATCGGAGAAGACGGTCCGGGAACTGTTCGAGCGCGCCCGGCAGGCGAGTCCCGCCATCATCTTCTTCGACGAAATCGACGCGCTCGCCGGTAAACGGGGGTCCGGAATGGGCGGCGGCGCGGAGGTCAGCGAGCGCGTGGTCTCCCAACTCCTGACCGAGATGGACGGCCTGACCGACAACCCCAACCTCGTGGTCCTCGCGGCGACGAACCGCCGGGACGCGCTCGACCCCGCGCTGCTCCGACCCGGCAGACTCGAAGAACACGTCGAGGTGCCCGCGCCCGACGCCGAGGGGCGGAAGGCCATCGTGGCGGTCCACGCCGACGACAAGCCAATCGGCGACGACGTGGACTTGGACGAACTCGCGGCAGACCTGGAGGGGTACACCGGCGCGGACCTCGAAGCCGTCGTCCGGGACGCCTCGATGCGCGCGATTCGAGAGGCCGCCGAGGCGTGGGGGGTCGAGCAGGCCGACGCGAACGCCCACGAGATTCGGATTCAGCAGAAGCACTTCGACGCCGCCGTCGAGAAGATTCGGCCGACCCTGACCGAGGAGTGAGTGCGGTCAACCTCGAGCGACGGCTGACTCGCCTGCGCTCGCGCCGGAGCGCGAGCGCAGGCGGCCGAGCGGGCTACTATATCCGGACTACCACATCGGGAACGCTTATCGGCGTCCCGTGCGTACCGGCGGGCATGGGACTCGACGTGTCGGTTCCGGACCCGCCGGAACTCGGAGACGAAACGGATATGCAGGAGTACGACGACGTTGAGATTCGCGGCGACACCGACTACCGCCGGTCCGAATTAGAGACGTTCCTGCGCGAGGGCGCGTGGGGCCAGGCGTTCGGCGAGTGGACCGAACACACCGACCTCGAAGCCGACGAGTACGCCATCGTCCGCGACCTCGGCCTGATTCAGGAGTTCGACTTTTTCTGGGACGATTTCGCCGACCGCGTGGGGTATCACGCCCCCGGTATCTCCGAGGACTGGAAGGTCAAGGAGTACCACGAGGACCTCGACTCGTGGAACACGGTTTCGGGCATCAACGCCGCGATGACCGAACTCGGCCAAATCGTCTGCGACGTGCTGGAGACCGACTACATCGACTGGGAGGCCGAGTACGAGGCCCCCGACGACCTGCCGGATTTCGACACCTAATCCGTCGTCGGAACCGCGTTCGCGACTCCCGCCGCCCTGTCGGCACCGGCGGTGACGACGCACTGCCACGACCGGTCGCCGACGGTTCGAACGTCCGTGACCGCGAGCGTTCGGTCCGGGAGGTGACGGAGGAGTTCGACCGCGAGCGGAAGCGTCGGCAGGCGACCGCCCGACCGGTCGAAGGCGTAACCGTCGAGCGTGACTCGCCACGACCGACTCGCACCGGATTCGCTCCGAGGCGTGACTGCGTAGTCGCCCACCAACGAGAGACCGTCGAACCGCGCGAGCGTCGCGGTCACCGGGTCGTTCGCGCGTTCGCGAATCCCGAGCCTGTCGGCCGCGCCTTCGAGGACCTCGGCCTGCTGGTCGGGCGACAGTCGGGCGTCGAGTTCGGTCGCCATCGTCGAGAGGAGGACGAGACAGAGGTCGTCGGGGTCGGGTATCGCCTCGGCCGAGTGGAGGTAGGCGTCCATCGTCCCGCGCTCTGCGTCCCTGTGACCGAGTTCCGACAGCGACTCGAACGTCGCGGCCGCCACGTCGTGACAGAAGTCGAGGGTAGTTCCGGTGTCGCCGGTGGTTCTGCCGTCGGCGATAGTTCCGCCGTCGCCGGTAGTCTCGGCGTCACCCCGGTCAATCGCGGCGTCGTCCTCCGACTCGGAGGACGACGCCGCGCGACCCGGGGGTGCCGGGACCCCCGGGTCGTGCACCGGGCGATGGGGGGGGGGCGCGGCCCCCCCCCCTCGCCCCGGGGCCGCCCCCCCCCCCCCCCCCCCCCCCCCCCCCCCGCGACCGGGGTCTTCGGAGACCACGAGGTCGTAACAGGGGAGTTGCGGGTCGTACTGCCGGAGTTCGGCCCGGTAGGCGGCCGCGGCCCGCGCGGCCTCGGCCGCCCCCTCCCGGTCGGGGAATCGTTGTCCCGCGACCGGGACGGGTCGCTCGCCGGTTCGAGCGCAACTGACGAAGTAACGTCCGGTCTCCGTGCTGTACTCCACGATTCGCTGGCGCAGTTCTCGGAGCGTGCCGCCGACCATTTTAGGCTAACCTAAATTCTGGCGGGGTAAATAAGTATAGGGTCGGCCCCGTCCCACCCCCCGAACTCAAGGCCGAGGGCGTCGATTGGTATCGTATGGCTTCCGAAGGGGAGATAGCGGTCGTCCACTTTACGGGACGTATCGCGGAGGGTGAGGACGCGGGGGAGGTTTTCGATACGACCGACGTGGATGTGGCGCTCGAAGAGGGAATTTATCACGACCACCGCGACTACAAGCCGCTCAAGTTTCGAGTCGGCGACGGCAACGTCCTCTCGGGGTTGGAAGACGCGGTTCGGGAGATGACGGTGGGCGAGGAGCGAACGGTTCGACTCGACCCGGTCGACGCCTTCGGCGAGTACGACGACGACCGAATCGTCGAGCGTCCGCGCGAACCGCTCGAAGAACGGAGCGATTCGGCCGCCGAAGTCGGAGAACTCGTTCGCGCTGAAACCGGCGAAACCGGATGGGTGACTCAGACCGGCGACGAGACGGTCACGATAGACTTCAATCACGAACTCGCTGGCGTCCCAGTCGAGCTAACGGTGAAACTACTCGATAGTTTCGACGACGAGTGAAAAATCGGCGCGGTCGAACGCCTACGTGGTTGTCGTCTCTTCGACCACCGTCGCGGTTTCGGTCGTTTCGGACTCCGTCGTTTCGGTTCCCTCCTCAGCAGTCGTTTCAGTCTCTTCTTCAGCAGTCGTTTCAGTTCCCTCCTCGGTCGCTTGCTCGTCGGCCGCGACCGTGACGGTCACGCCGTGGGGTTCGTACGCCGTCGCACAGTAGCCGCCCTGATTCCACGGGAACTGGTCGTCGGTAATCTCGACCAGTTGCTCGTCGGGGTCCGAGATGGTCGCGGGCTGAGTCCGACCCTCGCTGTCGGTCGCCCGCGAGTAGACGGTGTACTCGCCGGGGTCGGCGTTCCAGGCGTACCGGAACTGCCGCCACGAGTAGGGATTCTCGACCGGGCCGAAGAACTCCGCCTCCTCCCAGCTTTCGCCTCCGTCGGTCGATACTTCGACCGCCTCCACGTCGTCGTCGCCCGCCCACGCAACTCCGAGAACTTCGACGGTGCCGCCCGGACCGGGCGTGACGGTCGCTTCTTCGCCCGGATAGCCGATTATCGACTTCACGATTTGGTCGTAGATGTACGGGTGGCGAATCTCGTCGGATGCCATCTGGTCTTCGATGTCGAACACGTCGATAGTTTCGAACTGCTCGGTTTCCTCGTCGATGGGCGTGAGCCGGTAGGAGTACTGCTGCCAGTGAGTGTACAACTGTTGGTCTCCTTCCTCCCACTCCTCGCCGTACACCATCATGTCCATGACGTGCATTCGGTCGACCCACTTGACGTTGTTGTTGCCGAACCACCCCGGGACGAGGAGTCGGACCGGGAATCCGTGGTCGCCGGTCATGGGTTGGCCGTTCATCTCGTAGGCCAGCAGGCAGTCGTCCATCACCTTCTCCATCGGGATAGAACGCGTGAAGATGTCCTCGCCCTCCGGGGCCTCGCCCCCCATGACCGACAGCCACATATTCGATTCGGTGTTCGCGCCGTACTCCTCCAAAATCTCGCTGATGGGCGTGCCGGTCCACACGGTGTTGCCGACAGCGCCGAACGTCCACTGATTGCCGCCGACCTGCGGGTCGAAGTACGCCCGACCGTTGCCCGAACACTGCATGGTGTGGGTGACGCTCTCGGTCGAGTAGCCGTGTCGTATCTCCTCCATCGATAGTTCGACTTCCTCATCGACCATGCCGGTGAGCGAAACGGTCCACTCGCTCTCGTCGATGTCGGGCGTCGCGTAGTGGTTTCGGATGTAGTGTTCCTCCCGCGGCGTGATGTAGCTCTCGTAGGTCGCCCGCGCGGCGGCCTCGGCGTTCTGTGGGTCCTCCGAGAGGATCCGAAGCCCCGGATACTGCTCTTGGAGACTCGGTTCGTCGTCTCCGGCCGTCGTGGTTTCTCCTCCGCCCTCCGTCGTCGTTTCGTCGTCCTGTCCCCCGACGTTGCTCGAAAGCACCCCGACTCCGGCGAGCGCGCCGCTCGCCATCAGAAACCGCCGCCGGTCGAGATACTGCTGTCGCCGCGTCTGTTCTCCCGTGTCGTCTTCCCCCTGGCCCCCAGACATACACCATGTGTACCGCCAGCAACCCGTATAAGCGTCCGGCTGACGTGCAAACTGAACGACGTTTAATCGAACGCGCCGTTCTTCAAACTATTCGACGCGTAACTGAGAGAAGTTACTCAGTGACGACCACCGTCCCGACCATACCTTGGCCTGCATGCGGAACACAGACGTAGACGTACGTGCCAGGCGTCGTGAACGTGTGTTCGTAGGTCTCGCCGACTTCCATCACCATGAACGACCGCGACCCCTCGTAGGTGGCGAACGGCTCTGCGCCGTCGGGGAGTTCGACCTTGCTCGACGCCTCGGGTTTGGCGCTCACGTTGTGGCCCTCGCTCTCGGCCGTCCAGCGAACCGTGTCGCCGACCGAAATTTCGACCTCTTCGGGTACGAAGCGCAGGTACTGCCCCTCCGGGCCGACCGCGACTTCGGTGACGCCTCCGCCCGAGGCGGTCGTCTCGCCGTCCTCGGTGGTTTCTTCATCCGTCGCAGTTTCGCCGTCGGCCGTCGTTTCCTCGGATTCGGCGGTCGTTTCAAATCCCCCGCCGAGTTCGACCGTGCCGACCATCTGTTCGGGATGGAACTCGCACCGATACGCCGTCGTCTGCTCGCTCGCCTCGAAGACGACTTCGCGGGTGGCCCCGACCTGTCGAGCCGATTCGGTTCGGTCGCCGACGTTTCCGGCCTCGTCTTCGAGATGCCACTCGTGTTCTTCGCCGTCGAGATTTATCCAGACGAGTCGGTACGGTTCACCCGCCCGAAGTGCGAGCGTCGGGTTCTGCTCGCCCTCGAGGCTCGCCGGAGCGAGGCCGTACCAGCCGGATGTTCGCGCGCCAAGAACGATAGGCGTCGCGTCGGAAGCGGTGGTCGTCTCCCCGTCGTCGGTCGCGGTCGTTTCCTCCTCGGTCGTCGTCTCCTGTGCGCCAGCAATGGCCCCAGTTCCGGTGAGCGCGGTTGCCGCACCCATCGCACGGAGAAATGTGCGGCGCGTGCCGCCGGTTTTCGTGCGATTTGCCGAGTTCTCCGTCGGATTCGCGTCGTTTCGGTCCCCCATGACGCGAGTACTGTCGGCGTTTCCGAGCAAAAGCGTTCGGGCGCTATTCGTCGAAGTCGTCCAACTGAACCGTCTCGTCCACAACGAGCGTCGGTCCGGCGTCCATGTCCACGAACTCGGCGGCGTCGGCCTGAACTTCTTGGCCCACCTCGGAGTCGAACGCCGCGCCGATGGCGGCGGTGTCCTCGAAGTAGAGTTCGAGCAGGCCGTCGTAGCCCGCCTTCTCGTGGTCTTTCGGGACCGACGTGACGTACTTCTGGAGGCCGGGCAACTGCTCGGCGAGGTCGGCGTGGTCGCCCTGCCAGCGCTCGACGAACTCCTCGTGCGTCAGGCCCTCCTTTCGGACGAGCAAATCGACCAGTTTCACGGTCATAATTTCACCCGCGACGGCCGCGAACTTCGGTCTATCGGTCCGCGATTTTCGGTCCGTGGTTTTCGTCTCGGAGTTTTCGGTCCGAAGCGGACCGCGCGCGGTCCGCTTCGGACCGAGTGTGTGATTTACTGGTCGGCGCGCTCGTACTGGCCGACGTACTGGTCGCGGTCGATTGCTCGCGGAATCACGGCCTCGAGGACCTCCTCGTACTCCGCGCCGGGGTCTAAGCCCGGCGACTCCTCCAGCGCGTAGAGCGTGAACAGGTAGGTGTGTTGCGGGTCGTTTTCGGGCGGACACGGCCCGACGTAGCCGAGTTCCCCGGTGCCGTTCGCGCCCTGCGCCGCGCCGTCGAGCGCATCGACGGTCTCGCCCGGCGAAACGTTCTCCGGAATCTCGCCCGCATCGACGGGAACGTCCCACAGGAGCCAGTGGACGAACGGCGGACTCGGCGCGTCGGGGTCGTCCATCACCAGAGCGAGCGACTCGGCTTCCTCGGGCACCGACTCGATTCGGAGCGGCGGCGACAGATTCTCGCCGTCGCAGGTGTACTCGGTCGGAATCGTCCCGCCGTTCTCGAACGCTGGAGACGAAATCGAGACGCCGTCGGTTTCGGCGGTCGTCGTCTCCCCCTCTGCTATCGTTTCGCCATCAGTCGTGGTCTGTTCGCCGTCGGTCCCGGTCTCTTGCTCGCCGCGGACCCTGCTCGCGCCTGCGTACCCGCCGACCCCCATCGTCGCGGCCCCCGCGGCCGAGCGCAGAAGCGTGCGTCTGCGCATGCGACCGGTTTCCACGCCGACCGTGAAATACGTCCGGGCCTCCGCGAATCGTTCGACCTCTCGGCGGCGACACACGTCTCCGAACTGGGTGGTGGCAAATGCTGATGCAGGGGTCTAATTTAAGTATCCTTGTTCCCACATAGCATGCAATGACGACGCTAGATCCGCCGAAGAAACGAGAGTGTCACCGGTGCGGCCGAGAGGAGGCGTGGGACGACGCGAAAGTAAACTGGACGATTGCTGCGGACGAGTCCATCGGCGACACGTTCTGTATCCACGAGTGGAACATCACCGGGGCGTACTCCCCGGTTCGAGACTGACGCCGTTACACCGACGCCCAGCTCGTTTCCGTTCTCCTGACGATTCTCTTCGTCAGCGTTCTCCGACGACTCGCCGAATCCCGGCAGTTTTTATTACCGGGACGCGTAACCCCGTCATAGACCGAGAATCGCGGGTTCGTGGCCTCGCCACCGCGCGGTCCCACCGACGGCTGTAAGACGCCGGGGCCGGGACCCCGTCGCCGCGAGTGGATTTCGGTACGTACGGACGCCGCGCCGCGTGGCTTCGCGACGAAGACGCGACGTGGCTTTGCGTACAACAGGTGAAACTATGGAAATCGAAATTGCAACCATCGGCGGTTACGAAGAAGTCGGACGACAGTGTACTGCGGTTCGAGCGGGCGACGACGTGGTCATCTTCGACATGGGACTGAACCTCTCGAAGGTGTTGCTCCACGACAACGTGGAGACCGAGAAGCTTCACAGCCTCGACCTCATCGACATGGGTGCGATTCCGGACGACCGCGTGATGTCGGACCTCGAAGGCGACGTGCAGGCCATCGTGCCCACGCACGGCCACCTCGACCACATCGGGGCCATCTCGAAGCTCGCACACCGGTACAACGCGCCAATCGTCGCCACGCCGTTCACCATCGAACTGGTGAAACAGGAGATTCAGAGCGAGCAGAAGTTCGGCGTCGAGAACGACCTCGTCAAGATGGACCCCGGCGAGAAGATGACAATCGGCGACTCCGGGCAGGTCGAGATGGAGTTCGTCAACGTGACTCACTCCATCATCGACGCCATCAACCCCGTCCTCCACACGCCCGAGGGCGCAGTCGTCTACGGTCTCGACAAGCGGATGGACCACACGCCGGTCATCGGCGACCCCATCGACATGAAGCGGTTCCGCGAAATCGGCCGCGAGGGTGAGGGCGTTCTCTGCTATATCGAAGACTGCACCAACGCGGGCCGGAAGGGACGCACCCCGAGCGAGTCGGTGGCGCGCCGCCACCTTCAGGACGTGATGACCTCGGTCGAGGACTACGACGGCGGCATCGTGGCGACGACGTTCTCCAGCCACATCGCCCGCGTCAAGAGCCTCGTCGAGTTCGCGAAGGACATCGGCCGCGAACCGGTGCTGCTCGGTCGGTCGATGGAGAAGTACTCGGGCACCGCAGAGCGCCTGAACTTCGTGGATTTCCCCGAGGACATGGGGATGTTCGGCCACCGGAAGTCGGTGGACCGCACCTTCAAGCGAATTATGAAGGAGGGCAAGGAGAACTACCTCCCCATCGTCACGGGCCACCAGGGCGAACCGCGCGCGATGCTGACCCGGATGGGTCGGGGCGAGACGCCCTACGACCTCGAGGACGGTGACAAGGTCATCTTCTCGGCCCGCGTGATTCCGGAGCCGACGAACGAGGGCCAGCGCTACCAGTCCGAGCGCCTTCTCAAGATGCAGGGCGCGCGCATCTACGACGACGTTCACGTTTCGGGCCACCTCCGCGAGGAGGGCCACTACACGATGCTCGACGCGCTCCAGCCCCAGCACGTCATCCCGGCCCACCAGGACATGCCCGGCTTCTCGCCCTACGTCAATCTCTGCGAGAGTCAGGGGTACAAGCTGGGTCGAGACGTTCACGTGACGAGCAACGGGAATATCATCCAACTCGTCGAATAATATGACAGACGCGAGCGCCGAGACGCTAGAGGAGCAGGTGTTAGGGGCGGTCGAACAGCGTCGCGAACTGGTCAACGACGCCATCGTCGAAGACCTCCCCGTCGAGGAACCCGAACGCCTCTACGAAGCGGCTCGCTACCTGCTCGACGCGGGCGGCAAGCGTCTGCGTCCGACCGTGCTGTTGCTGGTCGCCGAGGCGCTCGCGGACGCGGACTCCGACGCGGCGGCGTATCGCGCGTTCCCAGACCTCGACGGGAACGCGGTGGACGTGATGAGCGCCGCGGTCAGCATCGAGGTCATCCAGTCGTTCACGCTCATCCACGACGACATCATGGACGACGACGACCTCCGGCGGGGCGTTCCCGCGGTCCACCGGGCGTACGACACCGAGACCGCGATTCTGGCGGGCGACACGCTCTACTCCAAGGCGTTCGAAATCCTGCTGAACGCCGACGCTCCCGCCGACCGCGTCGTCGGCGCGATGGACGTGCTGGCGACGACGTGCACCGACATCTGTGAGGGCCAGGCCCGCGACATCGAGTTCGAGGAGCGCCCCGACGTGCTCCCCGAGGAGTACCTCACGATGATAGAGGACAAGACAGCGGTGTTGTACGCCGCGGCGGCGTCGATGCCAGCCATCCTGCTCGGCGCGGACGACGAGACCGTCGAGCAGCTCTACCGGTACGGCATCGACGTCGGCCGGGCGTTCCAGATTCAGGACGACGTGCTCGACCTGACGGTCCCGAGCGAGAAACTCGGCAAACAGCGCGGGAGCGACCTCGTGGAGAACAAGCGGACCATCATCACGCTCCACGCCCGCGAGCAGGGCGTGGACGTGGATTCGCTCGTCGCCACCGACAGCGTGGAAGCCGTCACCGAGGCCGAAATCGAGGAGGCGGTCGCGGCGCTCGAAGACGCCGGGAGCATCGACTACGCCAGCGAGAAGGCCCGAGAGTTGGTCGAGCGCGGAAAGGACCGACTCGAAGTGCTGCCCGAGAACGACGCCCGAGACCTGCTCGAAGGCATCGCGGACTACCTCGTCGAGCGCGACTACTGAGTCGGGCACGGCTACCGACTCAGTCGCGACTACCGAATCGGAATTCTGCCGACGAGCGCGTGAACGCGCTCGTCGGCGGAAACGGATGGAGACCGAAAAACGTCAACGGGGGCGAGAGACTACTCGCCTGCAAATTCTTTGAAGTGTGTGTGTTCGAGATACTCCTCGAGCGTCGGCTGTCGCCAGTAGCGGACCACGTCGCTCCGCGAGTCGTAGTCCACGAGGTCGGCGTCGGCCATACGTGGGAGGTGTTTGTGGCGGAGTTCGTCCGCAATCTCCGTTCGGCGGGACTCGGTGATAGTCACGTCGTCCGCGCGGGCCTCCCACATCGCGACGTCGTCGGCGAGCGCCTCGACTTCCGCGAACCCGTCGTCGGCTCCCACTAACGCGTAGAGGGCGTACCGACGCAGGTCCGCCGCGAGGAGGTCGAACATCGTGTCGAACGAGAGCGTTCTGACTGCGCGACCACGCTGGAGGACGTGTTCGCCCTCGTTCGTCTTCGGACGGAGTGAATCGTTACTCATGGCGGGTGACCTCCAACGGTTGTTTTTACCAGCGGAGGGAACAAACCCATGCCTCAATAGTTAGGTACGGTCGGGAGAGGGTGTCAAACGCCCAATATCAGCCGCCTAATCAATCGAGGAACGTTCCGACCAGTTTGCCCTGGGCCGCCCGGAGGTGCTGGTGGAGGGTCGGCGAGGAGATGTCGAGCGAGTCGGCTATCTCCTCGGCGGTGCTCCCGCGAGGGTAGTCGTAGTAGCCCGCGAAGTAGGCCGCCTTGAGCGCGGTTCGCTGTTTGTCGGTCAGTTTCTCGGTCAGCGTCTGGCGGAACTCCCTGGCGGTACGGACCGGGTGGTTCACCTCCTGTTTGCTCACCAGTTCGGAGTCCGGATACGCCAGCCGAAAGCTGTCGATGACCGACCGCACGCCCACGTCGGACGGCGCTTCGGCCGCGAGTCGTACCGTCCCGCCGTTCGCGGTCGCCGACTTCACCATCGTCCCGGCCTTGATAAGCTCTGCCACGCCCGACTCCGAGAGGACGACCTCGACCAGACACGCCTCGCCCTCGCTGACGATGCGATGCTCCTCGACTCTCGGGGCGTCGGTCAGCAGGTCGCCGACGGTCGAGGCGTCCCCCTCGACCGTGACGTATTCGAGAAGGCGGTCGTCGGCAATCGGTACGAACCCTTCGAGCGTACACTCACATCCGAGCGTCGCCGACAGTTGGCCGAACACCGATTTCGACTGCGGGACCCGAAGCTCCAGTTCGACCGCAGTGTCCGAGAAGAGCAGATTTCGGTTTTTGACCGCGTTGATTGCGAACGCGACGACGACGCCGAGCGTTTCGAGCGCGGTCAGCTCCCGGTCGCCGAACGTGTCGGTACACGCGCCGCTGATGCCGAGAACGCCGTAGTTGGTGTTGCCGTAACTCAGCGGGACGAGGACCGCCGACGGCATGCCGAGCTCGAGCATCTGCTCGCGCTCGGCCTCCGAGAGTTGCGGCGATTCGGGCACGTCGCGCACGACGACCGACTCGCCTTCGGTCACGACGTCGGCGAAGGAGTTCTCCGAATTCGGACGGGCGCTCGTGGCCTCCACGAGGCGCTCGACCGCTTCGGGGTCGGCCCCCGAGATGACGCCCGGAGTCATCCGCTCGTCTTTGACCCACGGCCCGCCTATCCACGCGAACTGGTAGAACTCCGAGTTTGCCAGTCCCTCGCAGACGGTCCGCTCTATCTCCTCGCGGGACGCCGACTCGACGAGCGACTGGAAGATGCGATTTATCAGGCCGTTGATTCGGGTCAGCGTTTCGAGTTCGTCGCTCCGGGCGGCCAACCGTCGCTCGTTCGTCAGGCGGTCGGTCACGTCACGGGCGACCCAGACGACGGCTCCTCGGTCGTCGATGTCGGTTCCGAGCGGCGCGGTTCGACTCTCGAACCACCGGGTGCCGGCGTCGGTCTCGACCCGGTACTCCAGCGTCTCGACCGACCCGGTTTCGAGCGTGGTTTCGATGAGGTCGAGAAATCGGTCTGCCTTCGAGGTCTCGAACGCGTCGTGGAGCGTTCGACCCACGAGTCGCTCCTGCTCGACGGTTTTGAGATTCGCCGTTCGGGGTCCCGAGAGGACTTCGAGATACCGCCCGGTCTCGTCGATAATGAACGCCACGTCGGGGAACGCGTTCGTGAGTTCGCGCATTCGGTCGCCGGTCAGCCCCGAGTCGGACTCGACGCTGTTCGTGGCGACCGCCCGCCGCACCCGGTCGCGGAGCGAGTCGAGTCCGGCGGACTTCGGAAGGTAGTCGGAGGCCCCTTTTCCGACCGCTTCGCTCGCCACCGATTCGCTTCCCGACCCGGTGAACACGACGAACGGCAGATTCGGGTAGTCGTCGCGGACGGTTTCGAGGAGCGTGATGCCGTCGGATTCGGGCAAGTCGTACTCGCTGACCACGCAATCGACGCCGCTCGCGTCCGCGAGGTGGTCGCGCGCGGCCGCGGCGCTGGAGGCCGCAGTGACGTTCAGGCGTTCGTCGGGCAGTTCGTCCGGCGGCGGGTCGCTATCGACGTAGAGGACGCGGACCGCGTTCCGGGGCGAGTCGAGAGTCACACGCTTTGAACCGATGAATGCGGATTCACCTAAACGTCCCGGTCGATTCGTTTACACGTCGATACGAATCCGGTTCAGTTTTCCCCCGGACGCTCCAATTGCCCGCCAATGGACGACGAACTTCGCGACCGAATCGAGACGGAAGCAGAGATTCACGCGCTCGCGAACGCGGTCAAACACGACAGCGAGGCCGACGTTGGCGCGATAATGGGACCGCTGATGGGCGAGAACCCCGAGTTCCGCCAGCACGGCGACGAGATTCCCGGCGTCATCGCGCCGGTCATCTCGCGAGTCAACGACCTCGCGCCCGACGAGCGCAGGGAGCGTCTGGTCGAACTCGACCCCGAGTGGGTCGAGGAGTTAGAGAGCGACGACGAGGGCGACGACCGGGTCCTGCCCGACCTTCCGAACGCAGACGAGTACGACGAGATTCGGATGCGGTGTGCGCCCAACCCCAACGGCCCGTGGCACGTCGGCCACGCACGAATGCCCGCGGTCATCGGCACCTACGCCGAGGAGTACGACGGCGAGTTCATCGTCCGGTTCGACGACACCGACCCCGAGACCAAGCGCCCGATTCCGTGGGTGTACGACGAAATCCTCGACGAAATCGAGTACCTCGGATTCGAACCCGCGGAAGT
Organism: Halorussus amylolyticus; assembly: GCF_004143485.2. Lineage (GTDB taxonomy): Archaea > Halobacteriota > Halobacteria > Halobacteriales > Haladaptataceae > Halorussus > Halorussus amylolyticus. Next base: position 251,347 of record NZ_ML974133.1, on the reverse strand, counting down.
CTATCGAGCGAGCGACCGCCTCGAAATCTACTACGACCACGCGCGCGACCTCATCGAGAAGGGCGGGGCCTACACCTGCTCGTGTCCCGCCGGGGAGTTCTCCGACCTGAAGAACGACGGGAAGGCGTGTCCCCACCGCGAGAAGGACGCCGAGACCACTCGTTCGGAGTTCGAAGCGATGATAGACGGCGAGTACGACTCGGGCGAGATGGTCCTCCGGGTGAAGACCGACATCGAGCACAAGAATCCCGCGCTCCGGGACTGGGTGGCGTTCCGAATCATCGACACGCCCCACCCGCGCGAGGAGGCCGCCGACTATCGGTGCTGGCCGATGCTCGACTTCCAGTCTGGCGTAGACGACCACCTAACGGGCGTCACTCACATCATCCGGGGTATCGACCTCCAAGACTCCGCGAAGCGCCAGCGGTTCGTCTACGACTACTTCGACTGGGAGTATCCCGAGGTCATCCACTGGGGCCACGTGCAAGTGGACGAGTACGACGTGAAGATGTCCACCTCGACCATCAAACAGCTAATCGACGACGGCGAACTCGACGGTTGGGACGACCCGCGCGCGCCGACGCTACTGAGCGTCGAGCGCCGGGGCATCCGGGGGTCGGCGCTCACCGACTCGATGGTCGAACTCGGCACCTCCACGAGCAACGTCGATTTGGCGATGAGTACGGTCTACGCGAAGAACCGCGAGCTGATAGACGACGATGCCGCCCGCTACTTCTTCGTGCGCGACGGCGTCGAGGTCCCGATATCGGACGACGCGCCCGACGCCGCCCACCCGCCGGTCCACCCCGACCACGAGGACCGGGGCACCCGCGACATCCCGGTCGGTGACGCGGTCCTTCTCGAAGAGGGCGACGTTCCCGCCGAAGACGACCGAATCTGGCTCAAGGGCCTGGGCTGTTTCCGAATGGGCGACGACGGACTGCGCTACACCGGCGACGACATCGCCGCGGTCCGCGAGGAGGGCGTGGACGTGGTTCACTGGGTCCCGACCGACGGCGCGGTGCCGACCCGACTCCGGACGATTCACGGCGACGAGGAGGGCCACGCCGAACCCGGCTTCGCCGACACCGACGCGGACGAGATGGTCCAGTTCGAGCGCGTCGGCTTCGTGCGAGTGGACCATCACGAAGCGGGCGAGGAGTCGGTCGCGTACTTCGCCCACGAGTAGTCGCTACTCTCGAATCGAACTCCGTTCACGGCCACTCGTCATTTTCTTCCAGCGGTTCGGCGACGATGCCGTCCGTTCGGGCCAGCACGCGAGCGTGGGCCGCACAGACCTCGCGGCTCTCCGCCCACGGAATGTGTAGTCTGACCCCGGCAGACTCCGAACACTCTTCTTCGGCGCACTCGGGCACGGTCCCACGTACTCGCGGCTCCCTAATCGGTGTATCGCCGCTTTTCGGTCTCGGCGGCTTCGTCGCCGTAGGCGTCCACCAGCGGCTGATACGCTTCGCCGAGCGCCCGCATGCACTGGCCCGTCGAGTGGAAGCCGAGTTCGTCGGCGACCCGTTCCCACGGGTGCGCCTGCAGGACCTTTCGGACCAGCAGGCGCTCCTCGCGGGTCGAAAGCCGGGTCGAGTCCCTCGAAGAGGGGACCGACTCTCCCGCGGCGGCCTCGGAGTTCTCCGAGGCCGCCGCCGCGCAATCGACGAAATACTTGAGCGCGACCCGACGGAAGGGCCGGGGGGCCGAATTGTACTGGCCCGGACCGTACGCGCTCGCGGCGACCGCCCGCCAGTCCCACGCCGAGAGTTCGAGCGACACCGGGGCCTCGACCGACCGGAGGAGCGCCCGGACCACGTCGGGGTCGGCGTCCCGGAGCGGGTCGGCGAGCATCGACGCGAACCGGGAGACGAACCACCGGGCGTGGCGGTCTCGGAGGTCGGCCCCCGATTCGGTTAGTGGGTCGAGCATGAGCGCGGAGTACTCGCCGCTGGTGTCGTTGCGGGTGGTCGAGAGCTGAATCGCGCGATAGCCGTTCTCGCGCCAGAAGTCGAGGAGTTCGGGGGTCGCACCGTAGCCGACCCCGAGCCAGTCGAGGTCGTCTTCGAACTCCGCCCGGATGTCCCCGAGGAGGTGCGAACCGAGTCCCCGCGACCGGACCGCGTGATGGGTGGCGATTCGCATCACTCGCATTCCCTGCGAGATTCCGGCCGCCTCGTCGCGGAGTTGGGAGGTCAGTACGTCGGGGAGCATGTTGCCCCGGACGCGCCCACCCTCGTACATGTGCTCGCGCAGGTCCGCGGGGAGGTTCCCTTCGCGAGCGAGCAGGGCGACCGCGACGACGTGATTTCCGTGGGTCAGCGCCCGAACCGCGAGGTTCGGCGCGTCGAGGAGTCGCGCGAGGTCGTCGGGTTCGGTACGGTAGTGGGCCAGCACGAGCAGGCCGAACGCCTCCCGGAGGAGCGTCTCGTCGGCGAGCAAGTCGTCGGGCGGGAGGGCGCGATACGCGACCGAATCTGGGTCGGCGTCGGCCACGACCTGCTCGACCGGCGGCCGGGCGTCGAGCAGGAGCGCCCGGAACGCCCACGTCTCGACGGGGTCACCCGGCGCGTACCGGATGGGTTCGTCGAGGCGCGTCTCGGTGACCTCGTGGTCGGTCTCGGCGAGTCGGTCGCGAAACCGGACCGAGAACCCCCGGCCCGCGCCCTCGTAGCCGTGGACGGTCGTGGTGAACGCGACCCGCCGGGCCGACAGAAACCGTTCGAGCAACCGAACCGAGAGCGCGGCGGCCTCGTCCACGAACACCGCGTCGGGGTCGCCCGGGAGGTCGGCGGCCGCGGTCGGTTTCTCGAAGCGAACCCTCCCCTCGCCGCGAAGCCGAATCTCGCGCGGCGGGTCGCGGTCGGTCTCGATAGTTCTCCCGAGAGATTCGAGGAGGGCCTTCGCCCGAACGAACACCTCGCGCGCGCTCCGGTACTCCGGTGCCGTGACAAGCACGTCGGTCCCCTCGGCCGCGAGCGCCCCGGCCGCGATGCCCGCCGCGCTCGATTTCCCCCGACCGCGGTCGGCCTCCGCGACCACGGCGGTCGGCGAGTCGTCGTCCCGAAGGGCCTCGAACGCCCGGACCACCGCCATCTGGTCGCCCGTGAGACAGGCGTCGTAGGCTTTCGCGGGGAACGCGTGGTCGTCTGGCGGCTCGGGCGGTTCGTCGGGGAGTCGCGGCGCGGGGTGGGTCAGGCCGTCGCGCTCGACCGTTCCCGTCTCGCCGTCAACGTCAACGACCGCGATTCCGGGGTGGTCGAGAAGGGTCCCGACGAATCGCCGTCGGAAGCGCCCCGTCACGGCTTCGAGGTCGGCGGGCGGGACCGCAAGCGTCCGGTCGAAGTCGGTCCGACAGTCCGAAAAGTCGTCGAGCGAGGGCATCAGAAGTACGAACAGGCCGCCACCGTCTACCGCGCCGACGATTCGACCGACCGCGTTCGGTCGGAAATCGGCGTGGCAGTCGAGGACCACACACTCCCGAGTGGTGCCGAGCAGGCGACCGGCGCGCTTCGGCCCGACCCGCTCGCAGTCGAGCCACCCGGTTCCGACGAGCGTGGTCGCCTCGCGGTCGATTTCGGCGGCGTCGAGCGCCCGGTCGGCGGCGTCGTAGCACGCCTCCCGGTCGCCCGCGAGCACGAGCAGGCGGCGCTCGTTCGTCCGACGGGCCTCCGCTCGCAGGGCGGTCGCGACCCCGGCTACGTCCATGCTCGTCGTTGGAAAGGGCGAAAGAAGGGCGTTTTCCTTCGGCTCCGGCGAGAATCCTCGAGGTGAAGTGGAATCGCGGTCGGTGTCGTCTCGAAAGCCCCCGCCCGCTCGCGCAAGCGCGAGCGGGTGGCCCCTTTCATTCCCGCGAGGGGACCGAGCGGGAAGTCGAAAGACGCGTCTTTCGGAAGTCCCACCCGTTGTCTGTGTCACCGGCCGATTCGTGGTGGATGATTCTCCGGGCGATTCACGGTGGTTTGCGTCAGTCAGTGCAGTGTCGAAAAACGGATTCGCGAAACGAGCGGCGGCGGTCCGCTACCTCACGTCACTTTCTTCCTGAGGTAGGCCGAGATGCCTTCACTCAGGAGGACGATGCCGAGGATGGCGATGAGGATGGTCAGGACCGCCGACCAGTTGAAGTAGTTGATGTTGGTCTGGAGCGCGACGCCGATGCCGCCCGCGCCGACGAATCCGATGATGGTCGAGGCCCGGACGTTGATGTCCCACCGGAACGTCGCGACCGAGACGAACGCGGGCTTTATCTGCGGGACGACGCCGTAGACGAACGTCTGAACCGTGGATGCGCCGGTCGCGGTGACCGCCTCGACCTGCCCGTGGTCGATTTCCTCGATGGCTTCCGCGATGAGCTTCGCGGTGAAGCCCACCGACCGGACCGCGATGGCGAGGACGCCCGAGAGCGCGCCCGGTCCGAACAGCACGACGAAGATGAGCGCCCAGATGATGACGTTCACCGACCGGGTGAACGAGATGATGAACTTCCCGAACCAGTAGGTCAGGCGGTTCGGCGACGTGTTCTCCGCCCCGAGGAACGCGACCGGGACCGCGAGAACGATTGCCAGTCCGGTGCCGAGTATCGAGATGTTGATGGTCTCGATGAGCGGCCCCACGATTTCGGTCGTGTACGCCACGTCCGGCGGGTACATCCGAGCGACGAGGTCGCCGACTTCGCGCGGCGCGGACGCCACGTAGTCGTAGTTGACCTCCATCGACCGCCACGCGACCGCGAGAATCACGAGCGTTCCGAGGACCGCACCGTACCGGGCGAGTCGCTCCCGGCGCGAGTGGCGGTGCCAGTCGTCGCCCGTCGGAGTCTTCGGGCCGGATTCCGTGTTCGTCGAGTCCGACATCACTGTACCCTCCGTCTCGCGTAGGCGCTAACCACTTCGCCCACGATGACGAGACACACGATGACGAGGATGATGAGCGAACTGAACTGGTAGTCGTACTTCTGGAACGAGTTCAGCAGCGTGATGCCGATGCCGCCCGCGCCGACGATGCCGACCACCGTGCTGTGGCGGAGATTGATGTCGAGTCGGTAGATGGTGAGACCGATGACTCGCGGAATGACCTGCGGCAGGACGCCGAAGATGTAGATGTGGAGTTTGCCCGCGCCGACCGCTTCGACCGCCTCCATCTGGCCCACGTCGATGTCCTCGATTTCCTCGGCGAGCAGTTTGCCGAAGAAGCCGACGGTCTTGAACGACAGCGCGAGGACGCCAGCCAGCGGCCCGAACCCGACCGCCTTCACCATCACGATGGCGACGATGAGTTCGTGGAACGCGCGCGTGACCGAGACGATGCCTCGGCCCACGGCGTAGACGGGTTTGGGCGCGAGGTTGTTCGCGGCCATGAACGCGACCGGGACGCTGACGACGACGCCGATGGCGGTCGCGAGTATCGACATCACGATGCTCTCGACGACGCCGCGGACCATCAACTGGAACTGCGAGGGGGTCGCGGCGGGCGGGAGCATGTTCGAGACGAGGGTCGCGCCGGCCGACATCCCCTGAAGGAATCTGTCGAGTGAGACTCGAAGGTCCCAGATGCTGAACAGCACGAACCCGACGATGAGCGCGTACACCGCGTACTTGACGTAGCGATTGTAGAACGCCGTCGGACGGTGCCACTCGCCGTCGTACTCGGGATTCGAGTGAGTCGCCATTCGGGATTACCCCTCCCTCGCGGTCCGTTGGGTCACGTCCTCGGGGAGTCCGTCGTCCCGGTCGTCCGAGCCGCCTGCGTTCGCGTCGCGCGCCTCCGCGGCGGCGTCACGCTCTTCTCGGGACTCGCCGCCTCGGTAGATGGTGTCTTTGGCCTGCTCGTCGAGTTCCTCGGGCGTCCCCTCGAAGACGACTCGACCGTCGCTCAAACCGACGATGCGGTCGGCGTACTCGACGGCGAGGTCCACCTCGTGGATGTTGATGAGAACCGGAATATCGTCCTCGCGGGCGATTTCGGTCAGCAGGTCCATCACCTCGATGGACGTTTCGGGGTCGAGCGCGCTGGTGGGTTCGTCCACCAGCAGTATCTTGGGTCGCTGGATGACCGCGCGAGCGATGCCGACGCGCTGGCGCTGGCCGCCCGACAGCTCGTCGGCCCGGTTGTTCTCGTGGCCGCCGAGACCCACTCGGTCGAGCACCTCGCGCGCCCGGGAGATGTCCTCGGCGTCGAAGTCCCGGCGGAACGCCCGCCACGCGCTCATGTAGCCGAGTCGCCCCGAGAGGACGTTCTCCATCACGGTCAGTCGCTCGATGAGATTGAACTCCTGGTGAATCAGCCCCATGTCTCGGCGGGCCTGCTTCAGTTCCGACCCGCCGAGCGCGGTGACTTCCGTTTCGTCGAGCCAGACGCTCCCGCCGGTCGGTTCGGTAAGCCGGTTGATACACCGGATGAACGTACTCTTGCCAGCGCCGCTCGGGCCGATGATTGCGACGATTTCGTTCCCACCGACTTCCATCGAGACGCCGTCGAGCGCACGGTCGCCCGAATCGTACACCTTCTCCAAGTCTTCGACCCGTATCATGGCCTCACTCCTCCAGATTACCGGTCTCGTACTCGACGCCGTTCTTCTCCTGAATCTGGAGGATGATGTCGTAGGCGGTCGCGTAGTCGATTTCGACCCACTTGCCCCGCCCTTCGAACGTCTCGGCTATGTCGGTGTCGGAGTAGTCGTATTCGAGGAACGCCGTCCGGATACCCTCCTGAATCTCGGGCGTGAGGTTGTAGCGATAGTTGAAACTCGTCGTCGGGAAGGGGTTGCTCGCCCAGACGACCTTGATGTTCGTCGGGTCAACGTTGTCGGCGTCCGCAACGCGCGTCACGCACGTACTACACACGGGCGCGGCGTCGTAGTCGCCGTTGGCGACGCCGAGGATGCTCTGTTCGTGGCCGCCCGAGTAGGACACTTCGTAGTCGTCGTCGGGGACGACGCCCTCGTTCTCGAACAGCGCCCGAGGTGCTTGGTTCCCGGAGTTCGACGAGGGCTCGGCGTGAGCGATTCGCTTGCCCTCCAGGTCTTCGAGCGCGTTTATCTCGTCGTTGTCCGACTGGGTCGCGAGCCAGAGCCGATAGCCGAACGCGCCGTCGTCCGACACCTGAATCGAGAACGGAACCGCGCCCGCGAGGTTGACCGCGAACGGGGTCGGACCGGTCGAGAATCCGCCGACGTGGAGGCGCTCCGAGCGCATCGCCTCAATCATGGAAGCGTACGACTGGAGCGGGAAGTACTCCACGTCCTTGCCGGTCTCCTCGGCGATGTTGTCCATCAGGGGCTGCATCGTGTCGCGGTACGCCGCCGGGTCCTCCGTCGGCGTCATCGCGAACGCGAGTTTGTCGGGGTCGAGCAAGTCGTCGTCGCTCGACGGCGTCTCTTGGACGGGGTCGCCGTAGCGCGGTTCGTCGCGCTCCTCCATATTCTCGAGGTCCTCGATGGCCCCCGTCTCGTACCCGGCCTGAATCAGCGCCTGCATCGACTGCGGGAACTCCGGGTTCGCCGGGTCGAACTCTGAGTCTCCCGCGCTCGTCTCGGTTTCGGTCGCCTCGTCGCCGCCCTCGCCTTGGATACAGCCAGCGAGACCGTAGGTGACCGTTGCGGTTGTGGAAGCCAACAGCGACCGACGCGACAATCTTTTCTTGCTCATTGGCGGTAACCGCGAATACGCAGCACCCCTTTTCAAGCTTTTTCATATATTGGCCTCCGTTTAGATAGTTTCTCTAGGTGTGAGTGTTCAATCTGGAAATGTATCTAGGAATACCGCTCGCAGTGAGAACCGGGCGACGTTCTCCCGAACGCATTTGGTCGCGCCGTCCCTCGAATCAGACATGCCCGGCCCCGTTTACCTTTCCGGCGAGCGAGTCGACCTCCGAGTCACCGAGCGCGAGGACATCGACTTCCTCCAGCGCGCTCGAAGCGACCCCGACTTACGGACGCCGTTGACGTTCACGGAACCACAGACGCGCGAGCAAGTCGAGGAGTTCTACGAGAACACGATTGCCGCGGATAACGGCGACGCGAACTTCTTGATTTGCCGAGACGGCGAGGACGAACCCATCGGCGAAGCCAATCTGTTTCGAGTCGAGCGCGACCACGCCGAAGTGGCCTACTGGCTCGACGCCGACGCTCGCGGCCACGGGTACGCGACCGGGGCGGCCTCCCTACTGTTGGAGTACGGCTTCGAGACGCGCGGACTCCACCGACTGTATGCGAAAGTCGTGGATTTCAACGACGACTCTCGGCGGTTGCTCCAGCGTCTCGGTTTCTCGGAGGAAGGACGATTTCGAGACCACGAATTTCTCAACGGTGAGTACCGCGACGTGGTGGTCTACGGTCTGCTGTGCGAGGGATGGGACGGCGCCGAGCGACAGTGAGCGCTCCCGTAAACGACCGACACTGCCCTCGTCCACGACCGATGTCCCCTTGTCTTCGTTTCGCACGCCCCAGCAGCATTTGAAAGCGCTTTTAAGGGGTGACGAACTACCAAGTCGTACAACCTGCGCGCGGTTGATGATGCTCCTAGCCGCATAGGACTACTCCGGCAGGGGAGCTTGAGCCGACGTGCGGGAAGGTGAACAACCAATGCCAGTATACGTAAACTTCGACGTTCCGGCCGACCTCCAAGACAGCGCCGTCGAGGCGCTCGAGGTCGCCCGAGACACGGGAACCGTGAAGAAAGGAACCAACGAAACGACCAAGGCAATCGAGCGCGGCAACGCCGACCTCATCTACGTCGCCGAGGACGTTCAGCCCGAGGAAATCGTGATGCACCTGCCCGAACTCGCCGACGAGAAGGGCATCCCCTTCATCTTCGTCGATACGCAGGACGACATCGGCCACGCCGCCGGGCTGGAAGTCGGAAGCGCGGCCGCGGCCATCGTCGATGCGGGCGAGGCCGACGACGACGTGGAGGACATCGCCAGCAAGGTCGAGGAACTTCGGTGAGTGTGACCCATGAGTGCTGAAGAGTCCGAAGAAGGAGGCTCCACGCCCGCCGAAGTCATCGAAATCGTCGGCAAGACGGGGATGCACGGCGAGGCCATGCAGGTCAAGTGCCGCATCCGCGAGGGCGAGAACCAGGGCCGCATCATCACGCGGAACTGCCTCGGTCCGGTCCGCGAGGGCGACATAATCCAACTCCGCGAGACCGCTCGCGAAGCCGACTCCATCGGAGGTCAGTGACAATGCCCCAGACCCGAGACTGTGACTTCTGTGGCTCGGACATCGAACCCGGAACGGGCACGATGTTCGTCCGCACCGACGGCACCACCACCCACTTCTGCTCCGCGAAGTGTGAGAAGAACGCCGACCTCGGACGCGAACCCCGAAACCTCGAGTGGACCGAGGACGGCAGAGACGAGGAGACGACCGAACAATGAGCGAGACCGAGCGCACCTTCGTCATGGTCAAGCCCGACGGCGTCCAGCGCGGCCTCATCGGAGACATCGTCTCCCGATTCGAGGACCGCGGTCTGAAGCTCGTCGCCGGGAAGTTCATGCAGATTGACGAAGACCTCGCCCACGACCACTACGGCGAACACGAGGGTAAGCCCTTCTTCGAGGGTCTCGTGGACTTCATCACGTCCGGTCCCGTCTTCGCGATGGTGTGGGAAGGTCAAGACGCGACCCGTCAGGTCCGCACCATGATGGGCGAAACCGACCCCGCCGAGTCCGCCCCCGGCACGATTCGGGGCGACTACGGACTCGACCTCGGTCGGAACGTCATCCACGGTTCGGACCACGAGGACGAGGGCGCGAACGAGCGCGAAATCGACCTGTTCTTCGACGACGACGAACTGGTCGAGTACGAGCGCAGCGACGAGACGTGGCTGTACGAGTGAGATAGCGGTCGGTTTTCTCGTTTCGGTTTTGCTTCAATTTTTCAGTTCCCGGTAGCGACCCCACCGAGCGACTCTCCGACAGCAGTCGCGCTCGCCCCGACATCGAGGAATCCGAAGATGAGCAGCGAGACGACCACGGATGCGAACAGCCAGTGAACCGGATATCCGCGTTCGGTGGTCAGGTAGAGACCGAGACCGACCACTCCCGGCGCGAGACCCTGAAGGAACAGTACCACGACTCCGACGCCCCATGTAAAGTGGTACTCTCCGGATTCGTAATCGTGGCGAAACTCTCGGTATGCGAGATACGCGAGCCCGGCCGCGACGACTACGACCGCTAGAAGGGGCCAGTTCAGTGACGGGAGGGCAGCCATACCCGAAATCCAGCCCGAAATAATTAAAATCTTCCTACATTTTGGAGTGAGTAGTCTTCTCGAACAAACCTCCGACAACCCACATCGCGTGGAACAGTCGTTTTATGCGAGTGATACGAACGTCACGAGCATGAACACCGACATCACCCGCCGCGCCCTGCTGGCCGCCATCGTGGGCGGCGGGGTCGCTGGCGGGTCGCTCTCGCCGGTCCGGGGCTACCTCGACCGGTTCGCGCCGTTCTCGGGGTCGGCGTGGCGCGACGCGACCGACCCGACGAATCGTCGGGTCGAGAGTCCCCACGGCGAAGCGACGGTTCGGTACGACGAGTACGGCACGCCCCACGTCGAGGCCGCGAACGAGCGGGCGCTCTATTTCGCAGTCGGCTACGTGCAGGCCGCCGACCGACTGTTTCAGATGGACCTCCAGCGCCGGGTGATGCGCGGTCAGCTTTCGGAAGTGGTGGGCGAGGCCACGCTCGACTCCGACGAATTCAACGTCAAGATGGACTTCGTCGGAGGGTCGGAGGCGAATCTCGAACTCCTCGACGGGACGCCATCGGGCGAACTGGTCGAGGCGTTCTCGGCGGGCGTCAACGCCTGTATCGACCGCGAGGAACTCCCGCTGGAGTTCGGCCTGCTCGAATACGAACCCGATTCGTGGACGCCCACGGACACGATGCTGATGGAGACCCAGATTTCGTGGACGCTGACCGGGAACTTCTGGACGCTCGAACGCGAACTCCTCGCGAGCGAACTCGGCGACGACGCGGCAGACGAACTCTACCCGTTCCGACTCGACCACGACGCGCCGATAATCCGAGACGGCGCGGGCGGCGAGCGCATCGAGCGCCGGGTGGTCGAACCCGCGGGACGATTCGACGACCCCGACCTCCTCGAGTGGCTTCGAGCGTTCGAGAGTCCGCGCGGCGTCGGGTCGAACAGTTGGGTCGTCTCGGGCGAATACACCGATTCGGGCGCACCAATCGTCGCCAACGACCCCCATCTCGCGCTGTCGGCCCCGCCGGTCTGGTACGAGATGGACCTCAGAACCGACGAGATCGCCGTCCGCGGCGTCACCTTTCCGGGCGTTCCGTTCGTCGTCATCGGCGAGAACGACTCGTGCGCGTGGGGGTTCACCAACGCGGGGGCCGACATCATCGACTTCTACACCTACGAAACCGACGACTCGGGCGACCGGTATCGGTACGACGGCGAGTGGCGCGAGTTCGACACCGAGGAGCGGACCGTCGAAGTTGCCGACGCCGAGGACAGAACCGTCACGGTCCGGAAGACGGTTCACGGGCCGGTCCTCGAACGCGAGGGCCAACGGGTCGGCGTGGCGTGGACCGGCCACACCGCGACCGAAACGTCGAGAGCAATCCACGAGTACAGCAAGGCGGACGGAATGGACGACTTCCTCGACGCGACCCGGCAGATGGACCTCCCGACTCAGAGCGTCGTCTACGCCGACCGCGACGGCAACGCCCTCTACTACGTTACGGGCCGAATTCCGATTCGGACCATCGACGGCGAGGAGGTGTGGGGCACCCGCGTCTTCGACGGGTCGGCCGGAGAGGCCGAGTGGGAGGGCTTCGAACCCTTCGGCGTCTCGTCGTGGGAGGGATTCGTTCCCTTTGAGGAGAAGCCTCACGCCGTCAACCCCGACTACCTCGGGACCGCGAATCAGCGCATCACGGACGACCCGGAACACTACGTCGGCGAGCGGTACGCCACCCCCTATCGCGGCCAGCGCCTCTACGAACTGCTCGACGCGCGGGCGGAGTCGGACGACCCGATGGACCCCGAGTTCATGAAAGAGCTTCAGCGCGACACCCATTCGAAGCGCGCCGAGCAGGTCACCGACGAACTGGTCGCCGCCGCAGAGGCTCACGACGACCTCGAGGCCGCAGCCGATACCCTCCGAGACTGGGACTACCGGATGGACCGTGACTCGCGGGCCGCGCTCGTCTTCTCGGCGTGGTTCGACCGCTTCCGCGAGGAGACGTTCGCCGACGACTTCGAAGCGGCCGGTCTCGACGAGAGCTACTACCCCGACGACTGGATTCTCGCCGCGCTCCCCGAGGAGAGTCGGTGGTTCGGTGACGAAGGGCGAAGCGTGGTGATGGCCCGCGCGCTCCGCCTCGCGCTCGAAGACATCGACGACGGCGAGACCTACGGCGACCGCAACACGACCGCCGCCATTACCCACCCGTTCGGCCAGTCGTTCCTGAACTACCCCGAGTACGCGACCGACGGTTCGGCCCACACCCTGAACAACTACCGCAGGGAGTCGGCGGTCGGAAGCAGTTGGCGGATGATTTGCCCGATGGCCGAGCGCGAGGAGTCAGTCTGCATCCTTCCGGGCGGCAACTCGGGCGACTACTTCTCGGACCACTACGACGACCAACTCCGGATGTGGGCCGACGGCGAGTACAAGCCGATGGGCCGCGACACCGACGGCGAAGCGAGAATCGAATTCGAATCCGCGGACGGCGAGACCACGGAGGGCGACGAATGAGCATCCTTCGTGCGTGGCTCGGCGAACTCCGCGAGGACCGCCGCGCCCGGTGGTTCGCCGTGGCGACCGCGGTGGCCATCGGTCTCGCGGTCGCCCAGATTCACTGGTACGGCTTCGTCCTCGGCGGCGCACTGGTCGGACTCGTCTCGAAGGACACCAAGCGCGCACTGCTCGCCGGACTCGCCTTCGGGATTCTCGCGTGGGTGGTGTTCGCCGGGGTGTTAGCGTCGAACGGCGCGCTCTTGAAGTACGTCGAGATGGGTCAAGTGCTCGGCGTCAGCGCGGCGATTCCGGTCGTCGCGGCCGGACTCGGGTCGCTCGTGCGAGGCGTCGTCTGAAGGTTGCGATGTGATTGTGGGGTTTTGGCTGACGGTTTCGCTGGCAGTGATTGTGTTTAGTTTCCGAGGTTGCGTTTAGCTCCGATTCTGAGTGGAAGGCGGAAGAAAAACTGCGCGTACCCCCAGGGGAACTGTGGACGAGCTAGCTATTGCTTGAGCCAATCAAACCGCACAGCACCGCACTGCAAGCCTCACACCTCCCCAACCGACTGCGTTGCTCGGCCAGAGGCCTGCGCTACTCGCCCCTCGCGCGGTTGGGCGCGACACGAGGTCGCGCCCGCACGCGCCGGAAGACAAACCGCGTCTTCCGAGCCTGTGTTCGCTTCGCTCACACAGACGTCGGGCGGGAGATTCAACCGCGTGACTCGACGGTTCGACCGGCCTAAGCTTCAAGTACGAAAACGAGACCAATCCTCCTCGTGACCTGAATCAGGCCGGAGCGCACCCGCGATTGTGCGGCGCGCGGCGCTCCGGACGACCGCCAGCGCGTCGCCTTCAAGACCCCAACTCCCGAATCGCCATCAGTCGTCGGCGGTCACGGCCGACTTCTCGACTTCTATCTCACCGGCGTCGAGTTCCTGCTCCACCTCGCGGGCCGCGCGAACGAGGTTCGTCATCTTCTCGTAGGCGACTTCGCGCGGCAGGAGCTTGACGCCGCAGTCCGGGCTCACGGTCAGTTGCTCGGGCGGAACGACTTCGAGGCCCTTCTGGATGTTCGCCTTGATTTCGGCCACCGATTCGACCGTCGCGTCGTGGGCGTCCACCACGCCGAGCGCGAGGTCCGCGGTGAAATCCGGCTCCTTGAACACGTCGAGTTGGTCGTAGTCGCCGTTCGCGAGTTCGAGGTCGAACTCGTCCACCGGGAACTCCAGAATCTCGGGGTAGATGCGCGAGTAGTCGCCGTAGCAGACGTGGAGACCGATTCGCACGTCGTCGGGGATGCCAGCGACGATGCGCTCTAGACACTCGCCCACGATGGCGTGGTCGTCGGGCGTCGTCGCCAGCGCGGGTTCGTCTATCTGGATGTAGCGAGCGCCCGCTTCGACCAGCTTCTCGACCTCGGTGTTCACGAGGTCTGCGAGGTCATGAGCCAGCGACTCGGTGTCGTCGTACGCCTCGTTGAAGCTCCAGTTCGCCAGCGTGTACGGTCCCGTGATGGGGACCTTGACCGGGCGGTCGGAGACGCTCGCGGTGAACTCGTACTCATCGACCAGCCACGTCTCGGCGTATTCCACGTCGGAGACGACCGAGGGCTTGTCGAAGGTGTTGTGACCCCACACCTTCACCGGGCCGTTGAACTCGTAGCCGTCGATGCGGTGGGCGAAGTACTCGACCATCTCGTTGCGGCGCATCTCGCCGTCCACGACGACGTCGAGACCGGCGCGCTCGTGTTCGTCGGTGATGAGGCGCGCGGCGTCGTCCTTCGCCTCCTGCCACTCCGCTTCGCCGAAGTCCGCGTCGGGGTCCTCGTAGAGGTCGCTGACGCGGTCCACCCACTTCGGCTTGGGGTAGCTTCCGACGACGGTCGTCAGCAGGAAGTGGTCGTTCGGGTGATTCTCGGGTCGGAACTGGTCTCGATTCTGGCTCATGCTTTCACCTCCGCGAGTTCGGTCGCTTCGCCCAACGCCGCGAGCTTCTCCTGGAACGTCGAGTACGGCAGATAGAACAGTTCGGTGTTCGGGGTCAGGTAAATTTCCTCGAAGTCTGCGGCCGGAGTGCTCTCTTCGAGCCAGTCGGCGCGCTCGGCGATGGCTTCGGAGTCTTCGACCAGCGTGTTCTGGCCATCTACGACGCCCGCCGCGATGGAGTCCTTCGTGCCGTATTCGTTGATGTTGTAGAGGTTCTGCTCCTGTTCCGAGACGAAGTCGTAGCCCACGGCGTGGAAGTCTGCGTCAAGCAGGTGGGCGTGTACCTTCTCCTCCAGCGCGCCCCAGTAGGTGTGGACGATTACGTCGGTACCCGCGGGCGCGGCGTCGGCCACCGTGTCGATGGCTTCGCTGGCACGCTCGTCGTCGCCTTCGCCCGGCGGATTCTCCACCAGCGAGGGTTCGAGGACGAACAGCGTCTCGACCTCGGGGAACGCTTCGACCTCTCCGGCGAGGAACTCCGCGACCGCGGCGAGGAAGTCGGCATCGTCGCCGTAGTACTCGTCGGTGGCGAGGTCGGCGAGCGAGTACGGACCGGGGACGACCGCTTGCAGGGACCCCGAATCGGCGAACTCGCTCGCCGCCTCCAACTCGGCCGCGATGTCGCCGTCGAACGTGAGTTCGCCCGTCACCACGGGGTCGCGGTAGAAGTTGTTGTTGTCGTAGTATCTCACGATGCCGTGAGTTTCCACCGCGTCGTGGACCGCGAACGGGTGGGCCAGCATGTCGTCCCACCGGAGTTGCCCCTCGACCACGCGGTCGAGTCCGGCGTCCTGCTGGCGTTCGACGACTTCCTCGCGGGCCTGGTCGTACACCGAGACCACGTCGTCGCCCTCGTCGCCGTCGATGAGGTCGTGTTTCTGGTGGCCTTTCAGGTCGGCGAGGTCGTCTTTCGCCCAGTCCGGAAGCGGATACACTCCCGGCGTCGTAGCGATGCGCTCTGTCATGGTGTCTCCACCTACGGAATGCCGCGGCTTAATATTTTCCACTTAGGAAAATAACCGAGGTTCATAGATATGTGGTACCACTCGCCACTACTATCGGCTCGAAAGCGCACGACTGCTGGCGAATCGAGGTCTATCGTACCAACTTCAGCACGGTCAGCGTCTCGAACGGGAACGACTCGTCGCGGAGCGCCGCCGCCGAGAACCCCTCGCTGGCCGCGAGGTCCACGACTTCCTCGACGCCGGTGAGGCTACTGACCAGCAGGTACACCGCACCGTCGGGCGCGAGTACGCGCCCGACGGACGCGAGGAACGGTTCGACCACCGCACGGCCGTCCTCGCCGCCCGAGAGCGCGACTTCCATCCAGTCGTCGCGCTCGTCGTCCGAGTCGGTCGGGAGGTACGGCGCGTTGAACAGAATCGCGTCGAAGACCTCGTCTTGGAAGGGTTCGAGCAAGTCGGCTCTGACGGCTTCGACGCCGCGCTCGCTGGCTTGCACGCACGCGTGGGGGTTCACGTCGGAGCCGACGACGCGCACGCCGGTTTCGGCTTCGACTCGCTCGGCGACGTAGCCCGACCCGGTCCCGACTTCGAGGGCGAGCGGGCGGTGGGGCGGGGGGGGGCCCCGCCCCCCCCGGGGGGGGGGGGGGGGGGCCGGGGGGGGGGGGGGGGGGGGGGGCGCCCCC
>NZ_ML974133.1:0-234989 GCF_004143485.2 Halorussus amylolyticus | reverse complement strand
GCGACGTAGCCCGACCCGGTCCCGCCGCCGCGGGCGTGGGGGGGGTCGCGGGGGCGTCGCCCGCGCGACCGCTCGGCGGCGGATTGGCTCCCGCGGAGGTCGGCTATCGCGGCGTCAGCCAGCAGGCGCGAGTCCTCGGCTGGCTGGTACACCTCGGTCTCGACGTCTCGGCGGTCGGCGAGGTCGGTCACTCGCCGTCCACCCCGTCATCGGCCCCACCGTCTGTCGTGGCCTCGATTCGGGTTTCGGTGGACTCGCTCGCCAAGCGCAGGCCGCCCGACTCCTCACGTCCCGTGAGTTCACGCTGGGGGAACGGAATCTTGATGCCCTCGCCGTCGAACGCGGTCTTGACCGCTTTCACGACCGCGGTGCGAGCGCGCCACTGGCGGCGGGAACTCGGCTTGTCTATCCAGAACCGTAGCAGGAGGACGACCGCCGAGTCACCAAATCCCTGCAAGACGACCTGCGGGGTCGGTACCGTCAGCACCTCGTCCAAGTCCTTCATCGCGTCCTCCGCGAGGTCGGCGGCCCGCTCTACGTCGACCGCGTAATCGACGCCGACTTCGACCTCGATGCGGAGCCGACCCTTCCGACTCTTGTTGATGATTTTCTCGCCGCTCACGATGTCGTTGGGTATCATCACGTACTCGCCGTTGAACGTCTGGATGCGAGTGTTGACGATGGAGATGTCGGTCACGATGCCCTCCTCGTCGTTCACCTCGACCCAGTCGCCGATTTCGAACGGTCGGGAGAACATCAGCACGAACCCCGCGAGCAGCGAGCCGAGCGTCTGGCGCGCGGCCATGCCCACGATGATACCGAGGAATCCCGCCCCGACCAACAGGCCGCTGAGGTCAACGTTCCACAGGCCGAGGATGATGGCTCCGGCGGTGACGTACACCGTGAGTTGGAGCACCCGAAAGACGATTTCGCTCTGGTGTTCGGTGATGGTCTCCTGGGTCTCGGTAAATCGGTCCACGGCCCGGTTGACGAAGCCGGTCGCGACGTACGCGCTCGCCAGCACTGCGAGCGAGAGCAAGACGAGGATGCCCTGTCCTGCGGTGTCGCTCGCCCGATTCGCGAGGGCGGCGGCTTCGCCGAGCAGACCCCAAAGCGCGAGCAGGGCGACACCCGCTCCGAACAGAACGACGCCGACGGAAGCGGTCAACACCACGTCGCCGACGTGAGTGTGGAATCGCTGGCGGACCTTCGGACGGAGATAGCGCATCGACGCGACGGCGGCCACGACGCCGACGAGGACGACCGCACTTACTGCGAGTTTCACTTCGGTCGTGTCGTACCCTTGTAGCTGGTCGAGCAACGCCAGCAGGCCCGTCAGGAGTTCGCTCACGTAGTTTCACCTCGGCCGTGTTCGTCGGCCGCGCGCGCCAGCGCCGCGAACGTCTCGGGCGGGAGTTTGCCCGCGCGGCGTCTCAGCACGTCCGGGTCGAGGTCGGTCTCGCCCGCTTCGATGGCGTCCACTACGGCGTCGGCGTCGTCCAGTCCCGAGATGTGGGCGGTGTTCCGAATCGCGTTCCGGATGGTCTTCCGGCGCTGAGTGAACACCGCCTTCACGAATCCGAGGAAGAACGCCTCGTCTCCGACCTCGTAGTCGGGGTCGCGGGGGACGGTCCGGACGATTGCGCTCTCGACCGCGGGCGGCGGCGAGAACGCCTCTTTCGGGACCGGCTCGACCACTTCCACGTCGGCGTAGTGTTGGGCGCTCACCGACAGGCGGCCGTAGTCGTCGGTGTCCGAATCGGCGGCCATGCGCTCGGCGAACTCCTTCTGGAACATCAACACGAGCGGCTTCTTCCGGGGAAGCAAGCGGAACGCGATTTCGCTGGAGACGCCGTACGGGAGATTCGAAATCGAAGCCGAAAAGTCGGGGAGTTCGACTTCGAGCGCGTCGCCCTCCACGACGGTTAGCCGACCGGCCGCGATTTCGTCGGCGAACTCCCGGCGCAGGAACGCCGCGAGCTTCGGGTCGCGCTCGACCGCGGTCACTTCGTCCGCCACGGCGAGCAGACGGTCGGTCAGCGCGCCCGTTCCGGGGCCGATTTCGAGGACGTGAGACAGGTCAAAGTCGGAAGCGTAGTCGGGCAATCGGTCGAGAACGCGGTCGTCTACCAGAAAGTGCTGGTCGCGGTCGGGGTTGCCGCGGACTCCGGCACGGCGGAGGAGGGCGTCGGGGTCCCGCGGTTCGGCGTCCGGGGGAGCGCGAGCGTCGGTCATTGGGACTCCGTAGTGACCGGAAATTGGTAAAGCCACCGAGTCAGCGATTGACGTTTTTCGACGCTGTGCCGCCAGTCTGACCAACTGAACGGCGCGCGCTGGCGCGAGTCCATCTCGCGCCCAAAGCGCGCGAGGGATGAGGACCGCAACGCCGAACGAAGTGAGGCGTGAGGACCGCAATCGGTTGGGGAGGCGTGTGGCCGTCGCGGTTGCGGTGCGGTCTTCAGAGGTGACGTGCGAGCAGGACGCTCCGATACCCGAAGAATAGAATCTCCGATACCCGAAGTACGGACTTCTCGGAAGATGCAATCCTTCACAAAACCCCAAAACAGACCGATTACTGCGCTTCGCGCCGGACGAACGTCCGGTACTTCAGGTCGTCCTCCCGAAGCTCCTCCAGAATCCGCTCGACCAGCACTTCCTTCGGATTGTGGAGTCCCGACACGCGCTCCTCTAACTCCTCGAAACTCTCGAACGGGCCGCGCTTTCGCTCCTCCAAGATGTTGTTCCGGAGCTTCTTCCCGATGCCCGGTAGCAGATTGAGCTGGTGGAGTCGGAGCGTAATCGGCTGGGCGTCGTTGTAGAAATCGACGAATCGGCGCTCGTCGGCCTCCACGATGGCCCGGATGGCGTGTTCGAGTTCGGGTTGGGCCGCGCTCGAAAGGTCCTCGTAGTCGAGTTCGCGCACGCGCGAGACGAGGTCGCTCGAACGGTCGGCGTCGAACCGGTCGGTGATGGTGAGGCTCACGTCCTCTTCGAGCGTGACCTCGAACAGTCGGAACTCCTCGACGCCGATTGCGTACGCAATCGGCTGTTTCTGATACTGCGGCCGGTCGTCGTCCGGGCGGCCGT
Source organism: Halorussus amylolyticus (assembly GCF_004143485.2). Taxonomy (GTDB): domain Archaea; phylum Halobacteriota; class Halobacteria; order Halobacteriales; family Haladaptataceae; genus Halorussus; species Halorussus amylolyticus. The sequence goes on along the minus strand of NZ_ML974133.1, from coordinate 231,902 downwards.
TCGGGAGGTAGTCCAGCACCACGGCTGGCACCCGCTCCCCGTCGTCGTTGTGTTCGCTCATTGTCATTGGATACGCCGACAAAATACTTAAAGAATGGGTGGCTCTCAGGCGTACTTCGCGACGACGTTGAGGATGTCGTCGAGTTCGTCGCCGCCGAGGGTGTAGCGCTCTTGGGCGTACACCGCACGGAGTTCGTCGCGGTCCTGGGGGAGGATGTCGGCGATTTTGTACGCCGTCGGCTCGTCCACCTTCTCCAGTTCGAGCAGTTCTTCGACGAGTTCGCGCGACTCCTCGGCTTCGAGGACGGCGAACCGGTTGACGTGCTCGATGGCGCGGGCCAGTTCGTAGCGCATCTCGCGGTCCTCATCGAGCGCGCGCTCGTCCTCGATACCCGCGAGCAGCTCTTTGGCCTCCGAAGTGGTCAGATACTCCTCGTCGAGCTTCTCCTTGAAGATGGTCATGCTACTGTTGGGCCTTCAGATGTGCGGGCGTGGCGATGAGGGTCTTCTCCTTGCCGCGGTCGCTGATGGAGATTTTGTAGGCCGCGCCCTGCTTGCCCGTGACTTCGCCCGTCTGGCCGTTGTACCGCGGGTGGAACCGTCCTTTCTCGACGCTCGGGTCGATTTTGAGGTGGACCTTCTGGCCCTCCTCGAACTGCTGGACGGCGCGCTGGGGCGGCGAAGTACCGCTCTCGCGGGGGTTGTTCGAGAGCTTGTCGCGAGTGCTGTGTTTGGGTCCGTTCGAACTCGGCATAGTCGTACGACAGTGTTGTCCGGTCGGCGTTATAAATGCCGCGTTCCTCGCTTCTCGGAATCGTCGCGGACCGAATCGCCATCAGTCCCTTCTGCGTGGCTCCGGTAAACCGTACATGGTCGACGTACTGGGCCACCTCGGTATGGCGCTCGTCTGGCTCGCGCCCGCGTGGTACTTCATCGACGAACGGCAGACTGCGGGCGCGTTCGTCGCCGCGAGCTTCTGGTTCGGAATGCTACCGGACGTGGACCTCTACCTCTCGCAGTGGTTCGCGGGCATCCATCACCACGGGATTTTTCACACGGTAGTCGCCGTCACCGCCACGGCGGTAGTCGTCGGGCCGCTCCTCGGGTGGGTCTTCGCCGAACTGGACGACAGGACCGAGTGGTTCTCGACCCGCGGTGTCAAGAACGCCTACGCGCTGGGCGTCATCGCCGTGTGGGTTACGGGGGTCGCGCATCTCTTCGCCGATATGCTGTCGGCACCCGACGTTTCGACGCGAATCGAACCGCTCTGGCCCCTGGTGAAGGGACCTATCGTTTACATGGACGTACTCTGGTACCAGTCGTGGTGGGCGACGTGGGGGCTGTTCATTCTCGGGGTCGCCGTCAACGTCGGCGCGTGGTACTGGAAACGCGAGAGCGACGACTCGTCCGCGTCGCTGACCGCCTCGGAGTGACGACGGGTGGTCGGGGCGGTCGGTTACTGGGTCCGGTCGATTTCGGACAATCGTGGCTGACGGCCGAAACGCGCCGGAAGGGCAAGAGTCACCTTCGGGGCGTCCGTGTCCACGAGCATGGACGACACCGACGACGAGTTCCGATTCGAGACGCGCTCGATTCACGCCGGACAGTCCCCCGACGAGGAGACCGGCGCGCTGATGACGCCGATTCACGCCAACTCCACCTACGTTCAGGACGGTCCCGGCGACCACCGGGGCTACGAGTACTCCCGAACGGGCAACCCCACGCGAACCGACTTGGAGGCCAACGTCGCCAGCCTCGAAAGCGGCGAGTACGGCCGCGCCTTTTCGAGCGGAATGGGCGCGATAAACACCGTGCTGAACGTGCTCGAATCCGGCGACCACGTCGTCGCGAGCGAGGACGTGTACGGCGGCACCCACCGCATCTTCACGCAGGTCTACGAGAAGTACGACCTCGAATTCGACTTCGTGGACATGACCGACCTCGATGAAACCGAGGCGGCGATGCGCGAGAACACCGAACTCGTGTGGGTCGAGACGCCGACCAACCCCCTGCTCAATATCGTGGACATCGCCGCGACCGCCGACATCGCAGACGAGTACGACGCGCTCTCGGTCGTGGACAACACCTTCGCCACGCCGTACCTCCAGCGCCCGCTCGAACTCGGCGCGGACGCGGTGTGCCACTCCCTGACGAAGTACATGGGCGGCCACTCGGACGTAATCGGCGGCGCGCTCGTCACGAACGACGAGGAACTGGACGAGGAGTTCGGCTTCTACCAGAACAGCGTCGGCGCGACCCCCGGCCCCCACGAGTGCTTCCTCGTGTTGCGGGGAACCAAGACGCTTCCCGTCCGGATGGACCGCCACTGTGACAACGCCCGCCAACTCGCACAGTGGCTCGACGACCACGAAGCGGTCGAGCGCGTCTACTTCCCCGGACTCGAATCCCACCCGAGCCACGACCTCGCGGCCGAGCAGATGGACGACTTCGGCGGCATGGTCAGCTTCGAACTGGATGCGTCCTTGGAAGAAACCGCCGACGCCGTCTCGGCGACCGAAGTGTTCACGCTTGCCGAGAGCCTCGGCGGCGTCGAGAGCCTCATCGAACAGCCCGCGACGATGACCCACGCCGCGATTCCGCGCGAGGAGCGCGAGGCGGCGGGACTCGACGACGGTCTGATTCGGGCGAGCGTGGGCATCGAGAACGTCGAGGACCTGAAGGCGGACTTCGAGCAGGCGTTCGAGACGGCGCTTCGATAGGATACTTTCGGATGCCTTTTTCGGATTGCTACTGCCGAGCCGACGAGGCTAGCTATCACGGTACCAATGAAACCGCACCGCGACCGCAGGCCAAGGCTACCCCGTGATACTCAGTGGCCCCGGTGACGCGGGCGTTACCTGAAGCCTATTGCCTCGGGCCGTCTACCACCTCGTATGTCCAATCAGCGACGACCGGCCGACGATTTCGAGGTCACGTCCGAACTCCCCGACAGTCCGATTCACACCACGGGCACCGACCACATCACGCTCATCGGGTCCAACACCGAGGACACCATCGAGTTCTACCGCGACATCCTCGGGATGCCGCTGGTCCTCCGCCAGCCGAATCTCGACGACCCGAGTTCGACCCACCTGTTTTTCGACACGGGCGACGGCCGCATCATCACGTTCTTCGTGAGCGACGACAGGCGGTCGAACCGCGGTCCCCAGCGCGCGGGCGTCGGTGGGGTTCACCACATCTCGTTCAGCATCGACCCCGAGGAGTTCGTGGAGATTCGCGAGGCGCTCGACGAGGAGTGGCGCGGCTACAACGAGTTCGACCGCGGCATCTTCCACTCGCTCTACACGCAAGACCACAACGGACTCGTCATCGAACTCTCGACGGACAAGTGGGCGATTCCGGACGACCGCCGGGGCGAGGTGCTGGCGACCGCCCAGCGCATTCGCGAAGAAGACGGCGCGGACTTCGCCGAGGAACGCCACATCGAGCAGGCGCTCGAAGAACTCGAGATGGATGTCGAGAAGTTCGACCTGCCCGACGCGCCGACCGGCGCAGGGATGTAGAGGCAAACCCTCCAAGAGCTAAAACTCTCCAAGGGTCACGGCGCGCGCTGGCGCGACCCGGCGGTTGTGGGTCGCGCCCAAAGCGCGCGAGGGATGAGTAAGTGACGCGCCGGAGGCGCGAACGAGCGAATCGGCTGGGGAGGCGTGTGGCCTGCGGTCGCGGTGCTGTGTGGTCTCATATGCACCGGAAATGGCTAGCTTACGTTCTCAGAAATCGTCAGCTTACGTTCTCAGAAATCGTCAGCTTACGTTCTCAGAAATCGTCAGCTTACGTTCTCAGAAATAGCTAACTGACCATCTCTCGGTTGGACTCTCCAAAATCGAGAACCCCACGGCTCTGACGTCGAAAAAAGCCGCAAACTACGACCCGAAAACCGAACTGCAAAAACCGCGTCCGCTTATATCCGGCCGACGTTGCCGACTTCGACGCTCTCGACGCCCTCGACGTTCGAGAACTTCTCCTCGACCGCTTCCGTTCCGCCCGCATCGTCGGGGACGATGACAGTCGGGAGTAGGGCGACGAGTCCGAACGCGACGTCGTCGCGTTCGAAGCCGTTGATTTTCGCGCCCTCGGGGAGCGACTCTTCGAGTCGGTCCTGAAGCTCGTCGAGGTCGATTTCGGGGCTCTGCGGCATGACCTTGATTTTGGCGGCGACCTTCCCCATGGTTAGGGCCCCATGAATCCGCAGTCAGGACACTCGTAGAGGTTGCTCTGCTTGCGGCACTTCGCGCAGCGGTAAATCTGCTGGCCGCACTCGGGGCACTTGAACGACGCCGCGTTCGTGCCGGAGATGTTGATGCCACAGGAGACGCACCGTCGCGCCTGTCGCTGTTGCGATTGGCTCATACTCTCCTTTCCCGTCCACGGTTTTTAATCGCTTCGAAAGAACGTCCATCTCGCGCTCCCAGAAGTTCACCCGCGTCCGCCTGCGAGACGGCCCGCTTCCGGGAGTCCGCGGAGTCTGAGCATGGCGAGCGTGCCCAGCGCAGGACCGATTGTGAGCGCGGTGAACGCCCACTGCCAGCCGACCATCTCGGCGACGAACGGAATCAGCTGAATCGAAATCGTCGTCAGCAGGAAGCCGATGGCCGTCTGGAGCGTGAGCGCGGTGCCGACGTACGACTCCTCGGCCAACTCCGAGACCGCCGCGGAGAACTGCGCCGAGTCGGCGACGATGGCGAACCCCCAAATCAGCACGAACGGGACGACCACGACCAGCGACGACCCGAACGCGAATCCGGCCGCGATGCACGCGACTCCGCTCACGACCATGCTCGCGCTCGTAATCGCGGTGCGGCCCGCGCGGTCGGCCGCGATTCCAGCGGCCACCGCGCCGAGACCGCCGATTGCTATCGTGCCGAACGTGAGCATCGACGCGAGTTCGGACGAGGCTTCGATGCCGCCCGCCGCGAGACTCGCCGCGAGGTACGCCGGAATCCACGTCCAGACGGCGTACAACTCCCACATGTGGCCGAAGTAGCCGCCGTTCGCCAGCATAGTCCCGCGGTCCCGGAGGATGCGTCCGATTGCGCTCGGGTCGAACGGCGCGGCGGGCGCTTGGTGGGGACCGGGTTCGACAAACAGTACGAGGAGACCACCGACAGCGGCGAGCGCGGCCGCGCCGTACAGCACGACTCGGGGTTGGCCGACCCCGCCGAGTCCCCGGAGGAGGTGGGGAAGCGCCGACCCGACGGTCAGCGACCCGACCAGCACGCCGATTGCGAACCCCCTCCCTTCTTCGAACCACCCTGCGAGAATCTTCATTCCCGGCGGGTACACCCCGGCGAGCGCCATCCCGGTCAGGAATCGGAGCGCGATGGCGGGGGTCGCGGCGTTCACGAACCCCGCGATGAGCGCGGTGAACCCCGCGCCAGCCGCCGCGCTCGCGGCGAACAGGTACCGCGGTCGAATCACGTCCGAGAGCGTGAGCGCCGACGAGAGGAACGCGCCCGCGACGAAGCCCAACTGGACCGCGATAGTGAGCCACGCGGTCTCGGTCGCGGTCAGTCCCCACTCGGCCGCCAACTCGGGCGCGGCGGCGGTGGCGCTGAACCACAGCGACATGGCTAACAGTTCGGCCGCGGCGACGACGACGAGCGCGCGTCGCCTGCGGGACGCGACGGATTGGTGGCTCGACTCCATCTTTTCGAACGCTCCGAGTGGTCACGACATAAACGCTCGTCAAACGGCCAAACGGGCGGTCGCGTTCGTCGGAATCGCGAAACGCGCGTTCCGACGCCCGAAGTCGCCGAAACGGGTAGATTAGGCCGATTTTTCAAGGGGTAGCACTTGGAAACGTGAAACGTGATTCTTAAGGGGCGAACGAGCGACGTTTCGGGTATGAGTGAAGAACAAGAGGCTGAAGCAGCCGACGACACACAAAACGAGCAAGCCGACGCGGAGGCCGATGAGACCCAAGAGGAGGCCACCGACGGGCTTCAAGAGGGGGACTTCGTCCGCGTCAACTACACCGCGCGCACCGCCGAAGACGGGACCGTCGTCGACACGACCGACCCCGAGGTCGCCGAAGAGGAGGGACTCGACGAGGAGGAAGGCCGCGAGTTCGAGCCCCGAACCATCGTCCTCGGCTCGGGCCACATCTTCGAGAGCGTCGAAGACGACATCGTCGGCAAGGAGGTCGGCCACTCCGGTAGCACAACCATCCCCGCCGCGGAGGCGTTCGGCGAGGAGGACCCCGACGAGGTCAAGACCGTGAGCGCCAACAAGATTCCCGAAGACGAACGCTACCCCGGCGCGCACGTCAACGTGGACGGCCAGCACGGCCACGTCGAGACCATCATCGGCGGTCGCGCTCGCGTGGACTTCAATCACCCGCTCGCGGGCGAGGACATGGAGTACGAGTACGAAATCGTCGAGGAAGTCGAAGACCGCGTCGAGCAGGCCCAAGGCCTCATCGCGATGTACCTCGACGCCGAGCTCGACATGTGGATTCAGACCGACGAAGTCGAAGAGGAGACCGTCGTCGAGCCTGATGACGACGACGAAGACGCCGAACCCGAGACCGAAGTCGAGACGGTCGAGAAGGACACGCTGTACATCGAGAGCACGCCCCAGCTCGCGATGAATCAGCAGTGGATGTTCCAGAAACAGCAGATTGCACAGAACGTGATGGACACTCTCGACCTCGACCGCGTCATCATCCAGGAGACCATCGAGGGCGGCGGCATGGGTCCGCTGGGCGGCATGATGGGCGGCGCTGGCGACCTCGAAGCCGCAATCGACGACGCCGACGTGGACGAAGACGAGATTCTCGAAGAGCTTCAGGACGAAGCCGAAGCGTCCGAGGAGTAATCCGAACGGTTTCGGTTTTCTTCGTTTTTGCGACTCCCGAGCCGTGCGAAAAGCGGGGCAGAGAAACGCGAACGTACGGAAGGCAGCGAAAGCGCCAGCGGGGACTGGCGAAATCGGGGTGGAGGGCCGAGCCGTGTCAGAGGCACTCGACCGGGTCGCAGACGCCAGCAGTCGCCGTCGTTGGAGGGGCGATGTGCGCGGGCCGCAGGGCGGCGGCGACCGGGCTGGGGGTGCCCGCGCCCCGGTCGGGGGAGGTCGGAAGCCAACCTCCACATATTCGTAGCCCCCTGTCCGCATTCAGTACTATCACGATACTACCCATACTATCTTGATACTCGATAGTATAGATACTATTCATACTATCTGGATGGCCCATACCACGGTGAACTCCACGACCGACTGCGCGACTCTGCGTTCCACTCCGGAGCGTCTCATACTGTCGGCTGTACTTCTCCGAATAGCGGTGCGTAGAAGACGAGGGGAGAGACGATGGAACGCCTAATCCGATACGGTAATCTTCACGTACGTACAGCAGACAGAATCAGACGTCTCGGACCTTGTGCCGGAACGCCCGAAGCGCATCTTCCCCGGTTTCGGTGAGCGTGATATGCTTCCGGCGACCCACGTCCTCGACTTCGATGTAGTCGTCTTCGAGCAGGGGTTCGACGACGTTCGCGTTCAAGAGCGCGAACTTCGCCTTGTCGTTGGCTGGCTGATTGTCCGCGAGAAACGAGAGTCCGACCTCGTCGGCGTACTCGATGATGTCCTTCTTTTTCGCGGTGTACGCCGCAGTGTTCGTGTCGGCGAGAAACTGCATGACTGCGACCTGGTCGGTCGTCGGTGACTCTATCGGATACGAGGGCAACACCTCGTCGTCGGCGTAGCCGTAGCTCTGGCGCTCGCCCCGGTCGGCGTACGGATACCCCTCGGGGTGGACGTAGTACGCGGTCGCGTCGGTACACATGCACGCGAGGGTCGCGCCGACCGCCGAGAGCTTCGACCCGCTGGAGACGTTGACCCGAACGATGTCGTCGGGGTGGTCGGCCACGAGCGTCGTCACCACGCCGAGCACGTCGTAGATGTCCATCAGGTCCACCGCGACGGTGCGAACCGTCACGTCGAGGTCGGCCAGTTCCGCGCGGAGGTCGTCGTGATACTCCGGTTCGTCGGTCCGGTCGTCGTGTTCGAGCAGGTAGAGCACGTCGGCGTCGTACTTCTCGACGGGACCGAGGATTCGCTCGTCCTCGTAGCCGAGCGGCGCGACGTGAACCTCGTCGATGGTGTTCATGATACGTCGAACCGCGAAGGCTCGGGATTTAAATTCTCGGCATCGGCGGCGCTCGGTGACGAGGATTCGACCCGCCCGGACTCGCGAGCACGAACTCGGAACGTGGTCCTCCGGACCAGCAACGAGACGACCTGCAAGCGACAAAACAGTTTAGGCGTTCTCTTGCGAACGATTGCCATATGCCTTACACCGATGTCGAGACGGTCCCGCGCGGCGAACTCGAAGAACTCCAGAGCGACCGCCTCGCCGAGACGGTCGCGTACGCCTGCGAGAACGTTGAGTTCTATCGCAAGGCGCTCGACGCCGCGGGCGTCTCGCCCGACGACGTGGCTGGCGTCGAGGACATCTCGAAGCTTCCGTTCACGACGAAGGAGGACTTTCGCGCGGAGTACCCCGACGGCCTGTTCGCGGTGGACCACAGCGAGGTGCGCCGGATTCACGCCTCGTCGGGGACCACGGGCAAGCCGAAAGTCGTGGCGTACACCGCCGACGACTTGGGCGTCTGGCGCGAGGTGATGGCCCGGTCGCTCGACGCCGCGGGCGTGCGTTCGGGCGAGACGGTTCAGAACGCCTACGGCTACGGCCTGTTCACGGGGGGTCTCGGTTTCCACGACGGCGTGGAGGAACTCGGCGCGTGCGTGATTCCCACCGGCGGGGGCGACACCGCCAAGCAAATCGAGATGCTCAGAGATTTGGAGAGCGACGTGCTGGCTTGCACGCCCTCCTACTGCCTCTACCTCGCGGAGGCGGTCGAGGAGCGCGGTCTCGACCCCACCGACCTCCCGCTCTCGACGGTCGTCATCGGCGCGGAGCCGTTCACCGACCCGATGCGCGAGGAGATAGAGGCCGCGCTCGACGTGACCGCGGTGGACGTGTACGGCCTCTCGGAGATTATCGGCCCCGGCGTCTCCATCGAGTGCGAGGAAGCCCAAGACGGCCTACACGTCTGGGAGGACCACTTCTACCCCGAGGTCGTGGACCCCCAGACCGGCGAGCCACTGCCGGAGGGCGAGGAGGGCGAACTCGTTCTCACGACGCTCACGAAGGACGCGCTCCCGGTCCTCCGATACCGAACCGGCGACATGACTTCGCTGACCTACGAGACGTGCGAATGCGGGCGGACCGCGGTCCGGATGGACAACGTGACCGGCCGGGCCGACGACCTGCTCATCGTCCGCGGGGTCAACGTCTATCCGAGCCAAATCGAGGAAGTGATGCTCGACCTCGACGCGGTCGCGCCTCACTACCGAATCGACCTCACTCGCGAGGAGAACCTCGATAGGATGCGAATCACGGTCGAGTATCACGAGGAGTTCGACGACTCGCCCGAGCGACTCCGCGAGCGCATTCACGGCCGTCTGAAGGAAGTCCTCGCGGTCACGCCCGACGAACTCCGGGTGGTCGAACCCGGCGAAATCGAGCGCACCGAGGTCGGGAAGGTCAAACGGGTCTACGACCACCGGGAGTAGCGCGCGAGCAAGGAAGAGCGCACGAGAGCGAGAGAGTTCCGCGGGCGTGAGCGCGCTGGCGTGCCAGCGCGCTCACGCGGTCAGTTCCGAAGCGAACGGTCAGTTCCGAAGCGAACGGTCAGTTCGAGACGCCCCGATAGAACGCCTCGGCGAGTCGCGGAAACGCGCCGGCAGAGAGCGCCCCGACGGCGGCCGCGAAGCCGACCGATACGCCCGACGACCACGCCGCGTTGACCGCGCCGCCGCCGTAGGCCGCGAGCGCCAACGCCGCGTTGAAGTAGACGAGTCGAAACGCGAGCAACCACGGAGCCAGCGACACCCAACCGGGAGCGTCGGTCGCGAGCGGGCGAATCCACCCGCCCCGAATCAGGGTCCCGACGACGACGAGAGCGGCCCACGCGACTGCCGCGGACGCCTTGACGCCGTACCACTCGTTCGAGGCGTTCGTCAGCACGACGTACAGAATCGGGATGCTCGAAATCGACACGTCCGCGAACACGTACGCGACGTCGTCGAGGAACACACCTACGCGGTCCTTCTCGACCATCGAGCCGAGGCTGTCGCCGTCCCAGCCTCTGCGGCGACGACTCCGCGCCGCGTCCGTCTGTCTCCCGGGGCGGTCGGCCATCTCGTTTCGTTCGTGGATGGGGAATAAAATAAATATATGGTACGTCGTTCCCCGAATCGCCGAGGCGAAACGTGTCGGATATCTCAACGACCGACCAGAACTGTTAACTACTCGCATCCAAAATACTCGGTTTGAAGTCGAAAACGCCGCCGGCCGACAACAACTTTTAAAAGCCTCTAAGACAAGTTAACACATGCCATGATAGACCGACTTGAGAAAGAGGTCGATATGTTGGAACGACATCTTCAGGTTCTGAGGATGGTCATCGAAAGCGAACCCATCGGCATCGTGAAGATGTCGAACGAGACGGGCTACCCCCACCACAAGGTTCGGTACTCGCTCCGGGTCCTCGAAGAGGAGAACCTCATCGAGCCGTCGAGCCAAGGTGCGATTACGACCGAGCGAACCGACGAGTTCGTCGGCGAACTCGACGGCAAAATCGACGAGATATCCGCGAAACTCGACGAGATGAAAATCAGCGAGACGGCCGAAGCCGAAAGCTAAAGCTCCGGAACGTTCAGATGGAAGCCGCCGCTGCGTGATTCTACCAGACAGAGGTGGAACCCGCGTTTCCGCGAGAGTTTGACGAAACTCGCTCGCTTCTCACGGCTCAACAGCCCTCCGCTGGTCGCGTTCTCGGTGGTTTCGAGCGCCTCCGGCGCGAAGAAACTCTCCGTGACCTGAAACGCGCCCACGAGGTCGTCGTAGGCCTGCGAGACGTCCGACGCCGAGTCCACGAGCGCGCCCATCATCTCACCGGTCGTCGGGTCGCGCGACTCGTTGAGGTCGGCGACCACCAGCGGATTACCCATTTTGTCGCGCATGATGACGTCGAACGACGCCTGACGGGTGTCCTCGGCGTCGGTCCCCGCACTCACCGAGCCGTGGAGGTCCACGCGGTCGATTCTCGGAATCGCCTCGTAGAGGCCTCGAAGCCGTCCGCGATGCCCGGTGTCTCGAATTTCGTACAGCAGCTCGCGGACCACCCACGAACTGAATCGGTACTCGAACGACTCCGAGAGGAACTCCTCGAACGGCGTGCCATCGACCGCCACGTCGTCGGCCTCGAACTGCGTGTGGTGTTCGAGCCGGAGATTGTCGTTCACGTCGTCGGCTTCGACCTCCCCGCGAGCCGCGTCGTCGAGGGTGGCCTCGCCCTTCGAGCGGTATCGGACGAAGAGGTTCGTCTCGTCGAACGCCTGCGACCGGTCGAGTCGCCTGGTCGCCCCGCCCACAGCATCCGAATCCGCGGATTCGAGCTCGGCTTCGAGTCGCTCTACCTCCTGTCGGAGCGCGTCGCGCTCGCGTTTGAGTTCGTTGCGCTGGGACTGGACTTTCGACAGGTGGCTCTCCAACTTCTCGACCTGCTGTTCGCGCTCTCGAAGCTGTGATTCGAGTTCCTCGACGCGCGCGTTCGCCTCGGCGACTTCGCTACTCGACGCACCGCCGCTCGCGGTCCGGTCGGCCGTTCCGCCGTTTCGGCCTCGCGCGGAAGACCGACCACTCGACTCGGACCGACCGCTCGCACCCGTCTGCGACCTGCGTTTCACGGGTGACTCGCTCGTCGGCGTCTCGTCCGCGGCCGCTGACTGCGAACTGCGCTGTTCGCGCCGACGCGCCACGCCCGCGGCGTCGTCGTCGCTGTCGGTCCGGTCGGGGTCGAGCGACGGGATAGTCGTGGCTTCGCGCCACTCGGCCTCCTCGGTGAACATCCCCTCGTCGTCGGTCGTCTGCTCGCTTTCGGACTCCGGCACGGCGTCCGGGTCGGTGACGCCCGCAGGGTCGGTCGCCTCACGCGACGATTCGGACGGCGATTCGACCGCGACTTCTGCGGCCGCCTTTCGCCCTGCGTCCACCCGGGCCGTCGGTTCGGCCGCGGGCGAACTCGATTCGGCGCTCGTCGGGTCGGTGGCCTCCGACTGGTCGCTCGGCTCCGTTTCGGAGTCCTCGACGGCCCGCGGTTCGGCGTCGGCTTTCGCTCCGGTGACGCTCGACATCGGACTGTCGTCGGTCGGGTCTGCACCGTCGCGCGCAGTCGCATCGGCGGTCGGTTCGGCCCGCGGGTCGGCGGTCGGTTCGGCCCGCGGGTCGGCGGTCGGTTCGGCCGATGTTCGGGCGGTCGGTTCGGCCTGGGAATCGGCCGGGCCTGCAGACGCGCCGCCCGATTGCTGCTCGGATGGCTCCGATTCGGGGTCGGGCGTCGAGTCGTCGGATTTCCCGGCTGCAGGCTCGGGGTCCGGCTCCTCGGGTTCCGGAAGGTCGATGACTTCCAAATCGACGTCCCGGACCTCGTAGATGCCGACCTCGTCGGCCGCGCGCTCGAAAGCCTCGTCGCCCGAGAGGACCTGCTCGCTCGCGCCGACGAACGCCACGCTCATCGAGCGCCCGCCGTAGTAGGCGACGTAGTAGTCCCCGCTCAGGACGTTCTCGCTGAGTTCGACGTAGCCCGTGAATCCGCCGTTCGAGAGCGTCGAGTCCGCCTCCGAGAGCGGCGTGTCGTTCGTGTAGTACTTTGCTCGCGTTTCCCCACCCGTTTCCTGCATGCTGAACAGGAGCGGGAGCGACGGATGCGGCGCGGCGTAGGCGGTTCCCTCGGCGTCCTCGAAGTCGCCGAGACTCCCCTCGTGGATGCCGATTGCCCGCCCATTCAACATGAACAGCCACGCCCCACCCGCTCGAACTGCCCCCGAGAACTCCCCGTCTGAGAGTTCGCGCAGGCCAGCGTACCCGCCCGTGAACGGACGGGACTTCCAGCCTTCGACCTGCTCGACCGTGCGCGTTTCCATATTACGGTGAAGCCAAAGCCCTTCTAAATAACTTGCGGCCCAACCTTTTGCTGCGCTTGCCGCACCGAAGGTGCGGCGGCGCTGGCAAAAGGTTGATCAAAAACCGGCGTCACCTCCTCGGTCGCAGAGTGCGGCGGCTTCGCCGCCGCACTCGCTTCCCTCGAAGGTTCCTTGGTCCGCTCCTCGCTCTGCTCGTCGCGGTACAATCACTCGTACTCACCGCAGAGGAAAGGCGCGCCTACCGAAACAATCTCCCGTCTCGGCCGGTGAATCGTTCCACGCTGGCACACGAAAATCCACCGCGAGGGAGCGAACGTGAGCGAGCGGACCAAGGAACCTTCGAGAGCGCAAAGGAGGCGGCTTCGCCGCCTCCTTTGCAATCGAGGAGGTGACGCCGTGTTTTTTCCCCAAGTTTTTGCCAGCGAAGGACCGGCGAGCCTGCGGCTCGCCGGTCCTGAGTGCAGCAAAAAGTGGTCTCAGATTTTAGATTCCGCGTCGTCGGCGAGTTCCTGCATCCGCTTGCCGATGCGGCCCGCCTCGCTGAACTCGTCGTCGCTCATCGCGGTGGCGAGCGCGTTGCCGAGGACGAACACGGCGTGCTTGTGCTCGCTCTTGGATTTGTGGACGTGCGAAGGGTCCACGTCGAGCTGTTCGTAGGGGTCGAACAGGCCGTCGGTTACGCTCTCGCGGTCCTGAAAGTACTCCATGATGAGGACCATCTCCTCGTGGAGTTCGAGAAGTTCGTCTTTGTGCATGAACGTGGGTAGGGAAGTATTCGGTTTAAGGGTTTCTGAGAACGGTTCACACGGGAAAAACGGGGCGATTAGAAGACGTATTCGTCCTCGTGGCCCATCATTCCCTCGTCTTCGAATCCGGGTTCGCGGTCGTCGTCGTCCATCGGGCCGCTCGTTTTGTAGGCTTTCAGACCGGTCGAGAGGAGGTCCTCGATTGCTTCTTCGCGATTGACGAACTCGCCCTGTTCGACCATCTGGGCGATCTGCATTTCGAGATGCTCCGGGATAGTTATCTCTACCTTCGGCATTGGAACATTGGTGGCTTCGAGAGGGGTGTTCTTAAGTCTGACGGGGAGTGTACGCCAATGTGAAAACATCTCTGCAGTCTTCGGAAAAATAGCTTCCTACAATAAAAACGACGACTGGCTATTCGACAATTGTAGTTCCCGCGTGACGACGATAAACGCACGATTACCCCGCGAAAAATGGACTAAAAAGCGGTTTTGAGCCGATTATCGGCTACTGAGCATCCCTTCTATCGACTCTCTGATTCGGCTCGGACCGACGGATTTGACCGCTTCCTCGATTCGCCGTTGGTTGTAGTAGCTCGCGAACGCGAGTATCGTGGGCGGCCACAGCCCGACGAACAGTCCCATCTCTCGGTCGCCCCGAACGAAGAACTGATACCACGACAGCGCGACCGACGCCGCGGACGCGATGACCGCGATGTCGGTGCTCGTCTCCTCGGCCGCCTCCATGGCCGCCTCGCTACCGGTTTGTTGCTGTTGTTTCATCGCCATGCGGGCTATCTTGGGCCAGCCACGCCTTTGTTATTCAGTCGATGCTCCCAAGTACCGTCCGATACCTGCGAATCCCCCGCGGTAACGCGCGTTACCTCCACGGAAAGGCGACGTTAGAATCGGCTCCCGTCGCCCGAAACGCCCGAATCGAGCCGGATTCGACACACCTACTTTACTCGCCGACCGATTCGACCACATGACCGCCACGGACGTAACCGACCTCCACGAGGAGTTCGACGGCGACCGACTCCCGCCGGGCCAGCGAGAGACCACCAAGTTTCCGGTCCTCTCGAAGGGCGACACGCCCGACTGGGACCCCGAGACGTGGGAGTTCACGGTTTCGGGCGCGGTCGAAGACGACCTCGCGTTCTCGTGGGACGACTTCCTCGACCTCCCCGCGGAGACTCAGACGCAGGACTTCCACTGCGTGACCGGGTGGAGCAAGTTCGACTGCGAATTTACGGGCGTTACCTTCCTCGACCTCGCCGAGATGGCCGGAGTCGAAGACGACGTGGTTCACGTCATGTTCTCCGCGCTCGACGGCTACACCACGAACCTCCCGCTCGACGCGTGCATGCGCGAGGAGGTGCTGTTCGCCTACGAGTTCGACGGCGACTCGCTTCCGCGCGAACACGGCGGCCCCCTGCGGGTGGTGACACCCCACAAGTACGCCTACAAGGGCGCGAAGTGGGTGGACGGCGTCGAGTTCCTCACCGAACCCGAGCGCGGCTACTGGGAGAAGCGCGGCTACTCGAACACGGCGAATCCGTGGAACGAGGAGCGATACAGTTAGACTGAAGGGTTCCCGCCCCCGAGTGCGACTGAATGGAGTCATCGCCCCGCGATGGACAGGTGTCGGCCGAACCGACCGGCTCCACCCTCGTGAGTCGAGCCTGCAAACTACCGGACTGCGCCGCGCGGTCGTTTCTCGCCGGACGCGACGCCCCGCGAATCTACTGGACCAGCCCCTACGGCCCGGAGTTCGCGGGCGGGGGTCGCGCGGCCCGCATCACCGCGACCGGTTCGGACCGTTTCGAGACCGTCCGCGAGAGCGCTGCCGACCTCTTTTCGGGGCTGGACTACGACGGCCCGGCGGTCGCCCGCCCCCGACTGTTCGGCGGCTTCTCGTTCCACGACGACCACGACGCCGCGCCCCCGTGGCAGGGCTTCCCCGGTGCCGAGTTCGTGCTTCCTCGAAGCCAGCTCACCCGCGCCGACGGCGAGACGTGGCTGACGGTCACGGCCCGAGACGCCGACCCCGAGGGCGTCGAAGCCGACCTCGCCGGGGTCGCCGGGAGCGTGGCCGACGACGCGCCGCGGGGTCGCGTGCCGAGCGTCCTGCGAACCGAGCCGACGACCACCCGCGAGGAGTGGGCCGAACAGGTCCGCGGCGCGGTCGAGCGAATCGAGCGCGGCGACCTCCGGAAGGTCACGCTGGCACAGGCGCTCGCGGCCGACCTCGACGCCCCGGTGTCGATTCCCGACCTGCTCGACCGCCTCGGCGAGTCGTACCCCGACTGTTTCCGGTTCCTGTTCGAACCGACCGCCGACGCGGGCTTCTTCGGCGCGACTCCCGAGCGACTCGCCACGCTCCGCGGGCGGACCGTCGAGACCGACGCGCTCGCGGCGTCGGTCGCGCGCGGTGACACCGACGAGGAGGACCAGCGACTCGAAGCCGACCTCCGGGACAGCGAGAAGATGCGCCACGAACACGAGCTCGTGGTCGAGACTATCCGCGACCAGCTCGCGCCCCTCTCGGGCGAGGTCCGGGTCGGCGACCGACAGGTCCGGAAGCTAGCGAACATCCAGCACCTCTGGACGCCCATCGAGGCCGAATTCCCCGACGACGGTCACGTCCTCTCGGTCGCGGAGGCGCTCCACCCGACCCCCGCAGTCGGCGGCCTCCCCTTGGACGAGGCCCTGCGGACGATTCGGGACGTGGAGAGCTTCGACCGCGGGTGGTACGCCGCGCCGGTCGGATGGTTCGACGCCGAGGGAGACGGCACCTTCGCGGTCGGAATTCGGTCGGGTGTCGCGGCGGGCGACCGCGCGACTCTGTTCGCTGGCAACGGCATCGTCGCCGACAGCGACCCCGACGCCGAGTACGAGGAGGTCCAGCTCAAGTACCGACCGATTCTGGACGAGCTACAGCGATGACGGCCCCGAACCGAAACACGCTCTGGGCGCGCACCCTCGTCGCCGAACTCGAAGCCACCGGAATCGACGCGGTCTGCATCGCGCCCGGAAGTCGCTCGACGCCGCTCACGGTCGCGTTCGCCGAGAGCGACGTTCGGGTGTTCTCGCACCTTGACGAGCGTTCGGCGGCGTTCTTCGCGCTCGGTCGGGCCAAGCGAACCGGAAAGCCGACGCCGCTGGTCTGCACCTCCGGAACCGCCGCGGCGAACTTCCACCCCGCCGTCATCGAGGCGAGTCAGGCCCGCGTTCCGATGCTCGTCCTCACCGCCGACCGGCCCCACGAACTTCGGGATTCGGGCGCGAATCAGACCATCGACCAGCAGAAGCTCTACGGCGACTCGGTTCGGTGGTACGCCGAACTCCCCGAACCCGAAGCCGACGCCCGAAAGCTCCGGTCGCTCCGGACGACCGCGGCCCGGGCGGTGGCGTCGGCGACCGGCACTCCGCCCGGACCGGTCCACCTCAACGTCCCGTTTCGCAAACCGCTCGAACCGACCGAGGTGCCGGGCGACGTGCCCGAAGGATTCGCCGACGAGAATCCGCTAGCCGCCGAGGGCCGAGAAGGGCCGTTTGTCAAAACCGGCCAGGGCCGCTCGGAACTCGGCGAATCGCAGATTCGCCGAGTTCGAGAGGCGGTTTCGGCGGCCGAACGCGGTCTCGTCGTCGTCGGTCCCGCGAACGCGCCCACGCCCTCCCGCGACGCGCTCGCGTTGCTCGCAAAAGCGACCGGCTTTCCGGTCCTCGCCGACCCGCTCTCGGGCCACCGGTTCGGACACACCACGCTCCAGTTCGCTGACGACGAGCGCGCTGGCACCGCTAGCGCGCTCGTCGTCGGAGGCTACGACGGCTACCTCGGCGCAGTCGCCGAGTCGTGGCCCGACCCCGAGGTCGTGATTCGGTTCGGTGCGTCTCCGACCTCGAAGGTCCTCCGGCAGTACCTCGAAGCCTCGGACGCCCGGCAGTTCCTCGTGGACCCCGCGGGCGGGTGGCGAGAGGCGACGTTCACCGCGACCGACCTGCTCGTCGCCGACCCGACGCGATTTGCTCGGCAAATCGCGTCGGGTCTCGGTTCTCCCGATTCGGGAGGCGAAACTGAAAGAGTGGCGTGGCGCGACCGATTCGCCGACGCCGAGCGCCGGTACTGGGACCTCGTCGCGGACGCCCGCGACGACCGCCTGTTCGAGGGCGGCGTCCTCTCGGCGGTCGCCGAGGACGCCCCCGACCCCGCGACCGTGATGGTGTCGAACAGCATGCCGGTCCGGGATTTGGACCGGTTCGGCCGCCCCCGCGAGGCCGACCTCTCGGTCCTCGGAAACCGGGGCGCGAGCGGCATCGACGGCATCACCAGCACGGGCCTCGGCTCGGGGAGCGCCACCGACGACCCGCTGGTCGTCGTGACCGGCGACCTGGCGTACTACCACGACATGAACGGCCTGCTCGCGATTTTGCGGTGCGACGTGGACGCGACCATCGTGGTGGTGAACAACGACGGCGGCGGCATCTTCCACATGCTCCCCATCGAGGAGTTCGAACCCCCGTTCACCGACCAGTTCCGCACACCTCACGGTCTCGACTTCGAACCGACCGGCGACCTCTACGGCTTCGATTTCGAGCGCGTCGCGGACCTGTCCGATTTCCGGTCGGCGTTCGGCGAGTCGGTCGAGAGCGAGGGGACCCAGGTGGTCGAAGTCGTCACGGATTCGGAGTCGAGCCATCGGTTTCGCGAGCAGTTCGAACGCCGTGTCGGCGACGAACTCGGTTCGTAGCGACCGCTCCGTTCTTCGGTTTTCGTGCGTCTCGACCGTTTGGATTCTAAATGCCTCGTCCGACGTATTTAAAATCCTTTTGATGGCCGATAGAATTAATGCTGTGGCGAAACGACTTTCGGGTCATGCTGACGACCGAGAAGCCCTCCGAGCGGCTCACTGATTTCCTCGAAAACCGGGCGGGTGACCATCTACGGAGCGTTCTCCAGTACGATTCGGACGACAAGACCGTGGTCCACGTTCGGGACGACGTGGCCGACGAGTACTCCGACGATGACGTCGCAGCCGTGATGCAGGACCTGCGGCTGGAGGCCATCGAGAAGTCCCATCAGGAGAGTCTCTACGACCACGGCGAACTGAACTGCACGGTCCGGTGTTTCGACGACGCAATCGAGCTTCACTTCCCTCGGGAGGAAGCCAAGGGGACCGTCGTCGCGCTTGACGCCGACGTTCTCGAAGCGGAGGCGGCTCTCGTCGGCGAGTGCATGGACGCGCTGGGCGACACCGCCGACTGAATCAAGCGTCGGACATCACGGGCCAAATCGAGCGGCCGTTACAGTTCGTCGCGCGCCATCTCCTCGATACGGTCGAATCCGAGTTCGAGTCGCTCCAAGCTGTTGGCGAAGCTGAGTCGGATGTAGCCCTCGCCCGCCTCGCCGAAGCCGTCACCGGGCGCGGAGACGACGCCGTACTCGTGGAGGAGGCGTTTCGCCACGTCGAAGCTCCCGCCCTCGAAGTCGCTCACGTCGAGGAAGGCGTAGAACGCGCCCTCGGGGTACGGACACGAGATGCCCGGAATGTCGGCCACGCGCTCGACAACGTAGTCGCGACGCTCGGCGAACGCCGCTTTCATCTCGTCGGCGGCGTCCTGCGGCCCGGTCAGCGCGGCGAGCGCGGCGTGCTGGCTCACGCTCGACGGGCACGCGGTTATCGTCTCGCCCACGCTCGTCACCGCATCGACAGCGGGTTCGGGACCCGCGAGCCACCCGAGTCGCCACCCGGTCATGGCGTAGGTCTTCGAACAGGAGCCGACGGTCAGCACCTGCTCGGGGTGGTCCACGTACGAGGCCATCCCGCGGAAGTCGTCGTCGTAGGTCAGCCGACCGTACACCTCGTCGGCGACGACGTAGGCACCGTGTTCGGCGGCGGCGTCGGCCACCGCGCTGACCGCGTCCTCGTCGTACACGCGCCCCGTGGGGTTCGAGGGAGTCGTCAGAATCACGGCCGCGGTGTCGTCGGTGATGTGGTCAGCGACGAGTTCGGCGTCGAGGTCGAAGCCCTCGTCGGCCGGAAGCGGAACCTCGACCGGGGTCGCACCGGCGACTTCGGCGTGGTTGACGTAGTTCGGCCACGCGGGCGTCGGGATGACGACCTCGTCGCCCGGGTCCGCGAGCGCGAGCATCGCGAGCGCGAGCGCCTCCATCGCGCCGCTCTTGACCGTGACCTGCTCGGGCGACACTTGCACGTCGTCCTCGCGGGCGAGCGTGTCGGCGACGGCCTCCCGAAGCGGCGGGATGCCCGCGTTCGCGGTGTAGTGAGTCTGGCCGCCGCGAGCGGCCTCCTCGGCCGCGTCGATGATGTGTTCGGGCGTGTCGAAGTCGGGTTCGCCGATTTCGAGGTGGACGAGGTCGCCCTCGACCTCGTCGGCGAGTTCGAACATCACGCGAATCTTCGACCGCTCCAGACCGGCCGCTCGCTTCGCGATGCGCTGGCGGTGTTTCGCCTCCTGGTCAGTCATGCGTTCACGGACGGAACGCCGAACCAAGTAAGTTCGTTTCGCGGAATTGCGCGAGCGTCGTCGGATGTCGGCCGATGGACCAATCCACGAAACGGCGCTCGGTGAGACAGATACCAAGGGCGGGAATGAAAGGGGCCGCCCGGTCGCGGGCCGTAGGCCCGTGGTCGCTTGCGTGGGCCAGTATTCGGCGCGGGCGGTGCTGAGAGCGCCGAATATCCCACGCAACGACCGCGACCGGGCGGGGGCTTTCAAAATCGACTTCACTGCGGTTCTGCCCGGAAAGCATCACCAAACCCCCAGAAGCCAACGAGCAATCTTTTTGCGCGCGCCGACCCCACGCCGAGACATGGTATCCGAGATTTTCGACCCCGAGGCGTGGGAGGCCGCGGGACCCGACTTCGACGACATCACCTACCACCGAGCGGTCGATTCGGGCACGGTCCGCATCGCGTTCGACCGGCCCGAGGTCCGGAACGCCTTCCGACCGAAGACCGTGGACGAACTCTACGACGCGCTCGACCACGCCAAGCGCCAGACGGACGTCGGATGCGTCCTGCTGACCGGCAACGGTCCCTCGTCAAAAGACGGCGGGTGGGCGTTCTGCTCGGGCGGCGACCAGCGAGTCCGGGGTGACGAGGGCTACGAGTACGAGGGCGACGACGGCGAGACCGACCGCGCCGCGAAGGGCGGCCGACTCCACATCCTCGAAGTCCAGCGCCTCATCCGCCACATTCCCAAGCCCGTCGTCTGCGTCGCGCCCGGATGGGCGGTCGGCGGCGGCCACAGCCTCCACGTCGTCTGCGACATGACCATCGCGAGCGAGGAGCACGCGATTTTCAAGCAGACCGACCCCGACGTGGCGTCGTTCGACGGCGGGTTCGGGTCGGCGTATCTCGCCCGGCAGGTCGGCCAGAAGAAGGCCCGCGAAATCTTCTACCTCGGGAAGGACTACGACGCCGAGGAGGCCGCCGAGATGGGGATGGTGAACGAAGTCGTCCCCCACGAGGACCTCGAAACGGTCGCGCTGGAGTGGGCCGAGGAGGTAAACAGAAAGAGTCCGACCGCGATCCGGATGCTCAAGTACGCCTTCAACCTCGACTCGGACGGCATGGTCGGCCAGCAGGTGTTCGCCGGTGAAGCCACGAGACTGGCGTACATGACCGACGAGGCCAAGGAGGGCCGAGACGCCTTCGTGGAGGGTCGAGAACCGGATTTCGAGGAGTTCGACTGGCACTACTAGAACCCACCTTTTTTCTTCGTCGGGTGTGCGCAGAGGCGACCGCGTCGCGGTCGCCTCTGCTTGCCCACCCTCCTCGAAAAAATCTCGACCAAAAAAGAGCCACTCGATTGACGGCGACGGCCTGCCGAGCGGCGCTCGGCAGGCCGTCGCCGTCTCGCTCGTGGTCCAGAATACTGGTGCGGACGCTTCGCGTCCTGCGCGGTGGTCGGTGTCACTCCTCGCCACGGCCACACATTCAAATACCAAGACGGGGGTAACTCGGGGCATGACCGCACTCGGTGACGACGCTGGCGAGCGGTCACAGTCCAGACCCACCGACCCGCTCTCCGTTTAAGTACTTCCCGCGACAAGGGATAGATACGGAGGAGTATTCTCGCGGTCGTCTCGATTCAGTAGCGCTCGTCCCGCCCGAAACCACAGGTGCTATTGTTCGTTCTCCGCAACTGTCCGACAATGAGCGACATCGCTACCGAACACTCTCGCCGGGAGGCGTGGCTGATGGCCGCCCGGCCCCACACCCTGCCCGCGGCGGCCGCGCCCGTCATCGTCGGCGTCGGACTGGCGGTCCACGAGGGCCTGTTCGCGCCGCTTCCGGCGCTCGCGGCCTTCGTCGGCGCGGCACTCATCCAAATCGGGACCAACTTCGCGAACGACTACTACGACGCCGTGAAGGGCGTTGACACCGACGAGCGCGAGGGGTTCACTCGCGTCACCCAGTCGGGACTCATCCCGCCCGCCGAGGTCAAGCGCGCGATGTACGCCACCTTCGGACTGGCGATACTCGTGGGCGCGTACCTCGTCGCGGTCGGCGGCGTCCCGATTCTCGTCATCGGTCTCGCCAGCGTGATTTCTGGCATCGCCTACGCGGGCGGGCCGTTCCCGCTCGGCTCCCACGGTCTCGGCGACCTGTTCGTCTTCGTCTTCTTCGGCGTGATTGCAGTGATGGGCACCTTCTACGTGCAGGCCGCCGCGGTGGTGGCACCTATATTCCCCGTCGGGGTTCCGGCGGGAACCGTCACGCTCGCGGCGTTCGTCGCCAGCCTCCCGGTCGCGGGCATCTCGACAAATATTCTCGTGGTCAACAACGTCCGGGACCTCGAAACCGACCGAAAGGCGGACAAGAAGAGCCTCGCAGTTATCCTCGGCTACCGAGCCAGCAGGGCGGAGTTCGTCGGGATGCTCGCGCTCGCGTACGCCGTTCCGTTCTGGTTCTGGCTCTCGGCGGACCACTCTCCCGCGGTCCTCCTGCCGCTCGTGACGGTGCCGTACGCCGCCAGAATCGCCCGGACCGTCATCACGGATAGCTCGGGCGAGGCGCTCAACCCCGCGCTGGAGCAGACCGGGAAGCTCCTCGCAGGCTACTCGGTGCTGTTCGCGCTCGGACTGATAGCATGAACGCCGCGATTCGTCCCTTCTCGCTCCCGCTTTCCGACCCGCTCGAAACCGCCCGCGGACGAATCGAGCGCCGGGAGGGGTTCTTGCTCCGCGTCGAGTCCGAGGACGAAACCGTGGGTGTCGGCGAGGCCGCGCCGCTTCCGGGGTGGACCGAACACTACGACGAGTGCGAACTCGCGCTCGCGAACGCGGCCGAGACCATCGAGCGAGGTGATGACGCCGAGGCCGTCCTCGAAAACCTCGACGGACTCCCCGCCGCGCGCCACGCGCTCGACCTCGCGCTCGCGGACCTGCGGGCGTCCCGCGCGGGCGACCCACTCTATCGTCACTTCGGCGCGGCCTCGCGAGTCGAGAGCGTCCCGGTCAACGCCACGGTGGGCGACGCCGATATCGAGAAGACAGTCGAGGCGGCCGAGCGCGCCGCCGATGCTGGCTTTGACTGCCTGAAACTGAAGGTCGGGGCGCGACCCCTCTCGGCCGATATCGAGCGCGTCGAAGCCGTCGCCGACGCGGTGGACGCTGACCTCCGGGCCGATGCCAACGCGGCGTGGTCGCGCCAACAGGCCCAGCAGTTTCTGGACGCGGTCGGCGACCGACTCGCCTACGTCGAACAGCCACTTCCCGCGACCGATATCGCGGGTCTTGCGGCGCTCTCCGGGACGATTGCCATAGACGAGACGGTCGCCGAAGTCGGCTTCGAGGACGCGCTGGACGCGAATCCCGACGCCGTGGTCCTCAAGCCGATGGCGCTGGGAGGACCTCGGCGCGCGGTCGAAATCGCGGAGGAGGCACGCGACGAAGGAATCGTGCCGGTCGTGACGACGACCATCGACGGTGCGGTGGCTCGGACCGCCGCGGTTCACGTCGCGGCCGCGATTCCGGACATTCCGGCCTGCGGGCTCGCGACTGCGAAACTGCTCGACTCGGACTTGGGACCGGACATCGCACCCGTCGCGGACGGCCGGGCGGTCGTTCCGCAGGGAAACGGCAATGGGACTGCCGATACGTGGGGGTACCATGCCTAAGGTCGGCGACGGCGGAGCGTCTGACGTGAGCGACGGCGGAACGATGCGCGACTGGCTGACCCACCGGGCGCGCGTCTCCCCGGAGGCGACTGCGCTCGTGGAAGCCGACGACGGGACCGAGCGGACCTACGCCGAGTTGGACGCCGCGGTGTCGGAGACCGCGGGACGGCTCGCTGCGCTCGGCGTCGAGTCGGGCGACCACCTCGGCGTCCTGATGGAGACGCGGGTCGCGTTCGTCCGGGTGGTCCACGCCGCGATGCGACTCGGCGCGGTGTTGGTTCCGCTGAACGCCCGCCTCGCTCGGCCCGAGTTGGCCCGACAGGCCGCGGTCGCCGACCTGAATCTAGTCGTCTGCGAGGCCGACACCGAGGCCGACGCCGCGGCGTCGGCCTCGGTTCCGGTGACATCGGTCGATGCGCCGGAATGCGACGAAGTCGCCGCGCTCGGCGAGCAGGGCCGCGCACGGCGCGGCCCTGCTCGCCCCGAATTCCCGAGGTACGGGGAGGATTCGGTGAACTTCGAACCCGCGGCGTGGTCGCTATCGGACACCCAAGCGATGCTGTTCACCTCCGGAACCACGGGCGACCCGAAAGCGGTCGAACTCTCGGTGGGGAACTTCCTGGCGAGCGCGACCGCGTCGGCGTTTCGGCTCGGAGTCGTACCCGACGACAGGTGGCTCCTCTGCCTGTCGATGTACCACATGGGCGGTCTCTCGGTGGTCCTCCGGTCGGCGCTCTACGGGACCACGGTCGTCCTGCAGGAGGGCTTCGACGCCGAATCCGCGACCGACTCAATCACCGAGTACGATGTCACGGGCGTCTCGCTCGTGCCGACGATGCTCCGGCGGATGCTCGACGAGTCGGGGGGTCTCGCGGACTCCCTGCGGTTCGTCCTGCTCGGGGGCGCGCCCGCGCGGGACGAACTGATTTCGCGGTGCGAGGCCCTCGACGTGCCGGTCCATCCGACCTACGGCATGACCGAAACGACCTCCCAAATCGCCACCGCGCGACCCCGAGAGGCGTTCGACTATCGGGGGACCGTGGGCCGTCCGCTGCTCGGAACCGACGTGACCGTGGTCGGCGACGACGGCGACCCCCTCGCTGCTGGCGAGACGGGCGAACTCGTCGTCTCAGGGCCGACTGTAATGAGCGGCTACTACGCCGACCGCGAGGCGACTGCCGAGGCGTTCGGACCCCACGGGCTCCACACCGGCGACGTGGGCTATCGCGACGACGGCGGGCGAATCTGGGTGCTGAACCGGCGCGAGGACCGCATCGTCACCGGCGGCGAGAACGTCCATCCCGGCGAGGTTGTCGAAGTCCTGCGCGACCACCCCGGGGTCCGTGACGCCGCGGTCGTCGGCCTCGCGGACGACGAGTGGGGCGAGCGAGTCGCGGCGCTCGTGGTCCCTGAGGACGGCGCAACCCTCTCGGAAGAATCCCTCCGCGCGCACTTCGAGGACCGACTCGCGGGCTACAAGCGCCCGCGGACCGTCGCGTTCGCCGACGAACTCCCGCGAACCGCCTCGGGGACCGTCGAGCGAGAGGTGGTCCGCGAGCGACTCCGGGAGTAGGAATTTCGCGGATTTTCGCCGACCACCATCTCGTGAATCTTCACCGACCACGGGACGCGCCGCGTCTGCGCTCGCCATGCGAGCGCAGACGCACGCGGGGAGGCACGGGGGCGCGGGGCGGTGGCGGTGCTGTGCGGTGCGGTTTCATATGTACCGGGAATAGCTACCTACGTACTGTTTCCTTCAGAACAGCACCGGGAGAGCTACCTGCGTACCGTTTGCCTTGGAACAGCACCGGAAGTAGCTAACTTCGCGCTGTCTGCCACAGAATAGCTGCCGACCGAGTTCGAACGCGCTCCGAAGTCACGCGAGCCGCGACTTTTTAGCCCGATAGGTCCCTACACCTCACCGTGTGCACGCTCGTATTCGCGTGGCAGGTGTTCGACGAAACGCCGATAGCCGCCGCCGCGAACCGCGACGAGGCGCTCGGTCGCCCCTCGCGCCCACCCGGCGTCCTCGACGAGAGTCCCCGAGTCGTCGCCCCACGGGACGAGGAGGCCGGAGGAACGTGGATAGGCTACAACGACGCCGGAGTGTTCGTCGCCATCACGAATCGGCGGCGCGAGTCGAGCGAGGACCGTGACAATCACGGCGAGAACCGCGACGACCGCAGCGAGGACACCGACGGTTCCGGATTCGACGCCGACCGCTCGCGCGGCCTGCTCGTACGAGACGCGCTTCGCGAGCGGTCGGCGCGGGACGCGCTGGCGCTCGTCCGGAACGAACTCGCGGCCCGCGAGTACGACGGTTTCAACCTCGTCGTCGCCGACGCCGACGACGCGACCCTGCTGGAGTGGGACGGCGTCCTCCGGGCGACCCACTTCGACCCCGGCGTCCACGTCGTGGTGAACGACGGCTACGACGACGCCGCGCCGAAGGCCGTCCGCATTCGCGAAGCGATTTCTCCCGACCCGGAAACGGGTGACTCCGACGACGACGCGTGGTTCGACCGCGCGAAGTCGGTCCTGCGCGACCACGACCTCGGCGCGTGCGTCCACGGCGACGGATACGGAACCCGGTCGTCGTCGCTGGTCGCCATCGATGCAACGGGTCGAGGTCGATACTGGTTCGCCGACGGCCCGCCCTGCGAGACCGAGTACGAGGCGGTGGCGACCGGCGACGGTCACATTTAAACCGCTCGGGGTGCGTACTTCGGGTATGGCAGTATCCGAGGACGACCTCACCGAGGAGGAGCGCGCGGGTCTCGAACTCGTCCGGGAGTCCGGCGGCATCCACCAGAGCGACTTCTGGAAGGAACTCGGCGTCGATTCCCGGAAGGGAAGCCGAATCGTGGAGTCGCTCGACGAGATGGGACTCGTCCAGCGCGAGGACACAGTTTACAACGGTCACAACACCTACCTCATCACGCCCGCGGCCCGCGACCTCGACTTCTCGCTACTGATGGCCGGGGACATGCTCTCGCCGTTCATCGGCGAGGAGGAAATCGACGCCGAGAGCGACGCCTTCTCGCAGTGGATTATGAATCTGGCGTACAGCGAGTAATCCGCACCTCGACGGGGAACGAGACTCGACGGGCGAGACAACCGAGTTCAGTCGCCCACTCTTTACTTCGAAAACTCTTCGACCGACTCCGTAATATTCCGTACCACCGCGGTCTGCTCTTCGAGCGAGGAGGCGATGCCCTCGGTCTCGTCGCTTATCTCTTGGGCGTTGGCGGCGGTCTGGTCCACCATCGCGGCGACTTCCTCCGCACTGGCGGCCTGCTCGTCGGTCGCTTCCGCGACCTCCTCGATGCCGAGCGTGACCTCCTCGACGGCGTCGTGAATCTCGCCGAGGCTGTCCATCGCGTCCTCGACCTGTTCGATGCCGTGGTCGATTTCCTCGCCGTTGGTTTCGAGGCTCTCGACCGCGCTCTCGGCGTCGTCCTGAATCCGCTCGACCGTCTCCTCGATGTCGCCCGCTTGGGACTGGGACTCCTCGGCGAGGCTCTTGATTTCCTCGGCGACGACCGCGAACCCGTTTCCGGCGTCGCCCGCGCGGGCGGCCTCGATGGAGGCGTTGAGCGCGAGGAGGTTCGTCTGGTCGGCGATGTTGTTGATGACGTCGGTGATGGTCTCTATCTCCTCGACGCCCCGTTTGATGGTCCGAACGTCCTCGGCGACGCTCTCGGCGGCGTCGTCGATGTTCTCCATCGCGCCCCGCACGTCCTCGGCCGAGTCGAGACCGTCTTTCGCGCGCCGACGCGCCTGTTTCCCGGCGGCCGAGACCTCCTCGGACGACGACGCGACTTCCTCGACCGCCGCGCTCAGGTCCGAGACTTCCTCGCTGACGGTTCGCATCCCGCTGGATTGCTCGTCGGCGAGCGTGGTTATCTCCTCGGCGCTCCCCGCGATTTCCTGGGACGACCCGTGGAGTTCCTGAAGCGAATCTTTGATTTCGTTTAGCTCTTCGTCGCTGTGGTCGCTCTCTTCGAGCATCTCCTCGGTTTCGTCGTCTATCGCAACGGCCTCTTCGGATGGTTCTGCGGTGTCGAAATTCTGTTGTGTCATATATCACACTGTGAATTATCGTAGTTAAGGATACTGGCCGAGAATATCTTGCGGACGGAGAATGTATCAATATATAAAATAAACATTTTGATTTAAAAACAAAATATCGTCAGCTTGTCAAACTTCGGGAAACGAATCGTCCATTTATTCCATTTTAGGTTCGGTGATTACCGCTTGGTAACCGCCGTTTCGTGTATGCGCGTTTTCACAACTCTCTCGAACCTATGCGGTTTCCTCGACTGCGCTTCCCACCCGGATAATCGACTCCTCGCCGAACGCGGGACCGACGAACTGGACCCCCACGGGAAGCCCGTCGTCCACCGTCCCGGCCGGGACCGAAATCGCGGGCAAATCGGCCAGATTCACCGGGACAGTGTTCGCGTCCGCGAGGTACATCTGGAGCGGGTCATCGAGACTCTCGCCCGCCTCGAACGGCGGCGTGGGCATGGTCGGACTCGCCACCACGTCCACGTCCGCGAACGTCTCGTCGAAGTCCTGCTTGACCCACGCTCTGGCGTCCTGTGCCCGCTTGTAGTACTTGTCGTGATAGCCCGCAGAGAGCGCGTAGGTACCGAGCAGGATGCGGCGCTTGACCTCCTCGCCGAACGCCTCGCGCGATTCGCTGAAGGATTCGTTCCAATTGCCCTCGAAACCGCCCGACTGGCCGAACCGCACGCCGTCGAATCGCGCGAGATTCGATGAGGCTTCCGACATCGCGATGACGTAGTAGGCTTCGACCGCGTGTTCGACCGAGGGGAGCGACACTTCCTCGACGGTCGCACCCTGTGCGCGGAGGTCGTCGAGCGTCTCCTCGAAGCGCTCGCGGACGCCCTCGTCCGCGCCCTCGACCAGTTCGGTCGGGACGCCGACGGTGAGTCCGTCCACGTCGCCGGTCGCGGCGCTCGCGTAGTCGCTGTCTGCGCCCGCCTCCCGAGTCGTCGCGTCGTACTCGTCGGGGCCGCTGATAACGTCTAAGAGTTCGGCGGCCTCCTCGACCGTGGGCGCGAGCGGGCCGATTTGTTCGAGGCTGTTCGCGTACGCCACGAGACCGTATCGGGAGACCAGTCCGTAGGTCGGCTTGATGCCGACGACGCCGCAGAACGCGGCGGGGTTGCGGACCGACCCGCCGGTGTCGGTTCCGAGCGCGAGGTCGGCCTCGCCCGCTGCGACCGCGGCCGCGCTCCCGCCCGACGACCCGCCGGGGACGCGGCCGGGCGCGACGGGGTTCTCGACCGGGCCGAACGCCGACGTTTCGGTGGTCGAACCCATGCCGAACTCGTCCATGTTGGCCTTGCCGACGATGGTCGCGCCCGCCGCCTTGAGGTTCTCGACGACGGTCGCGTCGTAGGGCGGGACGTACTCGTCGAGCATCTCCGACCCGCAGGTCGTCCGGACGCCCTCGGTGCTGATGTTGTCCTTGACTGCGACGGTCTTGTTCGCGAGGGGGCCGTCCGACTCGCCCTCGATGGTCTCCTCGGTGACGAAGATGTTGTAGTCCGCGCTCATGGTTACGAGACGTTCGGCCCCTTGAAGTAGCCGTCTTCGGTTTCGGATGCGTTCGCCAGCGCCTCGTCTTGGCTCAGACACTCGCGCTCCTCGTCGGGGCGCATCACGTTCGCGAGGTCGGTCTCGCGTTCGATTTCGGGCACCTCGTCTAAGGTCTCGAAGTAGTCGAGGATGTCGGCGAACTGGTCGGTGAATCGCTCGACCTCGTCGTCGTCGAGACCGACGCGCGCGAGGCGAGCGACGTGCCGGACCTCCTCGGGGTCGGGCGACGTTTCGCTCATACTCGTAGGTGTCGTTGGACCGGCGGTAAGGGTTTCGATACTGGACCTTTCGGACGCCCGTATTAAAGGCGCAGAAAATTGCGCTGAAAGTGCACAACCGTTAGGTACAGTTTACGGTAGTTTCGACCGTGCGAAATTGCGGTATACCGACTCGTATCGCTCTCGGAACGCCGGAGCAGTTAAGTACGTTGGGCCAGTATAAATCGTTGTCTTCTGTCTCCCGGTCCACCGTCCCGTCTACCCGTCGCTATCTCTCCATAGACCCGACCATGACTGATACACGAACCCGAAACCGAACCGACGAACGAACGACCGCCGAGGAGGAACGAGAGGAACACCACTGCCCGGAGTGCGGGGGCAATCTCGTCGCGGACGAGGAGCGCGGGGAAACCGTTTGCTCGGAGTGCGGACTGGTCGTGGACGAAGGCCAAATCGACCGCGGGCCGGAGTGGCGCGCGTTCGACGCCGCCGAGAAGGACGAGAAGAGTCGCGTGGGCGCACCGACCACGAACACGATGCACGACAAGGGTCTCTCGACCAACATCGGCTGGCAGGACAAGGACGCGTACGGGAACTCTCTCGGGTCGCGCCAGCGCGAGAAGATGCAGCGACTCCGCAAGTGGAACGAGCGCTTCCGCACCCGCGACAGCAAGGAACGCAACCTCAAGCAGGCGCTCGGCGAAATCGACCGGATGGCCTCGGCGCTCGGCCTGCCGACCAACGTCAGAGAGACCGCCTCAGTCATCTATCGCCGGGCACTCGACGAGGACCTCCTGCCGGGCCGGTCCATCGAGGGCGTCGCCACCAGCGCGCTCTACGCCGCCGCCCGACAGGCCGGAACCCCGCGGAGTTTGGACGAAATCAGCAACGTCTCGCGGGTCGAGAAGGACGAAATCGCCCGGACCTACCGGTACGTCGTCCGGGAACTCGGCCTCGAAATTCGGCCCGCGGACCCCAAGAGCTACGTCCCGCGGTTCGTCTCGGACCTCGGCGTGAGCGAGGAAGTGGAACGCCGCGCCCGCGACCTGCTCGACACCGCGACCGAGAAGGGCATCCACAGCGGGAAGTCGCCCGTGGGACTCGCGGCCGCGGCCGTCTACGCCGCCGCGCTCCTCAGCAACGAGAAGGTGACTCAGAGCGAGGTCAGCGAGGTCTCGGACATCAGCGAGGTCACCATCCGAAACCGCTACCACGAACTGTTGGAAGCGAAAGAGGACGCGCTCGCACCCTGATTTTTTCGTTTCACTCGGCCCGACCGTCGGTGCGCGAGCCAAGCCCACACTACCGCGTAGGTGCGCGAGTCAGACCCACACCACCGAAAGGATTCTCATCGCCGACTCGCTACCCGAACTATGGACGAGATTCCAGCGGCGCGTGAGATTCCGGACTCGACCCTCCGGGACGTCGTCCGGTTAGCCGACCCGGCGTGGGAACTTCGGGAGGCGACTCCGGCCGAACGGGGCTTCTGTTCTGTCTACCACCTCGTGGTCGTTGCCGACGACGCGACGAGAGAGTTGTACCTGAAAGCCTCGCCCGACGGCCGTGATTGGGCCGTTCCAACCGAAGCCCGGATTCAGGCGGTTCTCCGCGGTCATACGTCGATTCCGGTTCCGGAAGTGGTCGCCGTCACCGACGGCCACGAGACGCTCCCGACACCTCTCTATCTGATGAGTGCGCTCCCCGGCGAGGAAGTCGCCTACGAACGCGTCGGCCGATTCGAAGACGATGCCCTCCGCCGACTCGCCCGAGAGACGGGTCGGTACTTGGCCGAACTCCACTCGGTTCCGGCGGTGGAGCAGTTCGGACACGTCCGCCACTGCGGTCCCGACCTCACCAGCGGGCGACCCGAGGGCGACCCGGCGAACCTAACGGTCGGCGAACCGCACGAGGACTGGCCGACGTACCTCCGGGCGCGGGTCGAGCACGAACTCGACCGACACGCCGATTCGCGGTTTTCGGACCTGACGCCCGACCTGAACAGGTGGTTCGAAGCGGGCATCGAACGCCTCGACGGCCCCTTCGACCCCGTTCTGGGGCGCAACGACCACGGACTCCACAACCTCCTCGTAGACCCCGAAACGGGCGAAATCACCGCGATGCTCGATTGGGGCTACACGCTCGCCGTGCCGGCGGCCTACGACTTCGAGTTCGCCGCCTACCTCTTTTCGGGGGCCTTCTTGGCGGGCCTTCCCGACGTTTCGGACCGCCGTTCGCTGGTCCGCGAAGCGATGCTGTCGGGGTATCGGACGGCGGCACCCGGCCGCACAGAATCGGTTTCGACACCCGAACCCGTTTACGAGGCGTTAGCGATGGTCCGCATCATGAACGACTTCGCGCATCTCGACCTGCCCGACGGAACCGAATCGGCCGTGATGGACCGTCTCAGGGCGGACGTCCGCGCGCTTCTCGACCGGTGAGGGTCCACGCGACAAGACCGCAACTCGCAAATCCCGACCTCGACATCTCTCCGGCATGGAGACCACTCGCCACTTCACCGCGACCGTCTACGTCGTCAACGACGGCGCGCTCGCGCTGCACCACCACGAGGGACTCGACATGTGGCTCCCGCCGGGCGGCCACGTGGACCGCGACGAGCGCCCCCGTGAGACCGCCCGCCGCGAAGTCCGCGAGGAAATCGGACTCGACGTGACCCTGCTCGAACCCGAGACGGGCGTCGAAGTCGAGGCGGGCCGCGAACTCCCACCCGCCGAGCACGTGATGCTGTTCGACATCGACGTGTATCCCGACGGCGAGGTCGGCCACCAGCACGTGGACTTCGTCTACTTCGCCGAAGCCCCGAACCGCGAGGTGTCGCCCGGAGAGGACGAAGCGAACGCCGACGACTGGGAGTGGTTCACCGCCGCGGACCTCCGGGACGGCGAGGAGTTCACGACCGAGGTGGTCCAAATCGGCGCGGAAGCCATCGAGAGAATCGGAGGGAGCGCCTGACTCGGAGAGCGGACCATCTCTCCGGAGAGTTCAAATATTCGCACCATCTTATCAATCCGAAATGTAATTGTATCCGGAATACGACGCCGATTACATGAGTACCGGGGAGTTGGGGACCGAGGCCGACTCGTCGGCCTCGGTCCCGAACGAGCGCGCTCGGTTCGCCGACGTGCTGGCCGACGACGAGGAGATACGCTTCTCGTGGGACGCCACCGGTGTCCACTGGGCGAACGAACACCGGAGCGACATTCGCTCTCCGACCGCGTGTGCGGCCACCGACCGCCGCCTCGTGTTCGCGACCGACGACGACGCTGTTTCGGTGGGCTACGACCGGATTCGGGCCGTGAAGACCGACCCCGGAGTCGAGGGTCCCGAACTCTCGACGCTGTTTCTCGGCGGTGGAGGCGCCTGCCTCGTCGTCGGCGCGGTGGTCGCGGCCGACGACTTCCAGAACGGGGTCGCGCTCGTCGCGCTCTCGGTCGCGCTCCTCGTCGCGGGGAGCGCGACCGGCGACTCGTCGAAGGCGGCGACCGTCACGGTCGTCATCGGCAACGAGCGCCAGCGCCTCTCGTTCTCGGCCGACGAGGAGGTGGGCGCGGCGCTCGCCGTGCTGGCGAACGACCGCTAATTTTCGTCCCCCGACTCGCCTACTCTTCGACCCGCGAGGCGACGTACTGCGAGACGTGGTCGTCCATCCGGCGCTTGAACCCGGCCTGTCGCGCGAGTCGGTCCAACTCCCGAGCCACCAGACTCCCGTACTGGACCGCCTTCTTCTCGCGGAACGCCACCCGGTCGGGGACGAACTCGCGGGCCGCGAGTCGGAGCGCCTTCTTGCGCTCGCCCCGAGAATCGACCAGCAGGTCGCCCGGCAGTTCCAGCGCCGCGCGAATCACTCGGTCGTCGAGTAACGGCGCGACCGGTTCGACGCCCGCCGAGCGAAGCGCCAGCACGTCTCGTTCGAGTTGGTCGGGCAGACTGCGAATCACCTCGCGGGCGGCCCCGCGAACGGTCTCGGCCGCGACGCGGGGGTCCTCGGGCGCGCGGGCGACCTTCGCGTAGCCCCCGAACAGTTCGTCCGCGCCCTGTCCGACGGCGAGACGGTCGAAGCCGTCGCTCGCTGCTCGTTCGGCCGCGAGATAGAGCGGGAGCGCGATTCCCACGTCCATCGCGTTCGTTCGATTCGACGCTCGCGCGACCTCGGGGACCGCGCGCTCCACGTCGGACACGTCGAGTTCCACGACCCGGAGGTCGGATTTGCGGTCCATCAGTCGGGCGGCTCTCCGGGCCGCGGCCACGTCGTGGCTCTCGGGAAAGCCCACGACGTAGAGCGGCGCGTCGAAGGCGCTCGCCACGAGTGCGGAATCGACGCCGCCCGAGAACGCGACCGCGAGACCGTCGGTCGGAACGCCGCCGAGGCTCGCGCCGAGCGCCTCCCGGAGGTCGGCGACGGCGCGCTGGCGGTCCGAAATCGGCTCCGGGTCGGGGAGCGAGAAGATTCGTTCGACCCCGCCTGCTGACCCGTCCGCCGCGCGAACGCACCCTGCTGAGAGTGGTTCGGGGTCCGAGAGGCCGTTTGGCGAGAAGTCCCACGCTCCGTTCTCGCCTACGAAAATCGGCTGGCGACCGAGCACGTCGCGGACGAGTCTGCCGTCCGGAAGCTTCCCGGCGAATCCTCGGGTTCCTGAAAACGGGTCCCCATCCTCGACTGCCCGAGCGACCGCATTCGGGGACGCCCCCCGAATCATTCGAGAAGGTTCGCGACCCGGTTCTTGACCCGGCGCTTGGCCCCGCCCGCGGCCTGCCGGAAGCTGATTCGCCACGGAGTTCGCTTGCCCTCGGCGCTCGTCCGGCCGTCGCGGATGGCGTCCAGGATGGCCGCGGTACTCCGCTCGTCGGTGTCGATTCGGGTGACCGCCTGCCCGACCATCTCGCTGATGTGGGCGTCGCTCCCCGCGGTCTGGGGGAGGCCGCGGCGTTCGGCGAACTGCTGGGCTTTCCGATTGCCGCGCCCGGTCAACAGCCGGGAGTTGTACACTTCGATGGCGTCGGCCTCGGCGAGTTCCGACCCGGTGATGTTCGCCATCACGCCGCTCCGGGACTTCTGGAACGGATGGGGAACGACCGCGACCCCGCCCTGTTCGCGAATGCGGTCGAGGGTCTCGCCGAACGACAGTCCGGCGGGAACGCGCTCGGTCACGCCGAGTCCGAGGACGTGGCCCGCCGCGGAGCTGATTTCGATTCCCGGAATGCCGACGAGACCGTACTCGTCGGCCCGCTCTGCGGCCGCGAGACTCGCGTCGATTTCGTCGTGGTCGGTAATCGCTAGCGCGTCGAGACCGACCGCCGACGCCTGTTCGAGCAGGAGGTCGATTTCGTCGCGGCCGTCGTACGAAAGCGACGAGTGGGCGTGAAGCTCGACCGATAGCACGCGTAGGGCTTGGAAGGGCGGTGGCAAAAGCGCCTCGGTCTCGGGAGCAAACATCCGAAACCACTATCCGCGTCTTGAAAGACGAATTAGATATGGCCGACCTACCCGCTCGGCGGTGGCTC
Source organism: Halorussus amylolyticus (assembly GCF_004143485.2). GTDB lineage: Archaea > Halobacteriota > Halobacteria > Halobacteriales > Haladaptataceae > Halorussus > Halorussus amylolyticus. Next base: position 196,631 of record NZ_ML974133.1, on the reverse strand, counting down.
GTTCGGGGCTTGCTCGGAGTGGTCGTCCTCGCGCTCGTCGTGTCGAGCGGCGTGTTGACGCTCGCGTACGACGCGCCTGACACCGGGGCTGGCCCGGTCGAGTCGCCCGCGAACGGAACCACGGTCGTCACGAGTCAGGGGTGGCACGCCGACGGCTACTCGCTCCCCGGCCGCTCCGCGCAGCTCGCGGCCGTCGGACCGAACGCGAGCGCCGAGTGGACCCACGACGGTCCCGCCGACACCCGGAGTTGGTTCTACGACGTGGACCCGCTCCCCAACGGCAATCTGCTGGTCGTCAACCCCGTGCGCGAGACGACCGTGGTCTACGAGTACGACCCCGAGCGCGGCGAGCGCGTCTGGACCGAGCGCTTCGACCTCCCGGACATCCACGACGTTGACCTCATCAACGACGACGAACTCCTCGTCGCGGGCATCAACTACGACGAGGACCGCGAGAGCCGGGACAGCGTGTTCGTCTACAATCGGACTCGCGGAGAAGTCACTTGGGAGTGGTACTTCGAGGACCACTACCCGGACGACGCGGGAGCGGGCGTCACCGCGAAGGACTGGACCCACGTCAACGACGTGGACCAGATACGCGACGGCGAATTTTTGGTCTCGCCGCGAAACTTCGACCAGGTAATCGCAATCAATCGCTCCACGAAGGACATCGACCTGCGACTCGGCGAGGACGGCGACCGCGACACCCTCTACGAACAGCACAACCCCCAGTACCTCGAAAGCGAGAACGGGACGCCCACGATTCTGGTCGCCGACTCGGAGAACGACCGCATCGTGGAGTACGAGCGCACGGACGGCCCGCCCGGAGACGGCGAGTGGGAGCGCGTCTGGACGGTTTCGGAGGGGCTGAACTGGCCGCGCGACGCCGACCGCCTCCCGAACGGGAACACGCTGGTCGTGGATTCGATGAACCACCGCGTCGTCGAGGTGACCCCGACCGGCGAAATCGTCTGGGAGACCTCGGTCCCGTGGGCCACCTACGACGCCGAGCGAGTCGCCCACGGCGACGAACCCGGCGGCCCGACGATTCGCGACCAAGGCGCGGCGGGCGCGTACGAACTCCGGGGCGGGAGCGACTCGACCGCGGCCGGTCTCCCCACGGTCCCGGCGGTCGTCGGAGACCTCGTCGGCGGAACGCCCGTTTCGGAGCCGGTGGTTCGACTCGCCGAGCGATGGTATCACGTCGCGCCGTGGTTCACGCCGATGTGGCTCCCGACGTGGAGCGCCACGTTTCTCGCGGTCGCGCTCGCGCTACTCGTCGGGTGGGGAGTCGGTGAGGGCGTCTACAACTACGCCCTCGTGCGGCGTCGTCTCGGCGAGCTCCGCGACACGCTCCGAGAACGACTTTGGCGCTCGGGGCGGGGGTGAGCCGAGGTGCGCGAAGCACACACCGGACCGACGCCCCACGCCCGGTCGGTTTTGTATATCGAAAAGGAGTTTATCAGTCGGGTGTCGCACCTCGCTGTCGCCGAAATAGACGATTTCGACGCGGAAAGAGAGCCGAGCCACCGGAAACGAGGCCGCCCGCGAGTCAATGCACGTCCTTGCATATAGAAAGGCATTAATCCGCTCTGTTTGTACAGGAGAGTGAATGAGTCTCTCCGAGCCAGACCGCGAACTGGTCGTCGCCGAACTCGGCCGGGAGCCGACCCCGGCGGAGGCGGCCCTGTTCGAAAATCTCTGGAGCGAACACTGCGCGTACCGTTCGTCCCGACCCCTGCTGTCGGCGTTCGACTCCGACGGCGAGCAAGTCGTCGTCGGACCGGGCGACGACGCCGCAGTCGTCGCCGTGCCGTCATACGACGACGCCGAAAGCGACGACGCGACCGACGACACGTACATCACGATGGGCATCGAGAGCCACAACCACCCGTCGTTCGTGGACCCCTACGACGGCGCGGCCACCGGCGTCGGCGGCATCGTCCGCGACACGCTCTCGATGGGCGCGTACCCCATCGCGCTCGCCGACTCGCTGTACTTCGGCGACTTCGACCGCGAGCACTCCCGCTACCTGCTGGAGGGCGTCGTTGACGGCATCTCGGACTACGGCAACTCCATCGGCGTTCCGACCGTGACGGGGAGCACCGACTTCCATCCCGACTACGAGGGCAATCCGCTCGTGAATGTGGCGTGCGTCGGCCTGCTCGACGCCGAGCGCCTCGTCACCGCCAACGCGAAGGAAGTTGGAAACAAGCTCGTCCTCGTCGGAAACGGCACCGGCCGGGACGGTCTCGGCGGCGCGAGCTTCGCGAGCGAGGACCTCGGCGAGGACGCCGAGACCGAGGACCGACCCGCGGTACAGGTCGGCGACCCCTACACCGAGAAGCTCCTCATCGAAGCGAACGAGGCGCTCATCGACCGCGACCTCGTGGAGGCGGCCCGCGACCTCGGCGCGGCCGGACTCGGCGGCGCGTCCTCGGAGATGGTCGCGAAGGGCGACCTCGGCTGTGAAATCGCGCTCGAAGACGTTCACCAGCGCGAACCGAACATGAACGCCCTGGAGATTCTGCTCGCCGAGTCCCAAGAGCGGATGTGCTACGAGGTCCGCCCCGAGAACGTGGACGCCGTGGCGCAGGTCGCCGAGAAGTACGACTTGGGCTGTTCGGTCATCGGTGAAGTCACGGAGGGAAACTACGTCTGCACGTTCGAGGGCGAGACGGTCGTGGACGCGCCTCCGGAGTTCCTCGCGGACGGCGCGCCGATGAACGACCTCGCCTCGGAGGAGCCGACCCAACCCGACCGAGACCTCCCCGATACGGACCTCGAAGAAGCGTTCGAGGCGGTCGTCGCCAGCCCGAACACCGCGAGCAAGCGGTGGGTCTACCGTCAGTACGACCACGAGGTACAGGTCCGGACCGCGACCCCGCCGGGCGACGACTCGGCGGTGTTGGCGCTCCGGGACGCTGGTGCGGGCCTCGCGTTCTCGTCGGGCGCGAACCCGCGCTGGACGACCGCCGCGCCCTACGACGGCGCGCGGGCGGTCGCGCTCGAAAACGCCACGAACCTCGCGGCCAAGGGCGCGACGCCACTCGCCGCGGTGGACTGCCTCAACGGCGGCAACCCCGAAAAGCCCGACGTGTACGGCGGTTTCAAGGGCATCGTAGACGGACTGGCCGACATGTGCCGGGACCTCTCGGTCCCAGTCGTGGGCGGGAACGTCTCGCTCTACAACGACTCGCCTTCCGGTCCGATTCCGCCGACGCCGACCCTCGCGATGACGGGCACGAAAGCGGGCTACGAGGCCCCACCTGCCGCACTCTCGGGCGAGGGAACCCTGCTCGCGGTCGGCGACGACGGGGACCGCCGTCTCGGCGGGTCGGAGTACCTCGCCCAGGCGGGCGGCACCGACCGCTTCCCCGCGCTCCCCGAGAACGCCCCTGAAGTCGTCAGCGCGCTCGCGGCGGTGGCCGACCACCCCGACACCCTCGCGGTCCACGACGTGAGCCACGGCGGTCTCGCGGTCTCGCTCGCCGAGATGGTGACTGACGACGCGGGCGCGACGGTCGAAGTGGATTCCGTCGAGGCACTCTTCGCGGAGACGCCGGGCCGCGCGGTCGTGGAGACGACCGACCCCGAGGCGGTCCGCGACGCCTTCGACGGCGTGGCCCCGGTGGTCGGACTCGGTTCGGCCGACGACTCGGGCGCGCTCGACCTCGAAATCGATGGTGGGCGTCTCGCCTACGATGCCGCCGAAATCGCCGACCTCCGGGACGTGCTGGCGCGCGAACTCGACTGAGACGTTTCGCGTATTTTCACTTTCGACGTGGGTCGTGTATCTTTACCTTCGACGTGGCGCGTGCGGTCGCGCCCCTGTGGCGCGACACAACCGCGCGAGGGATGACCGAGCGAGCGACCGAAGGAAGCGAGTGAGGGAATCGGTTGGGGAGGCGTGTGGCTGTCGCGGTGCTGTGCGGTTTCTCAGTTGCGACGTGCGAGCAGGACGCTTAGATTGCCATGCCGTCACAACGGAGCAGAACGCTTAGACCACCGTCACAGCGGAGCAGGACGATCAGATTTCCGTCATAGAGGAACAGGACCTTCAAATTGCCGTCGCAAAGTGTATCGGGGTTTTGGATGATTCCGAACAGAGAACGAAGTCTGTAAATTGTTATTCACGATACGGTCTCCGGACGGCGAGCCGACTCACCGCGACCGAAAATATTCTCAGGCCGCGAGCAGGGGAAGCGCGTACGCCACCGCCAGTCCGATGGCGAGGACGACGAAGCCGATTCCGGCCTCGCGCATCGAGAACTCCTGCATCGGTGAGGTCACGCGCTCGATACCCTCTACGTCGCGTCCGTGGCTGTCGTCGTTGTGGTCGCTCATACCCGACGGTTGAGTCGGAGGTCACTTAACTCCAGTTCTTCTGCTGTCGCAGTCGAAACGGTGAAACCGCGCTCGCGCCAACTCTCTCGCAAGGAATGACTCTCACCAAACGCATCATCCCGTGCATCGACGTGGACTTGGACGACGACGGGAACGCCGCGGTCTACACCGGCGTCAACTTCGAGAACCTCGAATACACCGGCGACCCGGTCGAGATGGCCCGCCGGTACAACGAATCGGGAGCCGACGAGTTCGTCTTCCTCGACATCACCGCGAGCGCCGATGGCCGCGAGACCATGCTCGGCGTGGTCGAGGACGTGGCCGACGAAATCTTCATCCCGCTCACGGTGGGCGGGGGCATCCGCACGCGCGAGGACATCAAAGAGACCCTCCGTGCGGGCGCGGACAAAGTATCCATCAACTCCGGCGCGATTGCGAAGCCCGAACTCATAACCGAGGGCGCGGAGTCGTTCGGCAGCCAGTGCATCGTCATCAGCGTGGACGCCCGCAGGCGGTTCGACGAACAGGGCGAACACTACGCACAGGTCGACGGCGAATCGTGTTGGTTCGAGTGTACCGTCAAGGGTGGCCGCGAGGGCACCGGTCTCGACGTAGTGGAGTGGTCGCGCGAAGCCGAGTCCCGAGGCGCTGGCGAACTGTTCGTCAACTCCATCGACGCCGACGGCACCGAGGAAGGCTACGACATCCCGCTCACGAAGTCGGTCTGTGACGCGGTCGATACGCCCGTCATCGCGTCCTCCGGATGCGGCGGTCCCGAGGACATGTACGAGGTGTTCACCGACGCGGGCGCGGACGCCGCGCTCGCGGCGTCTATCTTCCACTACGACGACTACTCGATTCGAGAGGTCAAGGAGTATCTGGACGAAAAAGGACTGCCGATTCGGCTCTGAATCGGCGGCGCTCCCGTTCGGCGATGACCGCACAAAGTGTGTGAGTCTCGGTTTACGCTTCGGTCGTCTCTTCCTCCTCGGTCGTTTCTTCCTCAGCGTCCGTCGTCTCGTCGTCCTCCGGTTCTTCTTCCTCGGTCGTCTCCTCCGCTTCCGTCGTCTCCTCGCCCGTGTCAGGAACCGCCGGTCCGATACCGGCCGACGCGTTCTCGATGCTCGCGTCGTCGGCCGACACCGAATCGAGGCTCGCGCTCTCGACGGTCATGTTACCAACTTCCATCGTGGCGTCTTCGATTTCCTCGCCCTCCTCGACGGTCTCGGGCGTCGAAAGCGCGGCCTGCACGTCGCCGACATCGACCTCACTCGCTTGGGCCTCATCGACCGCGAGCGACTCCATGCTCACGTTCGATAGCGAGGCGTTGTCGAGCGTCACGGTGTCGTTCTCGGGCGTCTCACCGCCGAGGAGGTCCTCGGCGACGGTCTCGTTTCGGATGGTCACGTCCTCGAACGTCACGTCGTTCAAGGTGGCGTTCGCTATCGTCAGGTTCGACGCGGTGGCCTGTCCGAGCGGATTGGTCGCGTCCGTCCCTTCGAGAACCACGTCGTCGAGTCGCGCGTCGGCTATCCGAACGTCCGTGAGGGCTAACTCTCCTATCGTGAGATTCTGGACCGTCACTTCGGTGTCGTTCTGTGCGTCCTGGGCGGCACTCGCGGCGGGTGCTGACGAAATCTCTCCGGGCGACGCGTCGGCGGGCGCGGCGACTGCCGTCCCGATTCCGGCCGAGACGCCAGCGAGCAGAACGAGCGCGGCGACGACTACTGGGCGTGTTTGCATGCGCCGGAACGACGCCGACGCCGTCAATAAACCGACGCCACCGTTTCGGGGTTCCGCGGCGGATTACGGTCGTTACGCCCGGCTTACCTCGGCGACGGCGCGGGAACGATTCGAAGACGGCGCGGGGACGGAGGGCACTCGTCCGTCGATTTCGCGGCGTCGGCGAGCGCGGTCGCTCGGGGGGTGGAAAAACCGCCAAAACGGTCCGAACCGGCGAAAATCAGGCCGCGTTTCGGTAGGCGTCTTGGAACGCGTTCGTCTTCTCGCGGATGTTGCCCGCGGCAGTTTCGAGCGCGTCGATGGGGTCGGTGCCGTCCTCGGTCTTGATGGTGAGGATAGGTTCGGTCTGGCCGCCGGACTGCTCGGGGTTCACGTCGTAGGTCGCGGCGGCGACGCCCGACTGTTCGAGCAGGGTGCCCTTCAGCACGTTCATGAAGGTGTGGTCCTCCCCCGCGATCTCGATAGAGAGTTCGTCGTCGCCTTTGTCGATGACCCGAAGTTCCATGCGCAGGGATACTGGCTTTGGGCGTTTCAAGGTTGCGAAACCGAGGTTCTGTGGGTCGCTCGGAGATTCGCGGTGATTCTGTTGCCGGTGTGAGGTGTTTCGGTGTCTGAAACCGCGTTCGAGAGAAGGAGTGTGAAGACTGCTATTCCCCGCAAAACGGCCGCGAAGAAACGACCGCGAAGCAACGACCGCGAAGCAACGACCACAAAGCATCGACCACGAAGCTAGCTAGCTACTCCCGGTACCTATGAGGACCGCACCGCCACCGCACAGCACCGCGCCCCCGTGCCTCCCCGCGTGCGCGCTCAGTCGCGCCGACGGTGGCGCGACCGAGCGCGCGGCGCGTCCCGTGGTCTGTGACAATTCACGAAATCGCCCGAAACCGCCTTGTGCCGGTCGGAACCTCGGGCGAATTCGCCCCGAATTTATACCGTCTCGGTCGAAAGGACGCGATATGCTCGACGTTCCGTCGTGGCTTCCTGCCCCCGTACAGGTCGCCATCCCGCTGGTCTTTCTGCTGTCGCTCTCGCTCGTGTGGCGAATCGACCGCCCGCGCGGGGAGTGGGGCCTGCGTCTCAGACGGCGATTTCTGCTGGGCGTCCCGTGGGGCACGCTCGTCTCGATTCTCGGCGTGCTGGCGGTGTACCTGTTCGTCCAGCAGGGCGCGCAACGCTGGCACTGGCCGCTGACGCTCCCGTTCTCGTCGTGGTCGTACTTCTACCCGACCGGGTGGTTCTTCGCGGCGTTCTCCCACGGCGGGTCGGGCCACCTCGTCGGGAATCTCACGACCACCGTCGCGGTGGCCCCGCTTGCGGAGTACTATTTCGGCCACTTCGGCGGCGAGCGCGGCGACAATCCGTTCTCGTCGTGGACCACCCACCCGTGGATTCGCGCGTTCGTCGTGTTCCCGGTCGGCGTGTTCGCGGTCGGTCTCGCCACCAGCCTGCTCGCGTGGGGACCGGTCATCGGCTTCTCGGGCGTCGTGTTCGCGTTCGTCGGCTTCGCGCTGGTGCGCTACCCCCTGCTGACCGTAATCGCTGTGGCGGGCCAAGAGGTGATTCGGACCGTCTACGACGTCATGCGAAACCCGGTCGTCTTCGGGTCGGCCGAACCCTCCTTCAGCGACCCGTGGTGGTACGGAGTCGCGGTGCAGGGCCACGCGCTCGGCCTGTTCCTCGGACTCCTGCTCGGCGTCGTTGTCCTCTACCGACGGCGCGAACGCCCCGACGCGCTCCGACTCTGGACCGGCGCAGTGCTTCTCGGCACCTCGATGACCCTCTGGGCGGTGTGGTGGTACCGCGGCGACGAAAGCTACGTCCTCTATCAGGGTCTCGGCATCGTCTTCGTGGTCGCGGTCGCGGCGATGACGACGGTCGCGGCGACCGCCGACCGAGAAATCGCGTTCGGAAACGTGTCGCGTCAGGTGGTCGGTTTCCTCGTCCTCGCCGCCCCGCTCGCGGTCATGGCCGGGGTCGCGATTCCGGTGAATCTCACGACCGTGGACGACGCGAGCGTTCCGGGCGACGGACCCGGAATCGAGGTCGAGGGCTACGCTGTGACCTACGCCGAGAACATCGAGAATCAGAAGGTGTCGGTCGTGGACATCGAAGCGTTCGGCGAGACCACGAACGTCCGAACGAGCGGCGTCATCGTCGTGAACGACGACCGCGAAATCTGGACCCAACAGGTCTCGAAGGGACGACTCGCGTTCTCGGGTCGCGCCGCGGTCCGAGTCGGCGGCGTCGGCTGGTCGGAGGTCGTCCGCGTCCAGCGAGGGGGCTGGTCGGCCGCCGACGGCGGGACCGCGTATCAGGTGTGGCTCCGGGGTCCCGACGACGAGCGGTGGACTCCCACCTACGCCTCCGACCCCGTGACGGCCGGGCCGACCCTCGCCGAGAAGAACGTGAGCATCGTCCCCGAGAACGGCGGCTTCGACCTGCGACTCTCGCGGAACAACTCCACGGTCTCCACGGCACCGATTCCCGCCGACGGCGAGCGCGTGATACTCGACGGCATCCGGTTCGAGCGCGACGGAAATCGCGTGTTCGCGGCGTTCGACGGGACCCGCGTCCGAGTCGCGTCGAAGGAGACCTACAACTGAGCGACCTCGGGCGACGGTGGGGGCCTACCCGTCCCACACCACCCGGAACGCCTCGGCGTCGATGACCTCGCGCTCGCTGGTCTGGTGGTCGAACTGCCGCGCCAGCGCCAACTCCGCCCGGAAGGCGTGAGTCACCTCGCCGCCCTCGTCGTCGGCGAACGCCTCCACGAACCTTTGACTTCCGGCGTTGTGAATCGAGTACGACACCCCGCCGAGTTCCGCCGCGGTTTCGAGGAACGCGCGGTCGGCGTGTTCGTTGCCGCGCTGTGCGCCGAACGGTGGATTCATCAGCACCGTGCCGTCGGTGACGCCACCGGGACAGAACGGGTGGCGGGTCGCGTCCCCGGCGAGCCACTCGACCTCGATTTCGGGCCGGACGCGGCGCTCGTTCTCGCGGGCCTGCGCGAGCGCCGCGCGGTCGCGGTCGAGTCCGAGCACGCGCTCGGGGCCGCGACACGCGGCCCCGAGCGCGAGCATCCCGGTCCCGGTCCCCAAATCGACCACCGTCTTTCCGGCGAGGTCGCCCTGCACGTCGGCGAGGTGGACGAGGTGGGCCGCGAGGTCGGCGGGCGTCGGGTACTGCTCGTACTCGACGCGGGGGTCTTCGAAGCCCGCTACTTGGGAGAGGCGGCGTTCGAGGGCGGCCCTGCTCATATGGGTGGATAGCGATTCTGTAAAGGAGAACGTTCGGATTCTATCGGCCGGTGGTGGTCCGAATGAGGCGATTCGGATTTCGGGTATTTTGCTTCGAACCGCAATTACCAGAACCGAGAACGGCCAGAAAGCCCCCGCCCGCTCGCGGTCTCTGACCGACATATCCGCGCTCTCCGCACCACCCGCGCGGATAGAGGTCGGTCAGGCGACCAAGATGAACGCGACCGGGCGGCCCCTTTCATTCCCACCCATTGATTGCGTCACCGTCTGTTTCGGTGGAATGCGTCACCGTCCGATTCGCGGTAGCTGTGTGGGCGAGCGTAGGAAAGAGAGCAAATCGCAGAAGCAGTCTCAGGCGTCGAGCGTGATGGGACCGGCCACGTCGAGCGCGACGCCCTCGCGGCGGGCGCGTTCCGCGACCGCCGCGAGCGCGGGTCGGACCTTCGACTCGTCGCCGACGCTCCCGAACTCGACCGTGACCGTGTTCGCGCCGAGGAAGGCGGCCGCGCGGACGTACTCCCGGACGCGGTCGGCCTCGTCCTGCGTGGCGAACGAGCAGTCCTCGCCGAAGCAGGCGTCTACGACCACGCGAGCGGGCACGAGGTCGTCGGCCACGAGCTCCTGCTTGAGTTCGCGGAGGTGGTCGGGCGCGGTCGAAGTGATAGATTCGGCGTCGAGCGAGACGGGCGTGGCGTCCTCGACGCGACAACGGTCGATGGCAGTTCGGACATCGGCGGAACGGGTGGCGCTCATCGTTACCCGACCATTCCATTTACTCATACAAAAAGGTTTGTGAATGCCCAATAGTAATATTCTCGGTGCGGGGTTGTCACGTCGGCGGCCGAGCGTCCGAATGAAATCCAGACGGCCTATTAATATCAACCACTCTCTAGCAAAATTTAATTTCTGTGAGTTCGTGCTGACGGTATGGACTCAGACGACCATCGAGAGAACGGACCCGAGACGACCCGAATCGGCCGCCGCACGGTCCTTCGCGGCGGTGCGGCCGCGGTCGGTCTCGCCGGGTTCGCGGGATCGGCGGCCGCGTTCGACGGTGACGACGGCGACATCACCGGTCCGGCAGACTTTCCGCGAGCCACCACCCGCGGCCACTTCGACATCCACTGGTGGGACGGCGACCAGCTCACCGACGGCCACACCGAGGAGGATTACGACACGGTCGGCGACATCCCGGGCTACGACGGGAGCGCGCCTGACGAGGTCGTGATTTCGGTTCACGGGTGGCTCGTCGAGGAGTCGGACGCGCCCGACCACTTCGCCACGGTGAAGCAGTCGCTCCGGGACAACGGCTACGACTCCCCCGTTATCGGCTTCAGCTACGACTCGGACACGAGCCTCGACGACTGGTGGCCCGCGACCGACATCGCCGAACGAAACGGCAAGAAGCTCGCGAACTTCGTCACCGACTACCGCGAGGAGACCGGCGCGCGCGTCCGACTCGTCGGCCACTCGATGGGCGGTCGCGTGGTCTCCGCGACGCTCAAGGCGCTCTACGAATTGGGGAAGACTGACTACGTCGAGTCGGCGACCCTGCTCGGCGCGGCCACCGACAACGACGCCGTGGCCGTGGACGGCGAGTACGGCGAGAGCGTCGCGGCGGTCGCCAAATCGGTCGATAACTTCTGGAAGTCCGACGACGACGTGCTCGACTGGGCGTACTCGACCGCCGAGTTCGACTCGGCGGTCGGCGAGGAGGGGTGTGAGGGCACGCCGCCCGTGAACTACACCGACCACAACGTCGATTACGTGCCCGACCACTTCTCGTACCACGAACCCGGCGACGGCTGTATGGCAGACGTGGTTTCGGAGTTCTGAGCTACTGATTCAGTACGGCGGAGACTGATTTCCCCGTCACTCGCACGAAGGTCGGCGTGAGCCGGGACTCACGCCAGCGCGCGCTGAAGGACCTGCTGGACGAACTCCCCCTTTTTCTCGGTGTATTTCTCGCGTTCGTCGGGGTGGGCCTCGGCCAATTCGCGTTTCACGTCTTCGTACTCCGCCGCAGTTTCGGGGTGCGAGCGCAGATAATCGCGAAACGCGACGGCCTCCCGGTAGCAGTCGCCGTCGCGCTCGACGAGCGAGAGGTAGTGAGTGCGTTCGGTCCGGGGTCCCTTGGCGAGAAAGAGCCGTCCCGGTACGTCGTCGTTTGGCCGAAACTCGTAGCCGTGTGATTCGAGAAGCGGGACGAGGTCGCTGGCGGCGTCGAGGTCCGCGACGACCGCCAGCATGTCGATGATGGGTTTCGCGGCCAGACCCTCGACGGCGGTGCTGCCGACGTGTGCGAACTCGCGCAGGCGGTCGCCAGCGACCGCGTCGAGTCGCCTGACCTCCGCCTCGTAGTGACGTTTCCACTTCGAATCGTAGGGCCGAAGTTCGACCGTCCCGCGCTCCAAGCCGACCATGCAGGGCGTATCGGGCAGCAGACGAAAAAAAGTCAGGGAGTCGTCGTCACCAGGTCCCGTGGAAGGTGTCGAAGCTCAGGTCTTCGAGCGGTTTGTTCCCGACCGCGATTTCGTACTCGCCGGGCGTGAGCATCGGCTTGTGGAACTGCGGGCCGTCGTCGGTCGTGATGCGCGGACATCCGGTGTTCACGAAGGCGTCCATATCGAAGTTCCGCAGGCGGTCGGGCGTGACCTCGTCCATCGTGATGAGATAGGCGTCGTCGTTGCCGTCGAGAATCTCCTGGGCCTGCTCCCACCGGCCCTGTCCGATTTTCGTGCAGAAGATGACGCCCCACTTCTCGGCGTCCATCGCGCGGTGGACCGCGCCGTAGCGTTGCTTGAGGAACTTTTCGGTATCGGCCACGGTCACGACGTTGTTCACGGGGTCGGCGATGACGACCTTCTTGTCGGGATGCTCCATCGCCAGTCCGAGCGGATGGAACTTCCCGCCACCGACGTACAGTACGTGGTTGGCGTCGATGTCGGCACTGGCGTAGTTACACCCGAGGACCTGCCCCTCGTGGGTGAGTCGGTCGTCGCCGCGCCGAGTCTTCACGTCGAAGCCGCGTTCATCGAGCCAGTCTTTCATCTCCTCGAAGCGGTTCATGTGCTGGGCGGTCGTGACGAGACCGACGCTCGGTCGGTCGTCGGACGCGTCCGAGTCGGGGAGTTCCTCCAGCGACTCCTCCATGATGGGGAACACGTCCACGTTCGAGAAGAGGGGGACGTAGATGACCTTGTCCGTGTTCTTCATCGGCGAGTGGCCGAAGTGGACGAAGACGTCGGTCCGCTTCATCAGGAAGGTGTCGAGGTCGCAGGCTCCGTAACACGGTTGGCCCGACAGCATCACGGTCACGTCGTCGGGGACGAGCGCGCGGATGTCGTCGGCGACCTTCGGGCCGCGGCGCTTGAGTCCCTCGGGGAACTGGAGGCCGACCTTGGTGGCGTCGCGCTCCTCGACCGCCTCCACGATTCGGTCGAGTTCGTAGTCCCACTCCCGGTCGTGTTTGAGGGACATCCCGGTGTTCCGGAGGTCCCCTTCGCTGTACTCGGTCTCTTGGCTCATTGGAACTGTTTTGTTGGCGCGGACGCTTAAGGACGGTGTTCTCCGAATCGGGCTACAGACTGACTCTGTCACCGATTTCCACAATTTCGAGCTGACGGGGGTACTCGAAACTCCGGGCGTGGTGGTGGAGCGCCTTCGGGTCGGCGGTCAGCCCCTTCCACATGTCCCAGTGGCTCGGCAGGAATCTATCGAACTGAAGGTCGCTCGCGGCCTCGACCGCCTGATTCTCGTCGTTGTACCACCGGGTACGCTTCGGCTCGCGGGTCTGCTTGTCGGGAATGTTGCCGACCGTGCCGAACGCCAGCACGCCGAGGTCGATGTCGTACTCCTCGCCGATTCGCGCGAACTCGTCGCTCGGCTTGGTGTCGCCGCCGTGGAAGAACGTCCGGTCCTCGTACTCGAAGACGTAGCTCACCGGGTGTGTCGCATCGGGGTCGTTCGCGGGTTCGACGTGAATCGTGAACGCGCCGACCTCGAAGGTGTCGCCCTCTGCGACTTCCTCGAACTGGTCGTCGGTCACGTCCCACTCGTCGGTCCAGTTTTCCTCCTCGCGCGCGACGGCGAGGCTGTCGTCGGGCGCGTAGAAGGTCGCCCCCGTCCGTTCGAGAATCGGGGCCTGACTCGGCCCGTGAACGTGGTCGGTGTGCTCGTGAGTCGCCAGCACCGCGTCGGCCTCGGCCACGTCCTCGGGGTCGAACGGAATCGGTACCATCCGGACGGTTCGCGGCGGGTCGCCCGTTCCGAGGTATGGGTCCACGAAAACCGTCGTGTCGTCGGCCGTGAGCACGAAGCCGTTACAGCCGAGATACCAGACCGCGATGCCCTCGGGGTCTGCGTCCTCGACAGCGCGCGGGAGCCAGTCTCCCCAGTCTGAGTGTATCGCCATGCGCCGAACTGGGCCGAGAAGGGAGGTAAGTGTTGTCTTCCGCGTTCAGAGGCTCCGGAGTCGAATCTCGTCGTCGGTAATCTCCTCGATGCGGTCGGGTTCGACGGTGTAGTCGTCGTCGTCGTGGCCCTCCCACCCGAGTCGAGTCCGGATGCGCTTGGCGAGTCCGGGGTGCGGGTCCACGTACACCAGATTCGCGTCTTGGTCCACCTCGCTAATGACGCCGACGTCCTCGTTGTTAGCGTCGATAACCGTCTTGCCCACGTCGTCGTCGTCCAACGTGACCGCGGCGGTCGATGTCTCGGCTCCGGTCTCGTCGCCCATTCCGGCCGTCTCGTCGCTCATCGCGGCTGTCTCGTCGGTCGCCGGGGCGTCCCCCATCGAGGCGGTTTCTTCGCTCGTCGTCGCAGTCGTCGTTTCCGTTTCGGTCGCAGTCGTCTCGGTCGTAGTCGTCGTTTCGGTTCCGGCCGCGGTCGCACCTCCCATCTCGACTATCTCGGTGACCATGTCCGAGCCGATGAGTTCGCTCTCGACCGTCCGCGTCCCCATCGTCTCGGTGCTGACGACCTCCTCGGTCACGAGTTCGAAGGTCAGGCGCTTGCGGTCGAGGACCTCGTCCTCGACCAGTCGGCGCTCGTAGAGTTCGGTCAGGATGGTCTCCTCGTCCGTGAACTCGCTTTCGAGGTGGCCGCCCTCGATGACGTCCTCAGTCACCATCTCGCCGCCGAGCATGTCGCTCTCCACGATGGTCCGATGGACGCCTTCGAGGTCCACGTGACCCTCCAGCGTGTCGGATTCGAGGGTTTCGGTTCCCTCCACGTCGCGGTCCACGACCCGGCTCTCGACCGTCTTTTGCTCGATGATTTCGCGCGTGACCTGCCTCGTCTCGTCCACGTCCACGGTGATGACCTCCTGCTCGATTTCCATCATCTCCTCGTCCCACCCGACGGTCTCGCTGTCTTCGACCACCGCGACGCCGGTCTCCTCCTCGCCGAGGTGGATGCCCGCGATTTCGCGCCGAACGAGTTCGCTATCGATGACCTCGTCGCGAACGACTTCGCTGTCTACGACTTCGCTCTCGATGGTCTCGGTCTCCCGGACCGTGCGCTCGACTACTTTCGTCTCCACGATTTCGCTCGTGACGACCTCGCCCTCCAACAGCGCCTGCTCGACTTCCTCGTCGTCGAGGGTCGCGCGCTCCATCGCCTCGGTCCGCGAGAGGAGTTCGAACTGGTCGGCCCCCTCGCTCGGCCGGTCGGCGTGCCGGACCAGCACCATCTCGTCGTCTTCGAGTCGGTCGAAAAATTCGTCCCACGTCGTCTCCTCGACTGACTCGGTCGAGTCCCGTTCGGGGTGGTAGATGTGAAGCCGTCGCTCGCCCGCCTCGTCCGTCATGTAACCCGGTTGCGTGCCGCTGTCTTCCACCCACGTCCGTATGGTTTCTCGGTCTGTCGTTATCTCGGTCTCTGTCGATGTGTTGTCTTCCATTTCCCCCACCATCGGAGATGTCGTCGGGCATCGACTTAGGCGTGGTTGCCACTCGCGGGTGAAACCGACTCGAAAGAATCAGACGAAAATCGGCTCGGAACCGTTCAGTCCTCGCAGCAGCCGCCAGCCTGCTGGCCGAAATCGACCGCGAGCGGCTCGGAGATGGCCTCGTTGATGGTTTCGAGCTTCGCCTCCAGTTCGGCCTGGGCTTCGAGATACTCGGCCATCACGGGGAGTTCGTGAAGCTCCTGCTGGGCGCGCTGGACCTTCTGTACGTCCTCTTGGGTCGCCTCGCCGGTCTGGCGCGCGAGCATGAACTCCTGGCGAAGCTGTTCGAACTCCCGGACGTGTTCCTGGGCCTCGTCGTCCTCCTCGACGGCCTCCTTCGCGCTCTGGAACGCCTCGTACTCGGCCGACTCGGCGATGGCCTCGCCGAGTTCCGTACCGAGCGTTTCGAGGTGGGACCGCTCGCTGGTCGTCGCGTCCACGTCGGTTTCGATGCTCATGTGTTCCGAATTGGGTCTGTGGCGTTTTAGACCTGCCGGATACGCACCGACTTGCTGATATCGCGGGGCCGCCGCCCGCTGGGCGGCGGCCCCGCGGTGTGCGGAGTCTCACGGTACGGTCCGAACGTTGAAGTACGAAGCCGGGACCAACCCTGCCCGGACGTTTCGCGCGGTCCCGCTCGCACCGTCGGAGTCCGACGGCGCGAGCGCGACGCGGAGGACGTGAACTGTCCTCTTGCGGTTGCGAGCAGATAGCTGGCGAGTCAGCCAGCAGTGTCATCAAGCGGTTTCGCCGCCGTCCGGCGGCGAAACCGCCCTACCTCGTAACCGCCAGTCCGACTACCCCGAAAGGGCTGAGCCAACACAGAGCGTTGCACGAGCCAGCGGTCTACACGCCACAGAGCGACGATACGCCAGCGGGAACCTCGCCACCGGTGACCCACCCGTCGGTCTCGCGCACGAGGACCCGACCGTCGTTCGTTCCGGCGACGACACCGCCGTCGTGGGCCGTCCACGCGAGCACGACCTCCTCGGGGCGGCCCGGATAGTCGAGCGCCTCGAAGGTGTCGCCCCCATCGCGGGACTCGAACAGCGCCGCGTCCGCTCCGGTCTCGCCGCTCCACGTTCCGGGCGAGGAGCGCGCCGCCGCGGCGTACAGCACGCCGTCGTCGGTGTCGCCCCCGTGGAAGAACGCCTCGCGGAAGTAGGTGTGGTCGAGAGCCTCGTCCAGTCGCATCCACGTCTCGCCCGCGTCCCGAGTTCGGTAGAGACCGCCGCCACAGGAGGCGACGTACTCGCCCGGACCGAGAATCAGAACGTGGTGCACGTCGTCGTGAACGCCCTGCTTTCGCTCGGTCCACGTCTCGCCCCTGTCGTCGCTGACGTGGACGCCGCCGACTTCGACGCCCGCGACCACGCGGTCGCGGGCGTCCGCGTGCGCGCCGAGACTTCGAATGTGGGCCTCGTCTCGGTGGCGGGGGGTGTACCACTCCTCTCGCGAAGGGAGGTCCTGGAACCCCTCCAACTCCGTCCACGACTCTCCGTCGTCCTCCGAAACGTAGAGATGTGCGGGGTGAGTACCCGCGTAGAGGCGCTCTCCGTCCGGGTCCCCGACGACCGAGTAGACTTCCTCGCGCGGCACGCCGAGGTCCGTCCACGAAGCCCCCTCGTCCGTCGAGCGATACAGTCCCGTCTTGGTCGCGGCGAAGACGCCGCGCCAGTCGTCGAACCGCCGAACCCGGAGGACTCGTCCCGAATCGAGGGTTCGCTCCGCGGACTCGAACCGCGGCCTATCTGCGCGATACACGCCGTCGTACGTTCCCACGAGCAGCATACGAAGACACACGGGCCGAAACGCCCTAAATTCCGGTGTCGAGTGCGACGCCTTCGGGAACGATTCCTCTCACAAATCTGTTCTGTCTGCGTGTGATTTATATGGCCGTTCTGGGATGTGAATCGTATGAGCGATAGTATGACCGAAGTCGTGACCGCGGAGGACAGCGGCGTCGTTGTCGAGAAGTCCTTCGAGGGCGACGAGTTCGCGGTCCCCGCAATCAAGTTCGTGGTACGGAGCCAGCGCGACGAGCGCGCGAGCTTCCGTCTCATTGACGACATTCCAGAAACGTTCCCGATGGATAACGTGGGCTTTCACCCCGACTACGAGAACGACAACTGGACCGCCTACAAGGACCACCGGGTCCAGTTCGAGCGCGAAATCGACGCCGACGAGGAGTTCGTCACGGTCTACGGCGTCCGACTCGGCGACGACGACGACCCAGGGAACTTCCTCGCTGCACCGACCATCGAGGAGGTCGCACCGGTCACGGTCGATTCGGGCGCATCCGAATCGGCCGACTCACCCGTCTCGGACTCCGGACCCGAGGCGGAATCGAGTCCGAGCGCCGACGCCCTCGGCGGCGAAGTCGGCGGCCCCGACGGAAACACCATCACCGACATCGTTTCGGAGGAGGACAGCCAGCTCGTCCGCGACGTGGTCGCGGGCGAGGACGACCTCGATCTCGACGACGAAGCCGCCGCGGACGACCCGCTCGCGGCCGACTCCGACCCGCTCGCCGAGGAGGGAGACGACCCGCTCGCGACAGATTCGGACCCGCTCGCCGCGGACGCCGACTCCGGCGACTCGGAGGAGTCGCGTGACGACGACCCGCTGGCCAGGGACGACGACTTCGGAGACGACGAGTTCGACCACGGCGAAGCCGACCTCGCCCCCGAAGCCGAGGACGACGCGTTAGAAAACGAAGGAGTGCTCGACGGCGAGGAGACGTTCCAGGACGAAGAGACGTTCGACGACTTCGAGGAAGACGGTCCCTCGGAGACCACGGAGGAACCCTCGGCCGTCGAACCCGAAGTCTCGCCGCCGAGTCCCGGAAGCGTGGCCGCGACGCTCGCCGAGGAGATTCGGTCGGGGGAGGTGGCCGACGACGACCTGCGGGCGATTCAGCGCGAACTCGACGTCGAGACGCCAGAGAGCACGAACGTCCGCATCCGCCACCTCCAGTCGCGGGTCGAGGACCTCTCGGCGTACACCGAGGCGCTCGAAGAGTTCATCGACGAGAACGGGGTCGCCGACGACATCCTCGGCGGTTTCGAGACCGACCTCGCGCAGGTCCGCGCCGACATCGAGGCGTTCGAGAACGAGTTACAGGCGGTTCGCACCGACACCGCCGACACCGACGACAGAGTCGAGGAACTCGACGCCGACCTCTCGGCGGTCGAAGCCGATATCTCGACGTTCGAGACGAGTCTCACGGCGGTCGAGTCCGACCTCGACACCGTGAAATCGGACCTCGGAACGGTCGAGGACCTGCGTGCGGACGTTTCGGCGGTCGAGGACGAACTCGGCGCGGTCGCCGACCTCCGCACGGAGGTCGGCGACCTCGAGGACGACCTCGACGCGGTTGCGGACCTCCGTGAGGACGTACAGGCGCTCGAAGACCTCCGTGAGGACGTACAGGCGCTCGAAGACCTCGGCGACGACGTGCAGGCGCTCGAAAGCCAACTGGAAGCGGTCGGCGACCTCGAAGACCTCGGCGACGAGGTCGAAGCGCTCGAAACGGGTCTCGACGACCTCGAAGGACTGGTGGGCGCGAACACCGAAGACGTGACGGCCGTCGGCGACGAACTCGAAACGCTCACGGACGAACTCGACGCGGTTCGTTCCGAACTCGAAAACGTGGCCGACGTGTCCGAGGAAGTCGAGAGCGTCTCCGAGGAGGTCCGAAATGTCTCCGAGGAGGTCGGGAACGTCTCCGAAGACGTCGATTCGTTGTCGTCAGACCTCGACGCGATGGAGGAGAACCTCACCGCGCGCGTCGAGAGCGTCGAGGGCGACATCACCGACATCCGCGACGAAATCGAAGGGATTCAGGAGTGGCGCGACCGGATTAGCGACGTGTTCGGCAACTAATCGACGACTGCTCGCATGTGCTCCGGGTTTGACGTATCCGATGCGACGCCAACCGCAGTGTCGCTTCGGGAGTGGTCGGTCGCCGGGTTCGGCGGTAGCTTGCTCGCCGTCTCGGTGAGTCACGTGTTCGTCTCCGACGAGGTGTTGTCCCCGGAAGTCGTCCAACTCAGTCTCCCAATCGGTCTCTCGTTGTTTCTGGTCGCGCTCGGCGTCTGGCTTCGACTGGACGACACTCCGGCCGACCTCGTGACCGCGGTTCTCCTCTGGAGCGTGGGTGGCGCGACCGTGATGGGCCTGCTCTCGGGATGGGTGTCGGTCCTCCAGTCGATGCAGGGCCGACCGATGCTCCAACCGGAGACCATCGCTCTCACGAAAGTCACTCTCGGGGCGCTCGGTGGCGGTCTGCTCGGTGTCTACTACAGTCGCGTTCAGCAGCGCACCGCGGAGTTGGCCGAACAGCGAAATCGGTTAGACGAGTTCGCGAGCATCGTCTCCCACGACCTCCGCAATCCGATGAACGTCGCGCAGGGCCACCTCGAACTCGCGCGGGAGACGGGAGACGAACACCACTTCGAGGCGGTCGAGCGCGCTCACGGGCGCATGGAGCGACTCGTCGACGAGGTGCTCGCGCTGTCGCGGCAGGGTGAGACAGTGGGCGACCTCGCGCGCGTGGACCTCGATACGGTCGCACGCGACGCGTGGGGTACGGTCGAGACGCCCGAGATGACGCTCCACGCCGCTGCCGATGAGACCGTACGTTCGGACGAGCGGCGACTGCGCGCGCTGTTCGAGAACCTCTTTCGAAACGCGGTCGAACACGGCGGCGAGGAGGTCACGGTCGGGAGCTTCGACTCCGGGTTCTACGTCGCCGACGACGGGCCGGGAATCCCGGCCGCCGACCGCGAGCGAGTGTTCGAAGGCGGCTACTCGACGCGCCCCGACGGAACGGGCTTCGGTCTCGCCATCGTGCGTCGTATCGCCGAAGCCCACGACTGGCGAATCCGCATCACCGACAGCGAAGTGGGCGGGGCGCGATTCGAGTTTCTCGACGCCCGCGAGAACTGACCGGAAACGCAACGCGTTTACTCCCGCCGTGCCACGTTTGGCCTAATGACTGAGACGATTCCGGTCGCGGTACCGCGCAAAGGGCGACCGCTGGAGGCGGTCCTCCAGCGGGTCGCCGAGGAGGCCGACGCCGAGCGAGTCGCCGACGACGTTATCTCGACGCTCCGATACGAGAAGGCCGTCACCAAGGGAAGCCAGACTCCCGAGCGAGGGCCCTACGCTCGACTCGCCGACTACAGCCATCCCGACGACAGCGCCGAACCCGATTACACCCTTCTTCGGGACGACCGGGCCGGAAAGCCGCGCCGAATCGTCTTCGATAGCCTCACCGTGCCCGTCGGCGACGTGGAACTCCGACTCGTGGGACGCGAGGAGCCGTTTCGCGCGCTCCGCAAGCACGAGTTCGCGCTCGGCTTCGACAGCGCCGACCTCGTGCTCGAAGAGGTCGTGGAACTCCGTCCCGACCCGCTGACCCGAATCGCCGACGTGAACGCCCGCATCGACCCCCACGACACCGACGTTCGGGTGGTCGCCGGGATGGGCGATACGGTGTACCACACGCTGATGGCGGCCCCCGAGGCGCTCCCGCAGGGCGAGCGCCCGACGCGAGCGTTTTTGAGCGAGTACGAAGGCGGTCTCTGTATCTCGCCGCGCTACGAGCGACTCGTGGAAGCGGTCCTCGGCACGCGAAACACCGGGGCGCTCGACTTCGAGTACCCCGGAGAGGACCAAGAGGAAGAAGCCGCCATCGCGGAGACCGAGGTCGGGGTGTACCTGACCGTCACCGGCTCTACCGCCCGCGAACACGGTCTCGTCGTGGGCGAGGAACTGTTCCCGAGCGAGACGGTGCTGATGGAAAACTGCTCGGAGGCCAGTACGGGTGTCGAGCGCGCGAAGGAAGTCTTCTTACGAGCCGACACCGAGACCGAGATGGCGATTCACTGACAGGGGTTCGCGTCTCGCCTGTGGTTCGACCCGACCGAGAGATATCGCAAAATAGCGTGTATCAGTTCGGCGGCTTGCTCGCCCGTTTCGGCCTCGCGGTTCCACGCCGGTTCGGAGCGTTTTCGAGGTGGTTCGAGATAGCCCTCGCGACGGGCCAAAAATCCCCTGGTCGAGAGCACGCGACTGTTTCCTCTTTTGTTGTTTCAATTCTCCCTACGAAATAGGTCGGCGGTCGAGGCCGCGACGGATTTGTCGCGACACCGACAAATCACATTTCGAAATATCGTCGATTGGCCGACTCGGTTCGAGTAGGTCCGGGTACCGACGACCCGAACGAGACTCTGTTACCGGAGCAAATCATCGCCGAACGGCATCGCCTTCAGCGGTCAATTTCTCGAAGGATGCACGGCCTAGTTAGTAATCTCTCTAAGCAGGCCCACCCCTACCAAAATTATAATCTCTCTTTGCAGGACTTCTAATTAGTAAACCTCTCCATTTAGTACTCAAAATCACTGGCTGGTGGTACTATACACGCAAATAAGATACTTTATCCCCGTAATTGGGACACATTCATATACTGAGGGTGAGACGCACCAAGCGAGCGATGAACGACGAGGTTGACACCGACCGGACGGCCGTGAAGACGTTCGTGCCAGCGTACCAGAAAGAAAAGTGGAAGCGTCACGCCGACGAACTCGACATGAGCC
The DNA here is from genome assembly GCF_004143485.2 of Halorussus amylolyticus. GTDB lineage: Archaea > Halobacteriota > Halobacteria > Halobacteriales > Haladaptataceae > Halorussus > Halorussus amylolyticus. The sequence continues at coordinate 174,729 of NZ_ML974133.1, read as the reverse complement.
AGAGCGAGTTCGTCAGAACGATGGTACAGGCCGGGAGACGCGGGTTCGACCTCGAATCCGGGGCGGGTGAGACGGAGAACCCCGCGGAAGGTGGTCTTGAAGGGTCGAACCCCGGGGGTGGCGGCCTCGAAACGCGCCTTCTCGACCGCCTCGATTCGGAAGGCCATCTGTCGTGGGACCAACTGGTAGACGAACTCGCGGGCGACTTCGAGGACCGACTGGAGGAGACCCTCCAGCGACTCCAGAACGAGAACCGAGTCCAGTACAGCGGCCGCCGGGGAGGCTACACGACGGTGGACGATGGCGAGTAGTCGGGCCACCGAGGAAGTCGACCCCGACGACCCGGTGAGATACTTCCTCGAAGACCTCCGGTACCACGGCAAGAGCGACCGGACTCGCGAAGCCTACGAGCGCGTCCTTCGGGAGTTCGAGTCGTTTCTCGACGCACCCGAGCGCAATCCTCGCGGGGAGTCGCTCCCTCCGGGCGACGCGGCCCAGCGCGAGTGCATGGCGTGGGTCCACGGCCACCGGGGCGATCTCGCGGACAGCACCGTCGCCACGTACGCGTCGTACCTCCACCGATTCTATGCGTACATGACGCAAGTCGGCGCGTTCGACTCGAATCCGATGGCGCTCGTGGTCGAGGAGATGAACGAGTCCATCGACAAGGACCCGACTCGCCGGGAGATTTCGGTCCCGCAGATGCGGGCGTTCGTCGGCGAGATTTCACACCCGCTGGAGCGGGCGGTGGTCGTCACCCTGCTCAAAACCGGGGTTCGGGTCGGCGAACTCTGCAACCTCGACCTCCGGGACGTTCGACTTTCGGGCGAGGCGAGCGAGGCGTACGAACTCGGTACGCGACCACAGCTCGACGGCCGCGGAGACGCGCTGTTCGTCGGTTCGGACGCGGGGCGCGGCGACGTGGTCAACGGCGAAGAGCGGACGGCGGCGAACAAGCGCAAGCGCCCGACCGTCGTCCCGGTGGACGGAGAACTCGCGTCGGTACTGACTCGGTGGCTGGCCGTCCGTCCCGACGCCGTCTCGGACGCCGAACCGCTGTTCGTCAGCACCAGCAAGAAGTGGGGACGCCGACTCACTCCTCAGATGGTTCGGAACGTCGTCGAGACTCACGCCCGCGAAGCGGGGTGGTACCGACGGGGCGGCGGCGCGGAGGAGAACGTCACGCCGCACTACTTTCGACACTTCTTCACGACCCACCTCCGGGACCGCACCGGCGACCGGGGAATCGTGAAGTACCTTCGCGGGGACGTGGCGACCGACATCATCGACACGTACACCCACAACTGGGGCGACCGCGTCCGGGAAGTGTACGAGGAGAACATCTACTCGCTTCTCTGAGTTCGAGGTATCTTGCTTTTGTATCCTTTTCGAGAGTTCGACGTTCCCGATCGAACGTATACATGGTATACTGCTATACGGAATTTCTCTCGTTCGGGGGAACTCGCAGACGGGTGAAATCGGTGAAAACGACGGATTCGGAATCGACTGGTCGGAGATACCCGATTCAGTGACATCTCATCCGGTCTCGGAGCGTGATAGTGACAGATACCGAGTGTGTTTTTTGGCGAACCTAAAAGTACAAATACGGGCCGATACAAGCGTTCAGCAAGATGAGTACGGACGCGGTCGGTACGGATGCCGAGGCGACTGAACAGTACACCTTCGACGACCTGAGTGTCGTCATGGGCACCTACAACGAGGAGGCCGCTATCGAGGCGGTCCTGTCCGACATCGACCGAATCACCGACGGTCGCGCGGAGGTCGTCTGCGTCGATGGGTCGAGCGACCGAACTCCCGAAATCGCTCGCGAACACGGCGCACGGGTCATCAAACAGGAGCCGCAGGGCTACGGCGTCGCGGTTCGGGAGGCCCTGCTCGCGGCCGACCGCCCGGTGGTCGTGACGACCGACTGCGACGACACGTATCCGATGGAACAGCTTCCGGAGTTCCTCGACTACGTGAACCGCGGCTACGACGTGGTGAGCGGCGACCGCCTCTACTGGGGAGCCGACGCGATGCCGGACTTCAATCGGTTCGGGAATCAGGCGTTCGCCCTGCTGGCGAGCGCGCTGATGGGCGAACGCGTCCACGACACCACGACAGGAATGCGCGCGTACCGCCGGAGGGTCATCGAGGACGTGGCGTGGACCGAGAACACCGGGCTGTCGGCCGAACTACTGATTCGGCCCCTAATGAGAGGCTACGACGTGCGCGAAGTCCCCATCGAGTACGACGAGCGCGCGGGCGAGACCAAACTCGACCCGATAAAGGGCGGACTGGCCATCGCGAAGTCCATCGTGAAGGTGTGTCTCGAAGAGCGACGGCAGTGAGCCGCCCGGGATTTTATATACGAAGACGGAGCTAACTCGGCGCGGGCGCTCCTCACGGGTCGGTCGTCGCTCCCGAACCGACAGTCCGCGTAGTCCGAAAGGGCCGAGCCATCACCCGAAGTGGCGACGCAGGAGAGCGGGGTCGCGGGCGTCGTCGGGCACATCTGCGAACCACCCCGCAGCCTCGATTTCCGAGTCGTCTACGCCGAGGTCGTCGCCGAGTTCGGCGTCTTCGGTGCGGGCATCGAAGACGACGAAGTGGCCCCGAACAGCGTCGTCTCCGGAGACGAACGTCTGTTCGACCACCTCCACCGGTCGCTCGACGCTCGCGGCGAGACCGGTCTCCTCGCGTACCTCGCGCGCGACTGCTTCGCGGAGGGTTTCGCCGGACTCGACGTTCCCGCCGGGAAGCACCCAGCCGTCGCTCCAGCGGTTTCGGACGAGCGCGATTCGGTTGTCGTCGTCGCGGACGAGTGCCCCGACCCATCGGTCGAGTCCCGAGGTGACGTTCTCTCGGACAGTTTCGAACGATTCGGAGTCGAGCCGAATCGTCTCCTCGCTCGTCGACACCGATTCGCGGTCGCGGAGCAAATCGATTCGAGTCACGAATCCGACTCGCTCGCCGACGAATAAATATCCGTCTCCACGTGGACGCCGGAGGGAACCGCGCCGGGTACGTACGCGGCCTCGCCACCGCACTCGTCGGCGACGAAGCACGCCTCGCGGTAGGGCGAGAGCGCGACTAACTCGCCGTCGTCGTCGCGGACCGGGAGTTCGAGCCGGTAGGAAAAGCCCCCGCCTGCGGCGTCGCTGACGAACACCTGCAGGAGTACCTCGTCGTCGGAATCGACCGGAACCGACCCGTTTTCGCCGACCGGGCTGATTTCCGACCCGACGACGCGAGCCGAACCGTTCGCGACTCGAAGGTCGAGCGAGACGTTCCCGGTGCCGTTCATCGCGTAGTAGCTCGCGCCCTCGGCGGTCGAGAGCCGCGCCGAAACGCGGTCTGCGTGGTCGGGGACGCCGAACGAAGCGCCCACTCCGACCGAGTCGCCACGGACGACCCGGACCTCGCGGAGGGCCGAGTCCACCGACTGGCCGAGGAAGGGCGTCCACTCGCCGCGGTAGACGTAGCGGTAGTAGGTGCGGTCAGGGTACTCGGCGGCGACTTCGGCCGTATCGGGTCCGTCCATCGCGTAGACCACCTCGCCGTCGAAACCGGGGTCGTTTCGGAGGTGCTGGAACGGGTGATTCAGCCAGTCGCCGTACGGCGTCGGGAGGAACACCACCGCGTTCGAGAGGTCACGGTCCTCCAACGGCTGGTAGGACTGCTCGTACGCGCCCGTTATTTCGGCGTTCTCGGCGAGCGTCGGCGCGAGGGTACCCCCGGCCGCGCCAGCGAGGAGAAGCGTTCCGACCACCGCGACCGCCGCGAGGGTCGCCCGCGGGCGTACCGTGCGGGTCGTCCGCGCACGCACGCGGTCGAATCCGAGTACGGTCGCGTGGGCCGCGAACGCCGCGGTCGGCACGAGCAGGTCGAAGTGGTAGTACGGCCCGAGCGTGTCCACGAGTCCGTCCGCGGGGTCCGCGAGGTCGCCGAGGATGTTGAGGTTCCCCCAGAAGTAGACGTTGCCCGCGACGACGGAGACGAACAGTCCGGCGAGCACGGCGCGGGTCTGCGCGTCGGTGAACTCGGGCGACCAGTTAGGGTCGGCCCGCCGGAGGAACGCGCCGACACCGACGAGCGCGAGCAGCGCGCCGACCGGTCCGGCGACGACCCACTCGGCGAACAGCACCGAGACCACCTCGGCGTTCGCCCGGAGCGCGAGCGCCGGGGTGTACTCCCGACCGTAGCCAAGAATCTCGCGGTAGCCGAAGCCGAGACCGTCGCGCGGCGCGAACGCCTCGTAGGGGAACGTCAGCGCCGACCCGGTCACTGTGGCGTTGTACGCCAGCGTGGTCCCGACGCCCGCGAGGCCGAAGACGGCGGTAATCGAGAGTCGGGCGAGTCGGACCGGGACGAAAAGCCGCGGACGAGCGAGTACAGCGCGTGTGCGATGAACGGGGCCGCGAACAGTACGGCGGTGTAGGGTCGCGAGAAGAACGCGATGCCGATTGCGAGGCCCGCGAGCGCGGCGTACCCGTAGCTCGCGCGGGCGAGCGCCTGCGGCGCTCGCCCGCGCGAGGCGGTTCTCGGTGTGTTTCGGGATTCCGCGCGCGCGCCCCGGACGTACGCCACCGCGAACACCAGATTCCAGAACGTCGTGGGCGCGTAGGGGAGGAAGATAGAGGAGTCCACGAGGAACAGCGGCGACGCGAGCAGAAAGGCTCCCGCGAGCAGACCGGTCCGGCGGTCGAACGCCTCGGCGACAAGCAGAGTCGTCAGGCCGACGTTCCCCGCGGCGACCAGCGCGAGCGCGGTTCGGTAGCCGCCCAGAAGCTCCCCGACAGCGAACATCGCGGCCGGAATCGGCGCGTACTTCGGGTACAACTGCGCGCCGTCTTCGACGAAGAACCACGGTCTGAACGCATCGGGCACGGGCGGCCGGACGAACAGCTTCCCCTCCAACAGCATCGTGGCCTGCTGGAGATAGACGCCCTCGTCGTGGTTGGGCGTGTGGTACGGAAACAGTTCGGTTGCCAGAAAGAGAACGACCCCGCCCGCGAGCAGGGCGAGCGCCCCGGCCAGCAGGCGAAACCGTCGGCGATTCATTGAGTTCGCGGGGCCTCTGCGCGTCGTTCGGTCCCTTCCGGGGCGTCCTCGCGCGGCGGGTACCACGCGAGCGTGTGGTCGGCGTCGAGTTCGACCGTCACGGGCTTACCGATGTCGAGTTCCTTGACGTGGTTGTGCTGGCAGTGGACCACGTCGCCGTTTCCGAGTTCGACGCGGTAGACGAACGACGGACCGGTGTACTGGCGGTGAATGATGTGGCCGTCGGCCTCGCGCTCGCTCACGACGGTCGCCTGAAGGTCGTCGGGCCGGACCAGTACGTCGAGGTCGGTGCCGGCGTACTCCTCGGAGAGACCGTTGAGACGCTGGGGCGTGAACACGCCGATTGGGGTCTCGATGGCGTCGTCCTCGTACCGACCCGAGAGGAACCCTGCCTGCCCGAGGAAGGAGGCGACGAACCGCGATTCGGGGTGTTCGAACACGCTCTCGGGGCGGCCCGCCTGCTCGACGTCGCCGTCGTTCATCACGGCCACGCGGTCGGAGATGGAGAGCGCCTCCTCCTGGTCGTGGGTCACCGAGACGGCGGTGACGCCCGCCTCCTTCAGAATCGCGCGGACCTCCTCGCGCATCTCGACCCGGAGGCGAACGTCGAGGTTCGAGAAGGGTTCGTCGAGCAGGAGGATGGCGGGTTCGGGCGCGAGCGACCGCGCGAGCGCGACCCGCTGTTGCTGGCCGCCCGATAACTCGTCTGGCTTGGCCTCGCGGTGGGCCGAGAGATTCACGAGGTCGAGAAGGGACGTGATTTTCTCGTCGATTTCCTCGTCGGTCGCGTCGGTGAGTCCGAACGCGACGTTCTCGGCAACCGTGAGGTGCGGGAACAGCGCGAAGTCCTGGAACACCAGCCCCACGTTTCGGTTCTCGGGCGAGACGCTGGTGGTCCCGTCGGCGACCACCTCGCCGTCGAGTCGGACCGACCCCGAATCCGGGCGCTCGAGTCCGGCCATCATCCGGAGCGTGGTGGTCTTCCCGCACCCGGACGGCCCGAGCAGGGTGAGCAGTTCGCCCTCGTGAACCGACAGCGAGAGCGAGTCCACCGCGGTCTCGGAGCCGTAGGTCTTGGTGACGCCGTCGAGTTCGAGCACTCGGTCGGCGTCTGGACTCGACTCCCCGGGGTCGTCCGGCGTTCGTTCGCGTTTTCGTACCATGTCCTGCGTGTCGTTCGACAGTTCGCTATCCATCGTTTTTTCCTTCTTGTCCCACGAGACTGCCGTCCTGTCTGAGGAGGACGAGCATCGAGAGCGCCGAGACGCCCACGAGGACGAGCGCGGGGACGGCGGCCTGTCCGTAGTAGCCCGCTTCCTGTACGTTCCAGATGTACGTGACGAGGGTTTCAAAACCTGTCGGACGCAGCATGAGGGTCGCGGGAAGCTCTTTCATCGTCGTGAGGAACACGAGCGCCGCGCCCGCGACCACGCCCGGCGCGATGAGCGGCAGGGTCACTCGCCGGAAGGTTCGGCCGGGCGTCTCGCCGAGCGTCCGTGCGGCCTCGGTGAGTTTGGGGTCCACCTGCAACACCGACGACCGGACCGACCCGACCGCTTGGGGCAGGAACCGAACGACGTAGGCGAACGTGAGGAGCGGAATCGTCTGGTAGAGTCCGGGTACGTTTGCCGACCCGAAGTAGACGAGCGCAAGCCCCAGCACCACGCCGGGGGTCGCGTACCCGACGTAGCTCGCGCGCTCGAACAGCGTGGCGAGTGCGGCGTCCGACCGCCCGGAGAGGTACGCCACGGGGAGCGCCGCGAGGGTAGCGACTCCGGCGGCGAGCACGGCCACGTACACCGAACTGAGACCGTAGAGCCACGAGAACTCGAAGCCGCCGCCAGCGTACCCCGGTCCAGGTCGGGTGAGCCACACGAACAAGATACCGACCGGGACGACGAGACACACCACTGCGACGAGCGTACAGAACGCGAGCGCGGGGAACTTCCAGACGCCGAGCGAGAATCGGACCGACCCGGACCCGCGCGAGACGTGTGCGCCCTCGTCGCTCGCGCTGACCCGATTTTCGAGCGCGAGGATGACAGCGGCGAGCGCCAGCAGCTGGAGCGACAACAATGCCGCGAAGTTTCGGTCCCACATGTTGACGTATATCTCGCGGGTGAACACCGGGAACTGCATGATTGCGGGCGTGCCGAAGTCCGAGAGCGCGTACAGCGCCACCAGCAGGCTCCCGGCCGCGATGCCCGGCGCGATTTGCGGGAACGTCACTTTCTTGAACGCGTCCCACCGGCCGTGATTAAGGGTTCTGGCGGCCTCGATGAGAGTGCCGTCGAACGAGATGAGTGCGGCTCGCGTCGTGAGGAAGACGTAGGGGTAGGTAAACAGCGTCAGTACCAACACGGCACCGTGGAAACCGTAGATGGTCGGAATCTCGGATATTCCGAGCGGCGCGAGGAGTTGGGCGAGTTCGCCCCGCGGCCCGAACGCCGAGACGAACGCGAACGCGCCGATGTAGCTCGGCACGACGAGCGGGAGCGACACCACGACGGTCCAGAACCGACGGAACGGGAGGTCGGTCTGGACCGTCAGGACCGCGAGCGGGACGCCAATTACGACCGACCCCGCGGTGACTCCCGCGACGAGCAGGATGCTGTTGGTGACGATTTCGAGCGTGGAGGGCTGAACGAGGAGTTCGAGTGCTTGTTCCGTGCCGATTTCGAGCGACCGCATAACGAGCCACGCCACCGGAAAGCTGGCCGCGGCGGCGACGGCTCCCGCCAACAGAATCAGCGCGACTCGAGGCGGCGCCTCGTCGTCGCCAACATCCCCGACGACCTTTCGGAGGCGGTCACTCGTTGCCATCTACAGTCCAACTTCGTCGAGGAGTTCGTCGGTCGGTTCGAGGTCCGATAGCTCCGAGAGGTCCACGTCTGGCGGCGACAGTTCGTCCACCGTCGGCAGACCTCCAACCGGCTTGACACCCGGAATCATCGGATATCCGAACGCCCGAGTGGCGAAGAACTCTTGAGCCTCCGACGACAGTAGATGCTGCGCGAAGTCGGCCACGAGTTCGGACTTGTCGGTACCCTCTATCATCTCGACACCGGAGACGTTGACCAGCGCACCCGCGTCGTTCTCGGTGAACGCGAGGTCGATGGGGGCGTCGGGGCGGGACGCCATCACCCGAATGGCGTAATAGTGGTTGGCGAACGCGGCCGAGATTTCGCCGTCGGCGACAGCGTTCGACGCGAGGAACTCGCTCTGATAGTCGGTCGCGCCGTGATCAATCATCCCTTCGAGCCACTGACGGGCGTCGTCCTCACCCGCGATGAGTCGCATCGCGGTGACGAACGATTTGAACGCGCCGTAAGTGGGTGCCCACCCCACTGCGTCCTCCAGGGCCGCCACCTCGGGGAACTCGTGGATATCGGTCGGGATGTCTGATTCCGAGAGCTCGTCGGTGTTGTACGAAATCGCTCGGGCCCGCCCCGCCACGCCGACCCAGTTGCCGTCGCCGTCCCGGAAGCCCTCCGGGACCGGGTCGAGCACGCGGTCGGGAAGGGTTGCGGTCACGCCGGCGTCGGCCGCAACGCCAAGCGAGGTGCTGTCTATCGACCAGAACACGTCTGCGGGACTCTCGCCGCCCTTCTTTTCCTCGATGATGGTGTTGGCCAGCGCGGACGAGGAGTCCAACCGCGTCTTGGCCGTGAAGTCGGAGTACTTCTGTTCGAGGAGGTCCATGAGATTCGCGTAGATACCGCCCTCCCCGCCGCCGAGGTAGACGTTGAGTTCGCCTTCGAGGTCCGGGAGGTCGTCCATCGAGGTGCCGCCCGGCGCGTCGCGACTCTCGACCATCGGGCCGGAGCCGCGGAAATCGGAAATCGAGAGGCTTCCGCCGTCGCCGTCACCGTTTCCTGGCGTGAGTTGGTCGAGGTCCACACAGCCCGCGAGTCCAATCGTGCCTGCGACTGCGCCGCTCTGGAGGAGTCGGCGTCTCGTCCATCGCTGATGCTCGCTCATACGTAAAATTAGGCTGGCCTAAAACTCTTATAACTACCGGTTTCCGCGTCTCAGTCGTCGGCGGGTGCGGGCGCGGTTCGGAGGGTGCGAAGTTCGTCGAGCGCCGCGAGCCAGTCGAGCATGTACTCCCCGACGTAGTTGAAGAACGCGCCGTTGTTGTAGGCTTCGAAGTCGCCCTCGGCGAGTTCGGTCGCCATCGCCTCGAAGACGGCCGCGTAGGAGTCGGCGTCGGCTCCTGCGTCGTCTATCACCTCCCAGAGGTGCTCGTTGAGTTCGAGACCCGGCACCTCGTTGTTGAGGTCGTCGAACGTCGAGCGCGGGGCCTTGTTGTGTTCGCAGAGCGGGCCGCCGTTGTAGATTCGCTTGCCGAGCAGGTCGCACGCGCGCTTGAGGAACACGCCGCTCCAGATGTCGTCGAATCGGCCCACGTCCCACCGATTTTCGTCCATCGGAAGCTGGTAGAACGCCGGGACGATTTCGCGGCGGAACGCGAGATTCATCGAGCAGACCGTGAGGTAGTTCCCGCGCGCGGCCACGAAGTCGCCGGCGTAGTCGTCGGCGGTCGTCCGGGTCTGGGCCTGCCCCTGCAGGTCGCCGTCCATCAGGATTCGGACCGCGTCGAGGTCCGGAACGTTGGTCCAGAGGCCCTGGGAGGCCACTACGTCGGATATCTCGGTCGTGTCGGTGTCAACCGTCTCGTCCATCGCGGAGTAGGGGTAGCCCCGGGGGTACAGCCCGTGCTCGTCGTAGTTCTGGTAGAGGACGTTGACCCACTGCTCGTCCGAGGAGACCTCCTCGATTTCGCCCTCGTAGTCGAGGTTCCGCATATGCTGGCCGAAGAAGTCGGCGTCGTCGTGGGGCAGGGTGTCGTCGTCGATGAAGAAGCCGTACTCGAAGTCGTTGGCCCAGAGGTAGAGCAGGCCGAAACTCGTCTCGGCGTGGCTCGCGGCGGGGACGACGTGGTCGTACTCCGCGATGCCGCGTTCGTCGTACCACTCCTCGCGCCGGGAGCCGTCGAACACTTCGCCCGAGACGCCCTCCTCGGCGAGCATCTCGGCCATCGCGTCGGTGTCACAGAAGTCCTCGGTCACGAGGACGACGTGGAGGCGGTCCAAGTCGAAACCGTGGGTTCGGGCGTTCTCGAAGTACGCTCGCATGCACTCGTACTCTCGAATCGTCGGGACCACCACGCAGATGTCTGGACTCGTCATTCGTTACTCCGGATTGGTTTAGGCAGGCCTAAAAAGTTATTCATTCGGGTTCGAACGACCTCGTCGCGCCCGCCCGAACACGTTCGCGAGCATCTCTACGATTTCCGAGAACGACCGTTCTATCGAGATGAGAGGGAACGAACCTCGGTTCTGGGCCGGTGTCGCCACGCTCGCAATCGCGGGCGCACTGCTGTTCGCACCGCTGGTCGCATCGATGCCGTACCTCGACGCGATACTCGCGGTTTCGGTGGTCGCGGCGTACGCGGGTGCGGTGCTGGTCGGACTCTCAACCGAGGGCCGCCCGGTGTGAGCGTCTGCCCGACTATCGGACCGCCACATCGACGACCGGCAACGGGAGCTAAGTGCCTCCGGGATGATAGGACCACAGAGATGAATCGGGAAACACTGGAGTTCTGGGGCGGGGCCGGGATTATCGTCCTCGCGGGCATTCTGCTGTTCGCGCCGCTGGTCATCGCGGCCGAGTACACCTTCGTGTTGCTCGTCATCGGAGTGTTGGGATTGGCGGTCGGCGCGCTGTTGGTCGGTCTCTCTCAGCGCGGGCGGGCGGTGTGAAAACCGGCGATAAATCCAAATAATCGCCCGTTGATATCTACGGTATGTCGCTCGATTACGAGCGCGAACTGGCGGATTTCGAGTGGATGATTCCCGACGAGTACAATCTCCCGGCGGTCGTCGCCGACCACGCCGAAGCGTTCGGCGACCGACTCGCGGTTCGGTACCGCGACGAGGACGGCGGCGAAGCAGAGCGAACGTACCACGACGTAGACGCCGACGCGAACCGGTTTGCGAACGCGCTGGCCGACCTCGGCGTGGGGAAGGGCGACCGTGTGATGCACCTGTTCCCGCGCCACCCCGACGCGTTCGCGGTGCAGGTGGGCGCGCTCGCTCGCGGGGCGCTCCTCGTCCCCTGCTCGGCCATGCTCAAGCCGAAGGACATCGCGTTCCGCGCGAACGACTGCGGGGCCGAAACCGTGGTGTGTCACGCCGACCTGACCGAGATGGTCGAACCCGTTTTCGACGAGACGCCAATCGAGCGCGTGGTCGTCCTCGACGGGGAAGACGCCGACTCCGAGGAAGACAGCGCCCACGCCGACGACGAGGGGTGGCACGTCTTCGCGGACCTGCTCGACGCCCACGACGCCGACCACGACGGCCCGGACCTCGGGGCCGACGACCCGATGTCGATTAACTACACGAGCGGGACCACCGGCCAGCCCAAGCCCGTCCTCCACCGCCACCGCTGGGTCCGGTGTTTCGAACTCGTCAACGGCCCGTACTGGTGGGGCGTCGAGCAGGGCGACGACTTTTCGGACGAACTCCTCTGGGCGACCACCGGGACGGGGTGGGCAAAGTGGTTCTGGAGTCCGGTCGGGGTCGCGCTCACCACCGGTGCGCCCCAGTTCGTCTACGAAGGGGAGTTCGACGCCGGGACGTTCCTCGACATCATGGCCGAGGAGGAGGTCACGCGGCTCTGTGCGGTGCCGACCCAGTACCGGATGTTCGCCCAGCGCGACGACCTCGCCGACTACGACCTCGCGCTCGAAGAGGCCGTCTCGGCTGGCGAACCACTCAACCGCGAGCCGATTCAGGCGTTCGAGGGGTCATTCGGCGTCACGCCCCGCGACGGCTACGGCCAGACCGAGACGGTCGCGCTCGTCACCAACTACCCCGGAATCGACGTGAAGCCCGGAAGCATGGGCAAGCCCGCGCCCGGCATGGGGACGACCATCATCGACACCCAAGACGAGCAGGAGGTCGAACCGGGCGAAATCGGGGAAATCGCGGTCCCCATCGACTGTCCCGGCATCTTCGACGGCTACTACGAGAAGCCGAATCTAGACGAACAGACCTTCCACGGCGACTACTACCGGACGGGCGACCTCGCCTCGCGCGACGACGACGGCTACTTCTTCTTCGAGGGGCGGGCCGACGACATCATCATCTCGGCGGGCTACCGCATCGGCCCGTTCGAGGTTGAGGACGCCCTCATCGGCCACGAGGCGGTTGCCGAGGCCGCGGCAGTCGCCAGCCCCCACGACGAGCGCGGCAACGTTGTCAAGACCTACGTCGTCCTCGCCGACGGCCGCGAGGGAAGCGACGACCTCGCGGCGGAGCTACAGGCGTACATGAAATCCGAGACGGCCCCCTACAAGTATCCGCGCAGAATCGAGTTCGTGGATGAGCTCCCGAAAACGTCGAGCGGGAAGATTCGCCGGATAGAGCTTCGAGAGCGCGAAGAACAGATGTTCGGGGCGTAGCGATTGCACGGTCCGTCTACGCGTGAGCGGTCGCGCCGTCCGTCTCCGCACGAGCGGTCTTGCCGCCGTCTACACCGATGAGCGGTGGGGGGGGGGGGGGGCGGGGCCCCCCCCCCCCCCCCCACCGCTCACTCCACGGCGAACCCCTCTTCGCGCAGCATCTCGGGCACGCGATTCGCGTGGTCGCCCTGCAACTCGATTCGGCCGTCGTCCACCGTCCCGCCGGTGGCGAGTTTGCGCTTCAACTCCGAGGAGAGTTCCTTCAGGTCCACCCCCGAGGGGTCGAACCCCTCGACGATGGTGACCGCCTTGCCGTAGGTGCGCTTCTCGACCCGGACCGTGAGGCGTTGTTCGGCCCGGCCGAGGTCGTCGTCGATACCCAGTTCGTCCGGAAGCCCCGAGACGGAGCTGATGTCGTCGTCCCCCATACTCCGTAGTGAGTCGCGCGCACACATGACTCGTTCGGGCGGTCGGGTTCGGGACGTGTTCGGACGGGACGCGGGTTTCTTGATGATACGGTTCGTAGCACGACACATGACTCCTCCGAGCGAGCGCGGCGCTGACCCGCCCGGTCCCGACGGCCTCCCGGTCGTCGGCAGTCTCCCCGCGTACGCGAGCGACCCGTTCGCGTTCGAGCGCGACGCGGTCGCCGAGTACGGCGACGTGGTCCGGTGGCGGGTCCCCGGCGGGTGGATGTACCACCTCGCCCACCCCGACCACATCGAGCGCGTCCTCGTCCAGAACAACGAGAACTACGTCAAGGGCGAGGCGTTTCAGGAGACGCTCGGCCCGGTGACCGGCAACGGCATCCTCAACAGCGAGGGCGAGTTCTGGCGGCGACAGCGCCACCTCATCCAGCCAGCGTTCGGTCCCGACCGCATCTCGACATACGCCGGGATGATGACCGACGCGACCGAGCGCCGAATCGAGCCGTGGAGCCACGGCGACCGCCGGAACGTCCACGCCGAGATGAGCGCGCTCACCCTCGAAATCGTGGGGCGGACGCTGTTCGGCGTGGACGTGAGCGGGACGGCCTCGCGCGTCGGCGACGCGCTCGACGTGGTGATGGCGGCCTCGGAGTTCTCGCTGACCGACGTGCTTCCGGTGTGGGTGCCGACGCCCCAGCGCCGACGCTTCGAGCGCGCAGTCGAGGACCTCGAATCGGTGGTCGAGCGAATCGTGGCCGAGCGCCGCGAGAACCCGACCGACGACGACGTGGTGTCGATGCTGCTGGCCGCCCGGGACGAATCTGGCGAGGGGATGACCGACGAACAGATTCACGACGAAGTGATGACACTCCTGCTCGCGGGCCACGAGACCACCGCGCTCGCGCTCACGTTCACCTTCTTCCTGCTCGCCCAGCATCCCGAAGTCGAGCGCGAACTGGTCGCCGAACTCCGCGAGGAGGTCGGCGACCGCACCCCCACGTTCGCGGACCTGCCCGACCTCCCGTTTCTCGACCGAGTCGTCACCGAGTCGATGCGACTCTACCCGCCGGTCCCCGGAATCATCCGCGAACCGGTCGCAGACGACCGAATGGGCGAGTACCGGATTCCCGCGGGCGTCACGGTGTCGATGAGCCAGCACGTCGTCCACCGCGACCCGCGGTGGTACGACGACCCGATGGCGTTCCGGCCGGAACGGTGGACCGACGACCTCCGAGACTCCCTGCCTCGGCTCGCGTACTTCCCGTTCTCCGCGGGGCCGCGCCGGTGTATCGGCGACCGGTTCGCGCTGCTGGAGGCCAAACTCGTGCTGGCGACGATTCTCCCGCGATTCCACCTCGAACTCGTGTCGTCGCCGAGCCTCGACCTCCGGCCGAGCATCACCGCCCGCCCCCGGAATCCGGTCGAGATGCGGATTCACGACCGCGAGGAGCGTTCGTCGCCGACCGCGAACGCGGTCGGCGACTCCGTGGCGGAGTGATTGCGAAAACGGTCCGAGCGTTCCGTTCCGGTTTCCGCCCACTTTATGCGCCGTCCCGGTATACCTCGCGCCATGCGCGCAGTTCGCTACCACGAGCACGGCGGTCCCGAGACGCTCCAAATCGACGACATCGACGAACCGGCTCCCGACGCGGGCGAGATTCGAATCGAGGTCCGGGCCGCGGGCGTCAATCCGGTGGACACCTACTTCCGAGAGGGGAGCTATCCGCCGCCGGAACTCCCGATGATTCCGGGGTCGGACGTCGCGGGCATCGTGGACGCGGTGGGCGAGGGCGTCGAGAAATTCGCGCAAGGCGACCGAGTGTTCGCGACCGGCCTCGGCAACGACCGACAGGGGACCTACGCCGAGTACGCCGTCGCGCCGACGGACCGGGTTGCACATCTCCCCGAGAACGCGACCTTCGAGGAGGGCGCGGCGGTCGCGCTCGTGGGCGTGACCGCGTGGCGCGCGCTCGTGGACCACGCCGCGCTCGAACCCGCCGAGACGTGTCTGGTCCACGGCGGGAGCGGCGGTGTGGGCCACATCGCGGTCCAAATCGCGGAAGCCGCTGGCGCGCGAGTCATCACCACCGCCGACCCGGAGTACCACGACGACCTCGCGGAGTTGGGAGCCGACGCGCCCCTCGATTACGGCCGGGACGACCTCGCGGACGCGGTCGTGGCGGCGGGTCGCCCGGACGCGATTCTCGACCACCGACTCGACGACTACCTCGACTTCGACGCCGAGGTCGGGACGCAGGGCGTGCGAGTCGTCGGCATCGGAAACACCCAACCCGAAGCCGGATTCGACAACATCGCGGCGGCCCGCGGAACGGAGATGCGCTTGCAGTTGATGAGCATGTTCAACACGCCGGAGATGGCCGCGGTGCTGGAGAAGTTGGCGCGACTGCTGGACGACGGCGACCTCCGTCCCGAAATCGCCCGGCGCTACGACTTGGCGGAGGCGGCCGACGCACAGCGCGCGGTGCTCGACGACAGCTTCCTCGGAAAGCTGATTCTCGAACTCTGAGACGCCAGCGGCATCGTCCGGACGGTCGGGCGCGATACGCCCCCGAATTTTATGGTCGAATCGCGCGTGCGTGAGATATGAACGTCACCTTCGACTTCACCGATTCGGTCGCACTCGTCACGGGCGCGAGCGGCGCGCTCGGAAGCGCGGTCTGCGAGGCATTCGCCGACGCGGGCGCGACCGTCGCGGCCGCCGACGTGGTCGAACCCGACGACGATGACGCCCTGCTCGACGCCGACGAGGGGATTCACTTCTATCAGGGCGACTTCACCGACGAGGCCGATGTCGAGCGCGTCGTCTCCGAAATCGTCTCCGACCACGGGCGTCTCGACTACCTCGCCAACGTCGCGGGGACGTGGAAGGGCGGAACTCCAATCGAGAAGACTGAGGTGGACACCTTCGACTTCCTGTTCGACGTGAACCTCAAGACGATGTTTCTGGCGAGCAAGCACGCCCTGCCCCACCTCCGCGAGGAGTCGGGAGCAATCGTCTCCGTATCGGCCCGGTCGTCGCTCGAAGGCGGCGAGGGCGACGGCCCCTACCGCGCGTCGAAGGCCGGAGTCCGCCTGCTGACCGAGACGCTCGCCGAGGAGAACTCCGGGGAGGTCCGGGCGAACGCGGTGATGCCGAGCGTCATCGACACGCCCGCGAACCGCGAGATGATGCCGGACTCCGACCACGACAAGTGGGTCGAACCGAGCGAAATCGCGGCCGTGATTCTGTTCCTCTGCTCGGATGCCGCCGGAGTGACGAGCGGCGCTGCAGTCCCGGTGTACGGCGAGGCGTGAACGATTCTCGTCCGGTGCGTTCCTCTCCCGGAGATGACTGTATCCGATAGGTATTGGTGTTTGTACACAATTAGCATAGGTATGGGGGGTCCGCTTATGGCGGCCATCGGGGAATCGTATTCGCGGGGTCGGACCGTCGTCGAGGAGCGACCGTTCGAAGTGCTAGTCGGACTCGCCGGTCTGCTCCTCCTGTTCGACTTGGTGAGCGGGATGGCGACCGGACGGTACAGCGTCTCGCGCATCGGGCGATTCGTCTGGGACGGGCTGATGTACGGCCTAATCATCGGACTGGCGGGCATCGGTCTGTCGCTGACCTACGGTATCCTCCAGTTCGCCAACTTCGCTCACGGGGATTACATCACCTCGGGCGCGTTCATGGGGTGGGGAATCACCTACGTCATCGCTGGCTGGGGGTCCGCGAACTTCGGCCACCTCCTGCTCGTCGCTCCGCAGGGAAACGTGACCGGCGGCCTGCTCGAAATCGGCATCACGAGCACGCCGTTCGCGGTTCTCGTCGGTTTGGTCGCGGCCGGACTCGCGACGATTCTCTTGGTGCTACTGCTCGACCGAATCGTGTACCGCCCGATGCGCGACGCCGGGGGCATCCCGTTGTTAATCGCCAGTATCGGGGTCGCGTTCGCGCTCCGATACCTCGTCGTCCTCGTCTACTCCGCGCGGACCCGCGGGACGACGCTCCGACAGCCCGGAACCGCGATACCACTCGTGGACGGGTCGCTGTTGGTGGACGCCCACGACGCGACGTTGCTCGTCGCCACCGTGGCGCTGATGGTCGGGGTCCACCTGCTCTTGCAGCGGACGAAACTCGGGAAGGCGATGCGCGCGATGTCGGACAACCGCGACCTCGCGCTCATCACGGGCATCCCGACCGAGCGGGTCATCCGGTGGACGTGGATTATCGGCGGCGGGCTATCCGGAATGGCGGGCTACCTGATGGTGCTCTGGACGGGCACCATCGACTTCCAGTTCGGGTGGCTCCTCCTCCTGCTCATCTTCGCGGCGGTCATCCTCGGCGGCATCGGGTCGGTGTACGGCGCTATCTTCGGTGGTCTGGTCATCGGCATCGCGATGCGACTCTCGCTGGTCTGGCTTCCGACGGGTGACTTCGACCTCGTGGCCGCGTTCGGCATCATGATTCTCGTCTTGCTGCTCAAACCGCAGGGGCTGTTCGCCGGGAGGACGACAGCATGACCGAGCGCCCCGACCTCCGAACGCTCGCGAGCGACCTTCTGGCGGCCGATGCGGCGAAAATCGCGGGGCTCATGCTCGCTATCTACGTCACCTACATCCTCGTCGGCGTGATTCTCGGCTATTCGCCCGGTGGGATGGTGAACACGCTTCGCCGACTCACCTTTCTCGTCGCCATCTACTCGATGGTCGCGCTCGCGCTCAATCTCCACTGGGGGTACACCGGCCTGTTCAACATCGGCGTCGCCGGGTTCATGGCGGTTGGACTGTACACGATGGCGATGCTGGCAAAGCCCGCGGTTCCGACCGGCGGTGCCCAGTACGCGGGTCTCGGACTCCCGATACCGATAGCCATCCTCGGCGGTGTCGTCGCCGCGGCGCTCGCTGGCTTCGTGGTCGCGCTCCCGGCGCTCCGACTCCGGGCGGACTACTTCGCCATCGTCACCATCGCGTTCGCCGAAATCGTTCGCCTGCTCTACACCGCGGCCCCGTTTCAGGAGTTCACCATCTTCGGCTACACGACCGGAACCGGGGGCGGCCGGGGACTGCTGTTCAATTTCCGCGACCCGATGGTGGGACTCTACGAACTCCCGATTTTCGAGGGGGCGACGGCGTTCGTGAATCGGTTCATCGAGTTCAGCCCGTCACAGGCCCAAGCGGTCCTCTACACCGCGGTCCTCGTGGTCGTGCTCGCCGCCTACTACCTCCTGTTGAAGCGGACCGGCGAGTCGCCGTTCGGACGGGTCCTCAAGGCGATTCGCGAGGACGAGGAGGCGACCAACGCGCTCGGGAAGAACACGAGCGCGTTCAAAATCAAGTCCTTCATGCTCGGGTGTGCGCTGATGGGGTTGGCGGGCATCCTCTGGCAGTTCCGCCGCGCGGGCATCACGCCGAGCGCATTCCGCCCGCACGTCACGTTCTACATCTGGATTGCGCTCATCATCGGCGGCGCGGGGTCGAACACCGGGAGCATCCTCGGTGCGGGCATCTTCACCGCCGGACTGTTCGAGGGTCCCCAGTACCTTCGGCGAGTCATCGGAAGCCAGATTTCGGTCGGCCAGCCGCCCGGCACGTTCGCCGACGCGGTCGGACCGATGTTCGCACTCAACTTCCAGCCCATCGTCGCGTACCTGTTCAACAACATGCTGACGCTCCAGTTCGTCTTCATGGGTGTGGTCCTCGTCTGGCTGATGCAGAACCGACCCGAGGGACTGCTCGGCCATCGGACCGAGACCGCGGCCGCCGTCCCGCTCAGGAGGCGCTCCGACGAGACAGCAGAGGCGCTCGCCCGCGAGGAGACCGAGGAGGCGAGCGACCGATGAGCGAGACGCTCGCCCACGAGGACGAGTCGAGCGCCGAATCGGAACGAACCGGGGAGGGCGTCGAGGCGGTACTCCGGGTCGAGGACCTCCACAAGAACTTCGGCGGAATCACCGCGGTCGATGGCGCGACGTTCGGCGTCGAGCGAGGTTCGATGACCGGACTCATCGGTCCGAACGGCGCGGGCAAATCGACAGTGTTCAACCTCGTCACGGGTATCGAGGACCCCGACGCGGGCACCGTGCGGTTTCAGGGCGAGGACATCACCGGTCTACGACCGTACCAAGTCGCCAACCGAGGTCTCGTCCGGACGTTTCAAATCGTGCGCGAACTGCCGAATCTGACCGTGTTCGAGAATCTGATGCTCCCGGCGAAAGCCCAGGGCGGCGAGGCGCTCTGGCGGTCGGTGCTCCCCGGATTCAGACGCCGGGTGGTGGACGAAGAGCGCGCGCTCCGGGACCGCGTCTGGGAGGTTCTCGAATTCTTCGAGATAGCGCATCTCGCCGAGGAGAAGGCCAGCAATCTCTCGGGCGGCCAGCGAAAGCTCCTCGAACTGTCGCGGGCACTGATGCTCGACCCGACGATGCTCATGCTCGACGAACCGTTCGCGGGGGTCAACCCCACGCTCCAGAAGAAGCTTCTCGAACGCGTCGAGGAACTCAACGACGAGGGGCGGACGTTCCTCGTCGTCGAACACGACATGGACCTCATCATGAACCACTGCGAACACATCATCGTGATGTATCAGGGTCGGGTGCTCACGGAGGGAACCCCCGCCGACATCAAGGCCGACGAGGAGGTCATCGAAGCGTATCTCGGGAGCGAGATATAGAGTCGGGCGGCTCTGTGCTGGCACAGAATAGGGTTTCGACGGACTCGGACGTGCGTTCGGGCGTGTACAACTGCGACTGTTCGGTCGAATCAGACGTTCGACTCCTGTCGGCACTCAGCGCTCCGTGTGGTCGTGTATGCACCCAAGCAAGGGGCGAATGTCGTCGAATTGTGGCCCCTTGACGATTTCGTGCGAGTCCCTATCCCACCCAATGAAGCCGTACTCTTCGAGTTTGGGGAGGTGTTGATGGTACATCGCGGTCTGGAACTGCCGGTCGGCATCCGCAGGCGCTACCTCCCCACCCGCAGGGATTGGTTTGGTGACCGTCTGGGGATTGTGTTCGAGGAGCGCGAGCAACAGCTCTCGGCGGTGTTCGTTCCGTAGCGCATCGAAGGATTTGTCGTTCATACTGTGTCTCCGAAGATGTGCCCCTGAAGGACAGCCGATACCTTCGGCGGTCACGTCCTCTCGTAGTAGTTGGCGCAAAGCACGGATAACGGTATTGTGAACACAAATGGGTATATTATGGATTCCGCAGAAAACTGGTGTGGGACCTGTGCATTTCAGATTGTGAAATGAGTGATTCCGAATATAGCCGTCGTATTCTGCGGAATCTCGCAATCAGTTGGCGCTCACCCCGTCGGTCATCGTTCGCCTTCAGAATCGTCGCCGCGCGCGCTCATATCATCCGTTCCTTGCAGGAAGAAGTGGTTGAACGGCTGGACGTGCCGCCGACGCATCATCTCCGAACTCTCGATTTCAGCGCCGATGTCGTGGATAGCGTCAGTGATTCTTGTGATATCGCGCGTACTCGTCCCGACCACATCGACGTGGATGTTCCGACGACCGGTGAGCATCTCTCGAACGTCAATCACGCCTTGAATCCCCCGGACCTGCTCGGAGTAGTCGGTCAGTTCGGTCGGCGGCACAGTCACGACGAAGGACACTTGCAAGGGGAGGTTGGCCGCTTCGTAGTCGATTTCCGGATGGTACCCTTGGATTATCCCGTCGGTTTCGAGAGTGTCGATACGGTTGCGGACGGTACTGGCCGAGACCCCGACCTGGTCGGCAATCTCTTGGGCGGTCGTGTTTCGGGCGTCTGTCTGAAGCAGATAGAGGATGCTTCGGTCCACGTCATCGAGGTCGCGTCCCATACAGAGTCGTCGGGGTCGAAACCCAAAGCACTTGTTCACCGTAAGACACCGTTCCGCGTCGCTGCTTCGTCCGATGCATATCCGGTCCGAATCCGTTGGTGGTCGGTCTGTATTCGGGTGCTTCTGCCCGAAAGTGGACCGCCACGAGAGTTTCGACGAGGCCGGTCAGGTCGGCCTCACGGAGCCAGCGCGGATTCGAGCTGCGCAGTGTACGACCCCTGACCGATTTCGAACGACACCTCCCGCAACACCTCGCCGCCCTGGTCGCTCTGGAACGACTCGACGAACTGATTCGAAAGCTGTTGGCCGTAGTCGTTGTTGACGTAGAGCGTCGAGGCGGTCTGCGCGCCGAGGCGCTCGGCGGCGACCTGTGCCATCACCTGCCCCTGCAGCAGGTCGCTCGGCGCGGTCCGGAAGAAGTAGTCGTCGTCCTCGATTTCCGAGAGGCTGAGTGCGGTGCTCGCTGGCGAACACTGGACGACGCCAGCCGACGAGGTCACGTCCACGAGCGGAACCGAGTTCCCGGAGGACGCCGCGCCGACGATAGCCGGGTAGCCCGCGTTCACGAGCGCTTCGCCCGAACTCAGCGTGGCTTCGCGGTCGGTCTGCGTGTCCTCGACGGTCAAGTCCACGCTCAGGTCGAGGTCGGAGTCGTTAATCTGTTGGGCCGGAAGCTGTCCGGCCTGAATCATCGGCGTCCCCACCGAACCGAGGTCGCCCGTCCGGGGCAGGAGTATCGCGACTCTGACCTCGCGGCCGAGACCGCCGGGACTCTCGTCGGCCATCTCCCCGCCGGGTCCCTCGCCCTCGAACTCGATTGTATCGATGACCTCGACGTTGCCGTCGGAGAACTGCCAAACGTCGTACGCCGTGTCTGCAGGGTCGCCCACGTCGTCGAAGTTCACGCTGCTCGACGCGCCCTGATAGTTGATTTCCTCGCTGTTGGCGACCGCTTCGGCGGCCTCGACGAATTCGCCCGGCCCGTACTCCTCGCCCTCCGGATTGGCGACCCGACGCATCTGACCGCGGATGGCCTCGCCGTCGTTCTCGCCGGCCGCGACGTTCGCGAGGATGCAGACCGCCACCGCGTCGTAGGTGTGGGAATTGAACACCCCCGGCGTCTGGTCGTACTGGTCCTCGAACAGTTGATTGAACGCGTCCTCGTTGGGTCCCTCGGACCCCGGCGCGGTGCCCCGGACCTCCTGCAAGGGGTCGCCTACCTCGCCGGGGAGCGAGGAGTCCTGAAGCCCGTCCGGGACGATGATGTCGTGGGTCGGCTGGAAGTTGCCGTAGTAGTCCCGGAAGATTTGAATTCCGCTCTCCGGATACCCGATGATGTTGAGCAGGTCCGGACCTTGCTGTGTCGCACCGCGCGCTCCGGTATCGCGTTCGACCCATCCGGTGAGACCTCCGAGAGCCCCGAGCGCGCCGATTCGTCGCAGTGCTTCGCGTCTGTTGACAGTTCCCGCCATACGACGAGCCACCACTTCGGAGCCGATAAATACCGACATACGTTCACATGACTCACTCCCCGGCGTTCGCGGTGGAACGGACCGTAATCGCTCGTTTCGCTCGACGCGGACGTCACCGACGCTGACTCCGGGACCCCTGTAGTCGGTCCGATTTATCGGTCGTTTCCGCGACGTAACGACCCGTGTGTGAGCGCGATGCCGGTCGGCGCGGGTCCGAGTCGAGTCGCCCGGACCGACGGGAGTGACTGTTCGTCGATTCGAATCCGTAATAGTGTACATATTCAAAATATTTCGGGCGAAATTGCACTACAGCGGTCGAATCGTGGTATTTATCCGCGGCAGTTCGCAAGCCACCGTCACGCATGTCACAACGAGAGACGTGGGCGACGAGGGCCGGATTCATCCTCGCGGCCGTCGGAAGCGCAGTGGGACTGGGGAACATCTGGCAGTTCCCGTTCAAAACCGCGACCAACGGGGGCGCGGCGTTCGTGTTCGTCTACCTGCTCGCGGCGGTCCTTATCGGCCTGCCCGCGATTCTGGGCGAGTTCGTCATCGGTCGCCGGTCGAAACTCAACGCCATCGAGGCGTTCGGTCGGCTGAAACGCCCCGAGTGGACCATCGTGGGTGCGCTCGGTCTGTTCACCGGGATGTGGATTCTGTCGTACTACAGCGTGGTCGGCGGGTGGGTCGTCCGGTACATCTTCGGAAGCGCGACCGGCGCGTACTTCGGGAGTCCGGGCGAGTACTTCGCCGCGGTCTCGATGGGACCGGACGCGATTGCGCTCCACGGCCTGTTCATGCTGTTCACCGCGTCCATCGTGGCGTTCGGCATCGAGGACGGCATCGAGAAGGCGACCAAACTCATGGTGCCGAGCATCGTCGTCATCCTCCTCGCGCTCGCAATCTACGCCGCCACCCTGCCGGGCGCGGCCGACGCCTACGCGTACTACCTCAACCCCGACTTCGAGTACCTGTTCGCCAATCTGGGCGACGTGGTTCCGTTCGCGGTGAGCCAAGCGTTCTTCTCGCTCTCGCTCGGGATGGGCGCGATGATTACCTACGCGTCGTACATCGACGGCGACGAGAGCCTCCCGGCCGACGGCGCGACCATCGTCGTGCTGAACACGCTTGTCGGCCTGCTCGCCGGGTTCGTCGTGCTTCCGCTCCTGTTCGCCCAGCAGGGCGGGGTCTCCGAGACCGCCGCTGGCGGCGGGCCGGGCGCGCTGTTCGTCGCGGTCGCGGGGGCGTTCGCCGACCTCGGGATGGCGGGTCGAGCGGCCGGTGTCCTGTTCTTCGGCGTCGTCCTCATCGCGGCGCTGTCGTCGGCCATCAGCCTGCTCGAAGTCGTCACGTCCTACGTCGTGGACAAGTACGGCTTCGACCGGAAGACGACCGCGTTCGGGTTCGCCGGGGCGCTGTTCGTCGTCGGCACGCTCCCGGCCGGAGACACCGCGTGGCTCGGGTGGTTCGACACGGTGGCGTACAAGTTCCTGCTCCCGGTGTCGGTCCTGCTCGGCGTCTTCTTCGTCGGGTGGGTCCTCGGCCCGGTCGCGCTCGACGAACTCCGAAACGGGACCGGCGGCCTCGCGTCGGTCGGCCCGGCGTGGCTCTGGATGGTCCGGACGTTCGTGCTGGTCGCGGTGCTCGCCACCCTCCTGCTCGGAGTGAACACCCTCTACGAGATGCCGCCGATTCCGTCGGTCTAAGAATCGACGCCGCCGACTAATTTTCCGTCTCGTCAGAGAGTCCATAATGGTCTTTCAGTCGATTTACGTCGTGATTGTAGCCGATTGACGGTTCCTCGGTTCGAAACCCTCTTACGCCGGGATTGGCGAGTGGTTTCCAATGACACGCGAATCGTGGCACACCCGCGTCGGCTTCATCCTCGCGGCGGTCGGGAGCGCGGTCGGACTGGGCAACATCTGGCGCTTCCCGTGGATGACCGCCGAGAACGGCGGGAGCGCGTTTCTGGTGGTGTATCTCGCAATCATCCTGCTGGTCGGGGTTCCGGGACTCCTCGCGGAGTTCGTCATCGGGCGGCGCTCGCAGCGAAACCCCGCTGGCGCGCTCTATCGGCTGTCCGGGTCGAAGTCGTGGGGCGCGGTCGGCCTGTTCGGCGTTGTGACCGGAATCGTCCTGCTGTCGTTCTACAGCGTCGTCGGCGGGTGGATTCTCCGGTACTTCCTCGCGAGCTTCACCGGGTCGTACTTCGGGTCGCCCGGCGCGTACTTCGAAGCTATCGACTTCGGCGCTTCCGCAGTCGGATACCACGTCGCGTTCCTCGGCCTGACCGCGCTCATCGTCCTCGGCGGGGTCCGAGACGGTATCGAGAAGGCGACGAAGGTGATGATGCCAGCAATCGTCGTCCTGCTCGTCGCGCTCGCGGCGTGGGCGGTCTCGCAACCGGGCGCGGGCGCGGGCCTGTCGTTCTACCTCGACTTCGATGCCGCGTACCTGCAGGACAACTTCGCCGACGTGGTGGGCGCGGCCGCGGGACAGGCGCTCTTCACGCTCTCGCTGGGCGTC
Source organism: Halorussus amylolyticus (assembly GCF_004143485.2). GTDB lineage: Archaea > Halobacteriota > Halobacteria > Halobacteriales > Haladaptataceae > Halorussus > Halorussus amylolyticus. The sequence goes on along the minus strand of NZ_ML974133.1, from coordinate 149,941 downwards.
GGAACGATGATTACCTACGCCTCCTACCTCGGCGACGACCACGACCTCGCGTTCGACGGGGCCGCCATCGCCGTGCTGAACACCGGCGTCGGCGTCCTCGCGGGCTTGGTCGTCTTCCCGCTCCTGTTCGCGACGTTCGGCGAACTCACCGGCCCGGCGGCGGGCGGCGGTCCCGGCGCGCTGTTCGTGAGCATCGCGGGCGCGTTCTCGCAGGTCCCGTTCGGCGAGGTCCTCGCGGTCCTCTTCTTCGGCGTCATCGCGCTCGCGGCGCTGTCGTCGTCGATTAGCATGCTCGAAATTCCGGTCGCATACCTCGTGGACGAACACGGTGCATCTCGACGGAGTGCGACCCTCGGACTCGCGGGTCTCGTCCTGCTGACCGGGAGCGTGAACGCGCTGAATCCCGGCCTGTTCACCTTCGTCTCCGGCCCGCTCGTGGACCTGATGCTGACGGCCGGGCTCGCCGGGTTCCTCGTGTTCGTCGGGTGGGTCCTCGGCAGGGACGCGCTCGCGGAGTTCGACTCCGGCGCGGGACGGGCCACGAAGTCGCTCGGCCCGGCGTGGCTCTGGAGCGTGCGGACGATTCTGCCGCTGTTCTTACTCGCCACGCTCGCGCTGAATCTGCTCGCGCTCGCGGGCGTGTCGGTGTTCTGAGCCGACGGTGTTCCGAGGTAGCAGTATCTCGGAGCGGTCGCCTCCGGCGACCGCTCCTCGCAAAAACGGTCGAAATTCGACGCGCGTCGAACTTCATTTTAGGAAATTTTTTCCGCCTCGTGGCCCTCTACTCGTTCAATGAGTAGCCATCGGAGGGACGGACGACCATGACGATGGAGGACAAAGTAGACGAACTCCGGAAACTCCGCGAGGAGGCGCTGAAGGGCGGCGGGGAAGACCGCATCGAGTCCCAGCACGACAAGGGCAAGATGACCGCGCGCGAGCGCATCGACTACTTCCTCGACGACGACACCTTCAACGAGTTCGACCAACTCCGGACTCACCGGAGCCACAACTTCGGGATGGAGGAAAAGCAAATCAAGGGCGACGGCGTGGTGACGGGCTACGGCGAGGTCAACGGCCGGAAGACGTTCGTGTTCGCCCACGACTTCACCGTCTTCGGCGGGTCGCTCGGCGAGGTGTTCGCCGAGAAAGTCTGTAAGGTGATGGACAAGGCAATGGAGGTCGGCGCACCGGTCATCGGCCTGAACGACTCAGCGGGAGCCAGAATTCAGGAGGGCGTCTCGTCGCTCGCGGGCTACGCCGAAATCTTCCGCAGAAATACGGAAGCCTCCGGAGTTATCCCCCAGATTTCGGCCATCATGGGTCCGTGCGCGGGCGGTGCTGTTTACTCGCCCGCCATCACGGACTTCATCTTCATGGTGAACGACACCAGCCACATGTTCATCACCGGCCCGGACGTCATCGAGACGGTGACGGGCGAGCAGGTGTCGTTCGAGGAACTGGGCGGCGCGAAGACCCACGAGTCCACGAGCGGAGTCGCCCACTTCTCGGAGGCCGACGAGAAGGAGGCGCTGGACGACATCCGCCGCCTGCTGTCGTACGTCCCGCAGAACAACGTCGAGGATCCGCCCCGCGTCGAACCGTGGGACGACCCCGAGCGACGCGACGAGGAACTGAAATCCGTGGTTCCCGACCAGCCGAAAAAGCCCTACGACATGACTCGGGTCATCGGCGGTGTCGCGGACGAAGATTCGTTCTTCGAGGTCCAAGAGGGCTACGCCAAGAACATCGTCATCGGCTTCGCGCGACTCGACGGGCGCTCTATCGGCGTCGTGGCGAACCAACCCCGAGTCAATGCCGGGACGCTCGACATCGAGGCCTCCGAGAAGGCCGCCCGGTTCGTGCGGTTCTGCGACTCGTTCAACGTCCCCATTCTGACCTTCGTAGACGTGCCCGGCTTCATGCCCGGCACCGACCAGGAACACGGCGGCATCATCCGACACGGCGCGAAGCTTCTGTACGCCTACTCGGAGGCCACGGTGCCCCTGCTCACGGTCATCACCCGGAAGGCCTACGGCGGAGCCTACGACGTGATGGCATCCAAGCACATCGGCGCGGACGTGAACTACGCGTGGCCGACCGCCGAAATCGCGGTGATGGGACCGAAGGGCGCGGTCAACATCCTCTACAGCGACGAACTCGCGGCGGCCGACGACACCGAGGCCCGCCGCGAGGAACTCATCGACGAGTACCGCGAGGAGTTCGCCAACCCCTACACCGCCGCGGACCGCGGTTTCGTGGACGACGTGCTCGAACCCCAGAACACCCGCCCGCGACTCATCGACGACCTCGAAATGCTCGCGAGCAAGCGCGACGAACAGCCGGACAAGAAGCATGGCAACATCCCGCTCTGAGCCGATGGCCGACCCGAATATTCGGATTCCCGACGACGCCACCGACGAGGAGGCCGCCGCCATCGCGGCCGCAATCGGCGCACACCTGAGAGCGCAGGAGGCCGCCGCGGCCGCCGCAGAGAGCGACCGCGAAGAATCGTGGGGCGGCAAGCGGTGGTCGTTCGCGGGGCGACTCCGGGGTTTGCAGGGGCGGGCGGGGCGGGTGCCCGCGGACGCGCCCACGGACGCGTGGACCGCGTCGGGCCGAACCGACCGGTTCTGACCGGCTACGCCCCCTTCTTCGACACTCGTACTTTCACCGGTCCAGGGTCCAGCGTCAGCCCCATCGAGGGGTTCAGCGCTTCGGTGACTCGTTCGAACGCGACTCGTTGGGCGAGCGTCGCCAGCACCAATTGAAGTTCCATCATCGCGAATCGCATGCCGATGCAGTGACGCGGCCCGCCGCCGAACGGGAAGTATGCGTATTCGGGGCGGTCGCTCTCGTTGCTTCCTCGAACCTCGGCGTCCCACCGCTCGGGCCGGAACGCTTCAGGGTCGTCCCACCAGCGCTGGTCGCGCTGAACGTTGTAGGTTGCAAGCTGAAGCGTCGTGTCCGCTGGGATTCGATAGCCGTCAAGAACGGTATCCTCCCTCGGCTGGCGATAGAGCGAGTAGACCGGCGGGTACAGGCGCAGCGCTTCGCGAATCACCTGCTCAGTGTAGTCGAGCGACGACACGTCTCGGAAGGTCGGGTCCCGACTGCCCAGCACCGCGTCGAGTTCGGCGTTGAGGCGCTCGCGCACATCCGGATGTCCCACGAGAAGCCAGCACGTGTAGGTCAGCGCGGTCGAAGTCGTCTCGTGGCCCGCAAAGAGGAAGGTCACGAGTTGGTCGCGAACCGCCTCGGGGTCCATGCCGGTCTCGTCGGCGTCCGTAGCGGCGACGAGCAACGAGAGTAAGTCGTCGCGGTCGGCGCCCGCTCGGGGTTCGTCATCGGGTGCAGCGTCTGTCGCGTTGGGTGCGACATCGTCGCGGCGTTCCGCTATCAACGCGTCTACGAGGTCGCCGAGGTCGGCCATCGCTCGCTCGTACCGGCGCTCGGTCCTCGTCGGAACCCAGTTCGGAAGGAACGAGAGCAGGCCGAATCGGTCCATCACGGTGCCGAGCGCTCGGGTGGCTTCGCGGACGACGACACCGCGCTCGGCGTCGAAGTCGAGGTCGAACAGCGCTCGCGTCAGAATTCGAAGCGTCAGCGTGGCGAAGGCGTCACTGAGTTCGACCACTTCGCCGTCGGCCCAGTTGTCGGCCATCGCGGCGGTTCCGGTGACCATCTCGTCGGCGTAGCTCTCTATGCGCTCGGGAGTGAACGCCGACTGGAGCGCGGTCCGTTGGCGTCGCCAGCGCTCGCCCTCCGTGAACGCGACCCCCTCCGGTGCGATGAGGTCGCCGAACGCCATCTCGAACTCGCCCTTCTCGAACGCGTCGTTGTTCGAGACCAGCACCGTCTCGACCACCTGGGGGTCGAAGACGGCGACGATATCCCGACCGAAGGCGCTGTAGGAGACGAGGTCGCCGTGTGATGCGATGGAATCGCTGAACCCGACTCCGTCGCGTCCGACCGCGATGGTCGAACCGACGACCGGGAGTCCGGACGGGCCGGGCGGGAAGTCGGCTACCGTTCCGTCGTCGGTTTGTTCGCTTGGCCGTGCGCTCTCACCGTCAGCGCGGTCGAGTAGTGTCATCGAATGAACGTTGGGGCGGGTGCCGCCTCCCCGTTGCCGCGAAGCACTGAGGCTTTTTATATATCGAGTCACCTCGTTGACGCGTGAAATCTCTCGACGTGACCATCCGGCTTCCGCCGGAAATGCGACTGTCAGTCCCCAAGGGCGTCGCGCCCGGCGACGACTTCGAGCGTGAAGAACTTCTGTCGTGGCACACTCACGAGGAGGAAGGCGTCGATTATTTCCTCTCGCTGGTCGTCGGCGATATCGACGCAGTCCGGGAGGCTATCGGCGCTGTTGACGCGGTTCGTTCGTTCGTTCGACCTCACGCCGGTGGACGACCACACCTTCTACGCCTACGTCACTATGGAACTTCGCCCCGAGGACCGGGCGTGGCGCGAGGCGATGGCCGGGCGGCGAATCGTCCTCGTCCCGCCGATGGTGTTCGGGCCGGACGGAGCTATCGCGCTGACGGTTCTCGGGGACCCTGAGGAACTTCGGCGGGTCGTCGCGGACTTCCCGAGTGCGGTCGAAGTCGAGGTTGACCGCGTGGGCGAACACCGACATCTCGCGGGGTCGCTCGCCGGCCGGTTGACGATGCGGCAGTTCGAGGCTATCGAGGTAGCCCGCAACCTCGGGTATTACCACGTGCCGCGCGAGGCCGAACTGGCGGACGTGGCTGCCGAACTCGACTGCACCGAGAGTACGGCGTCGGCGTTGCTCCGGAAGGCAGAGCGGGCGCTCGTGGACGCGGCGCTCGTCAGATGAGCTGCCCGAGTAAAACCCCGACAGCGATGGCCGAACTCGATTAGTGCGACCGAAGGCTTATTCGGACGGCCGGACAAACCCTCGGATTATGAGTACCCCTCCCACGCATCTGCTGTCCGCTCTCCAATCGCTTCCGGCCGACCCGCCCGCGACTCCGGGGCGATGACGACGCTCGACGACCTCTGGTACCTCGCCACGCGGGCCGAACAGCAGGCCGAGCAGACGTATCACAGTCTCGTCGAGGGGCACGCCGACTTCCTCGAACGAAATCACAGACACCGAGTTTCCCGGCGGCGGTTCCGGACGCTCGCCGACCGAATCAGCGAGACGGGCGCGCCGTTCGGCGCGCACTCGGTGGTGTACCGCGACTCGGGCGAACTCCTGTTGGTCTGGCACGAGGGCGTCGAGATGTGGGTCGTCCCCGGCGGCGGGATTCGGTCGGGCGAGTCGTTCCGCGAGGCCGCCGAGCGCGAACTCCGCGAGGAAGCCGGCATCGAGGCGACGTACGACGGACTCGCGATGTCGATTCGGGTCGCGGTCGAGTGCGACGACTACTCGACGTGGGGGGTCCTGCCGCTGTTCGAGGCGCGGGCCGAGACGACCGCGACCACCGTCGCGGACCCGGACGGCGAAATCACCGACGCGCAGTGGTTCGACGACCTCCCCGAGAACACCCGCGACCGCGAGGACCTGCGGGCGTGGCGCGAGCGGGCGTTCGACTGACTCCCGCTCGAAATCGCAACGAAGGTCGGGTTTTATCTACGCGCCGGACGTACAATCAATGTCAACGCGCGGTATCGACTTCCTCGCTCGGGCGGGGAAATACTCCTCGCCCGAGCGGTGAAATTCGCCGGACGACTCTGGACGAGGCCCCAATCGGGTCGCCGACCCGATTGGGGCCTCTCGTCCGGTCGTGGTCCTCGTCCAGTGCGGCGGTCGATACCGACCGACAGATACCAATGGATGACACGACACGGTTGCCGGACGGTCTGGAACTCGAACACGACGACGCGGCGGGCGTCTATCGCGCCCAGTACGATTGGGACGCCGACGAGGCGCTGAGTATCGTGGTCGTGGCCGCAGTCGGCACCATCACGAAAACCAACGCGCTCGACCTCCCGCAGTTGCGCGAGTCGGTGGACCCCGACGCGCTCGACGACATCTTCGCGCCGACGTCCACCGGACACCCGCGCCGAGCGGGGTCGGTGGAGTTCCCGTTCGCCGAGCATCGAATCGCCGTGAGCGCGACCGGCGAAATCGAGATTCGCCCGCCGGAGTAGCCCCGCGACTCACCCGTGAGAGACGCCGTCCCGCGCCTCGGCCTCGAAGCGCCGGAGCGCGGCGCGGGCGTTGCTCGCGTCGTAGCCGAAGAACACGTCGTCGGCGTAGGCATCGGCGACTTCGGTCGCCTGAATCAGCGAGTCGATGTCCACGTCTACCGCGTAGAGTTCGATGCTGAACGGCACGTCGAGCGCGTCTTCGAAGCCGCTTGCGATGACTTCGAGCCAGTAGGTGGTCAAGTACGCCATGTCGTACAGCGGGACCACGAACTCGTCCACGTACTCGGCGAGGGCGTCGAGGTCGAGACCGGCACGCTCGGAGAGGTGGCCCGGATACGGGTCGGGGTAGAGCGTGAGATACGTCTTGCCCGGAATCCGGTCGGCGGCGTCGGCGACGAACTCGGTGATGACGCTCGCGCGCCACTCGAAGCGGTCGTCGTACTCGCTCTCTTCGAACTGCTCGTTGCACCGGTCGCAGTAGCAGTACTCCGCGCGCGGGAACCCGATGTCGTCGAGTCGCACGTCGGGGTTCACTTCGGCGCAGTCGGCGACGATTTCGAGGACGCCCTCGCGGTAGTCCTCGCGGGTCGGACAGACGTACGCCCAGTCGAAGTACGGTCGGTCGCGGGTGGCGCGCTCGCCGTCTTCGGAGAGTGGGGCGAGTTCGGGGCTGGCATCGACCGCGGCGTTGTCGCCGAAACACGACACCATGTTCACACCGGACTCGACCGGTTCGGCGGCCCGGCCGGTCACGTCCTTGACCTCGTAGAAGCCCAAATCGAACTCCGACCACTCCAACTCCTCCTCGTTTCGAGTGACGACGCCGAACATACCGTCCGGTTCGGGAGCGACCGGGGTAAGTCGTTCGCTCTATCTGTTGTCGGACTCGCGCTTTTCGGGTCCGGAGTCGTCCCCGGCGTCTCCGTCTATCGACTCGACCGACCAGTCGTTCGCGGTCCCGTTTCTGACGAGCGCCTCGCGGACGGCCCCGTTCTCTATCGTGATGTCGGGGTCGTTCTCGGCCGCGACGGGTGAGAACTCGGCCGCGTCGTCGGCTTCTACGCCGAACGCGGCGTTGTCTCCCATGATGCCCGCCTCGACTTCGAGCGTGTCGATGACGACGCCCGAGACGGTCTGATTTCTGGTCACGTGGCGTTCGAGGGTTCGGTCCCGAACGTCGGGGTCGATGAAGTCGCCGCCCGGCACGTCGAGTATCGATTTGTTCCGAATCACGAGCGTCTGGGCGGTCACGTTCCGGAGTCGTCCCCTGTCGATGACGAACTCGCCGACAGTGACGTTCCGGAGCGTCACGTTCTCTTTCGTCCCGTCGGGCGTCGTGGCGTTCCGGATGCGGACCTCACGGACCGTCGCGTTCCGAACCGTCGAATTTCGGAGGAGCCACGTATCGACGGTGACGTTCCTGAGCGACACCTCGTACTGGGCCGCTCGGTCGTCTACCGCTTCGTCCGAATCGGTCTCGTCCGCGCTTGCGCCCATTCGGTCCGCGCCCGTCCCGTCCGCGCCCACTGCCGTCTCGCCATCGACCGCGCGCTCGGTCGGAGCGCCGCCAGCGACCGGCCCGACGCCAGCCAGCAGGACCACTACGGAGAGACCGAGCGCGACCGCGCTTCGTGTACTCATTCTCGGGTCGTATGCAGAGCCGAGAGATAAACGAAACCGACCGTTCTGACCGTTTTCGCGGGTAACGCGCGGTTTCCAGACGATTACTTGCCACTTATACGACGGCGCTACTCGACCGCGATGTGGGCCGCGATGCTGTCGCGGAGTATCGTCTCGCAGTACTCACACCTGACGCCGTCGTCTAACACCTCGAACTTGGTCTCGACCGGTTCGTCGGCGTTCGTGATGCAGTTGTGGTTCGGACACGACAGGACGCCGACGACGCGGTCGGGGCGTTCGAGATGCTGTTTCTCGGCGACCTCGTACTCGCGGATGATGTTGATGGTCGCCTCGGGCGCGACGAGCGAGAGCACGTCCACCTCGTCCTGACTGAGTTCCTTGCCCTCGACCTTCACGATGTCCTTGTGGTGCATCCGGTCGCTCGGGACGTTGATGCCGACGCTGACCGTCTCGCCGCCGGTCCCGTCGATGCCGAGGATGGCGAGGACGTTGAGCGCCTGCCCGGCGCGGATGTGGTCGATGACGGTGCCGTTTCGAATCTTGCTGACGCGGAGTTCGTGGTCGCTCATTGTTGTCCCTCCATCATCAAATCCAGCAGGGCCATCCGAACCGGCACCCCGTTGTGGGCCTGTTCGAAGTACGCGGCGTACTCGGTGTCGTCCACTTCCGAGGCGATTTCGTCCACGCGCGGAAGCGGGTGCATCACGGTCAGGTCGTCGCTCGCGTCCTCCAGCGTTTCGAGGTCGATGCCGTACTCGCCCGCGATGGCGTGGTACTCGTTCTCGTCGGGGAACCGCTCGCGCTGAATCCGGGTCACGTACAGCACGTCGAGTTCGGGCAGCACGTCGTCGAGGTCGGTGTGTTCCCGGACGTTCGCGCCCGACTCGTGGAGGTCGTAGCGAACGCTCCGCGGGAGTTTCAGGCTCTCGGGACTCACGAAGTGCTGGCGGGCGTCGAAGTTGGTGAGGGCGTGGGCGAGCGAGTGGACCGTCCGGCCGTACTTCAGGTCGCCCATGATGCCTATCGTGAGGTCGTCGAGTCCGGCGTTCTCCCGAATCGTGTAGAGGTCGAGCAGGGTCTGAGTCGGGTGGTGGCCCGCGCCGTCCCCGGCGTTGAGCAGGGGAACGTCCACGAAGTCGCCGACCATCTTGGCCGCGCCCTCGCTCGGGTGGCGCAACACGAGCGCGTCGGCGTACCCCGCGACGACGCGCGCGGTGTCGGCCAGACTTTCGCCCTTCTTGACCGACGACGACTCGACGGTTCCCATGTCCACGCTGTCGCCGCCGAGGCGCTTGATGGCGGTTTCGAAGCTCATCTTGGTGCGCGTACTCGGCTCGTAAAAACAGAGTCCGAGCACCGTGTCGGCGTGGCGGTCCCCGAACGCGGCCGGGTCGGCGTCGATTTCGGCCGCGCGGTCGAGGACCTCCTCGATGTCCTCGCGCGAGAGTTGTTTTGCAGTTATGAGGTGGTCGTGCCGCATTGGTAGAGTGGGGTATCGGGTCGGCCTTGAATCTCTCGGAGTGAGTTCGGAATCGCGTTCGTCGTCGGTTTCCGAATGGCTTGCGGCCGGTCGTCCGTCGAGCGTCGATTCCGACACGAACCTTCAAATACCAAGCCGGGACCAACCCTGCACGGACGCTCTGTATCGGTTCCCGCCCGGTCTGTCTGATGGGAACCACCAGTCCGAATAGCCCGCAAGGGCTGAGCCTTACAATCCCCGACACCGGAGTGACGGGTATGCCGACCGCCTACATCACCGCACCGCCGGATGGAGCGGAAGACCTTGCTGAGTTGCTCGTAGAGGAGCGCCTCGCGGCCTGCGTCAACCGATTCCCCTGCACCTCGGTCTACCGGTGGGACGGCGAGGTCCACCGCGACGAGGAGGTGGTCCTGCTGGCGAAGACCACCGAGGAGGCCTACGACCGCCTCGAAGCGCGGGTCGAGGAGAGCCATCCCTACGACGTGCCCTGCGTCGAGCGATTCGAGGAGGATGATGTGCTCGATGCGTTTGGGGAGTGGCGGGAGGACACGGTCGAGTAAGTGACGGGAGTGGCTACTGATTGACCTGATGGAACGGTGAGCGGAGCTAGCTACTCCCGGTACCTATGAGGGCCGCACAGCACCGCGACCGCAGGCCACACACCTCCCCAACCGATTGCGGTCCTCGGTCAGTCGCTCCCTCCGGTCGCTCCTTCCCTGCGGTCCTCATCCCTCGCGCGACTGATGGCGCGACACGAGGTCGCGCCAGCGCGCGCCGGAATAGAAGGACGGTACGCCGAAAAGCGCCGGTATCACCCCCGCCGCCGGAGGTCGTCTAGCACCGCCAGCGTGCCTTCGGAGTACGACTGCTCCAGCACCACGTCGGCGGCGCGCGCGGCCTTCGCATCGGCGTTTGCGACCGCGTACGACTCGCCCGCCACGCCGAAGGTGGACACGTCGTTCTCCGAGTCGCCGATGGCGACGAACTCCTCGGGATCGCGGTCGAGAAGTCGCGCGACCGACTTCAGCCCGCGACCCTTCTCGACGCCGGGCGATTTGACGTGGTAGGCGTAGCCGGTGTCCACGACCTCCAGGCCGTGTTCGGCCGCGATTTCTTCGAGCGGGCCGAGCGGTTGGTCGCGCGCGACCGCGAGTTCGGTCTCGCGCCACCGGTTCGTGAGGTCGGCGGGACCCCATCCGAGGTCGTAGCCCGCTTCGCGGTACGCCTCGGCGACCCGGCGGGCGGCCGCGGCGTCGCCGTTCTTCGTGACCTGCTCGCGCGCGAGGACGATGCCGCCGTTCTCGGCGACGACGTTCTGTTCGAGGTACATGAAGTGACACAGCGCGACCGGGTAGGGAAACGACTTCCCGGTCGCCACGACCACCGGGGCGTCCCACGCGGGAAGCACTTCGAAGAATCGCGGGTCGATGGAGTCGTCGGGAAGCGTCATCGTGCCGTCGATGTCGAGGACGAGCGGCGGAACCATGTCTCACCGAAGGCGAGTCGGGTAGAAAAAGCGGTCGTTCTCGGTGTCGGACGCGGCGGTTCCACTCTCCCGGTCGCAAGTCACTCGGCCACCTCTCGGGTCGCGTCGAGCGCGTCGAGGAGCGCCTCTGCGCGGTCGGTCGTGACGTAGTAGCGCCACTTGCCGTCCTTCGAGCGCGCGAGGAGTCCGGCGTTCGTCAGGTCCGAGAGCGCGTGGCTCAGGGCGCTGTCGCTCACCGCGACGAGCGGCGCGAGTTCGCAGACGCAGAGTTCGCCGTCGGCCGATGAGAGGAGTCGCACGATGCGGTACCGGGTGTCGTTCGCCAGCGCCGAGAGCGCCGCCACGTCCGCCGAGCGGTCGGGAGCCTCCTCGGCGAGCGCGTGGAGTTCGTCCTTGCGGCGTTCCACGTCGGCATCGGAACACTCGCCGAGTTGGTCGTCGAGCAGTCGCCTGAGCCGGTCGTCGGGGTGAGCCATCTCACGACAATTGCACAACTGTTCAGATAATGGTTTCGTCTCGGCATCATCGCCTTTCTCTCCTTCTCTCCCTCGCTCCCTCGCTCCGCCGAAACGAGTCTCGGTCGGCCGAGTCGCAGACGGGGAACGCTACCGATTGAGGTCGTAGAGGCGACGGAACGCGGTCGGAGGGAATCGGAGTTCCACCCTGCTCGGCGGCCGCCCCTTCCCGGTCGCGCTCTCGGACTCGACGCGCTCGACCACCCCGGTTTCTGCCATCTCGTAGAGGTACCGCTTGACGGTTCCCCGCGAGAGGTCCACCGAGGGGTCGGCGCTAATCGCCTCCGTGGTCGCGGCCACGGACGCACACTCGTCGGCGTCGAGGTCGATGAGCTTTCGAAGGACGAACTGTTTGTTCGCGGGAAGCGCCAGCACGCGCCCAAGCGAGACCGACGACCCGGGAAACTCCTCGAATGCGGACGCCACGTCCGACTCGGTCAGGTGGGTTCGATTCGCGGTGGTCGCGCGGTCGGTCGCCACGAACAGCGCCGCCAGCGCGTGGTGTGCGTTCCCGTCGGCCCAGTCGGCAATCCGGCGGGCGAGTTCGTGGTCGAGCGCCTGCTGTGTGAGACCGAGCGAGGCTCTGGTCATCAGCACGTCCACGAGCGTCTCGCGCCGGTAGCGCTCGACTCGAATCGTGTTCGCGGTGTGCTCGGTGAGCGCGACCTCTTCGGGGCGGTTTCGGCCGACCGCGAGCCAGCTCAGATTGCTCGGCAACCCCGCGAACACGTCGAGGAGTTCGGCCGCGCCGATGTCGTCGCTCTCGTAGACGTGGTCCACCGCGACGACGATGCCCGCTCGCGACCCCCCGAGAACGTCGCGGAGGCGCTCGCGTAACTCCTCGGTGCTGACGCCGTGGTCCGGAACCGAATCATCGACGACGGCGTCGAGGAGACCACCATACAGCGCGAACTCGCTCGCGAGTTCGCGCAGGTCGAGGTAGGCAAACGCGGGCGAGACCGGCGTCGAAGCCCGCGTGCTCGTGTGGATGACGGACGAATTTTCGGTCGAGAGTCGGTCGAGGTGCGCGAACAGCGCCGTCACGATTGCGGACTTCCCCGACCCGAACGGGCCGTAGACGTAGGCGTTGGGCGGTAGCTGACCGTCGAACACCGGGTCGAGGTGGTCGAGCAGTCGCTCGAACACGGGTCCCCGGTCGGACGGTTCGGAGACGTGCGAAACGGGCGCGAGCGATTCGTAGTCCTCCACGAGTCGCGGTTCGTCGGTTCTGTGCTGTCGTCGTTTGATTCTCGCGTCGATGTCCATGTCCGTTTGCAGTGAGTGGTGTCGATAATTCGGCCCGTGCCGATAAAACAACGGGGAGTCACGCGGTCGCCTAAATTGCCAGATACCCCGCGCTCGGGAGGAGACCGAACAGGTAGAGGACGCCGACGACGAGCATGACGAACGCGATTGCCATCGCTGGCGGGTCCACGTGGGTGTCGGAGTGAGCGTAGAAGATTCGCTGGCTGACCTCGCCGACGACCCCCGCGAGCGCGCCGAACCCCCCCGCGACCAGCAGGGCGGCGGGTTCGCTCCCGACGAGCGGAAGCGCGAGTACGGCCCCGACCGACCCGATGAGCGTGATGTGGTGGGTGACCGGAATCTTCTCGACGCCGAGTTGGAGGAACAGCAGGCTCATCGCCGAAATCGCGTAGCCCATGAAGATGCTCCCCGTCTCCAGCCAGATGTAGCCCGCGAGGATGCCGCCCACGAGACCGATGGCCGTGACCCCGGACCACCGGTACTGGTGGGGGAGCCACGGTTCGGTCGCGAGTCGGGTCTCCCCGGTCCCGCCGTCGGTCACGACGCGCTCCTCCTCGCGCTCGAACGGCGTCATGTCGAGCAGATTCGAGCCGCGAGGGGTGCCGACGAGCGGGTAGCCGAAGGCGACTCGGGCGAGCAACGCGGTCGCGACCACCGAGAGCGCGATGCCGTCGGTCGGGACGCCGAGACCCCCCGCGAGGCGGGCAATCAGCATCCCGAGCGCGCCGAAGACCGCGCCGACCGCGAGCACGTCGGGCTTGGTCCCGAACGCGTAGAGGATGTCCTTCCCGAAGTGGTAGTCCCAGCCGTCGGGTTCCATCTCGGGGTACTTCTTCCCGGCGAAGGCCGACGCCGCCACGCCGCCCGCGAACGCGATGTGCGGGCCGGTAACCATCCCGAACCCGATGACGCCCGTGAGGTCGACCGCGAGCGCGCCTCCGGAGACTCCATCGAGTGCGGCGATTTCCCGCTGGAGAATCGCGAGTCCCTCGCCGAGGAAGACGACGAAGCCGGTGAAGATGAACGCGGGGAGCGCGCCGATGGCGGCACCGAACGCGCCACCGGCGAGCGCCGTGACGAACAGCACGAGAAACTCCTCGATTCCGAGTTCGAGGACCGGAATCTGGAGTATCGTTCCGTACATCGGTCACTCCTCTTGGGCCCAGTCGAGCGACCGCTCGACGGCGTCGTCCCACCGACCGTACATCGTATCGGCCTTCGACGCCGCCATCTCGGGGGCGAACTCCCGGTCTACCTGCCAGTTCGACCGGAGTTCGTCCACCGTGTCCCAGTAGCCGACCGCCAGACCGGCGGCGTACGCCGACCCGAGCGCGGTCGTCTCGTCCACCTGCGGGCGGACGATTTCGGTCTGGATGATGTCGGACTGAAGCTGACAGAGGAAGTTGTTCTTGACGGCCCCGCCGTCGACGCGGAGGCTCGTCGTCTCGACGCCCGAATCGGCCTCCATGGCTTCGGCGATGTCGCGGGTCTGGTACGCGATGGATTCGAGGGTGGCCCGGACGATGTGTTCCTTTCTCGTGCCGCGGGTCATTCCGACGATGGTGCCGCGCGCGCGGCCGTCCCAGTGGGGCGCGCCCAGTCCGGTAAATGCGGGGACCATGTAGACGCCGTCGGTCGAATCGACCGACCGGGCCAGCTCCGCGGTCTGGGCCGCGTTGTTGATGAGGTCCACGTCCTCCAGCCACTCGATGGCAGCCCCGGTGATGAATATCGAACCTTCGAGCGCGTACTGGACGGGTTCGCCCGAGAGCTGGAAACCGATGGTCGTCAGCAGACCGTGGTCCGAACTCACGGCCTCCGACCCGGTGTTCATGAGGTAGAACGACCCGGTCCCGTAGGTGTTCTTGGCGTCGCCCTCGTCGAAGCAGGTCTGGCCGAACAGCGCGGCCTGCTGGTCGCCGAGCGCGCCCGCGACCGGCACCTCAGCACCGAGGAAGCCGTCGGGGTCGGTCGTTCCGTAGGTCTCCTCGTCCGAGGAGGGCCGGACCTCCGGGAGCATGCTCTCGGGGACGCCGAACTCCTCCAAGAGGTCGTCGTCCCACGAGAGGTCCTCGATGTCGTACAGCATCGTCCGCGAGGCGTTCGTCACGTCGGTGATGTGGTTGCCCGTCAGATTGTAGATGAGCCACGCGTCGATGGTGCCCATCATGAGTTCGCCGTCGCGGGCGCGGTCGCGGAGGTTCTCGGTCCGGGACGACGAGAGCTTCAGCGGTTCGGCGTTGTCGAGTATCCACTCGACCTTGGTGGCCGCGAAGTAGGCGTCGGCTTCGAGACCGGTGGTCTCGCGTATCCACTCGACCTTGTCGGCGGCTTCGAGTTCCTCGACCCGGTCGGTGGTCCGGCGGTCCTGCCAGACGAGCGCGTTGTGGACCGGTCTGCCGGTGTCGGCGTCCCAGACGACGGTCGTCTCGCGTTGGTTCGTGATGCCGAGCGCTTCGAGCTGTTCGGCGTCCAAATCGGCGTCGGCGAGACCGCGCGTGACCACCGCTTTCGTGTTCTCCCAAATTTCGAGCGGGTCGTGTTCGACCCACCCCGGTTCGGGGTATATCTGTTCGTGACGCTCGTACGCGTTCGCGACGACCTGCCCGCCGTGGTCGAACACCATGAACCGAGTGCCAGTCGTCCCCTGGTCTATCGCCCCAATATAGCTGTCTACCATTGTTCTGTAGGTTCGTGTGACGGCAGTTTACTGTTGCCACCGACCTACTAATAAACAATATGGTGAATCATTATAAATGTTGCTCCCCGGTTCGATAAATACCGCCGATATACCGGCGAGAAATCCGATAGACGACGGACGACGGAATCAATGCCGGAACGCGATGGAAGTTTACTCTCGACACGACCCTGTCGATGAAGTAAAGTGCGTCGACTCCGAAGGACGCGTAGATGGCATCGACACCCCACACCGTCGTCGTCGGGGGCGGCTCGACCGGCTGCGGTATCGCGCGCGACCTCGCGATGCGCGGCGTAGACGTGTCGCTCGTCGAGAAGGGAAACCTCACCCACGGCACGACGGGTCGGATGCACGGGCTGCTCCACAGCGGGGGTCGGTACGCGGTCTCCGACCAGGCGAGCGCCAGAGAGTGCATCGAGGAGAACCGCGTCCTCCGGGACATCGCCTCCCACTGCGTCGAGCTGACCGGCGGCCAGTTCGTCCAGTTGGAGGACGACCCCGACGAATACTTCGAGGAGAAGCTTCAGGGCTGTCGAGACTGCGACATCCCGGCAGAGGTCCTCTCCGCGGAGGAGGCCCGCGAGGAAGAGCCGTACCTGACGAAGGACGTGAAGCGCGCGATTCGCGTGCCGGACGGTGCCGTGGACCCCTTCCGACTCTGCGTGGCGAACGCCGCCGACGCGCAGCGCCACGGCGCGCGCATCGAGACCCACGCCGAGGTCGTGGACGTGCTGACCGACGGAACCGAGGTGACGGGCGTCGAGGTGCGCCACGACTCCGGACCGGGCAAGCGCGAACACGTCACGCCGGGCGAGCGCGAGCGAATCGACGCCGACTACGTGATAAACGCCGCGGGCGCGTGGGCCGGGCAAATCGGTGCGATGGCGGGCGTGGACGTGGCGGTCCGACCCTCGAAGGGCGCGATGGTCGTGATGAACTGTCGGCAGGTCGATACGGTCGTGAACCGATGCGTCCCGAAAGGTGACGCCGACATCGTGGTTCCCCACGAGACGACCGCGATTTTGGGGACGACCGACGTGGAGGTCGAGGACCCCGAGGACTACCCCGAGGAACAGTGGGAGGTGGACCTGATGATAGACGAACTCTCGAAGCTGGTGCCCATCCTCCGGGAGGCCCGCACCGTCCGGTCGTTCTGGGGCGTGCGCCCGCTGTACGAACCGCCGGGGACCGGAACCGCCGACCCGACCGACATCACCCGCGACTACTTCCTGCTCGACCACGACGACCGCGACGACCTCGCGGGGTTCACGAGCATCGTCGGCGGGAAGTTCACCACCTACCGGATGATGGCCGAGGAGATTTCCGACCACGTCTGCGAGAAGTTCGGCGTCTCGGCGACGTGCCGGACCGCAGACGAACCCCTGCCGGGGAGCGAGGACTTCTCGGTCCTCAGAGACTACATGGAGGAGTTCGGTCTCCGGTCGCCAATCGGTCGCCGGAGCGTCCAGCGGCTCGGCTCGCGCGCCGACGACGTGCTGAAGACCGGCGAGCCGAACCCCGTCCTTTGTGACTGCGAGGCCGTCACCCGCGCCGAAATCCGGGACGCAATCGACCAGTCTGGCACCGACCTCAACGCGGTCCGCATCCGGACGCGAGCCTCGATGGGCAACTGTCAGGGCGGCTTCTGCTGTCATCGAATGGCGTCCGAACTTCACCCCGAGTACGACGCGCCGCAGGCCGACGCCGCGCTCGACGAACTGTTCGAGGAGCGGTGGAAGGGCGAGCGCCACGCGCTCTGGGGCGAACAGCTCTCGCAGGCCGCCTTGAACTACGCGCTCCACGCGACCACGATGAACCGCGACCGCGACCCCGGAGACGCGACCGTGGATTTCGGGGCGTTCGATTCCGGCGCGGACGACCTTCACGAGGAGGTGAACCATGGCGATTGAGGACGACGTGCTCGTCGTGGGCGGCGGCATCGCCGGGATGACCGCGGCGCTCGCGGCAGCCCGCGAGGGCGCGGGCGGCCGCGTCCGCGTGCTCTCGCACAAGGACTCGACGCTCAAGAGCGCGAGCGGACTGATAGACGTGCTGGGGTACGCGCCGCGACCCGCGGCTTCGGCCGCGGGTCGCGGCGCTGGCGATGGCCAAAGTCACGGCGCGGACGACGCGGAAAATCGAGCGCCGGAGACGCCCCTCTCGAACCCCTTCGACGCCATCCCCGACCTCCCCGATTCGCACCCCTACAGAATCGTGGGCGAGGCGGGTGTTCGCGAAGGCCTCGCGCTGTTCGACGACGCGACCGGCGACCTGTATCGCGGCGGTCACACCGACCGGAACGCGCTCGTCCCGACTCACGGCGGGCGCGTCAAGCCCACCGCCCGCTACCCCGCGAGCGCCGCGGCCGGACTGGCGAGCGACGACCGGGACGCGCTCCTCGTCGGCTTCGAGACCGTCACGGACTTCGACGCGCCGCTGGTCGCCGACCACCTCGAATCGGTGGGGGTGCCCTTCGACGCGGAGGGCGTCACCCTCCGGTTCCCCGGCGGCTTCCGGGCCGACGCGAAACTCACGCGGTTCGCCGACGCGCTCGACGCGAACGAGCGCGTCGAACGCGTCGGCGGGGCGGGATACACCGAGACGCTTCCGGCCCGGGAGGCGCTCGCCGAGACCGTGAAAGACCACCTCGGGGACGCCGAGCGCGTCGGCTTCCCGGCGCTCCTCGGCCAGCACGCGCCCGCGGAAGTGCGCGCGGACCTCGAAGCCGAACTCGGCGCGGCCGTCTTCGAGGTGCCGATGGGACCGCCGAGTCTGCCGGGGATGCGACTCGAAGGCGCGCTCGTGGCGGCCTGTCGCGAGGCGGGCGTGCGATTCACGACCGGGAATCCCGCGGTCGGCTACGAGACCGACTCGTCCGGGCGCGTCCGGGCGGTCCGAGTCGAGCGAAACGGCGCGGCGATTCCGTTCCACGCCGACCAGTTCGTGCTGGCGACCGGCGGCCTCGTCGGGAAGGGAATCGACTCCGACCGCGAGGGGGTCCGAGAACCGATTTTCGACTGCCGAGTAGCCCACCCGAGCGACCGGTACGACTGGTTCGAAGACGACGCCTTCGGCGACCACGCGTTCGCCCGATTCGGCGTCGAAGTTGATGGGGAGTTGCGACCGCTCGACGCTCGCGGGGGCTCCGAGTTCCCGAATCTGCGGGCGGCCGGAGCGGTGTTGGGCGGCCACGATTTCGCGGCCGAGAAGTCGGGCGCGGGCGTCTCGCTGGCGACGGGACGATTTGCGGGGCGGACCGCGGCGAAGGAGGTTCGAGACTGATTCATGAGCGACACAGAGAATCCCGAGACCGCGAGCGAGGTACGGACCGAGAACACCGTCGAAGCCGACGAGTTCGAGCCGATACAGGTGTTCCCCGAGAGCGAGGAGATGGACCTCCGGCCGGGGAGCGACGACTGCTACAAGTGCTCGACGTGCGACACCAACTGCCCGGTCGCCGCGGTGGACGACGAGTTCCCCGGCCCGAAGTTCCAAGGACCCGAACAGTGGCGACTCAAGCGCAAGGACGACCACGACATCGACGACTCGGTGATGTCCTGCTCGAACTGCATGCGGTGTGACGACGCCTGCCCCTCTGACGTTCCGCTCTCGCAGATGCACAACACGGCTCGGGGGTCGTTCGTCGAGAATCAGATGGACAAACTCTCGCGCGAGTACGTCCGGAACCGGATTCTGGCGAACTACGGCGCGCTCGCCCGACTTGGGAGCAAAGTCCCCCGACTCACTAACTTCGTGATGGGCAACTCGGTCGTCCAGAAATTCAACGAGAAACTCCTCGGAATCACGAGCGAGCGCGACTTTCCGGCGTTCGCCGACGAGACGTTTCGGACGTGGTGGAAGAGGCGAGGCGGCGTTGCCGCCTCGAAAAAGCGAGCGCAGGATGCGCGAGCAGAGCGAGACGGCGCGAACGTCGAGAGCGACGACAAGCGCGTGGCGTACTTCCACGGGTGTTACTCGAACTACAACACCCCCGCGGTCGGCAAGGCGATGGTCCGGGTGTTCGAGCGGTTCGGCTACGAGGTGATGGTCCCGCCACAGCGGTGTTCGGGCACGCCGATGTTCGCCAACGGGATGCTCGACGACGCCGAGCGCGCCGCCGAAGTCAACGTCCGGGAACTCGCGGCCGCCATCGAGGACGGCGCTGATATCGTCGCCTCGTGTACCTCCTGTTCGATGTCGCTCCGCCAGGAGTACCCCGAACTGTTCGACTTCGAGGGGACCGCGAGCGTGGCGGCCCGGACCTACGAGGCGCTCGAATACCTCCGCGTCCACGAGGACCTCGAAGGCGCGCTGGACGACGCCGAAATCGACGGTGAGGGCGACGCCGAGAGCGAGAACTTCGCGTACCACGCGCCGTGTCACGCCCGAAATCAGGGTCTCGCGGGACAGGCGGTCGAACTCCTCGACCGGCTTGAGGGCGCGAACGCCGAGGACGTTGGCGATTCCTGTTCGGGAATCTCGGGCACCTACGGCTGGAAGGACGAGAAGTACGATACCTCGATGCAAATCGGCGCGGAGATGTTCGACCACATGGAGTCTGTCGAGGGCGAGACGGGACTGACCGAATGCCCGACCTGCGCGATGCAGATGGAACACGGCACGGGCTACGAGATTCGCCACCCGCTCGAGGTGCTGGAAGAGGCGTTGGTGGATTAGAGATAGAACGCGGTTTGTGGAGTGCTCTGTTTTTGTGACTGTCCCTGCTCCGGCATCGTTTTGTTTGGTTCGTGAAGCGTTCCGCCTATCTGTTTTGTTTAGTTCGTGAGCTACCTGCTCGCACGTCACCTATGAAACCGCACCGCGACCGCAGGCCACACCCTCCCCAGCCGATTCGCTCACTCGCTCCCTGCGGTCGCTCGTTTGCTCATCCCTCGCGCGAACGACGGCGCGGCATAAAGCCGCGCCAGCGCGCGCCGTGACCCAAGATCGGATTTCGCGAAATTCGACTAAATCCGTGGCGCGTGCGGTCGCGCTCTTGTGGCGCGACACAATCGCGCGAGGTCTGCGCGAGCGAAGCGAGCGCAGGCTTGGAAGACGCGGTTTGTCTTCCAGTGGATGAGTATCGCAGGGAAGGAGCGACCGACGGGAGCGACTGACTGAGAAACGCAGTCGGTTGGGGAGGGTGTGGCCCGCGGTCGCGGTGCTGTGCGGTTCTCATATGTGCCGGCAGTAGTGCTGTTCTCGTCGGGGAAGACTGGAAACTCCATTTGACGGAGGAGAACACGGTCCGGCAGTAGTGCTGTTATATCAAATATTAGTACTGTTCTCGCCGTCGACTAGTCGTTCCGAGCCGCCACAGACGCCCCGGAGGACTCGTCCTCGATGTACTCCAAGTCGTCGGTGTAGTAGTCGATGAGCAGGACCGCGAACGCTCCGACGAGGCCTGCGACCAACACCGCTGCCACGCGCTCGGACGGCCACGCGCCGCCCGAGCCGACGACGCGCTCGACCGGGAGCCTCAGCGCGCCGACCATCAGCGCGACCAGGAAGGTGAGCGTCACCTCGCGGTGATTCGCGAGCGCCCACTTCACGACGCGGGCGAACGTGAGGATGCCGACCGCCGCACCCGCGACGAACGAGACTATCGAGACGCCCGGCCCGACCAGCGAGCTGAGCGATTCGCCCCGGGCCACGCCGACCGCGCCGTCGATGAACGCGTGGAGGGTGTTCGACATGAAGACGTACTGGCCGAACAGGACGAGCAGAAGCGACCCCGACACGCCGGGGAGAATCATCGCACAGATGGCTATCGCCCCCGCAACGAAGAGGACCGGAGGCGCGTGGGAAATCGCGGCCCCCGCCGCCTCGCCCGAGAGCGCGAACGCGACGGTGAATCCGACCACTGCCGCCGCGCGCTCGGCGTGGGTGTCGAGTCGGACCTCGCTCCAGAGGACGACCGCCGACGCCGCGATGAGACCGAAGAAGAACGCGAACAGCACCGCGGGGTTCGACGCTTCGAGCGCGGAGACGACCCCCGTAACCCCGATAATCGCAGTCATGACGCCCGCGCCGAGGACCGCGAGAAACGCCACGTCCATCTCCCGAAGCAGGCCGACCACGCGGGCACGGGCGTCGGGGTCGTACGCCCGCGGGAGGTCGGCCAGCACTCGCGGGTCGAACGCCGCAATAGCGCCGACGAGTCGCTCGTAGATGCCGGTTATCAGCGCGATGGTCCCGCCGGAGACGCCGGGTACGGCGTCGGCGGCACCCATGAAGATGCCCTTGAGGTAGACGGAGAGCCACGCTCGCATTAATGTGACGTACACCGACCGCGCGGAAAACAGTTCGGCTTTTGGGTTCGGCGTCGGGGCGCTCGTTCTCAGTCTCGTTTCATGCCGACGGCCGCGAGCGCGAACGCACCGACGAGTCCGGCGCGCGCGGCGGTCGTCTGCTCGCGGGGCGGAAGCGCCTCGTCGGGAGACACCGACTCGACGCCCGACGACTCGGGCGAGTCGAGCGCGGAGGCGTTCTCGGAGTCGTTCGTCGAGTCGGCCTGCGTCTCGTTCGCGTCGGCCGTCTCGTTGCCGTCCGTCACGTCGGTTTCGTTCGCGTCGGCGGTCGAGTTGTTCTCGTCCTGTCCGAGTTCCACGGACTGCTCGGTCAGTTCGACCTGCGTGGCGGACTCGTTCTCGCCGACGACCTGCCCCTCGCTCACGTGCGCGGTGGCGTTCGAGAAGGTGACGTTCCCGTCCTCGAACGACTGGGGCGTGTTGAACTGATACGGGCCGGTCGCGCGGACGCTGGTGTTCGTGTAGCCCTCGTCGGTGCCCCACTCGTCGTAGCCGGTCGAGGAGTACGGCAGGGTCATCGTGAACTCACCGTTCTCGTCGGTCTCGGCCTGCTGGGTGTAGGGGAACGTCGAGTTGGCTCCGGCGGGTGCCATCTCGACCGTCGCGGTCACGGTCGTATTCGCGGGACCGGTTCCTTCGACCGTCGCGCCGGGCACGCGCTCGAACGTCTTGACCCACGACGGCGACGTGCGGAACAGCGCGTTCGGGTTGATGCCAGCCTGCTGGAGGAGTTGCATCTCGGTCTGGAGCGTCTGAACGTAGTCCTGGGAGTTGGTGCCCGAGGCCTCGCTCTGCTTGACGAGGCGGTAGTGTTCGAGCGCGGGCACGCGCTCGCTCGGGAACGGGCCGATACCGCCGATTTGGGCGGTGCCGGTCGTGTCGTTCTCGACGTACGCCCGGGCCTCCTCCATCGACTCGAACTGCTGGACGGGACTCGCGTTCTCGCCGGTCGGCGCGCTAACTAGCTCGTCGGTCGAGTACTGACCGAGTCGCTCGTAGTCCACCACGACGGGGCTCGGTTCGACCGCGCTCCCGTGGTAGAGGTAGAGTCGCGCCACCTGACTGTCGTAGTAGCGCTGGTCTTTCACCTGGAACAGGGGCTGATACCCGTTCTGACCCTCTTGGTACATCTGGGTCGTGAAGTCGGTCTGGCTCACGTTGTCGTTGAACACCGTGGGAGCCGAGAACTTCGAACTCGGCTCGGCCATCTGCCAGTCGGTCATCACGTATCGGGTCTCCTCGTGGTCCTCGCCGCGCCTGTCGAGGACCTGATTCGCCTCGGCCTCGCTCGGCGCGAGGAGGTAATTCGCGGCGCTCGTCGCGCCCTCCTGGAACGGGTTCGCGTTCGGAATGCGCTCGCCCTGCGTGGTAATCCAGTGGCCGTAGTCCCACCACGACATCACGCCGTAGGCTCCCTCAGGATACTCGAAGTCGTCGCCCTCGTCGGGACCGTAGGTGCCGTAGTACTCCATCTCGTTGTCTGCACCGCCGTACGTTCCTTCCTCGGGCGTCTCGTTCGCCATCCAGTCGAGCGTCCCGTCCCACTGGGTCACGGCACCGGGGGTGGTCTGGCCTTCCACCATCGCGGTTCGGGTCTCGTCGATTTGCGGATTGCCGGTCGTCCCCAACGTCGCGGGGAAGACGAGGACCGGGAGGACGAGCAGTACGACCACTACGACGACCATCACCTGGTACCCCTCGATATCAGTCACCGATTTCCGGTCGGTGAGGTCCACTAGGCCGAACGTCCGACTGACCAGATACGCGTTCAGCACCGCGACCGGCACCGCGAGGTAGTAGTTGAATCGGACCTGGGTGAACGCCGCGGCGAAGATGAACGCGGCCCACACCAACACGAGGAAGTTCTCGGCGCGGTGGTCGCCGGTGCGGTAGGTGCGCCACACGAGCCAGACTGCGCCGATAATCGCGGTGAACAGCATCAGCCCGTACTCCTGCAGAATCACGTCGTACCACTCGATTCCCCACTGCGGCCGGGCGTTGGAGAGGAACGGTTGGGCCTCGCCGATGGTCCGGGTTCGCGCGCCGGTGCTGAACCCGACGACCCGGATGACGTTGTTCCGAATCAGGTCGAAGACGTTCGGGAGCGCGACCGCGACCGCGCCCACGACGGCGACGATGATACCGCCGATAGTGGCGGGATAGAGCGTTTTCGCGAGGTCACGGTCGTCCCACTCGCGGGCGAGCCACGCCATGAACACACAGCCGCCAGCGACAGCGAACGCCAGCAGTGGCTGAAGCAGCGAGAACTTCGTCGGGCTGAATTCGAGCGTTCCGAGCGGGACCAGCAGGAGGAAGCCGGTCACGCCCATGCTGACCGCGCCGACGAGCGCGAGGTGGTCGGGGCTGACCCCGCGGACGTAGTCGGCGCTGAGTTTGACCGCGAAGAACGCGCCGAAGATGCCGACGATGAGGACGCCCGGCGGCCACGTCCAGAGGTAGAACGCGGTCGCGAGACCCGCGAGCGCGCTGTAGCCGACCGGTCTGCGAAGCGCCTCGAAGTCGCGGTCCACGAGGAGTTCGTACACCGGTTTCTCGCGCTCGGCGACGGTCAGCGCGACCATCATCGCGAGAACCGCGATTACCTGGAAGAGGACCTCCGCGACGTGGTGGTCGGCGAATCCGACGAGGCCGCGCCGGAGGAACGTGCCCGGCAGGAGCGCGAGCACGACCACGCCGAACACCCCGCCGAGACGACCGGCGAGGCGCTTGCCGATGAGATACGTCGGAATCAAAACGAGCGCGCCGAACACGGCGGGCGCGACCAAGACAGTCATCTCGACGGTCTGCTCGGAGGGGCTTCCGAGACCGACCACGAGCGCGGCCGTCGCCATGAGCTGGTCGTACAGCGTCCCGTACTGTCCGACGCTCGTCCCGAACGGGAAGTAGGTCCACGGGTCGAACGGCATCGTCTGTGGCCAGTTCGCCACGGTGTAGGTCACTTGACGGAGGTGATACCACGCGTCGTTTCCGGCGAGAAACACCTCGCCGTTCTGGATAAATCGGTCGTACGACTGGAGACGTACCCAGAGCATGAACGCGAACGCGGCGACCAGCACGGGGACGTGATACCAGTCCTCGACTGCGTCGAGGAACGACTCGACGGAGTCCGTCGAGTCTTCGACCTGCTCAGTCTGCTGGCTCATTGACTCGAAAGAACTGGCAAAACGCGCATAAGCCTTGTCATCTCGGGACGGGCGAACTCGCCCGCGTGTCCGACTCGTTACACTACAGGCCGGGCGCGCGCTCGATACCGAAGTCCGCGAGGACGCCTCGAATCGTCACGCGGAAGTGGGAGCTAACCGCGAGCAGGACGCCGAAGTACGTGACCGCGCCGAGACCGACGACAGCGGCGAGCGTTATCGCGTCGGTTATCGCGACCGCTTCGGACGCTCCGTAGACGACCCCGAACATGACCGCGCCAGCGGCGAACTGCTCGAACAGCGGGCGCGGGAGCAACACGTCGTCGAACAGTCGGCGAGCGATGAGCAGGTAGGTGACGACTCTGACCGTCTCTGCGATGACAGTCGCGACCACGACACCGACGAGACCGTATTCGAGGCCGAGCAGAATCGCGAGCGGCGCGTTGATGGCGAGCGTGAAGACGCTGACTCGGAACCGGAGGTCGGGGCGGTTCATTCCGCTCACGACGTTGTCGAACGGGAGCCGATACGTGTTGAACAATTGGAACAGCGCGAGACCGACGAGCGCGACCCAGCCCGCGCGGAACTCCTCGCCGTAGATGACCACCATCAGCGCCTCCGGAATCGCGAGCGCCCCGAAGAAAATCGGTATCGCGAACAGACAGGCGTACGAGAGCGCGTTTCGGAGGTCTTCGCCCACGTCGCGGTCGAGCGAACTCAGGCCGCTCGCTTTCACCGTGAGCGAGTCGCCGATGCCGGTCGCGATGAACGCCGCCGGAACGGTCAGTCGCATCGCGGGTTCGTACAGACCGACCGCGGCGTTACTCACGACGAAGCCGAGGATGAGCACGTCCAGGCGCATGTAGAGGTTCTGAAACAGGGCGTTCGGAACGCTCCACTTGGCGAACGTCGAGACTCGCTCTGCGGTCTCGCGCGTCGGGATTCGAGGTCGGACGTTCGTCAGTACCGCCACGCCCACCGTCGTCACGAGGGTCGCGAGGACGAGACCACCCATGAGACCGAGGACGTTCAGCCCCGCGACGAGGAACGCGACCTGCGCCACCAGCGTCAGGACGCTCCGAATCGTGTCGGTCCAGAACGAGGCCCCGGGGTGGCCGATACCCGCGTACAGCCGATTGACGAGCGAGAACAGACCGAGCGAGGCGACGATGGCGACCACGCCGAGCGCGAACGCGAACGGGCCGACCTGCGACTTCAAGAAGGGGTAGCCGACGACCGCGACCGCGAGGACGACGCTCGTGAACGCGGCGTTGACGACGAGTCCGAGACCGAAGAACTCGGCCGGGTCGACGCCGACCTCGCTGACCCGCTTTTTGATGGCGTTGCTGACCCCGCCCGGAATCTGGGTCGTGACCTTTGCCATCGCCAGCAGGAAGTAGTACTTGCCGACTCCCTCGGTGCCGAGGACGCGGGCGAACACGACGACGCCGACGAACCCCATCGCCGCGAGGACGAGTTTGGCGACGACTGCCACGGCGGTCTCGCGGCCGAGGCTGAGGTCGGTGGTGTCGTCCTGACCGCTCATTCGAGATACCCGAGGTCTTCGAGGCGGTCCTCGACGGCGTCGTCGCGGGCCGCCTGGTCGCTTTCGGAGGCGGTTCGCGTCCGGGGTTCGGGAACGTCGCTCGCGTCACGGTACGCGACGGTCACGTCGTCGGCGAACGCGTCTCGAATCACCTCACCGTCGAACTCCGGCGAGAGCGGGAGTTCGAGCGCCGCCATCACGGTCGGGAGCACGTCCACGATAGAAGCCTCGACGCTCGACTCGTCGGCGAACAGGGGACCGGTCGCGGCGAACAGACCCCGGTACCGGTGGTTGTAGTTGTTGGTGTGGCTGGCGTAGCCGCCGGTCGGCGATGCGAGCATCGTCGGGTAACAGCCCTGCGCGGGTCGGGCGATTACGTCGGGTGCCCACTCGCCGGGGTCGGCGTAGGCTTCGTCGGCCAGCAGCACGTCACGGAACAGCGGTCGTCCCTCGTCGTCGGTCAGGCCAGCGAGTTCGTCACGAAGTTGGCGGCGGAGCGCGTCGGGGTTCTCGACCGTCGGGTGGTCGAACCGGTCGTCGTTGACGTACAGACAGCCGTATCGTATCTGCCACGCATCGGACGCGGGGTAGTCGATGTCGGGTTCGGCGGCCTCCTGCAGGCTCTGTCCCACGTCGGTCGCGATGATGTAGTTGTACACCTGTCGGATTCGCTCGTAGAGGAAGTCAGAGCGCTTGCCGACCGATTTCGCGAGTTGGACCGCGAGTTGGGTCGCCGAGAGGTCGGCGCTCTCCTCGCGGAGATACCCTTCGTCGCGGAGGTAGTCGTTGACGTGGACGTTGGTGTGCTTGCGCTCGAAGCCGTGGTCGCTCATCAGCACGACGTTGTCCGCCATCGCGGCGAGGTCGGCGGTGCACTCGTCCACCACATCGAGGAGTTGACGGTAGTAGCCGCCGCGCGTCTCGTCGTCCGAGAAGTTCGAGAGGAGGTGGCCCGCCCAGTCGGGCGTCGAAAAGAGGACGAAGCCGAATCTCGGGTCGTACGTCTCGAACGCTTCTTTCGCGAAGTCGCGGCGGGCGCGCGTGATGTCGCAGACGTGGTCGAAGTAGACGCTCGGGCGCTTCTTGAGCGCCTTGTCGTGGTCGAGGAGGTAGCCGTCGAAGGCGTCGAGTTCCTGGAGGTGTTCGGGGACGGCGTCGTGTTCGTCTTCGGCGAGCATCGCCGAGACGAGGTGGGTGTTCTCGGCGGTCGCCTCCCGCGCGACCGACGCGGGGAGATTGACGAACATCGCGTCGTCGATGAGGTCGTACGCCGCGGCGTCGGTCGTGTTCGTCTTCAGCGGGGTCGTCTCGTAGTCGGGCGACTGCTGAATCATGTTTGTGAGACCGTGCGAACCGGGGTCTTTCCCGGTCGCGAAGGAGGTCCACGCCGGGAGGGTCGTCGGCGTGTCCACGCTCACGAGGTCACCCGAGACGCCTTCGTCCAAGACGCCGGAGATGTACTCCGGTTCGATACCGAACCGGTCCAGCATGTTGGTCGAGAGGCCGTCGAGACCGATGACGAGCAGTTCCATCGTTAGCATCGAATCGTTAAAAAACGTATCAAGCTATCGGTTTGGTCACTCCAGATACCCGAGTTCGCGCAGGCGACCCTTCACCTCGTCCTCCTTCTCGTCGTCGCCCGAGACCCCGCCGGTCGCGGTGGCGTCGCCGCCCACGAAGTCGTAGCGTTCGGGGTCGCGGCCCGCGGGTCCGGTTCCCTCGGCGAACACGTCGAGCACGTCACCGGTCATCGACGCGGGCAGGCGGTAGCCGAGCGCGTGGAGGACTGTCGGCGCGATGTCGGTGATGTGCGCTCCCTCGATACGGCCCTCGCGGAACGACGGCCCCCGCGCGAGGAAAATCCCCTCGCGGGCGTGCCCGCTCGTATCGACATCGAACAGGAGGTCCTCGGCGTCGAACCGCGAGGACGTGTGGACCTCAGGCGTCTCGATTACCATGGCGAGGTCCGGCGTGTGGGGGCCGCCTCTGTCGAGTCGCTCGAATCGGACCGCGAGACCTTCGCCTTCGGCGCCGTCTCGGAGTGCCGTCTCCGCGCGTTCGCAGATTCGCTCGATTTCCGCGGGGTCGTCGGCGAGCGCGTACACCAGCGCGGTCTTCTGGCCCACGTCGGCGAGCGCGGCCGTCTCGTCCCAGTCGATTCGGCCCGTGCTCAGGGCGTTGTCGAGACCGAGGTGGTCGCCAGTCGGTACGCCGGTCAGCGCGCTCTCGGGAACGACTTTCCGGGCGAGCGTGAGCAGTCCAACCTTGCCGAGCGCGTCGCTGGCGAGGTCGCGGGCAGTTCCCATCGCGGCCTTGGTCGAGTCGCCCGAGTCGGTCAGCGAGACGAGTCCGGCGCGTTCGAGCGCGACGTTCGCCGCGAAGTTCTTCCGGACCTTCTCGAAGCCGTGGTCGCTCATCACCACGAGGTCCTCGTCGTCGTGGGCGTCGAGGAAATCCCCGAGGCGGTCGTCCACGCGCCGGTACACCTCGAGGATGGCGTTGTCGGTCGAGGCCGGTGGAGTGCTATCTGCGCCCCAGTAGTGGTGAGCCACGCGGTCGGTCGCGCGTACGAGACCGACCGCGAGGTCGGGGTCTTCCGTCTCGATGAAGTGTTCGAACGCCTCGAACCGCTTGTCCACCAGTTCGAGGCTCAGGTCCACGTAGGCCCGAGAGCCGGGCCGTTCGTCGTTTCGAAGCTTGTAACCGTCCACGAGGTCGTTCACCTCGTCCCACCGCTCGGGCGGGTGAGCGTACTCCTCCTTGTACTCGGGGGCCGCCGCGATTATCGTGCCGTCGATGGCCTGCCACGGGTACGACCCGGGGATGTTGAACACGACCGCCGAACCGCCCTGGTCGTCCACCGCGTCCCACATCTTTCCGGGGACGAACTCGTCGTGGCTCAGGTCGTTTTCGCGCGTCTCGCGGTTGAAGTGGGTGAACCCGTACATGTCGAGTTCGGTGGGGTCCCGACCCGTCGCGAACGCGGGCCACGCGGGCACCGTGATTTCGGGCACCGTGCTTTCGAGGTCGCCGTGGACGCTCTCGTCCAGCAGGCGCTCGAAGTTGGGGAGGTCGCCGGACGCCACCCACGGCTCGATGAGCGAGAACGTCGCGCCGTCGAGTCCGAGGATAATCATACTCGCGGGGACGAGTGGCACCGAGAAAAGGTGTTTGGTCTGCGGGCGCGACCGGCCGCGGCCGGTCGCGCCCGCGCGGACTTCTCACGCCAAACACCCCTTCTCAGGTCCACTTGTCGAGACCGGTCTGGACGACCGACTCCTCGATGCGCTCGAAGCCGCGCTCGACTTCGTCCTCGTGGACGCTCCACTCGCCGACCACGTACTCGCGGGCCGCGTCGATGTCGGGGTCCATCTCGGCGTCGAACTCGTAGTCGTCCGAGACCGTGGGGTCGAGAAACAGTTCGCGGATGATGTCCACGTCCTTGTCGATGCTCGCACTGCGAGCTTCGAGGACGCCCCAGATGTCGCCGTACTCCTTGACCTCCTTCAAGGCGGTCTTCGGGCCGACGCCGGGGACGCCCTCGTTGAAGTCCGTACCGCAGAGGATGCCGATGTCCACCAACTGCTCCCACGTCACGTCGTGTTCTTCGAGGGTGGCCTCGAAGTCCATGAGTTCGGGGTCGCCCTTGCTCGTCAGTTGGCGGAGGGTGAGGGGTGCCCCGAGCAACAGGGCGTCGTAGTCCTCGGTGCCGCAGTAATCGACTGCGCCGGTCCGGTTCATGTAGGCGGCTTGGGACTCGCCCTCGCCGGGAGCCTCGATGTAGGGCACGTCGAGCAGGTCGAGCAGGTCGCGGGTCGTGCGCTGAATCGTGTCGGTGAGTCGCTGGGTGTGGGCGTCGAGTCGCGCGATTTCGATGGCATCGCCCTCCTCGCGGGCCCGTTCTAACTGCTCTTCGCGCTTCTTTCGGTCTTCGCGGCGCTGTTCGATTTCGGCGGCCTTGTGGTCGGTGACGGCGCCGTCGAAGACGAAGACGGGCGTGAGGTCGTTCTCGAAGAACTTCGGGAGTCCCTGCACGATACCGACGAGGTTGGCGACTTCGGTGCCGTCGTCGGTGGTGTAAATCTCGTCGCGCGTCCACTTGACGGTGGTCGTGAGGTACTTATAAAGCCAGTTGTGGGCGTCTACGGCGACTGTGTCGCCGTCGAGTTCCTCGAAGGGAACTTCGGAGATGACCGCGAGTTGGCGCAGGTCGGTGTTTCCCATTATGTGGTGGTAGGTGGTGTGAGGGTTTGAAAGCTACTGGTCTCGGGTGGGTCGGAATTGGGAAATTGCGTAACGGAGAGAAGCGGGTCTGACGATTCGAGCAGGAGCTAGCTACTCCCGATACCTATGAGACCGCACCGCGACCGCAGGCCACACCCTCCCCAGCCGATTCGCTCGTTCGCTCCGCTCACTCACTTCATCCCTCGCGCGCTTGGGCGCGGCGCAAACCGCACGCCGCGCCAGCGCGCGCCGACTGTCGGGAAGTCAAGTTCGAGAAATCGAACGTCTCACCCCCCACGTCCCGGAAGGTCCTCCACAGCAGGCCCGTCCAGCACCTCCCCATCGACCGAGAACCGCGAGCCGTGACACGGACAGTCCCACGACTCCTCGCCGTCGTTCCACCGGACGAGACACTTCATGTGGGTGCAGACCGCCGACACCGCGTGAATCTCGCCGTCCTCGTCGCGCGAGACGGCGAGGGGCTTGCCGCCGCGCCGGACGACCTCCCCCTCGCCGGGCGCGAGTTCGTCGGTGTCCGCCGAGAGCGCGACCGTGGCCCAGTCGCGGGCGAACTGCGCGCCCGCGTCGGCGTTCTCCGAGACCAGTTTCGCGCCCGACGCACCCGGGTCGAATCGCTGGGGGTCGAACGTCTCGGCCCACGGTCGGGTCCCGTCGCTGGCGAGGTCCGCGAGGAGCATCCCCGCCGCAGTTCCGTTGGTCATGCCCCATCCGGCGAATCCAGTGGCCCCGTAGACGTTCTCGTAGCCCGGTCCGAGTTCCCCGACGAACGGAATCTTGTCGGCGGTCACGTAGTCCTGCGTGGACCACCGGTGTTCGACCGATTCCACCTCGAAGTGGTCGCGGGCCTGCTCGACCAACTTTCGGTACCGCTCGGCGGTCGAACCGCCCTTCCCGGTCTTGTGGTTCTGCCCACCAATCAGGGTCAGGGTGCCGTCGTCGGTCGGATGCGGCCGAACCGAGAAGTACGGTTCGGCGTCCCGATAGAACATTCCCCGAGGGGGTTCCTCGGCGAGTCGGACCGCGAGGACGTACGACCGCTTGGGGTGCTGGCGCGCGAAGTAGAACGCCGGGTCCTCGATGGGGAAGTGAGTCGCCACCACGACGTTCTCGGCTGTCACGGTCCCGCGCTCGGTTTCGACCTCGCAGGGAGCATCATCGCCGCCGTCCTCGACGCCCGTCACCTTCGTTTCCTCGAAGACGTGCGACCGCTCGCCCGGAATCCGGTCGGCGAGGTCGAGCAGGTACTTTCGGGGATGAAACTGGGCCTGCTCCGCGAACTTCACCGCGCTGGGCGCATCCCGGGGGAACGGCGGATCCTCCACGAACGACGCCGGAAGCCCCAGACTCTCGGCCACCTCGGCCTCGCGCTCGACCTGCTCGCGCTGGTCCTCGTCGGCGGCGTAGGTGTACGCCGGGAGTCGCTCGAAATCGCAGTCGATGTCGTGGTCCTCGACCCGGCGAGCGACCTCCTCGATGGCCGCCGAATTGGCGTCGGCGTAGTCGCGGGCCGCCCCGCGACCGTGCTGGTCGAGCAGGTCGGCGTATCGCAGGCCGTGCTGGGCGGTGACCTTCGCGGTCGTCTTGCCGGTCACGCCCTCGACGATTCGACCCGATTCGAGGAGCGCGACCTCTCGCCCGGCCTCCGCACAGTGGAGCGCCGCAGTCACACCCACGATGCCGCCGCCGACCACCGCCGTATCGACTCGTAAATCGCCGTCGAGCGCCGGAAAATTCGTTCGCGGCGTCGTGGCGGTCCACAGCGATTCGTGTCGGCCCGGAATTTCCCCTTGGCTCATGCTCGAAACCCCCAGAAGGTGAGCGTGATTCGGTCGCGCTCGTCTTATCGGCGTCGGCCGCGGTGCGAAACGCGACTATCGGCGACACGTTCGAGATTCGCGGTACTACTCCCCTCGAAGGCCCGACGCGCTCGGGTCTGAGACCGCGAGCGCGCCGGGCGTCAGTCAGGCTCTGACGGTGACAAATTGGGTGGCGACCGCGCTCTCCTCCCTACTTCGGCACGGAAATCACGTCGGGCGGTCCCGCGCCCGCTTTCGCGTCCAGAAAATCGCGCTCCTCGGGCGCGAGGTCGTCGCCCCGTCCTCGGTACACGTTGAGACCCGATTGATAATCCTCGCGCGACCGGTCGGCCGGTCGCGCGAGGACCAGTTCCGCGAGACCGGTCTGTTCGCCCGTGTAGCCGAAGCCCGCCTTGTGGAGCGCGTGGTACGCGAAGGGGTTGTTGACCGCGATTTTCACGCGGTCGTAGCCCCGAGATTCGAGGCGGTCGGCCGCGAACCCGGCGAGTCGCGCACCGATGCCCTCCCCCCGGCGGTCGCGCCGGACCGTGACGTACCGGAGCCACGCGGTCGCCGAGTCGGTTCGGTCCTCGTTGAACGCGATTGCGCCGAGGAGGTCGTCGTATTCGCCGTCACGTTCGCCGTCGCGCTCGTCGCCTCGGACGACCGCCTTCCCGGTGTTCGACATCACGAACTTCCCGGCGTAGCTGAACTCCCGGTGGTCAAGCCTGAGCTGTGGACCGTCGTCGGGCCACCCGAGCAGCGCGTACTCCATGCCCGGGCTTGGGTCCCGGCCGACAACTGCCCTTCGGCTTTTTCTGGCTTCGGGCCGTGGCTCCGAACATGAGCCACCCACTCGGCGACACCGCGTGGTTCGACCGACTCGCACGGCGCTACGACTGGTTCGCACCGACGCCCGACGCCACGGAAATCCGGGCCGGACTGGCGTTCGCCGAGCGCGATATCGAGCGCGTCCTCGACGTGGGCGGCGGCACCGGGCGCGGCGCGGGCGTCGTCGAGGACGCCGACCGAATCGTGGTGGACGCCGCGCCCGGAATGGCCCGCGAGGCTCGCCGAAAGGGGTTCGAGGCGGTCCGGGCCGACGCCGCGCGCCTCCCGTTCGACCCCGAGAGCGTAGACGCGATTCTCATCATGGACGCGCTCCACCACTTCGGCGACCCCGACGAAGCCATCCGGGAGGCCGCCCGCGTCCTCCGACCCGGTGGCGTGCTGGTGATTCGGGAAATCGACCCCACGACGCTGGTGGGACGAATCGGAGAAATCGGGGAACACCTCTGGGGATTCGACTCGACGTTCTTCGCGCCCGACGACCTCGCGCGTCGGGCGGGCGCGGCCGGACTCGACGCCCGATTCCGAGCGCAGGGCTACGAGTACACCGTGGTCGGGCGCGTACCGCGGAACACATAACGAACCGGTCCCTACACCGACGCATGAGCAACGCCGTCACCACGCTGTTGGGGTCGCGGTTCGACCGCTCGCCGGGGACCGCCCGCCTCGCGCTCGGCGACCTGCTGGTACTCGCCGGGTTCCTCATTCTCGGGTCGCTGAACCACGGGGTGGACCCGATTACGATGCCGGGCCGGGTCGCAGGCACCATCGCGCCGTTCCTCGTGGGGTGGGTCGTCGGGGCGCTCGCGCTCGGCGCGTACGCGCCGGGCGCGACGCGCACGGCTCGAACGTCGATTCTCCGGGCGGTCGGCGCGTGGTTGGTCGCCGCGCCAATCGGTCTCGCGCTCCGCTCGACCGCGTACTTCCACGGGAGTTCGCCGTGGACGTTCGCGCTCGTCGTGACCGGCGTCGGCGTCCTCTCCTTCTCGACGTGGCGCGGCGCGGTCGCTGGCCTCCGGTAGGCGACGACGAGCAGTTCGGCGGGAGTCGCCCTGCTGGCTCGCATTCCTGCCGTGCATCAGACAGACATTCAGAGTCAGGTGGTCAGCCGACCGTTCGTATCCGACGGGCGACAGTCGCGGTCGAAACGCCAAATCACCGACTCGAATGGCGAAGTGGCCGTCGTTCGGCGCGAGTACCGAATTACTATTAGTAATACTCCGGAACGCCTGAAACGCCGCTAACAGTTATTTGTAGGCCTCGTACCTCCGAAACCCCATTGGTGCCGTACCCATAACTTATAGAGACGGTATCAGATGCATCTAATTCGCCTATCAAAAACGAGTGTTTCAGGTACGGGAAAGAATTATATACCCATGCCGCATATAATGTAATAGATTATGACTGGGTACTACGACCTCATCCTCGGACTCATCCCGCTTTCGCTGATAGGTATCGCCGCCGCGCTGAGTGCTGTCGGCTTTTCGATGACCACGGCGATTCCGGTCGCTGCAACCGTCCCAGTCGGTCTCATCGGCCACGCGCTGTTCGTGAACGGTCCGGTCGACGACACGCCCGCGGCTCCCGCGACCCAGTCGGCGACCGAATCGCCCGGCTTCGAAGCCGCCGACTGAATCGGTTTTTCTGTTTTCTGGACTACTTTCTCGGTTTTCCGCTCTCTTCTGATTTTTCGAACTCCCCGGCTCTGCTCTCTCGACTGCTTCGATTCCGTTTTTC
Organism: Halorussus amylolyticus; assembly: GCF_004143485.2. GTDB lineage: Archaea > Halobacteriota > Halobacteria > Halobacteriales > Haladaptataceae > Halorussus > Halorussus amylolyticus. The sequence goes on along the minus strand of NZ_ML974133.1, from coordinate 115,090 downwards.
GAGCGCCACGACGGTTACTTCCCCGAGTGCAACAGCACTGATTCTTCAGATATCACGGCTTCTCGCACGTCACAAATGAGTGCCACACGCCTCCCCAACCGACTGCGGTCCTCAGTCAGTCGCTCCCTTCGGTCGCTCTTTCCTTGTGGTCCTCATCCCTCGCGCGCCTTGGCGCGGCGCAAACCGCACGCCGCGCCAGCGCGCGCCGAGTAGATTGGTCCACCGAGCTTCGACTAGTGGACCAGCCACCGGCGAAGCGTCGGTTTTCCACCGAGACGCGCTCGGCGACCGAACCCCTCGTTCGCCCCTGCCTCAACAAATTTGAGGCTGGACTGTGTTGTGCCGTTTATGACCGATGCGCTGTTTCTGACCAGCGAGGACGTGGCCGGACTCGCGACGCCAGCCGAGTACGTCGATGCGGTCCGCGAGGGCTACCGCCAGCGCGGCGAGGGCGCGCCCGCCTACCCGCGAACGCGACTCACCAACCCCGACCCGCCGGGGATGCTCACCACCTACTCGACGCTCCTGCCCGACACGGGCGCGATGGGCGGGTACATGTACGCCGCCGGATTCGGCGCACAGGACGCGTGGTTCATGACGCCGCTGTTCGACGCCGAGAGCGGCGAACCCCTCGCGCTCCTCGACGGCGCGAGCATGAACCCCTTCAAAACCGGCGCGGCGGGCGCGGTCGGCATCGACGCGCTCGCCCGCGACGACGCCAAGACGGTCGGACTCGTCGGAAGCGGTCCGCAGGCACGGGGCCAACTCCGGGCGGCCGCGGCCGTCCGCGACCTCCAAAGCGTCTGGGTGTACTCGCCGACCAAGGAGTCCCGCGAGTCGTTCGCCGGAGAGATGAACGAGCAGTTGGACGCGTCGGTGGCCGCGGTCGCCTCCAGCGCCGCCGCAATCGAGGAGGCCGACATCGTCATCACCGCGACCACGGCGAGCGACCCGGTGTTCGACGGCGACCTGCTCGCCGACGGGACTCACGTCACCGCGATGGGTCAGTACCACCCGAAGAAGCAGGAACTCGACGTGACGACCATCGAGCGCGCGAAGTACGTCCCGGACCTCCGCGACCGCGCGACCCAAGATGCGGGGTCGTTCCTCGCGGCGGTCGAAGCGGGCGCGATTTCCGAAGACCACGTCTACGCCGAACTCGGCGAGGTCGTGGCCGGGAAGGTGCCGGGCCGGGAGTCAGACGACGAAATCACGGTGTTCGACAGCGGCGGTACGGGCATCGAGACGGTGGCGGCGGCACACATGCTCTACGAGAAAGCGACCGACGAGGGTCTCGGTTCGACCATCTCGTTCGCGCCAGCGAGCGAGGCGCTGACCGGGCGGTAGTTGGGACTTGGGGGTAGTCGGATTCGGCTTCGAGTGACCGTTGAAAAATCGAGACGTGGAATCGAGGTGTTTTCCGGAGTTCAGGCCGCGAGCATCATCGCCGCGATGAAGTTCGAACTGGTTCCGGACTTGGACTCCTTTTTCTTGTGCTGTGCGTTGGGCATGTTTCGGGGATGTTCCCAGTTCATAGCTCTACTAAATATTTACTCGCACTTGAGTATGTCGTTCGAGCTAGGGGTGGGTGGTCGTTCGCAAATCATTCGTGATGACATGGCACGACCGTCGAGCGAGCGGAGGTCGCCGGAGGTCACTCCAGTTCGGCGGCGAGGCGAGTGATTTTCTCGGCAAGTCTCTCGGCGTCGGCCGCCACCACTCGAATCATCGACTCCTTACCGACGGCCCCGCCGTCCACCACCGCGTCGGGTGCCGACTCCCGGCCCGCCATCGCTTCCCGCGCGACCCAGTCCATCGTCCCGTCGGCGTCTTCGGGTTCGTTCGCACGGTCAACCGTCACGGTTTCCCACCGGTCGCGGACCTCGGCGACCACCTCCTCGTCGGCCCGGACGTTACAGGCCGCCGAGATTCCGCGGTCGGTCTCGCGGATTCCGAGCAGGAACCGGGCGACGTGGTCGGACGCACCGGGGGCGACCCCGCCGGTCGCTCTGGTCACGTCGCCCGAGGAACCGGCGGAGACTCGGTGTATCCGGCCTTCGACCGCCACCACGTCCGAGGGTTCGACCGCGCAGTCGGGCGCGACCGCGACGTTCGTTCCGACCTCCGGAAGCAGGCGCGAGACGTTCCGGCGCTCGAATTCCCGGACGACTTCCCGGACGGCGTCGCAGGCCGCCGCGGACCCCGCGGCGGCCTTCGTCGGCGCGAGGTGTTCGACCGGTCCGACTCCCGACCCGACTTCGCGGCCGCACCGAATCGCGCGGTCGATGTGGCGCTCGGCGCGTTCGACGGCCGCCGGGAGTTCCGTACCGCGGGCGAGTTCGGCCGCGATAGCCGCCGAGAGCGTGCATCCGCTCCCGTGGGTCGCGGCGTCGGGCACGCGGTCGGCGCGGAACGTCCGGGTCGAAGTGGTCCGGTCTCCCGAGTCGGCCACCAGCACGTCCGCGGGGTCGCCCTCGAAGTGGCCGCCGGTGACGAGGGCGGCATCGGCACCCAGTTCGCAGAGCCGACGACCCGCCTCTCGGGCGTCGTCGGGGCCGTCGATGGTGAGGTCAGCGAGGAATTCGGCTTCGGGAACGTTCGGCGTGACCAGCGACGCCGCGGGCAGGAGGGCTTCGCGGACGCGCTCGACCCCGCGAGGCGAGAGCAGTCGGTCGCCAGATTCGGCCACGACCACGGGGTCCGCGACGACCGGAACGTCGGCGCCCGCGAGCGCGTCGGCGACGACCGCGACCACGCGGTCGTCGCCGAGCATCCCGGTTTTGACCGCCCCGACCTCGAAATCTGCGAAGACCGCGTCTATCTGGTCGGTCACGAGGTCGGGAGCGAGCACCTCGCTCGCTCGAACGCCGGTCGTGTTCTGGGCGGTGACGGCGGTGAGCGCGCTCGTAGCATGGACGCCGCGGGCCGTCATCGTCGCGAGGTCGGCCTGCACGCCCGCGCCGCCACCGCTGTCGGACCCGGCGACGGTCAGCGCGACCGGAACGCCCGACATCTCAGTCGTCGCCAGCGGCGGGCGTCCGGGTCAGCGACACGGCGGGGGCGTCGGCGTCGAGTTCGTCGAGCGCGCACTGGGCCGCGCGCTTGCCCGACAGGAGCATCGCGCCGAAAGTCGGCCCCATCCGCGGAAGCCCGTGGGTGGTCGCGGTCGCGAGACCCGTCGCGACGAGTCCGTCGTGGACGAGACCGGTCTGTTCGACCACGGCGTCCTCGCTCTCGTTGACCCACATCGAGTCGTGACCGGGCGAGTCGTGGCCGGGCGCGCCGTACTCGTCGTCGCCCGAGGCGTCCATCCCGGTGTTGTGTTCGTCGGCGTGTTCGATGCCGGGGGCCGAGACGACGCCGCGCTCCTGTAGCTTCGACACCACCACGGCGTCGTGACCGGTCGCGTCGATGACGAGGTCGGACTCGACCGAAATCGGGTCCACGCAGGTGAGTTCGCGCGGGAGCGCGTGGACCGGCGTCCAGTTCATCACGATGCCCGCGACCCGGTGGTCCTCCCTGACCACGACGTCGGTGAACTCGGTCATGTTCTGGATGGCGGCCCCGGCGTCGCACGTCGCCTCGATGAGCGCCGAGCAGGCGTGCGGGCCGTCGGCGACGTAGAGACCGTCGGCCTCGTCGCTGGCCTCGTACGGAACGCCGAGGTCGTCGAGGACCTCGTGGGCGGGGTCGCGAACGGTGAGTTTGTTCATCAGGAAGCCCCCGAGCCAGAAGCCGCCGCCGAGGTAGTTGTTCTTCTCGACGACGGTGACTTCGACCCCCCGACTCGCCAGTTCCTTCGCGGCCATCAATCCCGAGGGACCGCCGCCGACCACGAGTACGTCGGTGTCGGTTCGACCGAGGAACTCCTCGCTCCACGCGTCCGTAATCGCGTTGGTGACCTGTGCTTCGTCCACGTCGCTGAATCCGTCGAACGACATACCACCTAGTGTTATGACTCGGTAGTTAAACGTTGCGGAGTCGGCACTCGGGGCCGAGTGTCGGCTGTCGGGTCGAACGAAAACGAGCGAAAACGACGAAATCGAGCTACAGTCCCAACGCCGCCGTGAGCGTCATTCCGCTCGCCAAAGCTCCCACGAGATACCCGCCGATTGCGCCACCGTTGAGCAGCGGGAGTCCGGCGTGGGCGCGGCCCTTCGCCACCATCCACATCAGGACGAGCAGGCCCGCCATCGTCCCGATAATCGAGGTCAGCGCGGGGAGATTGAGCGCGATGCCCGAGACGAGCGATTCGGGGGGCGCGAAGAACGCCGCGCTGGCGACCATCACCGAGGGCATCACCGCGTCGCCAAGACCGACGAAGAAGGCGTCCCGGTCGGTGATTTCGGGGCGCTCGGCCTCGTCGTGGTTCTCAAATTCTTCCGCGACCGTTTCCGCTTCCTCGCGGTCTTCCGACTCGCCCGCCTCATCTCCATCCTCCGTCTCGTTCGATTCGTCCTCGTCGAGAAACGAGTACGAGAGCGTGAGCGGAATCACGAGGACGACCGGAATCTTGAGGTCCATCACGCCGGAGGCCAGCGTCAGCATGTGCTCGGTGCCGTAGACGCTGATGGCGTCGTAGATTGCGAGGACGGCGAGCAGGAGAATCGCGGGGAGCAGGCCGAAACTGATGCCGAACAGTCCGGCCGCGCCCGCGCCGATGACGACGCCCGCGCCGTCGATGACGTACCACTCGGGGTGGACCACCAGCGCGAGCGCGACGGCCGCGGCGGCCCCGACTGCGAGGACGTTCACCGGTGCGCCCCCGACCGTGGCGGTGACGACCGGCGGGACCACGACCGAGAAGACGTACCACGACAGCAGGCCGGTCGTGAGGATGATGCCGCCCCGGAGGAGCCAGTCCACCTCGAACTTGATGATGGCGAGCATGATGGCGGTCATCACGAGTATGGCGACGAGATAGACGAGGCTGTTCGTGGGGTCCGAGGGGTTCTCGACCTGCTGGTAGCCCGCCTGCTGGAACGGTTCGACCAGCGCGAGCGCGCCGAGTTGGACAAGGAGAAACAGCGCGACGGTGAATCCGGTCGCCGCGAACACGCGCGTTCTGTCTTTCATGCCGGAGACCTCACAGCCCTCGGACTTTGCGGTTGTGGATTCGAGTGGTGGGCGGTGTGATTTGTGTTCGAAGTCGTTGGCGTCTTTTGGAGTGGTTTTGAATGGTCTCGACTGCTCTGAAGTAGGAATAACAGAATTGAAAGGATATAGAAAGCCCCCGCCCGCTCGCGGTCGCTCAGCGACATATCCGCGCCTCACCGCACCGCACCGGCGCGGATAGGGGTCGCTGAGGCGACTGAAATGAACGCGAGCAGACGGCCCCTTTCATTCCCACCCCACAGAGTGGTCCACTGGTCGATTCCCCGCCAGATGTGTCACCTGCCCAGTCCCGCCGGATGCGCCGATGACCGCCCGACGCGCCGCCGAGTAACGAGCGTTAATCCGCGGTATCGACGGCTGAAAACCGAGTCGGCCCGGCCTAATCCCGCGAACGGAATCAACCGTTCTCGGGGTTCAAATCCGGAGCCGATGTGCGTGCGTAAGAGACCCATGCCAACAATCGGACACGCAGTGACCGTCCTCGTCGTCGGCCTGCTCGTAACGTCGGGCGCGGCAGTCGGCGCGGTACCGGCCGACCGGACCCCGAGCGCCGCCGACTCGTCGGCGGCCGAGCGCGCGGGGGCCGCGATTGACGGTCCCGAAGTGCTAGCCGAAACGCAGACCGCCGAGATTCGCGGCGAGAGTGCCGCGCAGGGCAGCAATCAGGCGAACGAGAATCAGCGACGGCAGGCCGCGACTCGCGGCGCGATAGAGGGTGCACTCCTCGCACGTGAGTCGGGCGCGACCGTCGAACCCGAGAAGCGCCGCGCCGCGGTCGAGGGCGCGGTCGAGGCGGCGACCCAGAGCCAGACCGCGAACGTCCGCCAGATTCAGTCGGCCGCGCGCGGTGCGGCCCACGGCGCGCTCGTCCAGTCGCAGGACGCGAACGTCGAGCAGGTGCAAGTCGCCGCGCAGGGCGCGACCGCCGGCCCGATACAGCAGGACCAGACCGCGAACGTCCGCCAGATTCAGGGCGCGGCGTACGGCGCGTCCCACGGCGCGCTCGCACAGCGACAGAAAGCCAGCGTCGAACAGATTCAGTCGGCCGCGCAGGGCGCGTCCCACGGCGCGGCGAAGTCGGCGGCCGAAAACGACGTGGACCACCTCGGCAAGATTCAGGAGGCCGCGCAGGGCGCGGCCTACGGCTCGCTCGACCAGCGTCAGAAGGTCGCTGTCGAGCAGATTCAGGCCGCCGCACGCGGTGCGTCGGACGGCGCGCTCGTCCAGACCCAGCGCGCCGACGTGAAGCAGGTGCAGGTCGCCGCGCTCGGCGCGGCCAAGGGCGGCGTGAAGAAGTCCAAGCGCCCCGACAAAACCGAGTCGGCGTGCAAGGGCGCGGCCGCGGGTGCGGTGAGCCAGACCCAGCAGGTCACCATCGAGCAGATTCAGGTCGCGGCGACCGGGGCGGCGACCGGTGCCGTCGTCCAGACCCAAGAGGTCAACGTCGACCAGATTCAGTCGGCCGCGCGAGGCGCGGCCCGCGGCGCGCTGGTGCAGGTCACGGTCGTGCAGGTCCAAATCGTGAACATCGTCCAGATTCAGGTCGCCGCGCAGGGTGCGGCCCAGGGCGCGGTCCGGTCGGCGGTCCAGAATCAGGTCGTGAACGTCCGGCAGGTCCAAGCCGCCGCGAACGGCGCGGCCAAGGGCGGCATCGTCCAGAGCCAGACAGTCAACGTCCGCCAGATTCAGGCCGCCACGCAGGGCGGGGCGTACGGTTCGCTCGTCCAGTCCCAGGAGGCGAACGTCGCCCAGATTCAGGCCGCTTCGCAGGGGGCGTCCCACGGCGCGCTCCGGTCGGCGATTCAGAATCAGGTCGTGAACGTCCGCCAGATTCAGGCGGCCTCGCAGGGCGCGGCGACCGGCGGCATCTCACAGAGTCAGGTCGCGAACGTCCAGCAGATTCAGGCGGCATCGCAGGGTGCGGCCGCCGGGACGGTCGTCCAGATTCAGGAAGTGAACATTCAGCAGATTCAGGTCATCTCGCTCGGTTCGGCGTCCGGCGCGGCGCAGGCCGCGGCCGAAGAGGGCGTCGAGGAGGTCGGACAGATTCGGACCGCGGCGCGACAGGGCGCGACCCAAGCGAGCGACGCGCTCGCCGAAAACCCCGATATCTCCCCGGAGGAACTTAAGGAGACCGCGAGCGAATCCTCCTCGCAGGTCGAGGAGGTGACGACGACCGAGACGGCGACTCCGGAGACGACGACCGTCGCGGAGACGACTACGGCTGAGGAGACGACCACAGTCGCGGAGACCACGACTGCGGAAGAAACCACGACCGCAGAGGAGACCACGACTACCGAGGAAACGACCACAGTCGAGGAGACCACGACTGCGGAAGAAACCACGGTCGAAGAGACCACCACGGCCGAGGAAACCACGACTGTCGAACAGACTACGGGAGTCGAGGAAACGACAGCAGAAGAAACGACGACCGCCGAGGAAACGACCGAGCCAGAACCGGACGTTCCCGACGTCGCGAGCGTCGTCTTCGAGGACAAGAGCGCCGAAAACGGCGACGTGGACGTCGATTCGGTCGCGCTTCCCGAGGGCGGATTCGTCGCGCTCTACGACGGCGACGGCGAGTTCGTCGGAGCCTCGGAGTACCTCGAACCCGGCGAGTACGAGGACGTGCCGGTCGAACTCGACGAGGACCTCGACGGCGAGCAGGTGTTGCTCTCGGTGCCACACCGCGACACCGACGACGACGAGACGTACGACTTCGCCGAGACCGGCGGCGAGGAGGACTTCCCGTACCTCGACGAGACCGACGAACTCATCTCGGACGCTGCAATCGTGGCGTTCGACGGCGAGGGAGTCGAAACCACGACCGCCGAACTCCCGACGACCGTCGAGCAGACGACTGTGGAGGAGACAACCGTCGAAGAAACCACCGCCGAAGAAACGACTATCGAAGAAACCACCGCCGAAGAAACGACTATCGAAGAAACCACCGCCGAAGAAACGACCGTCGAGGAAACCACGATTCTGCCGGACGAGACGACGACCATCGAAGGAACGACGACCGCCGAAGCGACCGAAGTCGAAGAGACGACAGGCATCGGTGTGGAGACGACGACGGTCGATGAAGTCACGGTGGCCGAAACGACCACTGCGGAAGTCGAACCGACGACCGTCAGAGAGACTACCACCACCGCAGAAGTCACCACGACAGCGGAAGCGACGACGACGGCCGAAGCCGAGTTCGCCAACGTCACCTTCGAGAACCAGACCGCCGACGACGAAGTAGTGATTGAATCCGTCTTCGTCCCGGACGGCGGATTCGTCGCGCTCTACGACGGCGAGACCGAGTTCGTGGGAGCCTCGGAGTACCTCGAACCCGGCGAGTACGAGGACGTGCCGGTCGAACTCGATGAGGATCTCACCGGCGAGCAGGTACTGCTCTCGGTGCCCCACCGCGACACCGACGAGGACGAGGCGTTCAGCTACCCCGAAGACGAAGACGTTGACATCCCGTACCTCAACGAGACCGACGAACTCGTCTTCGACACGGCGGTCGTGGACTTCGGTGGCGAGGAGGCCGCCACTACGACCGCCGCGCTTCCGACCACCGAGGAGGGAGACGGCGTGGTCGTCGATGAGACGACCGAGAACGTGTTCGACGACGAGACGACTGAGGAAGACGAGATAGACGACGAGACGCCCGAAGAAGACGGCGTGGGGGACGAGACGACCGCCGTCGATGAGACCACCGCGGCGTCGTCCGACCGAGTCCCGGCGAGCGCGACCGACCTCGGTGCACTCCTCGGATTCGGGGCCGCGGCGGTGCTGTTCGGGCGGTCCCGGTAGTCGCCGGGACTCTCGCGAGCCGATTTTATCTGGCGTAGAGTTTCTTGCCGAGCAGGGTCGGGAGTGCGATTCCCTCGTCGGGCGACACCGCCACGTAGGGACGGGCGACCGGCCCGAACACGTCCACGACCCGGCCGACCGTCGTTAGCTGTTCGTCCACCGCCTGCGTGCCCACGTCGGGGTGGTCGTCGTCCGAGCATCGCACGATGGCGAGACCCTGTGCGGTCCGGACGACTTCGCCGAGTCGATGCATCAGTCCCTCAGCGCCGTGACGTAGGCGGCGACCGCCTGAATCAGGTCGTTCTTCGAGGAGTCGTCGGCGTTCTTGACCAGCACTCGGCCTCGCTCCGTCCAGTTCTCCCGGGAGTACGCCTTGTCGCGTTCGATTATCGCGTCGTAGCCCACCTGCTGGACCGCCTTCGCGATTTCGTCTACCGTCGGCTCCTCGACGGCCAACTCCGCCGCGACCCGGCGACCTTCGTTCCGACTCTTTTCCGCGTCGAAGTACGCGGGCCAGAGGACTTTCTCGACCATACCCGAAGGTCGGACCGGCCCGTTAAACAGCTTTCCTGTTCGGAAGAACGAAAAGGGCGCGACGTTCGGCGGTCAGTTCCGGCGCGCGAGGAGCGCGGCCCCCGCGAGCGCCGCGAGCGCGGCGGGCACACCGAAGCCGGGCACGCCGCCCGACGAGTCGCCGGACGGCGACTCGTCGGGCGATTCGGTCTCAGCGGTGGTCGCGTCGGCCATCGCGTCCTCGGTGGTTTCGGCAGTGGTCGTCGTTTCGGGCGTGTCGGTGGTCGGCGCTTCCGTGGTCGTCTCGGTGGTGGTGGCAGTGCCGTTCGCCTCGGCGTAGGCGTCGGGGTAGAACGCCTGGGCCATCGTCACCATCGGCTCGACCACTCGGGGTCCGGGCTGGCTCGCGTAGTTGTTATCGACGGTGACGACGTTGCCGTCCTGAACCGCGTCGGTCCCGTTGTACGCGTCGGTCTGCGGGTAGGTGCCGAACGCGCCGAGTTGGACTATCCACTCGGGATTCTGCTCGACGATGACCTCCTCGCTTATCTGCTGGTAGCCGGAGATGTCGGCCTCCACCGCGATGTTGGTGCCGCCCGCGAGTTCGACCAGGTGATTGACGAAGGTGGCGTTTCCGGCGGTCCAGCCGCCGCCCTGCGAGACGAACACGCGCGGGCTATCCTCGCCTTCGATGGTCTCCTGCACCGTCTCGACTTGGTCCTGCATCGACGAGACCGTCTCGTCGGCCTCCTCGCAGTTGCCCGTGAGCTGACCCGTCAGTTCGGTCTTCTCGTAGATGTCCTCGATAGAGGTCGCTTCGCCGAACTTGAACACGGTCAGCCCCGAATCACGGAGCTGTTCGACCGTCTCGTTCGGGATGACGTTCGGTGCGAGGACGAGGTCGGGTTCGGTGGCGACCACCTTCTCGACGTTCACGTAGGTCCGGCCCGGAGCCGAGACGTTCTGCTTGTCCTCGATGCCGTCGAGGTACGCGGTGTACGGGTCGATTGGCGCGCCGACGACCTGCGATTCGCCGCCGAGTTCCCACATCGTTTGGGCTGCGCTCGGTCCGAGGACAGTGACGCGCTCGGGCCGTTCTTCGACGCTGACCTCGGTTTGCGTTTCGTCCGTATGCTCGGCCGGGAACGAACAGTCCTCCTGTGCTGTACTCGCCGTGACTCCGGCCGACGCTCCGGCCGAAACTCCGACCGGAACGCCAGCGGTGACTATCAACAGCGCGAGTAGCGCGCTCGCAATCTTGGAGTTCATCTACTCTCCGTTCCGACCGTATCCAATAAGTATTTACCTAAAGCAAGCTGGCTTTCAGACATGCGCTGGGGTGCGCGCGCCGCCGCGTGGTCGGCGGGATTAGCGGCGGCGCTCGCAATCGTGGTCGTCGTGAGCGCCGCAATCGGTCCGGTGTCGCTCGACTACGTCGTCGTCGGAAAGGTGCTGTTGAACGCGCTCGCAGTCCCGACCGGCGTCGAACTCGGCACGCGCTCGCTCCGAATCGCCGAACTCGCGGTCGCGGTTCCGGTCCCGTTTCCGGCGTTCGAATTCACCCCCATATTCGACTTCGCGGTGCCCCAAACAGCCGAGACCATTGTCGTGACCCTTCGGCTTCCCCGAATCGCGCTCGGCGCGGTGGTCGGCTTCGCGCTCGCGACGGCGGGCGTCGTGATGCAGGGATTCTTCCGAAATCCGATGGCCGACCCGTCCATCATCGGCGTCTCGTCGGGCGCGGCGGTGGGCGCGGTCGCCACCATCGCGATTCCGTTCGCCATCCCGTTCGGGCTTCCGACCGCCGCCTTCCTCGGCGCGATGGTCGCCGCGTTCGGCGTCTACCTGCTCGCGACCGAGGACGGCCGGACGCCGGTGGCGACCCTCCTGCTGGCGGGCGTGGCGGTCCAGACGTTCTTGGGCGCGGTCGTCTCGTTTCTCCTGCTCCACAGCGGCGAGAGCCTCCGCGAGGCGGTGTTCTGGCTGATGGGCCACCTCCACGTCGCGTCGTGGGACGACGTGACGTTCGCGCTCCCGGTCGCGGTACTCGGATTCGTCGTTCTGTTCGCGTACGCCCGTGACCTCAACGTCCTCCTGCTCGGCGAGGAGGACGCCCACGCGCTCGGCGTCGAGGTCGAGCGCACCAAGCGCCTCCTGCTCGCGGTCGCCAGCGTCGTGACTGGCGCGGCGGTCGCGGTCTCGGGCGTCATCGGCTTCGTCGGTCTCGTGGTCCCCCACGTCATGCGACTGCTCGTCGGACCCGACCACCGGGTTCTCCTGCCGACCTCCGCGCTGGCGGGTGCGGTCTTCCTCGTCGCCACCGACACGGTCGCGCGCTCGGGCGCGGCCGAACTCCCGGTCGGCATCGTGACGGCGTTTCTCGGCGCGCCGTTCTTCCTCTATCTCCTCCGAACGCGGGAGGTGCATGCGCTGTGAGGTGGGTTTTGGACGCGGGCACGCTCGGCCGAGTTTGGAATCGTCGCGCTCAGCGACACAAACCACCAGCAAATGCTCGGCGACTCAGACAACATCGGGTGGGACTGAAAGGGGCCGCCCGGTCGCGGGCCGAAGGCCCGTGGTCGTCTGTGCGGGCGACTATTTCCGCGCGGGCGGTGCGGAGAGCGCGGAAATATCCCGCACAGCGACCGCGACCGGGCGGGGGCTTTCTGGCTGTTCTCGGCTTTGCCAGCCGTGATTTCTTCGGGGACCTCGATATAAACCGAGAGATAAGGGGGGTCACAAATCGATGATAGAGATAGACGACGTGACGGTCGAACTCGGCGGCAATCGAATCCTCGACCGAATAACCGCCACCGTCGAGGACGGCCGGTTCGTGGGTCTCGTCGGGCCGAACGGCGCGGGCAAGACCACGCTTCTCAGGACTATCACCGGCGCGCTCGCGCCCGACGCGGGCGAGGTCCGGGTCGGCGGCGACAGAATCGCGGCCCTCTCCTCGAAGGAGGCGAGTCGCCGAATCGCGGTCGTGCCACAGGACACCGGCCTCTCGTTCGATTTTCCGGTCGAGGAGATAGTCGCGATGGGGCGCAACCCCTACCAATCGCGGTTCTCGACCGAGGGCGAGACCGACCGCGAGCGGGTCGCGGCCGCGATGGAGCGAACCGAGGTGGCGCATTTGGCCGACCGCCCGATTACCGCGGTGTCGGGCGGCGAGCGCCAGCGCGTCCTGCTCGCTCGCGCGCTGGCTCAGGACGCGCCGGTCCTCCTGCTCGACGAACCCACCGCGAGCCTCGACATCAATCATCAGGTCCGGACGCTCGAACTCGTCCGGGACCTCGCGGACGACGACGGAAAGACCGTGGTGGCGGCCATCCACGACCTGAACCTCGCGGCCCACTACTGCGACGAACTCCTCCTGCTCGCGGGCGGCGAGATTCGCGCCAACGGCCCGCCCGAGTCGGTCCTCTCGGAGGACCATCTCGAAGCCGCGTTCGACACGCGGGCGGTGGTCTCCAGCCACCCCGTCACCGGTTCGACCTACGTCACGGCCCTGCCCGAGCGCCCCGACGAGCGCGAGGGGCGAGTCCACGTCGTCGGCGGGGGCGGCACCGTCTCGGGCCTGCTCTATCTCCTCTCGGCCGCGGGCTACGAGGTGTCGGTCGGCGCGCTCAACGAGGGCGACTCGGACCTCGAAACCGCCCGGACGCTCGGTCTCGACGCCGTGACCGAGGAACCGTTCGCGCCGGTCGGCGACGCCGCCCGGCGCGAGGTCGAATCCCGAATCAGAGCGGCCGACGTGACCGTCCTCGCCGACGTGGAGGTCGGCGTTGGAAACCTCCCGAACCTCCGAGCCGCGCGCGAAGCCGATTCCGTCGTCGTGGTCGAGGAACGCCCGTTCGAGGAGCGCAACTTCGCGGGGAGCGACGCCGCCGCGACCTACGCGGAACTCCGAGAGCGCGGGCACGTCGTCGGCCCGGACGACCTCCTGTCGGCAGTCGAGAGAGCAGTGGCGGAAGCCGAATCCGAAGGCTCCCGGCGCGCAAACGCCGAATAAGCTACACGAATTTCCGCACCTACCGAGCTACAGAAACTGCCTTATCTGCCAGTAGAGGCCTTGGAGGACGTTCCGCGCGAGTGAAACCGGCGAGAGTCCCGCGTCGGGGTCGTCCGCGCGCTCGAACTCGGCGTCGAGCGCGCGCGACGGGACGCGTCGTATCTCGCCGGTGTGTCGCCGACGCCCGTCGGCGACTCGCAGGAGCGTCACCTCCTCCGACGCGCCGACGACGCGGTAGACGCCGGGTGTTCGGTCGTCCGCGGTCGGTCGGTAGTGGTCGCCGACGGTGGCCATGTCTCGTCCGTCTTTTCGCGCCTTCGTAACTCCATCGCCGGTGGCGGATGCTTCACGGTACCGTCTCTCACGAGAATTTTTGTCACCAGTGGCCGACGGTTCGCGTATGCCGGACCCGTTCGGTCGCGCGATTCGCGACTTCCACCGGGGCGAACAGGACGAACCGCTGATTCAGCGCGACGGCGAGCAGACCCTCGACCACCCCATCGAGCGGTTCTACTTCGGCGAGTTCGACGCGGCGGACGAATCGGGTGCGTGGCTCGATTCCCGACTCGACGGCCCGTTACTCGATGTGGGGGCGGGCGCTGGCCGTCACACCCTTCACTTTCAGGAACGGTTCGAGACCGTCGCCGTCGAAGTCAGCGACCACCTCGTTGAGACGATGGCCGAGCGCGGCGTCGAAGACGCTCGCCGAGGGGATATGTTCGACCTCCGCGAGTCGTTCGAGCGCGACCGCTTCCAATCGGCGCTCGCAATCGGCACGCAGTTGGGTCTTGCGGGGTCGATGCAGGGACTCCGCCGATTCTTGGGCGACCTCGCGCACGTCACGAGACCCGACGCGACTGCGGTGGTGGACTGCTACGACCCCGACCGGAACCGCGTCTCGGAGTTGTTGGGCTACCGGCCGGACCCGACGCCGGGACTGGCCTCGCGGGTGATGTGGTTCGAATACGAGGACGACACGGGCGAAACCCTGCTGTTTCGTCTGTTCTCGCCCGACCGCCTCCGGGAGGCCGCGGTCGGAACCGGGTGGGAGGTAGAAACGGTCGATTACGGCGACGACGGGCCACACTATCGGGCCGCGCTCGCGAAACGGTGAGTGGAGGCGGGCGGCTACGTCCAAACCGCCTGTCGCTGTTGGACCAGTTCGAACAGTAACAGCGCGGCGAACGTGCTCGCCGCGAGCATGACCATCGCGACGACACCCGTCTGCACCGTCGGGACGGCGATGCTCACACTGCCAAGAATCACGCCCGAAATCGCGGCGACAGCCGCCTGAATCGGACTCGGGAGCGCGGCGAATCGCTGGGCGACCGTCGGGTCGAGACCGACGATTCGGGTCCAGACGACGTACAGCGTCGTCACGAACAGGAACGCCAGTAGACCCACGCCGAGCAACAGCGCGAACTTCGCCCCGTCCATCGTCTCTCGTTGGAAAGGGGTCCCGATTCAGCTATAAGTGTATCGGTGTTAAATCATGTCTGTCTGCGTAGTATTGGGCCGACCCCCCCCCCCCGGCCGAAATCCGCCTGCCGCATCGTTTTATGTGGGTCGCGCCCCGACGAATCGACATGACACTCGCGGACAAGTCGGTCGTCGTAATCGGGAGCGGGTTCGGCGGCCTCTCGACGGCGTGCTATCTCGCCGACTCGGGGGCCGACGTGACAGTCGTGGAGAAGAACGACCAACTCGGCGGGCGGGCGAGCGTGCTCGAACGCGACGGCTTCCGGTTCGACATGGGGCCGTCGTGGTATCTGATGCCCGACGTGTTCGAGCGATTTTTCGGGCACTTCGACCGCTCGCCCGAGGAGTACTACGAACTGGAGCATCTCGACCCCCACTACCGGATTTTCTTCAAGGACGGCGACGAGGTGACCATCACGCCCGACCGCGAGGAGACGAAGGAGACGTTCGAAGCGTACGAATCGGGCGCGGGACAGATGCTCGACGCGTATCTCGCGGAGGCCGAGAACACCTACGAAATCGGGATGGAGCACTTCGTCTACACCGACCGGCCCCGGTTTCGTGACTACGTGGACTGGGACGTGTTTCGCCACGCTCGGGGCCTCTCGTTTCTCGGGTCGATGGAGGACCACGTCGCGGACTACTTCGACCACCCGAAACTCCGCCAGATAATGCAGTACACCCTCGTCT
Source organism: Halorussus amylolyticus (assembly GCF_004143485.2). GTDB lineage: Archaea > Halobacteriota > Halobacteria > Halobacteriales > Haladaptataceae > Halorussus > Halorussus amylolyticus. The sequence continues at coordinate 99,474 of NZ_ML974133.1, read as the reverse complement.
TCCTCGGCGGGTCGCCCAAGAACACGCCCGCGCTCTACAATCTGATGAGCCACGTCGATTTCAACCTCGGCGTCTACTACCCCGAGGACGGGATGGGCGGCGTCGTGGACGGCATCACCGAGTTGGGGACCGAACTCGGTGTCGAGTACCGAACGGACTACGAAGTCGAAGCGATTCGCGGGGAGGCGGGGAACTTCAGGGTGGAGACCAAAAACGAGACCATCCGCGCGGACCTCGTGGTCAGCGACGCCGACTACGCCCACACCGAGCAGGAACTCCTCCCGCCCGAGAAGCGCCAGTACGACGCCGACTACTGGGACTCGCGAACCTACGCGCCCTCGGCGTTCCTGCTCTACCTCGGCGTCGAGGGCGACGTGGACCCGCTCGCACACCACTCGCTCGTCCTCCCGACCGACTGGGACCCCCACTTCGAACGCACCTTCGACGACCCCGGATGGCCCGACGACCCGGCGTACTACCTCTGCGTGCCGAGCGAGACCGACGACACGGTCGCGCCCGAGGGTCACAGCAATCTGTTCGCGCTGGTCCCCATCGCGCCCGGATTGGACGACGACGAGGAGACCCGCGACCGGTACCGCGACCTCGTGTTGGACGACATCGCCGAGAACGCGGGCGTGGACCTCCGCGACCGAATCGTCGTCGAAGAGCGATTCTCGGTCTCGGAGTTCACCGAGCGATACAACAGCGTCGAGGGCACCGCGCTCGGTCTCGCCCACACCCTGCGACAGACCGGGCCGCTCCGCCCCAATCGCCGGTCGTCGGAGGTCTCGGGCCTCTACTTCACGGGGTCGTACACCACGCCCGGCATCGGCGTCCCGATGTGTCTCATCGGCGGCCAGCACACCGCCGACGCCGTCGCCGAGGACTACGGAGCGTAGCCATGCTCCGCTACCTCCTCGTCCTCTCGCGGCCTCGGTTCTGGCTCTACCTCGCGGGGCCGGTCCTCGTCGGGGTCGCCTACGGCGCGTCGGCGGTTCCTGACCTGTTCGACCCCGTCGCAGTCGCGCTGTTCGCGTACTTCCTCGTGCCAGCGAACGTCTACCTCTACGGCGTCAACGACGTGTTCGACGCGGATATCGACGCCGAGAATCCGAAAAAGGAGGACAGAGAAGCGCGGTATCGCGGCGGGAAGACGGTCGTCGCGATAGTCGCGGTCTGCGGCCTCACGGGAGTCGCGCTCGCCGCCGTCGTCCCGTTTCGGGCGGCGATTTGGGTCGCGGGCTTCCTCGTCCTCGGCTATGCCTACAGCGCGCCGCCGTTCAGGCTTAAGACCAAGCCGCCGCTCGACTCGATTTCGAACGGCCTGTACGTTCTGCCGGGCGCGGCCGCGTACGCCGCGCTCGCGGGCCGCCACCCGCCCGCGCTCGCGCTGGCGGGCGGGTGGCTCTGGGCGATGGCGATGCACACCTTCTCGGCGGTTCCGGACATCGACCCCGACCGCCGGGCCGGGATTCGGACCACTGCGACCGTGTTGGGCGAGCGCAAGACGCTGGCGTACTGCGCGGTCTGCTGGCTCCTCGCGGCCGGAGCCTTCGGCCTGCTCGACTGGCGGGCCGGGGCGCTTCTCGCGCTCTACCCCCTGCTCGCGATTTGGGTGTCCGAAACCGACGTGTCGGTGTCGCGGGCCTACTGGTGGTTCCCCGCGATAAACGCGTTCGTCGGGATGGTGCTGACTCTCGGCGGTCTCTGGAGGGTCGTCCGTGGGTAGCGCCGTCCCGTCGCTCGCTGGCGGTCTCGACCGCGATGCGGTCGAGACCGCGCTCTCGGACCTCGTTCACCAGAATCGGTTCACCATCGCGGTCGTCTTCCCGATAGTAGGCGCGGTGCTGTTCGTGGCGAGCCACGAGGAACTGCTCCCGCCGTGGCTCGCGATGAACCCCGCGCTCGTGCTGTTCGGAACGCTCGTGATGCGGACGCCCCTCGTCGCGGGTCTCGCGCCACTCGTGGACCGGAAGGCCGTCGCGGGCCTGCTGGCCGTGACGGCGTACAGCTATCTCATCGAATTTATCGGCATCACGACCGGGCTTCCCTACGGCGAGTTCCACTACCAGACCGAACTGGGACCGATGGTGGCTGGCGTGCCGGTCGGCCTGCCGGTCTTCTTCCTCCCGCTCGTGGTCAACAGTTACCTGCTCGCGCTCCTGCTGTTTCCGCGACTCACCCCCCGGACGCGGGTGGTCACGGCGCTCGGACTCGTGCTCGTGGTGGACCTCGTCTTGGACCCGGCGGCGGTGGCAATCGGCTTCTGGGCGTACGACGGCGGCGGTCTCTACTACGGCGTCCCGCTGTCGAACTACGCCGGGTGGGTCTTGAGCGGCCTCGTGGCGGTGTCGGCCGTCGAGTACGCCTTCGATACGGACGCGCTGGCGGCGCGACTCGACGACTGTGAGTTCATGCTCGACGACTTCGTGAGCTTCGTCCTGCTCTGGGGCGCGACCAACGCCTACTTCGGCAACTGGGTCGCCGTGGCGCTGGCTGGCGCGCTGTTCGCGGGACTCCTCAAAACAGATAGATTCGACTTCGACGTAGTGGGTCGAAAGCGCCCCGAGTCGAGCTAATCGACGTGCGGGGTTCCGCCGGGGAACTCCGCGCTCCCCGAAGCGTCGTCGCCGTCCGGCACGGCGCTGACCTTCCGGAACACCGTCTCGGGGTCGCCCGACCACTGCCAGTGCCACCGGGTCTTCGCCCAGAGCCACGTCGCTCGCGGCGTGCTGAGTTCGGGCGGCGAGGTGAGCACGTCGTAGTCTCGCGCCCTGATGAGTCGGTGGTATTCTGCGTACAGTACCGCGGCGTACAGCACCGCGAACTGACAGTCCTCGGGGAGAAACTCGATTCCCGCGACGCCCGTTCGGTACCGGCGCTCGGCGCGCCGGACCTCCTCGGCCATCGCGGCGCGGAAGCCCTCGGTCGGGTCGCAACGCCGAATTTGGGCCTCCGTCACGCCGTGACGCTCCCGGGTCGTGCCCGGCAGGTAGATGCGGTCGTGGTCTTCGATGTCCTCGCGCACGTCGCGCAGGAAGTTCGTCAACTGGAACGCTTCGCCGAGCGCGACCGCGTGGGGTTGCGCCCGGTCGGGGTCCTCGATACCCATAATCGACTGCATCATCACCCCGACGGCGGCCGCGGAGCCACGGACGTACGACTCGACTTCGTCGTACGTCTCGTACCGACTCTTCTCGATGTCGGTCAGCATCGCGTCGATGAACTCCACGATTTCGTCGTCCGGGATGGCGTACTCCTCGCGCACCTCCTGAAAGGCGGCGAGGACGGGGTCGTCGGTCTCCCGGCGACCCAGCGCCTCGGCGCGCAGTTGCTCCAGTCGCTCGCGCTGTTCCTCGGGCGGGAGGTCGGTCGCGCCGTCTACGACTTCGTCGGCCACGCGGAAGAACGCGTAGAGGACGTAGGTCGGGTGGCGCACCCGCTCGGGGAGCAGTCGCGTCGCGAAGTAGAAGGTTCTGCCAGTCCGCTGCTGTATCGTCTTACTCCGTCGGAGTTGTCGGTCAGTGACCATTCGATATCTCCTGTGTTCGAGAGTCCGGCCGTGCAGCGGTGCCGCGGTACCTGCAGTACGGCCGCGTGGGAGTTAATTGTTGGCGTCGGCGAACGCATCACTGTTTTGATTTGAGTGCGACGGCTGGACTCGACGAAAGCCCGCTCGGATGACCAGCACCGTACCCGCCCGTCGGACAGACTTTTGAGGGAGGAGAGTGACATATGGTACCGAACAACTCGCACGAGTGCGAGTTCCGGTACTCAGACATGACCGCCGAAAACACAGACTCACCCACGGACGAGACGCGCCAAACCCCATCGACGGGCGGCGACTCCGACGCGGGAGTCGATTCGGACGCCGACCGAATCGAAGCCCTCGAATCGTCGCTCGACGCGCTCGCCGACCGTGTCGCCCAACTCGAACGAAACCTCGCGTGGATAGCGCGCCAGCAGGCCCGCGAAACGGGCAACGGCGTCTGCCCCGAGTGCGACACGGGCGGCGGCCTCACGGTCGAGCGGAGTCCGAGCGGCAAAAAGCGGGTGACGTGTTCGCGGTGCGAGGAGACGTTCGATTAGCGACTCCGGTCGGTCCGCGAGCGCCCGCGAGCGGACGCCCCGGACGGGTCCGGCCGACTACGGACGGGTTCGGCCGACTACTCCGCGATGTCGATGGCCGGGCGGCCGGGTTCGGCCTTCCCGGCGAGGTCCGGGTCGGCGTCCTCGGCGCTCTGGACGACCACGTCGGCTCCGAACTCGCGTTCGAGCAGCCACGCGGCGCGTTCGAGCGCGGCACGCTCGCGCTCGGGCGAGAGTTGCTCGTCGAGCGCCTCCGACCGAGCGGCGAGGTCCTTCGCAAAGTCGGCGGCGTCCTCGCCGCGCTGACGGAGTTCCTCGTCGCCCATGATGGTGCCGACCACGTTTCCGTCGGCGTTCATCGCGATGTCGCGCGCACGGTGCTTCCACTCGGGCGAGACCGCGAGCGTGATGGTTTCGGGGTCCTCGATGCCGACGGTTTCGACGATGTCCCGAACGTCTTCGCGGGTGTTCTCGACGAGTCGGCGCTCGATGTGGTAGTCGTCGGGCGCGTCGGCGGCGGGCCAGTCGGCCTCCGCGAGAAGCCCCTCGTTGCCGAGTCGCTCCCAGACTTCCTCGGCGAAGTGGGGCGCGACCGGCGAGAGAATTTTCACCGCGGCCACCAGTCCGCGCTCGAAGGTCTCGGGGTCGGGCGCGGTGTGTTCGCGGTACCGGCGCAACAGCGAGAGCGTCTCGCGGACGGCCTGAAGCGCGTGGTTGAACTGGAACGCCTCGTACTCGTCGGTCGCGGTGTCGATGGTCGCGTCGATTTCCCGCGCCACGTAGTCCGCGACCGGCGAGTCGGCAGACTCGCCGGTCGCGGCCTCGTCGCTCGTTCGGTCCGTGACCTCGCCGTCGGCGTACTCGTCGGCCAGTTCGTAGACGTTCTGGAGGAACCGGTACGAGGACTGAACGCCGTCGGCGCTCCACGCGAACTCCTTTTCGGGTTGGGCGGCCTCCATGATGAACAGTCGCGCGGTGTCGGCACCGTACTCGTCGATGATTCGCTGGGGCGAGACGCCGTTTCCGAGGCTCTTGGACATCTTGTGGCCGTCCTCGCCGAGGACCATCCCCTGATTGGTCAGTTCGGTGAACGGCTCGCGCACACCGTCCACGAGGTCGATGTCGTCTAAGACCTTCGTGAAGAAGCGGGCGTAGAGCAGATGCATCACGGCGTGTTCGATGCCACCGACGTATCGGTCCACGGGCATCCAATCGCTGGCGCGCTCGGCGTCGAAGGGTGCGGTTTCGAGGTCCGGGGAGACGTACCGCAGGAAGTACCACGACGAATCGACGAACGTGTCCATCGTGTCGGTCTCCCGAACTGCATCGCCGCCGCAGTCGGGACACTCGACGTGTTTCCACTCTTCTGCGGCGTCGAGCGGATTGCCCGTGGTGTGGACGAACTCCGGGAGTTCGACCGGCAGGTCTTCGTCGGGCACCGGGACATGACCGCAGTCGTCGCACCGAATCATCGGGATGGGCGTTCCCCAGTACCGCTGGCGCGAAATGCCCCAGTCGCGGAGTCGGTACTCGATACGGTGTTCGCCGTCGAACTCCTCCACGAATCGCTCGCGGGCCGTCGCGCTGTCGAGACCGTCGAACTCGCCGCTCTCGACCAGCACGCCGTCTTCGGGATAGGCTTCTTCCTGCACGTCTACATCTTCGGGGTCCTCGTCGGCGTCGGCGGCCGGTTCCACGACCTGTCGGATTGGGATGTCGTGGGCCTTCGCGAAGGCGTGGTCGCGCTCGTCGTGGGCCGGGACGGCGTACAGCGCGCCGGTCCCGACGTCCTCCAGCACGTAGTCGGCGACGTAGACAGGAATCTCCTCGCCGGTCGCGGGATTGGTGGCGTACTCGCCGGTGAACACGCCCGAGGTCTCGTCCACTTCCTCGTCGTCGTCGTGTTCGACGCGGTGGACGTACTCGGCGACCTCGTCGTTCTCCTCGGCGATTTCCTGAGCGACGGGGTGGCCGGGCGAGAGCGCGAAGTAGGTCGCGCCGTAGATGGTGTCGAGTCGCGTCGTGAAGATTTCGACCGGGCCGTGGTTCGAGACCTCGAACTCGACGCTGTCGCCCTCCTGACGCCCAATCCAGTTGCGCTGCATCTCCCGGACGTTGGCGGGCCAGCCGTCGAGTTCGTCGAGTTCCGACAGCAGTTCGTCGGCGTAGTCGGTGATGGTGAAGAACCACTGCTTCATCTCGCGCTGTTCGATGGGCGTGTCACACCGCCAGCAGAGTTCGGCCTCGCCCTCGACCTGCTCGTCGGCGAGGACGGTCTCGCAGGAGGGACACCAGTTGAGTTCGGCGGTCTGGCGCTCGACCAGCCCTTCGTCGCGGAATCGCTTGAACAGCCACTGATTCCACCGGTAGTAGTCGGGTTCGCAGGTCGTGACCTCGCGGTCCCAGTCGTAGCCGAAGCCCATCGCCTTCATCTGCTCGGTCATGGAGTCGATGCACTGCATGGTCCAGTCGCGAGGGTTCGTGTCGCGCTCCTCGGCGGCGTTCTCGGCAGGCAGGCCGAACGAGTCCCACCCGATGGGGTGGAGGACGTTCTCGCCGCGGAGTCGCTCGAACCGGGCGTAGGCGTCGGTAATCGTGTAGTTGCGGACGTGACCCATGTGGAGGCTCCCGGAGGTGTAGGGGAACATGGCGAGGACGTACTCGGGGTCCTTGGCGTCGTCCTCGATGTGGAACACGTCGGCCTCGTCCCACTCGCGTTGCCACTTCGGTTCGACTGTGGTATGGTCGAAGCCTCGCTCACGCTTGGCTTCGGGTTCGAAAGTCATTATATCGAAAGTCAGGTCACGACGATACTATACCTTTCCCTTCTGCCAGACGCGGATGCGTGACTGAAACGACGTACGCCGTGGCCCCGTGAGTTTTGCCCGTCACGACCCAAGTACGAATCATGGAGAACGAACTCCTGCTCTACGGGTCGTACGGCTACACGGGGTCGTTAATCGCCGAGTGCGCGGTTGAAGCCGGACTCTCGCCCGTCCTCGCCGGGCGAAGCGCCGAGAAAGTCGAGCGACAGGCGACCGACCTCGGACTCGACCACCGGGTGTTTAGCCTCGAACACCCCGAAGTGGTCGAGCGACAACTCTCGGAGTTTTCGACCGTTCTCAACTGCGCCGGGCCGTTCTCGAAGACCGCGCGACCGGTCGTCTCGGCCTGCCTACAGACCGGAACCGACTACCTCGACATCACGGGCGAAATCGACGCGCTCGAAGCCGTCGCCCGACGCGACCGTGACGCCGAGGACGCCGACGTGACTCTGCTCCCGGCGGTCGGGTTCGACGTGGTGCCGACCGACTGCCTCGCGGCGCACCTCCACGACCGACTCCCCGATGCGACTCGGCTCGCGCTCGCTATCGACGCTCCCGGCACACTCTCGTCGGGCACGGCCAAGTCGGTAATCGAGGGACTCGGACGACCGGGTGCGGTTCGGGAGCACGGCGAAATTCGACCGGTTCCCTCGGCGTGGAAGACCCGGCGCATCGACTTCGGGCAGGGGGCCAAACCCACCATCACCATTCCGTGGGGCGACGTGTCCTCGGCCTACTACACCACCTCGATTCCGAACGTCGAGACGTACGCCGCGGTGCCGGAGTACACCGCTGAGGTGATGCGGGCGACTCGACCGCTCGCGCCGCTCCTCGGTTCGCGACCGGTTCGAACGGGCCTGAAGCGACTCGCCGACGCGACGGTTTCAGGGCCGACCGCCGACGAGCGCGCGCGGAACGAGAGCCGAATCTGGGGCGAGGTCGCGGACGACGATGGGAATCGTGCGGTCGCGCGTCTCCGGACGCCCGAGACGTACGATTTGACCGCCCGAACCGCCGTCGAGTCGGCCCGGCGCGTCCTCTCGGGAGAAGTTGCGCCGGGGTTCCAGACGCCCGGGTCGGCGTTCGGCCCGGACTACGTGCTGGCGTTCGACGGCGTCGAGCGCGAGGACGTGAACGGAGTGTCGCGGGTCGATACGACCGAGAAGTGAGGCGTACGCCGACAGTCCCGGCGCTCACCCGTAGAACTCGTTCTCGCCGGGACCGCCCGCCCGGAGCATCCCGACGGTCGCTTCGAACGCCTCCGGATAGTCGTCGCCGGCGACCGCGCTCGTGCGGTCGCCCGCGCGCTCGACGCCCGGCGCGCACGCGGCGCGCGCCGCGAGATTCGTCGTCGCCCAGTCGGCCGCGATTCGGGTCGGCGTCTCGACCGGGGGCGATTCGAGGTCGCCCGCCGCGGCGCGCTCGACTGCGCGCTCGGCTCCGTCGCGAATCGCGGCTTGCGACTCGGTAGGCGGCGGACACTCGGCCGTGAAGCGGTCGATACCCGTCTTCACGGCGACCGTCTCGGGCGTCTCTCCGAGTTCGTCGCGGGCCTCCGCGGCGGTGTAGTCGTCGCCGGTCACGAGACCGACCGGAACGCCCTCCGCGGCGGCGAGCCGGGCGTTCCACCCGAGTTCGCCCGCCTCCGCGCCGTTGACTCGGAGACGGAGGAGCTTCGACCCGAAGAAGGTGTGATTGAGGACCGCGCCCGCAGTGCCCGCCATCGCGTGATAGCCGACGAAGAAGGCCACGTCGTGGTCGGAATCGAGGCCCTGCATCATCGACCGCGGCTTGGTGCCGCCCCGAATCAGGGTCGCGCGGTCGTCCAAATCGGTGCGGTCGAGATTCCGCATGCTCGAATGAGAATCGTTGACTAGCACTTCGGCCGCGCCGCCAGCGCACGCGCCCTCGATTGCGGCGTTCACGTCGCCGTGGAGCAGTTCCGTGCCGCGTTCGTATTCGGGTTCGCCCCGGACCACGTCGGGTGCGCCCGCGATGCCCGAGACGCCCTCCATGTCGGCCGAAATGAAGACTCGCATACTCGTATCACCGAGAGCGCGGCAAAAAGCGTTCGCGTGTCGGAACTCTTCCAAAAGCCGAGGTGCGGACCGAAGCGTCGGCGGTTCCGCCGACGCTTCGAGTCGCCGCCGAGACTTCGACTACCCGCCGAGGAAGTCCTGCCGGACGTCCTCGTCGTTCAGCAGTTTGTCCCCCTCGTCCACGTATCTGTTCTGGCCGTTCACGAGGACGTAGCCCCGGTCGCACCGCCGAAGAGCCTCCTTGGCGTTCTGCTCGACCATCAGGACCGCGGTGCCCGCCTCGTTGATTTCGTCGATTTTGTCGAACATCTCGTCCACGAGGTCGGGCGCGAGGCCAGCAGAAGGCTCGTCGAGCAGGAGCAGGTCGGGGTCGAGCATCAGCGCGCGCCCCATCGCGAGCATCTGCTGTTGGCCGCCCGACATCGTCCCGGCCTTCTGGTCCTTGCGCTCTTCGAGAATCGGGAAGCGGTCGTACACCATCCGAAGCGCGTCTTGAGGCACTTCGTCGAGGATGTACGCGCCCATTTCGAGGTTCTCCTCGACGTTCAGCTCGGCGAACACGTTGTCGTTCTGCGGGACGTAGCCGAGTCCCTTGTGGATGACGTCCTCGGGCTTGGTGGCGGTGATGTCCTCGTCGGCGAACGTCACCGTCCCGCCCATGTGGGTGGTCAGGCCGAACACCGACTTCATCACGGTGGACTTCCCGGCCCCGTTCGGGCCGACGATGGTGACGTACTCCTCGTCGGCCACGTCGAGGTCCACGTCGGTCAGAATTTGCAGTTCGCCGTACCCGGCGTCGAGGTCGCGGACTTCGAGTAAGCTCACGCGAACCACCTCCGGCGTGCGTGAGTGTGAGGTGGCGAGTCGCGGCCCGCACAGCGCCCGAGGCGCGAGCAGGAACGTCTCGACGAACTCATACTTCACCTCCGAGGTAGGCCTCGATGACTTCCTCGCTCTGTTTGACTTCGGCCGGCGTGCCGTCCTTCAGCACGCGTCCCTGATGCATGACGATGACTCGCTCGCAGTTCTCCATGATGAGGTCCATGTCGTGTTCGACGATGAGGAACGTGTAGCCCTGCTCGCGGAGTTCGTGGACGTGTTCGAGCAGTCGCTTCTCCAGCGACGGATTCACGCCCGCGAACGGCTCGTCGAGCAGGAGCATGTCGGGGTCGGTCAGGAGCGCGCGCGCCATCTCCAGCAGTTTCCGCTGACCGCCCGAGAGATTGCCCGCGTACTCCTCGGCGAGGTGGTCGATTTCGAAGAAATCGAGCACCTCCCACACGCGTTCTAAGTGTTGGGTCTCTTGGCGCTGTACGTCGCTTCTGACGCCCGGCGTGACCGACCGCCACAGCGTCTCGCCGATTTGGCCCTTCGGCGCGAGCATCATGTTCTCCAGCACCGTCATCTCCTCCAGTTCGCGCGCGATTTGGAACGTTCGGGCCAGCCCGCGATTCGCGATTTCGTGGGGCGCGAGACCCGTAATCTCCTCGCCGTTGAACCGAACCGTCCCCGAATCGGGGTCGTGCATCCCGGTGATGAGATTGAACGTCGTAGACTTCCCGGCCCCGTTCGGACCGATGAGACCGGTGAGCGACCCCTTCTCGACCTCGAAGCTCACGTCGTCCACCGCGGTGATGCCGCCGAACGTCTTCCGCAGATTCTCGACTTCGAGCGGGACGGTGCTCATCTCGTCGGTGTCCTCGATGGGGATGGACGGTTCCCCGGCCGACTCGTCGGCTTCGCTCATTGCTGGTCACCTCCGTCAGCCGCCGCGGCGTCGGACTTGGCTCCGCCCGGCCGCGAGAGGTCGATGCTCGCCGCGGTCTCCTTCCGGTGGCCGAGCATCCCCTCGGGACGGTTGTGCATCAGCCAAATCAGCACGACGCCCATGATGACGAGTCGGAGTTCGCTGATACTGTTGAGCGTGTACAGGACGAAGGGCACCGGGTCGAGCGACCCGAGCGCGGCCATCGCCTGTCCGAAGTTTCCGGGACCGTCGCCGAGGTTGAACGCGACTTCGATGAGGTTCTTGATGTAGCGCGGCCCCTCGTACAGGAGCGCCGCGAACACCGCGCCGCCGAGGAAGCTCCCGGTGTTGGAGCCGGCCCCGCCGATTATCAGCGCAATCCAGACGAAGAACGTGATGTTGGGTCGGAACGACGGCGGCGTGATGCTCCCCCGACCAGCGTACCAGAGGATGCCGCCGAAGCCCATCAGCGCACACCCGAGGACGAACGACTTGAGCTTGAAGCGGTTCGTGTCCTTCCCGAGCGCGTTCGCCACGTCCTCGTCCTCGCGAATCGCTTTGAGAACCCGGCCGAACGGCGATTCGCCGGTCCAGGTCAGCAGCCAGTAGTAGAGGCCACAGACGGCGAGGAGCAGGAGACCGTACACGACGCCGTCCACCACCGGCCGGGGGTTGTTGGCGATGAGGTTCGCCTGCACGAAGCTCACGAAGCCGAGGTACGGCTCCCAGAGATACAGCGCGTGTAACAGCGCTTCGAGCGGTGAGGCGTAGTTGAGGATGAGACCGCCGCCGCCGCCGAGTCCGACCGTGTCGGCCGCGAGGTCGTAGCCGAGGACGGTGTCGGGGACGGTGAACTCCTGGAACGTCCGGGACATCATCGTGAACCGGACGATTTCCGAGAACGCAATCGTGACGATTGCGAGGTAGTCCGCGCGCAGGCGGAGCGCGGGAAGCCCCACCAGCAGGCCGAAGAACGCCGCCATAAAGACGCCGCCGATGACCGCGATTCCCAGCGGCAGGCCGAAGCCGCCGACCTGCGCGGCACCGCCCTGTGCGACCGGGGGTTTCGCGAGTATCGCGGTCACGTAGACGCCGATACCCATGAAGCCGACGATGCCGATGTTGAACAGCCCGGTGTACCCCCAGTGGAGGTTCAACGCGAGCGCGAGCATGCCGAACACCCCGATGTAGAAGGTGAGGTTCGCGAGCGAATTGAGCTGTCCCCGGAGGCTGTACCCGAACGCGACTCCCGACGCGATGTACGCCAGGTAGATGACCGCGAGTACGGCGACCACGAGCTTCGGGTCGGTGTCGATGACGCGCTCGAACCGGTCGTAAAGGGTTGTTTCTGTCATGCTGTCGTCCTCCCGCTAAAGATGCCCTGCGGTTTGAACAGTAGAATCACTATCATCACGAAGAACGCCGCCGCGCGGCCGAACTCCGAAGGAATCCAGATGACCGACATCGACGCGGTCAGCCCGATGACGATGCCGCCCGCGATGGCTCCGTAGATGGAGCCGATGCCGCCGAGGATGACCGCGGCGAACACGAGCAACAGCAGGAGCCACCCGTCGTTGAATCCGAGCGTCCCCTTCCAGAGGACGAACATGTAGCCCGCGATTCCCGTGAGGCCGCCGCCGACAATCCACGTCGCGCGGATGACCTGCTCGGTCGGGATGCCCGTGATGCGAGCCAAGTCCTCGTTGTCGGACATCGCGCGCATCGCCTTCCCGAGTTTGGTCGTCTGGAGCAGGAGGTGGACGCCGAGCATCAGGCCGACTGCGACCACGAGAAGCGTGATGTCGTGGGCGTTGATTCGGAACGAGCCGTCGATGAGGTAGAAGCTCACTCGCGGCACCTCGCCCGCGGAGGTCGTGCCGCGAACGTCCGTCCCGAAGACGAACACGATGATGTATCGGAGCGCGAACGCCACGCCGACGCTGGTGATGAGCAGTGCGATTCCGCTCTCGTCACGAATCGGCTTGTAGACGAATCGGTCGATGAACAGCGCCAGTCCAATCGACGCCGCACCGGCGATGAGCATCCCGACGACTACCGCGAGCGGCGAGGTGGTGATGCCGATGCCGAGCGCGCCGCCGAACACCGAGCCGCCAGCCCCCACGAGCAGAAGCGAGCCGATGTTCGCTTCACCCAGTCCCGCGAGCAGGTACGTCACCGCCCACCCGGAGAAGGCACCGCTGGTGATGTAATCCCCGTGGGAGAAGTTCGCGAAGTTGAGAATACTGTACGTCATCGAAAGCCCGATTCCGGCGAGGCCGACTATCAGCCCTCGTAGCAGTCCGTCCCACGCGTACGAAAGGACGTTCGAGACTCGAATACGCCCAGTGACGAGTCCTTCGACGAGGAACCATACGAGCCAGACTGCGACGAGACCGACGACGATGGCGAACGGCTGTTCGCCAGCGAGTCGGCGACCACGTGCATACGTTTCAGATACACCCATTTGTCAACACTCTACACGTCACCTTGTGCCACCCGACCCATAATAACTTTTCCAACTCAGATACGCCCGCAGACGGGCGGATGTCGCTCGAACGGCCGTCGAACGCGCCCGAATCCGAAATCCCGCCGCGAGACGTGACACTCTACATGCACGACCGACGTTCACACGTCGCGACAATCGACACAGATGAGCTGGCCGTTCACGTTGGATAGCTCTCGGCTCAGCGACCCGCACGTCTCACAGATACTCCTGTCGGAGTACTCCGCGCGGTCGTCAGCCATCGCGGGGGGTTCGGTCCCGAGCGAGGGGACGCCCGAAAGCGAGGCCGACGCCGAGATGACGTCGCGCTCGTCGAGAACTCCGGCGAGGTCGCCGTCGTCGGTGACGAGGACGCGCCGGATGTCTTCGCTCGACATCGTGGCCGCGGCGTCCGAGAGGGCGCGGTCGGTCTCGACCGAGACGACGGGCCGGGACATGACCGCCGAGACCGGCGTCTCGGACGGGTCGGTCTCGGCGGCGACCACGCCGAGTACGTCGGACTCGGTCATGATGCCGACCGGGTCGCTCCCCCGGAGAACGATAACGCTTCCGACCCCCTCCTCGTGCATGAGTCGGACCGCCCCGAGGACCGTGTCGGACTCGCTCACGCCGACGTATTCGCGGGACATCACGTCCCTGACAGTCACTTCGCCTTCCATGTGCGAGTCTTTGACATGGCCTCTCTAAAAGGTATCCCCGGCAGACTTATGCGCGCGACCGACTTACGTTAGTGATTCTCTATCTCGAAGCTGTCCGGCACCGAGTGGTGGGGATTTCCGTGCGCGACGGAGGGGTCGGGCGTGCCCGACCCCTCCGCCGTGGCTTTCGCGGGCCTCGTATCGAAGCGACGCGCGGACGCCACTTTTAAGCGCGGACCCGACGAACCTCGACCGTGGACGAGAACACGGGCGGTTTGGACGGACTGTTCGCGCCCGAGCGAGTCGCGGTCGTGGGCGCGACCGAGACCGAGGGGTCCATCGGGCGCGCCATCACCGGGAATCTGGTGGCCGACTTCGCTGGCGAGACGGTCCCGGTGAACCCGAAGTACGACGAGGTGCTGGGACTCGACTGCTACCCCGACGTGGCTTCGATTTCGGACGACGTTCGCCTCGCGGTGGTGGTCGTCCCCCCGAGCATCGCGGTGGACGCCATCCGGGACTGCGGCGAGGCCGGAATCCGGAACGTGGTGGTCATCACCGCCGGATTCGGCGAGACCGGAAGCGAGGGCGCGAGCAGGGAGCGCGAACTCACCGAGGTCGCCGCCGAGTACGACCTGAATCTGGTCGGCCCGAACAGTCTGGGCGTGATGAGCACGCCCTCGGGGCTGAACGCCACCTTCGGCCCGGAGAACGCGCTCCCCGGGTCGATTTCCTTCATGAGCCAGTCGGGGGCGTTCATCACCGCGGTCCTCGACTGGGCCAACGACGAGGGCATCGGCTTCAAGGACGTGGTTTCACTCGGCAACAAGGCCGTGCTGGACGAGACCGACTTCGTGGAGGCGTGGAGCGACGACCCCGATACCGACGTGATTTTGGGCTACTTGGAGGGCATCGAAGACGGCGGGGCGTTCATCGAGTCGGCGCGCGAGGCGACCACCGACACGCCCATCGTAATGGTCAAGTCCGGCCGAACCGAGGCCGGGGCGCAGGCGGTCTCCTCGCACACGGGCACGCTCGCGGGGAGCGAGCAGGCCTACGAGGCCGGACTCGAACAGGCGGGCGTCCTCCGGGTCGAGAACGTCCAAGAGCTGTTCGACTTCGCCCAGATTCTCGCGGGCCAGCCGATTCCCGACTCCGAGGAGGTCGCCATCGTGACCAACGCTGGCGGACCGGGCGTGATGACGACCGACGCGGTGGGCGATTCGAGCCTCTCGCTCGCATCGTTCTCGGAGGACACCCTCGCGGAGCTCTCGGAGGCGATGCCCGAGGAGGCCAACATCTACAACCCCATCGACGCCATCGGGGACGCCGACATCGACCGATTCGAGCAAGCGTTGGACATCGCGCTCGCCGACGAGAACGTCGGATGTGCGGTCGTCCTCTCGGCACCCACCGCGGTCATCGACTTCGACGACCTCGCGGAGGTAATCGGGGAACGACAGGCCGAGTACGGCAAGCCGGTCGCGTCGGTGCTGATGGGCGGCGAGCGAACCGAGTCGGCGAAGATGGTGCTGCGCGAACACGGCATCCCGAACTACTTCGACCCGGCGCGCGCCGTCCGGAGTCTCGACTCGCTCGTCAGATACCGCGAGATTCGCGAGCGCGAGTACGAGGCCCCCGAGTCCTTCGACGTGGACCGCGAGCGCGCCCGCGAAATTTTGGCACGCGCCGACGAGCGCGGCGACAATCGCCTCGGCGTCGAGGCGATGGGCCTGCTCGACGCCTACGGCATCCCGACGCCCGAAGGCGAGATTGCCGAGCGCCCGGAAGACGCGGTTTCGGCCGCCCGAGACATCGAGGGCGAGGTCGTGATGAAAATCGTCAGCCCCGACATCCTCCACAAGTCCGACATCGGCGGCGTCCGGGTCGGCGTTCCGGACGAGGACGTGGCCGACACCTTCGAGGACCTCGTGACCCGCGCGCGGAACTACCAGCCCGACGCCGAGATTCTGGGCGTGCAGGTCCAGGAGATGGTGGACCTCGATTCGGGGACCGAGACCATCATCGGGATGAACCGCGACCCGCAGTTCGGTCCCCTGCTCCTGTTCGGACTCGGGGGCATCTTCGTGGAGGTGCTGGAAGACACCGAGACGCGAGTCGCGCCCGTGAGCGAGCGCGAGGCAACTGAGATGGTCGATGGAATCCGGTCGGCTCCGCTCCTCCGGGGCGCGCGGGGACGCGACCCCGCCGACCGCGAGGCTATCGTCGAGAGCCTCCAGCGACTCTCCCAGCTCGTGACCGACTTCCCCGCGATACTCGAACTCGACGTGAATCCGCTGGTGGCCGGTCCCGACGGGGTACAGGCCGTGGACGTGCGACTCACCGTGGACAGGGACGAACTATGAGGACAAACCTATGAAAACCGTACTCGTCACCGCGACCGAAGAGAGCACAGGCAAGACCGCGGTCGCGCTCGCGCTGGCCCGGTTGGCCGCCGAGCGCGGCCTCTCGGTCGGCTACATGAAACCCAAGGGGACCCGCCTCCAGAGCAACGTCGGCAAGACGCTCGACGAGGACCCGATGCTGGCGCGCGAACTCCTCGACTTGGACGCCGAGATGCACGACCTCGAACCCGTGGTCTACTCGCCGACGTTCGTCGAGCAGGCGATTCGCGGCAAGGAGGACCCCGAGAAGCTCCGCGAGCAGGTCCGCGAGAGCTTCGACACCCTCGCGGAGGGCAAGGACCTCATGGTCATCGAAGGCGGCGGCGAGCTCACCACGGGCGGCATCGTGGACCTCACCGACGCCGACGTGGCCGAACTGCTCGACGCCGAGGTGCTGCTCATCTCTCGGTACGAACAGGCCGGTGACGTGGACGGCGTTCTCGCGGCCGCCGACGACGTGGGCGACCGACTGCTCGGCGTGCTGTTCAACGCCGTGCCCGACGCGAGTTTCGACGACCTCGAAACCGAGGTCACGCCGTTCCTCGAAGGTCGCGGCGTGTCGGTCCTCGGGGTCGTCCCGCGGGAGCAGGCGCTCGCGGGCGTGACCGTCGCCGACCTCGCCGCCGAACTCTCGGCCGAGCAACTCACCGACGCGCCCGCCGACGCGTTCGTAGAGCGGTTCCTCGTCGGCGCGATGTCCGGCGATTCCGCGCTCCGACACCTCCGGCGGACGAAGGACGCCGCGCTCATCACCGGGGGCGACCGGCCGGACCTCCAGCGGGTCGCGCTCGAAGCGCCCGGCGTGAAGTGTCTGATTCTGACCGGCGGCTTTCGCCCGCCGGGAGCCATCGTCGGCGCGGCCGAGGAGAAGGGCGTCCCGATTCTGCTCGTCCAGTCGGACACGCTCACCACGGTCGAGCGCGCCGAGGACGTCGTCCGGAGCGGCCGGACCAGAGACGCCGAGACGGTCGAGCGAATGGGCGACCTGCTCCACGACCACGCCGACGTGGAGGCGGTCGTGGGCGATTCTGCGGCCGACTGAAGGCCCCCTCGGCGGAGTCGGAGGCGGCCCTTGAATTTGTGGCAAAATTCTGTAATTTCCAGAAAATTTAAAGTGGTCTCGTGTGCGAGTGACTGTCAATGTTGGACGGGGCCAACGACGGGGAGCGAGGACGCGACTCACCGGCCGAGAAATTCTCTGACGCGCGCCTGCACGGCGCGGGTCCGTTCGCTGACGACGACGCGCTGACGTACGATGCGGTCGTCGCATTTTATCGTCATCTCGATTCACGAATCCCCGACCGATTCCGGCCCGCCGTGTTCGGCGGGCCGGGAGTCGTCGGGGCGGGAACGTTCTTTCTGCAACTCCGTACGTTCGTCGCGGAACCGAGTGGCGTCGGCGCATCGCTGAACGCCGCCGTCGTCGGACTCGCGGCGTTTCTGTTCGCGGTCGGCTACTACGCAGTTCGCGTCCACTCGTCGTGTTCGGAGTGTGGAACCCCGTTTTCGCGCCGACGGACCGGGGTTCGGCAGGTCCGGCGCGGCGGACGCGACGCGGCCGACCGCGTGTATCTCGAATCGACGTTCGAGTGTCGCGCGTGCAACTGCCGGACCGTCGAGCCGAACTCGTCAGTCAGGGACGCGTACCACCAGTTCTGACGACTCGACGGAAATCGACCTGTGCGGGAGTCGTTCCCACACCTCCCCGTCGCTTATGTTCGCCCCCGAAGTAGCGTCTCGCATGCCCGGTGCAGTGTTCCTCCGGGGCGACTCGATTACGCTCCGGACCGTCGAAGACGAGGACGTAGAGTTCCTGCGAGACGCCATCAACGACCCCGACGTGCGCGAGGGGCTGACGACCGCGAAGCCAATCAACGCCGAACAGGAGCGCGAATACTTCGAGGAGCGAATCTCCAGCGACGAGGACGTTCACCTCCTCGTTTGCGCGGACGGCGAGGCGACCGGCAGTATCGGTCTCTACGACATCGACCATCGGATGGGTCACTGCGAAATCGGCCTCTGGCTCGCAGCCGAGTACCACGGCCGGGGGTACGGCACCGAGGCGTCGAGACTCGTCACCGACTACGCGTTTCGCGAACTCCGGATGCACCGCGTGATGGCCCGCGTCCTCGCGCACAACGACGCCTCGCGCCGAATCTGGGAGAAACTCGGCTTCGAACAGGAGGGCGTCCACCGCGACGAGGCGTACCACGATGGTGAGTACGTAGATGTGCGCTACTACGGGGTGCTGGACGACGAGTGGGAGAGCTGATAGTGATTGCCGTGATTATTTTCGGCACCCTCGAAATTCGTGGCTGTCGAGGGTGAGCTCGTCGGTCTGTGACTGCAGACAGATACAGAGTCACAGCAATTACTATGAGTCGCGGTGAATCCCGGCCTCGGCTCACCGGGGTTCGACGACCACGGACCCGTCGCTGTGTGCAGTGACGCGGTGGCCGTGGTAGACGAACTCGACTTTTCCCGCCGTCGCTCGCGGCCGGTCGGGCGACCGGACGCCACCGGCGAACAGCGCGTCGAGCGCGTCGGGGTCGATGGCGTCGTAGAGCGGTGGCAGTACGCGGGCCGTCCCGTCCGCGCCCGCGGCCGTGGGTCGGCAGTCGGAGGCCGAGGCGACCGCGGCGACGACCGCCTCGCTCGGGGTTTCGTCGGGGTCGGCACGGTACGTGACTGATTTCGTGTGCGCGTCGGTCGGCTGGCGAGAAGCCACCATGCGACCGAAAAAGCGGGACCGAGTCTTTGGTTTAGTCACTGCATGTGTAGGCTGTTTAAGTTGTCGCAGCAATTTTCGCGCCGAAATTCAGGCCACCTGCAAACGTACTCCCAGTCGAAGGAGTCGTCGAACAGGGGCGCTCCGAAGACTGAGGGCTGTCCGGTCACTTCGGGACGTAGACGAGCGGCTCGTGGCGGTGGGCACCGTACTGTTCGGCGTCGTCGGCCACCGAAAAAACGCTCTGTGGCCACGTCCCCAGTATCTCACGGATGCGCTCGTACGACAGTAGACTCTCCCCCTCGACGACGAGTTCGAATCGGTCGGCGAACGTCTCGGGGTTCCAAACGGAGTCCTCGTCGAGATACTCGTGGGGCGATTCCGCGAGGGTGCGGTAGTGGGCCTGTGCAAGCCGATTGTGGTAGTGTATGACGAGGTAGCCGCCGGGTTCGACCGCGTCGTAGAGTTGCTCTATCGTGCGCTCGGTGTCCGCGACGTAGCAGAGCGTGAACAAACAGGAGACGACATCGAACCGGCGGTCGGGTTCGAACTCCGGGAGGACTGCCCGCTCGAAGGAGATGTCCAAATTCGTCGCTCGTGCGCGTTTGCGGTTCTCCGCGAGGACCGCCTCGGCGGAATCGTACCCGACTGCGGTCGTCTCCGGGTAGCGGTCGGAGACCTCGAACACCAAGTCACCCGGTCCGCAACCGACGTCGGCGTAGGTGTCCGGTCCGTCGGGCAGCCTCGCGTCGAGGAACTCGACAAAGGGCTCCAACACGAGGTCCGCGCTCGGACTCGTGTCCGTTCGCACGTCCTCGTCGGCCTCGTTCCAGTACTCGTCCCAGTCGATAGTGTTAGGGTATCTTTTCTCTGCCATTGGCTCGTAACCGTCGTCGTTCGGGGAGCGATACGACCGAACCGAATCGGGGTTGGTGAACTTCGAGTGGGACTGAAGGATAGCCGGTGCTCGCGGATAAATATTGTCAACTAGAATTTAATTCTTCTTCACTTACTATTTCGCGGCGGGGAGATTTAAAGGTTGGGACCAACGAATCGGAGCGACCGTGCTTTCGGGAGAGTCCGCATTCGGCCCCGATACTGGCCAACGTCGTGACTTCTCGAACGTTTCAACAGCGCCGCTCCCGGGGTTGCGTATCGCGTCTGTTCGTCGGAGAATGCGGTGGGACTGGGATTTGAACCCAGGAGGCTTGACGCCACCTGCTTTCAAGGCAGGCGCAATAGGCCGCTCTGCCATCCCACCACGAATCGGCGTTCCACCCCGGTAAATTACGTAGTTTCGCGAATAGCGAGGTGTACGTCTATGTCTAACCCCGAGAAATTTGAAAGTGTCGTTATTCTCTCCGCACGTCCGAGGACCATTCAATCGAATGCAGACGTATCTCCCACGAGACGCATTGAGATGCTGTTAGTCATCATTCATAAAAATATACACCACTGCGCGTGCGCCCACTTTCTTCTTCTGGATTTCCCCTTGGGCGACTAACTGCTCCAGTTTGTTGTAGGCCGACGCTCGGGAACAGTCCAATTCTTCGGACACCTCCGTCGCGGTCAGTACCGGTAGGTCTGCTGTCTCGAAAACGTCGAGAACCGCATCGGGCGTCACTTGCTCGACGTACTCTCCCGACTCGTTTCGCTCCCGCTTCATACTCCGCCTTCGGAATCGGTGGGCATCAAGTCTGTGACTACGTGATTGAAGGGAAATATTTATGGCCAGTAACTACGTGGTTATTGGTAGAAGGCCGAAATCCCTCGGGGCGTTCGATTCCGCGAAAACGCCCGAGTGCTAGAACACTCGGACGATGGCCTTCTCAGTAGGGAAGACCAATGGCAACTATCGAAATCCGCCGACAAAAGACTGTCGTACAGCGACCCGATATCAGCGCGAAGAACCCCAAACGCGCGATACAACGTGAACTGATGGCGACCGGCGAGACGGAGGTGTGAGAGATGGATACGCTGACTCTACGCCTCGAAGGCGTCTCACGGGACGACGTGACCACGGAGTTCCTGACCAACGTGCTGGACGTTGCTGAGGAACACGGTCTGTCCGCAGACGGTGTTTCGGTTCGGCGTTCTACAGGACCCGAAGAGTAAACACGGACACCAGATCGGTGGTCGAATCATTTGCGAACATCCTCAGCTATCTTATTGAATTTGGTTGAAAACGCCGTGAGGCGGCGTTTTCGCTACTTAATCCATCTTCTATAAGTGGAAATATACCGCTGGCGGAACATAGCCGTCAAAACAGCCCATTCCCACCATATTTTCCCTTCAGATGAGAAAGCGGTCCAGAGGACGTTAAATGCTTGAATATCCGGGTTCTTTTCGCGGGACATCTTACACGCCCGCACCGTAACTATTTAGACGGGGGATGAGAAACCTGTTATGTGATGGCCTCCGTCGAACTCCCCAGTCGAGCAAAACCCGAGGCGCTACACAGCCTCTGTAACCACTTACGCGATGTTAACGGCTCCCAGAAGAACGACCTCTACAGCCAATTGGATATTGACCAACGGCAGGTTCGAGCCAGCATTAACTATGGCGTGAAACTCGGCTTCTTAACCGTCGAGGATGGTCATGTTCAGAATACCGGTCGTGGCTCGGGTATTAGCTACTCCGAGAATATAGGAGATGAGTCCGTACGGAAAGCATTTCGTGAGGCAATAGAGTTCTACGAACCCTATCGGGATACACTCCTACGCATTCACGCCGGTGATTTAGTGGAGAAGGTCAACGGAAATCCGGCGATTAAACAGAGCGTCTTCAAAGAGAAGGCTGAAGCATCGACCGGAGAGGAGCACACGGACAGGGAAATCAATCTCTTAATAAAAACCGCTCAGGCGGCTGGACTCGGGAAGTTCATCACGGGCAGGAAAGGGTTCGAGACGCGACTTGAAGTGTCCGACCAACATGAGAAGTTCATCAGCAAGCTTGTCGATGAGTACCCAACTCCCGAACCAGAGGAAACTGTCGAGGAGGG
The DNA here is from genome assembly GCF_004143485.2 of Halorussus amylolyticus. Taxonomy (GTDB): domain Archaea; phylum Halobacteriota; class Halobacteria; order Halobacteriales; family Haladaptataceae; genus Halorussus; species Halorussus amylolyticus. Next base: position 77,499 of record NZ_ML974133.1, on the reverse strand, counting down.
GACAAGGGACACCACGACCGATGTTGGTGGAGTTTCCACTGAAGTTGATGAGATGGTGTTAAAAGCTGACGAAGCCGCTGGGCAATTGAAATTAAAAGTCGAGTACGATGTGACCAATAAGAGTGAAGAACAGATTGCAGGTCTTGTTCAGCGCATTCGGGGGTCGAAGTGAGCACTATGTCGCTCTCCAAGGACTTATCTCACTACACCGAGCGATCAATTCAGCTTATTAAGAACTCTCCGCAGATGGACGAGGAGAACACCAAGCGGAAGATTATCGAACCGCTAATCGACCTTCTTGGATGGGAGATCCTCAGCTCGGATGTTGAACTTGAGCATTCCGTCCAGATGGGGTCGGGGACAAAAAAGGTCGATTACGCTCTCAAGCGAGAGGGAACGCCTGTCGTCTTTGTAGAAGCGAAAGGGTGTGACACACCGCTCGGACAGAGTCACGAGAACCAATTAAAAAGCTACATGCGCCAAGTCGGTGTCGATTGGGGACTCCTCTCGAACGGACGCGAGTTCGAGATTTTCCGCCGCGACGTTTCCAGCAACAGGCCCAACGAAATCTCCCTCGCGAAATTTTCGATTGAGACCGTCCCAAGCAACGAACATCCCCTTCGGGCGCTTTCGCGTGAGTCCATCGACTCCGGAGAATCGCGACAGATTGCAGAGAAAATCGAAGCGGTACAGAACGCAGTTACTTCTCTCCGGAAAAATAAGGAAGACCTTGCGGAGGACGTAACTGGCGTCGTTACCAAGGTGGCTGGAAATTCTGTGTCACAGCAAGTCGAAAACGAGGCGAAGGGCTTCGTTGATGATCTGATCGAGACGCTGGAAGAACAGGCACATCAGACAGCGGTCATCCGAGAATCATCCGGGGATGATGTCGGACCAGAGGACGGAGAATACGTCATTTGTCTCGGTCGAAATGGGGAGACGGTCTATCGAACTGCTGGAGACGTGCAATCTGAAACGATGGCTTCCCTCGTCAATTATCTTATTGAGGAGGAAGACCTTCTGGAGGAGATCGAAATCCCGTATATTCCCGGAACCGGTCAGGGAAGTCGTGCGCTAATCAATGACAAGCCCAAACACCCGAACGGTTCCGATATGAGGGGCCAACAAGAACTTTCTAGCGGATACTATCTTCTCACAAACTTGAACTCAGACAATAAGAAACGGTACGCATCGGAACTTCCAGTGAAGGTGGGTCTAGAGTGCGAATTCTCCGGCAGTTGGTGATTCAGAACTACCTTTCGACAGATACCAAAAGAGTTGGACGTTAAAAACGCTTCACTCGCGAACCAATGTCGGCTCACCGTCTTCCTCCACGACCCGAAGCCCCCACTCGCGAATCAGGGTGGTCGTGTGCTCGGGCACGATTCGCCCGGCCGCGATGCGAGCGTTCAGCACCGGGACCAGCGAGAGCAGGTCCGCGCCGGTCTCGACGCGCGTCTGAGTCGCCAGAAACTCGACTTCGTGGCCCGCGTCCGCGCCGCGGGTCGTCAGCGTCTCGATTTCGGGGACGGCGTAGGCGTCCTCGAAGTCGAGGTCGGCGGTGGTGAACCCCGCGAAGTAGACGCCGCCGCGCGCGCTCGGGCCGAGGACGACCTCGTTGCGCCGGAGTTTCATGGCCGCGCCGTCGATGGTCTGGCGGGTCAGCATCGGCGCGGTGCCGGGCACCACCGCGGCCGACTGGACTTCCTCGCGGTCGAGCAGATGGGTGACGGTGTTGCCAGCGCGCGCCGACGGCGTCGAGCCGACCTGCACCTCGAATCTGGCCTCGCTCGGGTCTTCGAGCGCGTCCGCGACCAGCGCGCGGAGTTCGGCCTCGGCGCTCTGCTCGCTCGCGTGTTCGTCGGGGAGCATCTCGTCGGGCCGGTAGTTCACCAGCAGTTCGCCGCCGCTCCGTTCGACCGCGCGGACGGTGTCTTTGAGGCTCGCGGCGTAGAGGTCGGCCGCCTCGGAGTCCGAGAGCGGCGACGACTTGGTGAGGGTCGCGAGCGCGAGTCCTGGCCGGGGCGGGTCGGCGACGACCGCGATGACTGTCATGGCCGGAACTCCGTCGGCGCGGACCTTGAAAGGCGTGTTTTTCGTGCGAGTCGCGCCGTCCTACCCGAGCACGAGAGCGTTACCCGCGACCAGCGCCAGCGGTCGAGAGAAACCCTTTTGGGACCCCTGACCGACCGTTCGAGTATGGACTGGCCGCACGACCCCGACGGCGAAGAGGGAAGCGAAGGCGGGCGCAAGTACGGCATGGCGATTATCGCCAAGAAAATCGACGAGGAGGAGGACCTCCCGCTCTCGACGCGGGAGTTCGCGGAGGCCCACGCCGACGAGCCGATTCGCATCAACTACAAGCGAATCGTCAGCGTCGGCGACATCTTCGAACACGTCGAGGACGGCGAGTTCGACACGATGGTCGAGTTCCACAAGGCGGTCGGCCGCGGGATGCGCGCCGGCGGGTTCTGGGACTACCACCCGAAGGGCGACAACCCCGAGAAGAAGAGCGCGTAATCAGTCGAACGACTCCTCGAATCCGTCGCGCTCCCCCGCCGATTTCTCCCGGATGTCGCCGACCGCGTAGCGACCGCGCTCCTCGCGTTCGACCCCCTCGTCGCCGAGTCGCCACGCCGACCCCGAATCGGTGTACGTCTCGGCCCGGACCTTCTCCTCCAGCAGGCCGACCGCGACGGCGTTCGCGCCCTCGGGGATGATGATGTCGGCGCGCTTCTTCGTGGGTTCGACGAACTGCTCGTGCATCGGCTTGACCGTCGAGAGGTACTGGTCGATGACGCCCTCCAGGTCGCGGCCGCGCTCGACCACGTCGCGCTCGATGCGCCGGAGGATTCGCACGTCGGCGTCGGTCTCGACGTACACCCGAAGGTCGAGCATGTCGTTCAAATCCTCGTCGTAGAGCGCGAAGATGCCCTCCAGAACGATGACGTCGGTCGGTTCGACCGTCTCGGTCTCGTCCTTGCGGTTGTGAATCGAGAAGTCGTACTGGGGCATCTCGATGGACTGGCCCGACAGGAGAGAGCCGAAGTGCTCGCGAAGTAGCTCCCACTCGAACGCCGAGGGGTGGTCGTAGTTGACCTCGGCGCGCTCGTCGAACTCCAAGTGCGAGAGGTCCTTGTAGTAGTTGTCCATCGGAATACGGGTCACCGAGTCTTCGACCTCCTCGGTGATTTCGCGGGCGACCGTCGTCTTCCCGGCCCCGGTCCCGCCCGCGATGCCGACGACGAACGACGGGATGGTCATTACCGGATGCAGGGAAGACGGGGGTTTGAATCCCCCGGAATGAAATCCGTACGTTTTTATCTGAACCAGAAATGCACGTGCGCTCGGTGCTACCAGCACTCCCGGCGCGCGCTGGCGCAACGCCGCGGTTTGGCGTTGCGCCCATGCGCGCGAGGGATGAGCATCGGAGCGACCGCAGGGAGCGAGAAGCGCAGTCGGTTGGGGAGGGAGTGGCCGTCGCGGTGCGGTGCGGTGCGATGCAATACATCGTATTGCATCGCAATGCGGTTCTCCTAGGTACCGGGAGTAGCTAGCTTCTTCGAAGACGCCGATGAATATCGGAATCCGGTCGGAACCTCGATACGTCTGGAGACCGATAAACTCCGCTCTCCGAGTCTCATTTCTGGAACACCTACCGAGATTAGGATAGCTTATAAGCCACCGATTCCAACCCCGAACCAACTGTGACGAACACGCAGGTAACCCTCGTTCAAATCGACAACTACGGACCGTGGACAGTCACCCCCGAACCCCGCCGCGAGGTGGACCTCCAGACGCTCCAGTCGCGACTCTACGCCGACCTCTCCCAGTTGGTCGGCAACCGCGAGGGGTACGTCTTCTTCACCCGATTCGACAACATGGTCGCGGTGACGAACGGCATCGACGAAGACGCCCACGCGCTGATTCAGGAGTCGGTCGCGAACCGCTACCCCGTGACCGTCAGCCTCGGCGTCGGCGTGGACCCGAGTCCGGTCGCCGCGCTCTCGGACGCGACCACGCACCTCCAAGACGCCGGGAGCGCCCAAGACGGCTCTCGGACCGAAATCCTCCGGGGGACGACGCTCGACCCCGACGAGCGAGCCGACGACGACGTGCAAATCGCGCACTTCGACGTGAACGACGCGACCGGCAAGTACACCGACCGGATGAACGCCTTCGACTCGTTCATCCACATCGAGCAGGGCTACGCCGAACTCATGCAGTATCTCAGGCGCGCCCACGAGGGTCTCGCCTTCTTCGTCGGCGGCGACAACATCATCGCGGTGTGTCCCGATTTGGACGAGGACGCCTACGAGGACTCCATCCGGCACGTCGAGGACACCGTCTCGGTCGAACTCAAGGTCGGGGTCGGCCAGTCTGCGACCCCCCAGTCGGCGGGCATGGCGGCCAAGCACGCCCTCGAAGAGTGTCGCGAGGACGGCGACCGCGTGGTCATCGACTGCTGAACGCGGCCCGAATAAGCGACTCTTTCTCGACGACAGGCGGTCCCATCCGCGCGAATCGGCCGTAAAGTGGCGGCGAAACAACTGTGTTCGGACGAACGAACGGGGTCGCGTCAGCGCGCAGTAACGAGAATTATTCACTCACATCGAAAGCAAGAATTTCGGCGTCTGACAGGCTGAGGCTGGTAAATGGTGCATAATTATACGTCCGCGCGCACAGCCTTCACTCGATGTCAGAAACCGGGCAGACAGTTCAATCGGTGACGACTGCGCTCCCACACCCGGCCGACGCGGACAACGTCGTGTACGACCCCTCGCTCGACGAACTCCGCGAGTTCTCGGCCGACCTCGAAACCACGACCGAGTTCGGCTCGCCGTCGTACGTCAGCGGCGAGCGCTCGCGCAACGCCGACAAGACCAAAAACGCGGTGGACGACGAGTTCGGCCCGAGCGACTACGGCCGCATCGAGACCGCGGTCGAGTACGCCCGCGAGACCGAGATGGTCTGCGTTGACCGCCGGATGGGCCGCCACCCCGACCACTCGTACGTCTGTCGGCTCTACGTCTCGAAGCCCGAGGCCCGCATCGCGCTCGCGTGGGCGAAGCTGTTCGAACCGGTCGAGGGCGACGCCGGTTCCGACGCCGACGCCGACCCCGACTTCGTGACGATTCAGGTGCCCGACCACGACGAGACCGCCATCCGAATCCTCCCCGATGCTGGCGTGACCGCGGTCCTCGGCAGCGACTACACCGGCGAAGCCAAGAAGTCGTTCCTCCGACTGTTCATGCGCGAGGCCAAGCGGAAGGGCGGTCTCGGTCTCCACGCCGGGAGCAAGCGCGTGAGCCTCCGAGACGACGAGACCGGCGACCTCGAAGACGTTGGCCAACTGTTCCTCGGCCTCTCGGCGACCGGCAAGTCCACCTTGACCGCGCACGGTCTCTGGCTCGACGACCCCGAATCGGCCACGATGCTTCAGGACGACGTGTGCGCGCTCCTGCCGGACGGCACCGTCGCCGGAAGCGAGGGCGAAGGTCTCTACGTCAAGACCATCGGACTCGACGCCGACGAACAGCCAGCGATGTACGACGCCGTGACCCACGAATCGGCGGTCCTCGAAAACGTCGCGGTGGACGCCGACGGCACCGTGGACTTCGACAGCGACGAACACACCTCGAACGGCCGGGCGGTCATCGGCCGCGACCACCTCTCGTCTGCTGGCGACGACATCGACCTCGACTCGGTGGACCAGATATTCTTCATCACCCGAAATCCGACGATGCCGCCGGTCGCCAAACTCTCGCCCGAGGAGGCCGCCGCGGCGTTCATGCTCGGCGAGTCGATTCAGACCAGCGCGGGCGACCCCTCGAAGGCGGGCGAATCCATCCGCGTGGTCGGCACGAACCCCTTCATCGTGGGGTCGAAAGGCGAGGAAGGAAATCGGTTCCGCGAACTCATCGCCGACCTCGGCGTGGACTGCTTCGTCCTCAACACCGGCCACATCGGCGCGAAGGCGAAGGACATCGGCGTCGAGGAGTCGGTGACGATTCTCCGCGAAATCGCGCGCGGCACCGTCGAGTGGGAGGCCGACGACGAACTCGGTCTCACGATTCCGAGCGAGGTGCCGGGGATGAACGTCTCGGAGTTCTCCGTCCCCGACCACATCGAGGACTTCGAGGCCGCACAGGAACGGATGCGGACCGAGCGCCGGACCCACCTCGCCACGTTCGAGGACCTCGCCGACGAGATTCGGGACGCGGTGTACTGACCGAGATTCTTATTTTCTCGAGCAGGTGTCGATACCCAACAGCGCGTTCACGCCGCAGAACTGCGTGGCGGCGTTGAACAGCAGACCAGCGCCCGCGACCGCCGCGAGGAGGCCGATTGACCGTCGGCCCGAGACGAACGCGCCGACCGCGACCGCGAGGAGCGCTGCGCCACCGACTCCGCGAGCGATTCTGTCGAGACCGCCGACGTTCCGCTGGAGGTTCATATTCGTGTCTGCGTACCGAGCGCAGTTAATGGTTCACTCCACTGTTTATTGGTTCACTCGCGAGCGCCCGAACGGGCGCTCGCGTGCGCGTCGCGGACCGCCGATTCCAAACGTTCGCGGTCGGGTGCGTACCGGAGGTGGGAATCACAGTCGCAGTCGGAGGCCCCGATTCCGGCCACTGCTTCGGTGTCGATGGCTCGACTCACGGCGCACTCTACGTCCGCGTCTGTGGACTTCACGACCGCCGAAATTTCGGTTTCGGGGTGGCCGAGCAGGTAATCGACGTGCCAGTGGCGGGCCCCGCGCTCGCCTCGGGCGAGTTCGCGGTGGCGCTCGACGCGCGCGAATCCGCCCGGCCCGAACGCGCTCCCGGTGTAGGCGTACCACCCCGCCGAGAGGTCGCGTTCGCCTCTCGCGCCGAACTCGACCGTTTCGGGAGTCGGGAGTTCCACGAGCAGGGTGTAGGTGCCTTCGGCCATGTTCAGAGATGCGAGAGGACGAGTCCGGCGGCGACGGCGAGCATCGTCCCCGCATTGAGCGCGACCGACTGCTTGTGGTACCGAGCGAAGGCGTCGTCGCCCGCCCGCTCCATCTTCGGGACGAGAATCCGGTGGGCGTAGGCGGTGCACGCGAGACCGACGAGGACCACCGCCGGGAGCAGGACACCCCCGCGCAGGCCGCCGGGGTCCGCGACCACGGCGGCACCGAACGCCACGAAGCCGAGACCTTCCCCGAGCGCGTAGTACTTCGGGAAGATGGCGTTGACGACCCGCCCGGCATCGTCGCCGAGCACGTCGAACGTCGTCGGCGCACCCACGAACGAGAAGAAGACGATGCTCCCGAGCCAGATGCCGAGCGCCGCGTCGATGATGACCGCGAGGGCGGTTTGAAGCAGGCTCATGGCCGGGGGTTCGGATTCGGGCGAAATCAAGTGTTCGGATGCGAGGAGTGGTCTCGGGGAACGTCGGTGTAGAGGGGTCGGTCGAGATTGCGTGGAGTCAGCCGAGAAGAAGCACTCCGTCGAAATCGCGTGGAGTCAGCCGGGAAGAAGGAGTCCGTCGAACTCGTAGAGGAATCAACCGAGAAGCGAGCGACTCCCGGTACCTATGAAGACCGCACCGCAATCGCACCGCGCCCCGTTCCTCCCCGCGTGCGTCTGCGCGCTCACCGAGCGCGCAGACGCGGCGCATCCCGTGGTCGGTGAAGGATGGCGTCTCGGGTGGTCGGTGAAGATTCACGTCTCGGCGGTTGGTGAAGATTCACGTCTCGGGTGGTCTGTGAAGATTCGCCTCCCCGATAGAAAACCGAAGTTCACTCAGCCACGTCGGCGACTTCGCCGCCCGAAAGCTCGACCAGCGTCTCGGGGTCGAGCGGGAAGACGGCCTCCGGGGTCCCCGCGGCGGCCCACACCGTCTCGAACTCGGTCAGCGTCTCGTCCACGTAGACCGGCACCTCGGCGTCGTGGCAGAACGGCGGCACGCCGCCGATGGACCACCCCAAGACCGACTTGATTTCGGCGGCGTCGGCCATGCTCACGTCGGATTCGGCGATTCCTCGGCGGTCGGCGACCTCGGCCTCGCTGACCCGGTTCGCGCCGCTGGTGACGACCACCACGAGCGAGTCGCCGGCGCGCATCGCGATACTGCTCGCGATTTGGGCGACATCGCATCCGATTGCGTCGGCGGCGTCCTTCGCGGTCTTGGTCCCCTCGGGGAACTCGTGGACGTCCACTTCGAAGTCGTACTCGCGACTCGCGCGGTCGGCGAACTCCTTCGCTCTGTCGTGCATGAGGGGGGTTGTGTCGGCACGGTTCAAATAGTTCGGGGAGGCGGACAGTTATTCGCCCGACCCCGCCTCGCCCGTCGCCGCGAGGCGGTCCTCGTACTTCGCGAGCGCGGTATCGAGCGCGTCTCCGGCGTCTACGTCCACCGATTCGGCGAGCGCGAGCAGGGCGAAGACGGCGTCGCCGAGTTCGTCCTCTGAGAGCGAGAGTGCGTCCGGGTCCGACCCGTAGTCGGTCGAGACGTTCGCGTCCTTGGCGAGTTCGCCGAACTCCGAAGCGAGGTCGAGCAGGCGAAACTCGGGCGGTGCGTCGATGTCGTGGGTCTCGACGAACTCGGCGACCCGTCGCTGTGCGTCCATAGTGTCCTCCGATTGACGGCTCTCGGTCGTAAATTTGGGGGTTCAGTCGTCCATCGTCTGTATCGCCTGAAACGCGGCGACTTGGACGCCCTTGTTCGGGTCCTCGTTCGAGAGGGCTTCGAGTCGCCCCGTCACGTGGGTGGCGTCCACCTCGCCGAGGACGCGACACGCCATCGTTCGAATCTTGGGATTCTCGTCGGAGAGCGCGTCCACGCACTCCCGAGTCGCGTCCGCGACCGCGCCCGGACGGGCCTTCGCGAGACGCTGGAGCGTGGCGATGGCTTCCTGCCGAATCTTCACGTCTTCGTCGTCGAGCAGACTCGCCAGCGACGGCACTGCCGTCTCGACCGCTTCGGGGTAGTCGTCGGTCGATTGCCGAAGCCCCGTGACCGCCTCCAGTCGCTCGCTCGGGTCCGAAACGTCGAGGAACTCGGCCAACTGTTCGACTCGGTCGGCCGACGGCGACTCGCGAATCGCGTCGGTCAGCTCCGCGGCGCTGTCCCACGATTCGGTGCTCTCAGAGGCGACCGTCGCACCGCCGGTCGCGGTCGCCCCGGCCGACGACTCGAAATCGGCCCAGAATTCGTCGTCTTCGCTCGCGCCCGAGTCGCCGGTCTCCGCGGTCGCGTTCGCAGCGCTATCGCTCGCGGCGTCTCCCGACGCCGTTTCAGCGCCGGTCTCGGCCGACGACTCGGCGGGGAGCGAGTCGGTGAACTCGATAGCGGCGTCGTGTATCAAGACGCCGATTTCGCCGTGATGACTCCCCCCGGACGCGAACCGCTTGCCTTCGGACGGGCCGCCCTCGACGATGACCCCGACTTCGAACGCCGAGTCGTCGGGTAGGTCGTCCCACTCCGAGCGTTCGTCGGGCGCTAGCCGAACGTCGTCGGCCAGTTTTCGCTCGCCGTCCACCCGACAGCCCACCCGGACCGACTTCGGGTTCGAGGCCGCGTTTTTCACCGCGAGCGTGGTGTCGGCTAGCCACCCCGTCCCGACCGAGTCCGAGCCGAACGAACTGGCTTCGGACGAGTCGGGGGTTTTGGACCCGCCAGCGACGGATTCGGCCGTGTCGGTCGGAGATGTCGTTTCGGCAGTGGTCTCTGGCGCAGAAGTGGTCTCGGGTGCAGAGGTGGTCTCGGGCGCAGAGGTGGTCTCGGGCGCGGCAGCGGCTCTCCCGCGGGTCGTCTCGTCGTCGGCCGTTGCACCGCCGGTCGCTGCGGACGCCGACGCCGGGGCGTCGGCGTCCGCGACGGTCGCTTCGGCCCCGTCAGAATCCGAGGTGGACACCGCACCGCTCACTTTCTTCCGAGCGGAACCGACGCTCTCCTTCGCGGACGACGCGGCGGCTTTCACGTCGTCGGTGTCCTCCATGTCCCGGACGGTGGCTCCGGCGGTCTCGGCTTTCTGCGCCGCCGACTCCGCCTTCTGGGCGGCGGTTTTGACGTCGGAGACTTCGACCTGCGCCTTCGGCCTGACCTTTCGGCGAACCTGAAGGATGGATTTCCCTTGGTCCATCGCGTAGAACGACGCCAGCACCGCGAAGCAGTACAGCACGAACGCGGCGTCCCCGATGATGGGAATCTCGGCCCCCGCGACGCCCGCGAAGAAGGTGAGCGGGAGCACGATACTGATTTTGATGATGACGAGGAGCGTTGCCTTGAAGTTGATAATCGTCCAGATGATTCGTGCAATTCGGCCCAGCGCGGACTGCTGGAGTTTGGCGTCTATCCAGAGGAACACCCCGCCGACGAGACCGCCGACCACGCCAGCGACCGCGATGACGGGACTACCGGGGAGCGTCCCCGCGACCGACCCGACGAGACCGATGAGGACGAACATCAGGCCGCCCGCGAGGAGGAAGTTCGTCCTCGCCTTGACGAGCGATTTCGTCACGGTCGCGGCCAGCGCACCCGCCGCGACCGAGAGCGTGGGATTCACGGCGAACGACGCCGCAACTGCCACCCCGGCACCGCTGAGGGCTGGCTTCGCGTCTTCGACAGAAATCATGTCCCTCAGTAGAGAATGATAAGCCATAAAGATACTTAATACTGATATGACAAATTCGATATAGTGGGGCGGACGACGTTCGGACGGTCCCGGTTGCCGACGACCCGGAGAGTTACCGCGAGTCGCGGAACGCCCGAACCTCCTCGCGGGTCGGGAGCGCAGTCATCGCGCCCGCGGCGGTCGTGGTGACCGCGGCGACCGCGTTCGCGAACTCCAACGCGCCTGCGAGCGGAGACGCGCCTTCGCTCGCGGGCACAGCGTCGTCCGAAGCGAGCGCCGCGAGCGCACCCGCGGTGAAGGCGTCACCCGCGCCCGTGGTGTCGGCCGGGTCCACCTCGTATCCGGAGTGTGAAGTCTCGTCCGGTCCCCACGGCGCGTCGTCGGTCGCGAACGCGAACGCGCCCGACTCGCCGAGCGTCAGCAGGACGGTGTGCGGCCCGCGCTCGCACACGGCCCGCGCGAGCGCCGACGGCGTTTCGGCTTCGATGCCCGCTTCGCGGAGGTCGTCGCGGGTCGCTTTCACCACGTCGGCGCGGCCGAGCATCTCTGCCGCGAGGTCGGCGAACTCGCTCGCGCTCGTCCAGAGTTCGGGCCGGGCGTTGGGGTCGAAGACGACGGTGCAGTCGCGGGCCGCCGCGCGCTCGGCGAGGTCGAGCGTCGCGGTCCGGCCCGGTTCGGCGGCGAGCATCACGCCGCCGACGTACACCCACTCGACCGCATCGAGCGTCTCGTCCGGAATCGCGCCGGGTTCGACCCGGGTGTCGGCGGTCCCGTCGCGGTAGAAGGTGAACTCTCGGTCGGCGTCGTCGTCGTGGCTCACGAACGCGAGCGCGGTCTTGGCGTCGGTGTCGCGCTCCACGAATCGGTCGGGGACGCCGTGGCCCGCGAGCGTCTCGGCCAGATGGTCGCCGAAGGGGTCCGCGCCGACTCGCGTCCAGAACCACGGGGTCGCGTCGAGGCGCGCGAGTCCGACCGCGACGTTCGCGGGCGCGCCGCCCGCCCGCCGGGAGAACGCCTCGACGGACGAGAGCGGCCCCGGGGTCTCGGGCAGAAAGTCTATCAGTGTCTCTCCGGCGACGAGAACGTCTGGGTCGTAGTCCGTCATGGATATGAGACGTTGTTTTTGGGGTCGGTTCGGAGTGCTAAAGGATTTGCTGGATTGTGTGGTATCGATGATTTGTGTGTTCTCGATTGCGGTCAACGTTGATTCTGTGGACTGTACGATTTCGTGAACTGTACGACTCTGCGAACTACACGACTTCGTGAACTGCACAGCTTCGTGAACTGCATCGCTTTGCCAACTGTGCAACTTCGTAAACTGCACTCGCACGTCACCTATGAGACCGCACGGCACCGCAACCGCGAACGCCACGCCCTCCCCAACCGACTGCGTTTCTCGGCCTTCGGCCTGCGATACTCATCCCTCGCGCGGTTCGTCGCACCCACTTCGGGGTGCGACCGCACGCGCCACGAACTACGTCGAGTCACGCGAAACCTCGTCCGTGGGTCACGGCGCGCGCTGGCGCGCCACAAGGGCGCGCCCAAAGCGCGCGAGGGATGACCGAGCGAACGCCGAAGGTGTGAGCGACGGAATCGGCTGGGGAGGGCGTGGCCTGCGGTCGCGGTGCGGTCCTCATTGGTGACGTGCGAGTGCGGTCCTCTCGACCGACTGAGTCACCGACTCGGCGTTGCAGTCCCCCTTGGTGACGTGCGGGTAGTCGAGAGACACACGAATCGTCCGGATACCCGCGAAAGAACGTCGGCAGCCTCTCGAAGCGTACACCCCTAGTAGCCCATGCTTTCTTAGGTTCGCCGCGCGAAGTCCTGTCAGGAATGGGGAACCGGGGACGCGACACGGGACACCGGGAGTTCGACCGCTACCGAGCGACTGAGCAGACCAACGTTCGACCGACGGAGCGACGATGAGGCCCGGAACGCTCCTCGTCGTCGCGCTAGTGGTCGCCGCCGGAGTCACGCCTGTACTCGCCCAAGAAGAGGGAACGGTCGTCGGCCGTCCGAACGTCGAACTCTCGGCGACCGAGAATCGAATCGGCGCGGGCGAGCGAGTCACGCTGGAGGTGTTCGCCTCGAACAACGGCGACATCGACCGCGGCGGTCCCGCCCAGTACGAGGAGCGGGTCACGACCGCCCGGAACGTCAGGCTCGAAATCGACGAGGACCGGATGGACGACACCCTTCGGAGAGGCATCGATGTCCGCTCCGGCGAGGTGCTCGCCGGGAGCGTCCCCGAGGGCGCGTCGGGACCGTTCGCGTTCACGTTCGACGTGTCGGAGTCGCTCGACCCCGGCACGTACCAGATTCCAGTCGAGGTGACGTACGACTACACCAACTTCGTGCGCTACCGGACGAACGCCCAACCGGAGTACGGCGACGGCACCCGGACCCAGACCGCGTTCGTGACCGTCGTGGTCGAGGACCGCCCGGAGTTCGCGGTCACGACCGAAAATCTCACGAGCGTCCCCGCGGGCGACACCGCCACCTACCGATTGAACGTCACCAACACCGGAACGCAGACGGCGACCGACACGCGAGTCGCGCTCTCGGCGGGCAACTCCTCGATTTTCTTCGGCGGAGCAGACACACCCCAAGACCGCACCAGCGTCTTCCTCGGTCGCCTCGAATCCGGCGAGAGTCAGACCTTCGAGGTCACGGTCGGCGCGAGCGAGGACACCGCACCGGGGACCTACCTCGCGGACGCGGTCGTCTCGTATCAGGACCCCAACGGCGTGAGCGGCCGGTCCGACAGCCTCTCGTTCGGGGTCGCGGTCGGGGGTGAGCAGGCGTTCGGCCTGCGGAACGTCGATAGCAATCTCACGGTCGGCGACACCGGCGTCGTCACCGGCCGGGTGGTCAACACCGGGAACGCGAACGTGACCGACGCGGTGGTCGTCCTCGGCGGGGGGAACGACACGCTTCGACCGCGCGAGACCGAGTACGCGGTCGGCGACCTCGGGCCGGGCGAGTCGGCGAACTTCAGTTTCAGGGTGGACACCGCGAACACGACCGACCCCGGCCCGCGACAACTCGATTTCAGCGTGCAGTACCGAAATCGGGAGGGCGACACCCGGACGAGCGACCCGCTCGACGCCCGCATCGCGGTGGCGCGCGAGCAGACGTTCGCGCTCCGAAACGCCACGAGCGACCTCCGCGTCGGCGACAGCGGCACGGTTTCGGGCACGGTCGTCAACACCGGCGAAGTCAACGCCACCGACGCGGTGGTCGTGTTCAGGACCGAAAATCCGAACCTCCAACCGCGCGAGAGCGAGGTCGCACTCGGCGACCTCGGTCCCGGCGAGTCGGCCGACTTCGAGTACACCGTGGACGTGCCGAACGCCTCCGACCCCGGCTTACGGCAGGTGTCGTTCCGAGTTCGCTACCGGAATCAGGACGGCGAGACCCGATTCGGCGACGAACTCGACGCGCAGGTCGCGGTCGGCGACGAGCAGACGTTCGACGTTCGGGAGGTGGGCGGAAGCCTCCGGGTCGGCGAGACCGGCGACCTGCTCGGGTCGGTCGTCAACACGGGCGACCGCCCCGCCTCGAACGCGGTGGTCGTCGTCGAGACCGAGAATCCGAACCTCCAACCGCGCGAGACCGAGTACGCGGTCGGCGACCTCGCGCCCGGCGAGTCGGTCCCCTTCGAGTTCGCGGTGGACGTGAACACGCAGGCCGAACCCGGCCCCCGGCAGGTGTCGTTCCGAGTGCGGTACCGGAACCAAGACGGCGACCTCCGGGTCAGCGAGACGATAGACGCCCGCGTCGAGGTGGCCCCGGACGTAGACGAGTTCGAGGTCGAACCGGTCAACGCCACCCTGAGCGCCGGGTCGTCGGCGGTCGTGGAGTTCCGGGTCACGAACGCCGGAAACGAGACGCTCGAAGACGTGGAGGCCAAACTGTTCGCGAGCGACCCGCTTTCGAGCGACAACGACGAGGCGTTCGTCCCCCGACTCGAACCCGGCGAGTCGGCCACCCTCGTGTTCGGGATGAGCGCGGCGGGCGGCGCGATTCCGAAAGTGTACCCCGTCTCGATGGACTTCAATTACGAGAACGAGCGCGGCGACTCGGTGCTGTCGGACACGTATCGCGTCCCAGTGACCGTGACCGAGGCCGAGCGCGGGGGGTTCGGACTTCCCTCCGACGTCCCCGCGGCCGGACTCGTCGCTCTCGGCGGCGCAGTTGTCGTGTTGGCTCTCGCGTGGTGGAAGCGCGACAGTCTCGCCCGCCTCCTGTCTTGAGGCGCCGGTCGCGTGACTGCAACTGCCTACTGTCGCTCGCTCCGGCGACACCTCGGATTACTCGCGGTAACGACGGACGGAACCCCGCGTCAGGTCGAGAATCGGCGACAATTTTCGGATAACGGCATATAAGTGCGCGAGAACCGGGCCGAACCCGGACCGACCGCGGAGCGTTCACCGAGCAGACAGTTCGGTTAGTTTACCCTAACATCTCCGACGACGTACAGTTTTTTCGCCGACACGTTCCTCGTGCGTATCGGCGGCGAAACACGGCGTAACACGGCCTTCTACCCGATTTCCCGCCGTCAGCATCGTCATCGGGTCGCGAGCGGGGCGAAACGCCGACGTGATTGTCGTTCGATACTACCCTCGGCCTATCTCCGGATAGGCGGTCAGACATTCCCGATTAGTGTTGGTATTCTCCATTGCTGGATGTTCAGCCCCTGATAGCCGCCGGGTATTAGGTCATACCTAAGTTCGGGGGGCAAAAACAGTCGTCGCTCTTTATACGTGAATCGGTGTTCGACTGTTTCGAGGTGAAACTCGGAAAGCAGCAGGGTACGGTGACGACGAGGTGACGGCGTGCGACGCCGCGTTGGGGGGTACAGGCAGTCGAACAGCGATAGGGGGTGTCGAACGCTCCGTATCCACGAACACACGACACACAGAATGACACAAATTTCAAGAGAGAAAACAATCGCACTCGTCTTCTCCGCACTGATGGTGCTCTCGGCCGCGGCGGCCGGAGTCGCACTTGGCGCTGACGTACAGCGCGGCGGCGAAGACCCAACGTTCAATCCCGGCGTCGGCGGACCGAATCAGGTCGTCGTCTCGGAGCAGAAGCCGGTCGTCTATCAAGGTGAAGACGACCTCGAACTCGTAACCGACGACGGCGAGCCAGTGGACGCCTCGAACCTAATCGGCGTCTCGGGTAACGCGGAAGGCGTGCCGCTCGAAACGCCCATCCCGCAGGACCAAGAGCTGGGCCAGTACGCCATCGACGGCCGGGCCCAGAACATCGGCGTGACGGTCCAGCGACCCCGCGTGACCGACCTCGAAATCTTCAACGAGCGCGGCATCGACGTGGAAGGCTCGTCGGTTCAGGAAGACGAGACGCTCCTCATCCGCTCGGAGTGGAACTTCCAGAACGCCGAGGACCTCTCGCTGGAGATTACCGACGAGAACGGGAACGACATCACCGGCGACGTGCTGACCGATGTCGAATCGCTCACGGACGCCCAGCGCGAGGAAGTCACGGGCGCGTACGCCGAGAACCCCGAGCGAATCGCGAACCCCGGCCAGCGCGGTACCGGGACCGGCGTCGAGTACCTGCAGGGCGTCGGGCAGTTCAACGAGAGCGAGCTACAGGACACCAGCGTCGATTCGGCCTACTGGGCCATCGACCTGAGCGACCAAGACGCGGGCGACTACACCATCACGGTGGACGGCTGGGACAACCTCGACTTCGACTCGGCCACTCGCTCGTCGGCCATCTCGCTGACCACCGACCAGGACATCTCGCTCGACATCGACAGTGACGAAGCGACGCGCGGCCAGAACGTCCAGTACACCGTCCGCGGTTCGACCGCTGGCGCGACCCACTTCGTCACCATCGAAGACACCGACTTCCGGAATAATCAGGTGGACGAGCGCGTCTTCCGCGATGTCGACGACGTTGTTGAGCGCGGAACCGTCGATACGAACGACGACGGAAGCGCGGACTTCGCGTACGCCGAACTCGAAATCAACGAGGACACCGGACTCGGCGTCGGCCAGATAGACACGACGTACCTCGACGACACGAACGTTGACATCAACGTCTACGAGGAGGACAGACCCCTCGAAGAAATCGCCGACGACGTCGGCGACACCGAGGACGACCGGACGCTCGACGTGCGCCAGGGAACGCTCTCGATAGAGAACCCCGCAGGCACGTACATCGCCGGACAGGAAGAGGACGTGTCCGGAACCGCCGCGCCCGGCGTGGACGACGTCGCCATCTACGTCCGCGACCAGGGCGACTGGGAGCTCGTGGACGTCAACGAGGACGGCGAGTTCGACGAGGGCGACCTCATCAGCGTGGACTCCGACGGCGAGTGGGAGGAGCGCGACGTGACGCTCTCGCAGGCGAACGACATCATGAGCATCCCCGGCCGCTACCGCTTCGGCGTGGTCGAGGCCGAGGACGTGCGAGCAGAAAACGAGACGGTTCGCGAAACGCTGACGACGTCGGAGTTCAGCAGCGCGACGAGCGAGCAGAGCTCGATAATCGTCTCCGAACCCACGCTCGGTGAGGCGGGCGAGAACAGTTCGCTCGCCGCCTCGTTCGGCGTCGGCGAACCCGTGGCAATGCAGGACCAGAACACCACTCAGGACAACGAGACGACTCAACAGTCCACGTGGGTCTTCAGAACCTACAATCAGCAGGTCGCAGTCGAAGACGGCACCGTCGAAGTGTCGGGCGTCGCGCCCGGTCTCGACGAAGTGCTGGTCGTGATGGTCGACACGCGCGGTCGCACCGTCACCGAGACAGTCAGCGTGGACGACAACGACATCTTCGAAGAGGACGACATCGAACTCATCACCCAAGAGGGCCGACAGCTCAACGAGGGCGAGATAGAGGCGATGGTCATCGGACTCGGTCGGGACACCGTCGTCGGTGACGGCGTCGTGCCCGGTCAGGACGGTGCGGAAATCGCGGACCTCGAAAACTGGGTCCAGAGCTTCGGACTCGGTCTCACTCAGCAGCAAGTGACCGAGCGCATCATCGACGAGACGACCGGTGAGGCCGGAAGCGACGACCTCGTGCTTCGCCAGGCGTTCCGGTACGCCGACGCTTCGACCTCGGTCGAAGCCATCGTGCCCGAGGGCGAGGTCGACCAGCAGGCTGGCGACGCGTTCCAACAGCAGATAAGCCCCATCGAAGCGGATGACTCGATGGTCGTGCAGGGCGTGACGAACCGCAAGCCCGACGACAACACCATCACGGTCGAGGTCATCGACGGCCCGAGCGCCGAGGAGTTCGACTCGGCCGCGACCGACGAGTGGAGTCGGACTGGCCAGTGGTCGGTGAACCTCAGCACGGAGAACGTCCAGCCCGGAACCTACACGCTCGAAGTGGACGACGGTGACAACACCGACATCGTCCAGTTCGAAGTCGTGGAGGCGGGCGAGGACGTCGAGGAGACCACCGAAGTCACCGACGGTAACGAGACGGACACCAACGAGACCGAAGTGGGAAATGAGACCACCGCGGTGGAGAACGAAACCGCCGCGGACGACAACGAGACCGACGCACAGGCCGACCTCGAAAACGAGGTCGAAATCCGGAGCGACGACGACGAGGTGAACTACAGCTTCACGTTCAGCGAGGACGTGACGCTGGTCGAGAACACCGCCGAGGAGAACGACACCGTGACCGACACCACGGTCGAGGGCCAGCTCTCGCCGGGCGAACTGGACGCGTTCCAGTTCTCGGGCGAACTGACTGACTACTCGGTTGACGGCAACGCGACGCTCGTCCTCGACGGCGAGGAACTTTCGCCCGAGGAGTTCGCGAACGAGACCGCCGGAAACGAGTCGTTCGTCGCACCGTCGGCGCTCGAAGCAGCAGCGTAACGCCGACCGTTCGGCTTCATTTTTCCGAGTGTATCGCGTCGTGAGGAGTGCTACCGCCGACTGCGAAGTCGCCGACTGGCGACTCCGCAGTCGGCGAGTCGTCGGTCGGCGGTCTTTCAGTCGTGGGTCGGGACTTTCTCCGTCGTCGGTCAACGGCCTTTCAGTCGTGGGTCGGGTGCCTCTCAATCGTCGGTTGGTGATTCGTCTCCCGATACGTCGGCGGGCGCGGGTCGTCGCTCGGCGACGACCCGCGCCCACACGACCAGCACGGAGGGCAGAATCACGACGGACGCGAGGTAGGCGTAGACCACGCTCAGGGCGGTTAGAAGGCCGAATTGGCCGATAGCCGGGAACACCGCGAGGACGAGAACGCCGATGCCGAAGACGGTCGTAAACATGCTTCCCGTAAGCGCGCCGCCTGTGCCCGTGAGCGTCCGGTCGAGCGCCGGGAGCGGACTGCGTTCTCGTTGGTACTCGTCTACGAACCGATGGACGACGTGAACCGAGTAGTCGATGCCGAGACCGATGGTGATGGCGAGGACCGTCGCCGTGAAGGCGTTGAGCGAGATGCCGACCGCGCGCATGGTCGCCGCGAGCGCGGCGACCGTGACCACGATGGGCACGAGATTGGCGACCCCGAGCGACGGCCGCCCGAGGAGGACGCCGTAGACGATGACGAGGAAGACGGCGGTCCCCGCGAGCGCGACCGCGAGGCTCACGATGGCCGACTCGAAGATGAGGTCCGAGATGGCCTGAAAGACGACGATGTTCCCCGTCGCGGTCGCCTCGTACCGGAATCGGTCGGCGACCGTCCGGGCGTCGGCGGTGACTTCGCGCTGGTCGGCGTCGCCCTGCACCGCGTAGACGACCCGCGCGCTCCGGCGGTCCTCGGTGAGGTACTCGCTGGCGAGCGCCGAGTACTCCGAGGCGAAGAGCGCGTCGTAGATTTGGTCTAAGTTGTCGTCGGGAATCCCGTTGCCGTCGCGGTCGTTGCGCGCGACGAGGCGGGCGAACTCGGGGTCGGTCGCGGCGAGCGATTGGATGACGGTGACGACGCTCTGCTCGCGAGCGTGGCGGCCATCCCGGACGAACGTCTCGGGCGGGTCGTCGCCAGCGCGGTAGAGGGATTCGAGCGCGGTGTCGCGCTCCATCGGTGCCTCGACGTACACCACCACCTGCTCGTCCTCGCTCGTCTCGAAGTTGTCTTCGAGGAAATTGATGTCGCGCGTGACGGTGTACTCGCTCGGCGCGAACGGTTCGGGCAGACCGGCGAGGTACGCGGGCGTCTCCTCGGGCGGGAGGAACTCCTCGTCCGAAAACGAGGTGTCGAGTCCGGTGGCGTAGCCCGTCGCGCCAGCGGTCAGGAGCGCGGTCACGAGCAGAAAGGCGACCGGCGCGCGCCGGGCGATTCCGACGCCGCCGTTCAGGACCCTGCCGAGCGACGACCCCTCCGAGCCGAGCGGCGACTGGCTGAAGGTCGGAATCGAGTACCGTTCGCGGGCGCGGTCGAGCAGGACCTTCGCGGACGGGAGAAACACGCCGAAGATGAGCGACGTGAACACGATGCCGACGCTGGCGACCACGCCGAAATCCCGAATCGGAACGAGCTGGCTCGTGAGGTTCGACGCGAACCCGATGACCGACGTGGTGGTCACGATGAAGAACGCGACCAGCAGTTGGTCTGTCGCTCGGCGCATCGCCGCGCCGGGTAGGTCGTCGCTCGACTCCGCGGGGGTCGTCCTGCCTGCAATCAAATCCCGGCGGTCCTCCCGGTAGCGATTCACCGCGTGGATGCCGAAGTCGATGCCGACCGCGAGCAGGAGCGGCGGAACGGCGATGAGAATCTGATTGAACGCGATGCCCGCGAAGCCCATGAAACCGAACGTCCAGACGATTGCCATCACGAGCGCGACGATTCCGAGCAGGAGGTCCGCGAGGTCCCGATAGGCGATGACGAGGAACGCGACGATGAGAATCGCGGCGGCGGGCACCACGATGAGCAGCGTGTCGCCGATGACGTTCTCGAACTCGGCTTCGATGACGCCCGCGCCGAACACCCGGATGTCACCGCCGACCGATGCCGTAACCGACTGCATCTCGCGCTGGATGGCCGTGAGGGGGTTGATTCCCGCCGCCTGTTCTTCCTCGGCGAGTTCGGGAATCTGGTGTTCGACGACGGTGATGCTCGCGGAGGCGGACGCCGATTGGGAGTTGAAATCCTCGCTCAGCAGGCTGGCGAACGAGGGGTTGTCGCTGGCGGCTTCGCGGATTGCGGCCTCGATTTGGGTCGAACTCGCGCGCTCGACTGCCTGAATCTGCTCTTCCGGAGCAGTCGCCTCGGGGTCGAGCGTCGTGGCGACGATGTTCGCGGGACCGGTCGCGCTCTCGATTCGGAGGTCCGGCCTGCGTTCGAGGCGCTCCTGCAGGGTGAGCATCCGAATCAGAGCGGACTTCGAGACGACGTTCTCGCCCGTGTGGATGAGCTGTGTCGAGGTTGTTCCCGGCTCGAACGCGGGTTCGAACTCGCGGTTGACGGCGTCGAGCGCGTCCTGCTCGGGCACGTCCTCGGCGAACTGCTCGGTGCCGGATTCGGTCGAGACTTGCGTGGCTCCCGCGGCGAAAATCGCGGTGAGGAGGAGTCCGGCGACGACGATTCTGCCCGGCCGGTTTACGATTCCGTCGTCGAGTCGGTCGATGACGCGCTGGTAGTCGAGTTGCAGAGTTCCACCCCCGGTCGGATGGGGTACCACGACAAACGGGAAAGCTTCAGTGGTTAGGCGCGGGGCAAGTCAAGGCCGCGTCGGTCTCGAACGCACCAACAGAGAGGAAGCAGCCAGAACGAGACGACAGACGACGACCGGCGCCGCTTGTGTTACTGTTCTTCGTCGCTCTCCACCGTGATTCGGGCGATATCGTTGACCGCTTCGCTCGAATCGGGGTTCGTATACGGCCCATCGACCGTCCGATTCGACGATGCGAAGTCGTACGCCGCGTTGTCGTTCGAATCGCGGTACACCACAGCGACGAGACGCTGTGACTCGTTTACGGGTTCGTCGAGGCGAACGGTCACGTTTTGATGCGTGCCGGAGTCCAAGAAATCAGACTCCCCGAGCATGCTGTCGAGCACCACCCCATCGGTGATAGTCTCGTTGTGGACGAGGACGAAACCGCCTTCGGGTACCGTCACTGACTCCACGGTGACCGTGGTACCGTTTGAGACCTGATTCTCGAACGTGACGCTCGCCACGGAGGCATTTTGCTCCTCTGCTTCTTCGGATGTCGGTGTTTCCTCTAAGGTCGTCTCTTCCGGAGTCGTCGTGTCAGCGCCCGTAGTGAGCGTCAAGTTTGCGGTCGCTCGGGCGTTACCAGCGAACACTCCGTGAGTGTGTGTTCCGGCCGGCAATCCGGCTGTATCGTTCTCTGTGACGTTGAACTGCACCGTTTCTGTGCCGTCCGTGGGAATCAAAACGGACTTGACTTCGACGACGTTTCCGGCGATGCGGTAGGATACTCTCCGCATCCCCATTCTGTCAGCGTCATTGACAACCTCCGCCGTGACAGTGTAGTTCGTTCCTAATCGAACTTCTGAAGGAGCGGACATATTTTGAACCGAGACGTTGGCTTCCTCTTGACCAGCAGTCGAGAGACTCGTCGAATCAGTGGCAACTGCTCCGACACCGACCACGAGGAGAGAAGAGACGCAAACAATCATCAGAATCGCTCCTCGGCGTCTTCGGGTTGTTCGAATCACAATCTCACTTGCTCGAAAAAGCCGTCTCCGCTGCCTTTGCTTTCGCATGGTGCTCGCACAACTTCCATGACGCATTTGCCATTAATATAGCTATAAGACCGTTTAGATAGGCACTGCCTTACTAACTTCCTGTAATTCGTAATACCTCCTGAGAAACAAATTCCGCGACCCGCATCGAAATGACGAGTACGCATCAGGTAGAGAGTGTGTATATTCTTCAGTTGAGGTAGTTCGGTTGCCGAGCGCAGTAGATGTGTAAGAACCGAGTAATTTCGGCAATCGAGCTAAGCGATGAGTAAACGCGCCACAGTCAGTACTGTCGGAAAGTCAACACAGTAGCATGCGGGCAAGAACAGCATCTCGCACAAGATAGTGTAAATATCTTTAAATAGCAGTGTGGCTCCATCTCATATCAGTGGTGGACCTCCGTTAGAGTTGGGCAAATCCATGGTAACTCCCATTACTAAAATACGTACACGAAAAGGACCATTTCTACGCGAAACAGACCAATGCCATCTACTTACCAAAGGAAGCTAATAGGTAACTTACTATACCAGTGGGCAACGGAAAAACAACAACTTTCCACAGCCTAAACTATCATGGTCTTTTATGGAATACTTAGTCGCACATATGGAAGCCCTACGAGGGGTGTGGGATAACCATGGAACCAGGAAACCAAGCGAAACTCGAGAGCGACACCGGCGAGTCTCGGCGTTCGTTCATGAAGAAGGGCGTACTCGCATCGGGGGCGCTCGCACTCGGACTCGGCGCGAGTGGGACGGCCACTGCGCAGCAGGCGTCATCTGCGCTGGTGTTCACGTACGATTTCGCCACCAACCGGCGGTTCGAGCAGACGGCTCAACTCCAGCAGGGGACGACGAACGGAATCCTTCAAGATGTAGTCAGCCAACCGGACGAATGGACCGGGTTCATCGGTCGCTACAGGGAGGACGAAGAGGACCCCGGAGAGTTCTTCATCACCTTCACTCGAGGCGGGCCACTCGGTACGGGGGTGTTCGGCGCCGACGTCACGTTCTTCGCGACTGATGCCAACCTTCTCATGGCGAGTATCCAAGAATATGAAGGGTCAAACGGGGGATAAAATATGATGGATGAAAACGACGACCGAAGAAAAGCCATCGCAACGGGCGCGCTCGCGTCGGGGGCGATAGCGCTCGGTGTCGGAGGTGGGACGGCCACTGCGCAGCAGGCGGATTCTGCGCTGGTGTTCACGTACGATTTCGTCCCTAACCGACGGTTCGTAGAGACGGCCCAACTCCAGCAGGGGACGACGAACGGAATCCTTCAAGATGTAGTCAGCCAACCGGACGAATGGACCGGGTTCATCGGTCGCTATCAGGAGACCGACGAGGACCCCGGGGAGTTCTTCATCACCTTTACCCGAGATGGGTCTCTCGGTACGGGAACGTTCAGCGCCGACGTCACGTTCTTCGCGACCGAAGCCAACCTTCTCACAGCGAGTATCCAAGGAGAGGAGGAGACGACCACACCGGAAGAAGACGAGGAGACGACCGAGATGGACGAGGAGACCACACCGGAAGAAGACGAGGAGACGACCGAGATGGACGAGGAGACCACACCGGAAGAAGATGAGGAAACGACCACACCGGAAGAAGACGAGGAAACGACCGAAGAGGTCGTCGTGGAAACGACTACCACCGAGACGAACGGCGGATAGCCACCTCTGTCATT
The DNA here is from genome assembly GCF_004143485.2 of Halorussus amylolyticus. Classification (GTDB taxonomy): domain Archaea; phylum Halobacteriota; class Halobacteria; order Halobacteriales; family Haladaptataceae; genus Halorussus; species Halorussus amylolyticus. The sequence continues at coordinate 53,555 of NZ_ML974133.1, read as the reverse complement.
CCGTTCAACGCCAGCGCGGACCCGTCGAAGGGTGAATTCCGGCGAACCCATAACCGGAGGACAGTTTGGGGACGACCGCCTCGATACGGAAATCGAGGTGGCGGCCGACCGTATTTCTTTAAACGGAAAACGAACAGTGGGGTCGCTACTCGCCGTCGTTGGTCTCGGCGGTCTCCACGGTGACGTCGTGAGTCGTCCTTTCGCTAGTCCTCACGGTTGTCTCCGCATTCGTCGCTTCTGTAGTCGTCGCTTCTGTAGTCGTCTCTTGGACCCCGCCGTCAGTGGTTACCGCCACCGAGAGCAGGCCGACCCGCGCGTCGAAGAACACGACGTCGTCTGTGAACCGATACCACCGGTCCTCCTGAAGCGTTCCCTCGTTTACGAGAGCGAACGTGTACTCGCCTGGTACGTTCGGGGTCTGTTTGACGAGAACGATGTACCCGTTGTAGTCCGTGGGGTCGGAGACCACTGGATTGCCCCCGCTCGTCTGATGCCCGAGAACCGCATTCACCGCCCGCTGTGGAACTCTGTCGATGGGCCGAAACAGAGCGTTCGAGTAGTAGTCGTTCGCGAACACCAAGACCAGTTCGGGGTGGCGTACCGATTCGACGGTCTGGCCCGCGTCAGTTTGGGCCGCGTCGCTCCCATTCCGCTCGGCTTCGTCTGCACGTAGTACAGCTCCCGCGCCGCCGAGGCCGACCGCAGCCCCAACAACAGTTCGTTTCATCGGTCTCGTCGATTGCACTGGGCGCCCGCCCGGTCGGTCGTCGGTGCGATTTGAAGCTTCCGAGGTCGGTGTGTCGGTTTATCGACTCGCGACATGTGTCGCAGTTTGACGAACTACGATTTTGTTATTGGGTCGCAGTATCCGGATAATCGGGGATATCGCTCGGAATAGCGACGGCGGCGGCGGTAATCTCGGATTGTTCCCCATCAACGCCGAGGACGAAAGCCCCGGTCGAGAGAAATGAGTCCTAAATGTAGCCCTTCACGCTCGCGTGAACGCCCATCGACTCGAAGGTCTCCTCCAGCGCGTCCAACACTACCGCGAGGTCCTGCTGGAGGTCGTACTCTCGATACTTCCCGCCCGCCGACCCCTCGTTGATTTCGGTCACGCTCAGGATGCCGAGCATCGCGAGGTCGTCCAGGTGTTCCCGAAGCCACCGGGCCGTGAGGGGGTCGCGCCGGGCGGCATCACAGAGCGACTTGTACCGGGTGTAAATCTCGCGCGACCGGGACGGAGTGTCGCGCTCGGCTTCGAGGGTGGCGAGCGCGTAGACCACGATGCGCTCGTGGTCGTTGAGGTCGGCGATGCCGCGGGCGACCTGTTCGCGTTCGAGGAGCGCGCGGCCCCGTCGGACGTGCTGTTCGGCGACTCGCTTCTCGTTCTCCTCGCGGGCGAGGTCCCCGGCCTTGAGCAGGAGGTCGAGGGCTTTTCGGGCGTCACCCGATTCTTGGGCACCGAACGCCGCACAGAGCGGCACCACGTCGTCGGTCAGGACGCCCTCCTTGAACGCGACCTTCCGGCGCTGGTCGAGGACCGCCCGGAGTTCGTTGGCGTCGTAGGTCGAAAACGAGATGGCGCGCTCGCACAAGGAAGAGCGGACTTTCGGCGAGAGCGAGTCCCGGAAGGTGAGGTCGTTCGAGATGCCGATGAGACCGATGCGGGCCTCGGTGAGGTTCTCGTTCTCGCGGGCGCGCGAGAGTTGATAGAGGATGGAGTCGTCCTTGAGGTGGTCTATTTCGTCGAGCACCACGAGAACGATGCCGCCGTAGGAGTCGAGTTCCTCCCACATGAGGTCGTACACCTGCGACCGGGAGTAGCCCGTCTCGCTGATGTGATTCGACGGCGAACGCATCGCGTTGACGAGGTGGCTCGCGACCCGGTACGAGGAGTTCAGGCCGTCGCAGTTGATGATTTCGGTGTGTACGTCGAGGTCCTCGTAGTCGTCGGCGTTGGCCCGGAGCTTGGCGAGCAGAAAGCGCGTGGCCGCGGTCTTGCCGACGCCCGCCTTGCCGTAGAGGAAGATGTTGTCGGGCTGTTCGCCGTAAATGGCGGGCTGGAGCGCGCCGTGGTACTCGTCGAGTTCGTCGTCGCGACCGACGAGCGTGTCCGGCGTGTAGTCGTCTAAGAGCGCCTCGCGGTTAGTGTAAGGAGAGTATTCGCGGACGAAATCGAACGAACCCATTACTCGCGGGGATTCGCGGGTCGGCCTTGAAGGTGTCGAAACCACCCGTTCCTCTGATTCCGCTGATTCATGTGTGTGGTTTATTTAAAAGAGACCCCCACCCCTTCGTTCCGCTGTCTTTCGCGTGAGAAGGGGTGGGGTGGGGGGTAGGGTGGAGAAGTCTCTCTAGAAATAGGAATCTTCTTGTGGTCGTTACAGAAACCATATCCGCAAACTAGTCGGAATAGTCTTTTTCGACTACTTTTTGATGAATACAACTCTCCGATGCGAACGTAGCGACAACCACCCACACCTCTCGAACGAAATTCAGCGGAACGGAGGGGTGGGTGTACTTATAAACTACTCACGACAGATGAAACAGCGGAAACGGTGGTTCCATTGTGATACGAGACCGGCCTGCTACGACACGAGACCGGGACTCCCACCGAACCCCTACAACACGATGGACTTCTTCCGGACCATCTCCTCGATGGTCGTGTGAAGCCCCTGTCGGCCGATACCGGAGGCTTTGTTCCCGCCGAACGGCACGTCGCCGAGACCGTGGCTCGGCGCGCCGTTGATTCGGACAGCGCCCGCATCGAGTTTGTCGGCCAGTTCCATCGCGCGGTCGTAGTCCGCGGTAAAGACCGAGGCGTCGAGCGCGAGGTCCCCGCGGTTCGAGATTTCGATGGCCTCCGCCTCGGTCTCGAAGGTCGTGACCGCCGCGACGGGACCGAACTGCTCCTCGTGGACGATACGGGCGTCGTGGGGCACGTTCGCCAGCAGGGTCGGTTCGAACATCTGCCCATCTCGGTCGCCGCCCCGGACCAACTCAGCGCCCTTCTCGACCGCGTCCTTGACCAGTTCTTCGACCCACTCGGCCTGTCCCTCGTCGATGAGCGGCCCCATCGTGGTGTCCTCGTCGAACAGGTCGCCGGGATACCAGCTATCCATCTCGGCTTCCAGCAGGTCCACGACCTCGTCGTGGACCGACTCGTGGGCCACGACTCGGCTCACGGCCGAGCATCGCTGGCCCGCGTACTTGAACGACCCCTTGGCGCACTCGCCCGCGACCTTCGAGAGGTCGGCGTCGGGAAAGACCACGGCGGGCGCGTTTCCGCCCAGTTCCATGTGGAGGTTCACCATGCCGCTCTCCTTGGCGACGTGGCGGCCCGCCGCGCTCGACCCGGTCATCGAAATCATGTTGATGCGGTCGTCGCCCGAGAGCACGTCGCCGATGACGCTCCCGCGTCCCGCGACGAAGTTGAACGCGCCGTCGGGCAGGTCCAACTCCGAAACCACGTCGGCCAGAATCGCCGCGCTGACCGGGGTGTCGCTCGCGGGCTTCAGAATAACGGAATTACCGGCCGCCAGCGCGGGCGCGACCGAGAGCGCGGTGGTCGAGAGGGGGTAGTTGTACGGCGTAATCGCCAGCACGGTGCCGATTGGCTCGGGCTTGACGATGGCGTTCCATCCCTCGTGGCCCGCGGTCGTGCCTTCGCGGAACTCGCCTTTCAGCGACCGGGCTTCCTCCTTCGCGCGCCGGAACCGCTCGGCCGCCGATTCGACCTCGCCGCGCGCTGACGAGATGGGCTTGCCCGCCTCGCGGACGATGACCTCGGCGAGTTCCTCCTTGCGTTCGAGCAGTCCGTCCGCAATCTCGTCCATCCAGTCTGCACGCTCTGGGATGGTCGTCTCGCGCATCGCAGATTGAGCGCGCTGGGCCGCCGCGAGCGCGTCGTCGGCGTGTTCCGGACTCGCGGCCGCGACTTGCGCGAACGTGCCGCCGTCCGCGAGGTCGGTCACGTCGAGCGCGTCGTCGGCGTCGCGCCACTCGCCGTCGATGTAGAGACGCTCCCGGCGTTGAAGTGGTTGCTGTGACATACGTGCCTCTTGGGCCCCCGCGCGTAAAATATTTACTCAACAGCGGATTAACGCTGATTTCGGCTTTTCGGGACCTTCGAGTCCGACGAGAGGTCCCCAACGGGCCGCACGACGGGAGGATTTAACGCCGTCCCGACCGAACGCCCGGACATGATTTCGTCCGAGCGGATGGCACAGGTGGACGAGAACGCGGCCGCACTCGGCGTCCCCCGAAAGCAGTTGATGGAGTCGAGCGGCAACGCGGTCGCGCGCGAGGTGCGCGCGACCGCGAAGCGTGACTCTCCCGACGCGGACCGCGACTCTCCCACCGACGACCGCCACGCGCGCGTGGCGGTCGTCGCGGGGCGCGGAAACAACGGCGGCGACGGCCTCGTCGCCGCCCGGTTCCTCGCCGAGCACGACGTATCGGTCCGCCTGTTGGGTCGCGCGGAAACCATTTCGACCGACATCGCCCGGCAGAACTGGGACGCGCTCAAGCAAGCCGACTTCGACTGCGAGGAAGTCACCGACTCCAAGAGCCTCGACCTCCCCGACGCCGACGTGTTCGTGGACGCGATGCTCGGGACCGGCGTCACCGGCGCGCTCCGCGAACCGGAAGCGACCGCCGCGGAACAGATGAACGACGCTGATGGCACGGTAATCGCGGTGGACGTGCCCTCCGGAATCGACGCCGACACCGGAGACGCCGCGGGTCCCGTGGTCGAGGCCGACCGCGTGGTCACGTTCCACGACGAGAAACCCGGTCTCGGCGCGCTCGACACCGACGTGACGGTCGCCGACATCGGCATCCCGGCCGCCGCCGAGCGATACGTCGGACCGGGCGACATGCGCCCGGTCCGACGCGGACCGCCCGCCGCCGACGCGGACCCGCGAGTGTTCGTCATCGGCGGCGGGCCGTACACGGGGGCACCCGCGCTCGCGGCCCAAGCCGCGCTTCGAGTCGGGGCGAACCTCTCGTTTGTCGCCGCGCCGGAGACCGTCGCGGGCGAGATTCAGGGCTACGCGGAGGATCTCATCGTCCAACCCTACGACGGGAATCGGCTCACGCCCGAGGAGGTGCCGGACCTCGTGGACACCGCCGAGCGCTACGACGACGTAGTCGTTCTCGGACCAGGCCTCGGTAACGCCGACGAAACCCTCGATGCCGCCGCGCAGTTCCTCGAATCGTTCTCCGGAAAGGCGGTCGTAGACGCCGACGCGCTCCCCGCGGTCCCCGAGGTCGAGACCGATGCCACACTCGTCTGCACGCCGAATCGCAAGGAGTTGGCGAAGATGGGCGGTCCCGAAATCGAACGGGCGGACGCGCTCGCCGACAGCGCCGACGAAATCGAGGCGTTCGCGGCCGACCTCGGCCACGTCGTCGTCGCGAAGGCGAAAGACGACGTGGTTTCGGACGGCGAGGAAACTCGAATCTCGCGTGTCGGCACGCCCGGCATGGCGGTCGGCGGCACCGGCGACACGCTCGCGGGCGGTCTCGCGGGCCTGCTCGGCGGCCACGACCCCTTCGAATCGGCGTGCATGGCGGCCTACGCGAACGGGCGCGCTGGCGAACTGCTCGCCGACCGCCACGGGGGCCTGCTGGCGTCGGATTTGCTGGACGTGCTTCCGCGGGCCGTGTGGGGCGCGTCTGATGGAGGTGCGACCGATGAGTGATAACAACGACGACGCGGAACTGACTCACACCGACGAGGAGGGCGAGGTCCAGATGGTGGACGTGGGCGACAAGCCCGACACGTCCCGCCGGGCGGTCGCCGCGGGCGAAATCCGCCTCCAAGCAACCACCATCGAAGCAATCCGGGACAACGCCGTCGAGAAGGGCGACGTGCTCGCCACCGCCCGCGTCGGCGCGGTCCAAGCGGTCAAGCACACGTGGGAGACGATTCCGATGTGCCACCAGATTCCCATCACGAACGTCGAGACGGCGTTCGACCTTCACGACGACCGGGTGATGCTGGAAGTCGCGGTCGAGACGACCGGGAAGACGGGCTGTGAGATGGAGGCCTTAGAGGGCGTGACGACCGGGCTGAACGTGGTTTGGGACATGGTGAAGGCGGCCGAGAAGGACGACGATGGCCAGTATCCCGACACCGCAATCGACCGCGTTCGGGTCGTGCAGAAAGAAAAGAAGGTGCTGGAGTAGCGGAATCGAAAAGCGCGCGAACTACAGGTCGGCGTCGCGGAATCGCAGGTACCCGAGCGCAACTGGGACCACGGTCCACGCGCCGAGGATGACGAACATGAACCAATCTTCGAGGTAGAACGGGACCGGGCCGGAGACCTGACCGGTCAACGCGGCTGCACCGCCGCCTCCGCCAGTTCCGCCGCCCGGTCCGCCTGCGCCACCCGGAGGTCCGCCGCCGAGCGCCGCATCAACCAACTGTCCGAACGCCACCGAGGGATTGAGATGCTGAATCAGCATCTGCCACGCCGGAACGGTCGCGCCGGGCGTCGGCAGACTCCCCGTCCGGAGGTACGTAATTCCGAGCGGGACGAGGTCCCACAGGAGCGCGAACACGAAGAACAGGCCGATAGCGAGCGCCATCGCCCGCGAACGCGTGGCGGTCGCGGCCGAGATGCCGACCGCGATACCTACGAACGCCACGCCGAGCGCCGCGGTCAGCAGCGTCACCGAGACGAACTCCGAGGGCGCGAGTTCGCCGTAGACGACCAGAGTGACGACGCCAGCGACGAGAAACCCCGCGACGATTCCGACCACGACGACTCCGGCGCGACCCACCAGCTTGCCTATCGTCACGTCCAACCGCGAGTGGGGCGCGCCGAGCAGGATTTTGATGCTCCCGGACTCGCGCTCTCCCGCGATTGCGAGGTACGCCGCGACGAGCGCGGTCACCGGCACCAGCGTCTCGGCGAGGTCCGCGGCGATGCCGTAGCCAGCCACCGGGTCCGCGACATCGAGCAGGTCCGGAACGAGTGCGGACACCGCCATCAGCACCGCGAACAGGCCGATGATTCCCCACAGCATCCGCGACCGGAGGGCGTCCTCGAAGTCCTTCCGGGCCACGACGCTCCAGCTCACGCTCGGACCTCCTCTTCGCTTTCCGCGCCCCGTTCGGTCGTGTACGCGGTGAACAGGTCCTCCAGCGAGGACTCGCTGGTGGCGATGTCTCGCACGGTCGCGCCTTCGGCCCGGACGCGGTCGATGACCGCCAGTTTCGCCTCCGGTTCGAGGCAGGTCGCCCGAATCGTGCCGTCTCGCGCGGTCAGACTGCTCACGCCCTCGATAACCAGCGTCTCGATGCCCTCGGGAACCGAGTCCACGGCCAGTTCGATGCTCGACCCGGTTCCGGTGGAGTCGCGCAGGCCGTCGATGGTATCGACCGCGATTAGTCGGCCGTTCTGCATGATTCCGACGCGGTCGCAGACCGCCTCGACCTGCCCGAGGACGTGGCTCGAGAAGAACACCGTCGTCCCGTCGTCGGCGAGTTCGCGGACGATTTCTCGGACCTCGCGCGCCCCGTTCGGGTCGAGACCCGTCGAGGGTTCGTCGAGAATCAGGAGGTCGGGGTCGCCCACGAGGGCCATCCCGAGGACGAGTCGCTGTGCCATCCCCTTCGAGTAGCCCCCGACCGGGCGCTCGGCGTCCTCGCCGTCGAGTCCGACCAGTTCGAGGATTCTTCCGGGGTCGTCGCTCGCGTCCTTCGAATCCACCATGAACTCGACGTGCTTCCGACCCGAGAGGCGGTCGTACAGGCCGTACCCCTCGGGGAGGATGCCCACGCGCTGGTGAATTTCGGTCGGCGACTCCTGTGCATCGTAGCCGAGAACTCTTGCCGTGCCAGCGGTCGGGCGCACGAAGTCGAGCAGCATGTCGATGGTCGTGGACTTGCCCGCGCCGTTCGGCCCGAGGAAGCCGAACACCTCGCCCGCTTCGACCGTGAGGTCGAGCTCCTCGACCGCGCGCACGTCGCCGAATCGCTTGGTCAGCCCCTCGGTTTCGATGACTCCCATGTGATTGCCCCCATGCCGCCGGATACATCGAATCCGTAATTATAGCTATTTGTCGGTTCGAGGGGGGAGCGCGCGGCAAAAAATCGAGGCGGCTCTATCAGGCCGACATCGCGGACGCCAACTCCCCGGCCTTCGCCCGCGAGCGCTCCACGATGGAGGGCCGGGCTTCGAAGTCCACGACGACCTCGTCGTTCGCGTAGGTCACGTCCTCGACGCGGGCGTGGTCGTGGAGCCACGACACCACGCTCATGGTGTCGTCGGTCATCGGGAGGACGAGCTTCTCGCGCTTCCAGTCGGGGAGTTCGACGTCGATGCGCGACCGGAGGTCATCGAGGTTGAGCTGAGATTTTCCCGACACCGCGATGGGGTCGGGCGCGAGCGCCGAGAGCGCCTCGCGCTTCTCTTCGAGTTCCTCGTCGCTCACGGCGTCGATTTTGTTGAGGACGGTCACGATTGGGGCCTCGTTGCGCTCGTAGAGGGTGTCGTGGGAGGTGATGAGTTTGTCCCGAATCTCGTCGATGGGTTCGCTCACGTCCACCACGAGCAGGACGAGGTCGGCGTAGTACACCGCGTCGAGGGTAGATTTGAACGATTCGACGAGCCAGTGGGGCAGGTCGCTGATGAATCCGACCGTGTCGGTCAGCAGTACGTCCCGGCGGTCCATGTCCATCTTCCGAGTCGTGGTGCCGAGCGTGGTAAACAGGCGGTCTTGGGCTTCGGCGGTCGTATCCAAATCGGGGTGGAGCTCGTCGTTCTCGCCGAGTTCGAGGTCGGCCGCGAGGCTCTGCATCAGGGTGGACTTCCCGGCGTTGGTGTAGCCCGCCATCGCCACGAGGTCGAACCCCGATTCCCGGCGGCGGTCCCGGCGGTCGGCCTCGGTCCGAGCGATGGAGTCGAGTTCGGCCTTGATGTTGCTAATCTGGTCTTTGATGTCCTGCTCGCGGCTCTCGTCGTACTCGCCGAGTCCCATGAATCCGGGGCGCTCGTCGCGCTTGGCGAGGCTGGTCTTGGCCTCAGCGCGCGGGAGTTCGTACCGGAGTTCGGCCAACTCGACCTGTAACTGGGCTTTGCGCGTCTGAGCGCGCTGGCCGAAGATTTCGAGGATGAGCCGGAATCTGTCGATGACTCTGGTCCCCTCGGGGAGCTTCTGACCGAGGTTGTACGTCTGGTACGGGCCGAGCTCGTTGTCGAAGACGACGATTTGTGCACCGGTCTCTGCGACCGCGGCGGCGAGTTCGTCGGCTTTCCCCTCGCCGACCTGTAGCGCGGCGTCTTCCTTGCGAACTTGCGTGAACTCGGCGACGACCTCGTAGCCCGCGGCGCGGGTCAGGTCGCGTATCTCGTCGGTGTCCGGCGTGCCTGAATCGACTCGTTTTACGATTATCGCTGTCATAACAGTAGCTTGCGGGCGGCGTACGCGGCGTGATGTGCGGCCTCCACTGTCTCACGCTGAGCTATGCTTTCGACGTACTTGAACTCCGTGTCGAAAAACTGCGCGACCTCCCACTCGGGTTCCTCGTAGAACTCGCCGCGCTCGGCGACGACGGGACCCTCGGGCGGGAGCGGGAGGTCGTCCACCGCGTCGGCGACGACCTCCGCGACGTTCTCGAAGGTGGGTTGGCCGCGGCTGGTGGCGAACCCCATCCCCTCGACGCGTTGGAGATAGGTCGTTCTCACCGTGGCGTGGACCGCGGCGGCGACCATGAGGTACTCGCCTGCTTCCTCGTGGCGGCCGCTCACGTCCACACCGACGACCTCAGCCTCGCCGGCCCTTCACCCCGGTTGGCGCACGCACCCCGTCCATATCCACGGGTACGCCCCCATCCCTTTTGAATCCGACGAGAAACATAACCTCGATGAAGTGTATTCGAACAGACGTAGGTCGCCCGTTTTTCCACCGAAACCGCGCTGGCCGACTGTTCCACGGGAGTACACCGCAATCCGCCGCGAACGAGGAGCGAAGCGACGAGTGAGCGGGCCAAGGAACCTTCGAAGGAGGAGTGCGGCGGCTTGCCGCCGCATCTCCGACTGAGGAGGTGACGCAGCGCTTTTGATCAACCTTTTGCCAGCGCCGCCGCGCCCGTGGCGCGGCAAGCGCAGCAAAAGGTTGGTCCACAAAAGCCTTAAGCTATCATTGAGGGAATGGAATTATGGACGTAGGTCTGGACCCGCAGCAACTCGGCCTCGAATTCGGTTCGGGTGCCGTCATCGGTGCCGTCATCGGCTTCGCCGCGAAGAAAATCGCGAAGCTTCTCGCGGTCATCGTCGGCATCGAACTCGCGCTGTTCAAGTTCCTCGAATCGCGCGGCATCCTCACGGTCGATTGGGACCGCCTCAGCGCCGGGATACTCAAGACCGGCGAGGCCGCCCAGGGCGGCCAACCGCCGTCGTGGGTGACGAGCATCCTCTCGACGCTCTCCATAGGTGCCGGGTTCACGGGCGGCTTCCTCGTCGGCTTCCGGAAGGGGTAACGAATCACTCCGTCCATCGCTTCTAAAGGGCGAACGAATCGCGACGAAACACCCGACTAACTGGCCGCAATAGCAAAACGGCAAGGTGTCGAGAGTTGCTGGACGATGGACCTCTCAGACTCCGAGATTGCCGAAAAAGGAAGCGAGGCACTCCAGAGCGGCACTGAGGAACTCGAATCGAGGCTCATTGACCCCGGCGAACATCCGGTAAAACGTTGGGTCCTGCTAGACGGTGAGAGGTGGAAGGTCAGTTTCACGATTCTTCTCCTGGTCGCAGTGGCGCTTACAACTCTCGGGACGATTTGGCCGTTCGAAGTGAGACAACTTCTCACCGAGACGAACACCGTACAGACGCTCTTCAGCACGCTTCTATCGGGGATTATACTGCTCGTGTCAATAGTCGTGTCGATTAATTCTATAGTTCTTTCGGAGGAACTCGGCTCTATCGGTAACAAGCGCGAACGCGTGGACGAGTCTCTCACGTTTCGCAGAGACCTCGAAGATTTGACTGGCTCAGGCGTCAGCCCGGCGAAACCCGCGGCGTTCCTCCAGATTATCATCGATACAATTCAGTCGAAGGCAACCCAGCTATCCGAAATTGCTGACCAAAGCGAGGAGGAGCAGTTCAAAGAGGCGGTCAACGAGTACGTCGAGCGCATCATGGCGGACACGGAACAGGCAACCGATACTCTAGAAGACGCGACGTTCGGAACTTTCAACGTACTCAAGGTAGGGTTGAACTACAACTACTCGTGGCAGATATATGCCGCCCGTCGACTCCAGTCGGAGTACGGTGACGCGCTATCCGACGAGGGACGCGAACCGTTCGACGAACTGGTGGACATCCTGGAATTTTTCGCCACGGGCCGAGAGTTCTTCAAATCACTGTACTTCAAACGGGAACTCTCGAACCTCTCGGGCACTCTGTTGTACGTCTCGCTCCCAGCTATCCTGTACACCTCCTACGTCCTGCTCGCGTTGGACGCGAATTTAATTCCCGACGTTACCGTGTTCGCAATTTCACCGTTACTCGTGTACGTCAGCGTTGCGTACACTATCGCTCTTGCACCGTTCGTCGTCTTGACCGCCTATATCCTCCGAGCAGCGACGGTGGCCAAACGAACGCTTACTTCTGGGCCGTTCATCCTTACTCAACGGAGCGACGAGGACCTCGACGACGAAGCTCTCTGAAGGAGGTCGGTTTCGCCGACGTATGGACGGTGTCACCGCGTCTTGAGGTCGTCCTCGTCCTTGATGATGCGAGTCTCGGCCGCGCCGCTCGTAATCTCGTTTACGTGGTCGTAGAACTCGTTTTGCATCCCCGCGGGGAACGTCAGGACGCCGACCCACGACCCGTCGTTCTGCCACTCCTCGCGTTCGAGGTCGCCGAACTGTCGAATCTTCGACTGGGCGCTCCCGGCGTAGTCGGCGGGCACCTGCACCGCGATGGTGACCTCGTCGAATCGGATGGGGATGACCGGCCGGAGGGCTTCGAGCGCGTCGTCCACCTGCGTTTCGACCGGTTCCATCGGGTCCACCCGGAAGTCGGTCTCCTCCAGCGCGCTCTCGATGCGCTCGGGCGGGTGGGGGGCGTTGTCCATCTGGGGATTGACCGCGTTGCGCGTGATGCGGTTGATGAGATTCTTGTGCTTCTGCTCCTGCATCTCGCGGCGCTGTTCGGCGGTAATCTGTATCTCCCCGCGCTCGATGACCTCCGGGATGATTTCGAGCGGGTCGGTCGTGCCGAACACCTCCTCCAGCGCGGTTTCGGCCGGACGGTCGCCCCTGCTCGCGTTCTCGAACACGTCCTCGGCCGCGATGACATCCTCCAAGTCGCCGTCGAACTCGCCGCGCTTGATTGCGAGCGCGGCGTCGGGGTCTACCAGCACTTCGAACCGCTCGCCGTGGGATTCGAGGCGCGCGGTCACTGCCTCATCGAGTGGTATCATACCCTACGGTAGTTCCCCCCGACTAAACAACTTTTTCCTGCGCGCCGTCGGGTGTTCGATTTCGGTCTGGCGGTCGATTCGAGCGAGACGTGCGGAGAGCCGTTAAAAAAGCCGCTCACTCCTCGCTGGCCGCGAACTCCACGAGCGTCAGGTCCCGGTCGAGCATGCAGTAGTCGTGGGGTGGTTCGCCCAGTTTCTCGGCGATTCGATACTCCTCGTCGAACTCGACGCCGGTCGGTTCGCAGTACTCGTGGCTCGGGCACTCGGTGTGCGGACACGGTCCCGCGAGACTCGCCTTGCTTCCGGCGTAGGCGTTCTTCGAGGGGATGTTGGCCTTCGTGCCGACCGTCTCGACTTCGACCGCCGAGACGCCGGTATCGTGGACGCCGCAGTCTAAGGTCTGGGCACCCTCCCGAACGTCGGTGACGCGGTAGCGCACCCCCTCGGAGAGATTCAGACACTGCGTTCGATACGGACAGCCCTCGCAGGCCGGGGCTTCGCCACGGTAGACGAACTCCTGTCCGGGTTCGGCGAGGCGGGTCCCGACGAGCGTGATGGATGACATGGACGGTCGTACGCGGGCCGGGCGGTTAAGCCCCTCGTCCCGTCAGTTCGTCGAGTCGGTCGAGGTACGCCTCGCGAGGCACTTGATACGCGCCCCGGTAGTCCAGTTCGCCGCGAGCGAACTTCGCCGCGAGTTCGCTCGCGGCGTCGAGCGCGGCCTCGCGCGAGTCGTACGTCCGGGCGCTCGTCACCTCTACCTCGGGTTCGAGGAAGAACTGGACTCGCCACACGTCCGGAGTGGTGACTTCCGCCTCGCCCGGCGGTCGGTTCGGCGCGCCCGCAGCGATGAACAGCGTGGGGAGACACGCTGCGGGAAACCGTTCGGTGTCGAACACGTCGGGTCGGTACGCGAGGATTCGCCGTCCGCCGGGTTCGTCGTTCCAGACGGTCCACCCCTCGGGAAGGCCGTCGGCCGGGCGGCCGTCCTCGGATACGGCGTCGTCGGTCATACCTGAGCGTTGAACGGTGCGGGGTAAGGTCTTGGCGGTCTGTGCGACCTCGTGATGCGATTCGATTCCGGCGGTCGAGAACCCCGAACGCGAGCGCGTCGGTCGCTCTTCGCGATGGTGTATTTAAATAGGCGATTCGGTCGGAAGACGCCCGGTTCGGCGCGCGCGACCGACGCCCGCCTCTCGTGTTAATCGACCGGGTTCAATAGAGTTGGCATAACGTAAATAGCGTGTGAACTGTAGCAACAGATATATGTTCTCTCAAGTCTTCTATTAAATAGTATCGGTGGTAGTAACCCACACGGTACACGGTAACACCTACCAAAACCCATTCACGTCCGACCGATTTAGTCGCCCTCTGCCGTCTGGCCGCAGTGAATGGAGTGGGGATGGCACGCACATGAACGGCCAGCTACAGGGTGCCCTGCTGGGTGGCAGGGTCGCGCGAAAGTCCGGGATGAAAATCATGGCACACATAGCCACGGGTCCGGGGCGAACTCCGTGTTTCGTCGGGCCGTCAACCATTAGTACGTGCGGAACCACCACATATTCCGACCGCGAATTCGGTCGCTATCTTGCGTTCTGTCTCCGCTCTCCCACCGAACAAACGTGATACAATGACGGAAACACTCGAAGAACTCAGCCAGCGCTACCAAGAATCGATGCCCGAAGACCTCCGGGAAATCAAGTCGTTCGACTGGTATCTCGACGAGGTGTACGCCGACCCGAAGGTGGCCCGCAACGCCCACCAGCGAGTCGCCGACATGTTCGACTACTACGGCACCGAGTACGACGAGGACGCCGGAGTCGTCGAGTACCTGCTCGCCTCCGAAGACCCGCTCCACGACGGCGAGAACACCTTCTACGGCCACGAGATACACCGCGCGATGCACGAGTTCGTCAACAAGGTCAAGTCGGGCGCGCGGGGTCTCGGCCCCGAAAAGCGCATCAAACTCCTGCTCGGTCCCGTGGGGTCCGGGAAATCCGACTTCGACCGGCAGGTCCGCAAGTACTTCGAGGACTACACCCTCCGCGACGAGGGCCGGATGTACACCTACCGGTGGACGAACCTCTGCGACGTGATTCACGACCAAGACCCTGCCGACGACGTGGTTCGGTCGCCGATGAATCAAGACCCCCTCGTGTTGCTCCCGGTCGAACAGCGCCAGCGGGTCATCGACGACCTGAACGAGCGCCTCGACGCGCCGTACACCATCAAGAACGAGCAGAGCCTCGACCCCGCGTCGGCGTTCTACATGGACGAACTCCTCGCGCACTACGACGACGATATCCAGCAGGTCCTCGAAAATCACGTCGAAATCATCCGGCTGACCGCCGACGAGAACAAGCGCCAAGCCGTCGAGACGTTCGAACCCAAGGACAAGAAGAATCAGGACGAGACCGAACTGACCGGCGACGTGAACTACTCGAAAATCGCCATCTACGGCGAGTCCGACCCGCGGGCGTTCGACTACTCGGGCGCGTTCTGTAACGCGAACCGGGGCATCTTCTCGGGCGAGGAACTGCTCAAACTCCAGCGGGAGTTCCTGTACGACTTCCTCCACGCCACGCAGGAACAGACCATCAAGCCGAAGAACAATCCCCGAATCGACATCGACCAGGTCATCGTGGGCCGGACGAACATGCCCGAGTACCGCGACAAGAAGGGCGACGAGAAGATGGAGGCGTTCAACGACCGGACCAAGCGCATCGACTTCCCGTACGTCCTCGAATACGACGAGGAGGCCCAAATCTACCGGAAGATGCTGGGCAACGCCGACGTTCCCGACGTTCACATCGAACCCCACGCGCTCGAAATGGCCGGACTGTTCGGCGTCCTCACCCGAATCGAGGAACCGGATTCCGAGATGGTCGGCCTGATGCAGAAGGCGAAAGCGTACAACGGCGAGAGCGAGGAGGCCGACGACATCGACGTGAAGAAGCTCCGCGAGGAGGGCGAGGAGAACGCCGATATCGGCGAGGGCATGGAGGGCGTTTCGGCACGGTTCATCGGCGACGAAATCGCGGAGGCCATCATGAACTCCACCCACCGCGACAGGGGCTTCCTCAGCCCCCTCTCGGTGTTCAATCACTTCGAGGAGAACCTCGAAAACCACGGCTCGATTCCGGAGGAGAACTTCGAGACGTACTACCGCTACCTCGAAATGGTGCGCGAGGAGTACAAGGACCGCGCCATCGAGGACGTGCGCCACGCGCTCGCCTACGACATCGAGGAGATACAGCGCCAAGGCGAGAAGTACATGGACCACGTCATGGCGTACATCGACGACGACACCGTCGAGGACTCGCTCACGGGCCGCGAACAGGAACCCGACGAGAGCTTCCTCCGGGCGGTCGAGGAGAAACTCGACATCCCGCGCGACCGGAAGAACGACTTCCGTCAGGAAGTGAGCAATTGGGTCTCCCGTCGCGCCCGCGAAGGCTCGCCGTTCGACCCGCAGGACAACGACCGGCTCCGACGCGCGCTGGAGCGCAAACTCTGGGAGGACAAGAAGCACAACATCAACTTCAGCGCGTTGGTGTCGGCCAACGAGATGGACGACGACGAACAGAACGCGTGGATAGACGCGCTCATCGACCAGGGTTACTCGCGTGAGGGCGCCAAGGAGGTGCTCGAATTCGCCGGGGCCGAGGTCGCCCGCGCGGAAATGGAGGACTAATCGTGGCGACCGGCCACGACGACCGCTCGCGGCGTTCGTCGTCGGGCGAGGACGCCCGCTCCCGCGAGAACGCTCCGGGTCGCGAGGACGCCCCGTCCGGCGAGGCGTTCATCGAGGACGCCGACCGCGAACTCCGCGAGACTTACGAAGAGCCGATGAGCCTCGCGGAGTACGTCGAGGGAGCGTTCGAGAACCCGACCGTCGCCGCCCACGCGAGCAAGTACCTCCTCGACGCCATCGAGTCGATGGGCACCCGAACCGTGGTCGAGGAGGGCGAGGAGAAAGAGCGCTATCGCTTCTTCGACGACCCGGCCAACGACGGCGAACACGCCGTCCTCGGGAACACCGAAGTTCTCAACGCCTTCGTTGACGACTTGCGCTCTATCGCGGCCGAGCGCGGCAAGGGCGAGAAGATAATCTGGTTCGACGGCCCGACGGCGACCGGCAAGTCCGAACTGAAGCGGTGTCTCGTGAACGGACTCCGCGAGTACTCGAAGACCGAGGACGGCCGCCGGTACACGATGGAGTGGAACATCGCGAGCGCGAGCGGCGGTCGGAGCCTCTCGTACGGCGACGACCGCGCGGTCGCCGACGAGGAGAACTGGTTCGCGAGTCCGGTCCAGTCGAACCCGCTCACGGTGTTTCCCCCCGAGGTCCGCGACCGGATTCTGACCGAGATGAACGACCGCCTCGACGACCACATCGACGTGCGAGTCGATAGCGAACTCGACCCGTTCAGCCGCGAGGCGTACGACTACCTCGAAGAGCAGTACCGTCGGATGGGCGAGGACGACCTGTTCTCGGCCATCACGGACCCGAACCATCTCCGGGTCAAGAACTACGTCGTGGATATCGGACAGGGAATCGGCGTCCTCCACTCGGAGGACGCCGGACCGCCCAAGGAGCGACTCGTGGGGTCGTGGATGCGTGGGATGCTACAGGAGCTCGATTCGCGCGGGCGCAAGAACCCCCAGGCGTTCAGCTACGACGGGGTTCTCTCGCAGGGCAACGGCCTGCTGACGGTGGTGGAGGACGCCGCCCAGCACGCCGACCTGCTCCAGAAACTCCTGAACGTGCCCGACGAGCAGACCGTGAAACTCGACAAGGGCATCCAGATGGACATCGACACCCAGTTGGTCATCATCTCGAACCCCGACTTGGAATCCCAACTTAATCAGCACGCCGAGGCCGGCGGCAAGGACCCGCTCAAAGCCCTGAAGCGCCGCCTCGACCGCCGGAGTTTCACCTACCTCACGAACGTGAGCCTCGAAGCCGAACTCATCCGGCGGGAACTCACCAACGAGACCGACGTGTGGCGCGCCGAGAGTTACGACGAACTCGAAAATCGCATCCGCGAACCCCTGTCGGTGCAGGTCCGAAACGACGACACCGACGGCGTCTCCCGCCGGGAAATCGCGCCCCACGCCGTCGAGGCCGCCGCGCTATACAGCGTCGTGACCCGACTCGACGGCGACGACGTGCCCGCGGGTCTCGACCTCGTGGACAAGGCGATGCTGTTCGACCGGGGCTACCTGCTCGACGGCGACGACCGCCTCGACAAGGACGACTTCGACTTCGGCGACGGCGGCGACGACGGCGACCAGGGCATCCCGGTGACCTACACCCGCGACACCCTCGCCGACCTCCTCAACGAGGAGAGCGACCGCGCCCACGCCGAGTACGCGGTCGAGGAGGTCGTGATGCCCCGCGACCTCCTCAACGCGATGGCCGAAGGCCTGTCCGGCGCACCCGTCTTCTCGACGGCCGAGCGAACCGAGTACGAGAATCGGCTCGTCCCGGTGAAAAACTACATCTTCCAGTGTCAAGAGGAGGACGTTCTCGACGCCATCATGGCCGACAAGCGCGTGGACGAGGAGACGGTCGAGGAGTACATCGAACACGTCTACGCGTGGGCGACCGACGAGACGGTCGTGAACGACCGGGGCGACGAAATCGAACCCGACGCGCTCAAGATGAAGGTGTTCGAGACCGAGCACCTCGGGCGATTCTCGCCCGAGAGCTACGGGAGCGAACACGACCCCGCGCCCGCGGTCGAGGAGTTCCGGCGTAACAAGGTCATCACCGCGCTGAATCGCCACGCGTGGGAGAACCGGAACGACGACTTCCAGGTGAGCGACATCGACCCGAAGGAGATTCCCATCATCAAGACGGTGCTGGCGAACTACGACTGGGACGACGTGCGCCGCGTGTACGAGGACTTCGACCCCTCGCAGTGGTCGGACCCGCCGAGCGACACCGAGACGGCCACGGTGAAGGCCGAAACCATCGAGAATCTGGTCGAGATGTTCGGGTACTCCGAGGCGTCGGCCGAACTGACGAGCCAACACGTCATGAGTCAGGTGAGCTACAAATGGGACTGAGAGAGGACCTCGAACGCTACCGCGAAGTCGGCGAGGAGAAGCGCGAAGACCTCGCGGACTTCATCCAGTACGGCGATTTGGGACAAAGCCTCCCGGACGAGATACGGATTCCCATCAAAATCGTGGACCTTCCGGAGTTCGCCTACGACCGCCTCGACAAGGGCGGTATCGGTCAGGGCGACCCCGACGTGGGCGACCCGGTGGGCCAGCCTCAACCGCAACCGGGAGACGACGGCGACGACGGCGACGAACCCGGCGAGGAGGGCGGCGACCACGACTACTACGAGATGGACCCCGAGGAGTTCGCCCAAGAGTTGGACGACGAACTCGGCCTCGATTTAGAGCCGAAGGGCAAGGAGGTCATCGAGGAGAAGGAGGGCGACTTCACCGACATGACCCGGAGCGGTCCCGACAGCACGCTCGACTTCGAGCGGATGTTCAAGGAGGGGCTGAAACGAAAGCTCGCGATGGACTTCGACCCCGAGTACGTCAAAGAGGCGCTCAAAATCGAGGGGTGGGGTCCCGACCGCGCGTTCGAGTGGGCGCGCGAGGAGAACATCAACGTCTCGAAGCACTGGCTCGACGAGCAGTACGACGCGATTCCGGCCGACGAGCGCACCACGTGGGCGAGCATCGACGAGATGCAGGAGAACACCCGCCACCGGAGCGCCGCCCAGAAGATAAAGGAGGAGGGCATCCGCCACGTCCCGTTCCGGCGCGAGGACGAGCGCTACCGCTACCCGGAAATCGTGGAGGAGCGCGAGAAGAACGTCGTAGTCGTCAATATCCGCGACGTGTCGGGGTCGATGCGCGAGCAGAAGCGCGAACTGGTCGAGCGCACCTTCACGCCGCTCGACTGGTATCTGACCGGCAAGTACGACAACGCGGAGTTCGTCTACATCGCCCACGACGCAGAGGCGTGGGAGGTCGAACGCGACGAATTCTTCGGCATTCGGTCGGGCGGCGGCACCAAAATCTCGTCGGCGTACGAACTCGCCGCCGCGATTCTGGACGAGCGATACCCGTGGGCCGAGTGGAACCGCTACGTGTTCGCGGCGGGCGACAGCGAGAACTCCCGGAACGACACGAGCGAGAACGTCATCCCCAAGATGGAGGAGATTCCCGCGAACCTCCACGCCTACGTCGAGACCCAACCGGACGGAAAGGCCATCAACGCGACACACGCCGAGGAGGTGGACGAGCACTTCGGCGACTCGGAGGCGGTGGCGGTCAGCTACGTCAACGGTCCCGACGACGTGACCGACGCCATCTACGAGATTCTGAGCACGGAGGCCGAATAGCATGAGTCACCGACCCCACACCCGGAAGGCCGCAGAACCGCTTCACGAACCCGCCGCAGAGGCGCGAAATCTCGCCCACAAGCTGGGTCTCGACCCCTACGACGTGAACTACTGGGTGGTCGATTACGACGAGATGAACGAACTCATCGCGTACAACGGCTTCCAGGAGCGGTATCCCCACTGGCGGTGGGGAATGCAGTACGACCGCCAGCAAAAGCAGGGCCAGTACACCGGCGGGAAGGCGTTCGAAATCGTCATCAACGACGACCCCTCCCACGCCTTTCTCCAGGAGTCGAACAGTCTGGCCGACCAGAAGGCGGTCATCACCCACGTCGAGGCCCACTCGGACTTCTTCGCGAAGAATAAGTGGTACGGCATGTTCGCCGACGACCTCGACGCCGCCGCGATGCTGGCGCGTCACGCAGACCGCATCCGGGGCTATATGGCCGACCCGGACATCGACCGCGAGGCGGTCGAGCAGTGGATAGACAGCGTGCTGTGTCTGGAAGACAACATCGACCAACACGAGCCATTCAAGCGCCAGTACGAGCGCGCAATCGGCGACGACGTCGATGACGCCGACGCTGATCTCGCCGAGAGACTCGACGAGATGGACCTGAGCGACGAGGTGAAACGGCAGGTGTTCGACGAGGAGTGGCTCGACGCCCAAGAGGAGGCTCCTGCCGACTTGGACGACCCCGAGAAGGACGTGCTGGCGTTCCTCCGCGAACACGGCAAGGCGTTCGACGCCGAGACCGGCAAGGCGGTCGAGATGGAGGAGTGGCAGACGGAGATTCTGGAGATGCTCCGAGCCGAGTCGTACTACTTCGCGGCCCAGAAGGTCACGAAGGTGATGAACGAGGGGTGGGCCGCCTACTGGGAGTCGATGATGATGGGCGAGGAAGCCTTCGCGGGCGACGACGAGTTCGTCCAGTACGCCGACCATCAGGCTCGCGTCCTCAATTCTCCCGGACTCAACCCCTACAAACTCGGCAAGGAGCTGTGGGAGTACGTCGAGAACACCGAGAACCGCCGGGAAGTCGTCCGGAAGCTCCTCCGTGTGGACGGTATCACGTGGCGGAACTTCCACGACACCGTGGACTTCGACCGAGTACAGGACCTGCTCGCGGCCGACCCCGCGCTGGATTCGATTACTGCCGAGACCGTGGGCGACCTCGAATCTGTGGACTCCAAAAAAGTGGACACCGAGGCGCTGGAAGCGGCGAAACAGGGAGACATCGACGTGGACCGATACCCGTGGAAGGTGCTGACCTACGAGGGGCTGGCCGAGCGCCACTTCTCGCTCTGCAAGCCGCAGAACCGGGGATTCCTCCGGTCTATCTCCCAGACCAAGCTCGAACAGTACGCCCGGTATCTGATGGACGACGCCCGGTACGACTCGGTCGAGGCGGCGCTTGCCGACGTGGACTACGCCGCGGGGTGGGACAGGATGCGCGAAATCCGCGAGAGCCACAACGACGTGACGTTCCTCGACAGCTTCCTCACCCCGGAGTTCGTCACCGACAATCGGTACTTCACCTACGAGTTCAGCCAGACGACGGGCGACTACCGCGTGGCGAGCACGGACTACGAGGACGTGAAGAAGAAGCTGATGCTCCAGTTCACCAACTTCGGCAAGCCGACCGTCGCGGTGTACGACGGTAACTACAACAATCGGAACGAACTCCTGCTCGGCCACCACTACAACGGCGTGATGCTCGACATCCAGCAGGCCAAGGGAACCCTCGAACGCGTCTTCGACCTCTGGGGACGCCCGGTGAACCTCAAGACCATCGTGAAGGAGGTCGATGATAGGGACGCGGAGATTGCTCGGCGGCGGGACAGGGAGCCGGACCCGGAGGAGGTCGGGAAGTTGCTTCGGTACGATGGTGATGAGTTCACGATGGAGGACTTGGCGTGGAGCGAGGTGGAGGAGATTGCGGCTACCGAGGTGGACTACGACACGAAGCCCGACGAATGGCTGGCGTGAGAGTGGATTATTTGGATTTCGATAAGTTCGAAGGCAGTTACTCCCTTGGTGTGCACGAACGACCGCACTGCTGAAAATTGCACCCCGGCGCGAAGCTAGCTCGCACGATACATATGAGAACCGCACAGCACCGCGACCGCAGGCCACACCCTCCCCAACCGATTCGCTCACTCCCTCCGGTCGTTCACTCATCCCTCGCGCGCTTTGGGCGCGACCCAAAACAGCCGGGTCGCGCCAGCGCGCGCCGGGTGGAACGTCAAACATCGAAACAGCCGGTGACACAACCGCCGGAAACGCCTCGATGGTCCAGACCACGGGGAGGGACTGAAAGGGGCCGGGCGCTCGCGCTTGTCTTGGTCGTCTGACCGACCTCTATCCGCGCCGGGCGTTGCTGAGAGGCGCGGATATGTCGGTCAGCGACCGCGAGCGTCCGGGGGCTTTCTACAATGTCACTGTGGTTTCTGCGTCAGTTCGTGGCGAGCGTCCGGGGGCTTTCTAAAACCTCACTGCAGTTTCTCTGCTGATTCGTAGCGACCATCCAAAAATCCCCAAAGAAAACCCTTCACAAACGTTCTACCCCCGATTCACCACGCGTAATCCTCACGCGGGTCCACGTCGTCACGCTCACTGTCGTACACTCGCTCGCCGTCCACGAACACCTGCTGGGCGTCCGAGGAGAGTTCGAACATCGGGCCGTCCCAGACCACCACGTCGGCGTCAGTGCCCTCGTCGAGCGTCCCCACGCGGTCCTCGATGCCCAGAATCTCGGCGGCGTTGCGCGTCACGGTTTCGAGCGCGGCGTCCTCGGGTAGACCCTCGCGCACCGCGAGTCCGACGCACACGTCGAGATGCTCTTGGGGCAGGACCGGCGCGTCGGTCTGGATGGCGACCTTCACGCCTTCCTCGTGGAGGATGCCCGCGGTCTCGAAGGTGATGTTGCGGAGTTCGTACTTGCTCGCCGACGAGATGGTGGGACCGACCACCGCGGGCACGTCGCGGGCGACGAACTCCTCGGCGACCGCGTGGCCCTCGGTCGCGTGCTCGATGGAGAGATTGTCGATGCCGAACTCGTCGGCGATTCGGAACACCGTCATGATATCGTCGGCGCGGTGGGCGTGGACTCGGAGCGGGAAGTCGTCCTTCACGACTCGGGCGAGGTTCTCCATTCCCAAATCGCGCTCGAAGGGGTCGCCCTCCTCGCGGGCGTGGTCGCGCCTCTCGGCGTAGTCCTCGGCTTCCATCAGCGCCGCTCGGAGTGTGGCGGCCACGCCCGAACGCGTTCGGGGTTCGCGGTCGTAGTTCTCGCCGTGGACGCGCTTGGGGTTCTCTCCCATCGCGGCCTTCATGCCGTCCTCGGCGATGAGCATCCGGTCGGCGACGGTGCCGTAGGTCTTCATCGAGCAGATGACGCCGCCGATGACGTTCGCGCTCCCCATCCGGGCCGAGACGGTGGTGACGCCGCCCTGGAAGGCGTGTTTGAGTTCTTCGTCTCGCGGGTGGAAGCCGTCGAGCGCGCTGACGTGGGGCGTCACCGGGTCGGTGAACTCGTTCACGTCGCCGTCGTTGGGTTGTGCCCACTCGCCCATCCCGGCGTGGCTGTGGGCCTCCACGAGACCGGGCGTGACGTGCATCCCCTCGGCGTCGAAGACCTCGGCGTCTTCGGGGACTTCGACCTCGTCACTGTCGCCGACCGCGGCGATTTCTCCGTCGTCAAGGACCACGGTGCCGCCCTCGATGGTTCCCTGCTCGGTGACCGTGTGAACCGTTCCATTGATAATTGCTTTCACACCACGGACCAGTGAAGGTGACTGTATCAGTATTTCGGTTCGAAGTAGTTCGGTGCGGCCGGCGTGTGGCCGATGTGCAACGACGCGACTTCAGAACGGCACGAGCAGATTCCAGTACCACAACTGCCAGCAGAACACCGCGAGCATGACCGTCAGAATCGTGTAGTGGACCCGGCCGACCAGCCCCCAGAAGCGGTCGCGCCACGCCAAGACGGCGAGCGCGAGGACGCCGAGCGTCGAGAGTCCGATTAGGGGCGGAACTGCGCGCAGGGCGTCCAACAGCGTCGAACCGTACAGAATGGCCGACTGGTCGGTGACGACCAGCCACGCGAATCCCGCGACGAAAACCCCGGCGAGGAGTCCCGCGAACCCGGCCAGCCACCGGGCCGCGCGCGGCGCGTCGTCCCCGGGCGGGCGACCCTTCCACGACCGGCGGAACGCCAGCAGCGGCCACGCGATGACCGCCGAAGCGAAGACGAGGAGCGCGCCACCGAACAGACCGAGTTGCATCTGCGTGGTCTCCCACGGCGCGATTCGCTCGAAGCTCTGGAGCGCCGCGCCGTCGAAGAACAGGTAGGTCACTTCGCCGTCTTCGACCCGGAAGGCCATCCGACCGTCGCCGCCTCGCTCCTCGAACACCGTGGACCCGTTTCGGACCCACCGCGTCGGGTCCTGTCCGGGAAGGTTCACCACGAGGTCGCCGTCGTTCGCGCTGACCTGAAAGTCGGCACCGATTGCGCCCACCTTCTCGTAGCTGGAGTACGGAATCCTCGTCTGTCGGTACGACCCCTCGAACACAGACAGTGCCGGACGGTCGCCGCCGTCGGCGGCGACCGTCTCGTTCTCCGGAAGCGCGCCGATGACGTTTTCGGAGCCAGCGGTCCCGCTCGCAGTCCCAGTCTCGTCCTCGGGGTAGAACCGGTCCACGAACGAGTCGAAGAACTCCTCGCGGGCGGCGGCCCCGCCGGCGCTGTTGTACGAGACGAACACCCCGAGGTCGCGCTCGGGCAACAGCCAGAGGCCCGAGTGGAACAGTTCGGTGTCGCCGCCGTGACCGATGATTCGCTCGCCGTTTCGGCTCTGCTCGTAGAAGCCGAACGCGACCCCGTTCACCGCGGGGTGGTTGGTGAACTGCTGGCGGTGCATCTCGCGGGTCGCGGATTCGGAGAGGATGCGCGAGTCGTCGTATTGTCCGCCCTCCAAGTGGGCGGTCATGAAGTTCGCCATGTCGGTCGCGGTGGCGCTCATCGACCCCGCAGGCGGGATGCCGACTGTCTCGAAGTCGCCGCGCTCGAACTGCCCGTCATTGTACCGATAGCCGTGCGAGAGGTTCGCCCGGAGGTCGGCGGGCACCGGCTGTGCGAACGTGCTGTCGTCCATCTCCAGCGGGCTGAAGATGCGCCGGTCGGCGTACGCGCCGAACGTCGCGCCGGTCTGGCGGGCCGCGACGTGCCCGGCCAGCGCCGCGCCGTAGTTTGAGTAGGAGGTGACCTCTCCGGGCGGGCGGACGCGCGCCGGAACGTCCTGAAGGCTCTCGCCGAGCGGACGCACGTCGTCGGGCGACTCGACGAACGTGCCGCGGTACTGCTCCTCGAAGCCAGCGGTGTGGGTCGCGAGGTGGTCGAGCGTCACCGGGTCGTCGTAGGTCGCGGGCACTCGAACCCGGTCGAGATACCGATTCACGTCGGCGTCGCGGTCGAGCGCGCCCGCTTCGACCTGCTGCATCGCGGCGGTCCACGCGAACAGTTTCGAGACCGACCCGACGCGGAACAGGGTGTCGTTCGCCGAGACGGGGGTTCGATTCTGTCGGTCGGCGTAGCCGTACCCCTCCGCGAAGAGGAGTTCGCCGTCCTTCACGACCGAGACCGTCGCGCCCGACACGTCGTGTTCGCGGAGGTCCTCGGCCATCGCGTCGTCCACGAACGCCTCGACTTCCTCGCGGGATTCGACGCCCTGCGAGTCTTGTGTCGCTCCGACCGAGTGTGTAGCAAGCCCGACTCCGGCCTGCGAGAGAACGAGCGCGAAGATTGCACAGACGACGAGGAGTCGCTTCGTCCGAGTCATGGCGGAGCCACGACGGCCTGCTACTTAGAAGTCGTTGGAGAGGTTCGGAATCCCGCGTCATCCTCGCATCCGGTCGTCCCGCCGAAAATCCAGCCGGACCGTATCACGGAATCGGAAGGTCAAGCATTTAATACCCGGCGCGGAACCGTAGTCGTATGAAGCGAGTCGACGTCGCCATCGTCGGCGGCGGTCCCGCCGGGACCACCGCCGCACAGCAGGCGGCCGAACAGGGGGCCGACGCGCTCGTCGTGGAGAAGGGCGTCCCGCGCGCCGACCGCGAGGAGCTCGGCCCGGATTCGACCGACGCCGCCGGAATGCTCGACTACTGGGTGGACATTCTCGACATCCCCTTCGAGGAGATTCCCGACCACGTCGTCCTCCAAGAACTCGACCGGACCGAGTTCTGGGGACCGAACGAGAAGTGCGTGATGGAAGAGACCGGAATCGAAGCCTCCTACGACGGCTTCGGGTTCACCTTCCACCGCGCCCGGATGGACGATTGGCTCCGCGAGCGCGCCGAAACCGCGGGCGCGGAGTACCGCGTCGGCGTGAGCGTGACCGACGTGGAGACCGACCTGACCGGCACGCCGACCCACACACTCACCCTCTCGTCGGGCGAGGATATCGAAGCCGAGTATCTCGTACTGGCCGACGGGCCGCAGCGGCAGGTCACGATGCGCGTGCTGGACCGTTTCTCGCCCGAGGACCGCCGGATTTCCGACGTGCTGAGTCCGAACCGCGCGAACCACATCGCGTATCAGGAGTACCGGGAGTTCCCCGAGGAACTGTTCGACGCAGACGCGCTCAAGTTCTGGTGGGGAATCATGCCGGGCGAGACCGCGTACCCGTGGATTTTCCCGAACGACGGCACGGTCGCGCGAGTCGGGCTGACGATGCCCATCGGGATGGACATCGACGCGGTTGCGGACCGCGAGAAGTACGACCTGCTCCGGCCCGAGGACGACCGGATTCCGCGCGGCGGCGAGTACGTCGAGCGCCTGCTCGAACGCGAGTACGGCGACGAGTACGACCTCTCGGACTTCCCGCGCGTCGAGAACCGCGGCAAGAGCAAGGGAACCGAGACGTATCCCATCTCCTCGACTCGACCCATCGACTCGCCCACGGCGGCGAACATCGCGGTCGTCGGCGGCGCGATGGGCACCACCTCGGCGTTCCACGAGGGCGGCTACCACGTCGCGGCCCGGACGGGCAAAATCGCGGGCGACCTCGCGGCGAAGGGCCGACTGGACAGCTACAACGCCGAGTGGAAGGACGCCATCGGCGACGAAATCCTCCGGAACGTCACCTTCGCAGATATCGTGGGCGAGTACACGCCCGACCAGTGGGACCGGACGATTTCGGCCGCCAGCGACATTCTTGCCAGCAAGCGCGAGAAGGGCCTGCTGAAGTGGAAGCTCTCGTCGGGCATCACGGGCGCGAAGCTCGTGACCCGGTACAAGCGCACCAAGCGTAAGTACCGGAACGGCAAGTACGTCCAGTTCCGAGAAGACGAGTACTCGGTTTAGGGCTACTTTGCGGGTCGGTTTCCCACCCGGCGGTTTTGGGTCGATTTTCTACTCGGCGCGCGCTGGCGCGACCCGGCTGTGTTGGGTCGCGCCCAAAGCGCGCGAGGGATGAGCGAATGAGCGCCCGAAGGGCGCGAGTGAGCGAATCGGCTGGGGAGGTGTGTGGCTGTTGCGGTGCTGTCGCGGTTGCGGTATGATTGGCTCAAGCAGTCGCTAGTCGTCTGCGTTCTTCCGTCGAGACTCGCATATTTTTTCACTCCGCCTACTCGCTCCCGAAGACTGAACACCGACGACCGCGAACGCCAAAAGGTTTCGAGCATCGCATCGTCTCCGATAGTTTGACTGACCTCCGCGCCCCTCGGTCACGTACTTCATGACAAATTCGCCAACTCCAATCTTCGACGGGCACAACGACGCCCTGCTCAATCTGTACCGGTCCGACACCGACGACACCGGCACGCCCGAGTACTCGGTCTTCGAGAGACACGACGCGAACCACCTCGACCTCCCCCGAGCGCGCGAGGGGAACTTCGCGGGCGGCTTTTTCGCGGCGTTCGTCTCGACCCCGGACGCCGACTACGAGACGCGCGAGACCGACGAGGGCCACGAGATTCCCTATGCGGACCCGATTTCCCACGAGCGCGCGAAGGCACACACCTATGATATGCTCGCGCACCTCTACCGCGTCGAGGCCGAATCGGAAGGGGAGTTCCGAGTCGTCAGAACCCCGGACGACCTCCGCGAGTGCTTCGATGACGACGCCGTCGCCGCAATCGCACATCTCGAAGGGGCCGAGGCGGTGGCTCCCGACCTCTCGAATCTCGACTTCCTGTACGCCGCCGGGGTGCGCTCCATCGGTCTCGTCTGGAGTCGACCCACCGAGTTCGCCCACGGCGTTCCGTTCAAATATCCCGCGACGCCCGATATCGGTCCCGGCCTGACCGACGCCGGGCGCGAACTGGTCCGGGCGTGCAACGACCGCGGAATTCTTGTGGACCTCGCACACCTCAACGCGGCCGGATTCTGGGACGTGGCCGATATCTCGGCCGACCCGCTCGTGGTGAGTCACACCGCCGCCCACGAACTCTGTCCCGCGACGAGAAATCTCACCGACGACCAGATAGACGCCGTGGCGGATTCGGGCGGCGTCGTCGGCATCACCTTCGCGGTGACTTCGCTCCGCGAAGACGGCCGGAAGGACACCGACACGTCGATTTCGACGCTCGTGGACCACGTCGAGTACGTCGCCGACAGGGCGGGCGTCGAACACGTCGCGCTCGGGTCGGACTTCGACGGCGCGACGATTCCCGACTCGGTGGGCGACGTGACCGGGCTTCCGGACGTGGTCGCCGAGATTCGAGACCGAGGATTCGACGAGGACGAGGTGGCGAAGATAGCGCACGAGAACTGGGTTCGCGTGGTCGAGGAGACGTGGGGGTAGGTTCGGGATTTTCTCTCGTCCTCCCTGCCGGGTAGCGAACCCTTTTGTCTGCTCCCGGATAGCAGTACCACATGTCCAAGCAGGACCTGTTCGACGCCATCGAAGCCGAGCGCGAGCGACTTCGCTCGCTCTCGACAGCCATCTGGGAGACCCCCGAAGTCGCGTTTCAGGAGACCGAGTCGGCCGAGCGACTTCAGGCCGCGCTCCGCGAGGAGGGCTTCGAGGTCGAAGCCGGAATCGGCGACATCGACACCGCGTTCGTCGCGCGGTACGGCGACGACGACCCCGTCGTGGGCACGATGGGCGAGTTCGACGCGCTCCCCGGCCTGAGCCAGAAAGCGACGGCCGAGCGCGAGCCGATTTCGGAGGGCGAACCCGGCCACGGATGCGGCCACAATCTGTTCGGCGTCGGGAGCCTCGGCGGCGCAATCGCGCTCAAGCGCGCCATCGAGCGCGGCGACGTGACCGGGAGCGTCGTCTTCTTCGGCACGCCCGCCGAGGAGTCGGGCGGCGGAAAAATATACATGGTCAGAGACGGCGCGTTCGACGACGTGGACGCCGTGGTGTCGTGGCACCCCGGGTGGTACAACGCGCCCGGAAAGGGGTCGTGTCTCGCAGTCGATGCCTTCGAGTTCGCGTTCGAGGGCGAGTCGTCGCACGCCGCGGGGTCGCCCGAGTCCGGACGGTCGGCGCTCGACGCGGTCCAGTTGCTCAACACCGGCGTGGAGTTCATGCGCGAACACGTCCCCGACGCGGCGCGCATCCACTACGTCATCCACGAGGGCGGGGATGCGCCGAACGTGGTCCCGCCGTACGCCAACGTGGAGTACCTCGTCCGCGCGCCCGAGCGCGAGCAGGTCGAACAGATTGCGGCGTGGGTCCAAGACATCGCCGAGGGCGCGGCGCTGATGACCCAGACCGACCTCGACGCGACCAAGATTAGCGGGATGTACGGCGTCGTGCCGAACTACGCGCTCGGCGACGCCATCCTCGACAACATGGAGCAGGCCGACTTCCCGCTGTCGGACGACCAGGAAGCGTTCGCGGCCGACCTCCGCGAGACGTTCGACGCCGAGACCGCGCTCGCCCAACTCCCCGAGGACACCCGCGCGGAGGCCCGCGAGGAGGCGGTGTTCACCCGACCAATCGAGGCGACCGACGAGGGCACGACCGGACCGTACTCGACCGACTCGGGCGACGTGTCGTGGAACGTCCCGCTCGGCCGATTCACCGCGGCGACGTGGCCGGTCGGCACCCCGCTCCACTCGTGGCAGGCGGTCGCCGCTGGCAAGGACCTCGGCACCGCGGGGATGGAGTTCGCCGCGAAGACCATCGCCGGGACGATGTACGACCTGCTCGAAGACGAGGAACTGCTCGCACAGGCCCGAGCCGAGTTCGAGGACCGGACCGCCGACCGGGAGTACGAGGTGGCGCTCCCCGAGGACGCCGACCCCTACGAACTCATCAATCGCTGAGTCCGACCGGAAATCCGTTTTAAATGGACTGTTCGACCGCCGCCTCGATGTCGAGGTGGCCCGAACCGTGGTACTTCGAATCGCCGACGTCGCGGGCGGTCGATTCGAGGTGGTCGCGAATCTCGCCGGGGGTCGCGTCGGGGTTGACGCTCTTGACGAGCGCGGCCGCCGCGGCGACTTGGGGTGCCGCCATGCTCGTCCCGGCCTTCCAGCCGTAGGACGGCACCATGTTGTCGTCGTCGTCCCACTCGAATATCGTACTCAGCACCATGTCGTACTGCCAGTTGGCGTCGGTGCCCTCGGCCTCGCTGTCGGTGTTACCGCCCTGCGCGCTGATGTCGATTGCCTCGCTCCCGTAGTTGGTGTACGGCGCGGGGGTGGTCGTCTCCTCGTCGAGTTTGTTGAACGCCGCGCGGTAGTTCCGGATGCGCCGTCCGTTCCCCTTGTCGTCCCACCGGTAGCCGATGGGACCGGTCGAACTGACGCTCATCACGTTGTCGGCCTCGTTCGGCAGGCTGAGAACGTCGCCGTCGTCGTCGAGGTTGACGCCGTCGTTGCCCGCCGACGCGACCATCAGGGTTCCCTGCGAGGCGGCGTGGTCGGTGGCTCGCTCGATGGACTCGCGGAGGAGTTGATTCTCCTCGTTGTTCGGAAGCGGGTACGACCCGAGGCTCATGTTGGCCGCGTCGGCCTCGATGTCGCCCGCGTAGGTCATCGCCGCGATGATGTCGCCGAAGAACGCGAACGGCCCGACGAACACCCGGAGCGCCACGAGTTCGGTGCCGGGCGCGGTGCCGACGATGCCCTCCTCGGTGGTGTCGTCCGCGCCGATGATGCCCGCGACGTGGGTGCCGTGGTCGTTGTAGTAGGGCGTGAAGTCGCCGCCGTCGCCCGTGAAGTTTCGCGAGAGGTCGGTGTTGAGCGTGCCTTCGAGGTCGGGGTGGTCGGGTATCGCGCCCGAGTCGAGGACCGCCACGCGGGTCCCCTCGCCGCGAGTCGTGCCGTGAACGCCGGAGGCGCCCTGCGCCTGCTTGTCCCACTG
Organism: Halorussus amylolyticus; assembly: GCF_004143485.2. Lineage (GTDB taxonomy): Archaea > Halobacteriota > Halobacteria > Halobacteriales > Haladaptataceae > Halorussus > Halorussus amylolyticus. The sequence goes on along the minus strand of NZ_ML974133.1, from coordinate 22,413 downwards.
GAGTTGAGAGAGTTTGTGCGGGCCGGGTTCGTCGCCGTCGCCGTTGTCCTCGATTTCGGCGAAGTCGAACTCCATCTCCACGTCCTTTGAGTAGGTCGCGCCGTCGATTTCGGCTTCGTCGCCTTCCACGACCGCGAGGTCGATTTGGTCGAGGTCGTGGACGACCTCGACGCCGTCGAGTGCGTCCTTCGAGGTGGATTGGAGGTCCACGAGGTATCGGTTCTCCGCGGACTCCGCCGAAACAGCCGTGGTCGTAAATGCGAGTCCGCCGAGTGCAGCGCCCGCTCCTTTCAGGAAGGTGCGTCGATTAGTTTTTTGTTCCATCAAAAAATACTAACTCTACAGGAGCCTATTAATTTCAGTTAAGCGGCAGTATTTTCTACTACTTTCGAGCGAGCTTAAAAGAAAGCGTGAATCGTTGTCACGAATCGGTCGAGAGCGCTCGACCGCGAGGGGGTCGCCGTCGGCGACCCCCTCGCGGTCGGATTACCGCGGTCGGATTACCGCGGTTCGGATTATCCCGGTCAGTACTCAGACTCGCTCGAATTAGAATCCCTTGCCCAGAAGCTCGCGCGCGACGATGTTCTTCTGAATCTCGGTCGTCCCCTCGTAAATCTGGGTAATCTTCGCGTCACGGTAGAACCGCTCGACCGGGAAGTCGTCCACGTAGCCCGCGCCGCCGTGAATCTGAACCGCCTCGTCGGCGGCATCGACCGCCACGCGCGAAGCGAACTCTTTGGCCATGCTGGCGAGCATCGTGATGTCCTCGCCTTGGTCGACGCTCCACGCCGCCTTGTAGGTGAGATTCCGCGCGGCCTCGGTCCGGGTGTAGATGTCCGCGAGTTTGTGCTGGATGGCCTGGAACTCCGAGATGGCGCGTCCGAACTGCTCGCGCTCTTGGGCGTAGTCGAGGGCGGCCTCGCTCGCACCCTTGGCGATGCCGACGCCCTGCGCGGCGACCGCGGTCCGGGTCTCGTCGAAGAACTGCATCTGCTGGAGGAAGCCCATGCCGCGAGTCCCCACCAGATTCTCCTCGGGCACGCGCACGTCGTCGAGGATGAGTTCGGCGGTGTCCGACGCGCGGATGCCGAGTTTGCCCGTAATCTTCTCGGCCTCGAAGCCGTCGCGGTCGGACTCGACCACGATTTGGCTGAAGCCGTTGTACCGACCGTCGGCGTCGGGGTCGGTCTGACAGAGGACGACGAAGAAGTCGCCGACCGACCCGTTCGTAATCCACATCTTATTTCCGTTAATCACCCATTCGTCGCCGTCCTTCTCGGCGCGAGTCGAGACGCTCGACACGTCCGACCCGGTGTCGGGTTCGGAGATTGCCGCGCCCATGATTTGCTCGCCCTCGGCGACGGGCGTGAGGAAGCGCTCCTTCTGGTCGTCGGAGCCAAAGCCCATGATGGCGTCCGCGCCGAATGCCGCCGAGGTGATGCAGAGACCGATACCGGGGTCCACCGCGAACAGTTCCTCGGTAATGATGGCCGATTCGAGGTTGCTGTAGCCCGCGCCGCCGTACTCCATCGGGATGTGCGCGCCGACCAGTCCCATCTTCGCGGCCTCGTCCATCACGTCCCACGGGTACTCCTCGTTGCGGTCGTACTCCCCGGCGACGGGCGCGACCTCGTTCTCGGCGAACTTTCGCACCTCGTCGCGAATCGCAATCTGCTCCTCGGATAGTCCGAAGTCCATGGTGTCAGATTGCACACCCGGCCCTAAATCCTTTTGTAACCGAAAATAAACTCATCGAGAGTTTCTAATCTTCGAGAGGGAAACGTTGAAACGGCCGGCAGGTGAGCGTACGAACATGGAAGTCGAAGATATCAACACCGTCGCGGTTCTCGGCGCGGGCAACATGGGCCACGGCATCGCGGAAGTCGCGGCCCTCGCGGGGTTCGACGTGAACCTCCGGGACATCAAAGAGGAGTTCGTCCAGAACGGCTACGACCAAATCGAGTGGAGCCTCGGGAAACTGGCCGAGAAGGACCAGCTAAGCGACGAGGAGGCCGACGACGCCCTCGAACGAGTGACTCCCATCGTGGACTTCGAGGACGCCGTCGCGGACGCCGACTTCGTCATCGAAGCCGTCCCCGAGAAGATGGACATCAAGAAGGACGTGTACGCCGAACTGGAGGAGTACGCGCCCGACCGAGCCATCTTCGCCACCAACACGTCCAGCCTCTCGGTCACGGAACTCTCGGAAGTCACCGAGCGACCCGAGCGGTTCTGTGGGATGCACTTTTTCAATCCGCCGGTCCGGATGCAGTTGGTCGAGGTCATCTCGGGTGCCCACACCGACGACGAGACGCTCGACGTGACCGAGGCTCTCGCCGAGGAGATGGGCAAGACGCCCGTCCGCGTCCGCAAGGACAGCCCCGGATTCATCGTGAACCGCATCCTCGTTCCCCTGATGAACGAGGCGGCGTGGATGGTCGAATCCGGCGACTACACCGTCGCGGAGGTCGATAGCGCCACCAAGTTCGACATGGGCCTCCCGATGGGGAGCTTCGAACTCGCCGACCAGGTCGGAATCGACGTGGGCTACCACGTCCTCGATTACATGCACGACGTGCTGGGCGACGCCTACGAACCCTGCCCCCTCCTCGTCGAGAAAGTCGAAGACGAGAAACTCGGCAAGAAGACCGGCGAGGGCTTCTACGACTACGAGAACGGCGGCGTCGATATCCCGACCGACGCCGGGAGCGAGGACGCCGTCCGTCGCCTGCAGGCCGTGATGGCCAACGAAGTCGCGAAACTCATCGAGAACGACGTGGCCGACCCCGACGCAATCGACGAGGCGGTCATGCTCGGTGCTGGCTTCCCCGACGGCCCGGCGAAGATGGCCGACGACGCCGGTCTCGACGCGCTCGTGGAAACCCTCGACGCGCTGTTCGAGGACACCGACGCCGACCGCTACGCGCCGACCGACTACCTGCGCGAGGCCGCCGAGGAAGGCGGCTTCTACGGTGGTGCTGACGGTGAGGAGAGCGACGAGGGCGCGTACGACTACGACACCATCCGCGTCGAGAAACCGGGCGAGATGGTCGGCAAGGTCGTCATCGACCGACCCCACCGGATGAACACTATCAGCGAGGAACTCCTCGACGAACTCGGCGACGCCGTTGAGGCGCTCTCGGAGGACGACGACGTGCGCGGGCTCCTGCTCGTGGGCGAAGGCGACAAGGCGTTCTCGGCGGGCGCGGACGTACAGAGCATGGCCGCGGGCGGCGGCGACCCCCTGCAAGCGGTCGAACTCTCGAAGAAGGGCCAGGACACCTTCGGCAAACTCGAAACGTGTCCGATGCCCGTCCTCGCGGCCATCGACGGCTACTGTCTCGGCGGCGGGATGGAGATGGCGACCTGCGCCGACATCCGCATCGCCACCGACCGCTCGGAACTCGGCCAACCCGAACACGACCTCGGTCTGCTCCCCGGATGGGGCGGCACGCAGCGACTCAAGCACATCGTCGGCGAGGGGCGCGCGAAGGAAATCATCTTCACCGCCGACCGCTTCGACGCCGAGACGATGGAATCGTACGGCTTCGTCAACGAAGTCGTCGAAGTCGATGACTTCGACGACCGCGCCTTCGAGTTCGCCGCCGACCTCGCCGCCGGACCGCCGGTCGCCCAGCGATACACCAAGCGTGCGATGCTCGCGGGCCGCGACGACACCGACGCGGGCCTCGAAGTCGAGTCCCAAGCGTTCGGCCACCTCATGAGCACCGACGACCTGATGGAGGGCATCACGGCGTTCATGGGCGACGGGGAGCCGAACTTCCAAGGGAAGTGAGGCGACCGTCGTCGGAGCTTGCCTCCGACGGAAGTGAGCCTGAGTTCGAAGGGAAGTAAGCGTCGTTCTCTCGGTTTTTGATTGCTTTTGTCCGCCTTCGTTGTTCGTCTCGAATCCCGAAATTTATAACAAGTGTAGTCGATAGTGACTATATATGAAGCGGTATCGAAGCGGACATTGGCTGGAACGCAAGTACTGGGACGAAGGTCTTACGCAGAAGGAGATTGCCGAGGAATGCGGCATCTCGGCGACGACTGTACGAGAATATAGCGGTTCGGTATCTCGACGCGAGAGATGCGCGGCGAGAATCATCCGATGTCCGGTCGGGAACGCTCTGAAGAGGTGAAGCAGAAGATTTCTGAATCGTTGGAAGGCCGGTCGTTTTCGGCGGAGACGCGTCGGCGAATGTCCGAATCCCACGAAGGAAAAGAGATACCAGAGAGCGTTCGTGACCAAATCGCCGACTCACTTGAAGGAACGACTCGGTCGAAAGCGACCCGACAAAAGATGAGCGAATCGACTGCAGGAAAATCGAATCCCAACTGGCGGGGTGGATACAGCCACCACTACGGTGCTGGCTGGTCCGTCGCACGAGACAACGTCAGAGAGCGTGACGAAGTCTGTCAATACTGTAACCATGACGGATTGGATCGTCGTCTCGAAGTTCACCATCTCGTTCCGGTTCGAGTATTCCGACAAGCCGAGGACCTCTCAGTTGATGCTGCACATGATGAGGAGAACCTCGTTCTGCTGTGCAAACGATGTCACGGTCGCGCCGACCACGGACTCATTGAGTTCGACGCCCCGATAGAACTGCTCTTTGAAGCAAGTGGTTAGGACGATACCACATCCGGTGTGTTGATTTCCACCACACTGCGACCGATTTAGTGGAGTTTATAAGCATGCGGGTCATCCGTCAAAATGCGTCCGGGAAACGCCCCGGATAGAGGTGAACGCTCCGTTGGTGTAGTCCGGCCAATCATTCGGGCCTTTCGAGCCTGTGACCAGGGTTCAAATCCCTGACGGAGCATTCTAAGGCCGTTATTTTGCGAGCTTCGCGTATCGAGAACGACGTATCGAGACACCGATACTGACGCACGTCACTGAATTTCTGCCCGTCGGCGGACGAGCGCAGTCCCGAACAGGACGAGACTCGCGCCGACGAACGCGAGCGGGACGCCGCGCTCGATACTCCCGGCCGTCGAGCCGACGAAGTCGAGCGGGACGGCACCGTTGAGCGGCCCGACGTACCACACCATCAGGTAGACGACTTCGAACAGCCACGAGGACCGACTCCAGATTCCGGTCGCGATTGCCAGCGACGGAGCGAAGAAGACGCCACCAGCGTATCCGAGGAGCAGTTCCGTCTGGCCGGTGGCGACGAACGTCACGAGCACGCCAGCGCCGATACCCATCGCCACGACGACGCCCGCAAGCCACTCTGCGACGAGCTGTTTTCGCGCATACCTCGACGACAGGACCAAGGCCGTCATCCTGTGTCTGACGGTTCGAACGCCCATTTCGGACCAGACGAATATCGGCCAGACGAACGCGAGCGGGAGGACGATAGCCCGAACGGGAGCGACTGCGGCCTCCGACGACCCACCGTTAGCGAGGGCGAGAATCGGACCGGCGGCGAGAGCGAGCGCGCCGACGTACCACCACCAGCGTTGCCCCCGGAGTGCGAGACGGACCTCCGCGAGGACGACCCGGCCGAATCCACCGGCGTCGCGGTCCGTGACCGATGTGAGCGAGATGGAATCGACCGAGCGCGGTTCGGTTTCGTCTTCGACAGCATCGCCTCTCCAAGCGACCGACGGGATTTTCGCGGCTATCCGCGAGACGAATCCGGAGCCGTCAGACGATTCGAACGACGGCGTTCGCTCGAACAGCGCCGTCGCACCGAGTACGACCGCGACGGCGGGAACGACCAGTCCTGCTCGCTGAAGATATATCCACGGTGGCCAACTGCCGCCGTCGTAGCGGAACGTCTCGTCGCCGTCGAGCGTTCCGATGGACGGAACACCGCCGCCGTAGTCGGGAACGCTGGCGAGGAGCGCGTCCGCCGTCAGGTCGTATATGGCCACGTGCCCCATCACGTCGCCAGCCCTCGCCCAGAGCGGAATCGCTCCGGGAAGCGCACTCTGGGTCGCCGACAGTCCGGCGAGCGAGAACGTTGCGAGAATGAGATACGAGATGTTTCCGAGGGTCCCGCTCAGTCGGTCGCTCGTTTCGAAAAGCAGGGAAACAGCGCCGACGAGGGCGCAGACCGGGAACGCGAGCACGAAGAGCGGTGCCAACAACGGGAGCGGGTTCGTTGGTCCGACGCCGTGAACCGCGTGGTTGGTAATCGTCGCGAATCCGAGCGTGAGGAGGATGACGACCCCGAGAGCGATATTACTCAGCCACTTTCCGACGAGGTACGCCGTATCGGAAACCGACGTGCTCGCGACCAGCGTATCGACCTCGTGGAGACGGTCGCGTTCGAGCGTATTCTTCATCAGATAGAACCCTCCGAAGAGGACGACCGCCGACCCGGTCAGTCCGGCCTTCAGTCCGATGAATGCGGCGGTGTTCACTCCGTGGAAGTTCGTCGTCGCGTGGCCGTCGGCGACTTGATACGCGAGTTCGATTTGCCCGACGTTGACGAGATACCCGACGTACGCGACGACGGCGAGGACGGCGAGGAGGCGGCGCGAGCGCACTCGTTGCAGGAAATCCGCCCGCGCGACGTGGTAGATTCGGCGCATCAGGTAGCGTCCCCTCGCTCGATAGTTCTGAGGTACGCATCTTCCAGCGTCGGAGAGACGTGTGTCGCGTCGTCCGTTGGCGGCGCTTCCGCGAGGAGTCGAACCTCGACGCCGTCGGAACGCTGTACGGTGCTACACACCTGATACCGGTCTCGGATATCGGACAGTTGCTCGCGCGCGACGAGACATTCGTAAACGTCTCCGGCGACTCGGCCGACGAGGTCCTCGACGGTTTCGTGGGTTCGCAATCGACCGCCGTCGAGGATGGCGATTTTGTTCGCGGTCGCCTCCACGTCTGGAACGATGTGTGTCGAGAGAACGACGACCCGTCCGGACGCGGTGTTCGACAGGGCGCTTCGCAAGCGGACTCGCTCTTCGGGGTCCAGTCCGACCGTCGGTTCGTCGACGACGAGGAGGTCCGGGTCGTTGAGCAACGCTTGTGCGATACCGACTCGCTGACGCATTCCGCCCGAGAAGGTCTTGAGCTTTCGATTTCTAACGTCTGCCAGATTCGTGAGCGAAATCATCTCGTCGATTCGTGCGCTCGCCGTCTCGCTATCGAGGCCGCGCAGTGCGGCCACGTATTCGAGAAACTCTTCGAGGGTCAAATCGGGATAGACGCCGAAATCTTGGGGCAAGTACCCGAGCACCGACCGGACGGCGTCGGGCGAGGAGACGATATCCGTGCCGTCCCAGTAGGCGGTACCCGTCGTCGGTTTCATCACCGTCGCGAGGATGCTCATCAGTGTCGATTTCCCCGCGCCGTTCGGGCCCAGCAAGCCGTGAATTCCTTCGTCCAGTTCGAGGGAGACATCGCGGATTCCCCATGCGCCCTCCGCGTACTTTTTTCCCAACTCCTCGATACGTAGCTTCACGACCGGAACGTATTATGACGGCCAATATATGTTTTTCGAGAGAAACGATGGGGTGGGTCGTGTGTCCGTACGGAGGGTGACCCGAGGACACCCACAGTTCGGCCCAGTAGGTGGGAATTTAGTGCTCCCAAACGAATCACCCGCCATGCCAAAACGCGACACGCCCGACGTTCTCGTCCTTCGGAAGGGAACCCACGGCATGCCCGTCTGCGAGTACGCCGACGAAATCCGCGAGCGACTGCCCGACGCCGACGTGCGGGTCGCTCGAACCCCGGCCGAGGAGCGCGAGCGAATCGAGGACGCTCCCGTGGCGACCGGAATGGAAATCGACGAGGACCTCCTCGCGCACGCGAAGAATCTGAAACTGTTCGCCTGCGCGTACGCGGGCACCGGCCACCTGCCGATGGACGCGCTCGAAGACCGGGGCGTGGCGGTCACAAACGCCTCCGGAGTCCACGGCCCGAACATCGGCGAACACGTCGTCGGGAACCTGCTCGTGTTCGCGCGCCGACTCCACGAGGGGTGGCGACGACAGCAGAATCACGAGTGGCGACACTTCCAGTCGCACGAACTCAAGGGAAGCACCGTCACCGTCGTCGGACTCGGAGCCATCGGACAGGCCGTCGTCTCCCGCCTGCAGGGGTTCGGCGTCGAGACGATTGGGGTTCGCTACACGCCCGAAAAGGGCGGCCCGACCGACGAAGTGGTCGGATTCGACTCCGAGGACTTCCACGACGCGCTCGCTCGGACCGACTACCTCGTGTTGGCGTGTCCGCTGACCGAGACCACTCGCGGACTTGTGGGCGAGGCCGAATTCACGACCCTCCCGTCGGATTCGGTCGTCGTCAACGTCGCGCGCGGGCCGGTAGTCGAGACCGACGCGATGGTGAACGCGCTCCGGAGCAACCACGTCCGGGGCGCGGCGCTCGACGTGACCGACCCCGAACCGCTGCCCGAGACTCACCCGCTCTGGAACTTCGAGAACTGCCTCATCACGCCCCACTGCTCGGGCCACACGCCCGAGTACTACGCCCGGCAGGCCGACATCGTGGCCGGGAACGTCGGTCGATTGGCGGACGGCGAGGAACTGAAAAATCGGGTGGCCTGAGTGTCGGTGCACCGCGCCTTCGACTCACTCGGTTCGTATCCCGATGCCGACGAACAGCGCGCCGAACAGACCGGCCACCGACGCGGCGTACCAGAGCACACCACCGGCCCGCGGGTTCGGACCCGTCGGTTCGACGGTCAGCAGGAGGCCCGCGAACGCGAAGAAGAAAATACCCATCCCGAGCGCCGCGACCCGAACCGCCCGAGTCGAGGACGCCGGAGTCGCGGCTGATTCCGCGACTCCGGCGTCGAAGGCGGCGCGAACCTCGGAATCGACGTTCTGAGGAATCACGACGTAGCGCGGGGTGGAGAACGTCGCGGCCCCGGAGACGTACGAGAGTCGGTAGACGGCGTAGCCGCCGACCGGAAGGCGGCGAACGCCGTCGAGCGTCCGGAGGTCGATGTCGGTGCCGCCGTAGGTCAGCGTCCGCGCGCGGGCGTCGAGTTCGCCCTCGGAGGAGAGTCCTGCAGCGACCAGTAGCGGAGCGAGGACGGTGCCGAGAACCGCGAGGAGAAATCCCCGAGACCCGAATCGAACGCCGACTGCGAGGACGCCGAGACCTCCGAGTACGCCGACGGCGGCGTACCACCGTTCCGGGCCGCGAAACTCGTCGAAAAAGACGTACTCTCCGTCGATTCGCGCGAAGAGGTGGGGCGCGATTCGAGCCACGCCGAAGACGGCCGCGACTACGACCGCGATTCCGAGCGCGTAGCTTCCGTTGACGACCAGCAAAAGCGCGGCCCCGACGACTCCGATGACGAACGCGAGCAGGCCGCCGTCGATGACGCCCTTCGGAACGCCGACGAGCGCCCGGAGAAGTCGCGACTCCTCGGAGGTGTGACTCCACGACAGGGTCGCGTCGGAGGGCGTCGCGTCGGCCGACATACGACTCCCTTCGAGCGCGAAACGAAAAAGTGTCGGGTCGCCGACCCCGATTAAATCCAGCCGTCGCTCGCCAGCAGTTCGCCGTTCAGCACCGCCGCGCCCGCCGCGCCGCGGATCGTGTTGTGCGCCAGCGTGTTGTACTGGACGCCGCTCGCGGTCTCTTGGACGCCGCCCGCCGCGATTGCCATTCCGTCGCCGACCATGCGGTCGAGTCGGGGTTGCGGTCGGTTCGGGTCGTCGAACACCTCGATGAGCGGGTCGGGCGAACTCGGCAGGTCGAGGCTCTCGACGCCGCGGAAGGCGTCCTCCACGTCAGTTGCGGACACGTCGTCGGCCGTCTCGGCCCAGACGTTTTCGAGGTGGCCGTCGATGGTCGGCACGCGGTTGCACGACGCCGACACCTCGACCGCGTGGTGGTCGAGTTCCGCGCCGTCGAAGGTGCCGAGGAGCTTCTTCGATTCGGTCTCCATCTTCGACTCCTCGCCGCCGATGTGCGGGAGGACGTTGTCGATGATTTCCATCGAGGTCACGCCGGAGTAGCCGCCGCCCGAGACCGCTTGGAGGGTCGAGACGTGGACGCGCTCCAGACCGAACTGGGCGAGCGCCGAGAGCGTCGGGACCATCGTGATGGTCGAGCAGTTGGGGTTCTTGACGAGCGCGCCGTCCCACCCGCGCTCGTCGCGCTGGACTTCGAGCAGGTCGAGGTGGCCGGGGTTGATTTCGGGAATCACGAGCGGCACGTCGTCGGCCATCCGGTCGTTCGAGGAGTTCGACGAGAGGACGTAGCCCGCCTCCGCGAATCCGGGTTCGACCTCGGCGGCCACGCCGGAGGGGAGCGACGAGAAGAGGAGGTCCACGTCGTCGGGCACCGCGTCGGGGTCGGTCTCGCGCACCGTGAGGTCCGCGACCGATTCCGGAATCGGGGCGTCGATGCGCCACTTCGCGGCCTCGCCGTAGGAGAGACCCGCGCTCGATTCGCTCGCCGTTACCGCCGCCAGTTCGAACTCGGGGTGGCCGTCCAGCAACTGAATCGCTCGCTGGCCGACCGCGCCCGTCGCACCGAGGATACCGACTCGTACGGTCATTGTCGTGGGTGAGCGCTACGGCAGGAAAACGGTTTGGATACCCTTGGTTCTTGCACAACGACCTTTTACTGCACACGACCTTTTGCTGCGCTCGCGCCCCAAGAGGCGCTCGCTGGCAAAACGTCGATGAAAATCCTGCGTCACCTCCTCCTTCGCTTCGAGCAAGGCGGCTCCGCCGCCTTGCTCTCGCTCAGTCGAAGGTTCCTTGGTCCGCTCGCTCACTGCGTTCGCTCGCGGTGGATTACGGTGTGACCCGTGGAAAGTATCGCCGGGCGAAACGACATTTGTTTCGACAGCTTCGACCTTCCCCTGCGGTAGAGTACAAGTGATTGTACCGCGACGAGCGTAGCGAGGAGCGGACCAAGGAACCTTCGACTGAGCGCAGGCGGTGCGCTCTGCGCACCGCCAAGCGAAGGAGGAGGTGACGCCGTGTTTTTCATCAACGTTTTGCAAGGGAGGCGCGTTTATGCGCCTCCCGCAGCAAAAGGTTGTTTTACTTCTTCCGAGTGACGTAGCCCGCGATGCGGTTGCGGACGCCCTTCGACTCGATGTTGGTCAGTTTCGTGACGCTCTCTTTGTTCTGGTCGAAGTCCTTGGTGAAGGCTTCGGGGTATCGGTCGAGCAGTATGGTGCCAGTCTTCTTGACGTAGTCGGGCTTGATTGGCATACCCGACAGTTTTCCGTTGCGAACCTTAAACCCATTCGTTCGCGGTCGTCGGTCACCGTGGTAATGCGTAACCCTGAATACACTTGCCTTCTGAGGCTTCGCCAAGACCAACTCTCGCCCGATAGTCATGGATAACAAAAACATCGACGACGCTGCGTTTCAAGAAGAACTCGAAGAGCTAGTCCTTCGGTCGTTCGGGGAGGGAAAGGACGTAGAAGGCGTCTGGGACTTGCGATACGCGCCCGAGGAGATTCCGGACTGGACCGTTACAATCGACCGCAAAGACACCTTCTGAGGCCCGTCAAGGTGCCGCGGGCGTTTCCCGGCCGGTCGCGCGCTACGAATCGACGGACTCCGCGAGTCGGTCGAGCGCCTTCTGAACGCGGTCGTCGCCGCAGTTGCGGCCCACTTCTACGAAGTAGTCAAATCGCCGCCGGAGTTCGGCCTGGTCGTAGGCGTCCACGCCGAATCGCGAGGCCGCGACCGTCGCTTCGACCACGGCGTTGAATCCGCGACGTATCATCGGGACGACTTCGCGCTCGACGCCCGCGTCACGCGGTCGGAGTTCCCATTCCTCCCACGACGTGCCGCCCGATTCGCCCGAGTCCACCTGTTCGGCTTCGACTTCGACCCACGCGTCGGCGGCGTCGAGGACCGGCGCTTCGACCTCGAAAATCGAGTGGGTAGCGTCCACGAACACCACGGGGTCGCGAACGAACTGGACGTAGCCACCGCCCTGCCGGTGGAAGTTTCGACGGGTTCGGGTGTTCCCCCAGGTTCTGGCGGTCACGTGATTCCCGGCCTCTTCGGGCGGGTGGAGGCCGAGCGCCGCGACGTTCCACAGGCCGTTCGGGCCGAGCGTGGTCACGACAGATTCGGTGACGCCGCGAAACTCGACCGGCCAGTCGGCGTCCGAACTCACACCGACACCTCCCCGCGCGCCAGCGCGACGAACAGGCCCGCCGCGGCGATGTCGGCGGTCGTGCCGGGATTCACGCCGTCTTCGACCAGCGAATCGGCGAACGCCTCGATTACCTCGGGGCCGCCTTCGAGCGCCTCCTGTGCGCGAACTCTGACGCTCTCGGCGACCTTTCGGCCGTGGCGCTTCGCGACGAGCGTGTCGGGTTCGCGCGCGAGGAGTTCGAGATAGACCTGCGCGCCCTTCGCAGTGACCGGCGTATCGAGCGCGGCGAGGTCGGCGACTCGGTCGGCGGCCCAGAACGTGCGCTCGAAGCCGCCGGTCCACTCGGCGGCCACGTCGTCAGCGTCGTCGCCGAGCGCCAGCACGTCGTACAGCGTGAGGTCGCGCTCCTCGACTGCAGGAATCGCGTCGGCTCCCCGGCGAACGTCAAGCGCCTCGGCGTCTTCCGGCGGGTCGGAGACGAACACGTCGGCGTGGTCGAACGCCCGGTAGAAGTCGGCGGCGTCCGCGACCGTCGTATTCTCGACCACGCGGGTCGCGCCCTCCGGCGAGAGGTCGCCGTCGGCGGCGGCCCGCACGAGGGGGACGAGCAGGAGAAGCGCGCCGAACTGGGTGTTGCCGCCTTCCTGCTGGCTCATTCCCGCGACTGCCTGTTCGAACGCTTCGCCCACGGGCGCGCCGCCCTCGGCCGCGCGCAGGCCCGGTCCCGCGCCCACCGCGCCAGCGAGGAAGTGCTCGAATCGGAGGTCCGGGAAGTCGCGCTCGCGGTCCACGTTGCCGGGCTTGGGCGTGCCCGAGACCTCCAGTAGGAGCGCCAACTGGGCGTTCTCGGCGGGCGTCATGCGCGCACCTCCGTTTCTTCCTTCTCGCCCGCGAACCACGCTGTGGTCGCGTCTCGGACTTTCCGGAGAACTTCGGGAGTATCGCTCGGCCTGCCGACGCTCACGGCGTCCGCGCCGTAGGCGAGGTACTCCCGGACCGTGGCTTCGTCGCGCACTCCGTTGTTGGCGACGACGAACAGGTCGGCGGCGTCGGCGACTTCGGCAATCACTCCTTTCGAGTCCATCGCGTCCACGTGAATCGCGTCGCCTCCGGCGTCGGCTATCGTCCGCGCGATTTCCGGGAGGTCCGCGCCCGGCACTTCCGCCCGGACTTTCACGCTCACGTCGGCCCCTGCGTCTGCCGCAACTGCGACCTGTTCGCGGAGTCGCTCGGAATCGCAGAGGAGGGTTTCACCCGCTCCGACTCGGCACATCTCGTCCTGTCGGCAGTGGGCGTTGAGTTCCAGAATGGCGTTGCGGTCGGCGCAGACCTTGGCGACCTCCCGGAGCGGCCCGAGCGAAGTCGTCCTGACGTTGACGCCCGCCCGGATGTTGGCGTCCGAGAGGGCGGCTAACTGGCGCTCGGCGAATTCGACGGGGTCGTCGGGCAGGAACTCCTCGCGGTCGCGGGCGACCAACTCCCGGGCGGCCTCTCGGGTGGGGCCATCGAGCGCGATACCGCCGAGGAACGCCGCGCCCGCGAACTCGGCTCCCGATTTTGCCCACTCGGCGTCCGACTCGCCGCTGAGACTGGCGAGCGCCACGCGCGGTTCGAACATCAGGCCACCTCCAGCGCGTCGGCGACCGCCTCGGCCACGCGCTCGGCGTCGGATTCGTCATCCATTCTCGTGTCGGTTCGGACCACCGGCCGGTCGAGGTCGGTGGCGTCGTCGTCGTCCAGCACGAAGGCGTCCGCGAAGGGGTACGCCGCCGCGACTCCCGCCGTCGAGGGGTCGTAGCCCACCGCGTCCATCAGTTTCGCGGCGGGACCCGAGAACACCTCGTCCTCTACGAACGGCGAGACGGCGACGACCGTAGCGTCTTCGAGCGCCTCGCGCAGGCCGTCGATGGCAGCGATGGGACCGATGCTCGTCACGGGGTTCGACGGGCCGACCACGACCGGCCCCTCCTCGATGGCCCCGAGCGCGGCGGGCGCGGGGGACGCGTCCCCCGCGCCCCGGAACTCGACCGATTCGACTTCGGGCGCGGCGCGGTGGGCGACCCAGAACTCCTGAAAGTGCATCTCGTCGGCGTAGTCGGAGGTCTCGGGTGCGTGAACGATGCTCGCCACCGGGTCGTCGCTCATCGGCACCACGTCCACCGGCACGTCGAAGGCGTCGGCAAGGGTTCGGGTGACTTCGGTGAGTGACTTGCCTTCGTCGAGGAGGCCCGTCCGAGTGACGTGGACCGCCCGGTCGCGGTCGCCGAGTTCCATGAACTCGGCGACCCCCGAGAAGCGCCGCCACCGGGCGAGGTCGCGGCCCGCGGTCTGGGCGTCGTCGGGGAGGTATCGCGGGCCGGAGTCGAGACCGGCGGCGTCGGCGAGCGCGCGGAGTTCGTCGTGTGTCTCGGTCGTGTCGTCGGCGATGCCCCACCAGCGGTCGCGGTCGAGCACGCCGCCCTGTTCGAACAGCACGGTGTCGATGTCGGGACAGACCAGCAGGCCGCCCAACTCCACGTCGTCGCCCGTGTTCCCGACGACCGTGGTATCGGCCGGGTCGAACACCGACTCGGCCCCCGCCAAGAGCTTGGGGGTTCCGGTGCCCCCCGAGAGGAACGTCGTCATGTGCCGACGTGCGTGTTCGGGGAGGTAAACGCTTGTGCTGTTCACACGTCTCTCGTGGCGCGCGTCGGTTCACGCCGACCGCTTTTTTGCGCGGACCGCACGATTCATCTCGCCGCCGCGCTAGTGGTCACGCATGAGCGATTCAGACGCCGACGGAACCGCCGGAAAGCGCGCGGTCGTCCTCGCCTCGGGCGGGATGGACAGCGCCACCGCGGCCTACCACGCCGCCGAAGCGGGCTACGACCTCTACCTCCTCCACACCTCCTACGGACAGGAGACCGAGAACAAGGAGCGCGAGTGCGCCGAGCGACTCGCCGACGAGATAGACGCCGCCGACTTCCTCCGCGTCGAGACCAGCCACCTCGCCCGCATCGGCGGGTCGAGCCTGACCGACGACGAGATGGACGTGGCCGACGCCGACCTCGATTCGGAGGACATCCCGACCTCCTACGTCCCGTTCCGGAACGCGAATCTGCTCGCGATGGCGGTGTCGTACGCCGAGGCCAACGACTGCGAGGCGGTGTTCATCGGCGCGCACTCCGAGGACTTCTCGGGCTACCCCGACTGTCGCCCGGCCTTCTTCGAGGCGTTTCAGGGCGTCGTGGACACCGGCACCAAGGACGACACCCACATCGAAATTCGCGCTCCCTTCGCCGACCGCTCGAAGACCGACATCGCCGAGCGCGGCGTCGAACTCGGGGTCCCCTACGAGCACACGTGGAGTTGTTACCGCGCGGAATCCCCCGCCTGCGGGACCTGTGACGCCTGCGCCTTCAGATTGCAGGCGTTCCAAAACGTCGGCGTTCGCGACCCCATCGACTACGAAGAGCGCCCCGAATACGCGGAATCGAAGTCGCACTGAGTGGTCGGCCTTGTCGAAACTCTCCGGGAGTGATGGGTTTCACGGTGCGTGGTGAATACGTCTCTGTATTCAGCATGGACTTCGTTGAGTTGGTCTCTGGTCGAATTGCGCAGTACAGGGCATGTGTGTCGCACGGAAGGCGGTTCGGCCGGAAAGATATTAGACCGGTAGAGACAGAAAAGTACGTATGGAAACCGGGATCGTGTTCGCGCGCCCAGCACCACTCCGTGTATGAATCAAGACGTATTTTGGTCACCGGTTGACGGGATTGGAATCGAATCTCTACATCTCATCGAGGACTCAGCAGGTGCCGCTGCTGAGAGTTTCGTTATCGGGTCGGTCGATGGCGCGCCGTTTCGTATCCGCTACGAGGTCGAGTGCGACCGCCGATATCACGTTCAGCGAGTGGACGTTGCCACTCTCGGCCGAGAGTCAGAATCGAGAACACTTCGGGCCGATGGGGGAGGCAAATGGTCCGATGGCCGAGGAATGGAGGTATCGACGCTGAACGGATGTATCGACGTAGACATTTCAGTAACGCCGTTCAGCAATACGCTACCAATTCGACGATTGGAACTTGACCAGAACGAGTCAGCCGAGGTGCAGGTCGCGTATATTACGGTGCCCGAATTACAGGTCAAGGCAGTCTCTCAGCGGTACACCTGCCTCGAACCGATCGGCGAGAATGGTGGGCGGTACCGGTATGAAAACGTGTCGAGTGGCTTCACCGCCGAACTACCGGTTGATTCGGATGGACTCGTCACTGATTATCCGGGACTGTTTGACCGAGTCTCTCTCCCGTAACCGCGATACATCTGCGGGTCTACTGAGCGGTTGGGTCAGAACCCTCGGCACAAAACAGACGGAGCTACCGTGCTGCGTCCGCTTTTTTTATCGAGCAGGACGCACGCTAATTATTTATTTTTCGACAGAATCGAACGAACGCAGAAAGCGAAAGACCACCTCGAAAGCCTCCGCCCCGTCGGCGTCACCGACTGATTCGGGGCGAATCGTGTCACCGGCCGATTCCGACGGTTCGTGTCACCGAACTACGCCGACCCGGAGCGCCGCCACCGGGCGACCAGCACGGCCGCCGCGAGCGCGACGACCGTCGCGCTCGCGCCGAAGCCGGGAATCGGCGCGCTCGCCCCGTCCTGCGGGTCGTCGGTCGCCTGTTCGTCCTCGGCGACCAACTCCGCGGTCCGGTCACCGACTTCGACGGTGTACTCACCTTCCGCGCCGACCTCCTGAACGAAGGTGACCGCCTCAGTCTCGCCCCCGGCGACTTCGACCGTCCGCGTCTCCAGGTCCTCGCCGAACATCGTGAGCGTGACGTCGTGTTCGCCCGCGGCCCCGCCCTCGTTCTCGACGTTCGCGGTGATTTCGACCTGCTCGCCCGGCGCGATGGTCGATGCGTTGAGCGCCACGTCGGCGACCGCGATGTCGGCCACCGGGTCGGCGACCGCTACGGTTCCGACGCGCTCGCCGTCGATGCCGACCTCGTGGGTGCCGGGGTCGAGTCGGTGCTCGAACGCGATGTCCGCGGTCTCGCCCCCGGAGAGTTCGACCGTCTTCGAGTCCACGACCTCGCCATCGACCGTGAGATTCGCCGCGGTTTCGACCGACTCGTCCCGTTCGTTTTCGACAGTCGCGGTCACCGTCACCGGGTCGCTGGCCGCGATTTCCTCGGCGTCGAGCGAGGCGTCAGTCAGCGTCACCGCGCGGTCGCCGCCGACCGCCACGGGCGCGAGCGCGTCCGTGTCCGCCCGGAGAACGATTCCCTCGTCGCGCCGCTCGACGGTCGCGTTCACTTCCCGCCACTCGCCGTCGATTCGCTGGAAAGCGGCGAGGTCGCCCGGTGCGAGTCCGGCGTCGTCGAGGCGGTCGCGCGAGACGACCACCTCGTAGCTCGCGGTCTCGACGGTCTCGGAATCGAGGTACGCCGCGCCGACCCCGAGCGACCCGAGGAGTTCGTCGGTCCGGAGTTCGCTCGCGTTCTCGGCGTCGCGCTCGGTCTCGACCACGAAGTGCGGGTCGTCGCTCCCCAGCGTGACCGTCACCGATTCGAACCGCACGCCGGATTCGTCGGCGACCTCGCTCTCGGGCAGGGCGGCCCGAATCTCCTCGTCGGCCCGGCCGTTTCGCACGTCTACCGCGGCCGCGTTCGGCCCGCGCTCCTCGGGCGTGGTGATGATGGACGGTGGTCCTGCTCCCGTTCCGCCTCCACCGCCGCTCGAACTGCCACCCGAACCGCCGCCACCCGAGTCATCATCACCGTCACCCGAGTTCCCGTCGTCGCCGTCACCGGGATACGGACTTTCCCGCGCTTCCACGGTCATGCCAACGCTCGCGTTCGCGGCGTTCTCGTTCCCGTCCACGACGACCACGGTCGCGGTGTAGTTCCCGACTTCGTCGTACTCGTGGCTCTCGGTCGCGTCCTCGGTGGTCGCGTCGATTTCGCCGTCGCCGTCGAAGTCCCAGCGATATTCGGCGATGCCCTCGTCGTCGGTCGAATTGTTCGCGTCGAACGTCACCGAATCGCCGACCGCGGTTTCGTTCTCGCCGACCGTCAGGCGCGCCGTCGGCGGGGTCGTGTCGGGGGCTTCGACCGTCACCTGCGCCGCGGTCCGATTGACGTGACCCCCGCGGTCGGTCGCGGTCAGCGTCACGGTGTAGTTTCCGGGCGACTCGTAGACGTGACTCGCATCCTCGCCCTCGGCGGTCGTTCCGTCGCCGAAGTCCCACTCGTAGCTCGCGATGCCGCTCGGGTCGCTCGCCGACCCCTCGACCTCGACCGTCTCGTTGAACTCGACCGATTCGGGCACCGAGGCGGTCACGTTCGGCGGGCGAGCGGGCGTCACCTCGACCGTGACGTTCGCGGTGTCGGCGTTGTCGTTCCCGTCGATGACCGTCACCGTCGCGTTGTACGTCCCCGCCGACCCGTAGGCGTGGGTCGCGTTCTGCCCGGTGGCGGTCTCGCCGTCGCCGAAGTCCCACTCGTAGCCCGCGATTTCGCGGTCGTCGGTCGAGTCGCCCGCGTCGAACGTGACGTCCACGTCAGCCTCGACTTCCTCGCGGTCCGCGCTCGCGTCGGCCTCCGGCGGGGTCGTGTCGGGCGGCAGGACTTCCACATCCTCGGTCTCGGTCGCGTTCTGGCCGCCCTCGTCCACGACTTCGAGCGTGACCTCGAACGTTCCGTTGCCGTCGTACCGGTGGGTCACGGTCTCGCCGGTCGCGGTCTCGTTGTCGCCGAAGTCCCACCGGTACGCCGCGATGCCGGTGTCGTCGGTCGAATTGCTCGCGTCGAAGACGACCTGCTCGCCCTCGACCGGGTCGTCGGGCGACGAGATTTCGAGTTCGGCGTCCGGCGGTTCGTCCTCCCCAACGGAGACGCCGACCTCGGCGGTGTCGTTGTATCCGCCGCGGTCCACGACCGTCACGGTTGCGTCGAAATCGCCGGTCTCGTTGTAGACGCGACTGACTTCGGCGGACTCGGTCGTTCGGTCCACCTCGCCGTCGCCGTCGAAGTCCCACCGGTACTCCGCGATTCCCACGTCGTCGGTCGAACTGCTCGCGTCGAGGACGGTTTCGAACCCTTCGGTCGGCGACTCGGTGGCGACTTCGAGTTCGGCGTCCGGCGGGTCGTCTGTCTCGACCGTGACGTTCGTCGCCGCCGCGTCGGTGTTGTCGCCGCCGTCCACGACCGTCACGCCGACGCGGTACTCGCCGGTCTCGTCGTACGTGTGTTCGACCTGGGCGGACTCGGTCGTCCGGTCCACCTCGCCGTCGCCGTCGAAGTCCCACCGGTACTCCTCGATACCGCGGTTGTCGCTCGACGCGCTCGCGTCGAGTGAGACCGGGAATCCGGCGACTCCGTCGCTCCCGGAGAGGTCGGCGTTCGGCGGCGTCTCGTCGGTGCAGTGGCCCGCCCGAATCGTGACCGGGCGGTCCATGTCGAGGCCCTCCACGTCCGGACCGCCGAGGCTTCCCGTGAGGAACTCCCACGCGGTGAGTTCGCCGGTCCTGTCGAGGTCGTCGTAGAGCGCGGCGTCTTCGTTGAACTCGGGAGTGACCGTTATCTCGGTGCCCGCGTCGTCGAGACCGTTGAACGCCCCGCCGTCGGTCCGGTCGCCGTACCACGTCCAGTCGATTCGATTTCGGGAGATGCGGTCGTCTCGGCCGTCGTAGTTGTCGTCCACGATGGCCCACTCGCCGTCGTCCGGCAAGCCGCTGAACCGGAACGTCGCGGCGCTCCCGCCACCGGTCCCGCCGCGCTCGTTGTGGACCATCACGAGGCTCACGCCGTCCGGGCCGTCGTAGAGGAACATCCGACTCGCGTCCTCGCGCGGGAGGTGGTCGGGCATGTACGAGCTGTAGGTGTATTCGTCGCTGTTGAGCGGATTCCGGTAGTCGTAGAACGATTCGACGTCTTCGTCGCCCTGCAGGGGGGACACCTCGAAGCAGTCGTCGCCCTGCTCGACGACGAAGGTGTTCTCCGCCGCCGTCGCTGTCCCGCCCGACAGCGAGACGACCGACGCGACCAGCAGGAGCGTGACGACTACGACGAGTACGGGGTAGGTTCGTATCCGGGTCATTGTAGCGGGGTTGCGGCGCACGAACGGCCCGTCGCTCGAATCGGACGGCCGTCCGACAGCGCCGCGTCTGATGTCCACCGAACTGTACGGCGGTTTACCCCGAATTTCGCCGATTCGACCTTTGTTATACGTCGTCTGCCGGAGAATAGTCCGTCCCGGACTCCGACCGCCGGACGGGCTTACTCGTCACTAGCGTCGTCCTACCCGACTTCGAACGCCGAAAAATCGGGTCGCTCGCCCCTCGCGGCTCACTCCCCGCCGGGCCGCCCGGCCGCGGTGACGTAGATACCCGCGAGGACGACCGCACCGCCCGCGACTGTAAACACCCCCGGAACCTCGCCCAGAAGCGCAAGCGCGAGCAACGTCGAACCCACCGGTTCGCCGAGTAGGGAGACGCTAACCACGCTCGACTCGACGTACTTCAACGCCCAGTTGATGACCGTATGGCCGAAGATACCCGGGCCGATTGCCATCCCGACGAACAGAAGCCACTCCCTCGGCGGGTAAGCGGTGAGCGCGACGGTCTCGCCCTGCGCGAGCGCGACCGCGAGGAGTGTCACCGCACAGACCGTGTAGACCACGGTGACGTAAGGAACGAGCGCGACCCGCTGGCGGAGCGACCGCCCGGCGAGGACGTACCCCGCCGCCATGACCGCACCGACCAGCGCGAGCGAGTTTCCGTACAGGGGCCGCGCTCCCGCGAGCGCGGCCCCCGACAGAAAGCCTCCGAGCGACATGAAGACGATGCCGCAGACCGCGACGAGGATGCCGCCGACCATCTGGCGGGTGATTCGCTCGTCGAGCAGGGCCGCCGCGCCGATGGCGACGAACAGCGGTTGGGACTGGACGAGCGTGACGCTGGCGGCGACCGTGGTCCACTCCAGACTCTCGAACCACGTCGCGAAGTGGGCCGCGAGCGCGACCCCCGTGACGACCGCGATTGCGAAATCGCTGGCCGAGAGTCGCCGGAGGTCGTCGCGGTAGTACGTCGCGGCGAACGGCGCGAGCGCGAGCGTCGTGAACACCACGCGGTAGAGCGCCTTGACGATGCTCGGCGCGTCACTGAATCGGACCAGAATGGCGCTGGTGCTGACCGCCACGATGGCGACCGCGAGGGCGGCCATCGGCGGAGTGCGCTCTTCGAGACTCGCCAGCGCGTTCATCGTGCCCGAGATTGGACGGACATCGTTTAGTCGAATCGGTTTTGTATCCCGTCTTCGAACGCCGAGCGTGGACCGACTCGGAACCGCGCTGGTGCTGGTCTCCGCCGCCGGATTCGGTACGCTGGGCATCTTCGGGAAACTCGCGGACACCGCGGGCCTCTCGATAGCGACCGTGCTGGTGTTTCGGTTTCTGCTCGCGACCGTAGTCGTGTGGCTCTTGCTGGGCGTCCGCGGCGACCTTCGGCTCCTTCGCGGTCGCTCGCTCGCGCTCGGACTCGGACTCGGCGCGGTCGGATACGCCGCCCAGAGCGGCCTCTACTTCTGGGGTCTGACGTTCATGACCGCGGGCCTCGTCGGCATCCTCCTCTACACGTACCCGGTGTTCGTCGTCGGTATCGCGGCGTTGGGACTCGACGAGCGAGTCACGCGCCGGACGGTCGCCGCGCTCGGTGCCGCGCTCGCGGGCGTGGCGCTCGTCACGGGCGCGGACCCGGCAGGCGCGGACGTGCGCGGCGTGGCGGTCGTCCTCGGAGCCGCGCTGGTGTACGCGGGTTACATCACGACGAGTCGGGTCGCGCTCACTACCGTTGACCCGCAAGTCCTCACGGCCCACGTCCTCCCGGCAGCGGGCGTCTCGTTTCTCGTCTTCGGGAGCGCGACCGGGCGACTCACGGTACCGGCGACAGCCTACGAGTGGGGAGTGGTCGTCGCCTTGGCAGTCGTCGCGACCGCGATTCCCGTCCTCGCGTTCTTCGCGGGCCTGCGGCGAATCGGCGCGAGCAACGCGAGCATCGTCAGCACCGCCGAGCCGGTGGTGACGCTGTTGCTCGGCGCGGCGATGCTCGGCGAACCGATTACGGCCGCGACGGTCTCGGGTGGCGCGCTCGTCCTCGGCGGCGTCTTGCTCGTCCAGACCGGCGAGTAAGCGTGGTGCTTGTCGTTGGCTCAGCCGTGTTTCAGGTTAGTCGGACTGGCGGTTACGAGGTAGGGCGGTTTCGCCGCCGTCCGGCGGCGAAACCGCGTTGTGACACTGCTGGCTGACCCGCCAGCTATCTGCTCGCAACCGCGAGAGGACAGTTCACGTCCTCCGCGGTGGCG